>NZ_KZ984050.1 GCF_003569785.1 Leucobacter sp. wl10 | reverse complement strand
GAGTTGCCGGTGCAGACGAACACCACCCGCCGCACCCCGAGCCCCGGCGACGGGGTCAGCCCCGAGAACGCGTCGGGGGCGAGGTGCAGGTAGGTGCGGCGCCGGTCGGCCTCAGACCGAGTGCGCACCAGGAATCCGGCGTGCTCGAGCTGGTTCAGGTGATGCGCGAGCAAGCTGGACGAGATTCCCAGCCCGGCTTGCAGCTCGACCGGGGCGACATCGCCCAGGGTCAGTAGGTCCATGATCCGCAGTCGCACCGGATCGGCCAGCGCCGCATACCGCGCCACTCGCCCCGTCAAGTCAGTTCGCTCAATGTTCATTACCTCAATAGTGA
>NZ_KZ984049.1 GCF_003569785.1 Leucobacter sp. wl10 | reverse complement strand
TTTGAGGCGGGGTGTCTCCTGGAGCGATGGCGAGGCTCGCACCATCGCTCGCGGACGCGCGCGCGGAGGCCGTTGTGGCGGAAGTGCACGCGCGGAGCCGAACGCAGCCCATGCGCAACGCCGTGCCACTGGCCGGGAGGCCGATGCGCGCCCGGCACCCGGCGCCGGGGCCGGGGCCGGGTCGCCGACAAACTGGTCGCGCTCGACCCGGCAAAGGCCGCGCCGCACCATCTGCTCTGCCGCACACTCAGCGCCCGCAAAGGCCTGGAAGCCGGGACTCTGGGCGGACTGGAAGGGACCCGTCGCCTTCATACTGATCGACCTCTGGACCCCGATGACACCGCCCGCCCTCGACCCGGCCACCCCGACGCCCC
>NZ_KZ984048.1 GCF_003569785.1 Leucobacter sp. wl10 | reverse complement strand
CTAGTGGTGTGTCCCGGTGTTGGTTGCCTGGTTGAGGGCGACGCGGCCGCGGGCGATCTTGTCCAGGATGGATTCGGCTGACGCGGTCCAGATCAGTGGGCGGGGCTGGTCGTTGTGCGCATCCAGGTAGTCCTCGATCGCGTCGATGAGGTCGGGCACGCTGCGGAAGACCCCGCGGCGGAGCGCTTTGTCGGTGAGTTCCCGGAACCAGCGTTCAACGAGGTTCAGCCAGGACGACGAGGTCGGGGTGAAGTGCAGGTGGAACCGCGGATGCTTGCTCAGCCACTTCGTCACGTTCTCGTGCTTGTGGGTAGCGTAGTTGTCCAGGATCAGGTGGATCTGCAACTCGGGCGGCACGCTCCGCTCGATGGTGCGCAGGAACGTCAGGAACTCCTCGTGACGGTGCTTGGGCAGGCACTG
>NZ_KZ984047.1 GCF_003569785.1 Leucobacter sp. wl10 | reverse complement strand
CTTCGTCCACAGGCGGCCGAAACCGGTGAACCTCGTGGAGTTGTCCCTAGGTGTTTGTGCTGATCAGGTGGGAAAATAGAGGCATGGAACTCTTCACCGACATCATGGCCCGGGTCGCGGCGATTCGCGATCTCACGGGCGAGGTGCCGGATGCGGGGCTGCTGCCGGCGGCGGTGGATCGCCTCGATGACGGGGAGGCGGTGGCGCTGCTGGAGTTGGCGTCCGAGGTGGGGCGGATGGTGGAGCGGTTGCGGACGGCGGCGGCGGGTGTCGTGGCCCGGCGCTCGTCGCGTGAGGCGGGGCACGCGGGCGTGGCGCAGGCGCGGGGGCATCGCAGTGCGGTGGCGCTGGTGCAGCGGCTCACGGGGAGCAGCCGGGCGGAGGCCGCGCGGCAGGTGCGGGTCGGCGAGACGCTCTACGACGGCGCTGAGGCCG
>NZ_KZ984046.1 GCF_003569785.1 Leucobacter sp. wl10 | reverse complement strand
TCGTGGGGGTTTCGTGAGTCGTGGCGGAATTACGTGAAGGGGCCTATCGCGAACGGGGGCATCTCGGCGAGTGCGCCGGCCACCGCGGCCGATGATGGCGTTGTCACCTGGGCGAACGGCACCGGGACGGTCGATGTCGAGGCGGGTACCGGCACGATCACCTATGCCGGTGCGATGGTCTCGCGCGGTCACCAGGGCCTGGGCGCGGGCGGCGGCTGGGGGCTGGAGCAGACGCTTGCGAACGCGCAGATCGTGCTGACCTCGCCGACCACGGCGACGCTGTCGGCCGAGGTGACGCAGAGGGCGTATTCTTCGTGGCCCGCCATGAACGGGGAGCGCGTGGTGCTGGCGGATCTGGCGATTCCTGTGGGGGATCTCGCCGATGGGCGGGTGACGGCGAGCGGCACGCTGACCGCGGCGGGCAACGGCGTCTACGTGATCTATCCCGCGGGATCGGCCACCGACCCCGTCACCTTC
>NZ_KZ984045.1 GCF_003569785.1 Leucobacter sp. wl10 | reverse complement strand
TGGGCGTACTGCGGTGCGGCGGGCGGCGCGTACTGCGGCTGCGGGGCCGCGGGCGGCTGCTGGGCAGCCCCTTCGGAACCGGGGGTCTCGGGGGTATCGGAGTTCGGCGGGTAGCTCACGTTCGTCAACTTTCTACTTGCGGACGGGAGTGGATCCCGAATCGGTGGCGTCGGTCCTCCATACTACGGGGTGCTCCCGACACCGCCGAGACCGCGGCCCTGGACGAGATCGTAGTGCCGGCCGGCCGGCCTCGGGGGCATCAGTATGAAGACGAAGAGGATCAGGCCGCCGACATAGGGGATGAACGTCAGGCACCAGAGGGCTCCCGAGAAGTTCGCATCGTGGAGGCGGCGCCAGATGAGGGCGATGCCGGGAACGAGCAGTGCCAGCCAGGTGATGATCAGCAGTCCGATGCCGGTCGCGATCATGGCGATTCCCATCGTCTCCGCTTCGCGGTTCGAGTCGGAGAAGGGAGCCTCCTGCGTGCCGGCCAGCACGACCGCGCCCGTGATGTAGAGCGCCAGGGGCAGCAGGACGACGAGGAAGATGAAGAGCGCGGTCCACCAGTATT
>NZ_KZ984044.1 GCF_003569785.1 Leucobacter sp. wl10 | reverse complement strand
CTAGTGGTGTGTCCCGTAAATAGATACTTATTTGCGGGATAGGATTGGGGTATGACTCGTGCTGCTGCTCCTGCCCTGGTGATGTCCGATGGCCAGCGAGAGACCCTGGGGGTGCTGGCACGGTCGCGGACGGCGCCGCACCGGGAGGTGCAGCGGGCTCGGGCGTTGCTGCTGGCCGGGGACGGGGCGGCGAATACCGCGATCGCGCAGAGCGTGGGGGCGACGGTGAAGACCGTGCGGGCGTGGCGGGAACGGTTCGAGGACGAGGGCCTGGTGAAGTTCGCGCAGGTCAAGGAGGGCCGAGGGCGCAAGGCGACGATCCCGCAGGCCAAGATCGATGCGATCGTGGACCTCACGCTGCACTCGAAGCCGCCGGGACAGACGCACTGGTCCTGCCGGTCGATGGCCCAAGCGACCGGGGTGTCGTCGTCGCAGGTGCAGCGGATCTGGGCGGCGCGCGGGCTGAAACCGCACCTGGTGGACACGTTCAAGCTCTCGAACGACCCGCAGTTCGAGACGAAGCTGGTCGATGTGGTCGGACTGTATCTGAACCCGCCCGAGCAGGCGATCGTGCTGTGTATGGACGAGAAGTCCTCCATCCAGGCGCTGGACCGCACCCAGCCGTCGCTGCCGATGAAGAAGGGCCGGGCCGGGACGATGACCCACGACTACAAGCGCCACGGCACCACGACCCTGTTCGCCGCGCTGGAAGTGGCGACCGGGAAGGTGATCGGGCAGTGCCTGCCCAAGCACCGTCACGAGGAGTTCCT
>NZ_KZ984043.1 GCF_003569785.1 Leucobacter sp. wl10 | reverse complement strand
CGAATCGGCATGTGATGGAACCCAGTTCGTGGTAGTCGGCGTGCACGGTGTCGCCGCGCTCGACCCACATCGGCTTGGTGAACGATCCCGCGAGCACGATCTCGCCCGCCTCCAGGGTCTGCCCGTGCTGGGCGAGCTTGTTCGCCAGCCACGCCACCCCCAGCGCGGGGTGGCCGAGCACGGCGCCGGCCACACCCGAGTCCTCGATCGTCTCGTTGCGGTACAGCAGCGCCTTCGCCCACGTCAGATCCACCTCGTCGACCCTCACCGGGCGGCCGCCGACCACCATCGCGCCCATCGCCGCGTTATCGCTGATCGTGTCCACGATGGTGCGCCCCTCCAGCTCGAGATGCGAGTTGAGCACCTCCAGCGCCGGCACCACGTACGCGGTCGCGTCGAGCACGTCGAAGAGGGACGCGTCCGGGCCCGTCAGCGGCTTGGACAGCACGAACGCCAGCTCGACCTCGATGCGCACATTCGAGAACCGGTCGAACTCCAGCACCGACCCCGACTCGTAGACCATGTCGTCGTGGATCACGCCGTAATCCGGTTCCGTGATCCCCGTGGCCGCCTGCATCACCTTCGAGGTCAGCCCGATCTTATGCCCCACCAGCCGCGCCCCCGCAGCGATGCGGCGATCCGACCACACCTGCTGAATGGCGTAGGAATCCTCGATCACCATCCCCGGATACCGTGAGGTCAGCCTCGGCAGGATCGCGCGATCCCGGTCGGCCTGCACCAGTTCATCGGCAATGGATTCGATCTGCGACTGCTCGAGCACGTGTCCTCCGT
>NZ_KZ984042.1 GCF_003569785.1 Leucobacter sp. wl10 | reverse complement strand
TGGGCGTACTGCGGTGCGGCGGGCGGCGCGTACTGGGGTGGTGCGTACTGCGGTGCGGCGGGCGGCGCGTACTGCGGGGGTGCGTACTGCGGCGGCGACGCCTCCCTGCCGGATCCGGAGGCTTCCGGGGTCCCGGGATTCTGCTGGTCGGGCGAGTGCGTCATGCGTGCGCCTCCTGCTTCTGCTTCATCGGGCGGGATGGGGATCCACCACCATCGTAGAGCGGCGCCGGGCATCCGTCCCGCGGCGATAGGCTTGTCGCATGAGCAATCCAAGAGCCGGCAAGGTCGCTGAGCGGGTCCAGCAGATCATCGCCCGCAGGCTGGAGAAGGGGCTGCGGGATCCGCGCCTCGGTTTCGTCACCATCACCGATGTGCGCGTGACCGGAGACCTGCAGCACGCGAGCATCTTCTACACCGTCTACGGCAGCGAGCAGGAGCAGACCGACTCCGCGGCGGCGCTCAAGGCCGCCACGGGGATGCTGCGAAGCGAGGTGGGCAGGCAGCTGGGCACCCGGCTCACGCCGAGCCTCGAGTTCATCCACGACGAGCTCCCGGAGAGCGCGCAGCATCTCAACGATCTGCTGGCCGAGGCGAGACGCCGCGACGAAGAGGCCGCGGCGCTCGCGGCCGGCGCGCAGTACGCGGGCGAGGCCGACCCCTACGTGAGGACTCGCGATACCGACGAGGACGGTCTCGGCGAGGAGGATCTGCTCGACGACGAGAACCGCGACTGACGGCGAGCGGCCCCGGATCGGTGCCCCGGGACCGCTCGTCGGAGTGCCGGCCGGTCAGCGAACGGCGTACAGGGTGAGTTCAACCGGTCGATGCAACACCGGGTC
>NZ_KZ984041.1 GCF_003569785.1 Leucobacter sp. wl10 | reverse complement strand
TGTTGAGCGGAGTGGTTTGGTAGTGGTCGTGGGTCGTTCCGGTCGCAGTCGTGGGTGTATCCGGTAGCGCTCGCGGAGGATCTGTTTCAGGATGGCCATCGACCGTGACCAACGAGGGTCGCGGCGGATGGAAGGATCCAACGTCTATGGCCGATTACCGGCTCATCATGTCGCTACTCATCCAGCAGCGCTCGTATCGTCAGATCGAGGCGCTCGTGAAGTGCTCGCATCGCGCGATCGCGAAAGCGCGTCGCGTGCTCGTTGCCGAGCAGCTCGTCACACATGCCCAGCTTGACGCGCTCACTGGTGAGGACCTTGATCGGTTCTTCGCTGACGGTAGGCGCAGCATCACTAGCGAGTTCGTTCCCGTTGATATCGACAAGATCGTCGTAGCAAGAGTGGGGCGGAAGAAGCCGCCGTTGAAGGTGCTCTGGTCCCAGTACCTGAAGACGCCAGCAGCGCCAGGGGTCAAGCATTACGGGTACGACCGGTTCTGCGAACTCGTCGCTGAGCATGTCCGCGTCAATGATCTGACCGCGCCGATCACGCATACGCCAGGGCATACGTTGCAGGTCGACTGGGCGGGGACTCAAATGCGGATCACGGACCCCATCAGCAGGCAGCACACGAGAGTGTCGGTGTTCGTCGCGACGTTGCCGTACTCCGGGGTCGTATTCGCGTACGGGGCCCTCGATGAGAAGATGCCGTCCTGGCTTGATTGTCACCGGCGCGTCTTCGAATACCTCGGCGGTGTGCCGCTTGTGGTCGTCCCGGATAACGCGTCAACGGCGTCCAATCAGATCAGCAAAACTGAGCGGGCGCGGGACGTGAACCCGTCCTACGCCG
>NZ_KZ984040.1 GCF_003569785.1 Leucobacter sp. wl10 | reverse complement strand
TTGCCCTCGAGTCTTCCGGTCATGATCTCTTCTCCCTCCAGCCGGATCCCGCGCCGGGGCGGAGGTTCTCGCCCCGCTCGGATCCGGTCTCCTTCTACTTCTGCGTGGACCCCGCGTCGACGGGGAGCTGGATGCCGGTGATGTAGCGCGCCTCGTCGCTCGCCAGGAACAGCACGGCGTTCGAGATGTCCAACGGCTGCACCCAGGAGATCGGGAGGGCGTTCAAGCCGGTCATCCGCTTCGCGAACTCCTCCCGGGTCCGTTCTTCCGCCGGCAGATCGGGCATGAACAGCTCGAACAGGTTGTCGTTCAGGATCATGCCCGTCTCGACGCCGGTCGGGTGCACCGTGTTCACCCGGATGTTATCGGCCGCGAGTTCGTTCGCGAGCGTGCGCATCACCCCCACGACGCCGTGCTTCGCGGCGACGTAGTGCACGAAGTTCGGCGAGCCCTTGATGCCCGCGGTCGAGCTCGTGATGACGATCGATCCGCCCCCCGCCGCACGCAGGTGAGGAATCGACGCCTTGCAGGTGAGCCAGACGCCCTTGAGATTGACGTCGATCATCTCGTCCCAGGCCTCCTCGCTGAGCCGATCGGCGGGGGCGTTCGAGAAGATGCCCGCGTTGGCGCTCACGACGTCGAGACGGCCGAGCTGGGCGACGCCCTCGTCGACCGCGGCCTGCAGCGCGGAGAAGTCGCGCACATCCGCCTCGGTCGCGATGATCCGCCGGTCGAGCGCTTCGACCTGCCGCACGGTCTCGGCCAGGTCCTCGGGGGTGGCGCCCGGGTAGGGCACTGTGGGGAGCTGCCGGTTCACGTCGATCGCGATGATGTCGGCGCCCTCCTGCGCGAGGCGGA
>NZ_KZ984039.1 GCF_003569785.1 Leucobacter sp. wl10 | reverse complement strand
TGAATCGCTGGGGGTTTGGTGCCGCATCTTTTCGAGTTGAGAGGATGGCATCATGCCAAAGAAAATGGATCCCGTGCGCAAGGAGCGTGCGATCAGGTTGGTGCGTGAGCATCGCAGCGAGTACCCGTCGACCGCGCAAGCGATCCAGGCGGTCGCCCGCCAGGAAGGTGTCGGGAAAGAGACCCTGCGCCGGTGGGTGTATCAGGCCGATATCGATGCCGGTGATGCTGAGGGTCAGACCAGTGACGAGCTCGCTGACATCAAACGGTTGAAGGCCGAGAATAAGCGTCTGCGTGAGGATGTCGCGATCCTTCGCGCTGCGACGACTTTCTTCGCGGGGGAACTCGACCCCCGCAACCGTTGATGCTCGCGTTCATCGACACGCTCCGGGCCGAGGGGCACACGGTCGAGTCGATTCTGCGCGTCCTGCAAGAGCAGGGCGTCCAGATCGCCGCGCGCACCTACCGGGCCTGGAAGAAGGGCCGGGTCTCGGCCCGCACGATCACCGATGCGAGGGTCGTTGACGCGGTCCGTGACCTCGTCTGGGCGACGGTCACCCTGCCTGACGGTACGCGGAAGCGGAAGATGACCCCGGAAGGGCTCTACGGCCGCCGGAAAATGACCGCGCTGGTTCGCCGCATCAAGCTCCCTGACGCATCATGGGGTGCCGTCGACCGGGCGATGCGGCTCCTCGGCCTCGAGGGCGCGAGACGGGCGAAAGGGGTGCGCACCACGATCCAGTCGAAGAACGGCATCCGGGCCGCTGACCTGCTGGATCGTGATTTCACCGCGCCCCGCCCCGATCACACCTGGGTGATGGACTTCACCTACGTCAGGAGCTGGGCGGGCTGGGTGTACGTCGCGTTCATCGTTGACGTCTACTCGCAGCGCATCGTGGCCTGGCATGCGCAGACCACGAAGCACGTCGATCTCGTGATGATCCCCCTCAGGATGGCGCTCTGGGAACGCGCCCGGCAAGGGCGCCCGATCTTGCCGGAGCAGCTCCGGGCGCATAGCGATGCGGGGTCTCAA
>NZ_KZ984038.1 GCF_003569785.1 Leucobacter sp. wl10 | reverse complement strand
CAACCATCCCGCTGGTCGTCCCATCAGCACTCCTCGTTTGTCGGGGGGCGTGATCTGACACGGAAGAGAGAATGTGATCATGCCAGCATCACGAAAGTACGACGAGGAGACCCGGGCCCGCGCGATCCGGATGTGCCAGGACCGCATCAGCGAGGGGAACACCTCGAAGGCTGCCGCCTATCGCGAAGTCGGTGAGCTTCTCGGCATCAGCGCCGAGACCCTCCGAGGGTGGGTCGACCGGGTTCTGACAGACGGCCGGCACCGGCCAGACTCGAACGAGGCTCCCGCTGACGAGATCGCCCGGCTCCGGCGCGAGAACGCGCAACTGAAACGAGCGAACGAGATCCTCAAGACCGCCTCGGCTTTTTTCGCGCAAGCGGAGCTCGACCGCACACTCGGACAGTGATCGACTACGTTCGTACTCATGCGCCTCGGTTCGGGGCCGAGCCGATCCTGACCGTACTTTCCGAGCACGGTATCGGGGTCGCCCCGTCCACCTACTACGCCCACCACGCTCGGGGCTTCGGCCCGAGCGTTCGAGAACTCGACGACGCCTACGCCGCGAACGAGCTCTACGATATCTGGAAGCGGAACCGTCGCTTGTATGGGCGGAGAAAGCTCTGGAAAGCCGCGCTGCGTGCCGGCATCCCGATTGGCCGTGATCGGGTGGAGCGGCTCATGAAGCTCGCCGGGATCAGCGGGGTGAAGCGCGGCAAGCGGAAGACCATCACCACAGCATCCGACCCGAAGGCCGCTCGGCATCCCGATCATGTCAAACGGCAGTGGGCGTGGCCCTCCAGGCCGGATCAATGGTGGGTCGCGGACTTCACCTATGTGTGGACGATCGCCGGGTTCTGCTACGTCAGCTTCATCACTGACGTGTTCTCGCGTCGGATCCTCGGGTGGCGAGTGATGACCTCGAAGACGACGACGCTGGTGCTCTCCGCGCTCGAGCAGTCGCTGTTCACGAGACGCCGCACGAATGTCGAGTTCGTAACGACCGGACTGCTGCATCACAGCGACGCCGGCACCCAAGGCGGATTCAACCGGTCGTCGCAACACTCCGAGATGAGGAGTGCTGATGGGACGACCAGCGGGATGGTTG
>NZ_KZ984037.1 GCF_003569785.1 Leucobacter sp. wl10 | reverse complement strand
GGTGTCGGCGTTGCGGGGCCGAGGGTATCCCTCGTGACAGCGTTGTTCGCACACTCGCGCATGAGCCCTTCGGGCATCGTCCGACAGTGCTCAAGATCAGGGTGCGGAGGTATCGATGTGCTTGGTGTCAGAAAGTGTGGAGAGAAGACACCAGCCGTGCTGCACCAGTGCGGGCAAAGATCTCCCGTGCCGGCGTCCGCTACGCGCTGGAAGCGCTCGTGATCGATCACCTCACCGTCGCTCGTGCGGCAGCGAATCTTGGGGTGTCCTGGCGCACCGCGAACAGTGCGATCCTGGACGAGGGGCAACGGCTCCTCATCGATGACCCCGGACGGTTCGACGGAGTGACCACGATCGGTGTTGACGAGCACGTGTGGCGGCACACTCGCCGCGGCGACAAGTACGTGACAGTGATCATCGATCTCACCCCTGTGCGTGACAAGCGCGGCCCGGCCAGGCTCCTCGATATGGTTCCTGGCCGCTCGAAGCAGGTGTTCTCGGACTGGCTCGCGCAGAGAACGCAGGCCTGGCGGGATGGGATCGAGGTCGTCGCGATGGATGGATTCACCGGATTCAAGACCGCATCGAAACAGCATTTGCCAGAAGCGGTCGAGGTGATGGATCCCTTCCACGTGGTTCAACTCGCCGGTGACGCGCTCGACCGGGTCAGACAGCGAGTGCAGCAGGAAACGCTCGGACATCGCGGCAGGCGCGGCGACCCGCTCTACGGAGTCCGGAAGGTGCTGCGCACGGGTGAGGCATTCCTCACCGAGAAACAGCAAGCCCGACTCGATCAGGTGTTCGCTGATCCCGCGCATGCGGATGTGTGGCGGGCGTGGCGCGCCTATCAGCAGGTCGTTGCCGCGTATCGAGAGAAGCACAGCGGGCTCGGGCGGAAACGGCTGCGTGAACTCATCGACACGTTGAAAGCGACCACGCCGTCCTGGTTCGTCGAGCTCCGCAGGCTCGCGTACACGCTCGACCGTCGCCGGGAAGACATCCTCGCGTACTTCGATCACCCCAGGACATCGAACGGGCCGACCGAGGCTATCAATGGCAGGCTCGAACACCTCCGCGGATCCGCGCTGGGGTTCCGGAACCTGGCCCACTACATCGCGCGGTCCTTACTCGAGACCGGCGGGTTCAGGCCGCTCCTACACTCTCGATTCCGATGAGCC
>NZ_KZ984036.1 GCF_003569785.1 Leucobacter sp. wl10 | reverse complement strand
GTGACCGCGCCAAGGAAAGCGGAGAACGTGAACAACGGACCAGGCACCGCCTGCGCGGCTCCGTACCCGGCCAGGAACGCGCCGGGCTCTACGAGCCCTGTCTGCACCGTCTCCGCCTGCAGGAGCGGCAGCACGACATGGCCGCCCCCGAACACGAACGAGCCCGCACGGTAGAAGAGGTCGAACAGACTGAGTGCCGCATCTCCTGTCGCTGTTGCGAGGATCGGGAGGGTCACCAGCAGCAGGGCGAACGCGATCAGGCAGCCGATCGAGACGCCCCGGTGCAGGCGCACCGGAAATCGATCCTCAGTCCTGGCGGGTGCCCCGGTGTGCGCGGTGCGCGCAAGGAACAGCAACCCGGCGATGCCCGCGGCGATCATGGCACCAAGCATCGCGAGCGGGCCCGGCACGAGCAGCACGAGCACCATGACCGCGACCGCGATCGTCGCGCGACGAGCACCGGGGGTGAGCGATCTTGCCATGGCGAGCACAGCGTGGGCGACTACCGCGACCGCAGCCGCCTTCAAACCGAGTACCCAGCCCGCCTGCGAGAGATCCCCGCTCGCGCCGATACCGAGCGCGAAAGCGAAAAGCAGCATGGCTGAGGGGAGCGTGAAGCCGGCCCAGGCGACGAGCATGCCGAGGATACCGGCGCGCTGCAGGCCGATCGCCATGCCGACCTGACTCGACGCCGGCCCGGGCAGGAACTGGCACAGCGCGACGAGATCCGCGTAGGCGCGGTCACTGAGCCATCCTCGCCGCTCGACGAACTCGGTGCGGAAATAGCCGAGGTGAGCGACCGGCCCGCCAAACGACGTCAACCCGAGCCGCAGGAACACGAGGAAGACCCGTCCCGATGAACCCGGGAATGGGCGAGACGCAACTGAATCAGGGAGTCCCATCCCACCAAGTCTGCCGTTGAGCCCGCGCTCTGGAAAACAACTCGCCAGCTGACACCTAACGTTCATATTGGTTCGCATGACTCCGAAACGCATTTGCCTCCTTGCTCCCGGATCTACCCCGTTCCCCTCCAGTGCTCTCGGCAACAAGATGGAAGCCGTCTGGAGCTCAGGGCTTGAGCCAAGCCTCGGATTCCTACCTATCGGATGTGACGGTTTCGATGCGCGTGATGAGCGCCGGTGACGGCTACAAGTATCTGCTGCGCTCCGTCGTTGCAGGCGACGGCGACCGGAGCCTTTCGACGCCGCTGACTCGCTACTATGCCGAGGTCGGGAATCCTCCCGGCAGCTGGCTCGGCTCTGGCCTCGCCCAGCTCGGCGAAGGTCGCATCACTCCCGGCGAGGAGGTATCGGAGCAGCA
>NZ_KZ984035.1 GCF_003569785.1 Leucobacter sp. wl10 | reverse complement strand
TGTCAGTCTGTTTTTACCCGATCTCGCAAGGATTGGGAAGTCCCGGCCGGAGTGGTCTGACCCTTGCTTACGATTGGCCCGCAGGGTGCCTTTGCGTTGATCTGTCGACCCTCCGCCCGGGCAGCGTAATAAGCGCTGCCACCGGACGAGGCGTGACCTAATAGGAGCCTGGAGCATACTTTCGACAGCGTCCCCGTGACAGTCCTGTCCCCTCGCCGGTGACAGCGTGAACCCCACGATAACCGGCAGAGAGGAACCCCGCTATGACCCAGGCAGAGCCCGCCCGTTCAGGGCACGTCGTGATCGGCATAGACACGCATAAACACATTCACGTCGCAGCAGTGATGGACACCATCGGCGGGATCCTCGCGACCCTCACGATCGCGACCGACACCGCTGGGTTCCGGCAACTCCTCGACTGGGCTGGGACCTTCGGGAGGATCATCTCGTTCGGAATCGAGGGAACCGGCTCCTACGGGGCAGGTCTCACCTCGTTCCTGCGCCGGCAAGGCCACAAAGTCGTCGAGGTCTCACGCCCCGATAGGCGTCTCCGCCGACTCAACGGGAAGTCCGACACCCTCGACGCGGAGAACGCCGCGAGAGCCGTGCTTGCGGGATTCGCGACCGCGACCCCGAAAACGATGGACGGGGCGGTCGAGATGATTCGACAGCTCAAAGTCGCCCATGACACCGCGGTCAAGCAGAAAGCCGCGACGATGGTGACGCTCAAAGCGATGCTCGTGCACGCACCAGAACAGCTCCGCACCGAGACCGCTCGGAAGACCCAGCGGGCTCTCGCGCGTCACTGCGCCGCATTCCGGCCGCGCAGCCTTGAGTCTCCCGAGGACGCGAACCGGCATACCCTGCGGTCGCTCGCGAGGCGTTGGCTCATGCTCGATGAGGAAATCAAAGAACTCAACGGCATGATCGAGGAACTCGTCCTCGGGCGTGCTCCGCACCTGCTGGAGGAGTTCGGTATCGGCGTCGATACTGCTGCCGAGATCCTCATTGTTGCTGGCGATAATCCCGGGCGCATCAAATCCGAGGCTGCGTTCGCGAAACTCGCCGGCATCAGCCCCGTCCCTACAGGGTCGGGTATGACAAGTGGGAAGCATCGCATCAACCATGGAGGACACCGACAACTCAACGCCGCGATCTATCGGACCGTGATCGTGAGAATGCGATTCCACCAACCCACCATTGATTACGTCGCCCGCAGAACCGCCGAGGGCAAGAGCAAACGAGACATCATCCGATGTCTAAAGCGCTACGTGATCCGAGAGCTCTACCACCTGATCAAAGTCAATCCAAGAACCGGGGAAATCATGAGTTGACAACTATAGGAGCATCAA
>NZ_KZ984034.1 GCF_003569785.1 Leucobacter sp. wl10 | reverse complement strand
GAGCGAAGACCTCGTAAGAGAATCAGGGTGTCTAATCCAACGATTCTCTCCACGAGGTCTTCGTGTTCAACGCTACCTTCTCGACCCCTGACCTGACCACGTTCTGCCGTCTCGACGAGCTCGGTCTCGAAGCGATCGGGCAGCGCCTGGAACCCGACTGTGCGATCATCCAGTGCCGCGTGACCGAACCCGATCCGTGGTGCCGCAACTGCGGCGCAGAGGGCTCTCCCCGCGATTCGGTCACCCGGACGCTCGCGCACGAGCCGTTCGGACACCGCCCCACGACCCTGAAGATCCGGGTTCGCCGGTATCGGTGTTCTTGGTGCCGGACCGTGTGGCGAGAAGACACCAGCCAGGCCGCCCCCGAACGGGCGAAGATCTCCCGCGCCGGGGTCCGCTACGCGCTGGAAGCACTCGTGATCGATCACCTCACCGTCGCTCGTGCCGCAGCGAATCTCGGGGTGTCCTGGCACACCGCGAACACCGCGATCCTGGACGAGGGAAAGCGGCGGCTGATCGATGACCCCCACCGTTTCGACGGGGTCACCACGATCGGGGTCGACGAGCACGTGTGGCGGCACAGCCGCCGCGGCGACAAGTACGTGACCGTGATCATCGACCTCACCCCCGTCCGGGACAAGCGCGGCCCGGCCCGGCTGCTCGACATGGTTCCTGGCCGATCGAAGCAGGTCTTCAGCGACTGGCTCGCCGCGAGAACCCAGGCCTGGCGCGACGGGATCGAGGTCGTCGCGATGGACGGGTTCGCCGGGTTCAAGACCGCGTCGAAACAACATCTGCCCGACGCGGTCGAGGTGATGGATCCCTTCCACGTCGTCCAGCTTGCTGGTGATGCGCTTGATCGGGTAAGACAGCGGGTGCAGCAGGAAACCCTCGGGCATCGCGGACGGCGCGGCGACCCACTCTATGCGGTTCGGAAAGTGCTGCGTACCGGAGAGACGTTCCTCACGGAGAAACAGCAGGCCAAGCTCGACGCCGTGTTCGCTGACCCCGCGCATAGGGATGTGTGGCGGGCCTGGCGGGTCTACCAGCAAGTCGTGGCCGCGTATCGAGAGCAGCACTCGGGGCTGGGGCGAAAGCGGCTGCGCGAACTCATCGATGTGTTGCAAGCGACGACGCCGTCCTGGTTCACCGAGCTTCGCAAGCTCGCGTACACACTCGACCGAAGACGTACGGACATCCTCGCGTATTTCGATCACCCGCGGACTTCGAACGGGCCGACCGAAGCGATCAATGGCCGGCTCGAGCACCTCCGAGGTTCCGCGTTGGGGTTTCGGAACCTGGCCCACTACATCGCGAGATCATTGCTCGAGGCCGGAGGGTTCAGGCCGCACCTACACCCCCATTTACGATGAGCCAC
>NZ_KZ984033.1 GCF_003569785.1 Leucobacter sp. wl10 | reverse complement strand
GGGCGGATTCAACCGGTCGTCGCAACACCGGCTTGTCCGATTGATCGTAGTTGCTCGGCGAAGGCTTCCGCTGGCGTCTTCCAGCCGAGCGCTTTCCGTGGCCGGCTGTTGAGCGTGTAGGCGACGGCCGCAAGGTCCTCAGCGGTCCACCGGGACAGGTCCGTGCCTTTCGGGAAGTACTGCCGCAGCAGCCCGTTCGTGTTCTCGTTCGTCGGCCTCTGCCAGGGCGAATGCGGGTCGGCGAAGAACACCTTCGTGCCGGTGTCCAGGGCGAACTGGGCGTGCTCGGAGAGCTCCTTCCCGCGATCCCAGGTCAGCGTCTTCCGCAACTGCTCCGGGAGCGTGCTCATCGATGCGGTCAACGCGACGTTCATCGCGACGGCGCCGTAGCCACTGAGCGCGGGCCCGTGCTTCGTGCGCGGCTGCTGCCCGTACCCGTCCAGCCTCGGAAGGTGCACCAGCAGCGTGGAGCGGCTGGAGCGTTCGACGAGTGTGCCGATCGCGGACCGGCCCGTCCCGATGATCAGATCACCCTCCCAATGCCCCGGGACGGCACGATCCGCGGCCTCAGCAGGACGTTCGGAGATCACCACGTCAACGGTGACATGCCCCTGTGGTTTGCTCTGCGACCTCGCCCGCGGTTTCCGCAACGCCCGCCCGGTCCGCAACGCCGCGACGAGTTCACGCTTGAGTGCCCCACGCCCCTCGATGAACAGCGACTGGTAGATCGCTTCGTGGCTGATCCGCATGGACTCATCATCCGGGAACTCGACCGGTAGACGTCTCGCGATCTGCTCTGGCGACCACGCCGTCGACCACTTCCGATCCGCCCGGTGAGGCTTGTTCCGACCCTGCCACGCGGCCGTGAGGGGCCCGTCGATCACAGTCCCATCAGGGAGCCTGACGCTGCCGTCCAGGCGCTCCTGTACCCAGTCGTGCAGCCGCGTGTTCGTGACGAGCTTCGCTTCCTTCGGCCGCCGCGCCATCAGCTCCGCTTTCCACTGCGCGACTGAGGCCCGATATTCGAGCTTCCCACCCCTGGTCGCCGCGTTGCGGCGCAGCTCCCGAGAGATCGTCGCAGGGTCGCGGCCGAGTCTGCGCGCGGTCTCACGAACCCCGCGCTTCTCGGCCCGCAGCAGCGCGATCTCCTCACGCTCCGCGAACGAGAGATACCGGCCGCCAGGATCCGTGAGCGTGATGGTGGGCATGCCGCCACCTTGTCGGAACCAGCGAGCGCCGACCGCGGAAGACACGCCCACCACCCCGGCCGCGTCTTCCGACGACATCCCAACAGCGACTTGCTTCCAGAACTGGCGTTCGACGCTACGTCTCGACTTCGGCGCTCCCGGCGAGATCATCGCCGAACGCCCCGTCAACTCCTTCAACCATCCCGCTGGTCGTCCCATCAGCACTCCTC
>NZ_KZ984032.1 GCF_003569785.1 Leucobacter sp. wl10 | reverse complement strand
GGGTCAAGTCCTTGGACGTGGTGTATCGGTGATCGTGTGATCCCTCGTTGATGGAGGTTATGCGGTGAGGGCTCTCAGGTCGGGTTCTGGCACCTCCTCGGTGTCGGGTTCGTCGACGCGGCGGGCTGCGGCGAGGGCGTCGAGGCCGAGGTAGCGGCGCTGCTCGGCCCACTCGTCGTGCTGTTCGGCGAGGACGGCGCCGACGAGGCGGATGATCGCGTCGCGGTTGGGGAAGATGCCCACGACGTCGGTGCGGCGGCGGATCTCGCGGTTGAGGCGCTCGTTGGGGTTGTTGGACCAGATCTGCCGCCAGATCGACTTGTCGAACGCGGTGAACGCGAGGATCTCCTCGCGGGCGGCCTCGAGGTGCTCGAACGAGCGCGGGAGCTTATGTTCGAGGGCGTCGAGGACCTTGTCGAACTGGTCGTGGACGGACTTGCGGTCGGGCTGGTCGAACACGGTCTGCAGCAGGGTCTTCACCCATGGCCACGAGCTCTTCGGTGTCACGCTCATCAGGTTGGCCGCGTAATGGGTTCTGCATCGTTGCCAGCTGCCGCCGACGGTCGCGCCGATCGCGGCGACCAGTCCTGCGTGCGCGTCGGAGGTGACGAGCTTCACCCCGTTCAGGCCGCGGGCGACGAGGTCGCGCCAGAACGTGAGCCAGCCGGCGCCGTCCTCGGTGCTGCTCACTTGCAGGCCGAGGATCTCGCGGTAGCCCTCGGCGTTCACTCCGGTCGCGATCAGCACCGCGACTTTCACGACACGACCGCCTTCACGGACCTTCATGGTCAGCGCGTCCGCGGCGACGAACGAGTACGGGCCGGCATCGAGCGGGCGGGTGCGGAACGCGGTGACCTGTTCGTCGAGATCCTGCGCCATCTCCGACACCTGCGACTTCGACAGCCCGGTGATCCCAAGGGTCTTCACCAGGTCGTCCATCCGCCGCGTGCTGACGCCCAGGAGGTAGCTGGTCGCGACGACGGTGGTCAACGCGGCCTCCGCGCGGCGGCGGCGCTCGATCAGCCATTCCGGGAAGTAGGTCCCCTGCCGCAGCTTGGGGACCTTCACGTCGATCGTGCCGGTGCGGGTGTCGAAGTCGCGGTGCCGGTAACCGTTGCGACGGTTCACACGGTCATCGGACGCGACCCCGTAGGAGGCGCCGCAGACCTGGTCGGCGTCCGCGGACAGCAGCGCGTTGATGAACGTGCCGAGCATCTCCCGCAGCAGATCGGGCGAGGCCTGGGACAGGTGCTCCTCGAGGAAGCGGGCAGGGTCGATACTGGGTACGACGGTCATCGTCGTGGTTCCTTTCAAGACGGATGTGAAGAGTTCTCTCGAAGGATCACACGGTGACCGTCGCCACACTCACAGCGACGCGGCCACCGCGATCCATACACCACTCTGGCGGACGCAACCG
>NZ_KZ984031.1 GCF_003569785.1 Leucobacter sp. wl10 | reverse complement strand
CTTCCAACCCAACACCTTTCTGGGCCGGTTATTCAACGTGTACGCCACCGCCTCAAGCTCCTCCACACTCCACCTTGAAAGATCAGTACCCTTCGGAAAATACTGTCGCAGGAGCCCGTTCGTGTTCTCGTTCGTAGGCCGCTGCCACGGCGAATGCGGATCCGCGAAGAACACCTTCGTGCCAGTCTCGAATGCGAACTTCGCATGAGCGGAGAGCTCTTTCCCGCGATCCCACGTCAACGTCTTCCTGAGCTGCTGCGGTAGCTGAGACATCGCCACAGTCAGCGCATCGGCCATCGCCACAGCCCCATACCCACCAAGCGCGGGCCCGTTCTTCACCACCGGTTGCTCCCCATACCCCTCCAGTCGAGGCAGATGCACCAACAACGTGGAACGGCTCTTCCGCTCAACGAGGGTGCCTATCGCCGACCGGTTCGTCCCGATGATGAGGTCCCCTTCCCAATGCCCCGGAACTGCACGATCAGCAGCCTCCGCTGGCCTCTCAGAAATCACCACATCAGCGGTGACATGCCCCTGCGGTGTGTTGCGCGACCTCGCCCGCGGTTTCCGGAGCGCACGCCCAGTCCGAAGCGCCGCGACGAGTTCACGCTTCAGCGCGCCACGACCCTCGATATAGAGAGACTGGTAGATCGCTTCGTGACTGATACGCATACTCTCATCATCGGGGAAATCGACCTTCAACCGTTCGGAGATCTGTTCCGGGCTCCACCCAAGGAACCACTTCCGGTCCTGCCGATGCGGCTTATTTAGTCCCTTCCATACCGGGGCTTTGGGTCCCGTAACGATGGTGCCATCGGGCAGCCGAACCTCACCAGAAAGACGCTCCTGCACGTACTCCCGCAAATGATCGTGCTGCACAAGCTTCGCTACTTTGGGACGTTTCGCGGCCTGTTGCGCTTTCCATTGCGCGACCAACGGCCGGTATTCTGGCTTCCCGCTCCGGGTGGCTGCGTTCCGTCGTAACTCACGTGAAATCGTTCCAGGGTCACGCCGCAACTGGCGGGCAATCTCACGCACCCCAATGTTCCGGGCGCGAAGGAGGCCGATCTCTTCACGTTCCTCAAATGAGAGATACCGCCCAGTGGGCTCGCACAAACTCAGTGGTGTCATACCCCCAGCATGCCGAAACCACCTCGTACCTACTGGCACTGACACGCCCACCTGTAGCGCAGCTTCAGCCGAGGTGATCCCAGTGGCGATCAGACGCCAAAACTCGCGCTGAACTGACCGGGAAGGCTCCGGTCTACCAGGAGATCGCATCGGGGGCCGTAACGCCCTATCCGCACGCCACTGCCGACGCACCACCTCGGGCGCATCACCGGTTTTCGCGGCCCAATCTTTCGTCGCCATTCTTGAACACCTCCATCATCAGGGTGTTGCGACAACCAATTGAATCCGCC
>NZ_KZ984030.1 GCF_003569785.1 Leucobacter sp. wl10 | reverse complement strand
GACCCACGACCACTACCAAACCACTCCGCTCAACAGTAAGGCGACCGCGAGTTCACGCACTCCCCGAGCGGACAGCTTCGCGCGTCCTCCACGCAACGCACGGAATATGAGAAGGCGGTCCGTCAGCGCTGGCGCGCTCTCGGGCTCGTGATCAAGGCAAAGCTGAAGGCCGCCGAGAGCAATATCACGACCTTCGAACAGGAGTTTCTCGCCTATCTGGTGCTGCCGAACGGTCAGTCGGTCTTCGAGCAGGTCGTCCAGGCAATCGAGACCGGCAGCAATCCGCAACTGCTGATCGAAGGATGACTGTACAACTGTCGCGGCAGGCACCGTTCATCAGTCAGGGACGTGCGGCGCTGGAGGCGTCCGCTGAGCTGCCGGAGCAGACGCCCCTTGGGTCAGCTCGTCTCCACGCGCGAACCGGGGCATCGAGCCAGCTGCTTGCGGGTCTCAAGAATCATTGGCAGTGAGAGCCGCGACCGTCTTCTTCCGAGATCGTAGCTTCATGATACTTGCTGCGAGCGCGGATGCAGCGACGCAGAAGACGATCGGCGTGCGACTTCCATGGAAGAACAACGATGCGATGTCGAATGGCAGCGGTGCGGCCCATGCGTATTCACTTCCCCCTAGCAGGAAACTTATCGCCAGCAGGAGGAGGATCGTAACGGAGAGAACCATCGACAGGGTTGCACGGAGACTTGAGATTACGCTCAGTCCCGCGAACAAGACCACCGAGATCAAGGTTGCGATCACAACCAAGCTTTGCTGCCCGGACAACCACAGTGCTGAAGCGAGGCTTGCGGCATAGTAGGCCACTGGCGCTAGGACAATTCCCGCTGCGACGTCGTACTTCGTACCCATGATCTGACGAAACAAATTCTACTCGGGTGCTTCTAGGCCTTCATGTCACCATTCTACGGACGGCAGGCCAGGGTAGCGGTCGGACCCCAGACAGAACCTCCGCTTGTCCATCTGGCGATACCGTACAACGGAGTGCTCGCACTCGAAGCGCACGTTGTGCCGAACATCGCGTTGGTTCTGTTGCCGGAGTTCGCAACTGACCACGAAACGCTGTTGTACATTATCCAACCGTTGTAAAGGCCAACGGTTGCGGTGTCACCAGAGGAGCAGCCGGTCGAGATTGTGCCAGAACCCGTAAGGGTGGCAAAGTTGCCGACCTTTCTTGGCGCGTATGCCGTCAGCGACTTGGTGCATGCGGCAGCTACCCCTTCTGACGCTACTGGCTCCGTGGTGATGAGCGATACCGCGTCTGTGTAGACCACCTGCACTGACTCGCCCGGGGCCGGTGTCACAGGAAGGAAGTCACCGTCTTCCTCCCACACCTCCACCGTTCCAGCGCTGGAAACATCGCGGCTCACCAGATTGCCCCTAGTGGGCACTGGTGCCGGCTCGTCGATGCGGATGGTGCGGTCGACTTTGTTCTCCGCAGGCGGACCGGAGGGCTCGTCGGTCGCTTGCGCCGCGGAGCTGAATGCCACCAGGGACGACGCTAGTGGTGTGTCCCGGTGTTGGTTGCCTGGTTGA
>NZ_KZ984029.1 GCF_003569785.1 Leucobacter sp. wl10 | reverse complement strand
CGGCGGGCTCGGGCGCCACGGCGTCGCACCCCTACACGGCCCCCGGTTCGTACACGATCACGCTGACCGTCACGGACGATGCGGGAGCCACGGGAACCACCACGCGCGAGATCACCGTCGAGGAGCCGGCCGCCGCCGACTTCCTGATCCAGGACGACTTCGAGCGCAGCGCGACCGCGTCGTGGGGCAGTGCGGGCATCGGCGGGGCATGGACCATCACCGGCGGTGCGGCCTCCGCGGCCTCGGTCTCGGACGGCAGGGCCCGGCTCAACCTTCCCGCCGGAAGCACCCGGCTCGCACGCCTCGCGCAGACGCCGGTGCGCGAGTACGTCGCTGAGGTCGACTTCTCATCGGATGCCGCCCCGGAGACGGGCGGTGCGTACATCGGCGCGGTCGCCCGCGATACGGGAGCGGGCTCCTACCTGGTCCAAGCCTGGTTGCGACCGGGCGGCACCGTGTGGCTGGTCGCCCAGCGCGGCTCCACGGTGCTCCAAACATCTACGCTGTCCGGCCTCACCTATGCGGCCGGCGACGCCTTCACGCTGAAGCTCGAGGTCACCGGCACCGAGTCGACGCAGCTGCGCGCGAAGCTGTGGAAGGCCGGGAGCGCGGAGCCCGCGAACTGGCAGATCGCGGCGCAGGACGGCGACGCCGCGCTTCAGGCGGACGGCGTCGTGGGCCTGCGGGCGAACCGCACCGGCACCTCCACGAGCCCGCTTCTGGTCGCCTTCGACCGGTTCCAGGTCGGGAAGGTCGAGTAGGCGAGCATTGGAGGCGAGACTACCGTGATCATGGCCATCGGCGGCCTCGCCGCAGCGATCGTCGCGCTGCTCGTGCTGCGAGCCGCGCCGCGCCTCACGGTCGCGCTCTGGCTGGGCGTCCTCTTTTTCGTGCCCGTGTGGGTCGGGGTGAACATCGGGCCTTACTGGTCGGCGATCACCCTGGTCACGGTTCTCGCGGTCGCGACGTGCTCGAGGTCGGTCGAGCTCTCGCCCGCCGACGGCGTCATGGCGGCGTTCGCGCTGCTCATCGTCGCACAGTACGCGCTGGGACTCGTCTCCCTCTCAGGAGCGGTGATCGCGCTCTCCGAATGGATGCTCCCGTACGTCTGGGGCCGACTCGTCCTGGCCAGGGTCAGCCTGGAGTTCCTCGTGCGAACGGTCGCCCTGACCGCCGTCGCCGCGGCGCTCCTGGCTCTGCTGGAGTCGATCTCGTCGTTCAATCCCTTCGCCCTCATCCCGGCGGGCGACTCCGGCCTCTACGGCGTCTGGGCCCCGCTCCAGCCGCGTGGCGGGCTCCTCCGCGCGGAAGGCGCCTTCGGCCACTCGATCGCGCTCGGCGCGACGCTTTCGATGTGCGCCGCCTTCGTGCTCGCCGCGAGGTGGCGGCTGATCCTCCGCCTGGCACTTCTGCTGATCATCGCCGCTGCCGTCGTGCTGACGCTGAGCCGAATCGGCCTCGTGACGCTCGTGATCACGGTGGCCCTGTCGATCCTCGTCCTTCCCGGACTGTCCCGGAGAGCACGCGTACTCACCGGTGCAGCAGGCCTTGCGGGCGCCATCTTCGTCGTGCCCTTCGTCGACGACGTGTTCCTGGAGGCGGGACGGGAGGCCGGCGGCAGCGCCGACTACCGGCTCGACCTGCTCGCCCTCGGGCCGGTGCTGCGCCCGTTCGGCGCTGCACCGGACATCACGGGGTTGACCGTGAACGGCGAGTACCTCGGAGCCTTCGCCCGCTCCATCGACTGTCAGTCTGTTTTTACCCGATCTCGCAAG
>NZ_KZ984028.1 GCF_003569785.1 Leucobacter sp. wl10 | reverse complement strand
TCATCAGGGTGTTGCGACAACCAATTGAATCCGCCGTCTCCGGGCTCACTCCAAGGAGGCCGCCGACGTGTCGGCAAGCGGCGGTCAGCGATTCAAATTCGGGGCGGGCCTCGGCAAGCATGCGGAGCGCACGCTGACGAAGTTCGGGGTCGTATTTGCTTGGCATCGTAGTTCCATCCTTATATACAGATCGGAACTAAACCCAGGCCAATTCACGGATAGCTATTGGGTCGAGCTACAGGCACCGCAACGTTGAAGGTGAAGACGAAATCCGTAATTGGATCAGTGCTCTGGGAACCGAGACAGCACGAGGCTCCGACATCGGCGAGGCCTCAGAGTTAGGACTCCCGGCTCTAATTCGTCTCCTCTTTTGCTCTCACCCGCATAACGATCACCTGGCCGACGATAACGGCTGTCGCAACCGCTGCAGCGACAATTACGGTTTGAAGATCGCTTTGCACTTTAAGAATCGTGAAGGAAATCAGAATCGAGAAGTTGAGCAATATTGTGAGAAGCGGTGCCCACGGCTTTGCCTTGATTTTTGTCCGGAGGTGCCGAATCACGCCCCATTGCACCGCGATGTCCATTGCGAGGTAGAGGAACGCTCCCATCGATGCGATCTGAGTGAGGTCCAGGAAGGCTGTGGCGATAATCGCGAGCCCAGCCGTGATGATCAGCGGCTGTTGCGGGACGCGCGCAGGCAGTGACGGCGTCTGGCGCATGTCTTGGAGCATTCCGTAGAGGCGTGATACCGAATACAGACTGGCCAGCAGCCCGGACAGTGTGGCGACAACGGCGATCGCCACCGTGATTCCGATACCCCACGAGCCAAAGAGCGGTTCGGCTGCCGCAGCCAACGCATAATCACGCGCTTTTACCGCGCCTGCGGCCCCAATACTGGACTCTACCGAGACGGTGATCAGCATGTAGAGGACCGTGCAGACCGCCAGGGAAATGACGATCGAGCGCGCAATGTTCTTTTTCGCGTCCTGAATGTCGTCACCTTGGTTGGTTATGGTGGTGAACCCTTTGTAGGCGAGCACACACAGGACCGTTCCGGCGAGCAGTCCGACGATATCGGGGGCCTCGCCTGAGCTTTGGGCGAAGAGTCCGGATCCTGATGCGACAGCACCGACGAGTCCCGCTATAGCGAGCAGTGCGATGCCCACGATCTTGATGATCGCAGTCGTGGTCGCGGATCCTTCAACGAGCTTATTACCGAGCAAGTTCACGATGGCTGCTGCCACGATCGCAAGCACGCCCAGGAGGGGGACGAGAATTGCAGAGTCTTGTAGGCCAAATGGGCGCAGCAGGTAAGTTCCGAAGGTGCGGGCGAGGAGACTTTCCGCGACCACCATTGAGACGTACATGAACAGGGTAAACGATCCCGCAGCGACCCCCGGTCCGTACGCATCTTTCAGTAGCATCGCAATACCACCCGCAGAGGGGTTCACGCTTGAATATCGCGTGTACGAGTAGGCGCTGACACCGGCGACAATCGCGCCGAGCAGAAACGCGAGCGGAAACCAGTCTCCGGCGAAGCCCGCGACCTGCCCGACGAGCGCAAAGATTCCCGCCCCGATCATCACTCCGGTGCCGAGCGAAACGGACCCGACGAGTGAAATCTTGCCCTTCGTTGCGACCATGTGAACCCCTCGCTCCTTCTCGTTCAATTTCGGTTTTCACGCCATGCTTACTAAGCAGGGAGCAGTACTTTGCACTTCCCCACGTTCTAGTTTGAAGTGCAACATCAGAGTGTGGGGATGGGTTGAATTGGCCTGGTTTGAGTTCCGACCGGTTTTCCTGTCAGCCGGTTGGTGACAGAAGCGTCTCGGTCTCAGCGTAGTATGCCTGCTCGACTTCGGCCGGGGTGCGCATGTCGAGTTCCCCGTGAAGTCGTTCATGGTTCCACCACCACACGTACTTAAGGGTCGCGAGCTCGACCTGCTCAACGGTCCGCCATGGCCCTTGCTGACGAATAAGCTCGGTCTTGTAGAGATTGTTGACCGCCTCAGCCATCGCGTTGATGCTCCTATAGTTGTCAACTCATGATT
>NZ_KZ984027.1 GCF_003569785.1 Leucobacter sp. wl10 | reverse complement strand
GCGCGAGAACACCCGACCGGCCGCCTCCAGCAGGGTCGTGCGGGTCTTGATCCCGCGCTGCTGCTTGCGACGCGCTCCGCTCACTCGTTCCACGGCGTTCTCCCTCGGGCCTCCACGACCGCATCTCGGTCGCGAGTGAGATTCTCCCATACGCGCCTGATCAGGCATAGTCGAATCCGCGATGAGCGCCCGATGCGCACGCTTACAGCAGATCCTTCATGGAATGAGCGCGGGATCCGCGCGCGCCGAGGATGCTGCCCCCGGTCACGTCGAGCAGCGCTCCCGTCGTGCGCTTGGCCGCGTCCGACGCGAGAAAGGCGATCGCGGCGGCCACCGTCTCCGGCTCCGAGACTCCGCCCAGCACCGAGAACGACGACATGTACTCCAGCACGGCCGGAATCTCGAAGCCGGGATGACCGTTCTGGGTGAAGCCCGGGATCACGGCGTTCACCCGGATGCCCCGCGCGGCGACGGCCTCGGCCATGTTCTTCGTGAGCGATTCGATCGCCGCCTTGCTCATGGCGTAGGCGATATCGCCCGGGCTGGAGAAGTGCGCCGACGCCGACGAGAGATTGACGACGGACCCGCCCGCCGGCATCAGCTCCACCAGCTGCTGCGAGAGGAAGAACGGCGCCTTCGCGTTCACCGCGAAGTAGGCGTCGAAGTCACCGGGAGCCGTATCGGCGAACGACGGGCTGAGCAGCTTCGCGGCATTGTTCACGAGCACGCGCAGGCGGTAGCGCGGATACTGCTGCTCCAGGAGTTGCCGCACGCGCCGGACCACGGTCCCGACGCCCTCGTCGGTGCCGAGATCCGACGACACCAGGTGGCATCGGCCGCCCTGCGCCTCCACGCTCCGCTGCAGCTCACGCGCCCGGTCGGTGCGCGTGCCGTAGTGCGCCAGAACGGCGTGGCCCGACTCGCTCAGCGCCGCACACGCCGCGGCGCCGATCCCGCCCGTCGCGCCCGTCACCACCGCGAGGTCGACCGGCCGCTCCCCGCTCTCCGCCCGTGTTCCGCTCATGCCGCTTCCTCTCCGCCCGTGGCTGCGAAGCCGCCCTCCACTCGAGCACGCACTCTCCCGCCCTGCGTCACCGTCGTCGCGATGCGGTCCCCGGCAGCCTGCAGCACGACATGCGCCGGTTCCGACTTCTCGATGAACGCGAAGAACCGCGTGGTGAGTTCTCGCAGCCTCCGCGCCGGAAAGTACTTCGCCGCCAGACGCTCGGCCGCGCAGACGACCGCCATGCCGCTGATGTGGTCCGTCTCGTGATCCGCCAGGATCGGGTTGTCGGGCTCGATCGCGAGCTCCTCGATCACCTGTCCGGTCTGCCCGAAGACTCCCGCCTCAGCCGAGGCGTCGTCTCGGGCCTCCGCGGCGCGGAGGCGCGCGTAGAGGCGCGGCGGCAGGTACTTGCCGGTGATCCGCCCCTCGCCGATCCCGAGCCCCGGGTCTCCCGGCCCGTTCCCCTCGGCGGAGCCATCGACGGTGAATCGGAAACCGACGTCGATGTCGACGACGCCCCGAGCCGCCCGCCCCTCGATGTTCGCGCGCACCGAGACGCTGCCGGTGGACGGCAGCGCGGCGCGGACGACGCCGATGCACGTCTGCGCGGACGAGAGCACCGCCCGGCTGTCGAGCGGCACCCCCAGGTGCAGGTGGGCGAAGGCGTGAGTCGCCTGCCGCTGCACCTCCACGTACTCCGAGAGGCCGGGGCGCACCCGGCGGGGAATGCGGAAGCGGAACGTGATCGTCGTCGTGCCGCGGGCCTCGACCCCGACCAGCCACAGATTGCGATGGTCGGCCTTGTGCGCGAGCTCCGGCGCGACGGTCGCCGCGTGCATGATGCCGCCGCCGCTCAGCCCGTAGCGGTCGGCGCGAGCAGCGAGAGCAGCAGCGGCCGTGCACGCCGCACGCGCGCGGGCAGCGACTTCCACCTCTCACCGATTCCGGCGAGCACCTGCGCGCCCACGAACACCTCGTTGAGCAGTTCGGCGAGCTCGGAGACCTGCCGCTCGGAGGTGACGGAGCCGTCCTCGACGCCCTCGCGGATCAGGGTCGCAGTGACGCGCTGCCACTCGTCGTAGAAGCCGTAGCCGCGATCCTGCAGCTCGTCGGGCAGCGATCCCACGAGCCGGATACCCGCCTG
>NZ_KZ984026.1 GCF_003569785.1 Leucobacter sp. wl10 | reverse complement strand
GTGCCCCGCATAACAGCGGCACCAAACCCCCGGCGGTTCACCAGCAGTACCTTACCGGCAGATCGAGGCGCGGGCGAAGTGCTCACATCGAGCGATCGCGAAAGCCCGCCGAGTACTGGATGCAGAAAGCGTCACCACGCCCGAACAGCTTGACGCGCTCAGCAGCGAAGACCTCGACCGGCTCTTCTCAGACGGGCGCCGTAGTGTCACGAGCGAGTTCGTGCTCGTCGATATCGACAAGATTGTCGCGGCACGCGTCGGGCGCAAGAAGCCACCCTTGAAAGTTCTCTGGTCTCGCTATCTTAATACTGAAGCGTCGCCGCATGCGAAGTTCTATGGCTACGACCGGTTCTGCGAACTCGTTGCCGAGCACGTCCGCACGCATGATCTGACCGCGCCGATCACCCACGCTCCGGGGCACACGCTGCAAGTCGACTGGGCTGGCACCCCGATGCAGCTCGCCGACCCGATCACGCGCCAGCACACCAGGGTGTCGGTATTCGTCGCGACGCTGCCGTACTCGGGGCTCGTGTTCGCTTATGGAACGCTCGATGAGAAGATGCCGGCCTGGCTGGATTGTCACCGACGCGCGTTCGAATACCTCGGCGGCGTGCCCTTGGTCGTGGTGCCCGATAACGCGTCGACGGCGTCGAACCAGATCTCGAGCACATCGCGGGCCCGGGATGTGAACCCGGCCTATGCCGAGTTCCTCGAGTACTACCAGAGCGCCGCGGTCCCTGCCCGAGCGTATCGGCCCCGCGACAAGGGCAATGTCGAGGCTGGGGTGAAGACCGTCACGAACTGGGTCATCCACTACCTCGCCGATCGAGTGTTCGTCTCACTTGATGACCTCAACGCCGCGATCGCGCAGCAGGTCGACACGATCAACGAGCGCACCCCGTTCCGGGGCGAGCAGCGCAGCCGAAGAGCATGGTTTCAGGAACTCGAACAATCAGAGCTCCTCGATCTCCCGGCGCGGAGGTGGGAGCCGGTGGTGTGGCGCAAAGCGAAAGTTCACCGTGATTGGCATATCCAGATCGACACCATCAAATATTCTGTCCCGTACGACTTCGCCGGCCTCACGGTCGATGTGCGCATCATCGGCAGCGGGCTCGATGTCCTCGCAGCCGGCGAAGTCGTCGCGAAGCATCAGGTGAGCGGGCGCCGGAACGGGTACGTCACAAACCCCGAGCATGCGCCCGCGTATCTCACCGACACGACTGGGCTCTGGACGCGCGCCTACTTCACGAGACAGGCCGCGAAGATCGGCCCTGGCACGGTGACCGCGGTCGAGCGGCTCCTCGACGGCCGCAAGATCGAAGCGCAAGGGTTCCGATCGTGCCTGAATATCCTCGACCTTGCGAAGAACGGGAACCGGCTCCTTCTTGAGCAGGCCTGCCAGCGCGTGATCGCCGACGAGCATCGGCAGATCACCTATACGGCAGTGAAACATGCCCTCACCGCTGTTCGGGCTGAGCATGATGAACGTCCCCGCAGTATTCCCGGGGCCGAACGGCGATCACCATCACCGTCATCACAGCGGCCAGCCGGCCGGGACACGAGTGGCGCGTATCTCGCGGGTGCGGAAGCATTCAGCCTCGACGCCCTCACCCGCCGCGGAACGAAGGAGGCGTGATGATCGAGCAGCACCTCACCCTCGACGACATGCCCCTGTTCACAAAGCTCCGCATGACCGCGTTCGGAGAGGCCGTGATCGAGATCGCGAACGACCCCGCCTGCGATACCTGGTCGTTCTCGCAGAAGATCCGGCACGCGCTCGAGAAAGAGGCCCAGGCTCGGGGCGAGCGGCGCATGTTGAAACTCTTGAAAGCGTCCCGCGCCCCAAACCCTGCCGCCTGCGTCGAAGATGTCCACTCCCTCGACGGGCGCACCCTGAATCGAGACGTGGTCGCGAGACTCGCAGCCTGTCGTTGGGTCGAGCAGACCACAAACCTCCTCATTCTTGGCTCATCGAGCGTGGGAAAGTCGTATCTCGCGCAAGCACTGGTGAACGCGGCCTGCCGGCGCGACTACACGGCCGCCTACTATCGCCTCGATGACCTCGCGAACCAGCTCGCCGTCTACCAGCATCAAGATCCCGCCAGGCTGAAGTTCCTTGAGCACCTTCATTCCTGCGATGTACTCATCCTGGATGACTTCTTGACGACGCCGATCACGAGCGAAACCGGGGTCTGTCCGGTGAACGGTGTGTGGGGTCCGGCGGTTTTCATGAGT
>NZ_KZ984025.1 GCF_003569785.1 Leucobacter sp. wl10 | reverse complement strand
ATCCCGCGGGATCGGCCACCGACCCCGTCACCTTCAGCTTCGAGGTCGAGACCCCGGCGACACCGACCACCACCACGCTCGCGGCCTCCGCGACCGACGTGACCGACGAGAACGACGTGACGCTCACCGCCACGGTCGCCCCGGCCGACGCCGAGGGAACCGTCACCTTCGCCTCGGGCAACGGCGCCGCCGGCGGCGACCTGGGCGAGCCCGTGAAGGTCGAGAACGGCACGGCGTCCCTGACGACCAGCGATCTCCCGGTCGGCGCGAACACGGTGACGGCGCGCTTCACCCCGTCCGATCCCGAGCGGTACGAGGCGTCCGAGGCCGCGGCGGTCACGATCAACGTGCGTCTCGCCGACGCCGCGACCACCACGAGCCTCGCCGTCGAGCCTGCGGCCCCGATCGCGCTCGGCGAGGAGGCGGCGTTCACCGCGACCGTCACGCCGGCCGCGGCGACGGGATCCGTCGAGTTCTTCGAAACCCCCGCCGGCGGCTCCGAGCGCTCGCTCGGCACCGCGGCCGTGAGCGACGGCACCGCGAAGCTCTCCACCGCCAACCTCGCGGCCGGTGGCCACAAGATCCGCGCCGTGTTCACCTCCGACAACGGCTACGACCGCAGCGAGACCCTGCTCTCGAGCACGGCGCGCGGCACCACCACCATCACCAACTACGGCGTGGTGGATCCGGCGCAGACCGGGGTCTGCACCCCGAGCGGCGGCGAGACGCTCACGGGCGTCACCGCGACCTGGGGCTGGAGCGCCTATTCCGAGGGCTGGGAGAAGTTCGGCGGCGGCAATGTCGCGGTCGACGGCGAGGACTTCGTGCTGAGCGAGGGCGTCGCCACCCGCTCCGAGAACTGCACCAGCATCGCGTTCCAGGGCACGCTGCGCGTCGAGGCCTACCAGAGCTTCTTCCCCGCCAACGGGCAGTGGGTTGAACTCGTGAACCCCGAACTGGTGATCGACGGATCCGGAAACGGCGCCTGGATCGCCGGTGTGCGCTCAGGCGAGGGCACTCTCGACGAGGACACCTCCGAGCCGGTCGTCGTCGCGGAGATCGCGAACGCCGAGGGCATCGACTTCGCTCGGGACGCCGTGAACGGTTCCGTCGAGCTCGCCTACGCGAACACGACCGCGCCGGGCACCTGGTCGGCCGACTGGAGCGCCGATCCGGTGAACGCTCGGGGCGACGCCTGGTCGAACGCCTTCATCCTGCAGGTGCCCTCCATGATCCGCTCGTTCTACTACGCGAGCGGTGCGGGCGGCGACGTCAAGAAGGCCCCGGCGGCTCTCGGCCTGAGCTGGAGCTACGAGGCGGCGACCCCTACCGCGGAGGTGCTCGACTCGAAGGGCGAGGCGACGAGCTCTGTGAAGCAGGGCGACACCGTGACGTTCTCAGCGGCGCCGTTCCGCCCCGGCACCGAGGTATCGGTCGCGCGGGGCTCCGAGGAGCTCGGCACCGTGACCGCGGACGCCGACGGCGTCGCCGCCTACCGGTGGACGGTACCCGAGGACCTCGAGGTCGGCGAGCAGACCGTGACGCTCAGCGACCCGGCGCGCGAGGTCAGCGCATCCGCGCAGTTCGAGGTGACCCAGTTCGTGCGCACCACGACCGGGCTCAGCACCTCGGCGAAGGAGGGGAGCAGCCGCGAGAACGTCGAGTTCGTCGCGACGGTGTCGCCCGACGCCGCGCCGGGTGAGGTCACCTTCACCAACAACGGCGAGGCGATTGGCACGGTCGCGGTCGAGAACGGCGTCGCGCGCGTCACCGCGGATCTCGCCCTGGGAGAGAACCGGATCGTCGCATCCTTCGCGTCCGGCAGCGATGCCTACTCGGACTCGGTCTCCGATACCCTCGTGATCACCGTCTCCGGCGGCGACGGCGTGGGCGGTGTCGAGGAGGAGCCCACGAACAGCGGCGCCGGTACCGGTGGCGGCCCGAAGGCCGGCGACCCGAAGGCCGGCGGTGCGAAGGCGGCGCTGGCCACGACGGGCGGCCCGGGCCTCGAGCTCGGCCTCGGCGCCGGTCTCGCGCTCCTGGTGCTCGGCGGAGGCATCATGCTCGCCCGCCGTCGTGCGACTGCGAACCGGTGACCTCCGGTCAGCGGCGGCTGTGAGCGAGGTCGGCGCCCCGCCGCATGCGGGGCGCCGACCCGTCTTCCGCCCGGGATCTGGCCGGGCCGCCGCTGCGCTGCCGCTGCGCTGCCGCTGCGCTGTGCGCGTCGGCCTCGGGCTCGGCTTGCAACATCTGATGAAGTCCGGAATACTGGATGAGTGACTTGGTAAGGGTGCCCTTACTTCGGCCCTGCGGCCTCACCTCTGGACCGGCGAACGACCCAGGGGATCTCGGGAGGGTGACTTCTATGGCTTCACGCACGCGAGCGCGCGCGCTCCTTTCGGCTGCCATCGCCGCTTTGATGATCGGCGGATCGATGCTCGTCGCGCCGGCGGCCTTCGCCGAGCAACCGTCGTCGGAGGTGCCGGCTGAACAGGCCGGGGCCCCGCAGGAGGCGGTCGCTCAGGATCCGCCCGTCGCCCCCGAGGAGGCGGTCAGCGCTGATCCTTCGAAGGGCGATCCGGCCGGATCGGCGGGGAACGCGGGAGCCGAGGAGGAGGCGGTCGCGGAGCCCGTGGAGGCCCCCGCTCCGGTCGGGCCGGATCCTGCAGACGCGTCCGGGGCTCCGGTCGTCCAGTCGACGAGGCCGGTGACCGGTGGAACGTTGTCGTGGGGGTTTCGTGAGTCGTGGCGGAATTACGT
>NZ_KZ984024.1 GCF_003569785.1 Leucobacter sp. wl10 | reverse complement strand
GACCCACGACCACTACCAAACCACTCCGCTCAACATCATTTAGTGCCCCAAGAAATCGCGAATCAATGACCTAAGTCAGGTGTTACTCAGCTGGGGGCGTGGGGCTGCTGGGCTGGTGCCGCAAGGTCGGCGCGTCCGGCGCCGGGCGTGGCCAGGAGCGTCGTCGGTGACCAAGAGGCGAGGGCATCGATCTTGTTCAGCGGCGGGAGCACGAGCATGAGCGCGGTGGCGGCGGTGATGCGGGAGGAGCATTCCGGACGCCCGATTCGCAGCCAATACGATGTTTCTCCTCAATGGGGCGGCCCTTGTGCCGAGCAACCGGGGTGCTGGATGCGCGCCTCCGAAGGGGCTGGCGGCATGCCCGGACGGTCAGTGGCTGTCTGTTGGACGAAGGGCCTCGTCGATCTTGCCCTCGACGTGGTCGACATAGAGAGCCATCCGCGACTGAAGGCGTAGCGCGACGTCCGCGCCCACTGAGGTCTCCCACCCGCTTCTGGAGGCTTCCTCACATGCCCAGTGGGCCGACTGTCTCCAGGCCCATGGAGCCCCTCCTGCGCGCCACGCGTCCGAGAGCTTTTTATCCAAGTCCTCAGGTAGCCAGATGCCTTGCCTCGCTGTACTCGCGGTGTGTGCGCGCTGAGGCGCCGATAATGACGACATGCCTCGCAAGGCGCGCTGTCGGTAGATCCGCCATAGAATCGGTGACGAACTCCGCGTTCTGCATGGGTACTCCGGCTTCCAGGAGCGCATCCGCCTTCCTTTGTACTATGCGGTGGTCGACGATGGCCACCCCACCGTGCTGTTCAGCGACTTGCGACGCGGAGAGGTTGTGGTGGGGCACCTGTGCTCGTTTCAGCAGGGCGCTCGCGAGGGTCTCCTCTGTGGCGGTGGCGATGACGATCCGCGCACCGGATTCATACTGACGCTTGATCCGATCCACAGTTGATGATCGAACCCATCGCGGGTCGCCGCCGAGGCGGGCGCCCAATGCCTCCACGTGGGCGACGTACTCGGAGTGCCCCATCCCGCTGAGGGTGATCTCGGTGATCTCGCGGGCCGCAGCGGCCTTGTCCTCCGTCTGCGTGCTGCGCGCCCAGCTCATGACGGCGGTTCGTGCTCGCACGAGCCGCCATGGAGACGCGAGTAGGCGCCGAGTCAGCATGCTGGCGAACGTGTCTTTGGTGGTGATGACGCCGTCGAGGTCGTACACGACCAGACCCGGGTCATCGCGGTGCTGGAGGGTCTATGGACGCTCACGTTAGCAATAGTCCGATGCCGGGGTCATGATGGGTGGCAGGGAGCCAGCCACAACCCGTTTGTGCGAAGTCCAAGAATGAGCTTGATTCGTAACATCCGCGGAGGTAACGTGATGTCATGCGGACATCTCCGTCCGCTGCGGTGCAGAGGAGGCAGGCTCAGAGGACCAGCATGGCCCAGCGCATGTCGAGATACCGTGCGGCGCGAGCGACGAGCACCGACGCAATGAGGCGTCCGGGCCGGTATCTCCTACCGAGGTGGTTGACGCCTCGTCCCCGGGGCTGGTGCTCAGACGCGCCTGCCTGCGCCGTCGCTACGGGCGTCGGCAATCTCTTCATGGCTCTCAAGAGTGAGGAATCATCATGTTCGGAAAGATCAAGAAGGCCGCGATCGGCGGCCTCGCCGCCACCGCGCTCGTCGTCGGTGCGGTCGCGGCCGCGTCGCCGGCGAACGCCGCGATCAACTTGTACCAGTACAAGAACTACGGCGGCACCATCTACAACGCGGGGAACGGCTACAAGCCGAATCTCGGCAGTTTCGACAACAAGACCTCGTCATTGAAGGTCAACGGTGGCGATGTTGCCACGCTGTACCAATTCGTGAACTACACCGGCTACGCGTCGGTCGGCTTCACCCTGGGATCGCCCGACCTGAGCTCGTGGTCCTTCCCGTCCGGAGGCACCTGGGACAATCGGACCTCCAGCGTCTACTGACCAGGTCCGCCTGAGCTCGCGCTCTGAACGGAGGCGGGCGACATCGAGGCGAGCGGTCAACGCACCGCACGTCGAGGTGTCGCCCGCCTCTCGCGTCCCGAGGAGCGACCACCAGACAACCATTTATGAACGCTACTGCCACCAGAGAGCAATACGAGGTAGAGCCAGTCCCGGCCCATCACGCGGCACACCTCTGACCCCTCCCACCGATGAAAGACAGGCCCCGAATGACTACAGTTCACCCAGAGCTCAGCATCCGGCGTCCGGCTCGACGCCGGATGCTGCTCAAGAGCCTGATCGTCCCCGTCGCATTCGCACTTCCCACGCTCACGGCATGCGCCGCGGAGGAACCCGAGATCACCGACTCCACAGCCACACTCCCAGAGGTGTCGGCCGAGAGTTTCGCGGATGTGAAGGCGGAGTTGGACTTCGACACCGGCACCGCCACCACCCCGATCTCGGAGTACCTCACAAACATGGATTTCGAAACCCTCGTCCTCTTCTCGCAAGCGCGCGAGAGACTCATCACCGACTGCATGGCAGCCGCAAGTCAGACCTACGACGGACTCACCTCCGTCGACTGGGACTCCCTCCAGCCGCAGGAGGACCGCATTTTCGGCCTGTGGGACCGCGCAGGCGCCGCGCGGCTCGGCACGATGCTCGACGAGACACGCGGCGTCCCCCGCACGACGACCGTGGACCAGGGCGTGGACTTCAACAACGCGCTGACCACCTGCAACGAACAGGCGGCCGCAGACGACGTCCTCGGGCCGCTGTCCGAGGACCTTAACGAGCTGACGCTCGCCGACCGAATCCTCGGCAACTCCGCCGAGCTCGCGCAGCAATCCAAGGTCGGCAAAGCGGCCACCGAGAGCTTCAAGCAGTGCATGGAGGAGAAATCCATCGTCCTGGACCCCACCAGCGGATACATGAGTGCTGAGTACACCGACCTCGGCAAGGAGGCGGAGGTTGCTGCCGCGGTCGGGGAGGCGGACTGCAACGTGGACACCGGGCGCATTGAGGAGCTCTACGACCTGCGTGCGCAGGGCGGATTCAATTGGTTGTCGCAACACCCTGA
>NZ_KZ984023.1 GCF_003569785.1 Leucobacter sp. wl10 | reverse complement strand
TCTGGAATCGGCTGCGCCGAGCCCCGAGGGTGCAGCGAGCGCTGAAGGGCGTGAATGCGGGAGTCGTCGGCCTGCTCGCGGCGGCCCTGTACGATCCGGTGTTCAACGAGGGCGTCACCGGACCGCACTCTCTCGTAATCGTCGCAGTGGCATTCGTCGCACTGACCGCGTGGAAGGCTCCCGCCTGGGCGGTGGTGCTGGGAGCTGCTGGGCTGGGGGCGCTGCTGCTCTGAACCACGCCCTCGGCCGAGACCGAAGCATGCTGAGGCAAGGCCCGCCTGCGATGCGCCGACGCCCGCGAGCTGGGAAGCTTGCAGCGTGAGACGAGTTTCTGCCGCAGCCAAGGCGTATCCGCTGGTGTTCGCGACCCTGCTGATCGCGATGGTCGGCCTGATCCTGCTCACCACCCCTGCCCGAGAAACCGCCCCGTGGCTCGTCGGCGCGTATGCGCTGGCGATCGCAGCGTGGGAGGCGGTCGGCATGATCCGCCAGCTCCTCAAAGGCCACGCCGGGCTCGACATCCTCGCGGTCACCGCGATCACTGCGGCTGTGCTCGTCGGTGAGCCGTGGGCCGCGCTCGTGGTCGTGCTCATGCTCACCGGCGGCGCGGCCCTCGAAGACTACGCTGAGAACCGCTCCAAGCGCGAGCTCACCGCGCTGCTGCGCAAAGCCCCGCAGCAGGCCACCAGGCTGCTGCGCGACGAGGCCGCCCCGGCGGGCCGCTCAACCCTCGAGGCGGTCGCCGAGGACGTGCCGGTCGAAGCCGTCGAGGTCGGCGATCTGCTGCTTGTACGGCCCGGCGCGCTCGTACCGGTCGACGCGGTGCTCGTGTCAGAGCATGCTGTGCTCGATGAATCCTCGCTCACGGGTGAGAGCCTGCCGGTCGAGCGCGTGGCGGGCGAGCGCGTCTCCAGCGGAGTGGTGAACGGTGCGAGTGCGGTCACGATGCGGGCTGTCGCGCTCGCCTCAGACAGCGAGTACCAGCAGATCGTGCGTCTGGTCGAGCAGGCCGCGGGCAGCAAGGCGAAAGTGGTGCGGCTCGCCGATCGCTATGCGGTGCCGTTCACGGTACTCTCGCTCGTCATCGCGGGCGTTGCATGGGTGGCCAGCGGGGAGGCGGTCAGATTCGCCGAGGTGCTGGTGGTCGCGACCCCGTGCCCCCTGCTGATCGCCGCACCGGTCGCGTTCCTCGGCGGCATGAGCCGAGCTGCGCGCTTCGGGCTCATCGTGAAGGGCGGCGGCACTCTCGAACAGCTCTCGCGGGTACGCTCCGCCGCGTTCGACAAGACCGGCACCATCACGACCGGGCGGCCCGCGCTCGAACGCATCCTTGCCGAGCCCGGCTTCGACGAGATGAGCGTGCTCCGGTTCGCCGCATCGGCCGAGGTGTACTCGTCCCACGTACTCGCAGAGTCCGTCGTCGTGGCGGCCAAGCAGCACGGATACCCGCTGCTGGACGCGCTCGGAGCCGAGGAGATCGCCACCAACGGCGTCGCCGCGGAGTTCGCATCCGACAACGCGGAGGATGCGGCGACGACGGTGCGGGTGGGCAAGCCCTCCTGGCTCCGCGAGTTCGCCCCGGCCCTCGCGCTCGCCCCGCTGGAGCCCGGTGAACTCGCAATCTACGTCGCCCTCGACGACCGCTTCGCGGGCGCGATCGTGATGCGCGACCAGACACGAGACGAGGCTGCGCAGGCGCTCGGAGAGTTGCAGCGACTCGGGATCGAACGCACGCTCATGGTCACCGGCGACGTGGCAGCCACAGCCGAACCGATCGCCGCGAGCCTCGGCATCGACGAGGTGCACGCCGAGTGCCGGCCCTCCGACAAAGTACGCATCGTGAGCACGGTGCAGCCCAGACCGCTCATCATGGTCGGCGACGGCCTCAACGACGCCCCCGTACTCGCCGCAGCCGATATCGGCTTCGCGATGGGAGCTCGCGGCGCGACCGCCGCGAGCGAGTCCGCCGACATCGTGAACCGATACGAAACCCTCACTTCCCTCCCCCTGGCGGTACGCGTGGGAAAGGACACGGTGCGGATCGCTCTCCAGAGCATCTGGCTCGGCATCATCATCAGCGTGGGTCTCATGCTCGTCGCAGCGTTCGGGTTCCTTCCAGCGTTGATCGGGGCCTGGCTCCAAGAAGTCGTCGACCTCGTCGCGATCCTGGGCGCGCTGCGCGCCGTCGGCCCGCGCGCCGAGCGCAAACTCAAGGCATCGCGAGCCAACGCGGGCGGCGCACAGCGCACACCGCTGACAGGCCGAGAGAGCCAGCGAACCCACTGAGAATCACTATGGAGGCACCGAGCCATGGCTAGAAAAACAGCACCCCAAGCCCATCCCGGCGAACCTCACGACCGGGGCACCGGCCAGCGACTCAACTGGCTGCGCGCCGGGGTACTGGGAGCGAACGACGGCATCGTCTCGACCGCTGGCGTCGTGATCGGTGTCGCCGCGGCGACCCCGAACAACGTTCTCGCGATCGCCACGGCAGGAATCGCCGCAGTGGTCGCTGGCGCATTCTCGATGGCCGGAGGCGAGTACGTCTCGGTGAGCACCCAGCGCGATACCGAGAAGGCGCTGATCGCCAAGGAAAAATGGGAACTCGAGACCATACCTCAGGAAGAACTCGAAGAACTCGCCGGCCTCTACCGTCAGCGTGGGCTCTCGGACGACCTCGCGCATCAGGTCGCGGTCGAGCTCACCGCGAAGGACGCCCTCGCAGCCCATGCAGAGGTTGAACTTGGAATCGACCCCGAAGAGTTCACCAGCCCCTGGGCGGCGGCTGTCTCGTCATTCGTCTCGTTCGCGCTGGGAGCGCTCATCCCGCTCGTAATGATCCTTTTGCCATTCGGCGAGAACCGCGTCTGGATCGCCGCGGTCGCAGTGGTGATCGGCTTGTTCCTCACCGGCTGGATCAGCGCCGCCCTCGGCGGGGCTCCGCGCGGCCGGGCCATCCTCCGGAACGTGGTGATGGGCTCAGCGACGATGATTGCGACTTACCTCATCGGCCTGCTCTTCGGCGTCGCTGTTGGCTGAGCGGAGACGACCGCTGAACCCAGCTGACCGTGAAGGTGGCGTTCAC
>NZ_KZ984022.1 GCF_003569785.1 Leucobacter sp. wl10 | reverse complement strand
CTCTTGGGGTGGTGTTCGGCGGTGTCCTACTCTCCCACAAGGTCGCCCTTGCAGTACCATCGGCGCTGTCAGTCTTAGCTTCCGGGTTCGGAATGGGTCCGGGCGTTTCCCTGACGCTATGGCCGCCGTAACGCTATCAACATGTCACCACATCCCCTCCGTGCCCGCACCCGTAAAGGGGGGGGTGCGGGGGGTGTGTGGCCGTCTGTTGGGAACCACAAAGTGGACGCGTTCATCGTTACGATTTGCTTTGCGCTTACTCCCACCCACCCGAACCGTCACCGGTCCCGGGCTGCGGGGGTGTTATCAAGTCGTCGGCTTATTAGTACCAGTCAGCTCCATGAGTCGCCTCACTTCCACATCTGGCCTATCAACCCAGTCATCTACTGGGAGCCTCACACACTCGAAGGTGTAGGGAGATCTCATCTCAAGGCCGGCTTCCCGCTTAGATGCTTTCAGCGGTTATCCATCCCGAACGTAGCCAACCAGCCATGCCCTTGGCAGAACAACTGGCACACCAGAGGTCCGTCCAACCCGGTCCTCTCGTACTAGGGTCAGATCCTCTCAAATCTCCAACGCGCGCAGAGGATAGGGACCGAACTGTCTCACGACGTTCTAAACCCAGCTCGCGTACCGCTTTAATGGGCGAACAGCCCAACCCTTGGGACCAACTCCAGCCCCAGGATGCGACGAGCCGACATCGAGGTGCCAAACCATGCCGTCGATATGGACTCTTGGGCAAGATCAGCCTGTTATCCCCGAGGTACCTTTTATCCGTTGAGCGACAGCGCTTCCACAAGCCACTGCCGGATCACTAGTCCCGACTTTCGTCCCTGCTCGACCTGTCAGTCTCACAGTCAAGCTCCCTTGTGCACTTACACTCGCCACCTGATTGCCAACCAGGTTGAGGGAACCTTTGGGCGCCTCCGTTACTCTTTGGGAGGCAACCGCCCCAGTTAAACTACCCACCAGGCACTGTCCCAGAACCCGATCAGGGTCCGTAGTTAGATATCCAATATGACCAGAGTGGTATTTCAACAACGACTCCACGATGACTAGCGTCACCGCTTCACAATCTCCCACCTATCCTACACAAGCCACACCGAACACCAATACCAAGCTGTAGTAAAGGTCACGGGGTCTTTCCGTCCTTCTGCGCGTAACGAGCATCTTTACTCGTACTGCAATTTCGCCGAGTTCATGGTGGAGACAGCTGGGAAGTCGTTACGCCATTCGTGCAGGTCGGAACTTACCCGACAAGGAATTTCGCTACCTTAGGATGGTTATAGTTACCACCGCCGTTTACTGGGGCTTAAATTCACAGCTTCGAACCGAAGTCCTCACCGCTCCTCTTAACCTTCCAGCACCGGGCAGGCGTCAGTCCGTATACATCCACTTGCGTGTTGGCACGGACCTGTGTTTTTAGTAAACAGTCGCTTCCCACTGGTCTCTGCGGCCACCACACCCTTTCCCAAGCAAGTTGGTATAAGCGGGTGGCCCCCCTTCTCCCGAAGTTACGGGGGCATTTTGCCGAGTTCCTTCACCATGATTCTCTCGATCTCCTGAGTATTCTCTACCTGACCACCTGAGTCGGTTTGGGGTACGGGCAACACTAGACCTCGCGTCGATGCTTTTCTTGGCAGCATAGGATCACCAGCTTCCCCGATCCGGGTCCGCATCACATCTCACCCACAGGACCCAACTCTTCATCGGATCCGGGCTACCTGTTTACACCGGGACAACCATCGCCCGGCACTGGCTACCTTCCTGCGTCACACCCCACGCTCACCACCCCAGTTCGGGTTCGCAGCCGCCACCAGGACCTCACCCGAAGGCTCCGTCCCGGTCTTGGTTTGCTGAGCACTACTGGTTAGGTCTTTGACGGTCTACCGCCGGTACGGGAATATCAACCCGTTGTCCATCGACTACGCCTGTCGGCCTCGCCTTAGGTCCCGACTTACCCAGGGCAGATTAGCTTGACCCTGGAACCCTTGGTCTTCCGGAGGACGGGTTTCTCACCCGTCTTTCGCTACTCATGCCTGCATTCTCACTCGTGTGGCATCCACGACTGGATCACTCCGCCGCTTCGCTCGCCACACGACGCTCTCCTACCCAACCCGACAACTGAACCACGAAGGCTTGCCTGACGTCGGATTGCCACGGCTTCGGTGGTGTGCTTGAGCCCCGTTACATTGTCGGCGCGGAATCACTTGACCAGTGAGCTATTACGCACTCTTTCAAGGGTGGCTGCTTCTAAGCCAACCTCCTGGTTGTCACAGCAACTCCACATCCTTTTCCACTTAGCACACGCTTAGGGACCTTAGCCGGTGATCTGGGTTGTTTCCCTCTCGACTATGAAGCTTATCCCCCACAGTCTCACTGCTGCGCTCTCACTTACCGGCATTCGGAGTTTAGCTGACGTCAGTAACCTTGTAGGGCCCATCGGCCATCCAGTAGCTCTACCTCCGGCAAGAAACACGCAACGCTGCACCTAAATGCATTTCGGAGAGAACCAGCTATCACGAAGTTTGATTGGCCTTTCACCCCTATCCACAGCTCATCCCCTCAGTTTTCAACCTAAGTGGGTTCGGCCCTCCACGACGTCTTACCGTCGCTTCAGCCTGGCCATGGATAGATCACTTCGCTTCGGGTCTAGGACACGCGACTAACTCGCCCTCTTCAGACTCGCTTTCGCTCCGGCTCCCCCACACGGGTTAACCTCGCCACGTATCGCTAACTCGCAGGCTCATTCTTCAAAAGGCACGCCGTCACAGGAATCAGACCTGCTCCGACGGATTGTAAGCAAACGGTTTCAGGTACTCTTTCACTCCCCTCCCGGGGTACTTTTCACCTTTCCCTCACGGTACTTGTCCGCTATCGGTCATCTGGGAGTATTTAGGCTTATCAGGTGGTCCTGACAGATTCACACGGGATTTCTCGGGCCCCGTGCTACTTGGGATACACACCACGCAGTGCCACCATTTCGGATACGGGACTCTCACCCACTCCGGTCGCCCCTTCCAAGGCATTCTCCTATAGCTACACATTCACGCTCGAGACTCAGCAGCGTCTCACGGCACGTCCCACAACCCCGATGATGCAACCCCTGCCAGGTATCACACACCACCGGTTTAGCCTGATCCGGGTTCGCTCGCCACTACTACCGGAATCACTGTTGTTTTCTCTTCCTGGGGGTACTGAGATGTTTCACTTCCCCCCGTTCCCTCACCCCGCCCTATATATTCAGGCGGGAGTCACCGGGCACGCACGCGCCCCGGCGGGGTTTCCCCATTCGGAAATCCTCGGATCACAGCCCGTTTATCGGCTCCCCGAGGCTTATCGCAGATTACGACGTCCTTCTTCGGCTCCAGATGCCCAGGCATCCACCGTTTGCTCTTTGAAACTTGAAATCACATAAGCAATCAATCGAACACACACCCACCACCACAGACCCGAAAGCCCGCACGATCAGTATGCGACCAATGAAATTAAAGTAAATCAGCCGACACCACCCCACCCACGAAACCCGAAAGCCCCGCAAGAGTTCTGACGCCGGCCAAGATGCTCGCGTCCACTGTGTAGTTCTCAACGTACGGCCGATCCCACCCCCACGAACAACACGTCCCGTGACAGCAGGCCGGAAGAATCAGTCCACCCACCCCCCAAAAAAAAGAAGGCGAGCCGGCTGGTCCTCCAGGACCCAATAATGCGCACCCGAAGACAAACCCGATCCCCCGCCCACCTCTTCCAACACCATGCTCCGAAAAACACAGCGCGTACTGACATAAACGAACGACCACGGCTTGCCGTGTTGTTATATGTTCCACCCATGAGCGACTCGCAGTGAACGTTGGTCACTGATCGAGTCATTCTGCGGCAGCCAAGCTGCCGAGTGCTCCTTAGAAAGGAGGTGATCCAGCCGCACCTTCCGGTACGGCTACCTTGTTACGACTTAGTCCTAATCACCAGTCCCACCTTCGACGACTCCCTCCCACAAGGGGTTAGGCCACCGGCTTCGGGTGTTACCGACTTTCATGACTTGACGGGCGGTGTGTACAAGGCCCGGGAACGTATTCACCGCAGCGTTGCTGATCTGCGATTACTAGCGACTCCGACTTCATGGGGTCGAGTTGCAGACCCCAATCCGAACTGAGACCGGCTTTTTGGGATTCGCTCCACCTTGCGGTATCGCAGCCCTTTGTACCGGCCATTGTAGCATGCGTGAAGCCCAAGACATAAGGGGCATGATGATTTGACGTCATCCCCACCTTCCTCCGTGTTGACCACGGCAGTATCCCATGAGTTCCCACCATCACGTGCTGGCAACATAGGACGAGGGTTGCGCTCGTTGCCGGACTTAACCGAACATCTCACGACACGAGCTGACGACAACCATGCACCACCTGTATAGAAGTGTCCAAAGAGTCCCGCATCTCTGCGGGGTTCTCCTATATGTCAAGCCTTGGTAAGGTTCTTCGCGTTGCATCGAATTAATCCGCATGCTCCGCCGCTTGTGCGGGCCCCCGTCAATTCCTTTGAGTTTTAGCCTTGCGGCCGTACTCCCCAGGCGGGGAACTTAATGCGTTAGCTACGACACAGAACCCGTGGAACAGGCCCTACATCTAGTTCCCAACGTTTACGGCATGGACTACCAGGGTATCTAATCCTGTTCGCTCCCCATGCTTTCGCTCCTCAGCGTCAGTTACGGCCCAGAGATCTGCCTTCGCCATCGGTGTTCCTCCTGATATCTGCGCATTCCACCGCTACACCAGGAATTCCAATCTCCCCTACCGCACTCTAGCCTGCCCGTACCCACCGCAGACCTCAGGTTGAGCCTGAGGATTTCACGGCAGACGCGACAAGCCGCCTACGAGCTCTTTACGCCCAATAATTCCGGACAACGCTTGCACCCTACGTATTACCGCGGCTGCTGGCACGTAGTTAGCCGGTGCTTTTTCTCCGGGTACCGTCACCTCACGGCTTCTTCCCCGACAAAAGAGGTTTACAACCCGAAGGCCGTCATCCCTCACGCGGCGTTGCTGCATCAGGCTTGCGCCCATTGTGCAATATTCCCCACTGCTGCCTCCCGTAGGAGTCTGGGCCGTGTCTCAGTCCCAGTGTGGCCGGTCACCCTCTCAGGCCGGCTACCCGTCGTCGCCATGGTGAGCCATTACCCCACCATCCAGCTGATAGGCCGCGAGTCCATCCCGAACCGATAAATCTTTCCACCCACACACCATGCGATGATGGGACATATCCAGTATTAGACACCGTTTCCAGCGCTTATCCCAGAGTTCGGGGCAGGTTACTCACGTGTTACTCACCCGTTCGCCACTCATCCACCCCCTGCAAGCAAGGAGCTTCAGCGTTCGACTTGCATGTGTTAAGCACGCCGCCAGCGTTCGTCCTGAGCCAGGATCAAACTCTCCGTAAAAAACGAATGCACACGCAGACAGCCCAAACAGACCACCCACGCAGCGAGTTCAACCTGACAACACAGAACATCAATAACTGACATCCACAAATTGTCCAAAAACCATCCCCGACATCAACCAAACACGACCAACGCCGAAGACAAAAAATTGGCATATAACAATCAAGTGCACACTATTGAGTTCTCAAAGACCAGACACCACCCGTCACCCCCGGCACACACCGAAAGACCCCGAACAGCAAC
>NZ_KZ984021.1 GCF_003569785.1 Leucobacter sp. wl10 | reverse complement strand
GAAAAGATGCGGCACCAAACCCCCAGCGATTCATGGAGCAGCAACGACATGATGAGCCGGTAATCGGCCATACGGGGGTCCTTCCATCCGCCGCGACTTCCGTTGGTCACGGTTGATGGTCATCCTCCGATGAACGCCACGAGAGCGCTACCGGATCCACCCACGAGAGCTACCACTTCGACCCACGCGCGCTACCGAAAAACTCGGCTCAACAGCGGATGCTCACCCGCTCACATCCCAAGGTCGCCGACATGCTCGATAACGCGCGCGACGACCTCCTCGCGTTCACGGGGTTCCCCTTCCAGCATTGGCGGCAGATCTGGTCGACGAACCCGCTGGAGCGAGTGAACAAGGAGATCAAACGCCGCACCGATGTCGTCGGCACGTTCCCCAACCCCGCCGCGCTGCTGCGCCTGGCCGGCCATGTTCTGATCGAGCAACATGACGAGTGGGATGGTGCTGATCGTCGCTACTTCAGCGAGCATTCCATGAAGCTGCTGCTCACCGAGCCCGAGGAGGTGGCTATTCCCGAACTTGCTGCGGCATAATCAAACCAAGCTGACCCGCGCGGTGTTGAGAAAATCCACCACATAGCGGGACGTCACCGGAGCTGATAGATCAGCTCGCCTACACTTCCGGAGGCCATCTACAATTACCGGCTAGCGACCAAAATACTCTCAACGCTGAATCAGTTTCAGACAAGCCCCAGTTCTACGGCAACTGGGCGCAAGCCAGTCCTCCAAGTCATCCAAGAACCCGCTCAATCGCACTGACTATCGGACCCCAATAGTCCCATTCCTGTTCGATCGTTCTTTGGCCGGTCATTCCCTTACCACTGAACCGATGCTCGTCAGCCTGATCCGTCAGGAACACCAACTCGCCATCGAGACGCACTGCACCGCTTGACACAAGCACGTCAAGTACTGCGCGGAGCTGCTCAGATTTCAAGGGCTGGCGCCCCTGCAGTTTCATATAGAAGGTCGCACGCCCATCACGGTGACCATGAGTACGCGCCAAGCTCTGCAGCTTACTCAAGAACCTAATAGCCCTCGATCGGACATCGATCTCGTCCTCGGTAGGGAGCGAGGCGCGATACTGAACCCACGGATAGACGAGAGATGTCGTCTCAGGGACAGCGATCTCAAATGAGTCTGGCAGTGGGTGCACGGATATTACGGGTGGGACCGACACGGATGAACTGGTAACTTCGACCCTGACTTCGACGACATCCCCTCCCGTGTCTGGCGCGGCTCGCGCAAATCGCGCATCTGCACCCTCGATGGAAAGAGCCCCGCAGCGGAGGAAGAGATCAGGTCCGATCACACGACCGTTGGCTGTGGGCGGTATACGAATACTCTCGGAGGTCGTAAGTGTCAGCGCCTCCAATGGGCCGACCAGAGCGAGCTCACCAGTGCGTTCGGAAACAAGCGAAAATGACAATGAAATAGCGCCACTCGGCCGGCTGACTTCCATGACTCCTTCGAACTCGTCACCACCGATCGAGGACGCTGAGACCATTGCGGCGCTCCCGGCCGACTCGCCGGAAAGTATTGATGAGTGGAGCGCGGCGAATTGCCCCTCGTCTACAAGTAGCATGTCGTCAGTGGACGCCGATGCCACAAAGTCGAACAATAAGCCCGAATGGCTCCCAACCTCAATCAAGGTGGAGGTGGGAACTCCCTGATCTAGACGCTCAGCCGCCGCGAAGGCCTCGAAGACGGCACTCGCCCAGTTCCGTTCAGCCCGGAAGGGGTGGTCATCGAGAAACTGACGTACCTTGATCTGGTAATCATGTCGCTTGGCCGAGTCGGAGATCGCACCCAGATCAGGCACAGGAGTTCCAGTCAGGTCATGCCAGAGCCAGACGAGCTGCTCAGCGGGCGTGTAGATAGCAGCCTCGTCAAGCCCAAGGTCGGATGCGAGCGGAGCAAGCTTTCTTTGATCGCGCTCAAGAAGACCAACAAGAACCTTTCGGAGCACCTCCACGTGTCGAGATCCACCAGACTCACTCTCAAACTCCTGCATGAGTTTGTAATGATTCTTCTCGCGCCGGAGCAGTTCTGCCACGGCGTCAAGAACCGGCGCATACCCAACAAAGGTTTCAGCAGTTGAGTCGTCAACCGACCCGGCAAGCGCGGCGAGGATTGTGTCTCGCGCCCGAACGTACTGCTGATCATCAATATCAGCCTCAGAATCACGGTCTCGCACGCGAGCATCAATATAGGCTCGCTGTGATTCTGGCGGGAAGTGGGAGACTTCGAGCCAGGAGACCTCTTGGCCTGCATCCGCGAGCTTGACCCACACCTCCTCCAAGGTGCGATCCCGGCCAAACAATACGATCCGCAGGCCTCGTGCTGCTGCATCCGAAACGGAATCAAGGAACTCATCCCAAGATTGGCCGGAGACGCGTGCGCGCGCTTCATCCAGGGAGTCGACAAATAGAGCTGGCTGACGGCCACTTGCATCGATGCTCGCAAGTGCGTCGACCTGCGAGAGGTAGGAGTTGAGCTTTAGCGGCAGAGCTGCGCGGCTAACAGCCGCGTCTCTTTCGAGGCGCCAAAGCGGTGCCTCCGTTCGGAAGGCAAGTTCGGTCGCAGTCCGACTCTTTCCAGCGGCACCTCGGGCCGAGACAAGCACAATGTTGGACCCCAAGCTCTCGAAGCCGTCCTTAAATACAAGAACGGGATCCACGAAAAACCCCGCTGCTACCGGCACTCCGAACGCGTCAGTAGATGTTCCTGAAAGCCCTGCACCGATAAAATCCGCTGCGAGGTCGGTAAATGCAATGCTGGTCATTCGTCCAGTTTGCCGCACGGCGGTCGAATCAGGCCACACGTCTTCCAGAAAACGCGCGTAGGCCGATCGAGCAGCGGCGGCAGCAGGCCCTTCATGCAGACTCCCACCATCGCGACCCAGCTCCACGAGATTGAGGGCCGCAGCTAAAGCGCATCGAAGAAATCCTCGTTTATCCGGTGGAGAGTGGCGACGCGCACAGGTTCGACCCCAACTCCGTGGTCAATCATCAACTCGACCAGTTCCTCGCCATCGATCAGAACAACTCGGGCAGGAACCCCCGTCGCAGCCTCGCGAGCGCCCTTCGTGAAAGTGCTCGCGGTCAAGAATACGCCGCGATCACCCTTGCCCATCATCGCGCCAAGGAACGCACGAATCTGCTCCGGTGTGACCGAGTTCCCATCGCCGTAACGCTTCGCCTGCACATAAATGCGATCGAGGCCGAGCTTATCCTCGGTGATAATCCCGTCGAGGCCCTTGTCGTTGCTCTGCCCAGTGTGTAGGTGCCCGCCGAGCCCTCCATAGCCCATCGCGCCGAGCAGTTTCAAGACAAGGCGCTCGAACTCGGTTGGGTGGATCGTTCTGAGCTTCTCCAACAAATCGGCGGCAAGCACCGCCCGCGCATCTGCCTCGGCGCGGGCGATGAGGTCGTCCGGTGACTCGTCTTCCTCGTCCACCTCAACATTTGGAGTGGTGGTAGGCTCGGCAACACGGTTCCGCACCTTCCTGTTTCGGTACTTATCGTAGAACTCGCGGTACTCGGGAAACTGCTCCAAGGTCGAGTTGCGGATCTCGCCGCCGGTCGCGAGTAGGTCAGCTCCACGCCGAGTGATCTGGACGTGGCCTCGCTGCGGGCGATTCACGGCTCGGGCCTTGAAGAGATAGGTCACAGACCAGTGGACGCGGTTCGCGATCAGGCTCATGCCGGATGTGATCGTCTCCCGGCGCTCGTCGTCAGTCAGGTTGAGCTGCTGCGAGATTCGCTCGGTAAGGTCACGCATCGAAAGGACGTCGGAGTCGGCCAGTACTTCGAGCACTGGCTTCATCAATGACTGGTAATCAGGAATCGCCACAGAAACAACCCTCCCACGCTGGATCGACACGTTCAGACGAACGTCTGTGCCCCGCGCCGGAGTGCGAGCCATGACGACGCCGACCCGACGACGGATTCAGACGCGAGCAGGTAACCCCAATGGTCTGGGACCGCTGTATCCTCGTTGACCGCGCGCAGCCAGTCGCGGGCGGCGTCGCGCTTGGCCTCCACAACGGCGGATGTAATCTCACTGTCACGCTTGCCCTCGATGATCCAGTGGGTGCGTTCGTCGTCAATGACCACGAAGTCGGGCTCGTACTGCCGCCCGTATGCGCCCATCGAGTAGTCGATGCGGAGCGGTACGTTCTCGTCCACGCGGAGCCACGACTCAACGCCGGCCGCGGTGTCGAACAACTCCGCCAGCCGGAACTCAGTTGAGTAGGCGTCGAAGCGCACCACGTCGTAGAACGACCGCTCCCACCCTTGATAGGGGTAACCGCGGGTGAACACCGAGGATGAAGTGACGAGGTGCCGGTCGGCGGGCGGCACAATCTCCATCCGCTCTTGCGGGTCGGGCCAGCGGTCGAGCAGAACCGAAGTCTCGATCCACGTTCGGGTCGCGGCTTGCCGCTGCTTGATCCATTCCGTCAGGCGGGCCGTGGCGAGGCGTCCGTGGTCTACCCGCCAAGGGGTGCTCTCGGTGACTCGTGCACCGTCGAGGAACGACTGCGCGACCTTCTGTGCCGCGTTGGCCTCTCGGACCGATGCCTCGATCCCATCGGTGCGGAGCAAACGGCCCACGAGATCGGTCTCGATCGAACCATAGGGGATCAACTGCGCCGAGGCGGCCACCCGGTCGCGCTGCTCAGTTAGGACCACACGCGCGTCGCCCATGAGGTCACGCTCGGCATTCAGCGCCGTACGTCGAAGCGAGTCGCCTTCGTCTGTCGCGAATTGGCGACCGAGCGCTTCTACCTGGGTCAGGTCGAGATCACCCAGTGAGAAGGCGTCACGCCGCGTCGTGCGGATCACGCGCGGGAGGAACAGTGGGAGGGACTGCGTTCGCTGCGGCTTCGGCGAGACCATGTGCGCCACGGCTTTCTCGGAGGCTTGTGCCGCATCGGCGCGGCTCTCCGGAGTAGCAAAGATGATCCCGGTGTGTGTCTGGCCGGGCGTCTCCGTGTAGGGCGCATCGCGGTTCTGGTCTTCAACGAAGGCCACCGAGTCGCCAGGCAGGTTGACGGCCACCGTCCCGGCCTTATCGGGGTTGACCGGGAGCGCGTCGCCCCGGCCGATCGGCAGGCCCGGCGTAATGATTCCGGACACCGGGTCCGGCGTGACGGTGGCCTCCTCTGTTCGCTTGCCCAGAGTCTCTTCGAGCAGCACTTTGGCCTGTTTCAAGAGAGCCGCGAACGATCGGTGCGAGAGCACTTCAACCGTGTCTAGCATCGGGTTACCGGTTCGTTTGCCGAACGGGAGTCGGAGACCGCGACCGAGGACCTGCTCGGTGAGCAAGGACGATTCCAGCGATCGCACCGAGGCGATCACATAAACATTCTTGACGTCCCAACCTTCCTTCAACATGCCGACGCTGACGACCGCTCGTATCGGGGAGTCAGGGTTCTCCAAGGTATCGAGCAGCGCGAGCGTCTTGTCGGGCTCTTCGGAGGTCACCAGCAGCACTTGGTCAGCAGCACCGAGCATGTCCGACCCGGCAAGCAGATCGCGAATCTCGTTGGCCTCGTCGATGGTGGAGGCGACCAAGAAGAGGATCGGCTCGGCGTACGCCTGGCGCGTCATGTCGCAGTATGAACGCATTGTGGTGGCCTTCGCCGCAAGCAACGTCAGACCGTCCGCCAGTTGGGTTCGAAGATCGGCGATCCCATCGCGCCGGGACACGAGTACGGGAATCTTCACGTATCCGTCAGCGATCGCCGACGAGAGCGGGTAACGGTAGACGATCTTCGGTTCTGTGGCCTCGTGCGGCGTCGCCGTCAGGCCAACGAGGGCCAACGGGTGCATCTGCTCGATCGCCTGCTGGAACTTTTTCGCGTTGCCCGAGTAATAGACATGGTGTTCATCGGCGATGACCACGAGGTCTTCAGCGGCCTGCAAGTAGTCATAGAGCGCGACGCCGGTCGTCTCGTGCTCGCGGTAGGCTCGCCGGGCGTCGTTGGTGTTGGGACGCAAGAGCGACTGCACGGTAAGTACGAAGACCTTGAAGCGGTCGGTGTCTTCGAGGGCCGCGCCTACCTCTCCGCGCTCCAACGAATCGAGGGTGACAACGAGCGGGTTTGATTGCAAGCCGCGCAGGTACTTGCGGTGTCCGGGCGTCAGGTTGTCTACGGTCTTGCGTTGGATCGTGGAGCCCGGCGTCACGATCACGACATTGCTCACCCCAGAGGCGTAGAGGTAGTCCAGCAACGCACCGGCGATGTAGGTCTTCCCGACGCCAGTTGCAAGATCGGCGACCAGCTCAGCACCAGACTCGGAGGTGCTGAGCGCCCGCGCCAACCTGTCGAGTGCATCGCGGTTCGGCTTCCGGAGGTCAAGCGTGTGCGCTACCTGTTCGACAAGGCTCTCGTCGTACTCGATCACTCGTTCGCCTCGCGATCGGCGTGCCGCCGGATACGACGAGCAGCAGTGAGCAGGTCGCGTGGTGCCTTGGTGATCTTCGAGCCCTTAGCGAGTTGCGTCAGCGTCGCCGCCGCGCCATCGAGCACCGATCGCCCGACGATCTCGACCCGCTCGCCCTCGCCGAGCGCGCTCACGACTGCTCGGACTTCCTCTTCTCCCACGGTGCCGTCGAGGACCGCGAGACGCATCCGGCCTTGGACACCGCAGAGCGGCTTTGCGTCGGGCTGGAAGTCGTAGCCCAACTGACCCGCGACCGCCTTGGCGAACGTGCCGTTTGTGGCCTCATCGGAGAGCAGAACACCAAACGGCGTATCGACATACATTGACGGGCCGACATCGACCATGCGAAACCCTACGCCACCTTCCCAACCGACCGAGCCCGTTATGCCGCCGGAGTCCTCGCCCTTCACGACCAGTTCGAGCCTGCGCCGCGTGAACTTCTCGACAGTCTCCGGCAACACCTCGGCGGTGATCCATCGTCGGCCCATCTTCTGCGCGACCGCCGCCGTCGTGCCCGATCCGCCGAAACAGTCGAGCACGATGTCGCCAGGGTTGGACCCGATGTGGATAATCCGTTCAAGCAGTCGCTCGGGTTTCGGCGTCGAGAACGCCGTCTCGCCCGGAAAGAGACGCTTCACTTCGAGATTCGAAGTGCGATTGCTCCCAACATCGGCGCTTAGCCAGAGCGTGCGTGGTACAAGGTCGCTCACCTCCGAAAGGTACCTCTTGATGCTCGGACGCGCATCGCCGCTCGGCCCCCACCAGATTCGACCGTCGTCGTCCAGTTCACGCAAGCGCTCTTCCGCAACACGCCAAAACTTTCCGGGCGGCGGGGCGAAGACCCGCCCTGTCGGTCCGGTGAACTCGTACAAGCCCTTCGAGTAGGGTTTGTTCGCGTAGGGGTCGCCAGCCAGCCAGGGGCCTCTCGGGTCGCTGTCCGGATTGGTGTAGATCGAGTTCGCTTGCTCAGTCCTGCTGAGGCGGTTCGGCATCCAACGCGCCGGGTCCTTCGCGTAGACGCTGATGTAGTCCTGATCGTTGCTGAACCACCGAGCGCTGTTCCGGGGCGAGTCGGCCTTCTGCCAGACCACGGTGTCCACAAACGACGCACGCCCGAATCTGTCGTCCAGTAGCACGCGCATGTGATGATGCTCAGCATCGTCTAGGTGGACCCACAACGAGCCGTCCGGGGCGAGCAGATCGCGTATCATCCTGAGCCGCTCGTCCATGAACGAGAGCCATGTCGCGTGTTCGAGCCAGTCGTCGTAGTGCTCGAAGGCCTGGCCGGTGTTGAAGGGCGGGTCAATGTAGACCAGCTTCACCTTGCCCTTATAGCGCCGGGCGTACTCGGGGACCGTCGTCAGGATGCGGAGTACGTCGAGCGAGTCGCCGGTGAAGAGCAGGTTGTCGGCGTAGGGATCGGCCGCGTTCACTTCGCCGATCGAGGCCGTGAAGTCGCTGACTCGCACCTCGGCGGCGGCAGGGTGGTCCCGGTCGACCCACACCGGCTTACCGTCGTCGTCTTTCGGGACGAGTAAGAAGCGGTCCTTGTTGGGCCACGTCAATTCGAGTCTCGTCACCCAAGCTATCCTATCGAGGGCGTTCGGGTTCCGTGGGGCCGGCCATCTATCGTTAGCTTCAGCTATCCGCATGACAGCCGCCACACGTCTTTCAGAAGACGCGCTCGGCCCCATCGAACCACGCATCGGCGTCGCCACACCGGCTCTCGGTCGAGCTTCGCGCGGCCGTCGACGCGCTTCTCGCTCAGACTTGCTTTTTGTTGCCAGGCCTCTTGCAAGTGAGGATGTACCGGACCGGGCGCGCGGCGATGTAAACCCTCGTTTGCAAGACGCGTGGCAACGTCTGAAGGGCTCGATCGTGTGTTCGCGACGAAGGGTCCGGGCACGGGGCGCGAAGCAACGATCCCGGCCTGCCCCGTGACGAGAGATTCGGCCCTTCCTCCGTTTGAAGAGCAGCTCAGCGTTCCCGCGACTCTCACTGTTACCCGCTAGCTATGGCGGAACTCCGCCGGGCGCTCGAGAACCTCTGTTGATACTCGCTCGGCGGCACGCCCAGCTGAGCCGCAAAGACTCGCCGCAGGGTCTCCGGACTCTGAAATCCAGCACGTTGGGCAACGCGATAGACGGGCTCGCCTTTCAGCAGGAGAGCTTTGGCCGTATCGAGCCTGACTTGTTCAACGAACTTAGTTGGGCTCAACCCCAGTTCAGATTGGAACAAGCGCGCTAGATGCCGCGTACTTAGCCCGACACATTTTGCGAGCGAGGAAAGGTCGTGCTTCTCGGCGGGATGTGAAATGACCTGCTCGACAACCGTCCGGACGCTGTCTTGAGCGCTCCGCGTTCTGACCAGCAGATCAGAGAACTGCGACTGGCCGCCCGGACGCTGGAGGTAGACGACGAGATGACGGGCGACATCGCGAGCGAGGTCGGCGCCGTAGTCCAGCTCCACCAAAGCCAGGGCCAGGTCGATCCCCGCGGAAACGCCAGCAGAAGTGTAGAACTTGCCGTCGGATACATAGATCGCATCGGGTGCAACCTCAACTCGCGCATGAACCCGAGAGAGCAAGCCCGTATAGGCCCAGTGGGTCGTCGCGCGCCTCCCATCTAGCTTCCCAGCTTCCGCCAAGAGGAAGGCACCCGTACACACTGACACGACCCTCGCAGCCAGATCGACAAGCCGGATGGTCGACTCGCGCAACTCAGGGGCGATCGGAGTAATCGGAAGATCATCGCCGCCGGGTATCACGACGGTGTCGGCATGGTCGATCTTCGACGCAGCAGCATCGACGGACAGGCTCAATCCAGTCGAGGTTCGCACGCCAGCACCAGAGCTAGACACGAAACGGAGCACATAGTTTGCCCCTCGTCTATTCGCCTCAGAGAAGACCTCGGCCGGCCCGGCCACATCCAGGTGTTTGACTCGGTCAAACAGGAGGAACACTACGTCACGCCTCTGCATAACCCAGTATGTCCTGATCTGAGGGGTAGTTGTCAATAAAGACACTCACTACAGCAGCTTTGCCAAGGAGAGATTGGAGGCGGGGAAACACCACCATCGCAGAATCAAGGAGCATGACATGGCCGAAACTATCGCAGGGATATCGATTCCCGACACTGCACTCACGCGAGACATCACCGCGTACATACGTGACCGTGAGGACGATCTGCTCTTCCATCACTCTCGTCGAGTGTTTCTGTTCGGTGCGCTCATGGGGAAGCAGCGCGATCTCGAGGTGGACTTGGAGTTGCTCTATGCCGGCGCGATGTTCCACGATCTTGGATTGACCAACCTCTACTCGGAGTCGCAATTGCGTTTCGAGGTGGATGGCGCAAATGCGGCACGGGACTTCCTCATGGAGCGGGGCGTCGACGACGCCCGTGCCTCCTCGGTCTGGATGGGCATTGCGCTGCACACCACCCCTGGCATACCTGAACATCTGGTTCCGGAGATTGCTCTCGTCACCGCTGGTGTCGAAACCGACGTACTAGGGATCTGGCATCACTCGCTCACCGAAGCACAGCGTGAAGCTGTCACAGCTGCGCATCCTCGTCCTGACTTCAAGAATCAGATCCTGAGTGCCTTTGCACGGGGCAATGTTCACCGGCCCGAAACCACCTTCGGGAATGTCAACGCCGACGTGCTCAATCACTTCGTGCCCGACTATCGGCGCACAGACTTCGTCGAGATCATCCGCAACAACCCGTGGCCCGAGTAGTAGCTCCTCGATGAGAGGCTCGCCATCACAATCAGGTCAGAGTGGCACCGGTTGTGGTGGTGAGAGCGCACCTACCTGTCAGGAGGTGTGAGCACCATGACAACCATCATCCAGACTTCAAGATCACGCACACTAGACAGAGGGGATCTCCGCAGCGGCGAGGAGCTTCGCGATCTCCTGTGCCGCCTTCACGAGCAAGGCCCGGGAGCTTGGGGTGATGACCCCGCGGTTCCCAAGCTCATGGAGTACGTGTGCGAGAAATACGCGGCTCTCGCGAAAAAGTACGGGCTCGATCCGTGGGTGGCAGCATCGGCAGCTTTCGATGTGATGCGTAGCCGGGCAGCGCGGGAAGCTCGCGATCCCTGGGCAGTGATCACGCACGCGGTACGAATCACCTGCATTTACGAGGAACGCGCTCAGGGGCTGCTCTGCTCAGTTCACCAAGCGCGCCGCCCGCGCTTTGCCGGGCTACACGACCCGGAGCGTTTCAGTACCCGCGCCTTTCCGCTGACAGATGACCACCCATCGTTTTCGACCGACCTGATTTACGAAGACGATGCAGTAGAGCACGACAAGACAAAGCTACTGATTCACTCAGTGATTGAGCACACAATCGAACTCGTCATGCTTCTCGGGTGGCCGAGCGATGCAGCACGCCACAGTGTGGAGCACATTTGCGATTGTCTCGCGGACGCTGGCTCCCCGAATCGGGCTTCCGAGGCGCTCCGGCGTGAGCGGCATACTCGAGCCCTCCTCGATGTCTCCGCACGCTCATGGCTCTCTCTCGTGCATGCTCTGCTCGGCAGGCCGGGGCCACAGCGCACAGTTGTGTCGGGTCGAGGGGTCCTCCTACGCTTCCTGCTCGGCGAGACAATCCCGACGCTGCTATCGGATGACGATCTTGTTCGGTCTCTCGCTTTCGCGGCTCCCGGAGCCGGGAGCTGATCAGCGATGAGCGGGAAGAAGGGCGCGATCGAACTCGAACGTGCCGTCTCGTCGATCCAAGTCGGAAGACGACACCGCACCGACCTCGGTGACCTCGAACCGTTGGTGACTTCGATCACGCGCGAAGGGCTGCTGCAACCGATCACGGTCACCCCGGATGGTCTCCTGGTGTGCGGGGCGCGGCGGCTCGCTGCGATCAAGCAACTCGGGTGGAAGACCGTGAACGTGTGGGTGCGCTCCGGCATCTCGGATCGGCTCGGGCAGTTGCTCGCGGAGCAGGACGACAATGTGCTTCACAAGCCGCTCACGCTTTTGGAAGCCGCCGCGCTCTACCGGGAATTGAAGGAGGTGCTCGCGCAGGATGCGGCGCAGCGCCAAGCCTCGACCCGGTTCAGTAGCGACCATCAGCCCGGCACGAACGGCGATGCATATCTTGCCTCGCCGCCGCACGGCGCACACGGCAGCGCAAGGAAGCAGGCTGCGGCGATGGTGCCGGGAGGGATCTCGTACACAACGTTCGACAAGATCGGCTATCTCGAACGTGTCGCCGCAGACACAGCGCAGGTCGATGAGCTGCGGGCGAGGGCTCAGACGGAGCTGGATCGGATCGATGCGGGCGGCGCCGTCGATCCGGGCTACTCCCGTATTCGTGCAGATGTCGATGCTCAGTGGCGGGAGCGTCAAGAGGAGCTCGAGCGACTCGCCCGCGAAGCCCTCGAACGAGTACGCAACACGGGTCGCGGGAAGCGGAAGAAGCCCGCTCGCCCGCTCCCGCCGAAGCGCGATCCAAAGACCCCGCTCCCAACACGCGTGTTCGTGCTGATCTGGACAGACCTCACGGACTGGTGGGAACGCTACGACATCGATCAACTCGCCTCCGAACTCACCAACGCCGAGGCCGAACTCTTCTTCACTGCGCTCGACGGCAGCAACACGTTTGCAGACAGGCTCCGCGTAGCACGACAGCATCCGCAAAGAACCGAGCCAGCACCACGGTACTTGCGAGCACTCTAAGAATGTCGATGGCAACTCAACGGAAGATGGGCAGGGAATCGGAGACAGCCCCGACGTTCCCGGATGCTGCGGAGAGGCCGTGCGCACCTTGCCTCCATGCGCTACTTCCGCACATCGAGCACCGGCCGCAGGATCACGGCCGAACCGCGCGTGCGCGAAGAGCCCGACGTGCAGCGCCTCGTCGCGCTCGTTATCCATCTCGCCGAACAACTCCACGCCGCAGAGACACAGCAGGCCCAGCATCGCCCGATCGAAACACGAGAAGATCACCCATCATCACCCCTGAGCCACCTGAAAACACCTCGATCGAAGAAGGAATCGAAGAAGAATGACACTCCTCACGCCCATGCCAGAACTTGAGACAGCCACCGTGGCAACGGCGGTGACCTATCAGCGCGTCTCCACCAAGGAACAAGCCTCCAAGGGCGGTCGTGACGAAGGATTCTCGATTCCCGCGCAATGCGAAGCAAACGCTAGGAAGGCCGAAGCGCTCAGCGCTCGTATCGTTGCCGAGTTCGTCGATGCGGGCGAGTCCGCACGCTCGGCAGACCGGCCAGACCTGCAACGCATGCTCGACTATGTCGCCTACCACCAGGTGACCTACTGCATCGTTCACAAGGTTGATCGCCTCGCACGCAACCGGCTCGATGATGTCGAGATCCACCGGGCACTCATCAGCGCAGGCGTCACCCTCGTCTCGGCAACCGAGAACATCGACGAGACCCCATCGGGAATGCTGCTGCACGGCATCATGTGGTCGATCGCGGAGTTCTACTCAAAGAACCTCGCCGCAGAAGTCAGCAAGGGTCTGAACCAGAAGTTCCTCACCGGCGGCACCCCCATGCGTGCGCCCATCGGCTATCTCAACGTACGCCAACGCGACGAGCGCGGCCGTGAGTTCCGCACCGTCGAACTCGACCCCGAACGCGCACCGCTGATCCGCCGGGTGTTCGAGCAATACGCAACCGGCGACCGCACCGTCGTCGATCTGCTCGCCGAAGCCACCGCCCACGGCCTGACCACAGTGCCGACGCCGCAACGCCCGTCCGGGCCGGTTGCACGCTCCGGGTTCTTCAAACTGCTACGCAACCCGTACTACATCGGCATCGTCCGCTACAAAGGAGCCGAACACCCCGGCGCACACGAACCCCTCGTCGACATCGACACCTGGCACGAAGTGCAGACCCTCCTCGACTCGCGCAAGATCGCCTCCGAACGCCGCCGCAAACACGACCACTACCTGAAAGGCAGCCTCTTCTGCGGCGCATGCGGATCACGCCTCCAACTCGACTTCCCCACCAACAAGCAAGGCCACCGATACGCCTACTACGTCTGCTCCGGGCGCGCCTCGAAACGCACCACCTGCACCCGCCGCGCAATACCCGTCGGGATCGCGGAGCAACTCGTCGCCGACTGCTACCAGAGCATCACGATCACCGAAGCGCAATACGCGGGGCTCGCGGCACGAGTCGAGGCCGCATTCGACAAACGTCTCGCCGCGCGAAGCACGGAACTCGCGGAACTGGCCGCGACGCGGAAGCGATTGCAGGACGAGAGCGACAAGATCTTCGCCGACGCCATCGACCTCGACACCTTGAAACGCCACCAGGACCGCATCCGCGCCGGCATCACCGACATTGACCGGCGCATCAACCACGAACACAACCAGAACGAAGGGCCACGAACGCAGATCACGGCAGCACTCCGGCTCTTGATCGACTGCGCACGCCTCTACGCACGCACCAACGACCAGGGCCGACGCCTCGCGAACCAAGCCTTCACGAACGGCATCGAGATCAACGAAGACGAAGAAGCCAGCATCCGCTTAGCCGAACCGTTCACCATTGCGGAACTCACACCAACGCATGTGGGTCTGTCCGATGAACGGTGTGTGGGGTCCGGCG
>NZ_KZ984020.1 GCF_003569785.1 Leucobacter sp. wl10 | reverse complement strand
AAGATGCGGCACCAAACCCCCAGCGATTCATGATGCTGCCCGGATCAGTGTGCCGAGGGGGGAAATGCGCCCTGCTGGGCGATGGAGCGGCGCGAGATCCGTAGTGCGGTCACGAAGGACACGCGGTCGGGGTCATGCCCCGAGACGGTCGCGGCATCGAACATCAGGCTCCGGATCGCGTAGTGGCAGCACAGGTGTCCCCAGATCTCTTGTCTCACGAGCTCCGGGGTGCCCGAGCGCAGCACTTTGCGTGGTCCGCGCTGGTGTGTTTTCAACTCATCGAACGCGGTCTCGATTTCCCACCGCTGGGCATACGCTGCCGCGAGCTCGGCTGCGGGAACGTCTTCCGGGTCGAGGATCGTGGTGATCAGCCGGTACGGTCCTGCCTCCGCTCGCCCGTCATTGATGGTGTACTCGATCACTCGCACCCGGGTGGGGTGCTCGCGTTTCTTGTCGGTCTTCGAATCACAGACCGCGCTGATCCATGACCCGTCGCTCAGCGCTTCGAGCACGGGGAGTTTCAGGCGCGACTGCACTCGCCAACACAGATCCGCCCCAGTGGCAGCGGCCCGCGTCCACGCCGCGTGGGAGTAGAAGCCACGGTCGGCCAGGCACAACATCCCCGATTCCAGTCGGTCCAGCAGCTCGCCCGACGCGGCGTTCTCCGACACGGTGTACGGGTCAACCACAGCGTCGATGACCGCGTGCGATCCGCACTCAGCGACCGCAACAACCCTGGCCTGCGGGAACGCGGCCCGCTCACCTTTCATGACACCGGGCCTTCCGAAATGCTCATCATTGCCGGGCGCGTCGGCAACGTCCAGGCAGGTGCCATCGATCGCGACCAGACGCCTCCCCGCAAGAAACCCACCCGGAGTCCCCGGTAGTGACAGCGGCGACACGACCCGACGAAACAGAGCTTCCAGCGGGGCCGCCCCCAGCCGGGAACGCGCATGCGAGATCGCTGCCTTGCTCGCCAAGCGCTCCGGCTGATCCTCGCGTGCCGCCCACGCCAACCCATCAGTCACCACCGCGAGGACATCCTCATACGAACCGTCTGAATGCAGCGCCATCCCGATCGCGAAATACGCGACCGCGCGAGCCGACAACGACCTGCGACGCTGCTCGGTTCGCCCACACTCCGCGATCACCTCATCCACGAGCACCGGCGGGAACACTCGGGTGAGCACCCCCACCGATACCGCATCAGACAAACGAACATCAGAGACCGGCTTCCGCCACCCAGAACGAGGCATGCACCCAGCGTAACCCCGAACGCACTAATTAAACGATATTGTCACTAGATCCGTATCGAGCGACCAAGCAGCTCGAACCGAGGCCAGCGATCCCGCTCCATCGCGACCCTCGGGCCGAGGGCTCCCGAGGTCACCAGAAACGAAGGAAGCCCTGACGAGAAGTGGCTTCTCATCAGGGCTTTTCCGTCGGGATGACAGGATTTGAACCTGCGACCCCCTGACCCCCAGTCAGGTGCGCTACCAAGCTGCGCCACATCCCGTTGTTCTGTTGTTTCGGGCCGCTGGAGAGGCTACTGCCTTTGACCCCCAGGCAGACGGATCGACCACTTTCCCCACCTGACCAGGGTTTTGGCGTTCCATACGTTGCAGAGCGCGTCATGTTTTGCATGCTTTGCAGAACGTTGACCACTAGATTGGCCCACTAGATTCTTCGGTTCCAGAGCCTCTGGCGAGTTGCCTCACGAGGGGTTTATGGTGACTTTGTGGCGGCCTGTTCGGGCCTCTGGTTCGCACCTCGGATGCTCGACGAGCCCTGTCACACGCTCCACATGCGTTCGGCAGGGTTCCAAGTGCCGTCGAGCGTCGGTTCGGTGAGGATCGGATCAGCGAACGCGACACATACGTCGAGGAGTTCAGCGAAGGCAACGGGAGTGGTCTCGGTCAGTCGTTGTTTCCGCCGCCAGGTCGCCCACTTCGCCTGAGCGAGTTCGGGCATATGGCCGAGTCGCTGTGCGAGCGATTCGAGTTTCACGCCTCGATGGTTCGCAACAATGCGGATCGCTTCCCGCAGATCGCCCGCGGAGATGGCGCGTGTTCCCGCGATAGCGGCGATGTCCACGAAGTCTCGCCAACGGGTGTTCACCTCGCCGCGATCGATCGCGGTGAGTATCTTCTCCGCGAGCACCATGTGATCGGGGTAACCGTTCAGCCGCAGCGTGCCGCCGAGCAGTCTGGGGAGTTCCGCGGTGGTCGGGGCCGGCCAGATCGGGTCGCCGAAGTTCACATCGACATGCAGCGCGATGCGGGCCGGGCCGAGCCCTGCGGTGATCTTGACTCGCACGCCGGAATAGTCGGCTTCATCTCGAATCGGTTGACCTGCCACGGACTCCGCGTCGAACTCCAAGCCATCTTCGAGTGGCTGCGCGATAACTTCACGCACCCGCTGCTCAACCTCGGCGATGTCGTTGCCGAATCCCGATGCGGCGAGGTCGATGTCTCGCGTAGGGCGTCGAGCAGCGAATGCCGCCATCAATACACCACCCTTGAGTACGAAGTCATCCGCACGCACGGATGCGGTAAGACGCTCGAGGAATCCTTCGAGAGCATATAGCGTGAAATACTCCGCGGGCTCGCGGCCATGACGCTTGGCGAGATTGCGGAGATCGTTGTAGGCGCGGCCAGCTAGGGTGTCTCGTGTGGGAGCCGGGGTCATAGCAGTGCCTCCAGGGCAAGTCGGAGCCGAGGGACAACAGTTGGGAAAGACCTGGCCGTTCGGAGAAGGGTCGCCGGCGAGTTGCCGCGCCCTCGGAGCCAGCGTCGGAGCGCTTCGTGCGCCACGTCGCTTCCTTCGCGGTGCATGAGCCGGAAGGAATCGATGATCGTACGCTCGGCGGAGTAGATTGCCACGCTCATCCCCCCGATGTCCCGCAGTTCCCGGCCGATCTCGAAGGTTTCCGGATCGAACGAATGCCAGGAGGCATGATCGAAGCCCGCGGGGTGGCGGGTGCCGCGCGGAAGCGCGATATCTGCACCAAACGGGATCGCATCGCTCAAGTCATGGTGAACCAGGGCGCTAGTCAAGCAGAGCGTCGCTGCCTGATGCACCGCGGTGGCGGCCGCGAGGGTCACGAGTGATGGGTCGAGCGCGCCAGGTCGCACGAAAACGCCGCGGGCGATACGCTCCAGATCACCGCGCTGCAGGAGATCGTAGATGCGATCCTTGCCGATACCGGCAGCGCGCGCAGCGGCAAGGGTGAACGCAGGCGCCGTGAACTCCACTACTTCCACCTCCTAACCGTTTACAGACCAATGGTATCTGTAGACGGTTAGGATCATCAAGAGGAGGGCCCTAGTGTCCTGGTCCGGTAGTTCGTTGCAGAAATCTGCCGAGTGAGGCGAGGATCTGCTCGGCGCTCTTGGTCCAGATGAAGGGCTTCGGGTTCTCGTTCCATGCAGCTACCCAGCCGCGGAGGTCTTTCTCGAGGGCTTGCACGGACCGGTGGTCGGAGCGCTGCAGCAACTCGCGAGTGACTTCGGCGAAGAGCCGTTCGACTTGATTGATCCAGGACGAGTACGTCGGTGTGAAGTGCATGTGGAAGCGGGGATGCTTCTCGATCCACGCGGTCACGGTCGGGGACTTGTGTGTGCCGTAGTTGTCGCAGCTCACGTGCACGTCCAGGTGCTCGGGAACCTGCTGGTCGATCTTCTGCAGGAACTTCTTGAACTCGACCGCTCGGTGCCGGCGGTGGGTGGACGCGATCACGGTGCCGTCTTGCACGTTCATCGCGGCGAACAGGCTGGTGGTGCCATGCCGGAAGTAGTCATGCGTGCGTTTCTCGGGCATGCCCGGCATCATCGGGAACGCGGGCTGCGACCGCGACAGCGCCTGCACCTGTGATTTCTCGTCCACGCTGAGCACGACCGCCGACTCGGGCGGGTCGAGGTAGAGGCCGACGATGTCGTAGACCTTCTCCACGAACAGCGGGTCGTTGGAGAGCTTGAACCCGTCGGTTCGGTGCGGCTGCAGCCCAAACGCGGTCCAGATCCGCCCGATCGTGGAGCGCGACAGACCGGAGCGTTCAGCCATCTTCGCGCGTGACCAGTGCGTTGCGTTCGCAGGGGTCTGCTCCAACGTCGCGACCACGACGTCCTCGACCTGCTCTGCGGTGATCGTCGCGGGCCTGCCTGGTCGCGGCTCGTCGACGAGCCCGTCCAGACGATGTTCGATGAACCGGGTCCGCCACTTGCGCACCGTCGGAGCCGAACACCCCACCAACGCCATCACCTCGGTGTTCAGCAGACCATCACCGCAAGCCAGCACGATCCGCGACCGAAGCGCGAGCGCCTGCGACGACTTCCTCCGGCGAGACCACCGGACAAGCTGTTCCCGCTCCGCCTCCGTCAACACCAGCTCTGCCTTCGGACGCCCAGTTCGTGCCATACCCCATTCTACAACTAATGAAACGAATTAACGGCGCAAGACACTAGGTGGTCGAGAGATGAACTCTTGGTGAAGTGAGGACCCGCACCTTGCCAGATGTTTCGATAACCATCAATATAGAAATATGTCGATTCAAGAAGTTGAGCTGCTCATTGTCGGTTCAGGCCCTGCCGGATACACCGCGGCGCTGTACGCCGCTCGTGCGGGGCTCGCCCCGGTGGTGATTGCGGGATCGGTGTCGGCGGGAGGTGCTCTAATGACGACCACGGAAGTGGAGAACTTTCCGGGCTTCATCAACGGAGTGCAGGGGCCGGAGTTGATGGCGTCGATGCGTGCGCAAGCCGAACGGTTCGGAGCGCGGATTGTGTACGACGACGCGACCAGGGTGGATCTCGCGAACGAGTGGAAGACCGTCGTGACCGGAGGCGGTAGCACGTATCGGGCCAAGGCGGTGATCATCGCGATGGGTTCGGCGTACCGGAAGCTCGGCCTCCCCGAGGAGGCTCGCTTGTCTGGGCATGGGCTGTCGTGGTGTGCGACGTGCGACGGGTTCTTCTTCCGGGACCGCGAGATCGCGGTGGTTGGAGGCGGGGACTCCGCCATGGAGGAGGCGTTGTTCTTGACGAGGTTCGCGTCGAACGTGACGATCGTGCACCGGAGGGACGAGTTCCGGGCCTCGAAGATCATGGTGCAGCGGGTGCTCGACCACCCCAAGATTGAGGTTGCGTGGAATAGCGAAGTCGCCGCGATCCTCGGCGACGATCAGGTAACTGGGCTACGTCTGCGCAACACGGAGACGAGTGCGGAGCGGGCCTTGGACGTAGCGGGAGTGTTCGTGGCAATTGGACACGACCCGCGCTCGGAGCTGGTGACCGGACAGGTCGCGATCGACAGCGCCGGTTATGTGATCGTCGCGCATCCCTCGACTCGGACGAACCTTCCGGGCGTGTTTGCTGCCGGTGACCTCGTGGACCGCACCTATCGGCAAGCGATCACTGCCGCGGGCACCGGCTGCGCCGCGGCCCAGGATGCGCAGCACTACCTCTCGAGCCTCGCCCCGGTCGTCGCGGTCGCAGATCCGACCCTCGAGGCGTCCACATGACCGCGGTGACGCCGCGCGTCGCTCCGAAGCGGCTCTCCACGCTCGACAAGTGGCTGCCGTTGTGGATCGGGCTCGCGATGATCGCGGGGCTGGCGCTCGGCCGCTTCGTACCCGCACTGTCGGACCTGCTGGCTCGGCTCGAAGTTGGCGGCATCTCTGTGCCGATCGGGATCGGGTTGCTGGCGATGATGTACCCGGTGCTCGCCAAGGTGCGTTACGACAAGGTGGCCGCCGTCACCGGCGATAAGAAGCTGCTTGTCTCCTCGTTGGCGCTGAACTGGATGGTCGGGCCCGCGGTGATGTTCGCACTCGCCTGGATCTTTTTACCTGATCTTCCCGAGTACCGGACCGGTCTGATCATCGTGGGGCTGGCGCGGTGCATCGCGATGGTGGTGATCTGGAACGATCTCGCCTGCGGAGACCGTGAGGCCACCGCGGTGCTCGTCGCGATCAACTCCGTGTTCCAGGTTGTGATGTTCTCGGTGCTCGGCTGGTTCTACCTCACCGTGCTCCCCGCTTGGCTCGGCCTTGATGCCCAGGGCCTTGATGTCTCGGTGTGGCAGATCGCGGTGAACGTGTTGGTGTTCCTCGGGATCCCGCTCATTGCCGGCTTCGCGTCCCGCTGGATCGGCGAGAAGCGCCGCGGTCGGGCCTGGTACGAGGAGAAGTTCCTCCCGGCTGTCGGGCCGTGGGCGCTGTACGGGCTGCTGTTCACGATCGTGCTGCTGTTCGCCCTGCAAGGGGAAGCGGTTACCTCGAACCCGCTCGCGGTGGCCCGCATCGCGCTGCCGCTGCTGGTCTACTTCGCCCTCATGTGGTTCGCCGGGCTCCTCCTGGGCAAAGCGCTCGGCCTCGGCTACGCACGATCGACGACCCTGGCGTTCACCGCCGCCGGCAATAACTTCGAGCTGGCGATCGCGGTCGCTATCGGCACCTTCGGCGCTGCTTCGGGGCAGGCACTCGCCGGCGTCATCGGCCCGCTTATCGAGGTTCCCGTCCTCGTCGCCCTCGTCTACGTCTCCCTGTGGGCCGCACGAGCCTGGTTCCATATCGACCCCTACACCACCCGCGCACTTGAATCGAGGGCCTCATGACTGACACCACCTCCCCTCCGGTAGCTGACACCTGCGCACCGTCGGTGACGCATGCGATCGGCACGGACGCGGCCGTCACCGTGGCGGGCGCGCTGAAGGCGATCGCGGATCCGCTGCGCCTGCGGATGCTGTCGGCAATCGCTGCCGACCCGCGAGGCGAGTCCTGCGTGTGCGACCTCGCAGAACTCGCCGACGTGTCCCAGCCAACCGTCTCCCACCATCTGAAAGTCCTCAAGGACACGGGAATGTTGCTGTCCGAACGGCGCGGCACCTGGGTCTGGTACCGGATCGCGGCCCGTAGGCAACAGGCAGTCGCAGCGCTGCTCGACGCGTTCGCCCCCGCCGCGATCACAGACGACCTCGGGGATCCCGAAGACTCAGAGGATGCTCTGCTTCGTGCGGAAACCCTGCGCGACATGGATAGACGAGTGACGCGCCTGGGCGAAGAACTCGCGGACGAACTGACCGGGCTGAGCCGAGATCTGGTGATCGCGATCGTCCGCGAATCCTATGCGGGCCTCGTGCGATCCGCGAAGATCACCCGTCACCTGATCCCGCTGACCGAGCGCTTCGCCCGCCAGCGCCTTACCGATGTCGCCCGCGACCGGTCGTCAGGGGTGCCGCAGGTGCTGTTCGTGTGCGTGCAGAATGCGGGACGGTCCCAGCTCGCCGCCGCGATCGTCAATCAGCTTGCACAAGGTCGCGTGATCGCTCGCTCCGCGGGGTCGGCACCCGCAACGGATGTGCACCCGCGCGTCCGTTCGCTGCTCACTCAGATCGAGGGCGAACACGACGCGGTAGCTGCGTTCCCGAAGCCGCTCACCGACGACGCCGTGCGTGCCGCCGACGTCGTCGTGACGATGGGATGCGGCGACGTCTGCCCGATCATTCCTGGCGTCCGCTACGAGGACTGGGCCGTCGGAGACCCCGCACTCGCCTCCCCGGAGGGCATCGACGCGATCCGCGACGACATCGAGCGCCGCGTGCACACCCTGCTCACCACTCTCACCTGACTGAAAGCAGCGAACTGAATATGAACGATCAGAAACCCTCCGTGCTGTTCGTGTGCGTCCACAATGCCGGACGCTCACAGATGGCCGCCGGCTTCCTCCGCCACCTCGCGGCAGGCCGCATCGAGGTGCGTTCTGCCGGGTCGATGCCCGCCGACAAGATCAACCCCATCGCTGTCGCAGCCATGAAAGAGATGGGCATCGATATCACCGCCGAGCGCCCCAAGGTGCTGAGCACCGAGGCGGTGCAAGCTTCGGACGTGGTGATCACGATGGGCTGCGGCGACGCCTGCCCGTTCTTTCCCGGCAAACGATACGAGGACTGGAAACTCGACGACCCCGCCGGCCAGGGTGTCGAAGCGGTGCGGCCGATCCGCGACGAAATCAGGTCGCGGGTCGAGACGCTGATCGCAGAACTCCTCGAACCGTGACCCGAGATGCGTCGGCGGCGCCTACGAGGCCGCCCGGGAGCGTCGCGGAGGTGTTCCGTGCGTTTCTGAAGCTCGGCGTCACGTCGTTCGGTGGGCCAATCGCGCACCTCGGCTACTTCCGCGAGGAGCTCGTCGTCCGCCGCAAATGGGTAAGCGAGCCACAGTACGCCGAGCTCGTCGCGCTGTGCCAGTTCCTCCCCGGCCCGGCGTCGAGCCAGGTCGGGTTCGCGCTCGGCCTGATCCGCGCCGGCTTCCGCGGCGCGGTAGCGGCATGGGTAGCGTTCACGCTGCCCTCGGCGCTGCTGCTCGTGCTCTTCGCTATCGGCGCCGTCAGGCTCGAAGGCGTCATCGGGCACGGCCTGATCCTGGGGCTCAAAGCCGTGGCGGTCGCGGTTGTCGCACACGCAGTCATCGGAATGGCGCGCACGCTGACGCCGGATCTGCGGCGCATCCTGATCGGTCTTGCCGCCGCAGGCTTGGCGTTGCTGCTCCCTGGCAGCCTTGGGCAGATCGCGGCGATCCTCACCGGTCTCGTCGCCGGGGTGCTGTGGTGCCGCGGTGCGGCCGTGTCTCGGGCGGAGGCTCTGGCGGTGCGGGTCTCCCGCAAGACGGGGATCGCGGCTCTGGTCGTCTTCGGTTGTCTGCTGACGGGCTTGCCGGTGCTCGCCGCACTCACCCAGAACACCTGGGCCCAGATCGCAGACGCGTTCACCCGTGCCGGGGCGCTCGTGTTCGGCGGCGGGCACGTCGTGCTGCCGTTGCTGCAGGCGGAATCCGCCATCGCCGCTTCGATCACGCCCGAACAGTTCCTCGCCGGATACGGGGCAGCCCAAGCAGTGCCCGGCCCGCTCTTCACCTTCGCCGCCTACCTCGGATTCGATATGATGCCCGGCCCGCTCGCCCCCGTCGCAGCGCTGCTTGCGCTGGTCGGCGTCTTCGTGCCTGGTCTCCTCCTGCTGGTCGCAGCCCTGCCGTTCTGGGATCGGGTGCGCCAGAACCCGAACATCCGATCGGCACTCGCGGGTGCGAACGCGGCCGTCGTCGGCATCCTCGCCGCGTCGCTCTGGACCCCGGTGATCACCTCCGGGATCACCGGGGTCGCGTCGCTCGGAATCGCCGCAGCATGCTTCCTGCTCCTCGCTGTGTGGAGACTCCCGGCGTGGGTCGCAGTCCTCATGGGCGCAGTAGCGGGGGTGACCGTGGCCATTACCGGCGTGAGCCTGGACTGGGCTTGAACCAGTCGGGATCCTGTCCCTGCTGGTAGACGTCGGGGATGCCATCTGCGTCCGCGTCGACCGCATCGCGCAGTGCGATGCGCCGGTACCGGCGGTTGCGGGTGCCGAGCAGGATTGCCGCGAGCACCGCGGCACTCACGGAGGCGGCAAGGATTGCAACTTTGGCAGTATCCTGCTCGACGGATCCGGGCGGGAAGCTGAGTTCGGCGACGAGTAGTGACACGGTGAACCCGATGCCGGCGAGGAGCCCGACTCCGACCATGTCGATCCACCGAAGTTCCGGGTCGAGCTTCGTGCGAAGCGCCTTCGTAGTGAGCCAGGTCGTGGTCACGATTCCGAGCGGCTTGCCCAAGACGAGGGCGGCCACGATTGCGAAGGTGATGGGGTTCGTCATCGCGTCACGGATTCCCTCGGCCCCGCCGACGGAGACACCGGCGGCGAAGAACGCGAAGACGGGCACCGCGATCCCAGCCGACAGAGGGCGGAATCGGTGCTCGAACTCCTCCGCAAGCCCTGGACGACCCGAGGCCGCCTCCCGGTCCGCGCGGCGGTGCAGCACCGGGATCGTGAATCCGAGCAGTACGCCTGCGATGGTGGCGTGCACGCCGGAGGCGTGCATCAGGGCCCACGCGACGACGCCGATGGGGAGCAGGATCAGCCAGGCCGCGAACGGGTGCAGTCCGAAGAAAACTCGGTAGCGTTGCGCGATGAACCCGTAGGCCGCGATGACTGCGAACGCCAGCAGCAGGGGCAGGATCTCGATGTGGTCGGTGTAGAACACGGCAATGATGCTGATTGCGATCAGGTCGTCGACGACGGCGAGAGTGAGGAGGAAGATCCGCAATGCTGGGGGCAGGTGGGAGCCGATGATCGCGAGGACGGCTACGGCGAACGCGATATCCGTGGCGGTCGGGATCGCCCACCCTGCCAGGAGCGCGGGCTGCTGCCAGACGATCACCGCGTAGATGAGCGCTGGGGCGGCTACGCCGCCTGCGGCGGCCGCGATCGGGACGATCGCGGTGCGGAAATTCCTGAGATCGCCGGCGACGAACTCGCGTTTGAGCTCGAGACCGACGAGGAAGAAGAAGATCGCGAGAAGCCCGTCGGCCGCCCATGCCCCGAGGCTGAGGTTCAGGTGCCAGGGCTCGTAGCCGATCTTGAAATCCCGCAGAGCGAAGTACGCGTCTGCGGCGGGCGTGTTCGCCCAGATGATCGCGATGAGGGCGGCGCCGACGAGCAGCATACCGCCGACGGCTTCTTTTCGCAGCAGCGCGCCGATGCGCTTCGCCTCGGCGAACGTCCCATAGCGAGGGAAGGTGCGATTGGGTGGTGTTTGGGCGGTGTTCAAGGCATCTCCTGAGGTGTGCGCGCAGGCTGAGAGGAATCGGCTCGAATCAAGCCCCTGCACCGCGTCGGGACGAGGGGATCGATTTAGGGTCAGGCTGCAGGCGTCGTGGGAGTGGTACCGGAGAGCATCGCACCCCAGGAGGAGATGTACCCGTTCGTGCCGCGATGTGGCAATACCCAGCCCGTTGGCATGAAAGCCGCGTGAAACCGGTGCTGCGTCATCACATTCAAGGATATCAGCGCCCCTTGACGGGTCACAGTGCGCCTCTTGCCCAGGCTTCGGTGAATCCGCACTCTTCGATATCGCGCCAGGTGAGCGTGACGTCAGCCCAGGAGCCGTGCCCTGGTCCGAGGGCTTCCTCGAGACGGTCATGCAGCAGTGCCGGGTCAGCGCAGTCGGTGAGGTCGAGCACGAGCACTTGCAGGTATCGGGCACGGTCACGTTCCACATCGTTATGCAGCCGCGAGGCGAGGCCCGTGGGCAGATTCACGAGCAGTGATTGCGGGAACCCGGTCGGCCGAAGGCAAGCGATACCAACCCGTAGGACGGCAGGATGCGTATCGAGTTCGTGTTTCAGATCCTGAATGGTGTCATGCCAGCGGGCACGCGCAGCTTTCCGCGTCGCACAGTTCCGGAGGTCTACGCCCCAGAGCATTCCGCGCGACGGAGCATGCTCCAGATCCTCATCGGTGTACGGTGTCTGCGGCAAGGGGTCGCCGCGAACCAGGAACGAGACAGGCAAGAAAGTCTCCTCGGAGGGTCGGGTCGAAGTTGTTTCGCCGACCAGACTTCCCGGCACACCATTCGCTGGATGCGGCAATGCCGCGCAGCGGTCTCCCACTCTACGCCCTCTCCGCGCTCCGTGCGCAAGCACTGCCGTAGAAGGAATCTTCGACGAATATTGTCGTGCGGAGTAAAGTCGAGTGCGGTGCGCCGGGAAGTCTGGTCGGCACACCGCCCGTCCGGGTGGTGTTCATGAATGCTGAGGACAGCCCTATGGATACGCGCACCGGGAACATCGCGATAGCGCGCGTGCGCGACCTTGCCCACCGCGCCACTGCCCGCACCCGCTATCTCGCCGGGCACTCGCCGGCGCGCATCGCGATCCTCGTGTTCGCCGCCGCGGTGCTGCTGTTCACGGCGCTGCTCATGCTGCCGATCGCATCGCACACCGGCACGGTCACCGCGCTCCCCGATGCATTGTTCACAGCGGTGTCGGCGGTGACCGTTACGGGGCTCACGACCGTGGACACGGGCGAGCACTGGTCGATGTTCGGGCAGGTCGTGATCCTGACCGCGATCCAGACCGGAGCGCTCGGGGTCGTCACGATCGCGCTGCTCCTCGCACGGATGGTGACGCGCAGACTCGGAATCAGCGGGCGGGTGTTCGCGCAGTCGAGCATCGGCACCACCGGGCTCGGGGACGTGAAGCGCCTCCTCCGGGTGGTGGTCGTCACGACGTTCACGATCGAGTTCGTGCTGATGCTATTCCTCGTCCCCGCCTTCATCGTCGCCGAAGGGTCGTTCGGATGGGGACTCTGGTATGGGGTGTTCTATGCGATCTCGGCGTTCGCGAACGCAGGCTTCACGCCGCATGTCGGAGGCATGGGCCAGTTCGCCGACAATCCATGGATCTTGTTCCCGCTTGCGATCGGCGTGTTCGTCGGGAGCTTCGGATTCCCCGTGTTCCTGAACCTCATCCGTGCAAAGTGGACGCGGAAGCGTTGGACGCTCCACACGAAGCTCACCATCATCACCACCATCGTGTTGTTCGTGCTCGGCACGGTCGCCTGGGCGGGGTTCGAGTGGGCGAACCCGGCCACGATCGGCGGTGAGACCTGGTGGGCGAAGATCGGAAACGCGTTCTTCGCGTCAGCGATGCTGCGCTCCGGCGGCTTCGCCGTCGTCGACACGGAATCGATGACGGCGACGACGATGCTTCTCAGCGACGCGCTCATGTTCGTCGGAGGCGGATCCGGCTCCACCGCCGGCGGCATAAAGGTCACCACCCTCGCCGTACTGTTTCTCGCGATCTGGGCCGAAGCGAAAGGCACTCAGCACACCAACGCCGCAGGCCGCAGGATCCCGAACAGCACCCTCAGACTCGCGATCAGCGTCGTGTTCCTCGGTGCCACACTCGTGCTCACCGCCACCTCCCTGCTCACTACCGTGAGCGACGCCACCCTCGATCGCCTCCTGTTCGAGACGATCTCCGCATTCGCGACCTGCGGTCTCTCCGTCGGGATCTCCGCGGAAGTCGGCCCATTCGGGAAATATGTGCTCTCTGCGCTCATGCTCGTCGGACGCGTCGGCCCGATCGCACTCGCGTCCGCCCTCGCCGTACGACAGCGCAAGGAGCTCTTCCGGCTTCCTGACGAACGACCTATCATCGGATAACCAGACAGAGGTCAGTGCCCGTCGCCAAGCCCGCCGGTAAGCCTCGTATGGAAAGCAGTCGTATACTCGTTCATCCCGATCAGTTCGACCGTCTTGCCATGCTGCTCGTACTTCGTCACGATCGCATCGAGCGCGGCCACGGTCGACGCATCCCAGATATGCGACTGCGTCATATCGACCACCACTTGGCCGGGATCCTGAGCGTACTCGAACTGGGTGGTCAGATCATTGCTCGAAGCGAAGAACAACTCACCGACGACCGTGTAATAGGCGCGCTCCTCACCGAAGTGCTCCATCACTTCACGCTTGACAGTCACGAAGTGCGCGACCCGGCGCACGAACATCACCGACGCGACGAACACCCCGACCACCACACCGATCGCGAGGTTATGGGTCGCGACGACGACCGCGACCGTCACGACCATGACCGTGGTCTCGCTCTTCGGCATCCGCTTCAGCGAGGACGGCCTGATGGAATGCCAATCAAAGGTGCCCACGGACACCATGATCATCACCGCCACGAGAGCTGCCATCGGGATGATCGCCACTATATCGCCGAGGGCAACGATCAGGATGAGGAGGAACACGCCCGCGAGGAAAGTGGAGATTCGCGTGCGCGCACCCGACGCTTTCACGTTGATCATCGTCTGTCCGATCATCGCGCACCCGCCCATCCCGCCAAAGATGCCCGAGGCGATGTTCGCGACGCCCTGCCCCCAGGACTCGCGCGTCTTGTTCGAGTGCGTATCGGTGACATCATCGACGAGCTTCGCCGTCATGAGCGACTCCATCAGCCCGACCAGCGCCATGGCGAGGGCGTAGGGGGCGATGATTGTGAGCGTCTCGAAGGTGAGCGGCACGTTCGGGATGAACAGTTCGGGCAGGCTGCGGGGCAGTTCACCCTTGTCGCCGACGGCTGGCACGTTGATCGCGAAGATGACCACGGCCGCGGTGACGACGACGATCGACACGAGGGGGGCCGGGACCACCTTGGTGATCTTCGGCATGAAGACCATGATCAGCAAGCCGATAGCGATCAGCGGGTAGACCATCCACGGCACGCCGAGGAGTTCGGGCACCTGCGCCATGAAGATGAGGATCGCGAGTGCGTTGACGAACCCGACCATGACGCTGCGCGGGATGAAGCGCATCAGCTTCGCCACCCCGAACACCGCCAGCACGATCTGCAAGAGGCCGGCGAGGAGCACGGTGGCAATGAAGTAGTCCATCCCGTGGTCACGGGCGACCGGTGCGATGACCAGTGCGATCGCACCGGTGGCTGCGGTGATCATCGCGGGGCGACCGCCGACGAATGCGATCGTGATCGCCATGATGAACGACGAGAACAACCCGACCTTCGGGTCAACGCCCGCAATGATCGAGAACGAGATCGCCTCCGGGATCAGCGCGAGCGCGACCACCAGCCCCGCAAGCGCTTCTCGGGTGAGGAGGCGCGGGGTCTTAAGCGCCGTGCGTACGGAAGGTTCAGGGCGATACCGCTTGCGGTCTTCTACAGTGGTGCTAGTGGTCACACCCATCAACCCTAACGTAACGGGAGATTTGGTGCGAAGCGAGAAGAGGATAACTTCGGGATGAGCGATGTGGGAATGATGCATATTGGCGAGCTCGCCCAACGCACAGAACTGTCCCTGCGCACCATTCGTCACTATGACGAGATCGGCCTCCTCGCACCGTCGGGACGTTCTGAGGGAGGCTTCCGGCTGTATACCGAGGGCGACTACGACCGGCTGATGCTCATCCGCCGGATGAAGCCCCTCGGCTACTCTCTCGACCAGATGGGCGATCTACTGCACGCTATCGATAGCGCTTCGCCGTCTGGCGCTGACCAAGAGGACGCGCGCCGCACGCTAGAAGATTTCCGGCAAGACGCGATGGAGCGACGCGAAAAGCTCGTAAAGCAACTCGAGATGGCGGACGAGTTCCTCCGTCTCCTTGCCATTGAAACGGAATGAGCGAATGTTACCCCAACCGCTTTGCTACTCGATCCGGATCATCGCCACATTTCACAGTCATATTTATCACTTTGTTCACGTTCTCCGCTTTCCTTGGCGCGGTCACGACGAGCGGCCCCTCGGGGGCGCTCGGAGCATCGATCGCTCTAATTGCGGTGTTCCTCCCCTCCGCGCTTCTCGTCATCGGTGTGTTGCCGTTCTGGAATCGGCTGCGCCGAGCCCCGAGGGTGCAG
>NZ_KZ984019.1 GCF_003569785.1 Leucobacter sp. wl10 | reverse complement strand
TCAGGCCGCTCCTACACTCTCGATTCCGATGAGCCAGTTTTCCTTGCGGGTATGTGGCCAGTGCCGGTGGTGGCGTTGGCCGTCACGGCACCGCGTGCGTCCGCGTCCACGCAGGATGTGCCTGTGATCAGGTTGACGTGACAGTACGGCGGGGAGCCCTGACGCACTCAAGACTGCGGAGAACGGTGAAGGGCAGGGTGACGTTCCCGTGTTGCTTGGGCTTGCAGCGGCCGTGGAGGACATCCAAGATGCTCCAGACGAAGCCGCTGAGGCCGCTCATCTTGCGTTGTCCTCCCGGGAAACGCACAGAGGCGACCACGAGCTCGGCAACCTCGTCCGCAGCCCTCGGAGCCGGCCCGCTGCCCTTGAGCTCGCCCATCAACTCCCGCGACCATTCCTGGACCGCGACCTCGTGCTCAAGTGCGTCGCGGTCCGCGAAATGCCGTTAGTGGGCGCGGCAGCGGTCACGCTCGCCCGCCGGGCGAGTGCACGCAACGAGAACGATTCACCGGCCTCGAGCATCTCTAATGCGGCTGCGACCAGCGCACCACGAACGTCACCGTGGTGATAGCCCGATTTCGCCGACGTCGTGTCCGACGACAGCCCCCTCACTCTCACGTGCGCAAGGAAACCGCGTCCGGGCCCGCCGGGAGCCGCAAAGGGCAGGACTGTCCGGAGAGTTCATCGAGCATGGTGCGGAGATGAGCCCGACTGGAGGCCCGCGGCACGAGGTTTCGTGACGTAGTCGCTGGAGTCGGTTCACTACGGACTCGCGCTTGCCACGATCCGACCGGGAACTGACGTGAGGCCGGGATCGATGAGAGCAGCGCTCCGCCCCGGATGAGCGGCACCATCGAATGCATGCTGTGCTGCAGACGCGCGTGGACACTTGATCTCGGATGAAGCACTCGGATCGCCGCGCACCTCGATGATCTCCGCGCAGTGAGGAAGGATTGAACCGGCCTGACTCGCGAGTACGAGCCCGAGCGGTTTCTGCGCTTCTGCTACTTGAGCACTCTCGACAGGAATCCCTTCGTGCGTTCCTGTCGAGGATTGACGAGCACCTCTTGCGGGCTGCCTGCTTCGACGACGACACCGCCATCCATGAAAACGACCTGATCGGAGACCTCCCGCGCGAACCCGAGCTCGTGCGTCACCACGAGCATCGTCATTCCCTCGCGCGCTAGATCGCGCATGACCTCCAGCACCTCGCCCACGAGCTCCGGGTCCAGCGCCGACGTGGGCTCATCGAAGAGAATCAGCTTCGGCTTCATCGCGAGTGCTCGCGCGATGGCGATGCGCTGCTGCTGGCCGCCTGAGAGTTCCTGTGGGTATGCGTCCGCCTTATCTCGTAGGCCGACCCGCTCGAGCAACGCTATGGCCTCCTCCACGACCTCGGCCTTCGGACGCTTCAGGACCAGCGTCGGACCCTCGATGATGTTCTCGAGGACGGTGCGGTGCGGGAAAAGATTGAAACGCTGGAACACCATGCCGGTCGCGCGTCGCGACTTCGCGATCGCGACAGGGCTGGCCTCGACCAGGCGGTTCCTCTTCCTCTCCGTTCCCACCATCTCACCATCCACCAGGATGATTCCTGCGTCGATGGTCTCCAACCGGTTCACGCAGCGGAGCAGCGTCGTCTTGCCAGAACCCGAGGGACCGATGAGGCAGGTCACTGAACCGGTCTGAACGGTGAGCGAGATGTCCGTTAGCACGATATTGTGGTGAAACGACTTCTTCACCCCGCGTATCTCGATCATCGGCTGGCTCATGAGGTCTGCTCCTTCGTAGTGCGGGCGTTGCGCTTGGGCCTTACCTGCGGCCTCGGCTGGAAACCGCGCCCGTACCTGCGCTCGAATCGAGTCTGAATCATCGTGAGAACCGAGGTGAGCAGCAGATACCACGCACATGCGACCAGGAGAAGCGGGATCGTCCGGTAGTTCATTGCGTAGATGGTCTGCGCGGAATAGAGCAGTTCGGAGATAGCCAACACGCTGACAAGGGAGGTGCCCTTGAGCATTGAGATCACCTGATTCCCTGTCGGAGGGATGACGATCCGCATCGCCTGCGGAAGGACGACCCGGCGCATCAGCATCCCGTTCGTCATACCGATGGCGCGTCCAGCGTCGCGTTGCCCGTCGTCCACCGAGGAAATTCCGCTTCTGATGATCTCGGCCATATACGCGGCCTCGTTGAGCGAAAGACCCAAGAGCGCCGCCACAAGAGGAGTGATCAGTAAATTCGCAGATCCGATTTCGATGCTCGGCCCGCCGAACGGCAGCCCCAGTGCGATCATCGGGTACAGTGCCGAGATGTTGTACCAAAAGATCAGCTGCACCAGCAGAGGAGTCCCACGGAAGAACCAGATGTACCCCCTGGCGGTGAGCGCAAGGGTCGGATTCTTCGCCAGTCTCATGATCGCGAGCGCCACACCGAAGGCTGAGCCCACACCCATGGAAACGAGGGTCAGCACCAGTGTCAGCCCTGCACCGGCGAGAATCTGCGGGTTGAACAGGTACTCGATCACGGTGGGCCACCCGAAGCGCGGGTTCGTTGCCACGTCCCAGAGAATACTCGCCAGGATCACGACGACAAGCCCTGCTCCGAGAAGCTGTGGCCACCGCTTACGGCGCTGCACATCGAGAGAATCGAGCGTCGATATCACCTGCGTGGGCGTGGCGTAGGGGCCGGCTTCGACCGGCGACGTGTTTCTATTCGACATGGCCTGCCGCCCTACTGCGGAACGTTGACCTGCACCTTGTCGAGGGCGAGGTCCTCGACGTTGTACGACTTCAGCATGGCCATGTACTGGTCGCTCACGATGATCTTCTCCATGGCTGCGGCGATTGCGTCGGTTAACCCGCTCTCGCGGGGGATACCGATACCGACGGGGTCGACGTTGAGTACCGCGGAGATCTCGATCTGATCGTTCTGCGTAGCCGCGTAGTTCAGGATCGCCGCGTTCTGGTACACGACGTCCGCTCGACCACTGGAGAGCGCACCGAGCGCCTCGGAAGTGTCCTGATACTGCAGGATCTCGGTCTTCGGCTTCCCAGCCGTCTCGCAGGTCGCATCGACCTCCGGGATGCGCACGCGGAGCTGGTAGGAGCCAATGAGCGCGCCGACCCGCTGACCGCAGAGTGTCTCGGGCCCGATCTCCTTCGGATTCCCCACCGGTACCGCGAGTGCGCTGCCCATATTGATGTACTCGACGAAGTCGAGCGTCTCCATGCGCTCCTTCGTCGGAGTCATAGAGGCCACAGCGATGTCGTAGCGATCAGCCTGGAGCCCTGGAATGATCGAATCGAACTTGGCGACCTCGATCTGCAGATCGAGCCCCAGAGCGCCCGCAACGAGGCGGGCGGTGTCGGGATTGATACCGGTCATCTCCTTGGTGCCCTGACGGTAGAACTGGGTCGGGACCTCATTGGTGGGCATAGTCGCGCGGAGCACGCCGGATTTCTTGAACTTGTCCGGCAGAAGAGCCATGGCCTCGGGCACCTCAGGGAATGTGGGATTCTCAGCGGCCCCTTGAGGAGCAGCGTCAGCGTTCGCATCGCCGGATCCCCGACCACCGTTCGGGTCGCTGCAGCCTGCCACCGCCAGCGCAATCACGACGGCAGCGACCCCGATCACGCTTGTGAATTTATTAGAAGCCTTAAGCACCATTGCCTACTTTCCTTGTATCAAACTTCCCGTCAATAGCGGGGTTTGGGCACGAGCCCACCGCTCATAATACAGAATACGGCATGCATTCAACAGGTCGACGAGGATCTCGATGAGGCCTCGCGCTCTCCCCCGAAGGCACTTGAAGCACGCTTGAGCAGGGGAAACCTTGCTGTGCCCGGGTTTACGCAATGGCAGCCGCCCCAAGCGCACCGAAATACTCCCGGGTGTTACCAGACGCTCAAGAGGCTGCCGCAACTATGCCAAAGTCCGATCCCATTCGCCGAAAACAAGCTTCCTCAAGTTAAACGTCGAGCTTAGGAAACGGCATCTGAAAAGGATCGGCGGATCGAGGCATCGATCTCCGAGATGCTCTGCACGCCGCAGAACGCCATCGCGGTCTGGAGTTCGTCGGTAAGCGTGCCAAGGAACTGGGATACGGCGGGTCTCCCGCCGGCTGCGAGCGCATACGCGGCGGCTCGTCCAATGCCGGCCGCAGTCGCTCCACGGCTCAGGATGTTGAGTACATCAGCCCCTCGGTATACGCCGCCGTCGCAGTAGACCTCCGCCCGCCCGCCCACGGCCTCGACAACCTCATCGAGCACCTCGATAGTCCCGGGCTGGCGATCGAACTGGCGCCCGCCGAGTGTAGAAACGTAGACAGCGTCGGCGCCGAGGTCGAGCGCGATGCGGGCATCCTCGGCGCACATGACGCCCTTGATGACGACCTTTCCTTTCCACCGCTCGCGAATCGCTCGAACGTCCTTCCAGGAGACCGATCGATCCTTCTGATTCTTCATGAAGGGTTTCATCTCGGACATCTTCAGTGGACGTCCGCCGGGGGCGTAGTTGCCGTAGGTGACCCGACGACCGCCGAGGAGGTAGCCGGCCACCCAGCGGGGGCGCATGGCGCAGCTGATGAGGTCTGGGAGGGTAAGAATCGGAGGAAGCCTGTTGAGGCCGTGGTAGAGCTCGCGCTCGCGCTCCTCGCCGACCGTGCAGTCGCCGGGGAGCACAAGGACGTTGACCCCGAGGGACTCCGCCTGATCGAGGTGCTGTTCAGTGTAGCTCCGGTCCTTCCAGAACTGCGCCTGCGCCCAAACTTGGCCCGGGGCGGCCTGAACGACTTCCGGGAGTCCGACACCGGACCACGCACTGTGGATGAAGACGCCCCCGGCCTCCGCGATGGCTTTGGCTACGCCGGGATCTGCGTGTGGATGAACCATGCCAAGCATTCCCATGGGACTGACGAAGAACGGCACACGAGTCTCCTTGCCCAGGATCGAACTCGAGAGGTTCATGTTCGAGACGTTAGGGAATGCTCGCTGCCGAAACTGCACGGATCGCATCGCATCGATGCTGCGGTTGTTTCCGATCTCGTCCAGCACCCCTCCCTCCACGAAGTTGAAGATCATCTTGGGCACTCGCTTCCGAGCAGCACGTTTCATTCCAGCGGCGCTGGTAACACGTCGAGACAAGGGTTGGTCCTCCTGCGTTCGATTCCTCGTAGTTGAAGCTCGCGAGAGCCTGTGTCACGTCACGCGCAGACACCGAGAGGCCGGAGCTCGCCGTAATGGCGGGGCGACAGCGTTGTGTTGCGTTGCGTTCAATATGCATAATACTGAAGACGCGATCATAAGGACAGCGGCAGCGCCTGCGTAAGATATTCCGTATACAGTAGTCATTGGTTGCGAGAATCGGATCACGGAGTTCCGTGAAATATCCGGTCCCGTTGGGCGTAGGGAACATGCATGACAATCCAGAGATTCAGGCTTCGCGATCAGGTCCGCGACGAACTGTTGAAGCGCATGCGCGAAGGACAGGTGCAGCCAGGCGCGAACATCAACGAGATCGAGCTTGCGAAAGAGCTCGGGGTGAGCCGGACCCCGGTGCGCGAGGCTCTGATTGGACTCGCCTGCATGGGGCAGCTGACCCTCGAGGACGGAAAGGGATTCCGCTTCACGCCTCTGAGCAGTGCGGAGTTGAGGAATCTCGCCCCGATCATAGCCACACTTGAGACCCTTGCCCTGCGGCTGAGTGACGGAGATGCGTTGAAACGGATCGGTGAGGAGCTCGTTGAACGGGCGCTCCAGCTCAAGGACGGTTCGATACCGCCGCAGCTCCTGAGGGCGAAGGACGACGAGTGGCACAACCTCATGATCAGCGCCTGCCCCAACCAGGAGCTCCACAAGATGATTGAGGGTGCTCGCCAGTCCTACCATCGGTACGAAGCGCCGATGTTCTCAGATCACTCGTCCGTCGCGGTCAAGGTGGGCGATGAACACGTAACGATCGCCAGGAGCCTCATCACCGGCGACGTTGAAGCCGCATCGCGGGCAATCGAGGCGAATTGGCGTCTCAGCGCGGAGCTCCTGACCCAATACCTCGACGGGCCGTACTCGAAGGCCACGGCTCAGGACTGAAGCGGTCCCGTCATGCTCGGCATTGTCGCCGGCCTGGTCATCGGCGAGACCGTCGAGATCTCAGCCGCCGTATGCCTGCGCACTCGCATCCCAGTCAACCTTTGCTCCCGGAGCTCGCGGGGCGGATCCTCACGATCGACCTCGCGGTGGCGTGGAGGGCGTCCCGGCAGCACATCCCCGGCCCATGACCGGAGCGTGACACACCGACCGCAGCCACGGCATCCGTTCACAGCCTGACGGTAGTCACCCGCAAGGTCAGGGGTTTCATGCCGCTGGACGCCTCAATCGTCACCCCGTGGTCATAGCCTGACAGCGTGCCTGCGATGATCACCGATGGTGCCTCACGGGCGACCGGAGCACCGGGATCCGAGCGAGTCTGACGCTGTTCTCGATGGGCGGCGTGCTGCTGGCCACGGTCGTGCTCATCGTCGCGCTCGTGTTCTTCTCGATGAACGATGCCGTGTTGCCGTCGGTCTTCACCGAGATGTTCGGCACGCGGTCGCGCTACCTCGGGTTCGCCCTCCTGTTCAACGTGGGCACGATGCTCTTCGGCGGGGAGGCCGCTGCAAGGCAGCATAAGCGCAGTCGAGGAGCAGGCGCTCTTCGCCATCGAACCGGAGAGGCAGATCGCCGGTCGGAGCGGCACTACGGGCTCCGCGACCGAGTCGCCGACGCTCCGGCACTCCACCGACAGCGGCGTGACAGGGATCCTCTCCGCAGATGACCACCTGCCGATCGCGATGCCGTAGGCGCCGCACCCGCTCCGCAACACGGCGAAAGGGTCGCGGGGAAGAGAACATCGGTGGTGTCCCGAGTCAGACCTCGGCTCCCTCACCCCGAGCGTTCGACCGCCGCGATCACCGCCGCGAGTTCGTCGCGAAGGGCGAGGAGCCGCTCCACGGGCAGGCCGAGCCGCTCGACCACCGCGGGCGGCACGGCGAGAGCCCGCTCTCGCAGGGCTCGGCCGGCGTCGGTCGGCACGAGGTGGAAGGTGCGCTCGTCGCCGTCCACTGGCGTGCGCTCGACGAGCCCCGATTGCTCGAGTCGCTTGATGATCGGCGAGAGCGTCGCGGGGTCGAGGCGCAGCATCTCGGCGATCTCGCCGAAGCGCAGCGGTGCGTCGCCCCAGAGCGCGAGCATGACGAGGTACTGCGGGTGGGTGAGACCGAGGGGCTCGAGGATCGGCCGGTAGACGCCGATCACGCTCCGGCTCGCGACCGCGAGCGCGAAGCACACCTGCCGGTCGAGTTCGAGCGCGTCGTCCGGGAGTTCCTGCATCTCTCGATCGTACCTCGTTCGTGTGCAAACGAATGTGCTACCATTTCGTTCGTGCGCAAACGAAAGCGACGGCTCTGGCATAAGACCCCCTACGACGGCGTGCCCGGGTTCTACGCCGCCGTGCAGAGGTTCTTCTACCAGTTCGAGGGGACTGCGCAGCTCGGCGATCCGAACGAGCCGCCCTACGCGCCTCCGGCCGACCCGAGGTGCCCGGTCTGCGACGCGCCGATGAAGGAGCACCGCATCGACCGCGGCGGCCCCGGCAAACCGACCCACCTGAAGTGCCCTCCGAGAGGGCTTCCGGATCAAGCGGCCTGACTCCGGACGCGCCCGATCGGCGCCGGGGAGGCGGTCGCAGCACGGGCCGCCTCGGGCCGCCTACAGCGTCTGGATCGGAGCGGTGCCCACCTTGCGCTGCACGTCGACGAGATCGGTGCGGGCCGTCTCGGGCGTCAGCAGCAGGCCGATCAAGGACAGCGCTCCCACGAGGATGAGAAAGAACGCCGGCGCGCTCGGGTTGCCCGTGACGGCGATCAGCCAGGTGCCGATGAGCGGGGCGACCCCGCCGAAGAGCATCGCGCCCACGTTGAACGGGAGGGCGAACCCGAGGTAGCGCGACCGCGTACCGAACATCTCGGTGAAGAACGACGGGAACACGGCATCGTTCATCGAGAAGAACACGAGCGCGACGATGAGCACGACCGTGGCCAGCAGCACGCCGCCCATCGAGAACAGCGTCATGATGGGGTAGCTGAGCACGATGAAGGCGATGCTCGAGACCATCAGCGTGCGCTTGCGGCCGAAGCGATCGGAGAAGCGCGCCATGAGCGGGATCAGGGCGAGCTGCGCGACGAGTCCGATGGTGACCACCAGCGTCGAGTTCGCCTCGCTCATCGCGGCCTCCTCGATGAGGAAGGTGGGGATGTAACTGAGCAGCAGATAGTAGCCCCCGGCGTTCAGCGACATGACGAGCAGGATCTTGAGCATCGCGGGCAGGCTCTCGCGGATCTCCGCCCAGCGGCTGCCGCGGGAGGCGCTCCGCTGCTGCCGCGCGAGCTCCTGCTCCTCGCGCTCGATCTCCTGGACGCGCCGGAACTGCGGGGTGTCCTCGAGACGCGAGCGCAGCCAGAGGCCCACGATCCCGAGCGGGCCGGCGATGAAGAACGGGATCCTCCACCCCCACTCCCGCATGAACTCGGGGGAGAAGGAGGCGTAGAGGATCGTGGCCAAGAGCGAGGCGAGCAGGAAGCCCGCGGCTGCGGCCATCGGCACCACGCTGGTGAGCAGACCGCGCAGCCTCGCCGGCGCGTACTCGGCGACGAAGGTGCCCGCGCCCGCGTACTCGCCCGACGCCGAGAAGCTCTGCGTCATGCGCAGCAGGAGCAGCAGGATCGGCGCGGCGACGCCGAGGGTCGCGTAGCCCGGCAGGAAGCCGATCAGGAACGTGGCCCCCGACATGATGATGATCGTGGTGGCGAGAATGCTCTTGCGGCCGATGCGGTCGCCCAGGCCGCCCCAGACGAGAGCGCCGATGGGGCGCACGAGGAAGGAGAGCGCGAACACCGCGAAGGTGCTGAGCAGCGCCACGGTGCGGTCCTCCGGCGGGAAGAACACGATCGCGATCGTGGTCGCCAGGTAGCTGTAACTCGCGTAGTCGAAGTACTCCAGCAGCGTGCCGAGCCCGCTGGCCACGAGTACGCGGCGCAGCACCGACCTGTTCTCTGCTTCGATGGTGATGGTGGTGGACATGCGGGCGCTCCTCGTCGAGTACCGGATCGGGGCGGCGGGGCCGTCACGGGTGGGGGTGGACACAGCACATGATGTCAGCCGCTGTGCCGTCGCAGAATCGCCGTGGCGTCCCATCGGCGAGCAACCGTATATACTCTCAGGCCACCGTGAGCGACTCGTCGCCGAACCCGCGAGCCTTCAGGGCGAGCCACAGTTCGGTCTGGGTGTCGATGCTGTCCAGGTCGTGGCCCGTGAGCTGGGCGACGCGCTGCATGCGGTTGCGGACCGTGTGGCGATGCACGCCCATCCGCTCGGCCGTCGTCTCGATCGAGCGCCGCTCGATGAGCCAGGCGTGCAGGGTGCGCAGCAGCTCCTCTCCTCCGCGCGCCCGCAGGATCGGCTCGAGCGTCGCCGCCGCGAAGGATTCGAGGTACGAGGGCGACGCGACGCGGATCAGGAACTCGTGCGAGGCGCCGTCGAGGTACTCGATCGGCGTGCCGACCCGCCGACTCGTCTCGAGCGCCAGCCCCGCCTGCCGCATGGTGCGCGCGGCGTACCTGGGCTCGACGGGAGTGCCGACCCCCAGCGGCACGTCCAGGCCGTACTCGCCGAGGGTCTGCCGAGGGTCGAAGGGGACGAGGCACTCCACGACGCGCCCGCGGTGCCGGATGAGCGTGGTGGTGAGGATCGCGGCCAGATCGTCGACGAGCACTTCGGCGTGGGTCTCGTTCCGGGCCTCGATGGCCAGCCCTCGGAGCTCCTCGGCATCGATGCCGATCCCCCGGAGGTAGGCCTGTGCCCCTCCGGCGTCGCCGAGGTCGATCACTCGCCCGAGCTGCTCGGCGCGCTGACGGCGGGCCGGCTCGTCGAGCAGCCAGTGCCGCTCGTACTCGAGGGCGAGCAGAGAGCGGAGCGCCGGAGATGCGAGCTCCGTGCTCTGCTCCCCCGACGGCACGCGGGCCAGGTACCCGCGCACGGTGTCGTTGCCGGCGAACGAGGTGATCTCGATCTCCTCGCCGCGCGCGGAGATCGTCGGGGGCGCGATTCGGATCTTCTCTCCGATACGGGGCGAGCGTTCGGCGAGCAGAGCCCCGACCGCCATGAGCGCGTCGGGGCGGAACGCGCTGTTGCGTCCGAGCGGCCGCCCGAGCCGGTCGAACACGGCGACCGCCTCACCCGCCCGCTGCTCCCACCCGGCCAGCAGCCGGTCGACCCCGCCGCCGCGCGTCACGATCGCGGTGAGCTCCATCTGCAGTTCGAGCGCGCGCTGCAGCGCGACGAGCGAGCGGTCGTCGGGCCCGGTGTCACGACTCATGGCCCTATGCTACCCGCGCAGATTGTCCGCGACGCCAAGAGTTGCCTGCCCTGAATGTACTCTGCGGCGATACAAGGCGCCTCACCGGCTCCCTACGCTGATCCCGGGGCTCGCACTCGGCGGCCCACGAACATGATTCGGCAAAGGAGTGATCGCGTGATCGGTCAGAACGAGTACTACGGCGGTCAGGTGCGCAGCCTCGAGTTCAAGAACGAGCAGGGCAACTTCACCGTCGGCGTGATGGAGTCCGGCGAGTGGACCTTCGAGGCGCCGGTCAAGGAGTGGATGCGGCTCGTCCACGGCAGCTGGGACGTGCAGCAGCCCGCCGGTAGTGGCGGGTGGACGACCTACCGCGAGGGCGAGCAGTTCGAGGTGCCCGGCGGCACCGACTTCACCGTCCGGGTCACGGACACCGTCGCCTACCTCTGCCCGTACACGGGCGAGTTCCTGGGCCACCTGGACATGTGAGCGCTCGCGGCGCCCCAGACGATATCGGGCTCAACCGTTCGGCTCCGCGGCCCGGCGGTGCGTCGCCTCGATCGCGTCGGCGACCACGGCCCCGCGGTCGGCGGCCTCGCGCATGACCCGCCGCTGGCGATCGGCTCCCGTGCCGTTCTCGAGCACGTCGGAGACCGCAGCGGTCACCCTCGCGAGGTCGCCGCTCTCGCTCAGCGCGGCCCTCGCGTGCGCGAGGAGCGCCTCGACCACGACCCCAGCATCGGCCTCGGAGCCGCTGCGGGGGTCGATGAGGCCTCCGCGGATCCCGTAGCGGCTGGCCGACCACATCGCGAGCCGCAGAACGGCAGCCGGGATCCCGGCCGGCGCCGCACCGCGACGCCATTCCCTCGCCGCGGTCTCGACCAGCGCTCGCACCAGGCCGACGATCGCCACCGCGTGCTCGGCCTCCATGCAGACGTCGGGCACGCGGATCTCGACCGTGGGCAGGTGGTCGCTCAGGCGGGCGTCGAAGTAGACCATGCCCGCGTCCCGCACGACCCCGGTGACGAGCATCGAGCGCACCCGCTCCCGATAGGCGCGGGCCGAGCCGAACAGCTCGTACGGCCCCGAGGACGGCCACCGGGCCCAGACCTGGTAGCGATAGCTGGCGTAGCCGGAGTCCTCGCCGCGCCAGAACGGGGAGTTGGCGGTCAGAGCGAGGAGCGCGGGCAGCCAGGGCCTGATGCGGTCGAGCACCGCGACGCCCTCCTCATCGCTCTCGACCCCCACGTGCACGTGGAACCCGCACGTCAGCTGCTCGCGCATCGTGATGCCGAACCGCGACGACATCTCGAGGTAGCGCGGCCGCGACGACAGGTGGGTCTCCCCCTCGACCGCGCTCGTCGCCAGTGCCACGGCCCGAGCGCCCACGCGCCGCGCCGCGTCGTCCGTGATACGGCGCCCCTCGAGGATCGACTCGGCCGCCGACTCCAGCGCGGTGCAGGGCGGCGAGATCACCTCGATCTGCTCCTGCTTGACCTCGCTCTCGAGGCGCAGCGCCGTGCCGGGCTCCGCCTCGCGCTGCATCCGATCGCTCACCGCGACGGGCGCGCCGGTACCCGGATCGACGAGCAGCAGCTCCTCCTCGACGCCCATCGTTCGCAGGGCCCCGGTGCGGGGGCTCCCGGCCGCAGGATTCGCGGCCCGAGAGACCTCGTCCGGAATGCGCTTCAACATGGGAGCCCCTTCGGTCCGGCCGGAAGCGACCGCCGCCGCCTGGCACCCTCAACGTATGCGCCGCCCCTGTTCCCTCGCACCCCCTTGACATTGCAGCCGGAACCGGCCAAGCGCGCGAAACGGAGGACGACGATGCCGAACTCGACGCGCACTGAGCGGCCGACGTCTTCGAGACGAGCTCCGACGCGCGGGGCAAGAGGCGCGCGAGCGACGCGGAGCGGCAGGACGGGAATCACATCTCGATCGATCCGCCGGACTGAGCCCGCGAGAGGCGATCCCGCCCGGCAGCCCCGATCAGCGCGCCCGGGCGCGGATCCCGAGCCTCGGCACGAGAGCCCAGAGCGCGAGGATCACAACCGCACCGCCGCCCAGCGCCGCGAGCCCGGCCGTGCGGCCGAGCGTGAAGTCGAAGATGAGGCTCGTGACGCCCGCGGCGAGCAGCGCGAGCACGACGAGGTCGGCGACGAGCAGGCGGTCGCCGATGCGCACGATGCGCGCCTTCTGGCGCTGCCCGAAGTGAGCCCGGTGCAGACTGACCGGGGCCAGGCCGAGCGCGGCCGCGATACCCGCGAGAGCGACGAGAACCAGGTAGAGCGTCAGCTGGTACCGGTCCAGCTCCGTGAACCGCGGCTGAAAGGCCACTGCGAGCAGGAAGGCTCCGAGGATCTGGGCGCCCGTCTGCGCCACGCGCAGCTCCTGGAGTATCTCGTTCCAGTTGCGATCGGCGCGCTCGTTCGGCGTCTCGGAACGTCCGTCATCGAATTCGTCGGCCGCGGCGTCCGTGCCCGGGTCCGGATCGTTCTCACGCATGGCTTCCTTCCCTCGAGAGGCTGCTCAGCTCGCCGACGCGCTCGAGTCATCGCGTTTCGAGCCACGATAGGCGCGGGCGCTCCGCTGCGGGAGCCCCTTGACGCCGGGGCGCTCACAGTGTGAAGTCGACGGCGACGCGCCCCGCGGTGATGCGCTTCATGAGGTCGATGACGGGCAGGTGCTCGGGGTGCGAGGCGTACGCGGCCAGGCCCTCGGCGTCGTCGAAGTCGGCGATGAGGGTGAGGTCGAAGTTGTCGCCGTCGAAGAGCTCGTTGCGGTGCAGCGAGAGCGCGCGCACCGAGGGCACCGAGTCGCGCAGCGGCGCGATCGCGTCGACGGCCTCGGCGGCTCGCGCGTCCCGCTCCTCGCGGGTCTCGCCGACCAGTCTCCAGCTGACGATGTGGCGCAGGGTCATGACGGCTTCCTCCGGGAGAAGAGTCTGGTGGGTGGCGCGGCCCGCTCGGCCGCCTTCTCGATCGCCGCGGCGAGTCGCTCGGGATCGACCCGCCAGACGGCGTGCCTGCGCCCGTCGATCTGCACGACCGGGATGTCCTCCGAGTGGCGTCGCGCGAGCCGGGGATCCTGCAGGATGTCGAGCTCCTCGAGCCCGGTATCGATCCCGCGCCCCGCGAGCTCGGCCCGCACCCGGCCGATCGTGTCGCGAGCTTCGTCGCAGAGGTGGCAGCCGGGCTTGCCGATCAGGGTGAGTTGCACGACCGTCATGACGGACCATTGTACCGCTCACGCGCGGTGCACCGGTCCGCGGGCGGATTCCGGGAAGGCGGAGGCGGGACGCTCCGCAGGCCCGGACGGCCGCGCACGAGAAAAGGCGCCGGGCCCCTGGCCCGACGCCCGCATCGATCGCGGTTCCCCGCGCCGACTACTTCTTGTTGCGACGCTGGTGACGCGTCTTCCGAAGCAGCTTGCGGTGCTTCTTCTTCGACATGCGCTTGCGGCGCTTCTTGATCACTGAACCCACGGTCACCTCACAACGTCTCTCGGGCCGAACGGGATCGTGGCCCACAAAACACTGATTTTACACCGAACCGGCCGCTTGCAGGAAATCGCCGGGCCGAGAGGCCGCCGCGCCGGCCGACAACCCGCGGTCCCGCCGGCCGCTCAGCCCTTCAATCGGAAGCGCGCGACGAGCTCCTTGACCCGGTTCTCGGCGCGAGCCGCGGCCCGGCCCATGCGCTCCGCCGCCGCCGCGGCCTCCTCCGAGAGCACCTCGCCCTCACCGCCGAGGCTGCCCTCCCCGTCTGGGCCGGGCAGGCGCTCACCGTCCTCGGAGAGGTACTCGACGGTCACCTCGGTGTCGAAGCCGGCCGAGAGGAACGGGATCACGAAGTCCTCGACCATCTCGAGCGGTTCGGGATCGAGCGTGTAGTAGCGGTGCTGGCCCTCCTCGCGCACGCTCACAAGCTCGGCCTCGCGCAGCACCTTGAGGTGCTTGGACACGGTCGGCTGGCTGATCTCCAGCTGCCCGACGATCTCGGACACGCTCATCTCGGCGTCCCGCTGGTACCGCTCGAGCAGTACCCGCAGAATATCGCGCCGTGTCGCGTCGGCGATGACTCCGAAAATATCTGGCATGCCCTCAAGGGTAGCCGTCGCGACCCGTCTTGTCTCACCGCTGACGTGATCGCCGCGGCGTGTGTAGCATGAAGGATCGGGTCCGGGCTTCCCGCCCCGCTCGTTTCGTCGCAGGAAAGAAGGAGTCGTGAGGGCACGCGCTGTGAGCCGTCGGGCCTCCGCCCCGTTCACGCAGAGGTCCTGGATCAACGCCATGATCCAGTCCTCCCCGCCGCGCTTCGCGCTCATGGTGTTCACGGCGCTGATCCTGCTCTGGACCGCGCTGCTCTCCCTGCCGTTCTCCAGCAGCTCGGGACGGATGACCCCCCTCGCCGACGCCCTGTTCACCGCGGTCTCCGCCATCTGCGTGACGGGGCTCTCGACCGTCGACATGGCCACCCACTGGTCGCTGTTCGGCGAGATCGTGATCCTCGCGGGCCTGCAGATCGGCGGGATCGGCGTGCTCACGCTCGCCAGCATCCTGGGGCTCACCGTCACGCGGCGCCTCGGCCTGCGGCAGCGCCTGCTCGCCGCGAGCGACACCAACCCCATGCGGATGAGCCGCGACGCCTCCGCGAGCCAGGCCGTGGGGCTCGGCGAGATCGGCGGACTGCTCGCCGCCGTGGCCACGAGCCTCGTCGTGATCGAACTGGCGCTCACGGCGCTCATCACCCCCCGCCTGATGGTGGCCGGCTACGACTTCTGGCAGTCGCTGTGGAACGGCTTCTACCTGGCGGCCTCGGCCTTCACCAACACCGGCTTCGTGCCGCTGCCCGGAGGGCTCGCCCCGTTCGAAACCGACCTCTACCTGCTGAGCGTGCTCGCCGTCGGCGTCTTCCTGGGCGCGATCGGCTTCCCCGTGATCTTCGCGCTCTACCGCTACGTGACCGGCGGCGGCTGGCGCGCGCACAAGCGCCTGGGGCTGCACGCCAAGCTGACGCTCACCACCACGCTCATCTTCATCGTCGTCGGCTGGCTGGCCATCGGCACCCTCGAGATGAGCAATCCCAAGACCCTCGGCGGCCACGACTTCTGGGAGACGCTGCTCAGCTCGGGCTACATGTCGGTGATGACGCGCTCCGGCGGTCTAGGGATCATCGACCCGATCGACATGAACGGGTCGACCCTGCTCGTCATGGACATGCTGATGTTCGTGGGCGGCGGGTCGGCCTCGACCGCGGGCGGGATCAAGGTCACCACTATCGCGGTGCTGTTCCTCGCGGCGTACGCGGAGGCCCGCGGCTACAAGGAGATGCAGGCGTTCGACCGCAGCATTCCGAACGAGGTGCTGCGCGTCGCGGTGTCGATCCTCATCTGGGGCGCGACGATCGTGCTGGCGGCGACCGTCGCGCTGCTGCAGGTGACGGGCGAATCCCTCGACGTCGTGCTCTTCGAGGTCATCTCGGCATTCGGCACCTGCGGACTCACGACGGGTCTGTCGAGCGAGGTCTCCGATGCCGGAAAGTACATTCTCGCCGCTACCATGTGGGCGGGCCGCGTGGGCACGGTCACGCTGGCCGCGGCCGTGGCGGCGACCAGCCGCTCCCGCCTGTTCAAGTATCCCGAGGAAAGGCCGATCGTTGGTTGATATTCGCAGTGACGCCCCGGTTCTCGTCATCGGACTCGGCCGCTTCGGGGCCGCGACGGCCGGGCAGTTGGATCGCCAGGACCGCGAGGTGCTGGTGGTGGACACCGATGCCCAGCTCGTGCAGAAGTGGGCGGATCGCGTGACGCACGCGGTGCAGGCCGACGCGCGCTCCATGGAGGCGCTGAGGCAGATCGGCGCCGACGAGTTCCAGATCGCGGTGGTCGCGACGGGAGCCTCGATCGAGGCCAGCGTGCTCATCGCCGCCAACCTCGTCGACCTCGGCATCCCGCAGATCTGGGCGAAGGCGATCTCCACGTCGCACGGCAAGATCCTGGAGCGCATCGGGGTGAACCACGTCATCTACCCCGAACGCGAGGCGGGCGAGCGCGTGGCCCACCTGCTGAGCGGCAGCATGCTCGACTTCATCCAGTTCGACAACAACTACGTGATCGCGAAGATGTACCCGCCGCGCTCCATCCGCGGCCGCTCGCTCACCGAGAGCGGGGTGCGCAGCCGCTACCGCGTGACCGTCGTCGGCGTGAAGACGCCGGGCCAGCCGTTCACCCACGCCACGGAGCAGACCGTCATCTCACCGCACGACCTCATCATCGTCTCCGGAACGGCTGCCGACGTGGAGCGCTTCGCCGCGATCGGGTAGCCGGGGATCCGGATCAGCGCGCGACGGCCGCGAGGATAGCGGCGAATTGAGACTCCCATGCTCCGGGCGCGGGCAACGCACATCATCGGACGGAGTCAATACACGGGTCAAACGGATTTAACTGCATATCCAATACAGCAAATCCGAATATGCGAGGGGCGCGCTCCGGTTCACTCCCCGCGCTCGAGCTCCTCGGAGCGGCGCACGTTCGCGGCGAGCGCGCGGTCGAACAGGTCGCTCCAGTCGGCCTCCTGCAGCACCGCGACGGCCTGCTCCGTCGTGCCCTTCGGGCTCGTCACGTTGCGGCGCAGCTGCTCCGGATCCTCGTCGCTGCCAAGCATCAGCTCGGCCGCGCCGGCGATCGTCTGCTGCACGAGCAGCCGCGCCTGATCCTCGTCGAAGCCCAACCGCCGAGCGGCGGCCGTCATGTGCTCCGCGTAGAGGAAGATGTACGCCGGACCCGAGCCCGAGACCGCGGCGATGTCGTTGATCTGGTCTTCACGCACCACCAGAACCGAGCCGACGGTCTCGAACAGGCGGCGCACGATCTCGATGGCCTCCTCGCTCGCAGAGACGCCGCCCGCGATGCCGGTCACGCCCCGACCGATCTGCGACGGCGTGTTCGGCATCGCCCGCACCACCGAGACGCCCTCGGGCAGCTCCGCCTCGATTGCGCTGCTCGGCACCCCCGCCGCGACGCTCACCAAGATAGCGCCCGGCTCGAGCACGTGGGAGACCTCGCGCACCACGTCCGCGATCATCCAGGGCTTCACCGCGAGGATCACGAGGCCGGCGCCGCGCACCGCGCGGCGGTTCGCTTCGGGATCGCTCTCGCCCGCATAGGCGACCACGTCATCGGCGGCGTCGAAGGCCGCTGCGCTCGCGACGGACCGCGTGGTCACGGCAACCGGCAGCTCGATGCTCACCCCGGGGGCGCGCAGGCCGGAGAGGATCGCGCCGCCCATCGAGCCGACGCCGATCATCGCGGTGCGGGGCAGTGTCTCACTCGTCATCTCGCTCATGGCTCCAGTGTAAGGAAACTCGCGCACCTCTGACCACGGCCCGACCTCTTATGATCCGATCCGGAGGCCTCCCCCGTAGAATATCGGCAAGCGAGGAAGGGATCGAGATGACCGCGAGTAGCGAGCACCGGGCACACATCGAAAAAGCGCTGCTGGACGGCGCGATGATCTCCCGCGTCATCAGCCTCGACCTCGGCGATGTCGACGGTGAGCTCCTCGTCGCGGCGAAGGTCGACCTCGACGCCGACCTCACCATGCGCGAGGTCTCCTTCGTGCTGCACCAGGCGAAGCGCCGCGTGCAGAACGCGGTTCCGGAGGCCGAGACGATCTACCTCGAGCCGGACGTCTACGTCGACCCGAACGCGGCGACCCCGTCCACCAGCTCGATCGTGACGCTGTCGTACGATTGAGACCGGGACGCCGGACGCCGCGCGGCAGGCCCGGAACCCGCTACCGCCGCGCTTCGAAGAACTCCCGCAGCAGCGCCGCGCACTCCTCGGCGCGCACTCCAGCTACCACCTCGGGAACGGGGTGCGGCAGTCGGCCGTCGCGCAGCAGATCGTAGACGCTGCCGACCGCGCCGGCCTTCTCGTCCCACGCCCCGAACACGAGCCGCGGCACCCGGGCGGCGAGGATCGCGCCGGCGCACATGGCGCAGGGCTCGAGGGTCACCACGAGCGCGCAGCCGTCAAGGACGCGGCCGCCCAGTCGGCCCGCCGCCTCGCGGATCGCGATCACCTCGGCGTGCGCGGTCGGATCCGGAACCCCCTCCCGGGCGTTGCGGCCGGTGCCGATCACCTCGCCCGCCGCGTCGAGCACGATCGCTCCCACCGGGATCTCACCCTCCGCCGCGGCGCGGCGCGCCTCCGCGAGCGCGCGCTCCATGGCGGCGAGCTCGGTCGGCGATGGAGGGATGGGGGGCACGGCAATAGGATAGGCCCATGCGAGTCTTCGTTGCGGACCACCCCCTCGTCACCCACAAGCTCACGGTGCTTCGCGACTCCAGGACGCCGCAGCCCACGTTCCGGCTGCTCATCGAGGAGCTCATGACGCTGCTCGCCTACGAGGCCACCCGCGAGGTGCGCGTGGAACCGTACGACATCGTCACCCCGGTCGCGCCGACCACGGGCGTGCGCCTCAGCGAGCCGCTGCCGCTCATCGTGCCGATCCTGCGGGCGGGGCTCGGCATGCTCGAGGGCATGGTCAAGCTCGTGCCGACCGCCGAGGTCGGCTTCCTGGGCATGGTGCGCGACGAGCAGACCCTGCAGCCCACCACGTACGCCGAGCGCCTGCCCGAGTCGCTCGCGGGTCGCCAGTGCTTCGTGCTCGACCCCATGCTGGCCACGGGCGGATCGCTCGCGGCGGCGATCGAGTTCCTCTTCGACCGGGGCGCCGACGACGTCACGGCCATCTGCGTGCTCGGCACGCCCGAGGGCGTGGAGGCGATCCGCGGGGCCGCGGGCGACCGCAACGTCACCCTCGTGCTCGGCGCGCTGGACGAGGGACTCAACAAGCAGGCCTACATCGTGCCCGGCCTCGGCGACGCCGGTGACCGCCTCTACGGCACGATCGACCGGTAGGCAGGCGCGGCGCTCCGCGCATTCCCGCTGCCCGGTCGGGGGTCGGGCACCCTACGCGAGCGGATGCGGCGCCATCGGGGTCGTATCTCGCTCCTCGCCTTCTTCGGGCTTCGGATCGCGCGCGTCGGCGTACGCGAAGGCGAGCGAGGCAACGGCCAGCGCGAAGGCGACGATGCCGAGCGGGTTGCAGAGCGCGATCGACATCTCGGCCGAGAACGCGGAGCCCGAGGCGAGACCGAGGAGCGAGACGAGACCGTCGGCGGTGAGATCCGGCACGGTCAGCCCGAAGCCGATCGCGCTCACCCACGTCAGGATCAGGGTGACGACCGTGGCGCGGCCGGTACGGCGACCCCTTTCGCGCGTCGTGCCCAGCCGCCGCGCCAACCAGATCTGCAGCCACGCGAACACCAGCCCGATCGTCGGCAGATACCACCAGGTGAGCGAGCCGCCGATCCCGAACGGCCAGCGCCCCGCAGCCATCCACAGCGCCAGCACCACCCCGACGATCGCCACGATCCGCGACACTCGAGCTCCTCTCCTCAACCCTTCTAGTGGTGTGTCCCGGTGTTGGTTGCCTGGTTGA
>NZ_KZ984018.1 GCF_003569785.1 Leucobacter sp. wl10 | reverse complement strand
CATCAGGGTGTTGCGACAACCAATTGAATCCGCCCAGGGCGCCGCTGATCAGCACGGTGAGGAGGGTGGTCCAGCCGATGATCGCGACCGCCTGCCAGGCCAGGACGCGGCCCTTGCCGACACCGGCGGCGGCGAGCATCGTCGCGGTGAACTGGGTGGGCAGCAGGAGCGGGCCGAGCAGGCTCACACCCGGCACGCCGTAGCGCTCGAGCGCGCGCAGGAACTTCGTCCGCCGCGCCGAGGCGCGGCTGCCGTCGTTCTCCGCGGGCAGTGCCTCGAGCGACGTGCCTGCGGCCTCGGTCGCTCCGGCGCGCGCGAGCCTCCGCTGGCGGCGGCGGGTGACGACCGCCCGCCGCGCGCCGGAGCCGAGCAGCACGAGCGCGGCCACGCAGGCGAAGTTCCCGATGATCGCGGCGAGCGCGGCGATCACGGGGTGGATGCCGCCGATAACCCCGATCGTGGCCGCTCCCTCTCCCTCGATGAAGGGCACCGCGCCGGCCAGCGCGACGATCAGCGGCTGGATGAGCTCGGGCACGCGTGCGACGAGATCCTGGAAGGTGTCGATGAGGTTCATGGTCCGCTCCTGTCGGTCGTTGCGGGAGCGTCCTCGACGACCCCTCCCGTTAAGTGACACCAGTCCACCAGCTCGGCGTGCCTCCCGGAAGTGCCGGTCAGTCACCGGCTTGCGAGTGTTCCTCACGTCGCACGGGTGACATCTGTCATGGGCCTATCGTGGAGGCATGTCCAGTCGGAGCGAGCCGGTCGTGGAGGGGGCCTCCCCGCTCGCGTCGGAGACTCGCTTCTCGTGGCGCATCACGGCGACCTGGTGGTATACGGCGGTGGGCGTGCTGCTGATGGAGGCGATGCTCGGACTGGTCTGGCTTCTGGTTCTCGTCGTGTCCGGCCTGGGCTCGGGCCTGGTCGCGACCGTCGTCGTCGCCTATCTGGTGTGGCTCGGATCGACGGTGCCGCTGCTGCTGCGATACCGGCGAGACGGCGCGTCCTCGCAGCTGCTCGACCGGCAGATCCTGGTTCCGCTGCTCGTAGCGGCCGGGTGCGGCGGCGTCGCGGGAGTCGCTTCGGGGCTCTGGGCCGTGGGGGTGGCGCCCTTGGCCCAGTCGCTCATGCTGCTGCACTGGCCGCGCGGCCTGCGGGTGCGCGTCGCCATCGCCGCGACGCTGCTGCTGTTCGCCCTGTGGTTCGTCGACTCGGAAGCGCAGTTCGCCGAGCAGTTCGACGGACGGGGCGGATCGTTCCTCGGTCTATACTCCCTTCTCTTCGTGCCGGCCGCGACCGTTGTGTCGCTGTGGTGGTGGGACGTGCTCGTCGTGCTCGACCGGGCCCGCGCCTCCGAGGCGCGGCTGGGGGCGACGCAGGAGCGGCTGCGCGTCGCCACCGACGTCCACGACCTGCAGGGGCACCACCTCCAGGTGATCGCCCTCCAGCTGGAGCTCGCGGAGCGGCTGATGGCGAAGGATCCGGATGCCGCCCTCGAGCAGCTGCGCGCCGCGAGGGCGAGCGTCGACGAGGCCCGCCAGGGCACCCGAGATCTGGCCACGCGCTTCCGCTCCGTGCCGCTGCGCGACGAACTCGCCAACGCCGTCGATCTGCTCCGCGCGGCCGGGGCGGAGGCCGAGGCGGTGGTGGACGCCGCCGCGGACGGTGCGCCCGCAGACGTGCTCGGACCCGTGATTCGCGAGACCACGACGAACGTGCTGCGCCACGGCGGCGGCGAGTGGGCGCGTCTGAGACTCGCCCGTTCCGGCGCCCTGTGGCGCTACGAGATCTCGAACGACGCCGCGGCGGGCGCGGAGGCAGACGGGCGCGGATCAGGGCTCGACGGCGTCGCGCGGCGGATCGCGGAGGTCGGCGGCGCCCTCGACGTGCGACGCGGCAGGCACGAGTTCGCCGTGATCGTGACGGTGCCGGCAGTGCCGGTTGCGGCGGGGACGATCGAGGGGGCGGCGACGACCGGGACGACGAATGGGGAGGCATCGTGATCCGGGTGCTGCTCGCCGACGACGAGGCGATGATCCGCTCCGCGCTCGCGGCGCTGCTGCGGCTCGAGGACGATATCGAGATCGTCGCGGAGTGCGCCGACGGGGAGGAGGCGGTCGCCGAGGCCATCCGCCTGCAGCCGGACGTCTGCCTGCTCGACCTGGAGATGCCGGGTCTGGACGGGGTCGAGGTCGCCGCGCGTCTACGCCGCGCTCTGCCGACGCGCTGCGTCGTGGTGACGCGTCACGCGCGGCCGGGTGTGCTGCGCCGCGCGCTCGCCTCGGGGGTCGCAGGATTCCTCCCGAAATCGCGAGACGCCGAAGAGGTGGCCGAGGTCATCCGCCGCGTGGCGGCGGGGGGCAGGTACGTCGACCCGGAGGTCGCCGCGGACGCGCTGAGCGACGAGCGCTGCCCCCTCACCGGCCGCGAGCTCGACGTGCTGCGCGCGGGGCGGCGCGGCGAGACGACCGCGCAGATCGCCCGCGCGCTGTCGCTCGCGCCCGGCACGGTGCGCAACCACGTCTCCGCGGTGCTTGGCAAGCTCGGCCTCGAGAGCCGGCAGCAGGCGGTGATCCTCGCGGAGGAGCGCGGCTGGATCTGAGGCCGGCGCCGACCGAGTCCGCCGGGCCGCGCTGAGCGGTACGACCGCGGAAGCTCTGGGATCTACCGCAGGTATGCGACTTGGAGCGGGATCGGCCATATGTTCTGCAGATCCCATATTTTCGGCGGACCCCGCCTCCCGCGGCTACGGCAGCCGCGCCCGCCCCTCGAACTCCACGACGAGCCCGTCCGCGACCAGCGAGTCGTAGGCGCGTCCGGCTTGCTCCGGGTCCCGCACTCCTCCGTCGGCCGCGGCCTCGAGCGCCCGGGCGACGGGCACCGGCTCGCCGGAGCGGCGCAGCAGCGCCATGATCCTGCCGCGCACCTGTCGGTCGCTGCCCTCGAACCTCGCCTGTCTTGGCCGCTTCTCGGGCGCGTTGTCGGGGTAGCCCGCGCCGCGCCACTCGCACCACCGCGCGATGGGGCACTCGGCGCAGCGCGGGGCGCGCGCGGTGCACACGACCGCCCCGAGCTCCATCGCGGCCGCGTTGAAGCGGGCCGCTTCCGCGGGGTCGTCCGGCAGCAGCGCCTCCATCTCGGCGAGGTCGCCCGGCCGGGGCATGCCCGCCGCCGCTCGCCCGTGGACGGCGCGGGCGAGCACGCGCCTGGTGTTGGTGTCGACGACCGGGTGGCGCTCGCCGAAGGCGAAGGCCGCGACCGCGCGCGCCGTGTACGGTCCCACGCCCGTGAGCGCCAGCAGCGCGTCGACGTCGGCGGGCACCCGGTCGCCGTGCCGCTCGGCGATCTCGACGGCGGCGCGGTGCAGCCAGAGCGCCCGGCGCGGGTAACCGAGCCGGTCCCAAGCGCGCACCGCCTCTCCCGGCTCCTCCGCGGCGAGCGCCGACGGCGCCGGCCATCGCTCGATCCACGCCGTCCAGCGCGGCAGCACGCGCTCCACCTGGGTCTGCTGCAGCATGAATTCCGAGACGAGCACCGCCCACGGAGTGACCGCGGGATCGCGCCAGGGCAGATCCCGAGCCGCGAGCGAGTACCACTCGATGAGCGCCCGCCCGATCGCCGCCTTCTCCACCCGTCCAGTGTAGGCGGGCTCGAGAAGCGCCGGGCGGCGATGCCGCGGCTGTGCGGTCGCCCGCCCGCGGCGCGGCCGGTCACTCGGGCGGGGCGGACCGCCGAAGTGACCGGCGCTAGGCTGGTGGGGTGACGAGTGAGCCGCCGACCACGCTGCCCGGGCAGGGCGCGATCCTGCTGATCGACAAGGCCGAGGGGTGGACCAGCCACGACGTCGTCGCGAGGGCTCGCCGCGCGCTCGGCACGCGCAGGGTGGGGCACGCCGGCACGCTCGATCCCATGGCCACGGGGCTGCTCGTGCTGGGAGCCGGCCCGGCTACGCGCCTGCTCACCCATCTCGTGGGCCTCGACAAGACGTACACCGCCACGATACGGCTCGGGATCGCGACGGTGACCGACGACCGCGAGGGCGAGCCGGTGAGCACCGCGACTCCCGGAGCCGTGGCCGAGCTCGCCGCCGACCCCGCTCGACTCGCCGTCGCCGTCGGCGAGCTCACGGGCGACATCGAGCAGGCGCCCAGCGCGGTCAGCGCCATCAAGGTCGACGGGCGTCGGGCCTACGAGCGCGTGCGTTCGGGCGAGCAGGTCGAGCTGAAGAAGCGCCCGGTCACGATCCACGCGTTCGAGATCGGCGAGCCGCGCCTCGCGGCGTCGGACGGCGGGGAGCCGGTGATCGACGTCGATGCGACGGTGCGGTGCTCGACGGGCACCTACGTCCGCGCGCTGGCGCGGGATCTGGGCGCGGCGCTGGGTGTGGGGGGACACCTCACGGCGCTGCGGCGCACCGAGGTGGGGCCGTTCGGAGTCGACGACGCCGAGAGCATGGAACGGCTCGTCGAGGTCGGGGCGATCCCGACGATCGCACCGGCGGACGCGGCGACCTCGGTGTTCCCCGAGCTGCGGCTCACGGAGCAGCAGGCGGTGGATCTGGGGCACGGCAAGCGCCTCGAGCTCGGCCCGGGAGCCCGCCCGGTCGGTGGACTGGCCGCCGCGGTGGCGCCCGACGGGCGGCTCGTGGGGCTCGTCGAGGTGGAGGGAGGGCGCACGCGCGTGGTGACGAACTTTCCCGCGCCGGAGCCGGGCAGCGGCGGTGAAGGGAGCCGGGCGTGATCGTCTGGTACGGCGTGGCCGTCATCTCTCTCGCGCTCGTCGCGGCCGCGCTGTGCCTCGTGGCGGCGCTGCGCAAGCGCGCACCGGACGACTTCACCATGGGGGCGACGCTCCTCGTCGCGCTCCTGCTGCTCGCGCAGATCGTGATCTCGATCGCGGCGCCGTTCGCCGGTAATCGTGCGGCGGGGGATCCGCTCGAGTTCTGGATGTATCTCGTCGTCTCGTTCCTGCTGCCGCTCGGGGCCGGCTTCTGGGCGCTGATCGACCGCACCCGATGGGCGAACCTGGTGCTGGCCGTGGTGCACTTCGCGGTCGCCGTTATGACGTACCGCATGCTCGTGATCTGGGGGTGAATCGGGCACAATCGCGACACGCCAGCGTGTCTTGGACCCTCAAGCGCCCCTTGAGGGTTTATGATCTTCAGCTTGACTTGAACGAATCACAACGGTGTAATTGTGTGAGTATCGTCGCGCAGCGTGCGTGATCCCGGGCCAGAGGAAGGAGCGGTCGTTGAGCGATTCGCCGCACACGCCGGTGCCGGGCAACTGGTTCGTCGATCCCGTCTTCCTCGGCGTTCCCGGCGTTCGCAAGGACGACGAGGCGCTGGCGTGGCAGGCCGACGCGCTGTGCGCGCAGACCGATCCCGAGGCGTTCTTCCCGGAGAAGGGCGGATCGACCCGCGAGGCCAAGCGCATCTGCGAGAGCTGCGAGGTGCGGTCGGAGTGCCTCGAGTACGCGCTCGAGCACGATGAGCGCTTCGGCATCTGGGGCGGCCTCTCGGAGCGCGAGCGCCGCAAGCTGCGTCGAGACGCCGGCTGATCGATCTTGTTCACGCCTTGCCGTGCTCGCTCCAGGCCAAGCGCATCTGCCGCACCTAGACTGAGCGCGATATGCGCACGAGAGTAACCGCCATACTGGTCGCCCAGCGGGGCGGCGAGTGGCTCGAACAGACCATCGCCGGCATCGCCGCGCAGACTTTCGCCCCGGCGGCCGTCATCGCGGTGAACAACGGCGGCTCCGAGCGGCTCGGCGAGCAGCTGATGGCCAGCGGCGCCGGGCGCGTGGTGGGCGTCTCCTCGCGCCTGTCGTACGGCCAGGCCGTCGCCCGCGGCGTGCAGGCGGCGGGCGAGCCCGAGATCGGCGCGGGTGCGCCCCGCGTTCCCGCGCAGGGCGGGGTCGCGGAGGGCGCCGACGACGAGCCGGAGGAGTGGCTCTGGCTGCTCAGCGAGGACTCCTGCCCCGAGCCCGAGGCGCTCGAGCACATCGTCAGCAGCGTGCAGCGCGCCCCGTCGGTCGTGGTCGCCGGCCCCAAGGTGGTCGACTGGGACCGCCCCGAGCGCATCATCGAGCTGGGGCAGAGCCTCACCCGGTACGGCTCGCGCTGGACTCTGCGCCGGCAGGAGCTCGACCAGCAGCAGTACGACCACATGCAGGACGTGCTCGGCGTCGGCCCCGTCGGCATGCTGGTGCGCCGGGACGTGTGGGACCGGCTCGGCGGGTTCGATCCGGCGCTGCCCGTCTACGACGACGGCCTTGATTTCTGCGTGCGGGCCAGGCTCGCGGGCTACCGCGTGGAGGTGGCGCCCGCCTCCCGCGTGCGCTTCGCCCAGAGCGGCGTCGCGGGCCCGCACATCGACCGCCGCCGCTCGGTGCTGCGAGCGGCGCACCGGCAGGCGCGCACCTCCCACCTGCACCGCCGCATCTCCTACGCGCCCGCGTTCGTCGCGTTCTTCGAGTGGCTCGGACTGCCCGTCTACGCGCTGCTGCGCGTGCTCTGGGCGCTGATCCGCGAGCAGCCGGGCTACATGCTCGGCGAGTTCGTCTCGGCCTTCACCGTGTTCTTCCGGCCCCACGCGGTCATCGCGTCTCGGCGCAGGATCCGCGAGCAGTCCAAGCCGGGGTGGGCCGCGATCCGCCAGTTGCGCATCGACCCGAAGAGCGTGCGCACCGCGCGCATGATCGATCGTGAGGCCATCCTCGCCTCCACGGGGCGGCAGCGCCGCGAGCTGCACTTCATCTCCTCGGGCGGTCTCGCCGTGCTCATCGCCGCCGCGGCCGTCGCCGCCGCGCTCACCTGGTGGGCGCTGCCGCAGACCGGCCTCTTCGGGGGAGGGCTCGCCCCGCTCAGCTCCATCGACCAGCTGTGGTGGAACACCCGCACGCTCGACGGCGTGCCCGCCGACCCCTTCACCTGGGTGCTCGCACTGCTCGGCACCCTCACCTTCTGGAATCCGTCGCACGCGGTCGTGCTGCTCATGGTCGCGGCGATCCCGCTCACCGCGCTCGGAGGCTGGATCTGGGCCGCCCAGCTCACCGAGTCGAAGGCGGGCCGGGCGCTGCTCGGACTGGGCTTCGCGCTGAGTCCGGTGCTGCTCGGCTCGCTCGAGAGCGGGCGCCTGCCGACGCTCGTGCTGACGGTCGTGCTGCCCTGGCTGCTGATCGCGGCCACTCGATGCCGGGAGTCGTGGAGCTGGGCCGGGACCGCGTCTCTGCTCGCCGCCGTGGCGCTCGCGGCGGCGCCGATCCTCATCCCCGCCGCGCTCGTGCTGCTGGTCGTCGGCCTCTTCACCACGCTGCGCGGCGTCGCTCGAGTGCTCACGACCGCGCTGGTGCCGCTCGCGCTCTTCGCCCCCAAGCTCGTGACGAGCCTCATCGACGGACGCCCCCTCGATCTGCTGCTCGACCCCGGCATCGTGGTGCCCTTCGAGTCGGGCACCACCTGGCACCTGCTGCTCGGCTTCCCCAAGTTCGGGCTCGAGGGCTGGGCCGGCATCCTCGACGCCGTGGGCTTCGGCGGCCCGCCCGCCACGCTGCTGGTCGGCCTGATGATGCTGCCGGTCGCGCTGCTCGCGCTGCTCGGGCTCTTCACCGGCCGCGTCGCCGTCACCCTGTTGAACGCGCTGTTCGGCGGTCTCGGCATGGCGACCGCGATCGTCGCGGGCCAGTTGCGCCTGACGGTGCTGGGCGACCAGAGCGTGGCGCTGTGGACGGGATCGGGACTCGCGGTGTACTGGATCGCGGTGCTGAGCCTCGCGGCGGTCGGGACGGACGCGCTGCGTCGGGCGGCCGCCCCGGTCGCGGCTGCGGCACTCGTCGGAGTGCTCGCGGCGGTGGTGCCGGTGGGGTCGCAGCTGCTCCTGGATCGCGTGCCGTTCCAGCCCGGCAGCGAGCAGATGCCCGCGCTCGTGCAGGCCGCAGGCGAGACCGACCCGGGCATGCGCACGCTCGTGCTCACCCCAGAGGCCTCTCACAGCGTGCGCGCGGAGCTGATCGCCGGGCGGGGCGTGCGCCTCGACGCGATCCGCACGACCCTGACCGCTCCCGATGAAACGGCCGATGATCGGCGTCTCGCGGAGCTGGTCGGTGGTCTGGCCAGCGTGGGGGGCGCGGACATGCGCGACGAGCTGCGATCCGAGGGCATCGGCTTCGTGTTGCTCGGGCAGGGGGGCAGCGATGTCGAGCGCGCCGAGCTGCAGCGGGTCTTCGATCAGCACTCGGCGCTCGTGAGCGCCGGGCTCACCGAGCAGGGGCTGCTGTGGCGCGTGGTGGATCCGGATACCGAGACCGGGCCGCAGGGCGACGCCGGGATGCTGCTCGGCGGCACCTCGCTGAGCGGGCACACGATCTGGACGATCCAGCTCGCCGTGCTCCTGGGCGTGCTGCTGCTCGCACTGCCGACCGGCGAAGTGGCCTGGCGGCCGGAGAAGCGCAAGCGACCGAAGCGGCGGAAGCCGCAGCCTCCCGCCCGGCGGGCGGCGAGTGCTGAGACGCCGGCCGAGGGAGGGGAGACGGAGCGATGAGCGATCGTTCCCGGATGCTGCGCGGCGGAGCGCGGGCCGTCACCGGCCTCGTGGTCCTCGGCGCCTGCGGAGTCGCGGTGGCGCTGCTCGGCGCCATGACTCTTCCGAGCGTCGAGCGCGCGCCGCTCGCCGTGCAGGTCGACACGACGCAGGACGCGACCCGCAGCCTCGTGTGCGCCGGCTCGTTCGCCGAGCTCGGCGCCGATTCGAGTCGTCCCGGTGCGGCCATCCCGACGGGTGCCCCCGCGGTCACCGTGTCCGGCGTGGCCGCGAGCAGTGCCGAGCTCGCGCGAGCCGAGGGCGGCACGGGGCTGCCCGGAGTCTTCGCCGCCCCGTTCGCCGACCCTCTCGCGGCGGCGCAGATCCAAGCCGTCGATACCGGCACCCTGCGGGGCGCGGTCGCGAGCTCGTGCGCCGAGCCCCTCAACGAGCAGTGGCTGCTCGGCGGGTCGACGACCGTCGGGGTCGCGACCACGCTCAGCCTCGGCAATCCCGGCACCGTGCCCGCGACGGTGCAGCTCTCCGTGTTCGACGAGAACGGTCCCGTCGACGCGCAGTCGACCGGTGTGCTCGTCGCGCCCGGCACCCAGCAGATCCTCTCGCTGAACGGCTACGCCCCCGACCGCCAGCGCATCGCCGTGCGGGTCGCGAGCACCGGCGCTCCCGTGACCGCGAGCCTCGGCGTCGGACAGGTCGAGGGCATCTCGCCGTTCGCCGTGTCGTCCGTGAACCGGCAGGTCCAGGCCGCGCAGCGCCTGGTCGTGCCGGGCGTCGCCAACGAGAGCGGCCGCGAACAGGGGCCCAGTGACGCGGGCGAGGGCGACGCTTTCCCGGTGATCGTGCGCGCGTTCGCGCCCGGCGGCGAGAGCGGCACCGCCCGGCTGCGGGCGGTGGACCGGAACGGCAGGAGCGTCGACCTCGGGTCGATCGAGTTCGCCGGCGGGGCGGTGGGGGAGTCGCGCGTGGCGACCTGGCCCGCCGGTGCGAGCGCGCTGATCGTGGAGGCGGACGTACCGGTGCTGGCCGCCGCACTCGGCTCGTCGATGAAGAACGACCGCACCGATTACGAGTGGTTCTCGCCGGCCCCCGAGATCGCGGCCGAGCAGCCCGTGGCGGCGCCGGTGGTCTCCGGAGGAGGGCTCGTGGTGGTCAACGCGGGAACGGGCGAGGCAGAGGTGCGGGTCGCGCGCGCCGACGGGACCGGCAGGCCGAGCACCACGCGCATCCCCGGCGGGGCCGCGGTGGTCGTGCGCGCCCCCGCCGCGGCGGTGCTCACGAGCTCGGCCCCCGTGTACGCGGGCGTGCGCTACCTGGGCGAGGGGGCGATCGCCGGTTATCCGGTGCTCGCCCCGGATCCGCGCGGCGGCGAACTCACGGTCTACACCCGGTAGCGCCCGGCCCCGGCTCGCCGAAGCATATGGGATCTGCCGTACGTATGCGTGTCGGGGCCCGATCCGCCATATCTGCGGCAGATGCGATATCTTCTGCAGCATCTGCGCGACCTCGGCCCGTGTGCCCGCCCGCGCGCCGCGAGGCCGCCGCTAGACTGATCGGCATGTTCGGTCGTGAGCGCAGATCCCGTCGCCCCGTGCGCGTGCGGCGCCGGCACGAGCGGCGTCCGATCCGGTCCTCGCTCACGGGGCCGAGCCTGCCGGATCCGCGCAGCCGGTTCACCCGGTTCGAGACCGATGCCCGCGGCGCGGTGGAGCTCTTGCAGTCGTACCTCCCGGAGGAGCTGCGCGGGGTGAGCGTCGGTTTCCAGACCGCGCCCGCCGCCCGGGGCGAGAGCCGGTTCCCCCTGCTGTACTCGGTGGACCGCGACGCGCGCACCATCATGCTCTACCGCATGCCGATCCAGCGCGCCCGGGGCCTGCACGTCGACGACGACGAGCATCGGCGCTATTTCATCGAGCACTGCGTCTACCAGGCCGTGTGCGACTATCTCGGCCGCGATCCGTGGGAGCTCCTGCCCGGGCGCTTCGATCACTACTGAGCTGCGGCGCCCCGCGGCCGCGCAAACCACGGCTTTCGCAGCTTTGCGGCCATAATGGGTTTCATGAGCGCGCGCATCTTGGTGGTTGACGACGACAGGGCACTGGCGGAGATGCTCGGCATGGTGCTGCAGGGCGAGGGCTTCGCGACGGAGAGCTCGGCCGACGGCGCCGAGGCGATCGAGAAGTTCCGAGAGATGCGCCCCGATCTCGTGCTGCTCGACGTCATGCTGCCGGGACTCGACGGCATCGAGGTCTGCGAGCTGATCCGCGCCGAGTCGGGCGTGCCCATCATCATGCTCACCGCGCGCACCGACACGCGCGACGTGGTGCGCGGCCTCGAGGCCGGCGCCGACGACTACGTGGTCAAGCCCTTCAATCCTGCGGAGCTGATCGCCCGCATCCGCGCGCGACTGCGCGAGCCGCAGCAGGACGCCTCCGAGACTCTGCGCGTCGGAGACCTCACCATCGACGTCGCGGCGCACGAGGTGCGGCGCGGCTCCCAGCCCATCCCGCTCACGCCGCTGGAGTTCGACCTGCTCGCCATCCTCGCCCGCAAGCCGCAGCAGGTGTTCACCCGCGAGGTCCTGCTCGAGAAGGTGTGGGGATACCAGTACAAGGCCGACACCCGGCTCGTGAACGTGCACGTGCAGCGCCTGCGGGCGAAGATCGAGCGGGATCCGGATCGCCCGACCATCGTCACGACGGTGCGCGGCGTGGGGTATCGCGCCGGCACCGCCGTCGAGTAGGGATGATGGAGCGCACTCGCGGCCGCCGGCGCCTCACGACCGCGCTGCGCCGGCTCCGCCTGCGCTGGCTCAGGGCGACGCAGCCGGTGCTCGGACCCTTCCGCGCGCGCTGGCGCAGGTCGCTCATGGTGCGCACCATGACCGTCACGGGCCTCGTCACCGGCTTCGTGATCCTCGTGGCGGGCGTGTTCATCCTGACGAGCATCAGCGACGACCTCTACTCGTCGCGTCGCGATCAGGCGCTGCAGGACTCGGCGCGCGCGACTCTGGCGGCGCAGCGCCTGATCGACGCCTCCGACGCGGCCGATCGCGGGGCGCTGTCGGCGTTCGCGACCTCCGTGCAGCGCACCGTGCAGGACACCTCGGCGAGCCAGATGGTGTACATGCGCCGGCAGCCGGGCCAGGCGCCGTCCCCCGGGGCGCCCCCGCCCACCTCGACCAGCTCGATGCTGCCGGAGGTCGTCGACGCCGAGCTCTCGGATGCCATCAAGTCGGGCACGCAGCACTGGCAGCCGGTCACCTTCACCGCAGAGAACGGCACGCCGTCGCCCGGCATCGTGGTCGGCTCCACCCTCTCGTACCCGGCCGACGCCGGCACCTACGAGCTCTTCATCGGCTACGACCTGGCCGGCACCCAGGACACGCTGAGCTTCGTGCAGCGCACCCTGCTCATCACCGCGGCCGCCATGATGGGGTTCATCGGCGTTCTCGTGTGGATCATGTCCCGCATCGCGTTCCGACCCATCCGCGTAGCGGCCGATGCCAGCCGCCGTCTCGCGGCGGGCGAGAGCGACGCCCGCATGCCGCGTCAGAACGACGAGCACTTCGACGTGCTCTCGGAGGGCTTCAACGACATGGCCGAGACACTGCAGGCGCGCATCCGGGAGCTCGACCACCTCTCCGAGATGCAGCAGCGCTTCGTGTCCGATGTCTCCCACGAGCTGCGCACGCCGCTCACGACGATCAGGCTCGCGAGCGAGGTGCTGCAGGGCTCCTCGGGGGGCCTCGATCCGGGGCAGCAGCGGGCCGTCGAGGTGCTCGGCGCGCAGATCGAGCGCTTCGAGGCCCTGCTCGGCGATCTGCTCGAGATATCGCGCTACGACGCGGGCCGCGTGACGCTCGAGACCGAGCCCACCAATCTGGTGTCGCTCGCACACGAGGTGGTCGACGGCCTGCAGCCGCTCTCGCGGGCCGTCATCGAGGTGCGCGCGCTCGGCGGCTACACGCCCGTCGAGGTCGACGGCCGCCGCATCCGCCGCATCGTGTCGAACCTCGTGGGCAACGCCATCGAGCACGGCGAGGGCAAGCCCATCGTCGTCACCGTCGACTCCAACGCGTCGGCCGTCGCCATCTCGGTGCGCGACTGGGGCATCGGCATGAGCGAGAGCGAGGTCGAGCACGTCTTCGACCGCTTCTGGCGAGCCGATCCGTCGCGCAAGCGCACGCTCGGCGGCACGGGGCTCGGCCTCGCCATCGCCAGTGAGGACGCGGCGGTGCACGGCGGCGTGCTCGAGGCCTGGTCGAGGCTGGGCGGGGGATCGAACTTCAGGCTCACGCTGCCGCGAGGCGACGCGGTCAACGACTTCATGTCGCCGCTGTCGCTCGTGCCCGAGGACGTCGCCGATGCCGGCGACCCGCAGGCCACGGGCGGTTGGCTGCGTCGGCCGTGGCGCCGTATACGGAAGGAGGGCAAGGGATGAACCGGCATCGCCATGCGGACTCGGGATCGCCGCGCACCCGCGGATCCCGCGCACTCGCCGCGGCGCGCGCGCGTCGCCGCAGGAGCGCTCTCGGGGCGGTCGCAGCGCTCGCCGCGGCAGCGCTGCTCACCGCCTGCGCCACGATCCCGGGCAGGGGGCCCGTGACGGAGGGGCTCAAGAATCTCGAGCAGACCGACCAGGTGGTGCAGTACAACCCGTCCGGGCCCGTTTCGGGAGCCAGCCAGGAGGACCTGGTGCAGGGCTTCCTGATCGCTGCCACCTCCGCCCTCAACGACTACTCGGTGGCGCGCGAGTTCTTGACCTCCGACTACGCCGGGCAGTGGGATCCGTACTACGGCGTGCTCATCGCCGACGGCAGCCGTCCCTACCGCTCCGACGGCGAGGCCGCCGGGGTGCTGTCGCTCGCCGCGGTGGCGAAGATCGATGCGCAGGGCGTCATGCTGCCCGTGAAGCCGGGGCCGCGCACGGAGATGCGCTTCGAGTTCGAACAGGTGGGCGGCGAGTGGCGCATCTCCTCCGCCCCCGCGGGCATCATCCTCGACAGCACCACCTTCGCCACGATCTGGGAGCCGCAACAGCTCTACTTCGTGGGGCCGGGCAAGGTGCTCGTGCCGGAGACCCGATGGTATCTCTCGCGGCCCGCGCTCGTCACCGAGGTGGTCGACGCGCTGCTGCAGGGCCCCGGCGAGCGTCTGCGAGACGTGGTGCGCAGCGGGTTCCCGGCGGGGACGGCGCTGGTGTCGAAGTCGGTGCAGGTGGTCGACGGCGTGGCTCGCATCGATCTCACGGGATCGATACTCGAGGCGGGCCCGGTGGCGATGGCCGAGGTGGAGAAGCAGGTGGAGATGAGCCTGCAGGCGGTGCGGGGCGTGACCGGCTTCGAACTGCTCGTCGACGGGACGCCGCTGCGCGATACTCCGGGCGGCGAGGCGGCGACGCCGCAGCTCGTGAACCGGGTGTTCGATCCGGCGGTGATGACGGGCGGGGTGTTCGGCACGATCGTGTCGGGGGAGTTCCGGGCGATGAGCGGCTTCGCGTCGACGATCGCCGACTACGACCCCTCCGCCGTGACGCTCGCGCCGAGCGAGCAGGCCGCCGCGGTGAAGAACGAGAGCGGTGTCACCCTCGTCGACGAGGACGGGGCGCTGCTGGTGGACGACCGTCCCGGCCTGCTCGAGCCGGCCTTCGACCTGATGGGCTGCGTGTGGACGGTGCAGGCCTCCGACGCGGGGACGCTGCGCATCACGGCGCCCGACGGCACGAGCAGCGCCATCTCCGCACCGTGGCTCGCGGGTCGCGAGCCGGTGGCGGTGCGGGTGTCTCCGGAGGGGGCGCGGGTCGCGGCGCTCGTGCCGAGCGACGAGGGCAGCCAGGTGCTCGTCGCCGGGGTGGTGCGCGACGAGAACGGCGTGCCCGTCGCCACGACGGAGGAGGCGGACGTGCAGCTGTGGGTCACGGGCCAGCCCGTCGATCTCGACTGGCTGGGGCAGCAGCGCTTCGTCACCCTGACGAGGGCCGGAGCGGCCAGCAAGGTCACGTACAGCGGACCCGGGCAGCTCGCGATCCAGCAGGGATCCGTGCCGGGCGGGCGGCAGGTGACCGGGGGCGGGACGCGCACCCAGCTGCGGGTGCTCGGTGAGGGGAACGATCTCTTCGCCGAGCAGAACGGCGGTTGGCAGCGGGCCGACGGCGACGTCTCGCTGCTGGCGAAGCGCGGGTAGCGGCGGATCGTCTCGCTCACAAGTTGTCCGCTCCCATCGTCGTGGCGACTTCTCCACAGATGTGGGGATCGGGCGCGTCGCGTCCCGCGGCCCGAGAGACGATGGCGGCATGGACCTTCCACTGCTGCTCCGAGAGCTGCGACTCGATCTGCTCGCGCTCGTCTGGCCGACGGCGTGCGTCTGCTGCGGCCAGCCGGATCGCGACTGCTGCCTGCCCTGCCTGGTCGAGTTGCAGCGCCCCGGTCCGCTGCTCCACCCGGGGATCGGAGCGCCCTGCTTCGTGCGCGGGGTTTACGACGGGCCGCTGCGGGCGCTGCTCGTGGCGCTCAAGCACGGCGGCAGGACGGGGTTCGCGCGGCAGCTCGGCGCCGAGCTGCGGGTGCCCCTGCTCGCCGCCCTGTCGCACTGCGGCGGGCCGGCGGCTCCCGTGATCGTGGCGGCTCCGTCGAGACGATCGCGCACGAGGCGGCGGGGGTACCGGCACCTGGACCTGTTGCTGGACGTCGCACTGCGCGGCGACCGGCGGGCCGGCGCTCGGGAGCGGATCGCTGCGCTGCGCGTCCCTGCTCTGCGGGCGACGCGCCGGCGACGCGGACAGGTGGGGCTGGCGCCCGACGAGCGCGCGCGGAACGCCGCCAGGGTCGCGGTGCGAAGCGCCGCGAGGGCGGTGGTGCGCGGTCGCGAGGTGATCCTCGTGGACGACGTCATCACGACGGGAGCGACCGTGCTCGCGGCGCGCGACGCGCTCGAGGAGGCGGGAGCCCGCGTCGTGGCGATCGTTGCGCTGTGCGTCGCCGAGCTTCGTGACACGCGCGACGAACGCGTTGCGGCGACTCGGGTGGAAACCGAAACACCCGGTGGAGTAGAGTTCCGGAAAGGCGTGATGGTGCGCCACACCGGCCCACCCGCCTGAGGCTACCTGGGAGGTCACCATGGACGTGAACATCCGCGGCAAGAACGTCGGGATCACCGACCGCTTCGAGAACTATGTCGAATCGAAGACGGAGAAGGTAGCGGGCCTGCTACCCCGCGCCCAGGCGTTCGAGGTGAAGGTCTCCAGGCAGAGCGATCGCAGTCCGAAGCACGGCGACCTCGTGGAGATCACGCTCATCGGGCCGGGGCCCGTGATCCGGGCGGAATCCGCGGGTGGAGACAAGTATTCGGCCTTCGACATCGCGTACGGCCGGGTGCTCGAGCGCATCCGTCGCCTGAAGGACCGCAAGAAGGATCGCAGAGGGCGCGGCCGCACTTCGCTGGCCGACGCCGCGTCGCACGACTTCGAGATGGTCGATGTCACGCCGGCCCCGCTCGAGGTGCTCGAGTCGGTGGCCACGGGAAGCGTGCCGGTTGCGGGCGAGGACGCGGGCGAGGAGCAGTACACGCCCGTCGTGATCCGTACCAAGGAGTTCCCCGCCGAGCGGCTCGCGGTCGAGGACGCGGTGGACCAGATGGAGCTCGTCGGCCACGACTTCTTCCTCTTCATCGAGGTCGAGTCGGGCAGGCCCAGCGTCGTCTACCGCCGGAAGGGCTGGAACTACGGCGTCATCTCGCTCTCCGAGGAGTAGCTTCGACGCAGCGGGCGGGCCCGACGTCTCGTGCGTCCGGGCCCGCCCGCTGCGCGCTCGTGGGCGTCACCCGCGAGCCGTCTCGACGACGGCCTCGCCGATGGCCTCTCCGAGCACGCGGGCGCCCGCTTCAGTCGGGTGCACGCCGTCGTAGCTCATCCCCTCCGCGTAGCGGTCCCCCTCCCGGAGGCCGGCGGCGGCGTCGACCCAGGTCCAGCCCTCGCGAGAGGCGAAGCCCTCGAGGTATGCGTTCAGTTCGGCGGTGACGCCGACTGCGAAGTCGTTCGGCGGCACGGAGGCGAGTACGACGTCCTCCACCGCGGCCGCATCGGCGATCCGCCGCAGCTGGATGCCGATCTGGCGATGCGGAACCCATCCCGCGTCGTTGGTGCCCGCGAGGATCACGAGCACGTCGGCTTCGAGCGGCTGCTGCAGGGCGCTCGCCATCCGCTCGGTCGTGGCGCCCCACTCCGCCCAACCACCCACGAACTCGATCTCGGGCCCGATCGCGTAGCTCACCCACGACAGCGGTCCTGGAACGCCGCCCGCGAGGTTTCGGCTGTCCCCGTCCGTGATCGAGTCGCCGACCGCCGCCATGCGGATCGCGCCCCTCGTCGGTTCCTCCGTCGGGGGAGGGTCGGCGCGGGGCGGCATCGGCGCGCAGGCGACGAGCGTGAGGCCCGTCGCCGCCACGATCATCGCCGCCGCGCGTCGCATCATACGCAGCAGGGTAGGCGGAGACGCGGGAGTTTGGCTGTGTGCGCGGCCTCAGTTCGACCCGCTCCAGGCCGCGGGCACGAGCACCCACACCGTCTCCGCCCCCGCTGAGCCGCTGCACCAGGTGTGCGGGGTGCGTCCGGGGAAGGTGACGGTGTCGCCCGCGGCGAGCGTCATCCGCCGGTCGGCGAACAGCACCTCGAGCTCGCCCGAGACCACGTGCAGCGACTCGACGCTGCAGTTCACCGTGTAGAGGGCCGAGCCGCCGCTCGCGTTCGGGGCGAGCGAGGACCGCAGCACCTGCACCCGATCCTCCGCGCGCGGTGTGACGAGGCGCTCGTCGGCTCCGCTGCCGCCCATGTTGATGCGCGGTGCGTCGGCGAGGGCGATCCGCTGAATGTCGGGCTCGGCGAAGAGGCTGCCGATGGCCAGCGAGAGCGCCTGGCAGATCTGCACGAGGGTCGGCACGCTCGGCATCGTCTCATCGCGTTCGATGCGACTCACGAACCCCTTGGAGAGCCCCGTCGCCCGGGCGAGCTGCTCGAGCGTGAGTCCTTGCGCGCGCCTGGAGGCGCGCAGCTGAGCGCCTATCCGCACGGGTTCTTCGCCCGCATCGGGGTGCACCGGTCGCATGCTCGCCTCCTCGCCCTCGCGCACGGCTCGATTCCGCAACATCGTGCGCGCGCCCCGTTGACCGCGGCGCGCGATCCAGCCTATAGTGTGTGCAAGTTCACTCATAGAACTCACTTGTTTACTATAAGACAACTTAGGAAGGATGAGGGATCGTGACCTCTCACACCCCGCAGGGACCGGTCGACGCGAGTCTCACACCTCGCTACGCCGGGATCGCCACCTTCGCGAAGCTGCCCCGCATCGAGGATGTTCCGGCGGCCGACATCGCGATCGTCGGCGTCCCGTTCGACAGCGGCGTGAGCTTCCGCCCCGGTGCCCGCTTCGGGCCGACGCACGTGCGAGAGGCATCGCGCCTGCTGCGCCCCTACAACCCGGCCCAGGACGCATCGCCGTTCGCGCTCAAGCAGGTCGTCGACGCCGGCGATATCTCGGCGAACCCGTTCAGTCTCGACGAGGCCGTGCGGGCCGTCGAGGACGCCGCGACCGACCTCGGCGAGCAGGTCGACAAGATCGTCACGATCGGGGGCGACCACACCATCGCCCTGCCGCTGCTGCGCGCCATCAACAAGAAGCACGGGCCGGTCGCGGTGCTCCACTTCGACGCGCACCTCGACACCTGGGACACCTACTTCGGCGCCCCGACCACGCACGGCACCCCGTTCCGCCGCGCCTCCGAAGAGGGCCTCATCGACATGACGGCCTCGATGCACGGCGGCATCCGAGGCCCGCTCTACGGCAAGGGCGATCTCGAGGACGACGTGAAGCTCGGCTTCCAGATCGTCACCACCGAGTTCGTCGAGGAGCACGGCGTGCCCGCCGCGCTCGACCGCATCCGCGCCCGCGTGGCCGACAAGCCTCTCTACATCTCGATCGACATCGACGTGCTCGATCCCTCGCACGCGCCGGGCACGGGCACGCCCGAGGCCGGAGGCCTCACGAGCCGGGAGCTGCTGCGCATCCTGCGCGGTCTCGCAGATCTCAACATCGTCGGCGCCGACGTCGTCGAGGTCGCACCGGCCTACGATCACGCGCAGATCACCGCGGTCGCCGCGAGTCACGTCGTGTACGAGCTCGTGACCGCGATGGCCGCACGGGACTGAGTCCGACCTCCGGTCGCGCGAGCCGCGACCCGCCCGACCGGAGGATCGCCGCATCACGAATCCGAAGGAGTATTCACATGCACAGCCCGAACGAGGAGGCTGTTCTCGCTGCGGCCGATGCCATCATCGACGCCTTCGCGGCCACGGACACCGATTCCTACTTCGCAGGCTTCGCGCACGACGCGAGCTTCGTCTTCCATCCCGAACCCGCCCGTCTGAACTCGCGCGCCGAGTACGAGGCGCTCTGGGCGGGCTGGGTCGAATCCGGCTGGCGGGTCATCGCCTGCACCTCGAGCGACCGCCTCGTGCAGACCTTTCCCGGGGGCGCCGTGTTCAGCCACACGGTCGCAACGAGCATCGACTCCGCCGACGGCCCGGCCTCGTACGTCGAGCGCGAGAGCATCATCTTCCGCACGACCGATTCGAACGGCCTCATCGCGGTCCACGAGCACCTCTCCACGGTGCCCGGCGCCGAGGGGAGCGGATCATGACCGGCCCCGAGACGATGGCCGTCAATCTGGACGGCCATGGCGACTCCGCGGGCCCCGTCCGCGGCACGCAATCCCTGTTGCGCATCGGGATGATCTGGCTGGCGGCGAACCTCGTGGTGACGACGCTGCTCACCGGCACGCTGTTCACCCCCGCCGTCTCCTTCGGCACGGCGACGGCCATGATCGTGCTCGGTACGCTCATCGGATCGATCGTGCTGGTGCTCATCGGCAACATGGGCACGCGAACCGGGCTTCCGACGATGGCGCTCACGCGCGGTGCATTCGGGATCCGGGGCAGCCTTATCCCCGCCGCGGCCAATCTCCTCATCCTCATGGGGTGGAGCTGGGTGCAGGCCATGCTCGCCGGAGTCACGGTCAACTATCTCGTGGCCGAGGCCACCGGGTTCTCCAACCCGATGCTCTTCTCCGCGGTGTGCCAGGCCGTCGTGGTGGTGCTGGCGATCTTCGGCCACACGGGTATCTCGCGCGTGGAGCCGTGGCTCGCGCTCGCGATCCTCCTCGTCATGGGCTTCGTCTTCGCGGCGGCGTTCGGGGCCTTCGGGCCGGGTGAGTTCGCGGCGATCCCCGTCGACGCCTCATTGGGCGGCACGCCGTTCATCACCCTCGACCTCGTGATCGCCACCGCGATCTCGTGGACCGTGCTCTCCGCCGACATGAACCGGCACGCGAGGAGCAGCACGGCGGGCATCGTGGGCTCCGGGGCGGGGTACACGCTGTCGACGACGATCTCGATGTTCCTCGGGCTCGTGGCCTTCAGCACGGTGCTGCTCCGGGGCCGCGAGGCGGTCCCCTTCGATCCCTCGGTCATCGTGGCGGAGTTCGGCTGGCCCCTCGGCGTCGCCATCTTCCTCTCGGTGATGGCGACGAACACCATGGTGGTCTTCGGCATGGTCACCTCGGTCGTGAACGCGCAGTCGAAGTGGCGCCTCAAGTTCCTGCCGACCGCGCTCGTGCTCGGCGTGATCTCGGTGATCGGCTCCACGTTCCTCGGGCTGCTGAGCCAGTTCACCGACTTCCTGTTCGTCATCAGCGCCTTCTTCGTCCCGGTGTTCGCGATCATGATCGCCGACTACTACGTGCTGAAGCGTCGCGGCTACTCCAGGCAGATCCTGCACGAGCGACGCGAGAGCCGCTACTGGTACGCGGGCGGCTTCAACTGGATAGCTGTCGTGGTCTGGGTGATCGGCGCCGTGCTGTCGTACGTACTCGCCTACGTCGCTCCGAGCCCGATCGGGGCGAACATCCCGGCCTTCGCGGTGAGCTTCCTGCTCTACCTCGGACTCATGCTGCTCATCGGTCGCAGCGGCGCGCTCGGGCTGCGCGACCCGCGAGACGCCGATCCCGTGGGGCACCTGCTCGACGGCGCCGAAGAGACCTCGGCACTCCGGGTCGGGGGCTGAGGCGGCCCGCGGCCGATCCGCCCAGGGTTTGGGTCCTTGGTGGGGGTCGGCGGGGTGGACGGTGCGGGACACGCCCGGGATCCCGCCCCGTGTTGCGGGGCGGGCGGGGTGGGGGTAGTGTTGACCCTTGTCAGCGCGACGGAGCCGGGCGGCGGGAGCGGTCCGGTTCTTTTGGTTGCGCAGCGAGCACATATAGCTGTGCTAAGCTGGACGAGTTGCTGTTCGGGGTCTTTCGGTGTGTGCCGGGGG
>NZ_KZ984017.1 GCF_003569785.1 Leucobacter sp. wl10 | reverse complement strand
GAGTCCCGGTGGCCGCCGGCCGCCGGCCGGCCCTCGGCGACCGATCGCGACTCGCCGCCCCCGTGGTCGCCCGTGGCGCGCCCCGCGGCTGCTCCGGCGGCGGCGCCCGCCGCGCCGCCGGTCACCACGCCGTTGAGCATGCCGACGAGGTCGACGCCCACGGTCTCGCGCGCCATCTCGAGCAGGCCCTTGATGTTGCCCATCGCCTCACCGGCGACCTTCGAGGTGCCGTCGGCCGAGACCACCGTCATGTTGTCGATGGCGCCGATCGCCTGCGCGTACTCGCCGGCGATCTCCGGCAGCAGCTGGATGAGCTCCTGCGCCAGCACCGCCTGCGACTGCGTCTCGAGCGCGCGGGCGCGGGCGTCGATCGCCGTGGCCTCCGCCGTGCCCTTCGCCTCCAGCGCTGCGGCCTCGGCGCGGCCCTCGGCCTCGAGCGCCTCGGCTGCGGCGATACGGGCGGCGCGGTTCGCGAGGCCCTCGCGCTCGATCGCCTTGGCTCGGCCCTCCGCGGCCGAGACGGCCGCCGCGGCCTCCGCCTTCGCCAGAGCCTCGACCCGGTATGCCTCGGCCTCGGCGACGGCGCGCACGTCGGCGTTCAGCTTCTCCGTGCGCAGCGCCACCTCCTTCTGCGCGGTGATCTGCTGCTGCTCGACGATGGCCTGCTGCTGGATCGCCTGCTCGAGCGGCTCGGCGGCCGACGCCTGCGCGGTGGCCTTGTCGGTCTCGACCTGCACGGCAGACTGGCGCAGCTTCAGCTCTCGGTTGCGATCGACCAGCACCTGCTCGGCTGCGATCTTCGCCTCCTGCGAGGCTTGGTAGGCGTTGGTCTCGGCGATGTCGGCGGCCTGGCGCACCTTCGCGGCCTCGGGCCGTCCGATGTTCGCGATGTAGTCGGCGCCGTCGCGGATCTCCTGGATCTGCAGCGTGTCGACCACGAGGCCCTGCTTGGTCAGCGCCTCCTCGGCGGCCTCGAGCACGCTCTGCGCGACGACGGCGCGATCCCGGATGATCTGCAGCACCGTCAGGCCGCCGATGATGGAGCGCAGCGAACCCGAGAGCACCTCCTGAGTCGACTCGTCGATCTCGTCGGAGTTCGAGAGGAAGCGCTGGGCGGCGGCGCGGATCATCTCCTGCGTGCCGCCGACCTTGACCACGGCGACGGCCTGCGCCTGGATGGTGATGCCGTCGGTGGTCTGCGCCTCGGTGGTGATGGAGAGCCGGCGCGAGCGAAGCGAGATGGTGAACGACTTCTGCACGAAGGGCAGCACGAAGACGCCGCCGCCGGTGACCACCTTCTGGCCCGAGAGATCGCGCGTCTTCTGACCCGACGGGTCGACGACCTCCTTGCCCTTGCCGCCCGTGACGATGATCGCCTCGTCGGGTTTGGCGATGCGGTAGCGCTTGATGATGACGAGCGCGACGAGCACCAGCGCGATGACCGCGCCGAAGATGCCGACGATCGCCGGGCTTGCGAGGAACATTCAGTCTCCGTTCATTCGGATGCGGGATTGGGTTCGGGATCGCGCTGCGCGGCGGTCTCGATCGGTTCGACGCGCACCGAGGTCGAGGTGATGACCTGCACCACGCGCACGGAGGCCCCGCGAGCGATCGGCACCTCCGCTGCGGCGGCAAGCGAGAGGCGCTCGCCGTGGCGGGTGACGGCGACCTCGCCCAGCCCGCCCGCGGGGATCGCGAGCACGACGGCGCCCCGCGAGCCCACCAGGTCGTCGCCGCTGACGGCCGTGGTCGACTCCGCGCTGCGGATGAGCCGCGACAGCCACCATGCCGCCGCGCCGCCGAGCAGGCCCGCGAGGGCGCCCACGACCGCGGCAGCCGGGGTCGCCATGCCGGCCCCCACGCTCGCGAACGAGGTGAAGCCGAAGATCGCCGTGAAGGCCGCGATCGTCGTGAGGCTCAGCGGCCCGTCGCCGAAATCGAAAGCGTCGAAGATGCCGTCGAGCAGCAGCGAGATGAGCAGCAGCACGCCGCCCACGATGCCGATGACGAGGAAGATGCCGCCGGCGAGCAGCGAGCCGTCGAGCAGGCGCTCGATCCAGTTCACGATGCCGACCATGGCCTCCCCCTCCCGCGCGATCGCCTACAGCGAGGGTACCAAGGGCCACCGACGCGCGCGCAAGCGCTACAGCCGGGGCACCGCCTCGAGCAGCTCGCGGCCGTAGGCCGTGCGCGGGCCGGTGAAGAACGCGGACCCGCCGGCCTCGACCACCTCGCCCGCGCGCATCACGAGCACCGCGTCGCAGAGCTCGTGCACCACCGCGAGGTCGTGCGACACGAACACCAGCGTCACCCCCAGATCCCGCCGCAACCCCCGCAGCAGCTCGATGATGCTCGCCTGCACCGAGACGTCGAGCGCGCTGGTCGGCTCGTCGGCCACGATCACGCGCGGCTCGACGGCGAGCGCCCGCGCGAGCGCGATCCGCTGCCGCTGACCGCCCGACAACCGGTGGGGGTGCGCGCTCGCGAGCGCCGGATCGAGGCGCACGAGCTCGAGCAGCTCCCCGATCCGGGCGCGCACCCGGTTCCGGGGCACGACACGGTGCCTGCGCAGCAGCTCGCCGAGCGTCTGGGCGACCGTCATGCGCGGGTCGAGCGAGGATGCGGGATCCTGCGGCACGAGCTGGATCCGGCGCGCCGTCTCGTGCGGGCGGCGGGCGGGGAGCTCCTCCCCGTCGAGCAGGATCGCGCCCGCCGTCGGCCGCAACTGGCCCACGACGGCGCGCGCGAGGGTGGTCTTGCCCGATCCGGACTCCCCCACGATGCCCAGAGCGCCCCTCACGTCCACCGAGAACGAGGCGCGCGCGACCGCGACGAAGTCGCCGTAGCGCACCTCCACGTCTCGGGCCTCGAGCAGGGGCGCGCTCGACGCCCCGGCCGGATCGGCGGCGGCCCCGCCGAGGGAGGGATCGAGTCGCGGGGGCCGGGCCGGCTGCTCCGCGCTCGCGGGGGACGCGATCGGATCGGGGGCGGGATCCGGCAGCCTCGGGACCGCCTCGAGCAGCGCCCGCGTGTAGCCGTCGCGCGGATCCCGAACCACCCGCCCGACCGGCCCCGATTCGACTTCCCGCCCCTCGCGCAGCACCAGCACGCGGTCGCACATCGACGCCACCACTGCGAGGTCGTGGCTCACGAACACGAGCGTGAGCCCGCGGTCGCGCCGCAGTCCGTCGAGCAGCTCGAGCACGCGGCGCTGCACCGTCACGTCGAGCGCCGTGGTCGGCTCGTCGCACAGCAGCACCGCGGGATCGCCGGCGAGCGCCACCGCGATCACCACCCGCTGCCGCTGACCGCCCGAAAGCTGGTGGGGGTACGATCGGGCGATGCGCTCGGCGTCGGGCAGCCCCACCTGCCGCAGCAGCTCGAGCGCCCGCGAGCGAGCGGCCGGCCGTGCCCCGCCGGCGGCCTCGACGGCCTCGCGCAGCTGAGCACCCACCCGGGTGAGCGGGTCGAGCGCCGTGAGAGGGTCTTGGAACACCATGCCGACCGAGCCGCCGATCGCGATCTCGCCGACCGCCCGGGCACCCGCGGGCATCATGCCGAGCAGCGCCCGCAGGGTGAGGCTCTTGCCCGAGCCCGACTCCCCGACGATGCCGAGCGCCTCGCCGGGCGCCACCTCGAAGCCGAGGCCGTCGACGAGGGGCGACCCCGCCCCGTCACCCACCGCCCCGTCATCCACCGCCTCGACGCGCAGGCCGCGAACCCGCACCTGCCCGGGGCGCGCCCCGCCCGGCCGAGACGGCCCCGGTGGCCGCGATCGGCGCGCGGAACGACCGCTCCCGTCATCTCGGCCGGGGTGCGGGTCGGGCGAAGCGCTCCCGGGGCGGGAGCGACGACGGGAGCGCCGCGGCCCCTCGCCGCCGACCCGCAGCGCGTCTCCGACCCCGTCGCCCAGCAGAGACAGCGCGAGCCCGGTCAGCACGACCGCGAGCCCCGGGAACGCCGCGAGCCACCACTGCGTCGTGAGGAACGGCTGGGCGTCGGCGATCATGGTGCCCCAGTCGGGCGTGGGCGGCTGGATGCCGAGCCCCAGATACCCGAGCGTCACGATCGCCACCATGATCAGCACGATCTCGGTGGCGAGCAGCACGATCGCCTGGGGCAGCACGCCCGGCAGCAGGTGCCGCAGCAGCACTCGCGCGTGGGAGAGTCCGCCGCCGCGCGCCGCCTGCACCCATCCGGCCTCGCGCAGCGCGGCGGTCATGGCCCGCAGCACGCGCGCGTACCCCACCCAGCCGACCAGCGCGAACGCGAGGACGATGCCGCCCTCTCCGGCGCCCACCGCGAACACGATGGCGATGACGATCACGTAGAACGGAAACGCGATGACCGTGTCGGTGACGCGCGACGCCGTCCAGTCGACGGCGCCGCCGAAGTAGCCCGAGACGAGGCCGACCGTGACGCCGATCACGAACGGGAGCACGGAGGCGAGGATCGCGATGCGCAGATCGGTGCGGGCCGCGAAGAGCATGCGCGAGAGCACGTCGCGGCCCAGCTGGTCGGTTCCGAGCCAGTGCTCGGGAGAGGGAGGGAGGAGCCCGCCCGTGAGATTCTGCGCACTCGGCGAGTACGGAGCGAGCACGGGGGCGAGGATCGCGGACGCGACGATGAGGGAGAGCAGGATCGCGCCGGCCGCGAAGGCGGGCGAGCGCAGGGCGCGGCGCCAGAAGGTCATCGGGTTCCTCCCGCGACGGCCGGATCGGCGCCGGGGGTCGCGGCCGGCTGCGCGTCGCCGACCCGCAGCCGCGGGTCCAGCAGCGCCGCGAGCATCCCCGCCAGCGTCGTGACGAGCACCACCAGCACGGCGCAGTACAGCGCCACCCCCTGCACGACGGGGAAGTCGCGGCTGCCGATCGACTGGAACAGCAGCGTGCCGAGGCCGCCGATCCCGAACACCTTCTCCACCACCAGCGTGCCGCCGATGAGGTACGCCGTGTTGACGCTCAGCAGCGTGAGCGTGGGAAGGGCCGCTCCGCGCACCACGTGCCGCCACAGTATGCGCCGCTCGGGGATGCGCGCGGCCCGCAGCGTCGTCACGAAGTCGGCCGACAGCACCTCGAGCAGCTGGGCCCGCAGCGAGCGGATCAGCGGCGGCGCCATGCCGAGCGCCACGGCCAGGGACGGCAGCGCCAGGCTGCGCAGCGGCTCGCCGGGCCCCGATCCCACACCGCCGACGGGCAGCCAGCGCAGCTGCACCGCGAACACGATGATGAGCAGCAGGCCGATCCAGAACAGCGGCACGCCCATGCCGACGGTGGGCAGGATCCGCACGACGTGGTCGATCCAGCCGTCCTTGCGCAGCGCGGCGGCGAGCGCGAGCGGCACCGCGATGCACACCGCCAGCAGTACGGCGAAGGCGACGATGCCGAGGCTCACGGGCGCCTTCGCGAGGATCAGCTCGCGCGTCGACTGGCCCGTCACGAGGGAGTCGCCCGTATCGAATCGCGTGACGAGCTGCCCGAGGAAGTCGGTGAACTGCCGCCAGAGCGGCTGGTCGAGCCCGAGCCGCCCGCGGAGCGCGGCGACGGACTCGGGGGTGGCGCGCTCGCCGAGGATCATCGCTGCGGGGTCTCCCGGCACCATGCGCAGCAGGAAGAACACGGCGACCACGACGCCGAGCATCACCGGGACGACGCGGCCGAGGATCCGGCCCGCTGCCCGCGCTGCTCTCCTCATCACGAGTTCACCCTACTTGCGCCCCGGCGCTCCGGGGCGCGGCGGCCCAGCCGCGACCCCGCCACGGCCCCGGCGCGACCCCGCCACGACCCCGCCACGATTCGGGAGTCCCCCGGTTCGAGTCCCCCGCTCGAGTCCCCCGCTCGAGGCGTCGAGCCTCGTCGAGCACCGATCCGCCTACGCTCCGCCGTCGGTCAGCCAGACGTCCTGGAAGCGCACGCTCGAGTTGGGCAGCACGGTGAAGCCCTGCACCCGGTCGGTGGTGGCCTTCAGATTGGAGGGGAAGAACAGCGGGATGTAGGGCACCTGATCCGCGAGGATCTGCTGGATATCTCCGTAGATCTTCTCGCGCTCGGGGCCGTTCGGCGTGGATCGGCCCTCGTACATCAGCGCCGTGACGCGGTCGTCGGTGAAACTGGTCCAGTACGACTTGCTGAAGCCCTTGGGGTCGGCCTGGAAGGTGATGAAGCCGTTGGGGTCGGGCGCGTCGGACTGCCCGCCGTTGAGCATGAAGTCGTAGTCGTAGGCGAAGAAGCGCTCGCGGAACACGGCGATGTCGAGCGCCTCGATCTTCACCTCGATGCCGATCTCCGCGAGCGACTCCTGCACGATCTGGGCGATCTGGGCGCGCTGCGCGTCGCCGCTCGCGATGAGCAGCGTCGTCGTGAAACCGTCGGGGTACCCGGATGCGGCCAGCTCGGCCTTCGCGGCCTCGACGTCGAAGCCGAGCGCCTCGACGGTGTCGTTCGCCGAGTAGGCGATGCTCGGCGGCAACAGGGCGTTCGCGACCTCGGCCGTGCCGAAGGTGGTGGCCGCCGCGATGCCCTTTCGGTCGAGGGCCAGCGCGATGGCGCGACGCACCCGCGGGTCGGCGAACTCCTTGCGCTGCGTATTGAAGAACACCTGCTCGGTCGACCAGCCCTCGGTCTGCGACAGCACCGTGTTCGCCGCGGAGTCGACCTCGGCCGCGTTGGCCGCCGGAACCGTGTCGACGGCGTCGAGCTGGCCGGCGGCGAGCTGCTGCCGCAGCTGCGTGTCGTCGGCGACGAACTTGTAGACGAGGCCGTCGAGGTAGGGTTTTCCCTCCTGCCAGTAGTACTCGTTCTTGACGAAGGAGATGTCGCCGTTGGGGTCCCACTCGTCGACGACGAACGGGCCGGTGCCGACGGGGTTCTGGAAGAACTCCTGCTCGGTGACGCCGCCGAAGTCGGCGGGGAAGATGCCGTTGGAGAAACCCGACAGCTCCGACAGGAAGGGCGTGTAGGGCTCGGTGAGCGTGATGGTGACCTCGCGCTCCCCGGTGGCCTCGATGCTGCCGATGGGCGCGGTGAGTGGCAGCGGGCCTCCCACCTCGAGGTGGCGGTTCAGAGAGAACACCACGTCGTCCGGGGTGACCGCGTCGCCGTTCGAGAACCGCAGCCCCTTGCGCAGCGTGAACGTGTAGACCAGGCCGTCGCCGCTCTCCTCGTACTCGGCGAGCCAGGGCTTGATCTCGCCGCGCTCGTCGAAGGCGACGAGCGGCTCGAAGATCTTGTCGATCGCAAAGGCGTTGTTGGCCGTGATCTGCTGGTTGAGGTCGAGATTGTTGACCGCGGCCACGCGGCCGAAGGTGAGGGTGCCGCCGGGGACCGGTTCTCCCGGAGCGGCCTGCGGACCGGGATCGCCGCCTCCACCGACGCAGCCGCTGAGCACGAGGGCCGCGGAGAGCGCGGCGGCGAGGGCGAGGCGGCGGAGCCGCGGGGCTGATGTGTGTCTCACGATCGGGTTTCCTTCGTCGCTCGAGGGCGCGTGTGGTCTAGCTCTATACGGTAACCAATGGTCCTTCCATGGACCACTTCGATCGCCCTCCGTTGAACCACCCTCGCCGCCCGCCCCGGCCTGTCCGTCGACCCCCTGCCCCTCTCGGCCCGGAGCTCGGGTCGCTTCTCGTGTGCGCCGCCTCCCCGATCCGTGTGCGCCTTTTGGGCACTTCGTCACCTCTGAAGCGCCCAAAAGGCGCACACGGATTGCGGGGCGGGGCGAGCGGGGGGCGAGCGGGGCGGCGGGCGGGGCGGGGCAGCGGGGCGGGGCGGCAGGCCTCGGCGGGCGAAGCACTCAGGGACGGGGCGCGGGATCGATCCGGCGCCCGCCGAGGATCACAGCGACGACGGATTCCGGATCGCTCAGCGCACCGGGCTCCCGCGGGTCGCGGCGCAGGATCACGGCGTCGGCGATCCCGCCCTCGGCGATGATCCCGGCGGGCGCCTCCTCGGCGCCGCCGACCCGAGCCAGCAGTCGCGCCCCCGCACTCGTCGCCGCGATGAGCGCCTCCCCCGGCGCGAGCCCCGCCTCGACCAGCGCGTCGAACTCGAGCCGTCCCGTGCCGTGCTGCTCCACCGTGCCGTAGTCGGTGCCCAGCGCGATCGGGAGCCCCGCGTCTCGGGCTCGCAGCACTGCGCGCGGGTGCTCCGCGACCGCCTCGTCGACGCGGGCGCGAAACGCGACCGGCAGCGCTCCCGCGTCGATCATGCGCCGCACGAGACGGTAGATGCGGAGGGTCGGCACGAGGGTCATGCCGCGCTCGGCGGCGCGGCGGGCCTGCGCGTCGGTCATGAAGATGCCGTGCTCGATGCTCAGCGCGCCGGCCGCGACGGCGTCGTCGATCGCGGCGCCGCCCCACGCGTGCACCATCACGCCGGCGCCCTCCCGATCCGCCCGCCGCACGGCGTCGCGCTGCTCCGCGGCCGTGAACACCGGATCCAGCCCCGTTCCCGCCGGGGCCGCGACCCCCGCCGTCGCGACGAGCTTCACCCACCGCGCGCCCGCCTCCAGCGCCCCCTCGACCGCGCGGTCCAGGCCGCCCTCGGCGTCGGCCGTGGCGCGGTCGATCATCCGCACCGAGAGCTGAGCGCGGGGCCGCTCCGGCGTCGGCACCCCGGCGAGCAGCCCGGGCTCGAGCCCGCCCGCGTCGCGCACACTCGTGAAGCCCGATACGAGCGTGCGGCGCAGCCCGTCCGCCACCAGCCGGCGGGTGCGTTCCTCTCCGAGGCGCACACGGTCCTCCGCGTCGAACGCCTGCCAGGCCGCGTGCAGGTGGGCGTCGACGAGCCCGGGGATCATCCACAGCCCGGATCCGTCGAGATCCCCCTCGCGCGGTTCTCCCCCGAGCGCGAAGCGGCCTCCGGCCCAGCTCACCCGTCGAGGCGCACCGAATCCGCCTCGCTCGTCGAGGATCCGGATGCTCGCGCTCGCCCCATGACCCATGCCCTCAACCTAGCCCAGGGCCGCACGGATCACCTCTCGCGCCGCGCCCCTGCACTCGCCCGTGCCGCGAAGAACTCCGGCGGGCGGAAGCCCTCAGCCGCGAAAGCTCGCCGCACCTCCGACTCGACGCGCTCGGCGCTGTCGCGCGGCACGAGAGCGATCGATGCCCCTCCGAAGCCGCCTCCGGTCATTCGCGCACCGAGCGCGCCGGTCTCGCACGCGGTCGCGACGGCGAGATCGAGCTCGGGCACCGATATCTCGAAATCGTCGCGCATAGAGCGGTGCGACTCGGTGAGCAGCGGGCCGATCTCGGCGACCCGGCCCTCCCGGAGCGCGGTCGCCATGCTCCGCACGCGCCGGTTTTCGGTGACGACGTGCCGCACTCGCCGATGGGTGACCTCGTCGAGCACCTGCGACGCGCGAACGAGGTCCCCGGCCTCGAGATCGCGCAGCGCCGGTACGCCGAGCGCTGCGGCTCCGCGCTCGCAGGCCGCTCGCCGCTCGCCGTAACCTCCGTTGACGTGCGCGTGGCGCACGCGCGTGTCGATAACGAGCAGTTGCAGGTCGGCGGACTCCAGGCTCAGCGGAATCGGTTCGACCGATAGCGTGCGGCAGTCGATGAGCACCGCGCTCCCGGCCACTCCGAACATCGACACCAGCTGATCCATGATGCCCGTCGGCGCTCCGACCGCCTCGTTCTCGCTTCGCCGGCAGGCGCGAGCGAGCTGCACTCCGTCGAGCATCAGCCCCCAGGTCTCCCTGAGCGCCATCGCGATCGCGGTCTGGATCGCCGTGGACGAAGACAGCCCGGCCCCGATCGGCACGTCGGATGCGAGGGCGATATCGACGCCCGTCACGCCCGCTGTCGCACCCGGCCGCGCACCGGCAGCGTCGAGCAGCGCCCATGCAACTCCGACCGGGTATCGCGCCCAACGGGGAAGCGCACTCGAGCGCCAGTCGAATCGCGGTACGAGGTCGGCGAGCGGCACCTCGCTCCACAGGCCGTCGATGGTCGATGCCACGCGGATCAGGCCGTCGCCGCGCGGGCTCACGGCTGCCGCCGCGCGCCGCTGGGCAGCGATCGGCAGCACGAACCCGTCGTTGTAGTCGGTGTGCTCGCCGATGAGGTTGACGCGTCCCGGGCCGGACCAGACCCCGTCGGGCTCGCGCCCGAGGGAGCTGCGGAACAGTTCTGCGGCCTCGCCCACCGGCCCGTCGGGGTGGCCGCCGATCGCGCCCGTCATGCGAGCCGCTCCGGCACGGTCGCGAGCGCCTCGCGCAGCTGCTCCGCGATCCGCTCGGGCGCGATGTCGGCGATCCATGCCCCCATCGCCGCCTCCGATCCCGCGAGATGCTTCAGCCTGTCCGCGCCCCGCCTGGGGCTCGTGAGCTCGAGTCTCAGACCGACCCGGTCCCGATCCCGATGCACCGGCGCCTGATGCCACGCGGCGATATACGGGGTGGGTGTGTCGTACAGCGCGTCGACGCCTCGCAGCAGACGAAGGTAGAGGGGAGCGAGCTCTGCCTTCTGATCGTCCGAGAGCGCAGCGAGATCGGCGACCCTGCGGTGCGGCATGAGGTGCACCTCGATCGGCCAGCGCGCAGCGTACGGCACGAAGGCGCTCCAGTGATCGCCCTCGAGCAGCAGGCGAGGCGACTGCCGCTCGAAGTCGAGCACGCGGTCGAGCAGGTCGTCGCCCTCACGGTCGAGCGAGGCCAGCAGCCGCTCGGTTCGCGGAGTCACGTAGGGATAGCCGTAGATCTGCCCGTGCGGGTGCGGCAGCGTCACCCCGATCTCGACCCCGCGGTTCTCGAAGACGAAAACCTGCTCGATCCCGGGCAGCGCCGAGAGCTGCGCCGTGCGATCCGCCCACGCCTCGATCACGGTGCGCGCGCGGGCGGGTGAGAGCGTGCCGAATGAGCCGGCGAACTCCGGGCTGAAGCACACGACCTCGCACCGTCCGCCCGCGACGGCGCTGCGGCCAAGCCCTGTACTGGCCTGCGCGCCCGCCTCGGCCAAGGGCAGAGCCGGGCCGAACGCCGGCGATCGGTTCTCGAACACCGCGACGTCGTACATCGCGGGCACCTCCGACGGGTTGCGCGAAGTCTGGGGCGCGAGCGGATCGAACTCCGGCGGGGGAAGATGCGCGCGGTTCTGCCTGGCGTCGGCGACGGATATCCAATCGCCGGTGAGCACATCGCGGCGCATCCGCGCGGTCTCCGGACGCGGGTCGAGCAGACGGGCGTCGAACGCGCGCTCGGAAGGCAGGGTGCTCCCCGGATCGTCGTAGTAGAAGAGCTCGCGCCCGTCGCCCAGCCGCGAGACCCGCCTGGTCACGCCGCCGCCGATGAACTCCGGCGCGGACGCCCCGCTCGCGCCGCTCATCGGATCGCCCCGATCCACCAGCTCACGACGATGGTCTCCCCGGGTTCGATGCTCCGCAGACCCGTGTCGAAGGGGTAGCGCGACGCGTTGAAGGCGTCGGGTGCGCAAGTCATCGGCTCTACGGCGAGGCCGAGCCGGGTATTCGGATCGTGCGGAAGATCGGCGGTGTGCACCTGCACCCAGGGGCACGCCCGATCCCACCGCACCTCGGCGCCTCGCCCGTCCGCGCCGGTGAGGCGCACGACCGCGTCGCCCGCATCGTCGCGCTCGAGCCCTGTGAAGGCGTGGTCGAGCCGGGTGCCGCCGATGCGGCGGGCCCGCCTGAAGTCGAAGCGCGCGGCTGCGGCGCCGCTCACCTCCGAGAGCGTTCTCGGCTCGAGGCGATCCTCGCCGACCTCGAGCACCCGCGCGGCGGGAAGCTCGAGGGTCCACTCGTCGAGGACGCCTCGGGGAGCAACGAGGTAGGGATGGGGACCGGTGCCCCACGGTGCGGGATCGGCGCTCAGGTTCGTGCCGCGCACCGTCTGCCTGATCCCGCGCCCCTCCAGCTCGAACTCCGTCTCGACGCGCACGCGCCAGGGGTAGCCGTCTCTCGGGGCGATCTCGGTCGCGAGAGCCAGACGCCGCGACGACGGCTCGGACACCTCGTCGAACTCCTGCCAGGCGACCAGCCCGTGGAGCGCGTGGCCGCGGCCGACCTCGGTTATGGGCAGTTGGTGGTCCCGATCGCGATACCGATACCGCCCGTCGACCACCCGGTTGGGCCACGGCGCGAGCAGCGCACCGCGAAAGGCGGGGCGCGCCTCGTCGGCCGCGAACGGCACGATCAAGTCTCGACCGTCCACCGCGAGCGATCGCAGCGAAGCGCCGACCCCGGCGATCTCCGCGGTCGCCCCGTTCGCGCGCAGCGTGTAAGCGGTGCCAGAGGCCGGCCGTGCCTCCACTATCCGCCCCGCTGCAGCCCCGCTCACCGTTCGGCCGCGAATCGGTAGGCCAGCGCGTTCCACCGCAGCTCATGCTCGAATGCGCGCACGGTGGTACCGGGACCGATCTCCAGCAGTTCGACGCCCGTCATAGCGGCGAAATCCCGGAACACCTCGATGCCGAGTTGCGTCGTCATCACGGTGTGGTGCGCCGCGCCCGCCGTCAGCCAGCACGCCGCGGAGGTGTGGAAGTCGGGCAGCGGCTTCCAGACCGCGTGACCCACCGGGAGCTTCGGCAGCGGCGGCGCCTGCACGTTCTCGACGGTGTTGGCGACGAGGCGGAAACGCTCGCGCATGTCGCTCATCGAGACGACGACGGCGGGACCGGGATCCGCGGCGAACACCAGACGCACGGGATCCTCGCGCCCCCCGATGCCGAGCGGGTGGATCTCGAGCCGCGGCCGCTGCGAGGTGATCGACGGCGCGACCTCGAGCATGTGGGCGCCGAGGATCTTCTCGTCTCCCGGAACCAGGTCGTACGTGTAGTCCTCCATCAGGGTGGCCCCGCCCGGGAGGCCCTCACCCATGCGGTGGGCGATGCGCACGAGCATCGCCGTCTTCCAGTCGCCTTCAGCGCCGAAGCCGTAGCCCTCGGCCATGAGCCGCTGCACGCCGAGCCCGGGCAGCTGCCGCAGGGCGCCCAGATCCTCGAAGCTCGTCGTGAACGCTCCGAAGCCGCCCGCCTCGAGAAATCCGCGCAGCCCTAGCTCGATGGCGGCGCCGTCGCGCAGCGCGGAGTGGCGCTCCCCGCCCCGGCGCAGCTGGGGCGCTACCTCGTAGAGCTCCTCGTACTCCTCGACGAGCGCGTCGATCTCGCCCGAGCCCGCCTCGGCGACGCGCGCCGCGAGTTCGGTGACGCCCCAGCTGTTCACCTGCACGCCGAAGCGGATCTCGGCCTCCGTCTTGTCGCCCTCCGTCACGGCGACGTGTCGCATGTTGTCGCCGAACCGCGCGATCCGCAGTCCCTGCGCGGCCCTGCGCCCCGCCGCGGCCCTCTGCCACGTCTCGATCTCTTCGATGACGCGCGGCTCGGAGACGTGTCCGACGACCGTCTTGCGCGGGACCCCCAGGCGGCTCTGGATGTAGCCGAACTCGCGGTCGCCGTGAGCGGCCTGGTTGAGGTTCATGAAGTCGAAGTCGATCTCTGACCACGGCGCCTCGACGTGCGCCTGGGTGTGGAGGTGCAGCAGGGGGACGTCGAGCGCCTCGAGCCCCGCGATCCACATCTTCGCCGGGCTGAAGGTGTGCATCCAGGCGATGAGCCCGATCACGCGATCGTCTGCGTTCGCCTCGAGCGCCAGTCGGCGGATGCCCTCGCCACTGGCGATCACCGGTTTCCACACCACACGGATCGGCAGAGGGGAGAGGGCTGCGGCGACCTGTCGCGACTGCTCGGCCACCTGCCGTAGCGTCTCGGCGCCGTAGAGCTCCTGGCTGCCGGTGACGAACCAGACCTCGTACGCATCGAACTGCTCGGCGACGACGGGACGGGACATGGGTGCTCCTGATCTGACTGGCGGGGCGCTGGCCCCGACGGCTGCTGCGGTACGGTGAGGGCGATGTGGATCGCCGGACGCCGTCACGGCACCGCCTCGATCGCGGCGCAGGCCACCGGCAGCGCCGACACGGTGCGCTCGAGCGCACGGGCGTAACCGGAGACCGCAGCGGGATCCGGAAGCACTCTGCGGCTGGCGACCCCGCACAGCACCTCTTCTTCGAGGTAGCGGCCGAGCGGGCGGCCGCGCCCCTCGAGCAGATACGACGCGAGCACCGCCATGCCCCACGCGCCGCCCTCGGGCGCGGTGCTCGGCACCACGACCTCCGCGTCGAGCGCCGCGGCGAGCACGCGCTCGGCGGTGTGGGGGGTGCGGAACAGGCCGCCGTGCGCGGTGATGCGATCGACGGCGATCCCCTCCCCCGCCAGCGCCCGCATGCCGACCGCGAGTGCCGCGAACACGGCGTTGAGCTGCGCTCGGGCGGCGTTGGCGAGGGTCGGCTCAGCGTCGGACGGACGCACGGTGAGCGGCCGGCCTTCGCTCAGGCCGAGTACCGGTTCTCCCGCCAGCAGGTTCAGCGCAAGGCATCCATCCGCGTCGGCATCGGCTTGCATCGCCTCGCCGAGCAGGATCTCGAAGACCCGATCGGGGCCGATGGGGTGGCCGGCGGCCTCCGCGAACCTGATGAACTGAGCGGCCCACTTCCCGAGCTCCGCCGCACCGTTGTTGCAGTGCACCATCGCGACGTCGACGCCGTCGGGCGTCGCGACGAGATCGATCTCGGTGCGCACGCGGGCCGGGCGTCGTTCAAGAACGACCATGGCGAAGACGCTCGTGCCGACGCTGACGTTGCCCGTGCGGGGGGTGACGGCCCCCGTCGCCACCATTCCGGTGCCCGCGTCGCCCTCGGGAGGGCAGCACGGCGCTCCCGCCTGCAACCGGCCCACCGGATCGAGCCACGCCGCTCCGGCATCCGTGAGCGCGCCGGCGTGCTGTCCCGCCAGGAGGATGCGCGGCAGTACCTCGGAGATCCGCGTGCGATGGCCCTGTTCCGCAGCGAAGACGTCGAACGCGTCGAGGCACCCGCGATCGTATTCAGCCTCCCCGGACTGCAGGGGGAACACTCCGGAGGCGTCGCCGATGCCGAGCACGTGCTCTCCCGTGAGCTCGGCGTGCACATACCCTGCGAGGGTCGTGAGACGAGCTACGTCGACCACGTGCGGCTCCTCGTCGAGCATCGCCTGGGCGAAGTGCGCGACCGACCACCGCAGCGGCACGTTGACGCCGAAGCGCTCGGTGAGGGCGGTCGCCGCCCGGGCGGTGCCGGTGTTCCTCCAGGTGCGGAACGGGGTCAGCAGCGTGCCGTGCCGGTCGAAGGCGAGGTAGCCGTGCATCATCGCTGAGACACCGATCGCGGCGAAGCGCGTCGGCGCGGCCCCCGTCCGCGCCTCCACGTCGGCGATGAGGGCCGCGTACGCCGCGCGGGCGCCCAAGCGCACGTCGTCGAGCGCATACGACCACCGCCCGTCGACGAGCCGGTTCTCCCACTCGCAGGATCCGGTCCCGATGACCGCGCCCGATGCGTCGACGAGGCAGGCCTTGATGCGCGTGGAGCCGAACTCGATGCCGAGCCGCGCTTCACCCGCCAGCACGGTCGCGCGCGCGCGCTCAGCGGCGCTCATCGTCGGCCTGCCCGTAGACCTTCTGGTAGCGATCGTAGAGTCGGTCGATCAACTCCGCGGGAAGCGGTTGCACGGGACCCATCTGCTTCGCCGCGTGAACGGAGCGCGCGACGTCCTCGACCATCACCGCAGCCTTGACGGCATCTCTCGCCGAGACGCCGATCGTGAACGGTCCGTGGCCGCGCATGAGCACGGCCCGCGAGCGGTGGCCGCGCAGCGTCTCGACGATCCCCTGCCCGATCGAGTCGTCGCCGATGACCGCGAGGGGGCCGACGGGGACCGGGCCGCCGAACTCGTCCGCCATAGCCGTGATGGCGCAGGGGATCTCCTCGCCGCGAGCAGCCCAGGCCACGGCGTACGTCGAGTGGGTGTGCGCCACTCCGCCGACGTCGGGCATGTTGCGGTACACATAGGCGTGGGCCGCGGTGTCGCTCGATGGGGCCCGCTCGCTTCCAGGCGCGCCCGGCACCGGCCGTCCGTCGAGGTCGCAGAGCACGAGGTGCTCGGGCCGCAGGTCGTCGTAGGAGACCCCGGAGGGCTTGATGACGAATCGGTCGGTTCCGGGCACACGGCCCGACACGTTTCCGCCCGTCCATACCACCAGCCCGGCGCGCACGAGCTCGTCGTGCAACCGCGCCACCTCGGCGCGCGTCTCGGCGACCGCCGTATCATTCCCCGTCACGAACCCTCCATCGGTGTCCTTGCGCCGAATCGGCGATACCATAATGTTACCGGTAACAAGTTTGCCTGTCGAGTCGATGACACGCTGGCTCGCGATCCTCGCGCCGCAATTCGCGAGGGGTGCGCGATCGCGAGGCGGCGCTGCTCGCGCGGGCTAAGCCCGTGCGCTCGACGCGCGAGCGACCAGCTGCGGCGGCTCGAGGTCGCACGCGGCGCCGGCGCCGGTGACCTCGGCGAGGCATCGACGCGCCTCGCCCGCGATGTCGATCCGCACCGTGCTCAGCGCGGGAACCAGGAACGGGGCGTCCGGGATGTCGTCGAACCCGGTGACGCTGACGTCGCGCGGCACCTGGACTCCGCGCGCGCGGAGACCCGAGATCAAGCCGAGCGCGGTCTGATCGTTCGGCGCCACGAGCGCGGTGGGTCCGTCAGGCGCGGCAATCGCGTCCGCGATCTCGTCTGCCAGGGCCGCGCCGGCAGTCGCGGACCAATCGCCCTGCCACAAGGCGTTCGCCGTCAGCCCGTGCCGCTCAAGCGCCGCCTCGACCCCCTCTCGACGAGCGATCGCCTCGAGCCACTCCCCCGGGCCCGAGATGAGGCCGATGCGGCGGTGCCCCAGCGCCACCAGGTGGTCGACCGCGAGGCCGGCGCCCAGCACCTGCGACTCCCGGCCCGAGCCGTCGTGCATCGCCCGCACCGGCACGTCGTACCCGGCGGAGCGCAACATCGCCATCGTCCCTGCGTGGGCGGCGGTGACGATCAACCCGTCGACGCCCTGCGCAAGCAGATGGTCCGCCGCCTCGCGCACCGAGTCGGTGTCGGCCGTGTCGGCGTACGCGGTCGCTATCCAGCGACCCGACTCCCGCGCTGCTGCCGCGAGCGCGACGATGCCGGCTCCGGGCCCGTACAGAGACGGGTCGCCCGAGATGATGCCGATCGTACGGGTCGATCGCGTGCCCAGCGCCCGTGCGGCGTTGTTCACGCGATAGTCGAGCTGCATCATCGCGACGCGCACGCGCTCGCGAGTCTCCGGCCGGATGCCCGCGTGCTCGTTGATCACCCGCGACACCGTCTGCGTCGAGACTCCGGCGAGACGGGCGACGTCGCGCACGCCGGCACGCCGCTGCGTGTGACCGGTACGCGCTCCGTCGCTCATCCTGCCTCCTCATCGTTCAGCGTACTCGGTGCACCGGGCGACGGTCGCTCCGGCACCCTCAGTCGCGAACGGACGGAAGCACCAGTCGGCGGCGCGCGCTCTCGTTGCCGGCACGATCCGACGCTGCGAACTCGATCACCTGCTCCTCCTCCGTGAGGGCTCTCACGAACGCCTCCTGGAACGTGGCCCAGAAGGTCCCCGGGCCCTGCCATTGGATGCTTTCGACGCCTGAGACTGCATCCTCGGCGTGCAGCGTGATCTCGACGCTCGACCCCAGACGTTTCACGGAGGCGTGCGCCTCGGGGGCCTCGGTGTCGATCGCGAACTCCCGGCTCGCATGCCCCTCGAGCCCCGCGGCGTCACGAACCCGCGCGCGAACGACGTGCAGCCCCTGATCCGCAAGGTGGAACGGGCCCGTGTAGGGCTGCCACGCGCCGGCGTCGATCCGCACTTCGCACGCCTCTGGCGCCCGCGCGTCCTCCCCCTCCGAGTCCCCTGCGGCGGCGAGATCAAGTACCTGCAGCGATACCAGTGGGACGGCGGTGAACCAGCCCGACGCCGCGCCATCCGTCTCCGTTTCGATCGCGACGAACGGGGGAACGCGGCCGATCCGGTCAAACTCGGCGAGCGCCTCGACGCGGAAGTCGGCGCGGGCATGCGCGTCGGCCGGTCCGCCGAGATCCGCATCCAGCGCGGCATCCAGCACCCGCTCGAACTCGTCTCGGCTGAGGAGTCCTTCTCGCCGCACCGCGAGCGCCGTCTCCGCCACCCGAGCGAGCATCGCGCCACGCGAGGCGAACCCGCCGCCGCCCCACAGGGTGCTCAGAAAAGTCGACCCGTCGGGGCGAACCCGATTCGGCACGCCGCTCGGCACCCCGGCGAAGGCGATCTCCGCGTCGTGCCGACGCACGTACATGTGGTAGCGGCTGTCGGTGCCCGACCAGACGGGCTCGAACTCGACCCCGGCGATGCGCGCCGAGCCGCGTTCCGCGAGCTCGGCAGCGATCTCCTTCGCGTCACGGTCGAATCGCAGCGTGCCGTCGAGCGCGCGATGCGCGTCGAATGGAAAGCCGAGTGCCGTCGTGGCCTCCGATCGTGCAAGCAGCAGGTTCGGACCGACGCGCAGGGCTGCGAGGTCGGGATCGTCGACGGTCGGCTCGCACCGCACGGCGAACGCGTAGTCGACCTCGACCCGGTCACCCGCCGCCCACCGACGGGTGATCTCGATGAACGCGCCGGGAACCCCGTGATACTCCTCGGAGCCGACGCGGGCCACCGCCGTCGCCGCCGCCCACTCCGGCAGGCGCAGGCCGATGGTGCGTTCGGGGACCCCCTCCTCCGCGCGTTCGACGATGAGCACCGTCGCCCCGCCCGCGGGCAGGTCCGATGCCAGTCTCAGACCGAGCCCGCCCCGCTCCCAATCGATCTCCGAGGAGGTGGTGCGGGTGATCCACAGCGCCTGCTCGGATTCGAACGCGATCCCCTTCGCGTATCCGACGTGATTCTCGAGCCCGGTCCCGCCGCAGCAGGTTCCGACGTTGTCGTACTCGCGAAGGGCCCCCGGGTGCACGGGGAACATGTAGGTCACCTCGGGGCTCGTGTCTGATTCGACGTCGCGGCGGGAACCGAGGATGTGGTCATGCGCGGTCGCCTCCGCGTACTCCGCGTATTTCGGGTCGAGGGTATGAGCGAACAGCGCACGCGCGATCTTCAACATGTTGTAGCTCACACAGGTCTCGGCGTTTCGGTGGCCGATGTCGCCGGCCACCGTGTTCGGCGGGCCCCACAGCTCGTTCTCGCCGCTGCCCCCGTGCGCGTACGTGCGGCCGGGGACGATCTGATCCCAGAGCCCAACGACGGCGTCGAGCCTCGCCCGGTCCCCCGTCGCTTCGAAATCGCGGAGGTAGCCGAGCAGCTGCGGCAGATGCTGGTTCGCGTGCATGCCGGTGAGGATGTCCCGGCCCTCCGCGCCGGCCTCGAGCAGGTTGCGCTGATCGAAGAAGCGCGCCGTCTCGAGGAAGAGGGGCTCCGAGGTCACGACGCCGAGCCGCGCGAGCGTCTCGTTCATGCCTCCGAACTCCCCCGCGATGTAGAGTGCCCACATGCTCTGTCTCTGCTCCTCGTCGAGGGGGGCCAGGCGACCGTGCACCCAGTGAGCCATCCCCGTCACGAGCTCGAGCGCCTGCGCGTTGCCCACGAGTTCGTAGGCATCGAGCAGTCCGGCCATGATCTTGTGGCACGTGTAGTACGGCGCCCAGATCTCGCCGTAGGACGCGAAGGCTTCGAGACGGGAGAACTGCCACTCGCCGTACGCCGCGAGAAATCCCGGATGCGAGTACCGCCCGGTGGCCGCGAGCGCCGCCTGCACCTCGCCGAGGCCCGCGACCGTCTCTTCGACCTTCGCGCGCAGCTCCTCATCCCGCTGCGTAGCGCTCGCGAGCGAGAGCATCGACAGGAAGTGGCCCGCGTAGTGGCCGCGCAGCAGATTGGCGGTCTGCGCGCGCTCGCGCCCCGGATAGTCCCCCGGCCCCCAGGCCTCCTCATTGGGGTGCCCGAAGTCCTCCCAGGTGCCCGGCGGCCGCGCACCGAGCGTATCGAGTCCGGCATTGCGCCGGAAGACCGCGAGCAGGCGGTCGACTGGGTACACCCGCGCCAGGTGCAGCATCTGCGTCTCGGCGCGACGGAACACGGAGTCGGGGCCGAGGCGCACGCTTCCCACTGGAAGTTCGCGCGCGGCCGGCGGTGCGACGAGCGCGCGGTCCGGTACTGCGTTCATGAGCGGCTGCATCATCTGGAATTCTCCCTAGGGTTCGTCGGGGGCCGCCGGCACTGCGACGGCACGGATGAGAATGGCGTGCTCCGGGAGCTGCGGCGGCGCCTGCACACCGAAGCGGGCGAGCACCGCCCCCGGGAGCACGAGCCCGGTCTCCCACCACGGCGGCGGTCCGGGCTTCGACGGACCGAGTGCTGCACCGGGTCCGTCGATGGTCACCCGGTACCGCGCGCTCGGCATCAGGCCCGGGAGCCGCAGCGTCCCCATCGGATAGCTCAGTCCGGCGCGCAGCTGGGCCACCCTGTACACGGCCTCCTCACCGCCCGGACTCACGACTCCGCGCAGGGCGAGGGCCTCGTCCCCGGTGTCGCCGTGCACAACGCGCCCGCGATGGAACAGTTCGCGCGACGACCGGTAGTAGGCGATCCACTCCGCGAGTTCCTCCCGTTCGGCGTCGCTCGCTCGGGTGAGGTCCCACTCGACGCCGAAGTGGCCGAGCACCGCCGAGGCGGCGCGAAACGAGAGATCGTGCGTTCGGCCCGTCGTATGCGTGCGCGGAGCCCCGACGTGCGCACCGATCATCTCGGGCGGCAGGATCAGCGACGTGGCCGTGTCGATCGCAAGCCGTTCGAGCGCGTCGATCGTATCGGAGGCCCACAGCCGATCGGCGCGCTCCATGATGCCGAGATCGGCTCGGCCGCCTCCGCCCGCGCACGACTCGAACTCGATGTGCGGGTGCCGCAGCCGCAGGGCGTCCCAGAGACGGTACGCCGCGCGGGTCTGGCGGTGCACCGAAGCTCGGCCGTCGCCCGGGCTTCCCGCCTCGGAGAGGTCTCGGTTGTGGTCCCACTTCACGGCCGCGATGCCGGTCGAGGAGAGCACACGATCGATCGCGTCGAAGATGTGATCCCACGCGTCGGGATTGCCGAGGTCGAGCACCTGCTGCGATCTGGACGTTGCGGGGAGACGTCCGTCGCCGGGCTGCAGGATCCACTCGGGGTGCGCCCGCGCCACTTCCGAGTCGGGGCTCACCATCTCGGGCTCGAACCACAGCCCGAACTCCATCCCCAGCTCGGAGACGTGGTCGGCCAACGGCGAGAGACCCCGCGGCCACACATCGGGATCGACCGTCCAGTCGCCGAGCCCGGCCGCCGAGCTGCGCCGCCCGAGAAACCAGCCGTCGTCCAGCACGAACCGTTCGACGCCGATCCGAGCTGCCTCGTCCGCAAGAGCGCGCAGCCGGTCGAGGTCGTGATCGAAGTAGACCGCCTCCCAGACGTTGAGCGAGACGCGGCGCGGGGAGCGAGGATGCTCGGGCCGTTCACGCAGGTACCTGTGGAAGCGCTCGGCGAGCGCGTCGAGGCCGTCGCCGTAGCTCGCGTACACCCACGGCGTCGCGTACGCGGCCCGCGATTCGAGACGTACCTCGCCGGGCAGCAGCAGCTCCCCCGCCGCGAGCACGCGCTCGCCGCGCGGCTGCACCCGCTCGGCGCGCACGGACGTGTTGCCCGACCAGCCCAAGTGGATCCCCCACACCTCCCCACTCTCGAACCCGAAGCCAGGCACCCCGGCCGCGAGCAGCATCGTGCCGTCGTGGGCGCGGGCCTTGCGGCTCTCGCGCAGGTGCGCGCCCGCGCTGAACGGAGTGCGCTGTTCCTGCCGCTCGAGCAGATGACGCCCGGTATGGTCCAGGATCTCGTCTGCGATGCGGGGCACAGGAAGCGCGAGCCGCAGCGCGTCGAGGTCGAAAACGTCGCCGCCCTCGTTGCGCAGTTCCGCGCGGATGCGCAGCAGCCCGCAGACGTGCATGCGCAGTTCGAGCTCGAGCGCCAGCTCCGCATGCTCGTCCCGCGCGAGCCACCGGATCCATTCCTCGCCCGCGACCTCGCCGAAGCGCGTCTCGTGCACACCGAAACGCGTCGAGAACGCCCGCCCGGCGCGGTGGCCGCTCAGACCGGGCGCTCCGAACCATCCGCGGGATGCCTCGGGCACGAGCGACAGGAGCGGTTCGTCGTCGAGGGTGTCCGAGCCGAGAACGGTGCGCGAGGCACGGGAGAGCTCGGTGAGCCCGCGCTCGTCGAGCTCTCCCAGGTCGGCGCCCCAGTGCAGGATCTCCGGCAGCGCGTCGCCGCGCTGCCGGAGCACCACGCTGGCGCCCGCAGCCCGCAGGTGATGGAAACGCCCGGCGGGTCCGTCAGCTTCGGGCAAGGTGCTTCCTCGTCCAGGCCTCGATGCCCGCGGCGTCGATCGGCAGCGCGTCGGAGAGCACCTCGGATCCGCCGTCGGTAACGAGTACGTCGTCCTCGAGTCGGATCCCGACGCCGCGGAGCTCGGGCGGCACCGTCTTGTCGTTCGCGTGGAAGTACAACCCCGGCTCGACCGTCATCACGACGCCGGGCTCCAATGGAGCGCCCATGTAGTCCTCGTACTCAGCATGGCTGCAGTCGTGCACATCGAGACCGAGATGGTGCCCGATGCCGCAGGCGAGATACCGGCGGTGGTGCTGGCCCTGCGGGGAGAGCGCCTCGTCGACCGAGACGGGCAGCAGGCCCCAGTCGTGCAGGCCGTTGGCGATGACCTCCATCGCGGCGAAGTGAAAGTCGAGGTACTGCACGCCCGGGCGCACCTGGGCGAGCCCGGCCCGGTGCGCGCGCTCCACGAGATCGTGCACCGCGCGCTCGGGCGACGAGAAGGCTCCGTTCGCAGGCACGGTGCGGGTGACGTCCGCGGTGTAGAGGCTGCGCGCTTCCACCCCCATGTCCAGCAGAATCGCCGCGTCGGGCAGAATCGGGCCGTCGCAGCGCACCCAGTGCAGCACGGGCGCGTGCGCTCCGGATCCGACGATGGTCGAGTAACCGGGCCCGTTGCCGAACGTGCGGGCGTGACGGTCGAAGGTGCCCTGCAGCCAGCGTTCGCCGAGCCCCTGGGACACCGCGAGCGGCACCTCGGCCACGACTGCGGCGAACCCCGATACGGTGCGGTCCACCGCCTCCCGCAGCTGCGCGATTTCCCACGCATCCTTCACCATGCGCAGTCGCGAGAGCCGGCGCCCGAGCTCGGGATCGCGGGTCAGGCCCGCCCGTGAGACGAGATCGGCATCGACGGCGCCGGTCGCGACGCCCCCGCCGAGCGCGTGCAAGCCACCCTCGAGGTCCGCGAGGCCACGCACCTCGACGTCGAGTGCTTCGGCCCACTCGGAAAGACCGGGCGAGGGGCCGACCCAGAGCTCGCCGTGCGCGGCGTCGGCGAAGAACCCGGCGTCGCCGGGCCGGAACGGCGCGGGGAGGTACAGCGTCGCGGCGTGACCCGACGCGGCAGGAGTCATGACCAGCAGCGCGCCCTCGACCTGGCACCCCGTCAACCACACGAAGTCGCTGTCTGCGCGGAAGAGATACGCGCAGTCGTCATTGCGGGTGGGAGCGCGTCCCGCAGCGGCGACGATGATCTGCCCGGGAAACGCGTCGCTCAGGCGATCCCGATGCCTGCTCGCCGCCGCCGCCGTCCCCTCGAGGAGCGCCGGAGGAGTGGTAACAGCCTCCCATCCCTCCTCGATGAACGAGGTGAACGCCGGGATCGTGGCGAGTCTCGGGTAGCGGGTGCCCGCGTACGGGGGCCGCATCGTCGGATCGGTCATTGCTGCATCCCTCCGCTTCGGACGTCGCCGTGCATCTCACCACCGCGATCGCGGACGATCTCGCGGAGCCGCTCGAGCACCCGCGGCGTGCCGATGCCATCGTGCTCGAACTCGTTCGTGACCCAGGCCTGCGCATTGCCGACCCGGTGCAGCGTGTCGAGCTGCAGGTGCGCGTCGACGTACATGTCGTCGTAGTAGACGGCCGCCGCAAGCGGCGTCGTATTCCGAGCGAGCCGTTCGAAGTCGTACACCTCGCTCCAGGTCTCTCGCTGGGCGAGCGCTTCGACGGCCGGCGCGAAGCCGCGCAGCAGCCGCACCTGCTCGAACATCCACGGAAAGGCCATCTCGCCGGTGAACATGAGGGGGCGCTGCTGCTGCCCGAACTCCGGCCTGCGATCCCGCTCGCGCTGCGCGGCCCAGTTCAGCGGCCCGTTCGCGCCGTTCCCGTAGATGCTCTCCTGCAGAGTCCAGAAGAGCGGATTGGCAGCGCCGGAGCTGCGCTGCAGCACCCCTGCGAGAAACGTCTCCGAGAACCGTCCGGGCCGCACGAAGGCCTCGTCCACGAGCCAGTGCATGCGCTCGAAGCCGGGCTTCATGCCGAAGTCGATACCGAGCGACTGGAACCGCTCGACCGTCAGCAGGTCGCCATCGGGGAGTCGCACATCGCCCACCGCGATGCGGTCGGCGATGGCCGCCACCCGTTCGACGTCTTGCGGGAAGCGCCGGTAGAACTCCGCGGTCTTCTCGGCGACGCGATCGAACGTGCGCCGATACACCTCGTCGGCGCTCGGAGGTGTGCCGGGAATGCCGCCGCATACGAAGCTCGCGGCCACACCCTCCGGCGCGATGGACAGGTAGCTGAGCGTGAGCCAGCCGCCGTAGCTCTGCGCGAGCGTCGCCCACCTGCGGCCGCCGTACAGCGTGCGCCGCACGTGCTCGAGATCGCGCACGATCGAGTCCGCGCGGAAGCACGCGAGATAGTCGGCGCCGGCCCGTGCATCTCCGAGCCCGGCGATGACCTGCGCGTCGACCGGCGTGCTGCGACCGGTTCCGCGCTGGTCGACCAGCACGATACGGTAGTGCCGGAGCGCCTCGCCGAGCCAACCCGACGCGTCGACCGGCCGCGGGTTGGAGCCGCCCGGCCCTCCCTGCAGGAACGTCAGCAGAGGCAGCGCGTCGCCGTCGCGATCCGGATCGACCAGCTCCCTGACGAACACCGCGATACTCTGCCCGCCCCCATCCGTCTTGCCCCAATCGAGTGGCACCTCGACCGAACGTTCCCGTACCCGGATCCCGGGCAGTCCATACATGCTCATGAAGCTTCGTCCTCCTCTCGCTGCCGCTCGGCTGCACGACGACGTTCGTTCTCCCGCCTCGCCGCGTCCCACTCCGGCCGGATGCGCGGCACGGCCGACAGCAGGCGCTGTGTATAGGGTGAGTTCAACCGGTCGATGCAACACCGGGTC
>NZ_KZ984016.1 GCF_003569785.1 Leucobacter sp. wl10 | reverse complement strand
CCGCATAACAGCGGCACCAAACCCCCGGCGATTCAGAGAGAATATAGAGGGACATCTCGTGCGACGCGGACTTGGCTGGAAGGTTACATAGTGCTCAGAAATTTTCTTTACCTAGACGAGCCACAGCTAAGGCAATATATCAGCCAGGTGGAGGATGGCCTTCGAAGTGCGAGTTCGAGATCAGCCTCCCTTGACACTGAGAAGAAGCTGGCGCTCGAAGCTAAGATCGCCAACTTCGGTATCGGACGAACCGCAACCGACGCAGAATCTCAAGACTATGAGGACGACGGGCCGGCCAGGTTTGAGCGACTCCTATCTCTCGTTGAGGGAGACAGCGAGCAATTTGGCTGGTTCGATCTCGAATCAGATCCAAGACAACGTCAGCACCTCCGAACCGGTCACATCGTTGAATTCGCGGCCGAGGTCTACCCGGCAGATGTCTCGCAACTTTCGTCGCCAAGTGGCATCCTGGGCGCCCTGCCTCTGGTGAAGGCCATCAGCAAGATAACCGGCGCACCGACTGGCTTCGAGCAGTTCGAAGATGGAACCCTAGATGCGATCGCTGAGTTCGGTGCCGCCATGCAAGGATCCACAGTTATCTTGGGGGATCTGGACGATGATTCACGATTCATGGCTCAAATCCCAGAAGGCACAATCGTCGAGGGTACCGCGCGCGTCGTCGGGAAAGTTATCTCAACATGGGCGGCTGATAAATGGAAGCCGCTTCCGGGGCTCCCGATTTTGTCCCAGTTACCCCGAGAAGAACGACGGAAGCTCGAAAGACAGGGTCCACCGTCCGGTTCTGAGATGATGTGGTTTCAGGGTCCTGCCATGCATCTGAACCTGCTAGCCGTATACCAGTGAAGAGTGCTAACCGAACACTTCTCCCAAGCAACACTAGAAACTAGCGTAGATGGCCGAAGACTGATTCAATCAGGCCTGACGCCGAGCTATTCATGAGCCAAGCCGCTATCTTTCACTGTGGCTTGAAAAGCCCCTACGACCTTGTAGCTAAGACCTCAAGCTAAGCTGCATCGTGACCGGCACTAAGCATGCCAACGCTCGGCATGAGCCCCAGGAAAAGCTAACGTCGAGGCGGTCTTGGTGGCAATGGGTAACGCCATGACTGCTTCTCGCTCTCGGGAGCACTGCTCCACTGTACGGTTATGGTTGAATCACGAGTGCCCATAGTTCGCACCGCTCCAAACTGCACCACTTCACCTGGCTTCAATTCCGGTGTCAGCTCCCAGGGGCTACCGAACCGCATCAGCGTTTCATCAGCGCCCAAAGTCACGTCATAGGCCGTAGCATCACCAGTGTTTTCCAACAGATACATGTCACCTTGAAAGTGCTTCAACGCCCAGGACACTTTGCCTGGGGCTGGCCCACTCGACAGAACATGGAGGTCTCCAATGGAGATCCCATTAGTTACGAGCTTCTCAAGCGCGTCTGCAATGCGCGTCATCGTGTCGATACTCAGTCGGCTTGCTGCCTCCGCGCGCTCTGACGCAGCTTGACTCGCAGCATCAGCACGTTCAGCCCGGTCCCCTTCGTCCTTCGCAAGTTGAAGGTCATGCTTTTGCCCTGAACGGGCAATCCAGATCGACGCGATGATACCGACGGTTGTGACGAGCGCAATAACCCCCTGAATCCAGACATCCGCGAGCGACGCTGTGCTCACAGAATCGACCTGCGTGACAATCAACATCTACGTGCTCTCCATCCTCCGGCTTCAGTTGCGTCGCGCAAGTGCGCCGGAGGTGAACCACTGCACTAGCGGGACCGCAAGCAGCACCGCGGCTTCTGCTTCTGTCTGACTGGGTTTCCGATAGCCGTTGCCTCCGTGTCTGCTCTCTTGGCCGATCCACAGAGCCTCCGCCATCTTGACTGGAACATCGGCATCCTGTGCCGATAGGTCGAGCTTCCAGTCTTTCTGGGCCTTCATGTCTCGGATCATCGTGCCGAGTGTGGTCTTCGAATTATTCGGCGACACCACCCTCGCCCCGGCTTCCTCGACGGCCTTGATCGCCTTCTCATAAGCCTCTTCAGCATCCGGCGACTTGCCGAAGGCAGCGTGCCAAGATTCCGCAAGCAGCCGGCCTGCTTCACCTGACAGCGCAACTACGTCATCGACAGCCGCCACAACGCCTTCGGGCACTCGCTTTTCAAGAGATGCGAACCCATCCCGTGTACCCACGCACCACTCCGAGCCGCCGTCACTTAGCAGCATTTCAAGCACGCCAAGTACCTGAGCGGAATTGGGTTGCTGCTGAACAGTGAATACTAGGAAATCTACAAAGTCCAAGAACTCATCCTGGCCCATGCTGGTGAACAAAGACGAGACGCCGAAGTCCCGAAAGACACTGACCAGGGACTCCGGTCGCCGCACAGCAGTCTCATAGTCCATAAGGATAGAAACGTTAGGACGCATACGACGATTGACCCATTCATCAAGATAGGATTCCTGAGTCACGGACGTCACCCAGGTGAGAAGCTGCATCTTCATCCATTCCGGCACACCCGGATGAAGTACTGCGAGATCGGCCTGATTCGCACCTCGCTTGTACCATCTTGTCGTCACGCCTCTATCCTCTCTATAAGCTCTCCTCCACGCCCACTGTTCCTCATCCCGACTGGAACGCTCACTGGCCACAGCGAGCTGCGGGAATCTCCTCGACGAGGTTCTCAAGCAGGTCGTTCATGTCCACCCGGATCAGTCGCCCAACTCGATAACCGCGCACGGTTCCGTCGGAGATCCGCCGCCGGAGCGTCTTGACGGATATGCCAAATTGCTCAGCCGCTTCGGCAAGCGAAACCAGCTTCGGCATCGACGGCTCACCGCTGCCTCCTGCGTGCCACTCCGAACGGGAACTCGAGTTCACGTCTGCCCTCCTCTGTCCATCAAACATCTCTGAACNTCGAGTTCACGTCTGCCCTCCTCTGTCCATCAAACATCTCTGAACAGAGAAACCTGAATCAGAAAATATCAGCCATTTATGGCTTTTGATCAGGTATTTTACCAAACAAACTTGTTAGAAGTCCCAGTCCTCGTCCTCGGTGGCGACGGCCTTGCCGATCACGTACGACGATCCCGAGCCCGAGAAGAAGTCGTGGTTCTCGTCGGCGTTCGGCGACAGCGACGACAGGATCGCCGGATTGACGTCGGTCATCTCCTTGGGGAACATCGGCTCGTAGCCGAGGTTCATGAGCGCCTTGTTGGCGTTGTAGTGCAGGAACTTCTTGACGTCCTCGGTGAGGCCCACCGGGTCGTAGAGATCCTGCGTGTAAAGCACCTCGTTCTCGTATAGGTCGTAGAGCAGCGAGAAGGTGTAGTCCTTGATCTCCTGGCGCCGCTCCTCGCTCTCGTTCTCGAGCCCCTTCTGGAACTTGTAGCCGATGTAGTAGCCGTGCACGGCCTCGTCGCGGATGATGAGGCGGATCAGGTCGGCCGTGTTGGTGAGCTTGGCGTGGCTCGACCAGTACATCGGCAGGTAGAAGCCCGAGTAGAAGAGGAACGACTCGAGCAGCGTCGAGGCGACCTTGCGCTTCAGCGGGTCGTCGCCCTCGTAGTAGTCGACGATGATCTTCGCCTTCTTCTGCAGGTTCGGGTTCTCCACGGACCAGCGGAACGCGTCGTCGATCTCCTGCGTCGAGCACAGCGTCGAGAAGATCGACGAATAGCTCTTGGCGTGCACCGACTCCATGAACGCGATGTTGGTGTAGACGGCCTCCTCGTGGGGGGTGATCGCGTCCGGGATCAGCGACACCGCGCCCACAGTGCCCTGGATCGTGTCGAGCAGCGTGAGGCCCGTGAACACGCGCATCGTGAGCTGCTGCTCCTCGGGCGTGAGCGTGCCCCACGACTGCACGTCGTTCGAGAGCGGCACCTTCTCGGGCAGCCAGAAGTTGTTCACCAGACGGTTCCAGACCTCGAGATCCTTGTCGTCCTGGATGCGGTTCCAGTTGATCGCCTGCACCGCGTGGCCCAGCTTGAAGTTCATCGCTTCCTTCTTCAGTCCTCTTCAGATACGAACAACGGGTCGCGCGTCACAGCATGCAGGAGACGCACTGGTCGAGCTCGGTGCCCTCGAGCGCGAGCTGGCGCAGGCGGATGTAGTAGATCGTCTTGATCCCCTTGCGCCACGCGTAGATCTGCGCCCGGTTGATGTCGCGGGTGCTCGCGGTGTCCTTGAAGAACAGCGTGAGCGACAGGCCCTGATCGACGTGCTGCGTCGCGGCCGCGTAGGTGTCGATGATCTTCTCGGGGCCGATCTCGTAGGCGTCCTGGTAGTAGTCCAGGTTCTCGTTCGTCATGAACGGCGCCGGGTAGTACACGCGGCCGAGCTTGCCCTCCTTGCGGATCTCTATCTTCGAGGCGATCGGGTGGATCGAGCTGGTCGAGTTGTTGATGTACGAGATGGACCCGGTGGGCGGCACGGCCTGCAGGTTCTGGTTGTAGATGCCGTGCTGCATCACGCTCGCCTTGAGCTCGCGCCAGTCGTCCTGGCTCGGGATCGCGACGCCGGCGTTCGCGAACAGCTCGCCCACGCGCTCGGTCTCGGGCTGCCACGGGCGCTCCGTGTACTTGTCGAAGAACTCTCCCGAGGCGTACTTCGAGTCCTCGAATCCGCCGAAGGCGCTGCCCCGCTCGATCGCGAGCCGGTTGGAGGCGCGGATCGCGTGGAAGAGCACCGTGTAGAAGTAGATGTTGGTGAAGTCGATGCCCTCTTCGGAGCCGTAGTGCACGTGCTCGCGCGCCAGGTAGCCGTGCAGGTTCATCTGGCCCAGGCCGATGGCGTGCGACTGATCGTTGCCGTCCTCGATGGAGCGCACGGAGGTGATGTGGCTCTGGTCGCTCACCGAGGTGAGCGCGCGGATCGCCAGCTCGACGGTATCGCCCAGCGCGCCGCCGTCCATCGCGGCCGCGATGTTCATCGAACCGAGGTTGCAGGAGATGTCCTTGCCGATCCGGCCGTAGCTCAGATCTTCGTTGTAGGTCGTGGGGGTGTTGACCTGCAGGATCTCGGAGCAGAGGTTCGACATGTTGATGCGGCCCTTGATGGGGTTGGCCCGGTTCACCGTGTCCTCGAACACGATGTAGGGGTAGCCCGACTCGAACTGCAGCTCGGCGACGGTCTGGAAGAAGTGGCGCGCGCTGATCTTGGTCTTCTTGATGCGCGCGTCGTCGACCATCTCGTGGTACTTCTCCGTGATGGAGATATCGCCGAAGGGCACGCCGTAGATGCGCTCGACATCGTACGGCGAGAACAGGTACATGTCCTCGTTCTTCTTGGCGAGCTCGAAGGTGATGTCCGGGATCACGACGCCGAGCGACAGCGTCTTGATGCGGATCTTCTCGTCGGCGTTCTCGCGCTTGGTGTCGAGGAACTTCATGATGTCGGGGTGGTGCGCGCTCAGGTACACCGCGCCGGCGCCCTGTCGCGCCCCGAGCTGGTTGGCGTAGCTGAAGCTGTCCTCGAGGAGCTTCATGACGGGGATGATGCCCGACGACTGGTTCTCGATCTTCTTGATGGGTGCGCCCGACTCGCGGATGTTCGAGAGCAGCAGGGCGACGCCTCCGCCGCGCTTGGAGAGCTGCAGCGAGGAGTTGATGCCGCGCGAGATCGACTCCATGTTGTCCTCGATGCGCAGCAGGAAGCACGAGACGAGCTCGCCGCGCTGGGCCTTGCCGAGGTTGAGGAAGGTGGGGGTGGCCGGCTGGAAGCGGCCCGAGATGATCTCGCGCACGAGGCCCCGGGCCAGCTCCTGGTCGCCCTGGGCGAGGCCGAGCGCCACCATCACCACGCGGTCCTCGAAGCGCTCGAGGTAGCGCTTGCCGTCGAACGTCTTGAGCGCGTACGAGGTGAAGAACTTGAAGGCGCCGAGGAAGGTGGGGAAGCGGAACTTCATCGCGAAGGCCTCGTCGCGCAGCGACTCGATGAAGGGCATCGGGTACTGTTCGATGAGGTCCTTCTCGTAGTAGTCGTTGTCGATGAGGTACCGCATGCGCTCTTCGAAGTTGTGGAAGAACACCATGTTCTGGTTGACGTGCTGCAGGAAGTACTGGCGTGCGGCCTCGCGGTCCTTTTCGAACTGGATGCGGCCGTCCGCGTCGTACAGGTTGAGCATCGCGTTCAGCGCGTGGTAATCCATGTCGCTGATCTTCGACGACTCGAGACCCGGCTCCATCACTGCTGTTCCCGTTGCAAAGTCCAAAACTGTTCCAATCCTTCTTGGACGGCGGTGACGTCGTCCGGGGTACCAAAGAGTTCGAATCGATAGAGGAAGGGCACCCGGCACTTCCGCGCGATGATGTCGCCCGCGATGCCGTAGGCCTCACCGAAGTTGGTGTTTCCCGCGGCGATCACGCCGCGCAGGTGCTTGCGGTTGCGTTCGTCGTTGAGGAATCGGATGACCTGCTTGGGCACCGCCCGCGTCTCGGGGCCGCCGCCGTAGGTGGGCACGAGCAGCACGTACGGTTCGGTGACCACGAGCGACTCCTCTCGCGAGTGGAGCGGGATCCGCAGCGCCGGCCGCCCGAGCTTCTCCACGAAGCGCTGCGTGTTGCCCGAGACGCTGGAGAAGTACACCAGATCCGGCATGAGCATCACCCCACTGCTTATCCCACACCGCCGAAACGCCCTCGGCGCACCGGCTTCACGTTTCGGCCGCCTCGGGCGAATCACGAGCGAACGCGCTGCTGCGCTTACGCGAGGCGGCTGGCGAGCTCCGAGATCTTGTCGGGCCGGAAGCCCGACCAGTGCTCGTCATCGGTCACCACGACGGGGGCCTGCAGGTAGCCGAGCTCCTTGACCGTCTCGAGCGCAGTCTCGTCGGCCGAGAGGTCGAGAATGTCGTACTCGATCCCCTGCTTGTCGAGCTCGCGATACGTCATGTTGCACTGCACGCACGACGGCTTGGTGTATACCGTGATGGCCATTCCACGCCCCTCCTCGAAAACTGACGTGCCCCACGCGAGGCACTACATATAGTGAACCACACCATCGCCAACCACAACATGCAGTAGTTACATCGATGTAGTTTTCCACTCGATTTCCACCGATCGGGGGCCACCGCTGGGGAGAACTTTCGGCGGAGTTCCGCCCCTCTCCGGGGGTTATCCACAGCGCATTCGGCCCGAAAGATTTTTGCTCCCCAGCCCTTCCCCGGCGTGTCGCGTGCACCGCGGCCCGCACCCGTCGGCCCCCGTCGAACCGCGCGGAATCCGCACGCCACCCCGCACTGATATCAACGCCCGGAAGCGCTCTGATGTTCCCGCCCGCACCGCGGGCTACAGTGCGATCGGCCACAGCAGCTCCGTTCCGTCGGGCTGGAACCAGCGCAGCACGAGCATGGCATCGGGCGCGGCAGAGGCGCGAACACCCTGCGCGCCGCGCAGCACCACCCGCACCCGCTCTCCGGGCAGCACGGTGCGCGGCAGCGAGAGGCCCAGCATCCCGCTCCCGGCGAGCGCGAACCTCACCGAGTGCAGGGGCGTGCCGCCGACCTGCTCCACCTCGATCACCCCCGATTCCGACCGCCGCACCACGCGCCACGGCACGGCGGTCGCCGGCGGCGCAGCGCGCACCGTCTGCGGCCGCGCGCGCGGCTGCAGACGCGTAGTGAGGCGGAACGGGTTCATGCCACCAACGTAGAGGGGACCTCGGACACTCACGGATCGGGCGGTGATCCCGATCCCGCCCGCTACACGTGGTGGTACGGCCGTCCCGCGGAGATCTCCTGGGCGCGGTAGAGCTGCTCGGCGAGGATCAGCCGCACCAGCTGGTGCGGGAAGACCAGCTTCGACAGGCTCCACACGAGGTCGGCGCGCTCGCGAACGCGATCCTCGACCCCGTACGCGCCCCCGATCACCGCCGTCACGCTGCGCCCCGCGTCGAAGGCGCCGCGCAGCGCTGCGGCGAGCGCCGGCGAGTCGATGTTGCGCCCGCGCTCGTCGAGCAGCACGACGAGGGCATCGCGATCCAGCCTGCCGAGTATCCGCTCCGACTCCTCGGCGCGCGCGGCGGCGCCCTCGCGGGAGGAGTGCGGCAGCAGCTGCCAGCTCGCATCGAACGGCTTGCGCAGTCGCTTCTCGTAGCGCCCGATCCCCTCGGAGACCCAGCTCTCGTGCTTCTTCCCGACGACCAGGATCCTGACGCTCACTGCGCGACACCCCGCCCGGCCGGGATGCGGGCCGTCACGAGACCCTGACCCCGTCGAGATAGTCGGCGATGCGCCCGATCGCCTCCGAGAGCACCCCGACCGGGGGGAGCGTGACGAAGCGCACGTGGTCGGGCGTCACCAGATTGAAGCCGCGCCCGTTCGTGATCATGACGCGGGTCGCGCGCAACAGCTCGATCACGAAGCGCTGATCGTCGTGGATGTCGTAGCGCGCGGGATCGAGACGCGGGAACAGGTACATCGCGCCCCCGGGGGCCGCGCAGGAGACGCCCGGGATCTCGCCCAGCAGCCGCAGCGCGGCGTCGCGCTGCTCGCGCAGCCGCCCGCCGGGCGCGCACAGCTCCGCGATGCCGGACCAGTTCGACGCGCTCGAGAGCGCCACCGGGATCGCGTACTGCGCGGGCACGTTCGCGCACATGCGCATGTTGGCCAGCAGCCGCAGACCCTCGAGGAAGTCCGCGGCGATCCCGCGATCGCCCGAGGCGACCACCCAGCCGGCGCGGTACCCGGCGACGCGCTGGATCTTCGAGAGCCCGCTGAACGTGAGGCAGAGCGTGCCGGTCACGTGCCGCGCTGCGTGCTCGTGCCGCGCGCCGTCGTAGAGGATGTGGTCGTAGATCTCGTCCGACATGAGCACGAGGCCGTGCCGCTCGGCGAGCTCGGCGAAACCGCGCACGAGCTCGGGCGAGTAGACCGCGCCGGTGGGATTGTTCGGGTTGATGAGCACGATTCCCTTGGACCGCGGGGTGACGAGCTCCTCGATCGCCCCGAGATCGGGCATCCACCCGTTCTGCTCGTCGCACGGGTAGTGCACCGCGTGGCCTCCGGCGAGCGTCACCTGCGCGGTCCAGAGCGGGTAGTCGGGCGAGGGGATGAGTATCTCGTCCCCCGGGCTGATCAGGGCCTGGAGCACCAGCGAGATGAGCTCGCTGACGCCGTTGCCGATCAGCACGTCATCGGGGCCCACGCCCTCGATGCCGAGCCCCGCGCAGTGCTCCGCGACCGCCTCGCGCGCGGGCAGGATCCCGCGCGAGTCGCTGTAGCCCTGCGCCTTCGGAAGCGCCTCGCGCATCGCCTCGAGGATCTCCGGCGGCGCCTCGAAGCCGAAGACCGCAGGGTTGCCGATATTCAGTTTGAGGATCTCGTGACCCTCGCGCTCGAGGCGCTCGGCCTCCTGCAGAATCGGGCCGCGCACGTCGTAGCGGACTCCCGCGAGCTTGCTGGACTGGGTGATCGGGCGCACGGGGAAATCCTACTCTTCGGGGCGAGCGCGCCCGAGCCGAATCGATGTGCGCCTTTCGGGCGCTTGCATCGACCTCGAGCGTTCGAAAGGCGCACACCGATCCCGGGCTGTGGCGGGCGCGCGGGGCGGGGGCGGGGGCGGGGGCGGGCGCGGGCGGGCGACGCGGGGGCGGGCGGCGCGGGGTCCGCCGCCAGGTCCGGGGCCGGATTCCGCCCGCACTAGTACGTTACTACGTAATATCGTACTATTGACGCATGGATGAGGAACTGCGGCGGCTCCGCGAGGAGCTGGACGCCCTGGGCCGCCGGGTCGGCGCCCTCGAGGAGACCCGCCGCGAGACCGGCGCACCCGCCGCCCCCGACGACGCGCTCTGGGCGCTGGACGGACTGCGATCCCGCCTCGACGACGACCCGTCGACCGCCGACGGCGCGGTGATGCTCGTCGGATCGCTGACCCTGCCGACGGGGAGGCCCGTGTCCTGGCAGCAGGGCGCGAGCGCGGCGGGGCTCCTCGAGACCGAGTGGGCGGAGCGGGCCTCCGCGTTCGCGGCCCTGGGCCACCCGGTGCGGATCGAGCTGCTGCGGCACATCCTGTCGGGCACGCACGCCACATCCGAGCTCGCGGCGATCGGCGCCCTCGGCACGACGGGGCAGCTGCACCATCACCTGCGGCAACTCGTCTCGGCGGGGTGGGTGCGGCAGAGCGGGCGGGGCAGCTACGAGGTTGCGGCCGGACGCATCGTGCCGCTGCTGGCCTGCGTGCTCGGAGCCGAGCGGTGAGGCGGGCGGTTCTCGCCGCATACCGGCTGCGCGGCCCGGTCCTCTACGCGGCTGCGGCGCTGCTGATCGCGGTGGCGCTCTCCGGCGACCTCGCCCTCGGCGAGGAGGTGCGGCGGGCGAGAGGCGCCGTCGCGATCCTCGCCGCGGGCGCGCTGGCCCTCTGCATCGCGCTCGCGCTCGCGGGGCCGCGCCTACTCCCCGCTCGGACGACGGCGGTCGTCGCCTCCCCGGTGCGGGGGCGGTGGCTGGGGATCAACAGCCCGGCCTCGAAGGTGCCCAGCCACGGCGTCCGCGCCTACGGGCAGGCCTACGCGATCGACCTCGCGTTCGAGCCGGCCGACGGGATCCGTCCTTCGTTCGGCGTCGGTCCCGCGATGCGGGCGCCGGAGCACTACCCCGCGTTCGGGCAACCGGTGCTCGCGATGATCGACGGCACCGTCGTGCGGGCGGTGGACCGGCACCGCGATCATCGAGCGCGATCGAGCTGGTCCGCCTTCGTCTACATGATGCTCGAGGGCGCGATCCGGGAGATCGGCGGGCCGGGATTCATCCTGGGCAATCACGTCACCATCCGCGGCGGCGACGGGACGTATGCCACGGTCGCTCACCTGCGGCGGGGGTCGGTGGCGGTGCGAACGGGCGAGGCGGTCCGCGCGGGACAGCGGATCGGGCGCTGCGGCAACTCCGGCAACAGCAGCGAGCCCCACGTGCACGCCCAGCTCATGGATCGGGAGTCCCCGTGGACGGCGCAGGGGCTCCCGATGGCCTTCTCCGCCGTCGCGCTCGGCGGCGGGCCCGTCGACGCCCTGCCGCGCACCGGGCAGCACATGACCGCGCCCGAGGCCGGCGCCGAGCGCGCGGCCGCGCTCGAGCTCGCCGCGGCGCGCCCGTGCGACGTGCCGCAGATCGTCGCGCTCGTGCGGGCCGCCTACGCGCCCTACGTCGGGCGCATCGGGCGCGAGCCCGCACCGATGACCGCCGACTACGCCACCGCCGTCGCCGACGGCAGGGCGGTCGTCGCCCGGGCCGGCGGGCGGATCGCCGGCCTGCTCGTGACCGATCCGCGCCCCGACCACCTGCTCATCGAGAACGTCGCGGTCGCCCCCGAGGCGCAGGGGCTCGGGATCGGGACCGCGCTGCTCGCGCGGGCGGACGAGGAGGCGCGCACGCTCGGGCTCTCCGAGACCCGGCTCTACACGAACGCGAGGATGACGGAGAACCTCGCCTACTACCCGCGGCGCGGCTTCCGCGAGGTGGGCCGCCGCGTCGAGGACGGCTTCGACCGGGTGTACTTCGCGCGTCCCGTCTGACCGGGGCCGGGCTCAGCTCTGCTGGGCGTAGAGCTCGGCGTAGGCGCCGCCGAGCTCTAGCAGCTCGAGGTGCGTGCCCTGCTCGAGAATGCGTCCGCCGCCCACGACGTAGATGCGGTCGGCGTCGACCACGGTCGACAGCCGGTGCGCGATCGCCACGGTGGTTCGCCCGCTGCGCGCGTCCTCGAGGGCGCGCTGCACGGCGCGCTCGTTGACGGTGTCGAGCGCGCTCGTCGCCTCGTCGAGCACGAGCACCCGCGGGTTCTTGAGCAGCACGCGGGCGATCGCGACCCGCTGCTTCTCGCCGCCGGAGAGGCGGTAGCCGCGCTCCCCCACGACCGTGTCGTAGCCGTCGGCGAATCCGGCGATCGTGTCGTGGATGTTCGCGAGCCGGGCGGCCGCCTCCAGCTCCTCCCGGGTGGCGTCGGGCTTCGCATAGCGCAGGTTCGCCGCGATCGAGGCGTGGAGCAGGTACGGCTCCTGCGTGACCACGCCGATGCGGCCCATGAGCGCCTCCTGCCGCAGCTCGCGCACGTCGTCGCCCGCGTAGCGCACCGATCCCGAACTCGCGTCGTAGAGGCGCGGGATCAGGGAGCCGATGGTGGTCTTGCCCGATCCCGAGGCGCCGACGAAGGCGACGAACTCGCCGGGTTCCACGTGGAACGAGACGCGGTCGAGGGTCGGCCGCGCGTCCCGGCTCGGGGCGGGCCCGTCGCGTCCGCCGCCGGTGCGCGGCGCCGCGGCCGCGACGGCGGGATCCGCGTCCGGATACCAGAAGCTCACGTCGGAGAACTCCACCCGCCCCGCGCGGCCGGGCGCGTCCGAGGGCTCCCGCGCATCGGGGGCATCGACGATGGCCGGCTCGAGATCGAGGTACTCGAAGATGCGCGCGAAGAGCGCACGGGAGGTCTGCAGGTCGAGCGCGATGCGCATGAGCGCCATGAGCGGGAAGAGCAGCCGCGACTGCACGGTGGTGAACGCCACGATCGTGCCGGCCGTGATCCCCGGGTCGAACCCCTCTCCCCGTGCACCGGCCATGATCCACCCCGACACGAGATACACGATCGCCGGCACCGCCGACAGGAACACCTGCACGAGCGCGAAGAACGCCTGGCCGCTCATGGTCAGCCGAACCTGCAGGTCGATCTGATTGCGGTTCTCGGCGGCGTAGCGGTCGGTCTCGGCGCGCTGCCGCGAGTAGGTCTTGGCCAGCAGCACCCCCGAGACGGAGAGCGACTCCTGCGTGATGGCCGTCATCTCCGAGAGCGACTCCTGCGTGCGGCCCGCGATCCTGGCGCGGACCTGCCCCACCCGCCGCTGCGCGAACACCAGCACGGGCATGAGCACGAGCGCGACGAGCGTGAGCTGCCAGCTGAGCAGCACCATCGCGACCCCCGCCGCGACCACCGTGACCGTATTGCCGATGATGTTGGAGACCGTGTTGGTGAGCACGTTCGCGACGCCGCCCACATCGTTCTGCAGCCGGGACTGGATCACGCCCGTCTTGGTGCGCGTGAAGAAGCCGAGCTCCATCGCCTGCAGGTGCGCGAACAGCCGCACCCGCAGGTCGCCCATGACGCGATTGCCGACGCGCGCGGTGCAGAAGGTCTGCACGATGCCGAGGCCGGCCGACACAACGAACACCGCGATCATGGCGCCCGCCAGCCACGCGAGCGCCTCGAGGCGCGGGCCGCCCTCGGGCGGGAACAGTCCCTCGTCGAAGACGCGCTGGGTGAGGAGGGGCGGCAGGATCCCGAGCGCCGCCGACACCAGCACGAGCGCGACGATGACGGCCAGCTGCCCCCGGTACGGGCGGAACAGCGCGGCGATGCGGCTGCCGAGATCGGGGACGAACGGGGCCTCGCTGTTGATCTCGCGCTGCCGCTCGGCGTCGCCCGACGACACGCGCGATCCGCGCACGCCCGGTCCGCCGCTCATGCTCATGGTTCGGAGGATACTCCGGGCGTGCGACGCTCACGCGCTCCGTCCGCTCAGGGCGCAGCGACCTCAGCCCGGCCTCAGCCGGCAAGAACCGGGCGGATGTCACGGCGATGATGCAATACGCCCGCGAGGAATACCCACCGCAACCTGGTCCGATCGCTCTTCTCGGCGCGGCGGAAGCGCACGATCGGCGGCGACCAGCGGGCAGTGCAGCGATTCGGCGAGGGCCTGTGAACGGCTGTGCAGCACCGCCGCCGAAGCCGCTACGCGTCGTGCGCCGGTGCCGCGACCTCGCTGATGAGGTACTTCGTCTTGCCCCCGGTGTGAGGCAGGCGATCGACGTACTCCAGCGCGATGGGAACCTCGTCGTCGATGCGCATCCGGACCTTCGCCACGGCGCTCGCGATGTGCTGCTCGCCGCGGGGGTCGTCTCCGCGCACGACTCGGATGCGGAGCGAGTAGTCCGCGGACTGGACGATCTGGAACACCCGGACCGCCTCCGGGTGATCCGCGAACATCGCCATGAGCCCGTGATTGATCATGCGTCCGCTGGGAAGGCGGACGATGTCGGTGGTGCGGCCCTCCGGCTGCGCGATCATCGGCAGCGTCACGCCGCACGGGCACTCGCGCTCCACGATCCGGCCCCTGTCGCCGACCCGGTACCGGATCATCGGGAAGACGCGGTTGAGCAGGTCGGTGACGACGATATCGCCCACCGTCCCCGCGGGCACGGGTCGCCCGTCCGGACCGAGGATCTCGATTCGCCGCGTGTCCGCGAACACGTGGAGCCCGTTGCGCTCCCCGCACTCGGCCGCCATCCAGTTGATCTCCGAGCCGCGGTACTCGTCGTACACCGGCGTCCCGTATACGGCTTCGAGGCGGCGCCGGGCGTTCTCCGTCAGCGGCGCTGCCGTCGTCGCGACGGCGCGCGGCGTCGGGATGGTCAAGCCCTCGGCCTCGAGGAAATCGGCGAACTCGAGCATGGCGCCCACGTAGCCCTCGATGAGCGCCGGGCGGGTCCTCACGATGGCTCTGTGGAAGGCGCCCATCGTCGAGCCGTCGAAAAGCTGCGCGTCGAGGTAGATCTGCTTCGACGGCCACCAGGTCACGGCGGTCTTGAGGTTGTCGACGATCCCGAAGCCCCACCTGCCCACCCGAGCGAGATGGTCCCAGGGCTCGACGCCCCACCAGCGGTACATGCGCCACGCGTGCGCGAGGGTCGGGACGCGAGCGTCCTGCTGGAGGCGGAGCGGCTCGCCGCTGCTGCCGCCCGTCTTAGCGACGCGCGCCGTGCGCCGTGTGGACTCCGACGAGACGAACCCCCGGTTGCGGTCCTTGACCGTCGCGCGCTCCAGGACGGGAATCCGCTGCCACTGAGCGGGATCCTCGAGGCGCGTCAGGTCGACGCCGTGCTCGGCGAAGGTCTCCGCGTAATACGCGGTACTCGTGGCTGCGAAACGGGCGATGCCCGCCGCGCGGGAGGCCTGCAGCGCGAGGAGCCGCTCTCGCGGAAGGCGCTCGTTCAGCAGCAGCTCATCGAAGAACCGACCGGATCGCCGCCGCAGCGTGCGGCTCTTGATCGTGAACGCCGCCCGGGCAAGTTCCATGTGAATCCTCCGTCGAGTATCGCGTGCGCGCGATGAGCTGCGATCCCTCACGACGCATACGCGCCGAGTTGCCGGTACCACTTCGCGAGCGCCATGAGCAGGAAGACCGTGTTGCAGACGAGCAGCAGCGTGTAGACGCCGAAGAACACCGCGGAGCTGCCCATGAGAACGAAGATCAGGCAGAACAGGCCGTAGTCCGAGGGGAGAATGAGGATCGCCCGCAGAATGCCCGTCGACGCCCGGGAGACGGGCGCTTCGCCTCCGGCCGCCCGCGCGAGAAGCAGGTCCCGCTCCATCATGCCGAAGAAGAGCAGACCTTCGACCACGAGATAGGTGATGGGAACGAGCAGCCATGCCGTCGGGAGATCGAAGAATCGGAACGCGGCGACCAGGACCGCGACATGGATCGTGAGTGCCTTCGCCGCGTCCACGGTGTGGTCCAGCCACTCGCCCTGAACGCTGCCGCCGCCGCGGAGCCGCGCGAGCTGGCCATCGGCGGAGTCGAGGGCGTACCCGAGCACCAGCAGCGCGCTGACGAGAACTCCCGACCACCACGACGGCGCGACCAGCGCCACGAGCGCGATCCCGCTGAACGTGAAGAGGGCGCTCACGCAGGTCACCGCGTTGGGCGTCCAGCCGAGGACGTGGGCGAAGGCGGCGAACCGACGTCCGAGCGGCCGATTCACGAGCCTGGAGTACAGGGGGGTGCCCGCGGAGGGCTTCTGAGCGCTCCGCAGGCGCTCGAGCGCGACCCGGTAGCGTCGCTCGGACGGTTCCTCCATACACATCAGCCCCGATGCAATTCGACCATCGCGCGCGAGAGTCGGCCGGCATTGACTCGGCGGTGAACCGAGTATGCACGAGTATAGTCAGCACCGTTCATGTCTATCGTGGGAGATGAAGCATGAGGGTCGAAGTGCTCGTCAGTGACAGCATGCAGCGACGATGGCATGAGACCCTCGTGGCGCGCCTTCGCGGCCTCCCCGGCGTCGATGTTCGAGTTCGATTGGCCGACGAGCCGCGATCAGACGGGTATCGGCGCCTGCAGCGGGTGCTCTGGCTCGAGCGGCGTCTGCACCGCCTGGAAGCGGGAGGACTCGCGAGGGGGAGGCTGCAGGGCTCCCCTCCGCCCGCGGAGGCGCGTGAACCCGCCATCGTCATCGACCTGACGCCCTCCCCGGCGCCGGGGCACTGGTCGGTGCTCTACGACGGGCGGCCCGGCGAGCAGGCGGCCGCCGACGCCCTACGCGCCGGGCGGCTGCCCCTCGTCAGCATCGTCGACGGCACCGGCGGGACCCGGGCACAGGGGCGACCGGGCAGCGAGACGCCCGGGCTTCTCACCACAGCGCTCGCCGATGTCGGCGCCGGCACCGCGACGCTCCTGACCGGAGCCGTCGCGGGACGCCGGTTCGCGGCGCCCGACACCGAGGCCGGCGAGGCGCGTTCTCCGCGCACGTACACCGGGATCGCCGTCCGCCGGGTGATCGGAGCGGGCGCGCGCCTCGCCTATCGCATCGGGTTCCGAGCACCGCACTGGCGAGTGGGGTGGCGCAGTCGCGGCGACGCCGACGCGATCACCGCCGGCCGGCTGTCCGGCGACCGGTGGTCGGACGTCGCCGACGACGGATACCGCTTCTACGCCGACCCTTTCCCATTCGAGCACCGCGGACGCACCTACGTCTTCGTCGAGGACTTCGATCACCGGACCGGCAAGGGCGTGATCTCCGCCGCCCGCTGGAACCACGACGGACCCGCCGGGCCGTTCGAGACCGTGCTGACCCGCGACGTCCACCTGTCCTACCCCTACGTGCTCGAGCACGACGGGGAGGTGTGGATGATCCCCGAGACGTCGGCGGCGCGGACCGTCGAGTTGTACCGGGCGACCGACTTTCCGCACCGCTGGGAGCTTCACTCGGTGCTGATCGGCGGTGTCGAGGCCAGCGACGCCACGCCGTTCGAGCACGACGGCCGCTGGTGGCTGACCGCGACCGTCGGTCTCGGCGGCTCCCTCTCGGACAGCCTGTTCCTGTGGTCCGCACCCGACCTGCGCGGGCCGTGGACCGAGCACCGCGGGAACCCGGTGCTCGTCGACATCGCGAGCGCGCGCCCCGCCGGACGGGTCGAGCTGCGCGACGGGCGCCTCCTCAGACCGGTGCAGGACGGCCGGAGCGGCTACGGTGCAGCGATGAGCGTCGCGGAGATCACGCGACTCGACGACGACGCCTTCGAGCAGACGATCGTCGCCCGGTACGCGCCGGGAGCGAGTTGGCCCGGCACGCGAGTGCACACCCTGAACTCGGGCGGCGGCATCGAGACGATCGACGGCTCGATCCGCATGCCGCGGCTCCACCTATCGCGGCGTCACCGCTGACCGCTGCTCGCCCCGATCCCGGGGCCGGCCTCCCCGCTCCGCCGCCCCTCCGACGCCACCCGTTCGAGGCAGTCGCCGACCGCGGCCACCTCGAACCGCCGCCGGACGCGACCGCGCGCGGCGAGATCGACGCGCGGATCATCGAGGCGGGCCAGGATCGACTCGGCGAAGCCCGCAGCGGTATCCGCGACATCGCAGAGAGCGGCGAAGTCGTCCGGGAGACCTCGCACACCCTGACCGCGCGCGACGATAGGGGCGTCGGTCATCAGCATGTCGAGCATCTTCAGCTGCACCCCGCTTCCCACCGAGACGGGGTTCACCAGGACCCGCGCGCCGAAGAGATACGGGTTCACCGACGGCACGTCGAAGTACGACCGGACCGCCGGATGGGCCTCGAGCTCGGCGCGCAGCGGACCTCTGGGTGACGATCCGACGACCGTCAGCGTCAGCTCCGGGCGCGCGCGGTGCAGCAGCGGCAGCACGTCGCCTATCAACCAGCGCACGCCGGTGACGTTGTTCGGGAGACTGAGCCCGCCCACGAAGAGGATGTCGCTCGACACGGTGCGCGCCGGGCGGGAGGTCAGGGCGAGCTCGGGCAGCGGCGGCAGCCAACTGATCGACGAGATGCCCTGAGCCCGCCAGTACTCGAGGTCGGCGAGGGAGATGTCGGCGACGTGGTCGGCCTCGCGCATGAGTCCCATCTCGTACCGCTTCACCCCGACGCCGGCGAGCCGCCAGGCGATCCGGTTGCGAATGCTTGGCGACGCCGCGGCCTGGCGCCTCAGATACTCGTGCTCGACGTTATGCGATCGGTAGACCAGCGGTATCCGCCACCGCTCGGCGGCGCGCCGGGCGACCTCGCCCGGCCAGGGGCCGTCGAGCCAGACCAGCTCGGGCTCGAAGCGACGGATCGCCTCGAGCGCGGCCTCGCCGTCGCCTCCGGACAGGACGGCCTTGGCGGCGTGCCAGGGAAGCCTCGCCATGCCGAGCAGCTGGCGGAGAGTGCGGAGCCGGCCGCGCCTGATCCGGTACGAGTAGCGGGACGCGAGAACCCGATCCATCTGCTCGAAGTCGGCGGATGTCGGCGCCAGCGGTCCGACGGTGTCGTACTGGTGGAGCAGCATGACCGAGTGGCCCAGCCGGGTGAGCGCCTCGATCCGACGCCAGATGTCCGCCCGGCCGCCGCCTCTCGGAGGATAGGGGACGTACGCTGCGCAAACGAGTATCCTCATGTCATCACCAGTCCTCGTATCCGCGGAGGTCGTCAGACTCTCGCATCGGCGTCACTGGCACAGTATACGGACGGTTCGGCGGGAGAGAAGCGTGGGACAGCGGCGGATGCGGAGCGGCGGAGCCGTGCGGGTTCTGCAGTCCTACATCGGACCGGGCCCCCGGACGAACCCGTACATCGTTCAGCTGCACGACCGTCTCGCGGCGACCCCCGGCCTCGCGCGGCGCTCCTTCTCGTGGCGCACGGCGCTCCTGGGCCGATACGACGTGTTCCACGCCCACTGGCCCGAAGCGCTGATCGAGCGGCGCGGCCTGCTCTCGACGGCGGGACGGTACGTGCTGTACGGCCTGGTCCTGGCGCGGATGCTCCTGCGGGGCACCCCGGTCGTCCGCACGGTGCACAACGTGGAACCGCCGCGGGGGATCGGCGGGATCGAGCGGCTGCTGCTCACGGGGACGGACCGCATGACCCGGATGCGGATCCTGCTCAACGAGTTCACCCCGGTGCCGCCGGGGGCGCAGACGACGCTCATCGAGCACGGGCACTACCGGGACTGGTTCGCGAGGTATCGGCCGGCCGGGCCGGTCGCCGGGCGCGTACTGTTCTTCGGCAAGGTCCGCCGCTACAAGAACGTCGAGGGTCTGCTGGGCGCGTTCCACGATCTCCCGGACGACGCCCTGTCGCTCCGCGTCGTCGGGAGCCCGTCCTCGGAGGAGCTCGCCGATGCTCTGCGGTCGGCGGCCGGAGCCGACCCGCGGATCGAGCTCGAGCTCCGTTTCGTGGAGGACGCGGAGCTCGTTCAGGAGATCGGCGCGGCGCGCCTCATCGTGCTGCCCTACCCCGAGATGCACAACTCGGGCAGCGTCCTCGCCGCGCTCTCGCTGGATCGAGCCGTTCTCGTGCCCGACAACGCCTTCAACCGCGCGCTGGAGGAGGAGGTCGGATCGGGCTGGGTCATCCGGTTCGAGGGCGATCTCGATGCCTCGGATCTCGAACGCGGCCTGGCCGTGGCCGCCTCCCGCCGCGGGCGTCCCGATCTCAGCCGTCGCGACTGGGGCGACACCGGCCGCAGACACCTGGACGCCTACCGGCGCGCCATCCGTCGTCGATAGGGGTTCGGTGTGGTGGAAGAGTCCGTGGACCCGCTCGCGCACCTCGCGGTGCTCGTCGTGAACTTCGGCTCGCACGAGGTGGTCGAGGCCAACCTCACGCGCTCGCTCGGCCACGGGTTTCCGGGCCAGGTCGTCGTCGTGGACAACTTCAGCACGGAACAGGAGCGCGACGCGATCTCGGAGGTCTGCGCGCGGCACGGCTGGACCCTGCTCGCGCTTCCCGCGAACGAGGGTTTCGGCGGAGGGAACAACCGGGGCGCCGAAGTCGCGATCGATCGGGGGGCGACCGAGTTGCTGCTCGTCAATCCGGACGCCTGGCTGAGCGAGGAGACGATCCGCAGGCTGCACGAGCAGGTGCGCGCGGATCGCGGGCTGCAGCTCGCCCCCGTCGTTCTGCGCCCCGACGGGTCCCTGTACACGGCCGAGGTCGACCTGCACCTCGGTCTCGGGGAGATGCGATCGACGAACCGCCGACCCTCGGATGCCGATCCCGGGCGGATCCACACCTGGGTCAGCGGCGCGTGCTTCATGATGAGCACCGAGCTCTGGCGCCGTCTCGGCGGGTTCGACGAGGACTACTTCCTCTACTGGGAGGACGTCGACCTGTCCCGCCGGGTCGTGCAGTTGGGCGGTTCGGTGCGCGCGGACCCCTCCCTGTTCGCGGTGCACGACGAGGGGACCACGCATCGAGCGGAGGGCGAGAGGCGGGCGAAGTCGCCGATCTACTACTACTACAACTCGCGCAACCGGCTGCTGTACGCGGCGAAGCTCCTGCCCCGGGACGATGGGCGGCGCTGGATGCGGCAGACGCTGCGCGCGTCCTATCGGATCCTGCTGCAGGGCGGCAGGCGGCAGTTCGTCAACCCGCGACGCACGATCTGGCCCGCGCTCCGCGGCAGCCTCGACGGGATGCGGCTGTGGCGGTCGCATCTCCCGGCGGAGCCGGGGGTGGACGAGGACACGGATTCGGCGACGGATCGCTGACGATCCGGGGGACCGCAGTAAATACTGAAAATTGTCGCCGTACCGGCGACTTGCTCCTTACGATGCGTTATCGGTCACCGCCGAGAGCATAGGAGCTCGACAGTCGTAGACCGCAGCAGTGATAGGGGACTGTGTGTCGTCGTCGATCGTGGGTTTCGGGGCTCGTGCGTGGTGGACGGGGATCATCGCGCTCGCAGCGACGATCGGAGTGACCGGGTGCGTAGCTCAGACGGACGCCGCGCCCCGGGCTCCGGGCTACTCCGCGGGCGAGACGGCGGCCCCGCAAGACAGCCTCGGCCCGACGGAGCAACCGGCCCTTCCCGTCGTCGAGGGCGCGATCGGCGAGAAGGTCGAGCTCGCCACCGGGATCGCCGTCGTTCTGGCCTCCGTCACGACCACGACGGTCGAGGCCGAGACGCCGGGGGACGTCGCCGGAGACGCGGTCGAGGTCGTCGTCCGGGTCAGCAACGGGTCGTCCGAGACCCAGAGCGTCGACTCCGCGGTCGTCACGCTCGAGACCGCAGAAGGCGGGCTCGGCATTCCGACCAACGTCGACGCCTCCCCGCTGAGCGGCGACATCGCGCCTCGGAAGGACGCCGAGGGGCGCTACCTCTTCATGCTCGACCCGGTGAGCGGACGAGACATCACAATCAGCGTGAACTACGCCGCGGGAGAGCCCGTCGCGCGGTTCACCGGGCGCACGCCCTGAAAAGTCGGAGTATCTCATGGCATCTGGTGGACGTCGCCTGCGGGCCGTCATTGCTGCTCTCTCGACGGCCGCGCTGGTCGCCGGCGCCATCGTCTTCGGAACGACGACGGCCGCCGCCGCCGATGATCCGCCGCCGACGCCGCCACCGCTCCTGCAGCGCGACGCATCGGTCGTCACCGGCGATCCGCTGCCGACCGTCCAGATCGACAACGGCTACGTCTGGTCTCAGACGACGATCGGCACGACGGTGTACGCGGCCGGTCAGTTCCAGAACGCGCGCGCGGCCCTGGCTGCGCCCGGCACCTCGCTCACGCCGCGGTCGAACATCCTGGCCTTCGACATCAACTCCGGCGCGCTGCTGCCGTTCGCCCCGGCGGTGAACGGGACGATCAAGGCCGTCACGCCATCCCCCGACGGCAACCGGATCTACATCGGCGGTTCGTTCAACAGCGTCAACGGCCAGTCGCGCTGGAACATCGCAGCGCTCGACGCCCGCACCGGCCAGCTCGTGCCCGGCTTCAATCCGTCCATCGGCGGCAACGGCGTCTACGCGCTCGCGGCCGACGCCGACGCCGTGTACGTGGGCGGGCTCTTCACGCAGGCGAACGGGACCGCCCGGAGCAATCTCGCCGCGTTCGCGGCGTCGAACGGGGCGCTGCGCACCGATTGGGACGCCCAACCCGATCAGCAGGTGGACGCGATGGTGATGGATCCGGGCGGCCAGCAGGTCGTGGTCGGCGGGCGGTTCGCGAACGTCGACGGCGACGGCAAGTGGCGGGGACTGGTCTCCATCACGGCGAGCACCGGCGAGGTCGACGCCGATTGGGCGGGCACGGAGAAGGTCAAGAACGGCTGGGGCACCGGTTCTGCCCGCGGCAAAGCCGGCATATTCGCGCTCAACGCGGATGACAAGGCGGTCTACGGCACCGGATGGGTGTTCGCGAACGCGCAGGTCGGCAACCTCGAGGGGGTCTTCTCCCTGGAATCCGATTCGGGTTCCACGCGATGGATCGCGGACTGCCTCGGCGACCACTACGGCGTCTACTCGACCGGCAGCGTGGTCTACTCGACGAGCCACACGCACGCCTGCAGCACGATGAACCTCTGGCCCGAGCAGTCTCCGAGGGAGAACAGGTTCGCCCAGGCGATGACCGCGGACGCGCGCGGGATCCTGCCGCGGCAGCCGTACGCGGGCGCCACCTACGCCAACTGGGAGGGCGAGCGCGCGCCCTCGGCCTACGCCTGGTACCCCGACTTCTTCACGGGCACCGCGACGGGACTCGGCCAGGCCGGGCTGTCCATCACCGGTGCGGGCAACGTCATCTCGATCGCCGGGGAGTTCCCCGGCGTGAACAATCGATACTTCCAGGGGATCGTCCGCTTCTCGAGCGCGCCGCCGGGCGGCGCGAAGGACGGGCCGCGCACGACGACTGCCGCGTGGGGCGCTCCAACGGCGTCGACAGCGGTCCCGGGACGCATCCGTCTGTCGATGAACGGCACCTGGGACCGTGACGATCGCGACCTCACGTACGAGCTCACCCGCGACGGCACGAGCGGCGTGATCGACTCGGCGACGTACTCCACCGGCTGGTGGAACGTTCCCACCGTGAGCCTCGTCGATGCGACCGTCGCGGCCGGCCAGAGCTACACCTACCGCATCACGGTCAAGGACGGCGACGGCAACTCCGTCGCGAGTCAACCGGTGACCGCGACCGCGAGCACCGCGGCGGCGGCGGAGTACGCCAGTGCGGTGATCGACGACGGCGCGAGCCTCTACTATCCGCTCGGAGACAGCACCGCCGACTGGGCCGGGGCGAACCCGCCGGTGTTCGGCGGCGGGGTGCAGGCTCAGCAGCCGAGCGCGGTCAAGGGATCCGGCACGGGGTTCTCGAACTTCAGCGGATCCACGACGGGCAGTGTCTCGACCACGACGCGGCCCGCGACACCCAAGGAGTTCACCACCGAGCTGTGGTTCAAGACGACGACGAACCGCGGCGGGAAGCTGATCGGCTATGGAAACGCCCAGACGGGAGCGTCGTCATCGTACGACCGGCAGATCTACATGCGCGACGACGGCCGCCTGAGCTTCGGGGTGTATCCGGGCGCGACGAAGGTCGTGACCTCCTCGTCGAGCTACAACGACGGCCAGTGGCATCACGCCGCCGCGACGTTGAACCGCGACGGGATGAAGCTCTACGTCGACGGGCGACTCGTCGCTGAGGATCCGAGCGTCACGGAGGGCGAGTCGTTCAACGGCTACTGGCGGATCGGCGGGGACAACCTGGGCAGCTGGCCGGGCCGGCCCAGCTCCGACTGGTTCGCAGGGGCGATCGACGAGGTGGCGGTGTACCCGCAGGCGCTCGGCCCCGCGAGGGTCGCGACGCACTATGCGATCGGCACGGGCCTCGAGGCGCCCACGGCGAACTTCACCGCGACGGCCGACGGGCTCGCGGTCGACTTCGACGGTTCGGGATCGACGGCGTCGGGCGGCGGCATCGTGGAGTACACCTGGGACTTCGGCGACGGCTCGCCGGTCGTCACCGGCGCGTCGGCGGCCGTCGCGCACACCTACGCGGAAACCGGAACGTACACGGCCAAGCTCACCGTTCGCGACAGCCGCGGTCTCGTGGGAACCGCGGAGGAGTCGGTGTCGGTGGTCGGACCGAACCAGCTCCCCACCGCATCGTTCACGCCCTCTGCGAGCGGCCTGACGGTCACGGTGGACGGTTCGGGCTCGGCGGACGCCGACGGCACCGTCGAGTCCTACTCGTGGGACTGGGGCGACGGCAGCGAACCGGGGTCGGGCGCCCTGGCCTCGCACGCCTATGCCGCGGCGGGGACCTACACGGTGACCCTGACGGCGACCGATGACCGAGGCGGCTCCTCGAGCACGACCCGCGAGGTCGAGGTGACCCATGCCGCGCCGGCGGCGACGTTCGAGGCCTCGGCCTCGGGGCTGACCGTCGAGACGGACGCCGGCGAGACGACCGCTTCGGACGGGGCGACGCTCAGCTACGCATGGGACTGGGGCGACGGCAGCGAACCGGGGTCGGGCGCTCAGGCATCGCACACCTACGCCGCCGACGGCACCTACGAGATCACGCTGACGGCGACGGACAGTCTGGGCGCGAGCACCGAGTTCACCCGGACGGTGTCGGTGGAGTCGACCGTCTACGCCGCCCTCGACGAGTTCGAGCGCGTCGTGTCCAACGGCTGGGGCGCCGCGCCGATCGGGGGCGTATGGACCACGATGCTCGGTTCCGCGAGTGCTGCCTCGACCGATGGCGCGCGCGGCGTGCTCGCACTCGCCCCCGGCGGTACGCGCCAGCTGGCCCTGCAGGGCCTGTCGCTCATGGATTCCGAGTCGGTGCTCGACTACCGCTTGGACTACGGGCCGGCGAGCGGCGCCGGATACGTGGGCATGACGCTCCGCCAGACCGCCGCCGACGGATACACGATCCACGCCTGGCACCGCAGCAACGGCTCGGTCTGGCTGGTCGCACAGCGGGGCGGCACCGTGATCGGCACCCAGCCGATCTCCGGTCTGAGCTGGGCCCAGGGCGACCAGTTCACGATCAAGACCGAGGTGTCGGGCTCGACCCCCACGACGCTGCGCGCGAAGATCTGGCCTCGCGGCGGCTCCGAGCCGCAGGCGTGGCAGCTGACCGCCACGGACTCGACGGCGGCACTGCAGCAGGCGGGCTTCGCATCGGTGCGCTCCAACCTCGGCGCCTCCGCCGCGGGGGTCGGACGCGTGGCGTTCGACCGCGTCACCGTCCGCGATCTGGCCGCGCCCGCGCCGAACGCGCCGCCCGTCGCCGACT
>NZ_KZ984015.1 GCF_003569785.1 Leucobacter sp. wl10 | reverse complement strand
GGAGAGTAGGACACCGCCGAACACCACCCCAAGAGGGTCGTACAGTGAATACCAGAGTTGGTGTCGCTGTGCGGCCCTCTTTCCATTTCCAGGCTCGAACAGCTCAATAGCGTATCTTCCGGGAGGCACCCATGAACGATCGACCCCAGCGGAACGAGTCCGCGGATCGCGGCCCCGGCAAGAGACGCGACGGTTCCGGCCGGCCGGCCGGCCGGCCTCGGGGCGAACGAGGTCGCGATGAGCGCCGTGACTCCGGGGGAGCGGACCAGGGGGGCCGCGCCCGCCAGCAGGGAGGGCGTCCCTTCCGCGGCCGGGACGGCGGCGACCGCGACGAGCGTCGGCCCCGTCGCGAGTACGGCGACCGTGACGAGCGCCGACCGCGTCGTGACGGAGACGAGCGCCGACCGCGTCGCGACGGAGACGAGCGCCGACCGCGCCGTGACGGCGAACGGCAGGGGGGCGAGCGGGGCTCCGACCGCGCTCGCCGGGACGACCGCCAGCAGTACGGTCGGGGCGGCACCCGCGGCGGCGGACGCAGCGACCGCGGCGGTCGCGATCGGGAGTACACCGAGGCCGAGAGGCTGCAGCACGAGCTGCGGCCGGTGCGCTCCGAGCACCGGGATCCGGTGATCCCGGACGACGTGCAGGCCAAGGACCTGCACCCGGCCGCCCGCAACGAGCTGAAGACCTTGCAGGCCGACGTCCAGGACCGCGTGGCGCGACACCTCGCGATGGTCGCGATGCTGATCGATGATGACCCCGAGCTGGCGCATCAGCACGCGCTCTCCGCGAGCCGCCGGGCCGGACGCATCCCCGTGACTCGCGAGACGCTCGCCATTACCGCGTACCGCCTCGGGGACTTCTCTCTGGCGCTGCGCGAGCTGCGCACATACCGCCGCCTCAGCGGACTCGACGGGCACGCCGCGCTGGTGGTGGATTGCGAGCGCGGGCTCGGCCGTCCGGAGAAGGCGATCGAGACCGGGCTCGAGGTCGACGCCGAGCAGCTCGACACCGAGCAGCGCGTGCACCTGGCGATCGCGATGTCCGGGGCGCGGCTGGACGTCGGTCAGACGCAGCAGGCGCTGTTCGAGCTGGAGATCCCGGAGCTCAACCCGCGCAAGGCGTTCTCGTGGAGCCCTGAGCTGTTCGCCGCCTACGCCGCGGTGCTCGAGGATCTCGGCCGGGACTCGGAAGCCCGCACGTGGCAGCGGCATGCGGACCGCGCGGCCGCGGCGCTGCAGGATCATCTCGGCGCGATGGACGAGCTCGAGGTGTTCGAGATCTTCGAGTCGCTCGAGGAAGCGGACCGGAACGACGAGGCCGCGCTCGCGGAGACCGGGGAGCCGATCGCGGAGCCGAGGCCCGAGGCCGGCGCACCGCGATCGTTCGAGGAGGAGGTCGTCGCCGAGGTGGATGAGCTGCTGGCCGATCCCGGCGTCGTCGACGCCGCTGCCGATCGGAAGCCGGAGGTCGACGAGTAGTGGGCCTCTTCGGTACGAAGCGCACGGGGTTCGACCCCGCCCCCCTCGAGGGACGCGAGCTGCTGCTCGCCGATCTCGACGGCGTGGTCTACCGCGGCCCGGGCGCGATCCCGGGCGCCGTCGAGCAGCTCAACCGCGCCGCCGATTCCGTGCGACTCGGCTACCTGACCAACAATGCGTCGCGCACCGACGAGACCGTCGCCGCGCACCTGCGCGAGCTGGGGCTGCGGGTCGAGGCTCGCGACGTCGTCACGTCTCCGCAGGCGGCCGTCGCGCTGCTCGCTCGGACGGTACCGGCCGGGTCCCGAGTGCTCGTGGTGGGCGGCGACGGCCTGGTCGACGAGCTCGAGAAGGCCGGCTTCGCCGTCACCCGTAGCGCCTACGACGATCCCGCCGCCGTCGTGCAGGGCTTCGCCCCCCACGTGGGGTGGGAGCACCTCGCCGAGGCGTCGTTCGCGCTCGCCGAGCGGCCGGGGCGCGATCCGCTGCCTTGGATCGCGACCAACACGGACTGGACCATCCCCGTCGCCCGCGGGCTCGCCCCGGGCAACGGCACGCTCGTCTCCGCGGTGCACACGGCCGTGCAGCGGCTGCCGGTGTTCGCGGGTAAGCCCGAGACCCCCATCTTCGAGGCGGCCTTCGAGCGTTTCGGCACGCGCAACGCGCTGATGATCGGCGATCGGCTCGACACGGACATCAAGGGCGCGCAGGCGGCCGGAATCCCGTCGCTCCAAGTGCTCACCGGCGTCGATCGCCCGAAGCAGCTCATCGCCGCGTCGCAGGACATGCGCCCCGACTACATCGTCGCCTCGCTCGCAGAGCTCGAGAGGCCGTATCCCCGCACCGAGCGGCTGAAGGACGGCACGATGCAGGTCGGCACTGCGAAGGTGCGCATGGAGGGTCACATCGCGAGCGTCGTGGCGGAGGGCGATTCGCCGCTCGAGCTGCTGCGCGCGGGATGCGCTGCCGTGTGGGCCTCCGGCCTCGCGATCTACGGGCTGAAGATCCCCGAGATCATCTACGAGGATCACTGGGCCTAGGGCCCCTCCGACCTCTCGAATGTCGCCGGCGATGGGTAGGCTGGACGCATGAGCGGAATCGAGGATCGCGGGGCAGAAACAGCCGGGTCGCCCGGACCCGCCGAATCCGGCGCCGACCCCGGCGGTGACGGCCTGCTCGGACGCATCGAGCTCATCGAGGCGCAACCGCTGCCGCAGCGCGCGGCCGGTTTCGAGCAGCTGCACGACGAGCTGCTCGCCGAACTCCAGCGGGGCGACGGTGGCAGCTGAGGCGAACGCCGACCTCGGAGCAGCCGTCTGGAACGGCGCGCCGGAGCGGCTCGACCGGGTGCTGCCCCGGCTCGGCCTCGCTCGATCCCGCAGCCGCGCCGCCGAGCTCATCGCGAGCGGCGGGGTGCTGCTCGACGACACCCCCGCGGTGAAGGCCGGCACTCGCGTGGACCCCGGGTCCCGCGTCGTCGTCACCGAGTCCGATCGCTACGTGAGCCGCGCCGCGCACAAGCTCGCCGCTGCCCTCGACCTCTTCGGCCTCGATCCCTCGCGCCGGCTCGCGCTCGATCTGGGAGCCTCGACCGGAGGGTTCACGCAGGTGCTGCTCGAGCGCGGCGCGATCGCGGTGCAGGCGATCGACGTCGGCCACGGCCAGCTGGCGCCCGAGCTGCGCCAGGACCCGCGGGTGCGCCTCGTCGAGGGTCGCAACGCCCGCGAGCTGACCCCCGAGGGTCTCGCGGCCGACACCGGCCTCGCGGAGGCCCCCAGCGTGGTCGTCGCCGACCTCTCCTTCATCTCGCTGACGCTCGTGCTCCCCGCCGCCGCGCGCTGCGCCGCGCCCGACGCCGATCTCGTGCTGCTCATCAAACCGCAGTTCGAGGTCGGGCGGGTGCGCGACGGCGTGGTGACCGATCCCGGGCAGTGGGCCGAGGCCATCCGCCTCGTGCTGCGGGCCGCGGCCGAGCAGCACCTGGTAACGCTCGGCCTCGCCGCCTCGCCCATCACCGGAGGCAGCGGCAACCGCGAGTTCCTCGTGCACTTCGCGCGCCGAGAACGGGCGGGCGGGCCGACGGCCGATCCGACAGAATGGGAGGAGCGGATCGCGCGGCTCTGCGGAGCGCCCGCGCGAGACGGGCGACTCGATGCGCGAGCGGGAGGAGGATCATGACCACGGCTCAGATCGGCGATGCGCGGCGATTCCTCATCGTCTCGCACACGCACCGCGACGAGGCGGTGGCGGCGACCGTCGAGGCGATGGCCGCGCTGCACGCAGCGGGGGTGACGCCGGTGCTCGACGCGCAGGATCGCGAGGAGTTCGCTCCTCACATCGAGATCGAGCAGACCGCGCAGCTCGGCCGCGACGTCGCGATCGGCGAGCTCGAAGTCGCGATCGTGCTCGGCGGCGACGGCACGATCCTGCGGGCGGCGGAGTTGCTGCGCGGATCGGAGTGCCCCATCGTGGGCGTCAACCTGGGGCACGTCGGCTTTCTCGCCGAGATGGAGAGCTACGATCTCGCTTCGACGATTGATCGCGTGCTGCGACGCGACTACACGGTGGAGGAGCGGTTGACGCTCGACGTGCGCGCCACGTGCGACGGGGAGGTCATCGCCGACACCTGGGCGCTCAACGAGGCGAGCGTCGAGAAGCGCAGACGCATGCTCGAGGTCGAGATCGGCGTCGATGGTCTGCCCGTGTCGTCGTTCGCGTGCGACGGCGTGGTGCTCGCCACCCCGACCGGGTCCACGGCGTACGCGTTCTCGGCGGGCGGCCCCGTCGTGTGGCCCGGCGTGCAGGCGATGCTCGTGGTGCCCATCGCGGCGCACGCGCTGTTCGACCGACCCCTGGTCACGGGCACCGACTCCGTGCTGAGCGTGCGCATCCTGCCCGAGAACATCGGGCCGGGGGTGATGTGGTGCGACGGCCGCCGTCGCACCGAGCTCCCGGCGGGATCGATCGTGCAGGTGTGCCGCTCGGAGTACTCCGTGCGTCTGGCGCGGCTCAACGAGGGCGTGTTCTCCGATCGTCTCGTGCGCAAGTTCCACCTGCCGGTCTCGGGGTGGCGCGGCCCGCGCCGAGAGGGCGGAGCCACTGCGTGATCGAGGAGCTGAGGATCCGGGATCTCGGGGTCATCGCCGACGCGACGCTGCCGCTCGGCCCCGGGTTCACCGCGATCACCGGTGAGACCGGAGCGGGCAAGACGATGGTGGTGAGCGCCCTCGGTCTGCTCATGGGGGAGCGCGGCGACGCGGGAGCGGTGCGGGGCGGGGCCGCCCACGCGCGCGTCGGCGGAGTCGTGCGCACCGCAGACTCCGCGGTGGCCGAGATCGTCGAGGAGCTGGGGGGCGATGTCGAGGACGGCGAGCTGGTGCTGAGCCGCACGGTGAGCGCGGAGGGCCGCAGTCGGGCGACGGTCGGCGGATCGAGCGCTCCCGTCGGATCGCTCGGTCGGCTGGCCGAGCGCCTCTTCGCCGTGCACGGGCAGTCGGAGCAGCTGCGGCTGCGATCCCTCGCTGCCCAGCGCGACACTCTCGACCGCTTCGGCGGCGAGGGACTCGCGGCCGTGCTGCGGGAGTACCGCGCCGTCCATCGCGAACGACAGGATCTCGAGGAGCGCGTCGCCGAGCTCCGCGGGGCGCGGGACGAGCGAGCAGCGGAGGCGATGCGCCTGAGGGCGGAACTGGAGGAGATCGCCGCCGTGGACCCGCAGCCGGGCGAGGAGGCGGAGCTGGGGCAGCGCATCGAGCTGCTGAGCAATGCCGAGGCGCTGCGCGCGGCGACCTCGACCGCTCACGAGGCGCTCTCGAGCGACTCCGACGACCCCATGATCCGAGACGCCGCCGGTCTCGTGGACGAGGCGCTCCGGGAGGTGGAGCGCGTGGCCGACCACGACCGGCGACTCGCATCGGTGCTCGAGACGCTGCGCAGCGTGAGCTTCCAAGTGGCCGATGCTGCGCGCGAGCTCGCGGCCTACGCCGCGGACCTCGACCAGGAGGGGCCGGGCGAGCTGGCGAGCGCCAACGAGCGGCTCGCGGGGCTGAACACGCTGTTCCGGGCGTACGGCTCGGATTCGGCCGCGGTGGTCGAGTACGCGGCGGGTGCGGCGCGCCGTCTCACCGAGCTCGACGGCGACGACGAGCTGATCGAAGAGCTCGGGGCGCGCCTCGAGACGACGGCCGCGCGAGAGCGCGAGCTGGCGGCACGACTCTCCGAGCTGCGGTCCGCCGCCGCGGTGCGGCTCTCCGAACTCGTCACGGTGGAGCTGCGCCAGCTCGCGCTCCCCGACGCGGAGTTCGTGGCGCGGGTATCGCCCCTCGACGGACTGGGGGCCTCCGGCGGCGACGAGGTGCAGCTGCTGCTGAGCCCCCACCCGGGCTCGGCGCCCCGCCCCATCGGCAAGAGCGCCTCCGGCGGCGAGCTGTCGCGCGTCATGCTGGCGCTCGAGGTGGTGCTCGCCGGGGCCGATCCCGTTCCGACCTTCGTGTTCGACGAGGTCGACGCGGGCGTCGGCGGCGCCGCGGCCATCGAGATCGGCCGCCGCCTCGCCCGCCTCGCGCGCACATCCCAGGTGATCGTGGTGACGCACCTCGCGCAGGTGGCGGCGTTCGCGAGCAACCACCTGCAGGTGGTGAAGGACTCCTCGGGCGGCTTCACGGAGAGCAGCTGCCGTCGCCTCGACGGCGACGAGCGCTTGGCCGAGATGGCGCGACTGCTTTCGGGGCTCAGCGACTCCGGAAGCGCCCTCGAGCACGCCGCCGAGCTGCTCGCGCTGCGCGACGCGTGAATGTCGCAGGTGAATGGTACGCTCAGCCGCATGGCGAAGTTGTTCGGACGAAGGCGAGGCGTCGCAAAACCCGCGCTCGACGATGGCGAGGAGGCCAAGGCGGCCTACCTCGACAGTCATCCCGATGTCGTGCACGCCGACCTCGAGCAGATGGACACCGAGACCCGCGAGATGTACCGCGACGCCCGCGAGGCCGCGGTCGACGCGCGCCAGGAGCGCGCCAAGGCCCAAACGCGCGAGTTCGTGGTGCGCGGGCCGTTCCAGCTGGGCTTCACGGTCACGCTGGGCGTGCTCGTCGCCCTGCTGTTCGGCGCGATCGTCGACCAGCTCACCACCATCATCATGTACGTTGCGGCGGCGCTCTTCGTGGCGCTGGGCCTCGACCCGGTGGTGCGCTGGCTCGAGCGCAAGGGGCTGAGGCGGCCGCTCGGCATCGCGGTCGTGTTCGGCGGCTTCGTCCTGGTGATCGCCGGTCTGCTGGCCGTCATCATCCCGATGATCGCGAACCAGATCTCGCTGCTGGTTCGCAGCGCCCCCACCCTGTTCCGGGAGGTCACCAGCCAGCAGTGGTTCCTGGAGGTGAACGAGCGCTTCGGCAAGTTCGTGGATTTCGACGGGCTGCTGCAGATGGGACAGGACTTCGTGGGCGATCCGGGCAACTGGGCTCAGGTCGCCGGAGGCGTGTGGCAGGCGGGCATCGGGATCGCCAACGGGCTGACGGCCGCGCTCATCGTGCTGATCCTCACGCTCTACTTCCTCGCGTCGCTGCGCACCATCAAGCGGGCCTTCTACTCGCTCGTGCCCCGATCCGGCCGCGCGAAGGTGATCGACATCACCGAGCAGGTCACCAAGTCGGTCGGCGGATACGTCAGCGGCATGGTCGTGCTCGCCTTCATCAACTCGGTGCTCGGCTTCGTCATGATGACGATCGTGGGCGTGCCGTTCGCGGGCCTGGTCGCCGTGGGCGTCTTCATGCTGGCGCTGATCCCGCTCATCGGATCGGTCACCGCGACCGTGCTCGTGTCGATCGTGGCGCTCTTCAACTCGCCGACCGCCGCGATCACCGCGGCGGTCTACTACCTCATCTACATGCAGATCGAGTCGTATCTGTTCACTCCGCGCATCATGAACCGGGTGGTATCGGTGCCCGGGGCGCTCGTGGTGATCGGTGCCCTCGCAGGCGGCACCCTGCTGGGGCTGCTGGGCGCGCTCATCTCGATCCCCGTCACCGCGATGGTGCTCATGATCATCAAGCAGGTGTGGGTGCCGCGGCAGGAGCTGCGCTAGGGCCGTCGCCCGGCGCTAGAGGTCTCGACGAGCATGGTGAGCGGCGGATCCGCGTCTCGGTCCCCCTCATGCCCGGCCTCCCTGTCCGCGCGATGCCGCACCTGATAGGATCGAAGCCCGTGGGAACAGAGCAGCGAACGGACCAGATCCGCGTTACCAAGCACATCTTCGTGACCGGGGGTGTCGTCTCCTCCCTCGGCAAGGGGCTCACCGCCGCGAGCCTCGGAAATCTGCTCACCGCGCGCGGTCTGCACGTGGTCATGCAGAAGCTCGATCCGTACCTCAACGTCGATCCCGGCACCATGAACCCGTTTCAGCACGGCGAGGTCTTCGTGACCGACGACGGGGCGGAGACCGACCTCGACATCGGGCACTACGAGCGCTTCCTGGGCATCAACCTGTCGCAGGCCGCCAACGTCACCACCGGCCAGATCTACTCGACGGTCATCGCCAAGGAGCGCCGCGGCGAGTACCTCGGCGACACGGTGCAGGTGATCCCGCACATCACCAACGAGATCAAGCGCCGCATGCGCCTGCAGGCCTCCGAGACCCCCCAGCCCGACGTGATCATCACCGAGGTCGGCGGCACGGTCGGCGACATCGAGTCGCAGCCGTTCCTCGAGGCGGCGCGCCAGGTGCGCCACGAGCTGGGCCGCAACAACGTGTTCTTCGTGCACGTTTCGCTGGTGCCGTTCATGGGGGCCTCGGGCGAGCAGAAGACGAAGCCCACGCAGCACTCCGTCGCGGCCCTCCGATCCATCGGCATCCAGCCCGACGCGCTCGTGCTGCGCAGCGACCGCCCCGTCACCGACGACAACCTGCGCAAGATCGCCCTCATGTGCGACGTCGACGAGGACGCCGTCGTCAACGCGATCGACGTGCCGAGCATCTACGACCTGCCGCGTCTGCTCAACGATCAGGGCCTCGACCAGACCATCGTCGAGGACCTCGGGTTCGTGGACCGCGCTCACGAGGTTGACTGGAGCGGCTGGCAGCCCGTGCTCGACGCCGTGCACCACCCGAGGGGCGAGGTCACGCTCGCGCTCGTGGGCAAGTACATCGACCTGCCCGACGCCTACCTGTCCGTCACCGAGGCGCTGCGCGCGGGCGGCTTCGCGCACTCCACCAAGGTCAACATCAAGTGGGTGCCCTCCGACGACTGCGAGACGCCCGAGGGCGCGCTCGAAGCCCTCGGCGAGGTCAACGGCATCTGCGTTCCCGGCGGCTTCGGCATCCGCGGCATCGAGGGCAAGCTCGGTGCGCTGCGCTTTGCCCGCGAGAACGGCATCCCCACGCTCGGCCTCTGCCTCGGCCTGCAGTGCATGGTGATCGAGTACGCCCGCAACGTCGTCGGGCTCGAGAGCGCGTCGTCGAGCGAGTTCGATCCCGAGACGCCGGTGCCCGTCATCGCGACCATGGCGGAGCAGGTCGACATCATCGACGGCGGCGACATGGGCGGCACGATGCGCCTCGGCCTCTACGAGGCGGTGCTGGCCGAGGGGTCCCTCACGGCGAAGCTCTACGGCGCCTCGACGGCGAGCGAGCGCCACCGGCACCGCTACGAGGTGAACAACCGCTACCGCGAGCAGATCGCCGAGGCGGGGCTCTCGTTCTCGGGCACCAGCCCCGAAGGCGCGCTCGTCGAGTACGTCGAGCTGCCGACCGACGTGCACCCGTTCTACGTGGCCACGCAGGCGCACCCCGAGCTGCGTTCGCGCCCCGGCAAGCCGCACCCGCTCTTCGCGGGGCTCGTGAGCGCCGCGATCGACCGCCGCGAAGCGACGAGGCTGTTCGATGTCGAGCCCGCCGAGTAGCCCCCCGCCCATCGAGGCCGACGGGTCCGCGGGCGATCCGCCCCCCGCCCCCCTCGTCGACGAGCCCGCCGCGGACGTGCGCGTGCTCGAGAGCGAGCTGCTCGTGCGCGGCCGCGTCTGGGACGTGCGGCGGGATCGCTTCGAGTTCGGCGGGGCGGAGCTCGTGCGCGACTACATCGATCACACCGGCGCGGTGGCGGTGCTGGCGCTCGACGCCGAGGAGCGCGTGCTGCTGATCCGGCAGTACCGGCACGCGATCGCGCACCGGGACTGGGAGATCCCGGCGGGGCTCATGGATGCTCCGGAGGAGTCCGGGCTCCTGGCGGCGCAGCGCGAGCTGGCCGAGGAGGCCGATCTGCGCGCGGAGCGGTGGGACCTGCTGCTCGACGAGTTCCTCTCGCCGGGCGGCACGAGCGAGGCGATGCGCGTCTTCCTCGCGCGCGATCTGCGCGCCGTCGAGCACGACTACGAGCGCTCCGACGAGGAGGCCGAGCTGGTGCCGCGCTGGGTGCCCTTGGCCGACGTCGTCGAGGCCGCTCTCGCGGGGCGGGTGCAGAACGCCGTCACGGTGAGCGCCGTGCTGGCCGCCTGGGCCTCCCGCGAGCGGGGCTGGACGACGCTGCGCGATCCCGAACTGCCGTGGACCGCTCGAGAAGCCTCACGCGGAGAGCGCTCGGCCTGATGGGCGCACCATGGCGCTGACGGCGGCGCAGGGGATGGAGCACTACCTGCGTCACGTCGCCCTGGAGCGCGGGCTCTCGGCCAACAGCCGGGCGGCCTACCGGCGCGACCTCGCGGCCTACGCCGCCTGGCTCGAAGGTCGCGGCATCCGCGACCTCGCCGGGGTCGCGCCCGAGACGCTCTCGGAGTACGTCGCCGAGCTCGGGCGCACCGTCGGACCCGAGGCCGGACCCGAGGCCGCACCCGAGGCCGCGTCGCGCCCGCTCGCGCCTGCCTCCATCGCCCGACGCCTCTCGACCGTGCGCGGCATGCACCGCTTCCTCTTCGAGGAGGGGCTGCTCGAGAGCCACGCGGGCAGCGGCGTGCGCACCCCCAAGCGCGCGCAGCGGCTGCCCAAGGCGCTCGCCGTCGAGGATGTGGAGGCGCTGCTCGACGCCGCGGGGGACCCCCGGGGCGACGATGCGGTCGGGTCGCGCGACCGCGCGCTGCTCGAACTGCTGTATGCGACGGGGGCTCGCGTGAGCGAGGTCACTGCACTCGACATCGACGACCTGCTCGCGGTATCGGGCCGGGGCGACGTGTGGGGCGACCCCGAGCGGGCGTTGGGCGAGGGGGGAATGCTGCAGGTCACCGGCAAGGGATCGAAGCAGCGGATCGTGCCCTACGGCAGCTACGCCGGCCGTGCGCTCGCCGCTTACCTCGTGCGCGCCCGGCCGCAGATGGCCGCCCGCGGCAAGGGAACGCCCGCGCTCTTCGTGGGACCGCGCGGGGGGCGACTGTCGCGGCAGAGCGCCTGGCTCGTGATCCGCGCCGCGGCGGAGCGCGCCGGCATCGCGAGCCAGGTCTCGCCTCACACGCTGCGGCACTCCTTCGCCACCCACCTGCTCGCCGGCGGCGCTGACGTGCGCACGGTGCAGGAGCTGCTCGGCCACGCGTCGGTCACCACCACGCAGATCTACACGCAGGTGACGGCCGACACGCTGCGGGAGCACTATCTTCTGGCGCACCCCCGCGCCCGCTGAGGATCAGCGGCCGGTACTGATCAGGCCGTCGCTTTCGGGCCGCGAGCCACGTAGCGCCCCACAGGGTCTCCGATGCTCCGGCCCTCGGCGAGCACGTGGTGGCCGCGCACGAAGGTATCGCTGACGGCGGCCTCGAGCGTGAAGCCGTCGAATGGCGTGTACTCTTGCGCCGACTCGGAATCCTCGGGACGGATCACGGTGGTCTTCGAGGGATCGACGAGTGCGATGTCAGCGTCGTAGCCGATGGCGATGTCGCCCTTGCCGGTGAGGCCGAAGCGGCGCGCCACATTCCACGAGGTGATCCGGGCAATGAGCTGCTCCGGGACGCCGCGCTTCAAGCCGGCCCCGACGAGGCCGGGGAGCAGGTACTCGGCGCCGCCGAAGCCGGAGCGGGCCGCGAAGATGTCGTCGCGCTTGTCGCCCTTGCCGAACTTCTCGCTCTCTGTGCAGCAGGCGTGGTCGCTGACCACCCAGTCGATGTCGCCGGCGATCAGGTGCTGCCACAGGGCCTCTATGTCGGCCTCGGAGCGCAGCGGCGGGTTGACTTTGCCGCCGAGGTTGGCGGCCGTGTTGTAACTTGCGAGCAGGTGGCCGATCGTGACCTCGCGGCGGAAGTCGACGTGTGGGAATGTCTGCTTCATCAGCATGGCCGCCTCCAGCGCCTTCGCCGAGGTGAGGTGCAGCAGATTGATGGTCGGCAAGCGGGTCTCATGCGCGAGGTATGAGGCGATGGTGATAGCGAGGCCCTCGGAGTGCGGTGGGCGGGCCGCGCTGTAGGCCTCGAGACCCTTGAGGTTGCCCTCCTCCTGCACGATCTGAGTGTAGGCGCGCATGATCTCGGCGGTCTCGCAATGCAGGCTGAGCGAGATCTCGTCAGCGTACTCGGGAAGTTCCTCGCGCAGCCTCTGCACGCCGCGCATCACGAATTCGAAGTGGGCGATATCGTAGCTCTCGCCCTCGGGCAGCATGAGGAACTCGCGCTGGCTCGACGATGCGCCGTGCAAGCCGAATCCGCCGTAGAACATGTAGATCTTGAAGGACGTCACGCCGAAGTTCTTGGTGAGCATCGGCAGCTCTTCGATGTGCTGCTTGGACATTGGCGCGACGTGGAAGGCGTAGTCGATATGCGCGCGGCCCTCGCAGGCCTCGAGCACCTTCGGCATGAACCGCGCGTAGGATCCGCCCTCGTTCATGTAGTACTGGCCGGTGCGGGTGTAGTTGATGCCCGTCGTCACGCCTCCCTGAGCCGATGCGCGGGATTCGCTGACGACATCCTCGTGCAGCGGGTTGTAGATGCCCCAGTGCTGGTGCGCGTCGATGACGCCGGGAAAGGCGAGTTTGCCGTCGCCGTGGAGGACCTGCTCGGCGCGATCCGCCTTGATGGACGCGGCCAACGCGGCGACCTTGCCGTCCTTGACCGCGATGTCGCCGCTGAACGGCTCCGCGTTCGCACTGATCACTCGAACGTTCTTGAGAAGAAGGTCGAACTCAGACATGTTCTCTCCTTATAGAATTCTGTTTCAGTTGGTCGGGGTGGGAATGCGGAGATCGACGCGCAGGGCGTCGCCGACGGCGGTCAGGCCCTCGAAACGGGCGATCGCATCGCGCACGTGAGCGATCCCAGCGGCATCGAGTACGCGCGAGGCGTTATCCTCGAACTTCGAGCCGAGTTCGTCGAAGCTCAGCGGGCGGGCCGGGCCGCCCCGGTTGACGAGCACCTTCTTCACGAGTTCGCGCCCGTCGACGGTGGTGACGCGCAGCACGCCGGGGAACTGATGCGGGAAGATGGCGTCGCACTCCGCGTCGGCGACAACGCTCACCTTTGCCATGATCGAGCGCAGCGCGGGATCGGTGGCCCGTTCGTCGCTGAAGTCATCGAGACCGAGCCCCAGGCCTCCGCCCCCGCTCAGGGCCGCCGCGATGACGAATGGCGCGCTGAACTGCGCCATGTAACCGGTCTCGGGTGCTCGTTTCACCTCGATCGGTTCGCCGATGGTGCGCGCCGGTGCCGTGGCGGCACCGAGCACGATGCTCTCGACGTCCTCGGGCCGCAGCCCCTCCTCGCGCAGTTCGAGGGCTGCGTCAATCGCGGCGTGCGTGAAGTGGTTGGCCGGGTAGGGCTTGAAGAAGATACCGGGCACCGACCATTCGGCGCCGAGGCCCCGCGTGATCTCCTCGGGTGAGAACTTGCCGTGCAGCCAGGCCTCGAAGAAGCCGAAGCGGCCTTCGAGCACCGTCGGCGGGCCGGTGAAGCCGAGCTTCACAAGCTGGGCCGCCGAGACCGCGGAGTGCGCCGCCCAGCCGCAGTGCATGCGCTTGACGGTGCCGCCGGTGCGGTTCGACTCGATGATCCCGGACGCCATCGATGCGGTCACGCCGAGGGCGTCCGAGATTCCGACCTCGTCGAGGCCGAGCAGCATGCCGGCGGAGACGGCCGCGCCCATCGCGCCGGTAATCGAGGTGGCATGCTGGCCGTGCTCGAAGAACGTGGAGTTGCCGGACTCGCCGTCGTAGCCGGCCATGCCGAGACGGATGCACACCTCGATGCCGACCGCGATCGCCGTGATGGTCTGCTCTCCGGTGGCCCCGTTCGCCTCTGCCGCTGCGAGCGCAGCGGGGATGATCGAGGCGCTGGGGTGCAGTACCGAGGGAAGGTGGGTGTCGTCGTAGTCGAGCGAGTGCGCGAGCACGCCGTTGACGAACGCGGCGCCCGCAGCCGTCACTTTCTCGTCGATGCCGATCGCGGTGGCCTGCGGGGCGCCGCCCTGCTGCGCCACCCATGCGATGGCCGCGTGGCTTGTCCGCAGCTCGGTCGCCGCGAAGCAGATGCCCAGGATATCGAGCACACGCCCGCGCACGCTCTCGACGACGTCCGCGGGAAGAGCGGCGTAGCTCGCCTCGGCTGCGAAGCGGGCGAGGCGCTGGGAGAGGGTGGGATCACTCACCGGAAACCACCGCCAGCGGGCGCACAGGGGAGCCGGTTGCGCCGAAGATGTTGAGCGGGACGAGCATCAGGGTGAACTCGAGCACGCGTTCCCGCGAGACCTCCTCGAGATCCATTGCCTCGATGATGTAGATGCCGTTCTCCACGAGGAAGATGCGGTGGACGGGGAGCAGGCCGTGCCCGGCGCCGGGCTTGAGGCACTCGAAGGCGATCGAGTCGGCGCCCGCCGCGTGGATGCCCCGGTCGGCGAGCCACTCGCCGACCTCAGGGCCGATCCCGGGCACACCGCTGGGACCGCCGACGAACGCGGCGCCCTCGTCGAACTTCGCACCCCAGCCGGAGCGGATCAGCACGACGTCGCCTTCCCGGATTTCCGTGCCCTGCGCCGCGAGCGTCGCGGTGAAGTCGTCGAGCGTGATCTCGTAGCCGCCGTCGAGCGCCGTGACGCCCTTGTGGGCTGCGACGTCGACCAGTACGCCGCGGCGGATCATCGGCTCGATCGTGTGCACGCCGTGCTCGACGTACTTGCCGCCGAGACAGGCCTCCCCGGCGTCGGCACCGCCGTGGAGCCTGCCGTCCTGACTGACGTGGGCGAGTGCGTCGATGTGAGTGCCGACGTGGGTGCCCGTGGTGATCATGTCGTTGGCCGCGCTGCCGCCGTCTGCCCGCACCATGTCGCCGTGGCGGCGGGGCAGCACATGCCAGAACTGGGGGTGGTTGGGCGACTGCGGCATGCCGATGCGCAGTTGGCGGGCGAGGTCGTAGGTTTTGAGGCCCTGCGAGAGTGCGTCGAGGAGTCGGTCGGTCACTTGATCGCATCACTTTCTCTGAGGTCGTGAATCTGGTCTTCGCTGTACCCTGCCCGGCGCAGCACCTGATCGGTGTCGGCGCCATGCGCGCGGCCGGTGAAGCGAATGGACCCGGGGGACTTCGACATGCGCCACATCACATTGTGTTGCAGCAGCTCACCGAGGTCGGGATCGTCGACCTCGGTGAGCATCTCGGTCTCGCGGATATGAGGATCGTTCACGATGTCGGCGGCGTCGTAGATGGGAGCAATCGCGGCGCCGGCCTCGTTGAAAGCCACGACCACCTCGTCGAGGCTGCGGGCTCCGACCCAGTCGCCCACGTATGCGTCGAGCAGATCTACGTGTTCGACGCGTCCGGTGCCGGTCGCGAACCAGGGTTCGTCGATGACCTCGGGATGGCCGACGAGGTGCATCACGCGCTCAGCGATGCTCTGGGCACTCGTGGAGATAGCGATCCACTTGCCGTCGGCGGTGAGGTATGTGTTGCGCGGGGCGTTGTTCACCGATCGGTTGCCGTTGCGCATGCCGATGATACCCAACTGCTGGTAGACGGAGGGGGAGGGGCCGACGGCGGTGAGCATGGGCTCGAGAATGCTCATGTCGACGACCTGCCCCTCGCCGGTGCGATCGCGATGCCGCAGCGCCATGACGGTGGCCGACGAGGCGGCGATGCCGCAGATGCTGTCCGCGAGCCCGAAGGCGGGCAGACTCGGGGGAGCGTCGGCCGGACCTGTGAGGTGCGCGAAGCCGCTCATCGCCTCGGCGAGGGTGCCGAAACCGGCGCGGCCTGAGTACGGACCGGTCTGACCGAAGCCGGTGATGCGCACGATGACGATGCCGGGATTTATCTCGTGCAGTGCCTCGGGGGAGAGCCCCCAGCGTTCGAGCGTACCCGGGCGGAAGTTCTCCACCAGCACATCGGCGTCGGCCGCGAGGCGCTTCAGCACCTCGGCGCCCTCGGCTCTGCCGAGGTTCAGAGCGATACCTCGCTTGTTGCGGGAGATCTCCTTCCACCAGATGGGATGCCCGTTCTTCTGATGACCGTGGCCGCGCAGTCCATCGGGCTTGCTCGGATGCTCGATCTTGATGACCTCTGCCCCGAAGTCTCCGAGGATCTGGCAGCACAGCGGGCCGGCGATGATGGTCGATGCATCGATGACCGTGATGCCCTCGAGCGGAGCGGGGTGAGTGCTCAACGGTGTGTCTCCCTTGGCTGACGGTGGCGGGCGGGGAGCCCGTCGCGTGGTGCGTCTCGTCGACGTCGCTTCGGAACAGTCTCGATGCGGTTCCGATGAGAGAAACGATATAACAATCCGTTCGCGCTGTCATCTGCGGGCAAGAAAGTTTGAGAAATTAAGGAATCTTTACGCTGATTACGTCCTGATGGGCGCACATTCGGATTGAGGTTGATTCATATCGTTCCGCTAAACGGAATTATTGTCTTCATCGCCGGCGTTACCGTTCTGCTGCGCTATGCCGAGCACGCGTCTCGCGGTCTCCACCATCGCGGCATCGATGAAGGAGCCGTCTGCGAGCACCACCGTCCCGGCGGCGTCGGAGGTGCGGTCGCCCACGCGGCGCAGTGTCTCCTCGGCTTGAAGCACCTCTGCGTGGGTAGGAGTGAACGATTCCCGGATGGGTGCGAGCTGGGCCGGATGGATCGCCGATCTGCCCAGGAAGCCGAGGGCGCGGCCCGCCTCGCAGCTGCGCCGCAGGCCGTCTTCGTCTCGCACGTTCGTGTACACGCTCATGAGCGGCGGCAGCAGGCCCGCCGCAGCCGCGGCGTTCACGATCCGCGCACGCTGCCACGCGAGCCCCGGCTCTCCTGCTGCGCCCGCACGAAGCCCAAGCGAGGATCGCAGATCCGCCTCGCCGAGCCCGACCGATATCACGCCGGCACTCGCGATGCCGAAGGCGTTCTCGACGCCGAGCGCAGACTCGATGAGCGCGTGGATCCCGCGGGCGGGGTCAGTAGTCGCGGCGGCCTGCACATCTTCGGCGCTGTGGACCTTGGGGAGCCTGATGCCGACGCGCAGATCGAGCTCGGCGACCGTCTCGAGGTCGGCCTTGTGCCACTCCGATCCGCGCGCGTTGACGCGCACCTGCACCTGCGGGGACCCGCCCCACTCCGAGAGGGCCGGGGCGAGATGAGACCGGGCCGCAGTCTTCTGCGCCGGTACCACGGCGTCCTCCAGGTCGATGACGACGACGTCGGCGCCTGCCACCAGGGCCTTCGCCACGCGATCCGGCCGGTTGCCGGGAGCGTACAGGAGGGTGAGCGGGATGTGGTTGTGCGCTGCGTTGCGTGTCATGGCGGTGATTTCTTCGTCTGCGGGGCGTCGGGGCAGGGGTCTAGTGGTGGAGCGGGGTCTTGAGTTCCCCGGAGAGAGCGTCGGCGGCCTCGATCGCCTGAGCGGCGAGGGCTCGCTCCCGCTCGTGTGTGAGCCGCGAGGTGAGGGCCGCGACGCTGATCGCCCCGATGACCTCGTCGAAGCGATTGCGCACCGGAGCCGCGAAGCTGGTGGAGTCCCGCACCCGCTCGCCCGTCGTGCGGGCGAAGCCATCCCTGCGCACCGCGCGCAGGCGCTCGCGCAGCAGTTCGGGTTCGGTAATCGTCGTCGCGCTCATCGCGGGCACGGGGGCATTCAGCACGGCCTCAACCTCGTCCTCGGGGAGGAAGGCGAGGATCGCCGCTCCCGAGGCGCCGATGGTGAGGGGGTGCGCGGCGCCGACCTCTACGGAGATGCGCACCAGCTGTCGGCTCTCCACCTGACCGACGTACACGCGGCGGTGCCCAATGCGCCCCGAGAGGGTCGTCGTCTCGCCGGTCGTCTCGGCGAGGTTCGCGAGTACCTCCATGCCGTGGCGGCGGAACTTGGACGTCTGGTTCGCCGAGTCGACGAGCGAGAACGCGGCGAAGCCGACTTGGTATTTCCGGGTCTCGTGGTTCTGCCAGAGGAAGCCGCTCGCGCAGAGGGTCTGCACGATGCGGTGCACAACAGCCTTACTCAGGCCCGTGGCTCGGGCGATGTCGGTGATGCCGATCGGCTCCTTGGAGCCCGCGAACGCCAGGAGCACCTCCGCCACGCGCGCGGTGGTGGAGTCGGCCGGGCCTTGGCCGGTCTTCGTTTCGCTCATCGGGCCATTTCCTCTCGGCTGGTGAGTGCTGTCGAACTGCACGGATCGTCGTCGCACGGTGCAAGGGACGGCGTGGCTTGGATATCGCCGGAGGTGCCCGGCGGTCGATGGTATTCCACTGACGGGGATACTACCCGTCTCGCGTCCCGCTTCACGGCTTTCGTCATGCGGTCCGGTGTCCCAGTCTCGCAGAGACCTCCCGCGTCACCGTCGTCAGCGGTGCCGAGAGATCGTCCAAGCGTTCGCGTGAGAGGCGGGAAGTGGGGCCGCAGACGGTGATGGCGCCGACCACCTCGCCGTCGAGATCGAACACCGGGGCGGCGACCGATGCCGCTCCGCTCTGGCGCTCTCCTTGGGAGATCGCGTAGCCGAGCTCTCGGATGCGCTCGCAGTCGTCCCGAAGCGCCTCGGCGGTGGGGATCGTCTGGTCGGTGAGCTTCGTCGGCTCGGTGGCCAGGATCCGCTCGCGTTTCGACTCGGGAAGATAGGCGAGAAGTACGCGGCCGGTCGCGCCCGCGGTAAGGGGGTACTGCCGGCCGAGCGCGACCGTGATCTTCATCTCGTGCGTCGTCTCGAGCTGGTCGATGAAGACCCGCTGGGTGTCGATGAGGGCGCAGAGCGTGACTGTCTCGCCCGTCGCGGCGCGCAGGCGCGCGAGGCCCGGTCTGGCCGCGAGGCGGAGATCGGAGGATCGTAGGGCCGCCGCGCCGAGTGCCGCGACCGCGGGGCCGAGCGAATACTTCCTCGTCTCCGGGCTGCGCACGAGGAAGCCGTGCGCCACGAATGACTGCAGCATGCGGTGCACGACGGATTTCGCAAGGCCCATCTCCCGCGCGATGCCGGAGACGCCCCACGCTGATTCTCCGGAGAGGAAAAGCAGGAGCAGCGAAGCCGCCCTCGTGGTGGCCTCCGTGCCGGCTTGATTGGGACTCCGATCGTCCATCTCCCATACCTCCCGCAAATGTGGTTCGTACTTTGAAGTATAGCAATCGTTCCGTGAAGAGGAACAAAAATTCTGTTTTATGCCTACCGGCAATCTTCGTAATAATCGTTGAAATTATGCCTTTTTTGCAAGCTTGTTTCCCTTGTGGACGCGATAAATCCGGTTCTGAAAATACGAGTACGAAAATTAAAGATCCTCTAAACGGAACGATGATGTACAGTGGCGGCAGCGGATCGTTCGAAGCCGCCTGACGATGCAGATTCGAGCCGCAACGGAGCGCTTGAAGGAGAGAGCACGATGAAGAAAACAACCATTCTGAAGATGCTTGCCGCCACTGCAGCGGTTGTGTTGGTGGCGGGATGCAGTTCGGGCGCCAACTCTCCGAACGACGGAACGGGCGGTGACGGGGGGACCACCGAACTCACCGTCGCATTCGCGAGGAACACCGTGACCGCGGCCGAGGAGATCTTCACCTACGCGGTGCCGACCAACCTCGGCTTCTTCAAAGAGGAAGGCCTCGCAGTCGATATGGTGACCGCGGACGGCTCGACCGCCGCTATCCAAGCGCTCGGATCGGGCAGCGCCGATATCGCCTACGCCTCCTCAGCGAACATCCTTGCCGCGATCGAGCAGGGCCTGCCCATCAAAGCGTTTGCCGGTCTCACCGTGCGTTGGCCTTACTACATCGGTGTGCCGAAGGACAGCGGCATCGAGTCGGTCGCTGATCTCAAGGGCAAGCGCGTTGGCGTCATCAGCCTTGCCTCGGCTTCCTACTCCGACCTCAAGGCCAACCTGCTGGAGGCCGGTCTGACCGAGTCCGACGTCGAGATCGTCCCTGTCGGCTCGGGCACCTCGGCTGCGGCCGCGCTGCAGAACGGCGAGATCGACGCGGTCGACTCGTTCACCGACTCCTTCACGGTGATGGAGAACAGCGGGCTCAGCCTTGACCTGCTGAAGCGCCCCGCGAAGATGGACGAGCTCTTCAGCGTTACGATGGCGACGAGCGACAAGATGCTCGCCGAGAACCCCGACGCGCTCGCGGCCTTCGTGCGTTCGGCGTACAAGGGGATCGTCTACTCCCAGGTGAACCCCGAGGCGGCCCTCGAGCTCGGCTTCGAGGAGTTCCCCGTGCTGCCGGGTGCGGGCGACCCCAAGAGCAATGAGGCCAAGGAGAGCCTGGCCGCCATGAAGATCGCACTGCTCGATTCCCTGCCCGACGACCCCGGAACCGACCCGAATGCGTGGGGCGACTGGATCATCCTCTCCGACGAGCGCTGGCAGGCCGTGATCGACTACGCCCTTGCTACCGGGCAGATCACGAAGAAGTTCAAGGTCTCAGAGGTATGGGACGGCTCGCTCTCGGATCAGTACCTCAACTTCAACCGCGACGAGATCGCGAACCTCGAGAAGTAACTGAGGACTGCAGCGCGAGGGGGCTGACGACATGACCACACCGGTGAATGCCGAGAGTACGAGCACGTTGATCGAGGCGCGCCAGCTCACCAAGATCTACCGCCCGCGCAGGTCGGCGCCGACGGTAGCGCTCGACAATGTCGATCTCAGCATCAGCGAAGGCGAGTTCATCGCGCTCGTCGGCCCCTCGGGTTGCGGCAAGACCACCCTCCTCAAGATCATGGCCGGGCTGATCACCAGCTACGACGGCAGCGTGACCTTGGGCGGGAGCGCGGTGAAAGGCCCCACCGCCGATGTGGGCGTGGTCTTCCAGCAGCCTACGCTGCTGCCGTGGCGCACCATTCTCGAGAACATCATGATTCCGATCGAGGTGCAGGGCCTCGACAAGAAGGCCGGCCTGAATCGGGCTCGCGAGCTCATGAGGACCGTCGGCCTCGAGGGGTTCGACACTAAGTACCCGAAGGAACTCTCGGGAGGCATGCAGCAGCGGGCGGGCATTTGTCGCGCGCTGGTGCACGACCCGAAAGTGCTGCTCATGGACGAACCCTTCGGCGCGCTCGACGCGATGACGCGCGAATTCATGAACGAGGAGCTGCAGCGGATCTGGCTGCAGAGCGGAAAGACGGTCGTGTTCGTCACCCATTCGATCCCGGAGGCCACCTTCCTCGCCGACCGCGTCGTCGTGATGACGCCCCGGCCCGGCCGCATCGCCGAGATCGTGTCCGTCGACATCGGGCGGCCCCGCAGCCTCGGCGATATGGCGACCGACGCGGCGGGCGAGAAGCTCGAGCGCATTCGCGTGCACTTCAAGAACAGCTCGATGGTCGACTGAGTCCACCCGGAGAGGCCATGATGTCAGAAACAGTTCCCATCTCAGTCGTTGAGGCGGACAGCGCCTCGAGCAAGGGCGGTCTCGGCGCGCTGCTCGCCAAGAAACCCGAGCTCTACCTCGTTCCGATCACCTTCGTCATCATCATGGTGCTGTGGGAAGGCCTCGTTCGGCTGCTCCAGGTACCCAGTTTCGTGTTGCCCGGACCCATTGCCATCTGGAACGGGCTCATCGATCTGCTCCAGCAGGACATCTTCTGGGGCAATCTCTGGGTGACCGGCGGCGAGGTGCTCGTCGGCTACGCCTTCGGCGTCGTCATCGCGCTCGTTCTCGGCACGCTGATCTCCCAGATCCGGGTGCTCGAGCGCTCGCTCCTGCCCTACGTCGTCGCCTTCCAAACCATCCCGAGCGTTGCCCTCGCACCCCTGTTCGTGATCTGGTTCGGCTTCGGCGAGCTCTCGAAGATCGTGATGGCGGCCATCATCTCCTTCTTCCCGATCCTCGTGAACGTCATCGCGGGTCTCAAGGCATCCGACCCCGATCAACTGCAGATGATGCGCTCCTTCGGTGCGAACGCGGGCCAAGTGTTCTGGAAGGTCAAGATTCGCAACTCGCTGCCCTACGTCTTCACCGGGCTCAAGGTGGGCACCCTCTTCGCACTGGTCGGCGCGATCGTCGGCGAGTTCGTGGGAGCGAAGAAGGGCCTCGGTTATCTGATCCTGCAGTACAACTATCAGTTCAACATCGAGGGCATGTTCTCCGTGCTGATCGTGCTCGCCGTCATCGGCATGCTGCTGCACGGCGCAATCGGCTTCGTCGAGCGGAGGATCGTGTTCTGGACGGGAGAGGACAGTCATGCCGCTTGATGGGCCGCACTCTCGGAGTTTCGACGGGTCGCTTGCCTACCGCGAGCGCGCAACACGGGTACTGGCGCGCGGCGTATCCTCGTCGCCGCGCGCGTCGCAGCGGCCGGTCGCGGTGCTCCAGGAGCGGGCGTCGGGGTGCACCGTCGTCGACGCGGACGGCAACAGCTACACCGACTACGCGCTCGGCTACGGACCGCTGCTGCTCGGGCACAGCCCGGTGCCGGTGCTTGATGCCGTGCGGACCGAGCTGGATCGCGGGTTGCGCACGGGAGGCGTGACCGCGGGGGAGGCCGAACTCGCCGAACGCATCGCGCGCTGTGTGCCGAGTGGCGAGGTCTCGACCTTCCTCAGTTCGGGCACGGAGGCCGTGCAGCTCGCGCTGCGCATCGCCAGAGCGGGTACCGGACGCACCCGCATCGTGAAGTTCCGCGGGCACTACCACGGCTGGACGGACAGCATGCACGTGGCCAACTCGCCCGGCAGTGACGCACTGACAACCGACGGCCAGGATCCGCTCGCCTCCGCCAACGTCATTTGCCTCGAATGGGGCGACCTCGAAGGACTGCAGGCCGTGCTCGACGATACGGTGGCAGCGATCATCACGGAGGCGGCCGCGATCAACGCCGGCTGCTTCGAACCCGAGGCGGGTTTTCTCGAGGGACTGCGCGAGGCAACACGCGCGAACGGATCCCTGCTGATCTTCGACGAGGTCATCACCGGTTTCAGGCTCGGACTCGGCGGGGCGCAGCAGCGCTACGGAGTCTTCCCCGATCTCACCGTGCTCGGCAAGGTGTTGGGCGGGGGCCTCCCGCTCAGTGCTGTCACCGGGCCGCGCACCGCCATGCACCCGGTGGTGTCAGGGGCGGTGCTGCATCGCGGCACCTACAATGGCAATCCGCTCTCCGTCGCGGCCGGCAATGCGTGCCTCGACCTGCTCGAACGCCATGCGGAGGAGCTCTACCCCCGCATGGAGGCACTGGGCGCGGCGCTCGCCGCGGGCATCAGGGAGAGTGCGGAACGCCATGGCAAGCCCTTCGCCGTCAACCACGTCGGCACCTGCCTGCAGTTCTTCGTCTCGGAACGGCCGATCACCAGGCTCACCGACCTCATCGGCCTCGACAAGGACCGCATACTCGAGTTCTCAGAGCAGCTCGTTCGCCGGGGCGTGATCACGCTCCCGCGAGGGCTCATGTACCTGTCGACCGAGCACACCGATGCCGATATTGAGGCCACGATTTCAGCGTTCGACGACGCCCTCTCCTCACTCGCGAACTAGGCGCCTCGCGCGTACAGCAAAGGAACATCCCATGGCACTGGACCCCAGGCACACCATTCCTCCCATGACCGACCCCGAAATGACCATCGCGGGCCGCCCGGTGCTCGGCGAGGGCTCCGAGATCGACGTCTTCTCGCCGGTCGACGGCTCGCTGCTCGCCCGCGTCCCATCGGCCACCGAGGCTCAGGTCGACGAGGCCGTCACCGTGGCTGCAGCGGCCTTCCCCGGATGGGCCGCGACCTCACGCGAAGAGCGCTCACGCCTGATCCACCGCCTCTGCGACCTCATGCAGCAGAACTTCGACGCGCTGCTGTCGACCATCATCAACGAGGTCGGCACGCCGATCACACTGACAGAGAGCCTGCAGATCCAATACCCCATTGATCAGATGCGATGGTACGCCGACTACATCCTCGACGACGACACCGTCGATCTGGGGAAGGCCGACTACGGCGCCCCCAGGCACTCCAAGATTTACAAGCGCCCCGTCGGCGTTGTCGCCGCGATCTCCGCCTACAATTACCCGCTACACCTCGGCCTGTGGAAGGTCGGAGCGGCGCTCGCCGCGGGTTGCACGGTCGTCCTCATGCCATCTCCGCGCACTCCGCTCGCAGTGCTGCAAGTGGGACGCCTTGCCCGGGAGGCCGGTCTGCCCGACGGCGTGTTCAACGTGCTCGTAGGAGGCCCCGACGTGGGGCGGGTTCTGACCCAGCACAAGCGCGTCGACAAGATCTCCTTCACGGGATCCGACACGGTCGGCGCGAGCATCATCGCCCAGTCGGCGCCCGGAATCAAGCGCGTGACCCTCGAACTCGGCGGCAAGTCGGCCGCGATCATTCTGCCCGGAGCCGACCTCGACGTCGCGGCCGATCAGGTGCACCGCCGCTACACGCGCAATGCCGGCCAGGGCTGCGCCTCGCCGACCCGAATTCTCGTGCACGAGTCGGTGAAGGACGAGTTCATTGAGGCCACACGGCGGGTGTACGCGGAGTTGAAGGTCGGGGATCCATGGGATCGCACCACCGACATCGGCCCTGTGATCCGCCCGGAGCACCGGGCCCGCATCGAGGGGATGGTGGCCGACGCGGTGGCCCGCGGCGCGAGGGTCGTCGCGGGCGGCGGGCGTCCCGACTTCGAGCAGGGTTGGTGGGTGAACCCCCACGTGCTCGCAGACCTGGACAACAGCGATCCGATTGCGCAGAACGAGGTCTTCGGACCCGTCGCGGTGCTCATCACCTACTCCGATCTCGACGATGCCGTAGCGATCGCCAACGACACCCGCTTCGGGCTGAACGGCTACGTCTACGGTGATCCCGAGCTGGCGGCTCAGGTCGCCCCCCGGGTGCGTGCCGGCACGATCGCGATCAACGCCGCGAGCGGCCTGCGGCCTGATGCGCCCTTCGGCGGCTTCGGCCACAGCGGCATCGGTCGGGAGGGCGGCGTGTGGGGCATCTCGGTCTTCCAAGAGATCCAGCACATCCAGTACCCCATCCGGAAAGGTGAGTAGATGTCAGAGCTGCAGTACCGCGCAGGAGTGATCGTTCCTCCGGCCAACCCCACGGTCGAACCGGAGTTCCGCGAGCTCATCGCCGAGGAGCTGATCGTGCACACGACCCGCTTCCCGGTGTTCACTGGATGGGATCAGCAGCAACGCAACCAGGGCTATCTCGATACGCTGCCGCAGTCCGTGACGGACTTCGGCTCGCTCGCCCTGGACAGCATCTTCATCGCGTGCACCGGATCCCACTATCTGCTCTCCCCCGAGGAGGACGAGAAGCGCTGCATCCAGCTGAGCGAGCAAGTCGGTACGAACGTGCGCTCCGCAACGCTCACGATCACCGACGCGCTGACCGCGCTCGGGGTGAGCAAGATCATCGTCGCTTCCCCGTACGAGACCTGGCTGACGGAACTGTCACACCGCTACTGGGAAGCCGCGGGCTTCTCCGTGGACAAGGTGGTACGCGTGCGCTCCACGAGCGGGTACAACCCCTACGACGTCACCTCCGAGGATCTCGCGGAGCAAGTCGGAGGAGCGGGCCTCGCCGATGACGCGGTGATCCTCTTCACCGGCACCGGCATGCGCACTACGGGCGCGATGCAGCTGCTGTCGCAGGGCACCGAGCGCCGCGTCATCTCTTCGAACCTGTGCGGCGCCCGCTGGATGCAGCGCGATCTTCCCACATCCTCTGCGCAGGCGCACCCCCTGCTCGAACGCATGGCGCGCCAGATCGAGGAGAACACCCGTTGAGCCCGGAATACGATGTCATCGTCGCCGGTGCCGGCCCGGTCGGCCTGTTCGGCGCGCTCCGCCTGGCGCAGCAGGGTGCGAGCGTACTCCTGCTCGAAGCCGGCGACAGGCTCGGCACGCTCTCGAAGGCCTCAACTTTTCACCCCTCGACGCTCGACCTGCTCGATGAGGCGGGCGTCGCCGAGGAACTGCTCGAGCAGGGCGTCATCGTAGACGAGATACAGTGGCGCAACTTGGACGGGCAGACGATCGCCCGCATCTCCTTCTCCGTACTCGTCGGCCAGACGAAGTTCCCTTTCCGGCTCCACGCCGAACAGACCCTGCTCACCCCGATCCTGCTGCGCGAACTCGAGGCCCTCGATTCCGTCGACGTGCGGTTCTCCGCGCGCTGCGACCGCGTCGAGCAGGATTCCGACACGGTCACCGCGACCTTCTCTGGCCAGGGGGGTGAGCAGCGTGCGACCGCGAAGTTCCTACTTGCGGCCGACGGCTCCCACAGCGAGATCCGCAAGCAGCTCGGAATCGACTTCCCCGGCTCCTCATACGCCTCCCGCGCCCTGCGGGTCGTGACTCGGGAGGATCTGCGCGATGCTCTGCCCGGCCTCGCCGGCATCGCCTATGTGCGGGATGCTAGGCAGTCCTGCAGCCTGCTGCACATGCGGGACCATTGGCGGTTCATTTTCCGCGTCGCGGGCAAGAGTAGCGACGACGAGGTGCTCGATCCGGTCGCGGTGCGCGAGCTCATCGACACTGTCGTGCCCGGGGTGAGCATCGACTTCGCCGAGGTCTACAGCAACCGAGCACATGTGGCTGAGACATACACGAGCGGCCGGGTCGCGCTGGCCGGCGACGCCGCGCACGTCACCACGACCGCGGGAGGCATGAACATGAACTGCGGCCTGCACGACGCCTACGCCATGGCCCGTGCCATCGCCGATGTGCTCGGCGGCGCGCCCTCCGAGACCTTCGAGGAGGCTGCGGCCGCGCGCCGCAGCGTCGTGAAGGATGTCATCATCCCCGGCACCGAGTCCCGCGCGGCGGGCAGCGAGGGCGACGCCGAGGCGCTCGCGAAGGCGCTCGCCTCCATCGAAGAACTCGCCGGTGACCCGCAGCGCTCCCTCGAGTTCCTCTACCAGGCCTCGATGCTCGACACCGCGCCGAGCCTGGGCGTGGCGCGATGACCACGCGCATCTGGTTCCAGAAGCACACGATCAAGGGGCGCATGCCGCTGCTCGACGAGTGGTACGAGCGCCACTTCGAGAGCGTGATCGGCCCTGATACCGTCGTGGACATCCACACACTGCCCGACACGGCCTACCCGAAGTCGACCCCGGAGGGGGTCGTGCGCTTCGGCGCCGTCGAGACCTTCTTCAGCCACTACTTCGCGAAGCAGGCCTACCAGGCCGAGAAGCTCGGTTACGATGCCTTCGTCACGGGAGCCTCGCAGGATCCCGGGCTGCATCTGGCGCGCACGATCGTCGGCATCCCGGTGCTCGGTTACGGCGAGACTTCCTTTCACACCGCGGCCATGACCGGGCACGAGTTCGCGATCGTGGGGTTCATCCCCGAACTCGCGGAACCCATACGCGAGAACCTCACAGCGATGGGGCTGCTGCCGAAGTTCCGCGGTTTCCACTACATCGAGAACGGCGCGGCGATCGTGCCGCGGGCGCTGCAGGGCGACACCGCCGAATTCATGCGGGCCTTTGAAGCGACGGCGAGGGCTGCGGTCGCCGCGGGCGCGCAGCTCATCGTCCCGGGCGAGGGCCTGCCGAACGAGATCCTCGCGCACGAGGGGGTCTCCGAGGTGGACGGGGTGCCGATTCTCGACTCCGACGGCCTCGTCGTGAAAACCGCCGAGCATCTTGTCTCGCTCCAGCGGCTCGGGATCCTCCGGCGCTCGACCGTAGGCTATTGGAAGCGGCGGCCGGATCCCGACTATCTCGAGCACCTGACCCGGGTGTTCTGGAGCTGAACCGGGTGAGAGGCCGCTCACGCACGAGTTCGTTCGGGAAGATGCGTTGCACGTGGGCATCCGGGGCCAAGATCAGCGCCGCTGCGAGTCACGCACTGGCCTACCCCCATACTGACCCGCCCGGGCTCCGGGATGTGACCGTGGCAGGTGCATAGCGCAAGTGCGGGTTCGAGCCGTGTCGACGAGAGACGTTCAAGTTCTCCGCCGACTCGGAGCTGGAGGCGAAGATGCACCCAGCCGCACCGAATCACCCACGGCCACCGGATCAGGATCCCGCGGCTACGCACCACCCACCGCTATCGCGGGTATGACCGCGGCGGCCGCCATGATGGCGGCGTTCAGCGCCTGAACGGCCCGGTCCACGGCCTCGCCGGTCGGGGAGTGCTCGACGACGGCATCGATCCGCGTCTTCAGCTCCTGGCCTCGCATCCCATTGGATTCAGCCTTGAGGATGTATCGCGCGACGCCGAGGCCCTGCAAGACCGACAGCAGCGTCGCATCGGCGGCGGTGGGTGCGGCCGTACCGGCGAGCACAGCCGTCAGACGCGTGCGCGTCCGCCGCTCGGGTTCGGGGTCCTGCTCCGGCGTTCGCGGTTTTCCCATGCCGAAGAAGGTGCGGTCTCCGTATGCGAGCACTCCCTGCTTCACGAGCGAGGCGACCACGGTCTCTTCGGGATCGAGCTTCGACCAGGTGACGAGCTGATCGAGCCGCTTACCGTTCCGGCCCGCGAGCTGCGCGAGCCCCGCGTCGAGCACCGGGTGGCCGGTAGGGGAGGAGGAGACCACGATGAGGTGCGGCGGTTGCTCCTCCGTCAGCACGACGCGTTCGGCGAGCACGAGGTCCGCGATGAGCGCGGCGGTCAACCCGTAGCCGCGCTGGGTTCCCGGGGACTCCTGCGTGCCGAGATCCTTCGTGAGCAGGAGGTAGAGTTCTTCCGCGATCAGCATGGCGCGCTCCTCACGGCTCGGGTTTGGCTTCCGTACGCTCTCGACGTTACGCCCGTGTCGGAGCGGGCGCATCCGTCCCGGGGCGGATCCTTCGACTCTTGTGCCCACCGGCCTCGGCACCGGAGCGCCCGTGCGTCGGGGTCCGAGCCCCGCTGGCCGCGCCCCGCTCTCGTGCGGAGAAGCTGCGGAACGGAATCTCCCAGGAGCTGCGCAGAACGCGTGCGTTGCGTATCGTCTCGCAAACTCCGCAGCGTCTCGAGGGGTGGGAGTCGGGGTGTGCCGGACGGTGTGCACGCGACGAAGCCTCGCGGCGCTTGCTTCTTCGCTCACAATGTTGGTGCCCTGCGGGAGCTTCGGTCACTTATGCACTTTCTTCGTTTTGGACCTGTGCTGCCCACGGGAGTCGCGTAGTTTTCAGTGGTGGAAGGGGGATCCCTGAACCAGAATGGAGGTGTGTACGTGTCAACCGAGGTCATCGCGATCGTCGTCTCGGCGTTCGGGCTGATGGTCACGCTCGGCGGCGGGATCTTCGCAGGGTTCGCCTGGGTCGTTCGGCAGATGGGTGGACTGCGGACGGAGCTGAGGGGCGACATCGCGGAGCTGCGAACCGAGTTGAGGGGCGACATCGCGGAGTTGCGAACCGAGTTGAGGGGCGACATCGCCGAGCTGCGGACGGAGTTGAGGGGCGACATCGCCGAGCTGAGCGCCGACATGACCGCGACGAAGGTGACCGTGGCGCGTCTCGATGGTCTGGTGGAGGGGCGGCAGCGCTTGATCCTCGCGCGCTGACGATGCGCGCGAGACGCGGCGGTTGGTCGGGGCGCGGGCGGGCTCCTTCCGCCGCGATAGGATTGAGCGTTAGCGAGCGAGAGGAGGACCGGAATGGCGAAGCAGCAGGTCGGGCTGGGACCGACCGGGCGACCCGATCGTGTGATCCCGGCGCCCCGCAAGCTCGACCGCCACGGGCCCGCGCGCATCATCGCGATGTGCAACCAGAAGGGCGGCGTCGGCAAGACGACCAGCACCATCAACCTCGCAGCGGCGCTCGCGCGTTACGGACGCAGGGTGCTGGCGGTCGACTTCGATCCGCAGGGCGCCCTCTCGGCCGGCCTCGGCGTGCCGGCGCACGACGTGCCCACCATCTACGACCTCATGCTGGGCAAGGTGAAGGATCCGCGCGACGCGATCACGCCCACCGACACCGCCGGTCTCGACATCATCCCCGCCAACATCGACCTCTCGGCCGCGGAGGTGCACCTCGTCACCGAGGTGGCCCGCGAGCAGATCCTCGCCGGCGTGCTTCGCAAGGTCGCGGCCGACTACGACGTAGTACTCATCGACTGCCAGCCGTCGCTCGGTCTGCTCACGGTGAACGCGCTCACCGCGAGCCACGGCGTGCTGATCCCGCTCGCCTGCGAGTACTTCGCGCTGCGCGGCGTCGCCCTGCTGGTCGAGACCATCGACAAGGTGCGGGATCGTCTCAACCCGGCGCTCGAGCTCGACGGCATCCTCGCCACACTGTACGACTCCCGCACCCTGCACGCGCGCGAGGTGCTGGAGCGCGTCGTCGACGCGTTCGACGACAAGGTGTTCGACACCGTGATCGGCCGCACGGTCAAGCTGCCCGACGCGCAGATCGCAGCCAAGCCGATCCTCGACTACGCGCCGTCGAACGCCGCATCGGAGGCGTATCTGAAGCTGGCGCGCGAGCTGGTGCAGCGCGGCGTGGTCGCATAGGGATCGCGGCGGTCATGGCGGATTCAATTGGTTGTCGCAACACCCTGATGA
>NZ_KZ984014.1 GCF_003569785.1 Leucobacter sp. wl10 | reverse complement strand
GTCATCCACTCGATGGGCGACACCTTCGCCCTCGACCACGACCTCACCGCGCGGCAGCCGCAGTCCGCGATCATCGTCGGCGCCGGCTACGTCGGCCTTGAGATGGCCGAAGCCTTCATCACCCGCGACATGACGGTCACCCAGCTTCAACGCGGCCCCGAAGTGCTCTCCACCCTCGACCCCGAACTCGGCACCCTCGTCCACGACGAGCTCACCACGCATGGGGTCGAGGTCGTCACCGGCACGACCGTCACCGGCATCGAGAAGACCCCGGCCGGCCTCACCGTCACCGGCACCCGCGCCGGCCAGCCATTCACGCAGACCACGGACCTCGTCCTCGTCGTCGTCGGTGTCCGGCCGAACACCGAACTGCTCGAACGGGCCGGGGCACGCCTCGGCGCGGGACGCGCCGTGGTCGTCGACGAGCACATGCGCACCGGGCTCCCGCACGTATGGGCCGCCGGCGACGGCATCATCACCCACCACCGCCTCCTGGGCCAGACGTACCTGCCCTTGGGTACCACGAGCCACAAGCAGGGCCGCATCGCCGGAGAGAACGCGCTCGGCGGCAACCGGGCCTTCCAAGGCTCCGTCGGCACCCAGGTCGTCAAAGTCTTCGACCTCGTCGCCGCCCGCACCGGCCTGCGCGATCACGAGGCGATCGCCGCCGGATACACGCCCTCGACGATCGCGGCGGCGGCCGACGATCACAAGCGGTACTACCCCGGCGCGCACCCCATCCACTTCCGCATCACCGGCAACACCCGCGATGGCCGATTGCTCGGCGCGCAACTCGTCGGCAGGCGCGGCACCGAGGTCGCCAAACGCGTCGACACCTACGCCACCGCCCTCTACGCCGGGCTCACCATCGAGCAGATCACCGAACTCGACCTCTCCTACACCCCACCCCTCGGCTCCCCATGGGACGCCGTCCAGGTCGCGACCCAGGCATGGGAAGCGCAAAACCGCCTCGCCGCGACCCCAGCCTGACCCGCACGAACTCACGGGTCCAGATACGCTGAAACAGCACCTGGACCCGTGAGTTCCCACCATTTCAGGGTTCACGAATCGTGAACTTACGGGAGTCTTAGAGCATCCGGCCGCGAGTATCGAAGAGCTCAAATTCTGCTGGGTGGAGCTGGTGTTGTACGACGAAGCTGCGGTCCTTGATCTTCCACAGGCCTTGGCCGATGCCGAGGGTCGGGAGGAGGGAGCGTTCGGTGCCGGTGAGTCCGAGGGTTTCCGAGGTCGCGCCGAGCTGGTCGCTCGCCTGCCGGTACACCACCCGCACTTCCGCGTTCGCGAGCAGCGAAGAGGCGAGGGCGCGCATCCGCGACCCGCTATCTCCGACGTTCTCCAGATCGGTCAGCTTGTGGAAGATGAGCTGGTTGCTGATCCCGAAATGACGAGCCAGCCGCCACTGCGCATCCATCCGGGCAAGGAGGCTCGGATAGGACATGAGCCGCCAGGCCTCGTCGTAGACGACGAGACGCCGGCCGCCGTTCGGGTCTTGGAGGGCGGCCTCCATCCAGGCCGAGCTGCACGTCATGAGTACTGCGAGCAGGGCGCTGTTCTCGGCGACGCGGGAGAGGTCGAGGGAGAGCATCGGCAGCGTCGGGTCGAAGGTCTCCGTGGATGGCCCGTCGAACATGCCGGACAGGTCGCCGGCGACGAGGCGGCGGAGTGCGTGTCCGACCATGCGGCCGTCTTCCGCGAGCCTGCCGTCGGGGTCGTCGTCGGGTGAGGGTTCGAGGATGCGCTCGACGACCATCGGCAGGATCGGCACCTCAGCAGAGCGCACGGCGTCAGCGAGCGCCACGTCGATCGCGGTGTGCTCGACCGGCGAGAGGCGACGGTCGAGCACCGTCTCTGACAGTGCGCCGATGAGATCGCGGCGGCGGGCGGCGACCTGCGCTTTCCAATCCTCGTCCGCGATCCCTGCGGCCCGGTATCCGGCATCGAGGGGGTTCAGGCGTGCGGGCAGCGAGGGTCCGAGGAGGATCGCGCGCCCGCCGACGGCGCGAGCGACGGAGGTGTGTTCGCCTTTCGGGTCTCCGGGGACGTAGACGCGCCGCCCGAACGGCAGCCCCCGCGTGTACAGCGCTTTTGCGAGAGAGCTCTTCCCGCTGCCGACGATGCCGGCGAGGATCATGTTCGGGGCGGTGATGACGCCCTGCCGGTACAGTTCCCACGGGTCGTACACGAACGAGCCACCCGAGTAGAGGTCCTGCCCGACAAAGGTGCCGGCCGAGCCGAGGCCACCTTCCGCGAGAAACGGGTAGTGCCCGGCGAGGGTCGCCGAGGTGTCCTGGTGGCGCGGGAGCCGGAACCTGCCCGGCGTGCGAAGCGACGCCGCCCCGGCTTCTCCGGCTCGGGGCAGGTAGCTGGTCGCACGCCGTTCCTCCCGCTGCGCTTCCCGTTCCGCCCGCGCCGATGCGGCCTGGGCGGAACGGGCTTCAGCATGGAGCCGGGCGGCGGCCTCGCGGCGTGCCCGGCGTTGAGCGCGGTGTTCGCCTTCCGGGCCGACGAGCACCGAGGTATGCAGTCGCCCCTGATCGGAGGCGTGGCGGCCGGTCACGCACCCCGCCCACGCAGGCTCGCCCGCGTCGGATAGGCGGCCCGGACCACTCGCGGGGTGCCGAGGCGATCCGCCCGCGATACCTTCCGCACCTGCGCCACTGCGGCAGCGGCGTGTGCGGGCGGGTCTTCGATACCGAGGAGTGTGGGATCGGGGAGGGCGTCGTATTCCCGGTAGAGGCCGACATGCCCCATGAAGGGGTTATAGACCATCGTGTACACGTCGCGGGTCGCGACCTGGTCGAGCTGTCCCGTCGGGGGCTGGTCGTAGAGGTACCCGTTCTCGAGGGCAGCGTCCAAGGTCTCGTCGCCGTGATCGTGCCCGGTAAGTTGCTCGAACGCGGCATCCAGGCCGTGCATGGTGATCGTCTCGATGATCCGGTCGGCCTCCTCTCCTTGGAAGAACACGATGTTGACGTAGCGGGGCGGCTGCGGTGCCGGAGCAGGAGCGGGGGCCGGCGCGCGCCAGGCGATGGTGCCCGCCGATTGCGAGGCTTGATCGAGTGCGGCTTCCAACTGAACGGTGAGACTCCTGGCCTCCCGCAGCCGGATCAGCGTGTGCTGCACGGCATTCGCCCCGGCTTCCGGGTTGCCTTGGTCGTCGGTCGCTTGCGGGCGATAGTCTGCGAGTGCGACCGAGATCCTGTTGAACACCGCTGTGAGCGAACGGGAAGTGCCGAGGAGTTCCCCGAGCATCGGGTAGATGTCGCCGGGCTCGGCGGCGTCGCGAAGCGAATCTGCGAAGTTCCGCATAGCAGCAGAGACGTCCTGCGCGTCTTCGAGGAGGGTGGGCATGATCGGCTCCTTCCGGGGAGTGGTGTCTTCTGCCAGGTGCGCCAGGGCCTTCCGGGATACCCGCAGGCAGGATCAGAGCGGACGGCAGAGCGGGAGCGCGGCTGCGGTGAATGCCTGTGCTTGCTGGCCGACGAGCCTGCGGGTTTCGCAGGAGGACTGGATCGCGGCTTGCTCGATCTGCGCGACCGCCGCATCGAGCTCACCCGGGGTCGGTGCGGAGACGGAGATGAGTCCGATCACCCGGAGGATGCCGTGCCCCGCGGTCAGCTCACTCTCCTGTTGCAGCACGTCCTGGAACTCCGCACTGGCTTGGGTGTCTTCGACTTGCCCGATCTTCCGGCGCTGTGCGGCGTCGGCGATCATCTCGGTCTTCTTCTTCCGCAGGTCGCGCGCCGCCTGGTCGGCGCGCACCGGGAGATAGTGGAGCGACAGGGAGCGGAGCACGCCGCCGGTGAGTACCAAGGGGGCGAGGAAGCCTGGGAAGGTTTGCGCTCTGGGCCATTCGCTGATCCACAGCACCGCGTGGTGGCCGCTGTCGGAGCGCAGCCGATCCCACGCCTCGTTCACCGCGACCGGGCCGGCCGTGGCAAGATCACGGCCGAGGGCGCCGTGGCGTTCGAGGGCGGGGCCTGCGGCGGGGTCGTAGGCGGTACGGAGGATCAGGGCGACATCGCCCGGAGTGAGCCACCCCGCGAACGCGAGTTCCGCGCTGCGCAGCGCGGTCTGCAACGACTGCATCTCCTGCCTGAGTACCACCGCCGCCCCGCCCATCCCGCCGCCCGCGCTCCTGATCTGCCGGGTGGCGGCGCGCATGTCGAGCGCGAGCGAGATGGTCGTCTGGTGGCGTTCGCCGGCGGGGCCGGCACGCTCGATGAGTTCCCGGTAAGTGGTGGCCGCCCAGGAGCCGTCATCGGTGCCATGCTGCCGCCACCACTCGGCAAGCCCCGACCCCGAATCGGGCAGGGTGCGCTCCATGACCTGGATGCGGGCGATCCTGCCGGACCGGCACGCGGCGGCGAGAACGCGACCCCAGCCGGTGACGCGGCGCTGCTGCTCGGCCGGGTCAAGGAGCACGAACGCCGGATGCTGCACCCGCAACATCGCCGTCAAGGTTTGCGCGTGCGGGTCGTGGATCATCGCCGCCCCCGTCTCGGGATCGTGCCACTCGCGCAGGGCTGCGAGGTCGCCGGGCAGGGCGAGGGTGCCGGCCGGGCGGGGCCGGATCATGCGGCGGCGATAGCGTGTCTGCTTCGCACGGGTGCGGAGCAGCCATCGGCTGATGATCGGCGCCCACTCGATTAGCTTGCGCCCACTGACGGGCACCCACGCGATCGCCGCGAGCGTCAGCCACGCGGGCGACGACCAGGCAAGCCCCGCACCGCCGCTCGTGTACAGCGCGACGACGACTACGAGGAGCGCGCAGGCGAGCACGATCAACTGCGACAGCGACAAGCCGAGCAGGATGCCGCGGCGGGTGAGCCTTGAGAACTGGATCGTCTGCAGCTCGAACGGGGTGCTGGTGCTGGACATGACCGCTCACCCCTCCGATCCGGCATCGGATGGCCGCGAACTCGGTGGCGGGAGCACCGTCGGCGGCTGTTGCGCCTGCGAGGTCGCAGGCGGCGGGGCGGAACTCTCGCCAGCCGATGCCGCGTGTCCGTCGGCGACTTCCCCGATCGCCCCGCCGAGCGCGGGACCTGCGGTCGCGGCCGTTTCGACGGCTTCCTTCACGATCACGGCACCAGCGACGATCGGCCCGGCAGCCGCCGCGCCTCCTCCCGCAGCCGCACCGCCGCCCGCGCCCGCTCCGGCACCGCCCGTGCTGCCTCCGGCCGCGGCTCCCTCCGCGGGGGCGGCGGGAGTCACAGATGATGCAGGGGCGGGTTCGGGCGCGGCTGGCTTGCCTTTCGACCCGGCACCGTCGAGCACCTGCTTCGCCTGACCAGCGTTCGGTTTGGACGGGATCGGGAGGGGGCGGTTGAGCGCCGACTTCGCTTCCTGCTCCATCGACGCCGCCTGATACATGTCGAAGCCCACGAACGAAAGGAACTTGTAGACCATGTAGGGGGCGAAGGCCGCGATGAACAGCAGCACGATTCCGGCAATGGGTTCCGACAGGACGGCAAGATCCAAAGTGATCGGGGTCGCAACCTGGGTGAGTGCGACAAGGAAGATGACGGTCACGACGAGTTTCGAGGCGATCAGGGCGACCACGAAGGTCGCCCACTTGCCGAACCATCCGCGCGACCCTTCCCAGGTGAGACCGGCGAGGGCGATGGGGCCGAGCACGATCGCGACCAGCAGCAGCGCTTTGCGGATCAGGAGCGAGAACCAGAGGATGAAGATTGCGGCGATCATGAGGCCGGCGAGGAAGATCATCAGCAGTGCCCCGGCCCCGCTGGTTGCTCCGACGACGGTGAGGCCGGCGGTGAGGAGCGCAAGCCGGCCGCCCATGCTCTCGATGGTTTCGCCGGCGGCCTGCATGATTCCGACCGACAGCAGATCGGTGACCTGTAGGAGCAGCGCGGTGAGAGTGATCAGCACGAACGACCCCAGCACCGATTTCGCGACTCCGATACCGGCGCGCGTCAATGCTGAGGGGTCGCGTCGGGCGAGCCCTGCGATGAGCTGGAAGCAGAACAGCAGGAGGGTCACGACGACTGCGATCCCGAAGAGAACGTTGTAGACGCGGATGTATCCGTCCGAGGTGATGTCCACGGCGGTCGTGGTGGAGAACACTTCCCACATGCCCTGGAACAGTGTGGAGACGGCCAGCCCCATCGCGTCCGCGACCCAACCGAAGAATAGCCCAGCAGGGCCCTCGCCGACGGCGGTGCAGACGGTGGAGATGATCGGGACGTCGCAGATACTCACCGTGACTCACCGACCCCAGCTAGTTGACGGCCTGGCCGACAGTCCAGAAGAAGTTGATCAGCGTGACCGCCGCACCGCACAGGATCGCAGCCCCGCAGGACACGAGCACCCCGGTTTTTCCCCTGGACGCCAAGTGTGGGTTGCTGCTGTTCGCTCCAAAGCCCCAGATGATCGCCGAGACGATCAGCGCCAGCACGGCAAGGATGAGCCCTGCCGTCATGACCGCGCCCACGATCTCGCGCAGCTGCGCGATCCCGGGGAGCCCGTCGCTGTTCGGGTTGATGTCAATCACGGGTGGTCCTCCTGTCGATGCGGGGACGCGACTCGTCCACCAGCAGGCAGGTGCGCCCCGGCGATCCGGCAGAACGTGGCAGGTCAGAGCGAGATCAGAGGGTGTCGCCAACGGTGATGAGGAAATTCGTCCACGCGACGGCGGCCCCGGCGAGAGCGGCAGCGCCGAGGGCGACGAACACGCCGACGCGGGCTTTCTGTGCCGTGTAGGGGTTCCCGGTCGAGGAGGAGATCGCCCACGCGATCGCGGAGATCAGGAGCGTCAAAACTGAGGCGATGAGCACGATCGTGAACATCGCCGCGACCGCCTCGGTCAGCCCGTCCGCGCCAGTGACTGCGCCGAAGTCGGGAAACACGTTCATGCGCCGGCCCCGATCTGGCAGCCGCCCTGCCGAGGTCCGTGGTCGCCTGTGGCGACGGCCCCGTGCTGGGAGAGCCATTCGACCGCGTCCACGGGTGGCTGTCCTTGCCCGCCCGGGCGGATCTCGATGTGCAGGTGCGCGCCGGTGGAGCGGCCCGATGAGCCCACATCGCCGATGTGCTGCCCCGCGGTCACGGTTTCTCCGGCGGTGACGTAGATGCCGTCCTGCCACATATGCGCGTAGTACGACGCGACCCGCTCGCCTCCGACGGTGTGCTCCACGATGATGAGGCCACCCCACCCGGCGGAGAACTCGGCGACCGTCACCCGCCCGTCCCCGATCGCCGAGATCGGGGTCCCGTCAGCCGCTGCGAGGTCGCTGCCAGAGTGAAACTCGCGCTCCCCGGTGAACGGATCCGAACGCCACCCGAATGAATCGGTGCTGGTGTAGGTGCCTTCTGGGAGTGGGAACACGATGCGCGAAGTCTCCGGCACCGGATCCGGCCCGCTCGTGCCCCCTCCACCACTATTGGCGGGTTTCGTGAGCGCGGTGAGGATCGCATCCGCGACGGGCACCCAGTTCCGGTACCTGTCCGGATAGGCGGACACTTCGACCGCCTGGGCCGCAGCTCCTGGGTCTATCTGCTGCCAGCCGGGAATATCGAGCAGCCCCTTGGGTGACGGATAGTTCGGCCCGTCGGGGCCACCGTAGAACGCTCGGGACTGATACACGGGATCCATGAGCTCCGCGACCGTGCCCCACCCAGCCTGCGGGCGCATCTGGAAGATGCCGAGCGAGTCATGGTCTGAGGCGTCGCCGTCGTTCGGGAACGACCCCGACTCGGGGTAGGCGCCAGTGTTCGCGAGCATCCGCAACCGCGACTCCGTGAGCCCGGCTGTGAGCGCGACCCGAACGCCGGGCTGTCCGACGCCGGGGATGCCCGCCCCGGTCGTGATCACGGTCGCCGCATGGGTGAGCTGCGTCCGGTCGAGCGTGACCGGTGTGCCGTCCGCGGTGGTCGCGGTGAGAGAATCCGGGATCGGCCCGACCGTGAGCGATCCCGTGATGCACAGCACCGGGCCGAGAAGCGCGCCGACGCTCACGATCGCGACCGACGGACCCAGGCAGAAGAGCACCAGGCCGAGGATCAACAGCTTCTTCACCATCAGCAGAGCCCTGGGCTACCGGAGTGGCTGGTCAACGGCGGAGAACCGGAGCAGCCGGCACCCATCGCCGCTGGTGCAGGCGGCGAAGATCGTGAACGCGACCGGGCGCGCATCCGAGGTCTCCCGCCCATCCCACACGCCCGTGCGGTGGCGGGTGCCGGTGATCGTGTAGGCGATCGCGCCGGGCGGGAGCTGCCCGGCACCGGCCTGGGCCTTCGCCGCCGCCCAATCCGCAGGCACGACGATGCTCTCGACCTCGATCCACTGCCGGGTCTGGTACTGCCGCAGCTCCCCCCAGGCGCTCGCCTCCGGGAAGTAGCCGCGCACATCCGCGGCCAGGCCCGGCGCTTCTGCGGGGTCGGCGACATCGACGAGGCGCTGCATGTAGTCGGCCGGCCCGTACTCGAGGCCGGTATCCCACCCGAACAGCCGCTCCGCCACTGACCGCGCGAACGCCTCTCCGTTCGAGGTCTCGGGCACCGGGCGCGGTGTGAAGCTCGGCTGCCGCGTTTCCTCGGCGGGGCTCGCAGGCGTCGCCAGCGTGTGCGGGGTGGCGGGGCCGCGGAGGAGACCGTAGACGCCGACGCCGATCAGCAGCAGGAGCACGGCCGCGCCGGCTGCTGCGGCGATGAAGAGCCTGCGGGGCGGGCGGTCAGCGTTCGGGTCCATGCGGAACCTCCTGGAAGTCGATGCTCAGGAGGTGCGCACCCCGCGCCCTGGGTCAGCCCGCCCGCACCCCGCCCCGCCGCGGCTCAGCGGCGGCATCGTTGGCGGCTTTGGCAGCTTCGGTGCGGAGGTCGCGGATGATCGTAAGGAAGGCGATGGTCTCGGCGAGCACCCGCTCGACCCGCTCCCACTCTGAGGGGGTGAGCGCCTGTGCGATCTCGGCGGCCTCGTAGCGGGTCGTCCACCCGTCCAGGTCCGCCCACAAGGCGAGGAACGCGCGCGGCGGCAGCATCACGAGCGCCAGCCGCGGTCGCGCCTCGGGCTTCCCCTTCTTCTTCCCGGCGCGCTTCGCCGCGGTGATCCGGGCCACTGCGTCGGCGGCGAGCTGCGCAAGCTCCGCCGTGCGCGCCTCGTGCCCTGCGGCTCGCACCTCGGCGGCGGAGGTCGCGGCCTGCGCCCGCACCATCTCCGGCGTGCCGGGGTCGGTGACAAGGCGGTCGAGCTCATCGAGCGAGAGCGCGGCGTTCATGCGCAGGTGCGAGCCATGCACCTTCCCGCCGGCCTCGATCCGCGCCAGCTCCTCGACGGCCTGGGCGCGGATGTGCTCAGGGCGGGTGTCGTCGCACGCGAGGTCCTTGAGGCGGCCGATCTGTTCGAGCATCGTCTGCGAGCCGCGCCCGGTCACCATGCGGGCGGCCTGCACCCGTGCTTCCCCGGCGGAGCGCGGTGCCGTCGATTCGACGGCACCGGAGACTCCCGCAATATCGCCGGCTTCCGCATCATCTCCGCATTCCCTGGTGGTGCTGCCGAAGCGTGATGCCTCCTGCCGGCGCGCAGCGTCCTCGGCCATCACGGCTTTCAGCTCCCGGTACAGCGACTCCGCCTCGATCAGCGACAAAGGTTTGTGCATGGCGCTGTCGTCCTGCTCGGCGAGGAGCTGGCTGAGCCGGTCCGTGAGCCCGGACCTGATCCACACGTTCGTCGTGCGATGCCCGAGCCGGCGTAGCGCGTGGTAGCGGCGCCACCCGCACACGAGCACCCCGTCCGGGGTGAGGGTGATCGGCTGCAACAGGCCGACACGGCTGATCGACTCCACGAGGGCGTCGATGTCGCCGAGATCGGTGCGATGCCGCGTGCCGACGACGATGGAGTCGAGGGCGCGTTCCAGCTCGATATGCCCAGGGCTACTCGCAGCCACGGCACCCGCCCCCTCCCGGAGCGGAGAGCACCACCTCCGACAGCACGGCCTCATCCGTGAGGAGCGAGCGGAGGGGTTCTTCGTTCACGAGCCGATGGAGCACGCCGCGTGCTGCGGAAGTGTGGGCGAGGTTCGGGTCGGGGTTGCCGAGCACGACCCGCAGCATCGACAGCCACGACCCGGCCGGAAGGTCGAGGAGGGCGCGGGCGTGGTAGTCGCGGCGCAGCGATTCGAACGCCGAGGCACGCGACGGGCACTCGGCGAGCCGCGTCACGATGTACTCGATCCCGGAACGTGCCGCCTCTTCCGGCCAGCCAAGGAAGTGAAACAACGCGACGCAATCCTCGATCGCCGGGGCGACCCGCCCGGCGGCTTCATCCGCCTCAGCTTCGGCGACCTCGGCGAAGGGGTCGGGGGCGCGGAAGCTGGGATGGTAGTCGGTGAGCGGGTTCTCCCGGTCGGAGAAGCGTTCGGCGTCGTGGTGCGCGGAGAACTTCGGCCTGCGCGCCTGATGCACCGAACACAAGAGCCCGTTCGCGCGCTCCTCGGCGATGCAGGTCACCTGCACGGCACGGGTGACGACCGCCCAGGGATCGTCGGCGCGGCGCACCGCCCCGGTCCGCATCGCATCGAACGCCGCCGCGGCGGCCTCCCACGGGTCCAAGCCGTGCCGGCGGGCGAGCGCGGCGTAGCGGTCGGCGGCGTGCCGCATGAGTGCGGTCACTTCGGGGTCGTGCTGCCACGCCCACTGGCCTTGCCCTTGCAGGCGTATCAGCAGGGCGCGGAGTCCTTCGGGATGCTCGAACCCCCGCGCCCTGCCCGGAGTTCTGGGCGCGGTCGCGGGGGTTCTGGTCTTGCGATGGCTGGTCATGATGATGGCACCTCCTACCGGAGTGGTGCGCCAGCGCTGCATGGGGGCGGGAAGGTCCTGCGCGAGCAAGTCGATGCGTGCGGACATGGCAGCTCACCTCAGCCCCATCCCCGCGCGCTCGGCCTCGCGGCGTGCGGGGGTTCTCCGGCGCCCGCCGATCGACAGATCAGGCAGCCGCTTCGCACGCTCGCTCCGCTCAGGACGCTCCGCCCGGACGGCGCGGCGCTCGTGCACGGATTCGCGGGCGCGACGCAGCAGCTCGGCTCTGAGGTCCACGCCCCACCCGGTCACTCGAGCACCGCCGCCGGCGATCAGCTCCGCCGGGCGCACCCACCGCACCTGCGTGCGCTGCCACCCCTCCGGCTCCGGTGTCTCGGCCTCGGCAGTTCCAGTGCGCGTAGGAGCGGTGTCTTGCCGCGTGAGTGAGGGGTCGCGGTGCGTGGCGAGCATCGACCGCTCCGCCGCAGCCTCCTCGGCCGGCCGGGCGCGTTCGGCGGCCATCGCCGCCGCAAGCGCCGGATGCAGCCGCGAGCGCGCGGCCTCCGGCGGCCCCAACTCTGGGGTCTGATCGTCGGGATTCATGAGGGTTCCTCCTCCTCGTCAAGAACGGATGCAGGGTCAAGTTCAGGTTCGAGATCGTCTTCGGCTGGCTCAGGTGTCTGTCCGGCGACGGTGTGCTGATCGGGGACGAACCAGCGGCCGACGGTCGAGGCATGGACGCCGAGGTGCCGGGCGATCTTCTTGTTCGACCACCCCTCCGCGCGCAACGCCTCCGCAACACCCCGACCACCCGGCACCGCTCGGGGAGCCTCCGCGACGGCCGGGCGGGCGTCGATGATCGAGGGCAGCGGGAACGTCGCCGAGACCACCGCAGACGAAACCGGCAACGCCGCCCCTTCCTCGGCCGTCGTGAAGGTCTCTTCCGGGTTCGCGGGGGCAGTGTTGTGGTGGCGGGTGAGGATGACGGTGAGGTGCGTGATCGACAGCAACACCACCGGCGGTACCGCCGCGACCGACGCCGCGAGCACACCGGGCACATCGGCATCGGCGGCGACGAGCGCATGGATGGAGTTTGCCGTCACAGACAGACCCGCCCCGCAGATCAGCAGCAGCCACGGATACCACGCCTGCCGGGTGCCCGCGAGCGCAACGACCGCGACCGTTGCGACGACGATGATCCCGTCCACGATCAACGGCCACGCCCACGCCTGCCCGACATCGATCCCGGAACGGCGCGCCAGGTCCGCGAGCGAGGTAAAGGAGAGCCAGAATGCGCCCGCCGCAATCAGCACCGTGCCCGCCACCGCCGTCACGACCGCAAGCCGGCCACCTCCTCGCACCACCGTCGTCGTCATGCGAGCACCCGCCCTCGACTGGCTGGCTCCCGCCGCGCCTGCGACTGCCGCGCATTGCCCTGCGCAGGGGCCGGCTGCGCAGGGGCGCGGTAGGCGGAGCGGATCGTCCGCTCGATCTCCCTCGGTGGCAGGCCGATGTCCTCGGCAACTGGCCCGAGCGCATCGAACGCCTCCGCGAGCGTGGCCCCGTTCTCGGCGAGACGGCAGGACGCCCAGTACAGGCCAACGTTCCGGTCCTCGCTCCGCCCGCTCAGCCATGCCGCGATATGCGCGGTGCGCTCTTCGAGACTCCCGCGAAACGACGGCGATTGCCACGACGCACGCGGCGGCCGCGGGTCCAGGAACTCCCGCAACGCGCCCGCATCCACCGGCCGAGCAGGATCAGGCGAGAGTTCGAGAAGCTGATACGCCGCCACTTCACCGCCAACAAGCGCGCGGGAGGGCGGGGCGATAATGTAGCCGGCGGTGCCGCGGAAGTCGAGCTGCGCGGTGCCGGACGCCCACGACCGCTGCTCGGCCTCCGCCACTGGATAGTAGGCGTGCAGCCCGCCCGACGGGGTGACGACGTGCGCGACCCAGCCGTCGAGGAGGCCGGTCCGGGTGGCGCGCTGCCAGGACTCGGGGCCGCGCGGAGGATCGCCCTTCACATCGACATCGACGACCTCGACCCCCGACGCGGGACCGGTCGGGATGCCAATATTCGCCTCCGGCCATCTCTGCCACCACGCCGCGACCTGCCCGGGGTCGGCGGTCGCATCGTGAAAGCCGTGCGCGACGAGCGGCCGCTTCTCGCCGGGCACGCAGGGGAACACCGGCACGCCCTGGCTCGCATAGTGCTGGGCGGCCTCAGCAAGCGTCATGCCCGCGACCGGGGTGAGGAGCTGGCCGGCGCTCATGACAGCCCTCGCGCGTCGACTGGCTTGCGCGCCGGTTCGGCTGCCCGTGCGGGGCGCGACCTCGCAGTGGAGGTGCGGCCGGTGCGTGCCGGCTGCTTCGACGCAGCACGAGCAGGAGGCTCGCGGACGAGGCCGGGAGGCTCCCCGGTGCCAAGCTGCACGGTATCGAGCTGGTCGAGGATCGAGACGGCGATCTGCCGCACCCGCTCGGCAGTGTGCTTCACGACCGTCACCGGGTCCTTCCCGTCCACGGTCGCCGCCCACCCCGACACATACGGGATCGTGTAAGCGGCGGTATCCATGCCGTGCGCGGCACCGATCATCAGCGCCACCGACTCCGCCTCGACCTCCGCGATCCCGCGATGCCGGGTCGCGTCCTCGTCGTCGGGGTCATGCAGGCGGATGTGGGCGAGCTCGTGCGCGAGGGTCTTCGCCTGCGCGGCATCGTCCATGTTCGTGCGCACCGCGACCCATTTCTCGTTCCAATGTGTGAGCCCGTTCGCGCCGCGAATCTCTTGCTCATGCGGCACCTGCCGGAACTCGTACCCCGCCGCCGAGATCTGTCCGATCAGGCCCTCTCGCAGTCCGGCAGGTGCCTCGCCTTCCAGGAGCTTCGGACGCGGTGGGAGCGGTACCTCCGCACCCTCGGTCTGGGAGATGTCGAACACTCGGGCGGGCGTGACGCCGATCATCCGCTCCCGCACCGACTCGCCCGGCCTCGGCCGCTCGCGTGGCTTGAGCCTCCGCCACGAATCCGGGTTGCTCGGCGTCGCTGACGCGAACCGCGCTTTGAATGGCGCGAGGATGCCATACGGTTTCTGCCCGTCGATCACCTCACGCCCGAGCGACTGCCACTGCTTCATCCCAGCCACATACGTCGGGTACGGATCAGGCACCAGGCCGCCAGCGAACGCGGCCTCGTGCTGCGCGAAGATCAGCAGCACATTGTTCACGCTGCGCTTACGGAACTGCGCCACGAACGTCAGCGCTCGCTTCCAGTCCTCGCCCGTGACCAACGCCTCAACCGACGCATTTAGCGTCTCCTGCAGCTCCTCGACCTGCGCCTCGCGCACAGCCCGAAGCTCCTCGCTGCTCCTTCTTCCCGCCATGATCCCCGGCTCCTCTCGACGAGACGCGCAACACACGCGACCCAGTCACCTTGAGGTACGCCGAGAACTCCGCAGAGGATGTGGATCCTAAGCGGGCAGGTAACCGATAGCTTCTTCATTGAACCCAGCGAGTCCGAATATGTTTAGCGGAAGGAAGGTTGGCCTGGGATGAGAGTATCGACCAACAGGCTTAGTTCGGCCGAAGTCATGCTTTGATCCCCGAAGAAAGAACGATAACCAGTTGGTGTCTGCCCGAAATGCCGAAGAAAGATTTCGGCAGCATGGCCCGCATCTCGCCATCCAGCCTCGCGGGCTATCTCTTTCACCGGAGTGCGAGTTGTTCGCAGGCAATGTGCCATGAATCGAACTCGTTGAATCGTTTGGTAACCGAGGGGACTTGTGCCGTAAGCGGCTACAAACTGTCTGTATGACTGAGATGGGGAAAGATGAACGATCTGCGCGAGCTCCGCTAACGTCCAGCGCCGCGACGGCTCCCGCTCAATCAGCCCCCGAATTGCAGCCGCCTCTCTTGAAACGATCTTGAAACTATTCACCCCGGTCCGCCTGACTGTTGGAGTGCCCAGCCCTCTGTTTTGCAGTAGCTCAACAGGTAGCAGCCGCTGATTCAGGATTTGCAAAACTTCTCCAAATGCAGACTGAATCTGATAGAAGTTTTGACTCATCTTGCTCACCGAAACCAATAGGTTCAGCTGTTCGGAGAGACGTTTGTGATCTTCAGCATTTAGGCGCAGCAAGACCTCTTGTTCAGGGAAGGTCTTGCCCAGGTAGCTTAGAACCTGCGAGCGATCAATGAAGATCGTTGACATCTCCCAAAGCAGTTGGTCCGCGAGATACTCGAAATCCGCGTAAACGGTTGTCAGGGTTACGGTGCTGTTAGGAATCTTCTCGCACGACAGGTTGGGGCCAAGGATCATGAGATCGCCGGGAAGAAGCGATCTGTCGCCTTTGTCGCTACTCACAATCGCAGACCCAGAACGAACAAAGATGTATCTGACACAAGTGCAGCTCTTGGACTTAAAAGGTTTGGACAGGACCCTTGTCTGAGCCAGCACTGGTACAAAACGCTGCATTCTCCATTTTAGATTTGGTTCAGGGCCAGTCTCGCGACGACTCTTCGAGAATGAAAGAAGTGCTCGGTGCTCGAGGGTCAGTTCCTGGTCGGTTTGAGGAGAGAGAGAAGTCGGGTTAGTGCCAAGGTTGCTTGGAGAGGCAGAACGCCGTTGCCTAGCGCTGCAAGCTGTTGATTCAAGGTGAGCGCAGGGAGCGAGTGAGTGACCCAACCAGAAGGAAGGCCCATGAGCCATTCCACGAATGCGGACGCTGGGCGAGGCCCAGCCGAGTCGTTCAGGAGCGCAGGTGCGGGCGCAGCTCGTCCGGTGATGTGCTCCCATCTGGCGATGGCCGCAGCATATCTTCCCCAGCGGTGAAGATGCCGTCGATCAGGTTCCACAGTGTCTCTGATTTGGCTCTCCATTTCGGTGAGCCATTGGGTCCGTTCAGGGCGAGGTCGATCACCTGGTGCGAGAGCGCGATCGTTCCCCGTCGTGCCCGCACTTGATCCAGGTTCTCCCCGCCCCGTGCCGCGTCGGAGGCGAGCGGGGTTCGGAAGAGTGGCACGGGCGAGGATGAAGACGCGGAACCGGGGATGCGGAGCGCCGACGAGGGAAGCGGGTAGGCCGATCCATCGTGCGTCATACCCGAGGTCGGCCAGGTCTCCGAGTACGGCGCCGAGCGCCCGGAGAGGTCGAGCTGGCTGGTTTCCCAGACCCCACAGGCCGGGTTCCAGATGGCGAAGGGTTGCGGGGTCAGGGGTTGCACGTTCGTCTCCTTGAAGGGTTGCATCTTCGGGGGTTGCGCGGATCGCCGAGGCTGAGAGCAGGCCGCGCACGTTCTCGATCACGACCCACTCAGGCCGAAGCTGGTCGACGGCGTCGGCCATGTTCGCCCAGAGCCCGGAGCGCGTGCCGGGCGCGAGGCCGGCCATCTTCCCCACGGTGGAGACGTCCTGACAGGGGAACCCGCCGCAGAGGATGTCCACCGGCTCGACGGTGCGCCAGTCGATCATGGTGATGTCGCCAAGGTTGGGTGCATCCGGCCAGTGATGGGAGAACACGTGGGCGACGGGTTCGTTGATCTCGGAGAACCAGGCGGTGCGTGCTCCGAAGACGTGCTCGACGGCGAGGTCGAGGCCACCGTAGCCGGAAAACAGCGACCCAACCTTGAGCGGTTCGGGGTCGAGCGTTTCGGGAGGTGTGAGCATCGGGGTTCCTGCCGGTCTGCGATCCCGGCGGCACCCCTCTACCGAGGTTCCAGCGCGCCGAGCTGATCACCTCACAGGTGCACGCCGCGATACCCGCGCCCTGCTCACCCCCGACATCTCTCCCGCAGACCCGGCCCCCGCTCCCGCGCCCGGCTCCTCGCCTCCGCAGCCCTCACCGCCACCGCGTCCTCAGCTACCTCTTCGCCTCCTCCCTCCCGAGCCTCCACGCGTCTTGCAGATGAGGTTTCAGAGCCCGTGAGTACACGCAGAGCCACCCGCGCGCACCTCCTTCCCGAACGCGACCGAGCGTTCAGGAAGGACGACCACCGATGAGCGCGAGAACGACATACCAGCCGGCCCAGTTCGAGGCTTCGGGGTGGGATTCCGGCACTCCGGAGCACAAGGCGAGGTTCGTGAACGCCTTGCTCCGGTTCATCGCGGCGGATTGCCCGCGCGAACGCTTCACTCGATCGCTCTACCAGGGGCTCTCGGCCCACGGCTATTTCGGGTTCATCGCGCACTACGACCTCGACGGCTTTTACGACGCGCAACTATCCACCCCGGAACGACGAGCGAGCTTCCTGAACGAGCTGCGCCGCGACTGCGAAAAAGACGCGCACCTCGACCGCCCAGATCTGTGGAGCGACGTGAAGCGGGTACTCGCCGAGCGACTGCAACCCCAAGAGTTGCAGGCATCGGCCAGACGGTTGCCGGCACCCACGCGGCAGCGACCCCCGGCGAGCAAGCGCGACGGCCTGACGCTCTTCTGACCCACCGCCGGGGTTGCGCGATGTTGCGCGCTGCAATCCCTGACGCAACCCCCGGTTGCACGGCTGCGACGAGGGACGAAAACGGGAATCGGGTTGCCGGTAGTGTCTCGCCTGCCTGGGCTCGTACTAGTGCTACGCGACCGCGACGCCGAAGAGCAGCCCGATGAGGTAGGTTGCGATCATTGTGGCCGAGCCCATGACCACGTTACGCAGGATCGCCCTGCCGCGCGGAGCACCACCGAGAGCAGCACTGATCCATCCCGTGAGGAACAGGCCGAGCACGACGGCGACTGCCGCGACCCAGATCCGGTGTTCCCCGAGGGGCAGCAGGATCATCACAAGGGGGATCAGCGCGCCGGCCGCGAACGCAACGAACGACGATAGCGCGGCTGCCCAGGGGCTGGTGAACTCTTCGTGGTCGATACCGAGTTCGACCTCCGCGTGGGCGGCGAGCGCATCATTCGCGGTGAGTTCGACGGCGACCTGATGCGCGAGCTCGCCGGAGAGGCCTCGCTGCCGGTAGAGGCCAGCGAGCTCTTCGAGTTCTTCGTCGGGCATTGTCTCGAGTTCCCGCTTTTCCTTGGCGATTAGCGCCTGCTCGGTGTCGCGCTGCGTACTGACCGAGACGTACTCTCCGCCAGCCATCGAGAACGCGCCTGCGACGATCGCGGCGATACCGGCAGTGGCGATCGCGAGCACGTTGTTTGGGGCGGCTGCGGCGACACCGATCACGACGCCCGCCGTCGACACGATGCCGTCGTTCGCACCGAGCACTCCGGCGCGAAGCCAGTTCAGGCGCTGGCCGATGTCCTGGAGGTGAGCTTCACCGGGATGGTGCGTGTCAGATGAGTGAGGAGTCATGGATCAGTTCCTTTGTGGAGTGTGTGCTACCTGAACGGGGGTAGTTGTCTTGTGCGGCCCGGCGCTTGCAAGGCGTTCGGATCGTGGGCCGACCGCGCGGAGTGCACCGAGGATCGCAACGAGATCGACCAGCTCCTGCATCCACGCGCCCAGGAGTGCCGGTAAGAATCCGAACGCGGCGATGAGCATCAGGGCGACGCTAATGATGATGCCCAGCCAGATGCTCTGCAGCGCGATCCGCACGGTATCCTGGCCGATCCGCACCGCGCGCGGCAGCGAGGAGAGCGTGTCGTAGCGGTTGACGACGGCCGCCGATTCGCTCGCAGCGGTCGCGCCGCGAGCACCCATCGCGAATCCGATGTCGGCGGCCGCGAGCACCGGTGCATCATTCAGGCCATCGCCGACCATGATGAGGGGGCGCGGCCGCACCTCGCTCACGATGCGCACCTTGTCTGCGGGGCGGCACTCCGCATGCACCTCGCTGATTCCGAGTTTTTCCGCGATCGGCTGAGCGGTGACGGTTACGTCTCCGGTGACCATCAGGGTGCGCTCGATGCCGAGTGTCGTGAGTTCACGGAGGGCGGCCTCTGCCTCCTCGCGGACCTGATCGCGCATGATGATCGCACCCGCGAAGCGGTCATCCGCCGCAACGTAGATCGCAAGCTCGCCTGGCGCAAGGTCAGCCACGGAAAGCATTGGCGCATATTCGCCTACCCAGGAGGGCTTGCCGACCCGCGCGAGCACTGTGTTCGGTGTCTCAGGCGTGCGGAGGGTTGCGGCGACACCGTTGGTGGCGAACTCCTCGGCCTTGGATGCTTCGAGGAGCGGAATCTGACGCTGCTTCGCCGCTCCGACGACGGCGCTGGCGAGCACGTGCGAGGAGTAGACCTCGGTTGAGGCCGCAAAGCGTAGCACTTCGTCTGCGTCGAACCCCGGCGCAGCCACGATGCGTTCGAGGGTGGGTTTCCCGGTGGTGATGGTGCCGGTCTTGTCGAATGCGGCCGAGCGGGCGCGGGAGAGCTGTTCGAGGGTGCCGCCGCCCTTCACAATCAGTCCGAAACGCGCCGCCCGACTCATTCCGCCGAGGAACGCGACCGGGGCCGCGATCAGCAGCGGGCACGGGGTCGCGACCACCAGCACCTCGGCGAACCTGACCGGGTCACCGCTCACGGCCCACGCGACACCGGCGATGACCAGGGAGAGGATCGTGAACGGCACCGCGTAGCGATCCGCGAGCCGCACGACCTTCGCCTTACTGCTCGCGGCCTGCTCGACGAGCCGCACGATCTGCTGGTACTCGCTCTTCGAAGCCGGCGCTGCCGCGCGCATCGTCACCGCGGCCTGGCCGTTCACCGCACCACTCGACACCTTCTCCCCGGCCTGACGTTCGACCGGCAGGCTCTCGCCCGTGAGCGACGACTCATCGAACACGGCGTGCTCGGAGACGAGGATCGCGTCCACCGGCACCAGTGCGCCCGGGCGCACGAGCAGCAGGTCACCGACCGCGACCGCATCGACTGGCACCTCCTCGGTGGCTGTATCCGCCGTGTGCGCCGAGGTTTCGGTGTCGAGGATCTTCGTGGCCTGCTGCGGGGCCTTGCGCAGCAGCGCGGTGAGTTCTCTCTTGGAACGGTGCTCGGCGTAGTCTTCGAGCGCCGCACCTCCGGTGAGCATCAGCACCACCACGAGCGCCGCCCACGGCTCCCCGACGAGCACGGCCGCAGTGATCGCGGTTACCGCGAGAATGTCGAGCCCCGCATGCTTCCGTAGGAGCTGCCGGATCATCCCGACTGCCTCCCACGCCGCGATCGCGAGCGCGTACCCGCCCACGATCCACCGTGCCACGCCGCTCGCTGGCGTCGCGAGGAGCAGGAGCCCAATCGTCGCGACCAGCAGGGTTGCGAAGACGAGCGGATACGCCCTGACTGCGGCGAGAAATCGGCTCATGCTACTCATTTTCGCAGGCGGGCGCTGCCCCCGCACCGCAGGCCAGCCTCACCTACATCAGTGACGGCTGGAATCTGGACTGTTCACAGCAGCACGATACCTAGTCCGGCGGTGGCGAACACCACCGCCCATGCCGGCGCTTTCCACGAGGCCAGTGCCACGAAGGAGAGCACCGCCACGAGGAACGAAACGACACCCGTAACACCCTCGACGAACACGGGATCGTAAAGTGCTGCGGCGAGTAAACCCACGACCCCGGCATTCACGCCCATCAGAGCACGCTGCACCCCGACTATGCGGCGCAGTCGCTCCCAGAACGGCAGTACCCCCAGCACGAGCAGCGCGGATGGCAAGAAGATCGCGATCAGGGCGATTGACGCTCCTGCCATCCCGCCTGGGCCGCTCGTGGTGACCGCACCGAGGAATGCGGCGAACGTGAACAACGGCCCCGGCACCGCCTGAGCGGCACCGTAGCCAGCAAGAAAGGTGCCGGACTCCACAAGCCCCGTCTGCACCGTCTCGGCTTCCAGCAGCGGCAGGACGACATGACCGCCACCGAACACGAGCGACCCTGTGCGATAGAAGATATCGAATAGGCCCACCGTCGCATTCCCGGTGAGCATGGTGAGGATCGGCAGGCCTCCCAGTAGCAGCCCAAACACGGCCAGGCTGATCGCCGCCACGGCAGGTCGTATCCGCACCGGAAAAGTGTCTCCGCTTTCTGCGGGGTCGTGCTGAGGGCGGCAGACGAGGAGCCCCAAGATGCCCGCCATGAACAGGGCGCCGAGCATGGTCAGGGAGCCGGGAACGAGCACGACGGAAGCCATAACTGCGACGGCGATCGTCGCGCGGCGAGCGTCAGGCGTCAAAGACTTCGCCATGCCCAGCACCGCATGGGCGACGACCGCGACCGCAGCAGCCTTCAATCCGAGCACCCACCCGGCCTGAGACAGATCGCCGAGCGCAGAGACCCCGAACGCGAACGCGAGCAGCAGCACGGCAGAGGGCAAGGTGAAACCCGCCCAGGCCGCTGCCATTCCAAGCACTCCGGCACGCTGCAGCCCGATAGCCATACCGACCTGGCTCGACGCCGGGCCCGGCAGGAACTGGCACAGCGCGACAAGGTCCGCATAGGCACGATCACTGAGCCACCTGCGCCGTTCCACGAACTCGGTACGAAAGTACCCGAGGTGCGCCACGGGGCCACCGAACGATGTCAGCCCCAGGCGAAGAAAAACCAAGAACACACCGAGGGATGACCCTGAGGGCAATGGGGGCCGATGCTCAAGCGATGACATTTCCCTCCCAGCATGAGGCATGGCTCGTGCACCATGGGCCACGACTTCACCACCGCTACCGAAAGTTCACTTTCTTTCCGTCAGACACTCGAAGTCTGTCGAATGCTCCTCATACACAAAGCGTCGAATCTCTGGCATCGCCCTTATTACGCACACGAGGCAAGCGACGAAGACATGGGGACAAGTGACATGTCTTCGGAAACGCTGACGATGTCGGGTTCACCTTATTGGCATGACTGTCTCGATGCGGGTGATGAGCGCCGGCGACGGCTACAAATACCTCCTGCGCTCCGTGGTCGCGGGCGATGGTGACCGGAGCCTGTCGACGCCGTTGACTCGTTACTATGCCGAGGCCGGGAACCCTCCCGGCCGGTGGCTCGGCTCTGGCCTCACCCAGTTCGGCGGAGGCCGCATCACTCCCGGCGAGGAGGTATCGGAGCAGCAGCTCCAGCTCCTCATCGGGATGGGCTGCGACCCGGTGACAGGCGACCCGCTCGGCCGCGCCTACCCGGTGTACAAGACCCCGGCCGAGCACATCGCCGAGCGCGTCGAAGCCCTCGACCCGAATCTCGGCCCGGCGTCGCGTGCGGAAGCGGTCGCGGAGATCGAAGCCGAAGAACACGCACGCGGCACTCGGAAGGCCGTCGCCGGATACGACTACACGTTCTCGCTTCCGAAGTCGGCGTCGGTGCTCTGGGCGGTCGCCGATGCTGGCACCCAGGCGCTCATCGCCGAAGCGCATCACGCGGCGATTGCCGAGGTGATCGATTTCATGGAACGAGAGGTCGCCGCGACCCGCGTCGGCATGATCGGCGCGGACGGCGGCGCGGTCGCGCAGGTCGATACCTTCGGGCTTGCCGCAACGGCCTACGACCACTACGACTCCCGCAGCAGTGATCCGCATCTGCACACCCATGTCGTCGTGTCGAACAAGGTGAAGACCGTGCTGGATGGGCGGTGGCGGTCGCTGGATGGGCGGCCGATGCACGCCGCGACCGTCGCGCTCTCCGAACTGCACGAGGCGATCATCGCCGACCACCTCACCCGGCTACTCAGCGTGGCATGGGAGGCGCGGGATCGTGGCCGTGACCGTAACCCCGCCTGGGCTGTCAGGACGGTGCCGGAAGAGCTCGTGCTCGAGTTCTCCACTCGCGCCCGCCTGATCGATGCCGAGAAAGACCGCCTCATCGCCGAGTATGTTCAGAAGCACGGCCGGCAACCGTCCGCGGCGACGATCATCAAGCTCCGCGCTCAAGCCACCTTGTCTACCCGGCCTGAGAAGCAGGTGCGCTCCCTTGCCGACCTCACCACCGAATGGCGCAAGCGCGCCACAGCGCGGCTGGGGCGGGAGGCGTCGGAATGGGTGCGAGAGGCGATCCCGGTAGCACCCGTGCGGGTGTTGCGTGCCGATGACCTTCCTTTGGAGGAGATCGAGAAGATCGGCCGCAAGGTCATGGAGACGGTGGGTGAGAAGCGGTCGACCTGGCATCGCTGGAACCTGACCGCCGAGGCCGCACGGCAGACGATGGAGTACCGTTTCGCGACGGCGCGGGATCGGGAGGCCGTCACCGGCATGGTCGTCGATGCCGCCGAGCGCGCCTCGCTGCGACTGACGCCGCCGGAGCTCGCGTCCACGCCGGCCAGGTTTCAGCGGCCGGATGGGTCGAGCGCGTTCCGCCCCCGCCACGGCACCTTGTACTCGTCCGAGGCGCTGCTCGATGCGGAGAAGCGGCTCCTCGAACGCTCGCGCACCCTGACCGGGCCCGAGCTCCCGCTCGCCCTCATCGAGAGGGTCACGAGGCGGCCGGATCGGGAGGGGCGGATGCTCGGCCCCGACCAGGCCGACGCACTCACCCGGATCGCGGTCTCTGGCCGTCAGCTTGATCTCCTCGTCGGCCCGGCTGGCACTGGGAAGACGACCGCGATGCTCGCGCTCCGCACCGCCTGGGAACAGCAACACGGCGCCGGGTCCGTGGTCGGGCTGGCCCCATCGGCGGTCGCTGCGGAAGTGCTCGCCGGGGATCTCAGGATCAAGACCGAGAACACCGCGAGATGGTGGACGCTGCACATGACGACCGGCAGAACCTTCCAAGCCGGTCAGCTCGTGATCGTTGACGAGGCGAGCCTCGCCGGCACCCTCGCCCTCGACCGCATCACCGGGGCCGCCGCGAAAGCCGGCGCAAAGATTCTCCTCGTCGGCGACTACGGACAACTCCAATCCCCAGCAGCGGCCGGCGCGTTCGGGCTCCTCGCCGGCGACCGCCACGACACCCCGGAACTCTCCACGATCCACCGCTTCACGCACGAGTGGGAGAAACGAGCATCGCTCCGGCTTCGGCTCGGGGAACCCGACGTGATCGGAGTCTACGAGGACGCCGACCGGATCATCGGCGGCACCACCGACGACATGACCGCACGAGCCTACGAAGCATGGCGCGCAGACCGAGCCGCCGGGATCGCGTCGATCCTCGTCTCCGACTCCGACGACGCGGTTACGGCGCTGAACCTGCGCGCCCGCACCGAGCTCATCCTCGCCGATGTCGTGAACCCGCTCCGAGGCGAGGTCACCCTGGACGGCGGCGTCCAAGCGTCTGTCGGTGACACGGTGATCACGCGGAAGAACGAGCGGAAGCTGCGCACCCGGTTCTCGTGGGTGCAGAACGGGAACAGGTGGACGATCACGAACGTGCGCCGCGACGGATCAGTGACCGTGCGCCCCGCCAGCCCAGGCCGTGGCGAGTCGATCGTGCTCCCCGCCGACTACGTCGCCCAGCACCTCGACCTGGGTTACGCCGTGACCGCGTACCGCGCGCAAGGCGTGACGGTGGACACCTCGCATGTGCTGGTCGACCCGTCGATGACCCGCGAGAACCTGTACGTCGCCTTGACCCGTGGCAAGGATGCGAACCTCGCGTACGTCGCCACCGACACCCCGGACGACGCGCACGCGCACTCGCACGAGGTCGAAGACATGGAAGAGGCAGCCCGGCGGGTGCTCTACGGGGTGCTGCATCATTCCGGGGCTGAGCTTTCCGTGCACGAGACGATCCAGGCGGAGCAGGAACGGTGGGGATCGATCCTGCAGCTCGCCGCCGAGTACGAGACCATCGCCACCGAAGCACAACACGACCGCTGGGCCACCCTCATCCATGCATCCGGCCTCAGCCCCGTACAAGCGGATGCGGTGCTCGATTCCGACGCTTTCGGTGCCCTCGCTGCGGAGCTTCGCCGTGCCGAGGCGAACCACCACGACGTTGACCGGATCTTCCCGCGCCTCGTCAAAGCGCGCGGCTTCGATGACGCCGGTGACATCGCCTCCGTGCTGCACTGGCGCGTCGCAAACGCCACCGCCCAACCGGCCAGCACCGGACGCACCCGCCGGGCATCGCAACTCATCGCCGGCCTCATCCCCGTCGCGGTCGGGATCACCGACCCCGATATGAAGCAGGCGCTCGCAGAGCGGCACCAGCTCATCGAGAACCGAGCCGCCACCCTCGCCGAACAGGCGATCGCCGATGGCACCGCGTGGGCTCAGGCGCTAGGGAGTCGCCCCGACGAACCGCGCAAGCGGGAGGCGTGGTCACGATACGCGTGCACGGTCGCCGCCTACCGCGACCGCTACACGATCACCAGCGCCGACGCGCTCGGCCCGGAGCCGGACGGGGTGGCGCAGAAGATCGACCACGCCCGCGCTGCGCAGGCGATCCAGCGCGCCCATGCGCTCGCGGCTGAACGTGCTCGGCCGCAGGCGGGTGGGCGAGCGTCCGCGAGGGAACGAGGACGCACTCTCTGACGCGAGGGTTCCCGGTCGCGCCGCCTCGACGTACAGTAGAAGCAGAGCGGTCACCCCTGTGATCAACATTTCCGCCTCCGGGCAGGCCTTCGGGCAACTCTCCTAGCGCCGCTTCTGAATAGCTCTGCGCTAACGAGAGGAACTCACCATGTTCAGCGGTATCACCGCGGGAGTGATCAAAGCCTTCGGCTTCCTGGCCAGGTACCTGCCGAGCCTCCGGCTCATCATGCGGATCATCCACCGCCGCGACAGCCACAAGTGGGGCGTGCCCGCCATGCTCATCGCGGCTCCCTACTTCCTCGTGGCGAACATCTTCAAGGAACTCATCGAGGGCGGCGGCGAACCGTGGCTCAGCATCCCGATGCTCTGGTGCCTCGTCATGGGTCTCGTCTTCCTGGCGATGGGGCCTGCCAGTCTTGTTCTTCTGGCAATCGCGCGCACTCGGGAGGTCGTTGCCCGAAGGAAGTAAGACGTGAATCCTTCGCGGAGCCTTCATGCTCATGGGACCGAACAGCCTGCTGCTCAGGGCATCGCGAAGCATAGATTCTCCACCGCATCCGCACACGAGATAATCGATGCATGAGCGAAGAGCCACACCCGATGCAGACGGTCACCGACATCTTGTTCGGCAGAGGGTGGAGCAGTACTCTGCCGCCCGCCGTCGTAATCCTTTTCGGTGAACTCGCCAGCGCCGGCCCCATCACGCGGACCGCGCTCGACTCCATGCTCCGCGCAGAGAACCCACACACTCCGGATGGTCTCGACTCCTCAGTTTGGGAACCCCTGGAGCCGTGGACAGAGGAGAAGCTCGCCGAGCTCGATGAGGACTTCGGCGAACCCGATGAGTCCCGCACCGCGGACGAACTGAACGCCCAGGACAAGGCCCAACGAGAACTAGACCAAGCAGATTTTGCACGCTACCTCGCCTCGAAGAACCTCCCTGTCTCGCACACTTTCGGGGCCTTGGTCGACCTCCTCGTCTCCTGCAACGTCCTCAGCGCGAACGAGGCAGGCGGGCTCTTCCTCAATCCGCACGCACCACTTCCTGCGGAGGTGCTCCCGCTCGATGCGCGAGAAGCAGCGCGGCAAGACAAGATCCGCTGGGAGAGGCTTCACGAGCGCACCGCGCAGGCGATTATTCGGTTCTTCCGCACCGACGAGCAGGAAGTCGATCACATCCTGGTGAGCCTTGATCAGCTCGCGAAGGAACTTGAGAGTGACCCGGAGGATGTGCGCAGCGCCGTCAAAGTACTCACCGACGAAGGGGACTTCTCCACCTCAATCGACATCGAGCGGGCGCATCCCCAGCAGTCTTTTGTCCTGCACGTCGACTGGGATGTTTTCAACCGGAACCGCATCCACGTGAGCTTCGCCCCGCCCACATCCGAGTAGCTGCCTCACCGCCAGAACGGCTGCACCCCGAGTTCCCCGGGGAACGGATCATGGGCTGCCAAACCAGTGATTTGCCGACGCGACATCGGACAGCGGTGTCACGCGCGAAGCAGCTTGCGCGTTCAGGCGATCGATCGCGATCTGCACCAACTCCATGGGCCAAGCCCCCGGCGTCTCAAGGACTTCCTTCGCAAGCCCGATCGTTATCGTCGCCAACTGCGTGGGATCGGCCCACCCACCGCCCGGAAGCGAAGGCCGCGCATGCCGGAAGCAGTCGAGCTTCACCTTCCGAGATGTCCGGGCCGCCGCCACCACTGGACGTCCATCTGTCGGCCCCGCAAGGAACACGTCGGCCAACTCCTTCTCGAGGTAGGTTGGGATTCTCTCGCGAGTGGACTCTGTCGCAAGCTGCCAGATCAGCCAGAGCACCCGACCCGAGAGGCTCACACGGTGCAGACGCAACGGCTCGTGCAGGTCGAGGGGCTGCACCCGATATGAAGCGGCATCCTGCTGAAGAGCGCGCTCCACAGCACGGAACTGCTTGAGATCGAGCCTCCGCACGGCCGCGTCAAGCTCGGCCGCCACCGCAACAATCGTCGCGGTCCGCGCCTGCTCCACAAGCGCGATCACCGCCAGCATGAGGTCATACCCGTCCCCAACCGACGAGAGTCGATCTCGCCACCAATCAGGGTCTGATCGATGCCCACGATAGTCAGCCTCGATCCTGGCCGCGGCCGTGAGCGCAGGAGATCCGGCCCGAGCTGACATGAGCGAGACATCGATCGTTTCTGGAACCCGAGCAACGGCCCGACCAAGCACCCATCCCGGACCCCAAGCCTCCGCGACGACGGACAAGTACTGATCCCACTCCACCGCAGCGGAGGCCGTCGACACCGGTCGCAGGGAACGGGCGGCTTCGCATACGCGAACCGCAAGCGGGGACTGCGCCTGCGAGTTCTCCTCGGAAGCAATCAAGGGAACAGTCTGGCTCCCGGCCAGGATTGAACTCGCGCACGCGATGAGAGCATTCAGATCGCGACTCGGGCCGTCTGGGTCGGTGTCGCATCCGGCGTTGAGGTCTTCCCACACCAACTGGACCGCGTCTGTGCTGTGCCCTGAATACCCGCCCTGCCGCAGCAGATCTGCACGCCACTGGCCTGGCTCGTTGTACGACGAGAGCACCGTATGCAACCGAGCCTCTTGCTGCACACTGAGCGGAGCAAACACTCTGAGACGCGCGGCAGTCTCCACCCAAAGGGGGGTCGGAGTGAACTGCTCCCACCACCAGGCGGCGAGATCGTCGGTAGGCAGAGAGTGGGCGAGAAGGCTTGTCGCTGCGGCCTGACGTGCCTCAGCATCGGGGTCCTGCTCAAGGCGCGTCTTGAGATGGGCAATCGCCTGGGCGCGGCCTGCACGTTCCCCGAATCGGAGAGGGTTGCCCGCGGCGTCCAGCACGCCGTCCTCAGCAAGAAGCAGCCCAGGGCCAGAGAGAACGAAGTCGACGACACCCTGGATCTCGTCGCTAGTCAGACCGTCGTAGACGCGATCGTTCAGCAGCGTAACTGCCATCGATCGCACCAGGGGCCGGGGCGTGACCTTCTTCTCGACCGTGAAGAAGTTCCCGATCAGGGCGCGAAGTTCCCCCTTGGCGAGCATCCCGATGAAGAATCGGCACGTGTTCGCCCAGTAGGGGCGCTCCAGTAGCGCGTTCAGCCCGTCATCACGAGAGTTACCGATGCCCTTCGGCGTCAGGTTCTCATAGAGATGCAACGCCGCGAAATACTCGCGCAGAGACTGCACCTCGAACTCGAATGCATCCTCGCGCTCAACCAGACACAGCACCCGGTCGGTAATCGCAGAGTATAGGTCGTCCGCCAGCTGCTGTTCTTCCGGCTGCCCGGCAAGATAGGCCCGCAGAAGGGCACGAAGCTCATCTCGAGTGATCGACCCCGCGCTTCCCTCTTCTTCCGCCTTGGTCTGGAGATACCATCCCAAATAGGCGTGCGTATCCTCGACCACGCGCCGCTGGTCTTTGAGCAGGGGCTCCTTGTCCTCGGTCTGCTCACGATCCAGGAACGTCTTGAGATACTCCGCATAGAGCTCCGTGCGCTGCTGCGGCAACAACTGGCGACGATGAAGCAAATGCAGAAGGATCGCCAGCTGCATCGGATACGAGGCGAGTTCGCTCACATGCGGCACATGCTGACTATCCATGAATGTGGACTGCAGCTTCTCGGCGGACTCTTCGGAGAGCTGCAGTACCTCCACCCACTGCCTCAGATACTGCAGCCGGAGTCCTTGTGTCAGACGCTGCAAATGGAGAACCGGGAACGCTCCCGAAGCAGTCAGCGGGCGGAGAGCAGCACCCGGGCGAGTCGCTACCAAGATCACCAGATCAGCAGCATCTGCTCTCAGGCGTCCGCGCATGCGACTGATCTCCTCGACCACGCGGGATCGTGTCGCGAGGTTCGCAACCTCGTCCAGGCCATCCAGAGCGAAGAGCACCGGCTCGGTCGCGAGGAGCAGCGCAAGGTCCTCCGGAGCGAACTTGTGCATGCCGATGTTGCGACGAATGTGGTCGACCACGTACTCCTCAAGACTCGACCAGCGGTCCTCTTCCTGAGGCGACTGTCGCTGCTTCTTCTGACGTTTCCCCGATTTCAACCGAGGCTGCTCGGCCCACTGCGCATACCGACGAAGATCAATCCGGATAGGGAAGCGCGCCGGCGATTCCGCACGAGTCAGCTCAGACTGCCCAGCACTGTACCCTTCTTCACCGAGTCGACGAGCACGATGGAACTGACACACATACTGCAATACGGTGGACTTGCCCTGACCAGGTCCACCCACCAGAATCGCGTTGCCCGTCCAATTCGGATGAAGAAGCGCCTGCGTCGCACCGGTGATCAGAAGACCCGAAGATCGTTCAAGTTCCTCCGTATCACCGGGCGCCTCTGCGGAAATATGTGCAAGGAGATCCGCAAGCGCCGAGCCATCTCGCCGCCCTCCGACGGGGACATCTACGAACATCGCCTCCACTGAAGGCCCCCGCAGCTCAGCCTGCTGGAACTGCACCGTGTTCTCCGCAGCAAATCGGTCGCCGAGATACGCGCGCAGCGCCCCCTGCAGCTCACCCCGTCGCTTCTGCTTACGCTCATGTTCGGCCTTCATCTTCTCAAGCGACTTGACCGAGTAATCGGCGCCATTGTTTGCGTCGATCATTGCATGATGCGTCGGACACATCAGCATCAGGTTGTCGTACCCGTCAACATCGGCATAGCCGGCATCGTAGCGAGGGCCGCCTGCCCGCTGTGCGCGGATATGCGCTTCCTCGCCAATGATCCTCACTCCCGCGGCGGCCGTATCGGATGTCTCGCTATCAAACGTGAGTTCCTGCAAGCAGGTGGGGAATGCACACTCATTGTGAGCGCGACCCCACAGAGTCTTCCGTGTGGTAACGCTGACGCCCATTCCCGCTCCTCGTGATTGAAGGTGTCTCCATTCTTCCAGCAACCCCCGACACCCGGCTCGGCACGGAGCCGCTGCTCCGTGCGAACAGAGCGTCGGATCACACGCCAAACTGATCTGATGCCTACACGCCACGCACAGCATCCGAACACCCCGCCTTGGCGGCACACCGCAAGACTCTCCGCACGGACGGGGTCCCGACATGGCTAGACCCAGGACACCGATCGGCACCTTCGGAAAGATCAGCCACAGACGGCTCGGCCCAGGGACCTGCCAAGCGCGAACTCGGTACCGCGACTGGGACGGTAAGCTCCGAGCGGTTCAATGCACCGGGCCGACCTCCGCCGCAGCCGAACTCGCGCTCAAACGAAAGCTCTCCGAACGATCCCTCTTCCAACCCACGTTCATCGGAATCACCGCCGACAGCAGCTTCTCCGCGCTCGTCCACTACTGGCTCGAAGACATGGAGATCGAAGACCGGCTCTCTCGCACGACCCGGCTTCTCTACGAACGAAACATGCGAACCCTCGTCGCGTCCGCGTTCGCCGAGCTCACGCTCAGAGAGATCGGGGTCGCCCGCTGCGACTACTTCATCAAGCAGCTCGCCAGGCAGAGCTACAGTCGCGCCCGGCAAGCCCGAGTCGTACTCCGCCTCGCACTAGGACTCGCCGTCCGCCACGAGATCATCCCGCGCAATCCGATGGATCACATCTCTCGGCTGCAACGCCCCGCCAGATGCCCCGACGTCTTCGAGGACTCCGAAATCTGGCAGATCCGAGACGCCATCCGCGAATGGGAAGAACGACCCATGGCGAGCGGCCCGAGACCAGACGGGCAGCTCGGCCAGATCGTCGAAGTGCTCCTCGGAACCTCCGTGCGCATCGGGGAAGTGCTCGCCATCCGAATCCGAGACATCGATCTTCGCGGCGCACAGCCCACCCTGCACATCTGCGGCACCATCATCAGCAGAAAAGGCGAACCCACGCACCGACAGAACCACCCCAAGACCTCACGCTCGGTCCGCACCATCGTCCTCCCACTGTTTGCGGTGCGAGCCATCCGAGAACGACTGCGGAATCGGCTCTCCATCGACCCCAACGCACTGCTCTTCTGCAACCGCAAGGGCGGCCCGCTCACCACGAACAACGTCCGCAGACAGCTCCGCACGATCATGGACAAGGCCGGACTCAAGAAGGTCACACCGCACCGTTTTCGCCGGACAGGCGCGACAGCGATCTATGAAGCAGGCGGAATCGACCTCGCTGCCGGTCTACTCGGGCACACAGATTCGAGGATCACCGAGCAGCACTACATAGTCCGCGATGATCTTGTCGATCCAGCCACCGCATCGATGCTCGAGAACCGATTCGGGCGGTGACGGCCCCGCGAGCCACACGGTGGCCGTCCAGCACCAGCTTCCACGAGGCTCAACTCCCATCGCGTTCACAGGTGAAGGCGCGGCTCTGGCGACTGCTCCGAAGGACTCCAGTTGGTAAGGACTATGGTCATCGTATGCCCTGCGGTATAGTTGTGTCATGAAGGTCACGGAAGCTGCCACCCAGATGGGCGTTTCGCCACGCAGGGTGCGCGCGATGGCCGCCGAAGGGCGTATCCCCGCGCGCAGAGAAGGCTCGGCATGGGTGATCGAAGGTCTCGCCTCTCCGAAGGGGCGCCGAGCGCTCTCTGCGCGTTCCTGGCAGCACCTCGCGAAGGCGTTGAAACAGCGCAGTCTCGAAGGGCTCTCTGGTCAGGAACGAGCACGGACAGCGGCCCGCATCAAACAACTGCGTACTTCTGACCACCCTTCGAGGCTGTTGACCGACTGGCAACCTTCAAACGCGCCTCGCGACGTGTTCCTGGACAGTCTCGTGGCACATGCCGAGCGCAACGATGATTCCTATCTGAAACGCGCACTAGGCAGGCCTGCCGAGTACCTGCGCAGCAGCCAAGAGTTGGCGCAGATTGTGTCGTCCGAGCGCGCCATTCGCGGCGAGAGTCGACGGAGGCTAGCGGCAGCAGCAGGAGTATCTGAGGGTCTGGTGCGTGACATTGAGTCGGGCCGGCCACTGGCTTCTCCTGGGCAAGTGCGACGAGTTTTGCGCACCCTCGAGGTCAAACCGACGGCGCTTCCCAGCATGGCGCTGAAATGAGCGAACGCATTGAGGTATGGCTAGAAGGACGCCATGTCGGGCAGTTCGTGTTCGACGAGGGAGACGTGACCTTCGTCTACGACGAGGACGCACCTCCAACTCCGATTTCTCTCTCCTTGCCGCGGGATCGGCCGGCAGTGCGGAAAGCGGCGAGGAACTTTCTCGAGAATCTGTTGCCCGAGCATGAGCAGACCAGAGCACGAATGGCGAATGCATATGGAGCGAAGAGCGCCGGAGCGTTTGACCTCCTGAATGCAGCCGGTGGTGATCTTGCCGGAGGATTGGTACTTCTGCCAGAAGGAGAATCACTGCAGGATCGCCTATCCGAGTTGAGCCCGGCGCTCAAACGCGACATCGCGGACCGAATCTCGGCAATCAAACGTGACTCTTCGGACACAACGCCGAGAGATGTAGCGGCTCGCTTTTCGCTTGCCGGTGCCCAGGGCAAGTTCGCGCTTGCCTGGGTGGATGGCGATTGGTACTGGTCGAATGAGACAGTGCCATCCACTCATATCGTGAAGCCCGGCAACCCGAAGTACCGCGGCATCGAGGCGGCCGAAGTAGCTGCGATCGATCTCGCCTACTATGCCGACATCCTCGCGCCAGAATCCGAGGTTATGAGCTTTGGGGACCAGACCGCCTATGTCGTGACCCGATTCGACCGTACAGAGGAGCCAGATCAGCTTGCGCGACGACTGCATGCGGAGGACATTGCGCAGAGTCTCGGTCTGCCGCCGGAGAAGAAATATGACGTGTCGGCGGGCAAGGTTATCTCTCTCCTAAAGCCGATCGATCCTTCGGGAAAGCTCCAACGTGTGTTTCTGAGTCAGCTGATCCTCAATGTGCTCGTCGGCAATGCCGATGCGCATGCCAAGAACTACTCATTGCTCCTGCGGCCCGACGCCATCTCGTTTGCCCCGATCTACGATGTCGTGCCACTATTCCTCTACCCGGAGGTCGAGCAAGAACTCGCGATGAAGATTGGAGGTGCGCGCCGGTCTCAGGAGGTGACCCCAGCCCACTGGAGAATACTGGCTCAGAGAATCGGATTCGACGTCGACGAACTACTTGCGCGGGTTCGCGAGATCGCTGAATACGTCGGTAAGAAGAATGACCGCGTCTGGGACGCACTAGACGCGGATCAGCAGGTTCAAGCCAGAGAGTTCGTTGCTAGAAACGTAGAGCGAGCGGTCCAGATCAGCTGATGAACCACACCGCTGCTAGAGGGGTCAGTGCCCGCGAGAGGCTCTGGTTGAAATCCGTAAGGGCTACTTGCGGATCAACTTGCTATGGCTCGCAATCACCTGTTCCGCAGTGAGGCGATGGCGGGAGAGTGCCGAGGTCACCGCGTCCTCGTCTCTCCACGAAGCAGTATCGCTGAGCTCCCGTATGAAGGCCTCCACGTCGTTGCGTAGAGAGGAGAGATGACTCTCTGTGATGACGCGCGTCCCCGAGGGAACGTGGGCTTGGGGATCAAGCTCCATTGATGGATGCACCAGTACGGGAGTCGCTTTGTTCTCATCCATGTAACGGTCTTGGAACCAGGTCATAGAGGAGTGCGTGATCTGTTCGGCGTCGTCCTTGATGATTTTCGGATCGGGACGACTGGTGCCGGTCTTAAGTTCGATTACCGCGTAGTGACCAGGGGTTAGGGCCCAAAGATTGTCCGGTCCTCCATCATTCATTTCCTTCTCAGGCCGGCTTGATCCGAACCCCAGGTGGAGACCCAAGAGCCTGAACTGTTCCTCGGCGCGATCTGCTGCTTGTTCGACACCCCAGATGATGTTGTCGAAGATCGCAGATACCGACAGCTCCATTTGTCGTGCATCGGTGTACCTGCTCAGATGTGAAGTGGCGGATCTACCCTGGACCACAGGGGGCGTCAGCTGCTTATACTTGGGAGGGACAGCAGGCTTGAGCACACCCCAGTTGAGCTTCTTTGCTGCTGAGAGCGTACGTTGTGACTCCGTGGGGTTGACGAAATGTTGATAGCCAGCGAGCTCTTCCAGATACCACCCCTTCTCGAAATCATCATCGACAGAATCGATTGCGTCTCGGAGCATCTTGACTCCTGCCGCGGTATCTCCTGAAATCGCCAGGTTGAAGGCTGTACGGCGCCCGATTGCGAGTTCAGTCACCTTGCCGCCAGGTTCGTAGGTCACATCCGCAGTCGCTTCGAGGCTCTTAGCGACCCATTGCGGATCACGTCCAAGGAACATGTTCAGCAGATCGGTCATCACCGTGATTCCCTCACCCTGAATCTGGTCAGCAATCTGGAGGCTGAGTTCAATCTGAGCGCGTGTCGCCGGAGAGTAGAACTGGCGCAGACTGGTGTCGCGCAGCGTGAGAGCGACTTCACGGGTCAAGACCAATACTGCGCAGTAGTCCTCGACATCACGGATTCCTCTGCCCATGCCTTGTTCGACCCGCTGCACCTCCCGAGATTTGAACGACATGGAGCCAGTCAAGGCCGCTGCAGCCCTCTGCTCGTGGGGAGACAATGGCGTGGGGACGCCATCGATGATCAAGAGCCGGCAGGCATCCCCAGGGAGATCGACGCCGTCATACTTGTTGACCAGCACGACAACACCCAGCTGCTCACCACTCTTCATTCTTTCGATGTAAGGCCGCATGTTTTTCACATGGAGGATTAGGTCGGCGATACCGGACCACTGCTTCGCCGCGTAGTCGCTCGGTACAAGTACGACGACATTCACGGCTTCGCATTCCGCAACGCCATCTCCATCGCGATCACCATCGGCGAAGTTCCTTGCAAGGTCACGTATGGCATCAACCGACAAACGAGGATTGATCGACAACGGCGCAAGAATCAGCCTGTCGCCGAGGTCGGAGGCTTGATTCGGTGTGATTGGCTCGCGGACTGTCTTCGGATTGGCATCGAGTTCAGTGACGAGCACCCCCTCGTCTGCGAGGGTCGCGGTCAGATATACGCGGCGCTGCGCCTGGCTGAAGGCTGGGATTATCGACACATCAGGGCATGGGGTCTTGATCTCGATGCCTTTGTTGGCCACAGTGACGATTGCGAGCTTGAGAAGATCGGCCACGTATGGCCACGAGAAGAATAGCGAGGGGATTTCGGAGTCGTTGGCAATCGGTTGAACGATCCTCATCATTTCGTCGGCGCGATCGGCCACGGCCTTCGGTGGGACTCGCATCGGGGCACCAAAGTCATTCGCCTCGATTTCGGCGAACGACTTTGGGCTTTGCTCACGCAGGTCTGCTGCGAATAACTTGAGCAACTGATCGAATGCTCCGCTTGATCGTGGGATGAATGCGGTGAACAAGTCAGTTGTGGCGGCCAGGGCCGCATGAGCGTCATCAATGACGACAATGCCCAAGGGGATGACAAGCTTGACCCCACGAACCCCGAACGCGCTTCGACCGTTGAGGAGCTTATGGAAGGTGGTTACGAGTATTGACTGCGAGGACCGGAACGACTCGTCATCCATATCGGTCGTGACCGGGATCTGTGCCTCGTTTGCCTCGCTCACGACCTGTCGGATGAGGAAGCTGTCAGGAACCAGGAATACTGCGGGACCAACACCTTCATGCAGGCTGGATTGGGCGATCAGAAGCCCAGTGAGCGTCTTCCCGCCGCCAGTGTTCTGCTTTAGGACAAGATCAGAATGGTGGCGCCGTTCGTACCATTTCTCGAGAACTTCATTCTGCTCTGGTCGAAGGCGAGGCCATTTGCGCCCCTGAAGAGAGGCGTAGATCTCGCGAGGTCGCGTAAGTTTGGCACCCTTGCTCGGGTTGATCTCATTCCAACGAATCACCACGGTTCCAACTTACCGGCAGCCCCCTTCTGCGAGGACAGCGAGTGCATGCAAATCGACCGCGATGACAGTGCAGGAAACGAGCCGAGCTTCCCAGAGGTGAGGTCACCATCCTTGCGCTCACCACAATGGGAGTGAAAGGTCGGCGCTCCCGAGAACAAAATAGACCACAAGAGCGGCCAACGTCAGAGCAGCGATGCGAGGCGCAGACAGGAACGTTTGAGCAGAGAAAGCTCCGGCCAGATGGGGTCTGATTCCGATTCCGGCTGCCTTGGGACAGGAATGTCAGTGGTGGAGAGCACCATCTGTGTGTGGCGGAGTTGCGCACCACGGTCGGGGCGTTGCATTGAGATTCACTGACGAGGCGAGCGGGTGAAACTGATATGACTACTACAGTGAGTCTCGTGAGGGACCTTCCACTTTCTGCCGGAGTCGATCTGGTAACGCGTCTCGCGCGAGAGCGTGACCCGGTGCGCGCCGTTGTCGAGCTGATCTGGAATGCGCTCGATGCTGAAGCAGATAACGTCCGTGTGGTTCTCGAATGCTCCGCGATGGACGCAGTCGAGAGCGTTTCCGTTGAGGACGACGGGCATGGGATTACCTCGGACGAAGTCGCCTCAACATTTGGTCGGATTGGTGGCTCGTGGAAGGCGCTAGCCACCAAGACGAAGAATGACAAGCGTGGGCTGCACGGCAAGCTTGGCGAGGGCCGCCTGCGAGCCTTTGCGCTGGGTTCACGTGTGACCTGGGCTAGCGAGAGCGTCAACGCTGCTGGCGAGCGTGAGCATGTTGTCATCGAGGGCGCGAAAGAACGTTCCGAACCGTTCAGTTGGGAGGCTTCTCCGTCTAACGCAACGAAGACTGGAACACTCGTTACTGCAGTCAACGAGCAGGATCGAAGCTTGAACTCGCTGATGAGCGATGCCACGGTATCCACTCTCACCTCGCACTTCGCGCCGATTCTTCTTAACGATGATGCGGTCACGATCGTATTCGATGGCGTCAAGCTGAATCCGGCTGATGAGATCCTTGACGACACGACACTGGTGGTGCCCCTAGACACGATCCCCGACACGACTGTGTTGATCCGGATCATCGAGTGGAGAACTGGGAAACATCGTGCTGTGTACTTCGGAGAAGACTCCGAACGTTTCGTCGTAGAGACTTCCGGTGCTGAGCTTGAGCCACAGGCTGCGTTTTCCGCCTACGTCACCTGGCCTGGGTTCGACCCTGATTCGCTCGCTGTGCTCGGACTCACCGACATGGCCCCGGACCCAGCGGGAGCCGTCTGGCGCGCTACGCGCTCGGCGGTGAAAGACCACTTCGCGTCTCGTCGTCGCGCGCGTCGACGTGACCAGATCGAGGACTGGAAATCGAAGGGTGTGTACCCATACGAGAAAGCTCCTAGTACCGAGGCGGAGAAAGCGGAGCGCGCAGTCTTCGACATTGTCTCGAGCGCTCTCGTGCCACAGATCCCGAAGCGCAAGGATGGGGCGCAACTCACACTCAACCTTCTGCGCGATGCGCTGAAGACCGACCCGGAGAACCTGGCCGTGCTGGTTAGCGAGTTCGTTGCCCTCAGCGAACAAGATCGCCATGCGCTCACGAAGCTTCTCAGCGAAACGACGCTCGCGGGTGTGATCCGGAGTGCCAACCTCGTAACCAGCCGAAGCAAGTTCCTCGCGGGACTGGAGCATCTGCTGTTTGACCCCGAAGACTCCCAGAAGGTGGGAGAACGAGACCACCTTCACAAGATGCTCGAACACGAGTTATGGATCTTCGGCGAGGAGTACCACTTCATGAACAGCGAACGTGGACTCACCCAGATGCTACGAACCCATCTCAAGCTCGAAGGGCTTCCCGCAAGTAAGGTCGAACCAGTTAAACGCTGGGACGGGAAGAGCGGACGCGTGGATCTGCACGTAGCCGCGAAGTCCCAACAGCATGACCGTGTGCGGCACCTCGTCGTCGAACTCAAAGCGCCCGACATCGTGGCTGGACGAACAGAGCGCGACCAGATCGAGGACTACGTGAACGTCGTGGTCACGGCTCCAGCATTTGCGAGCGAGCGGGCAAGCTGGGACTTTGTCCTCGTCGTCACGGACTATGACGAAGTGATCGAGAACTCTTTCAAGAGTGACGATCGAGAGCGAGGGCTCGTATTCGAGCCGGACACGAAACCCGGGCGACCGACGGTGCGGGCCTACGTTCGTCGCTGGCGAGATCTCATCGATGAGAACAAACGACGCCTCGACTTCGTGACCGAATCGCTTGAGTTCGACCCCTCGCTGGCAGAAGGCCTCGACTTCATCCGCGCCGAGTACGCCGAAATGCTGCCGGACGATGTGGCATCTCCAGAAGACTCAGGCGCCGAGCCGATCGATTCGCAGCTGGTCTGAGGCACCTGAATCAATTGGGTCGATCTAGTTGCCAACACCCTACAGCAGGTGGAATCTTTGACGCGTTGTGCAACGCATGCGGCCCCGAGGCGCAGGTCGAACGGGGCCCGGGTGCTCGATCGTCTGCCTGCGCGGGTAGGCAGAGGAGACTGAAGGCAACTCCAGTTAGCTGCCATAAACTCACCAGAAACCTCGTTATTGCAGTCCCTTGGGTCGCGAAGTTAGTGGGCCAATCTAGTGGTCAACTTCCTGCAAAGCATGAAATCTATGACACGCTCTGCAACGTGAGAACGGGAAAGACCCCGGTCAAATGGGGTAAATGGGTCAGCTTCTTGCCTGGGGGTCAGGGGGTCGCAGGTTCAAATCCTGTCATCCCGACGAAAAAGCCCTGATGAGAAGCCATTTCTTGTCAGGGCTTCTCTCGTTTCTGGTGACCTCCGGCCGGAGCCGAAACCGGGCCCGAACCCCTGTCGCAACGGTGCTCGTGAACTGCCCGATCAGGGTGCCGTTAGGAATCTAGTGGGCCAAATAGTGGACAAATAACCTAATATTTAGGAGAATCACGACGAAATTCGTTGCGTTCAAGCGAAGTTGCTGATTGAATTGCAGCCCGAGCCCGTGTGTGGTCGCCGCAGACATTGTAGATGATGCCGAGGCGCATCCACGCCCGCGAAGACGAAATAGAGGATCAGCAGCGCGGCCATGACGACCACGCCGACGAGGGTCCGCGTCCGCGCCGACCCCATCACCGGATGCCCAGGATGCGGTCGAGCCCGACCATGACCCCCTCGAGGCCGTCGGCGGCGATCGCCTCGAGCGCCGCCCGGATGCCGGCCCGGTAGGAATCCTGGGAATGCGTGTCGTGCGTGACCGTGAGCACCTCGCCGGCGCCGCCGAAGCGGACCTCCTGCCGGGCGATGACGCCCTGCAGCCGCAGGCTGTGCACCGGGACTCCCGCGACGAGCTGCCCGCGAGCGCTCTGCTCGACGAACGGCGCATCGATGGACGGCCGGCCCTCGGCCTCGCGGGCCGCCGCGATCAGCTCGGCGGTGCGCACCGCGGTTCCACTCGGCGAATCGACCTTGGCCGCGTGATGGGCCTCGACGATCTCGACGCTGTCGAAGCAGGGGGCCGCGATCTGCGCCAGCACGGTGCCGAGCACCGAACCGAGCGAGAAGTTGGGCACGATGAGCACGGCCGCTCCGGGGGTCACCTCGTCGAGACCGCGCAGGCGCTCGATCCGCTCGGCCGACCAGCCGCTCGTGCACACCACCACGCGCTGGCCTCGTCGGACCGCGCGCTCCACGATGGCCTGCGACGCCTCGGGATGGCTGACGTCGACCAGGATCGCATCCTCCGCGCCTGCTTCGGGATCGGAGGAGCTCGAGAGCTGGGCCCCCAGCTTGGCCGCGTGATGGGCCTCGACAACCTCGCAGACGAGCGAGCCGAGCCGAGCCCCCCCCCTCGCTCCCACCACTGTATCTGTCACACTCATCTCTCCAGCGTACCCGGAGCAAATGCTTCGAGCAGCCGATCGGATAACCTACCTGAAAGACACCTGCGACCAAGAGCGGATGAACTGCAGTGCATCTTGCCGCGGATGCTTCGGCAAGGATGAATGAGGAGCTGCCCAATGGTCTCGATCCCTGATCTGGAATCGACTGCAGCTGGGGGCAGCGTGTACTGGCTCGCGGAGGTCGCCGCCGCGATCCGGCGCGAAGCGGACGAGATTGCCGCGAGCGTCAGCATCGCGCTCGATGACCGAAGACTGATCCCCACAGCAATGGGCGAACTCGGATTTGAGAGCCTCCGAGCGAATCTGCTCGGCATCGCCGACACATTCGAAATCGGGCATGCAGTGGGCACGCCGCTTGCAGCGCTCCGGGTGGTCAACGCCATCGCCGAAGCCCACCTACCGGATCGCGCCATCACCCTGGTGTATTACGTGGGCCAATCGATCCTCTGGGGTCAGCACATTCAACCCCTCATCCTGCAAACCTGCCTGGCACAGGACCAGCAGGTCGAGCGATCCACGGCGGCGTATCAACTGATGGCCGCCTACCTGGAACAGGTGGAAGCATCCATCCACTCGTACAAGCAACGGACGCGCGAGATCGGCACTCGTGCGGTTGAGATAGAGCGCGAGATCCTCGCGGTGCTCGACGGCGACTCGACTGCCGAGAGGATCGGTGCATACCCACTGCAGGCGTGGCACCTCCTCGTCGCCGTGTGGAAGCTGAAGGGCGGGGACCTCACTCAAGAGGAGTACGATCGCATCTCAGCAATGATCACCTCGATCACTCACGGATATCACTCGCTCACGTTCCGGCCGGACAAGGAACGGCTGACGATATGGGCCGCCGCGCCCGATCCACGGACGGCGACAACCCTGAAGGACGAAATCGAATTGTGCCTCGCGCAGGAGTCCGAACTCGCCGCCGCACTCAGCGAAGGCGAAGCCGGCCGAGAGGGGTTTCGCGAGGTGTTCCGCGACGCCGAGGTGGTGCGACGCTTCGCCGGGCAACACGATATGCGACGCGCGGTCGCATCCTTCGACGATGTTGCGCTTCCGGCCCTGCTGCTGAGCGATCGCCGCCTCGCCACGCGGTTCGTCGACTTCCACCTCAAGGCCCTCGCGAGGCCGGAACACGAGGAGCTGCGGCAGACCCTCCTCGCGTATCTGGCAGTCAACGGGAGCATTGCGGACGCATCGCGCAATCTCGACGTGCACCGGAACACCATTTACCACCGGCTGGACCGCGCCCGCGCTTTGCTGGCCGACCACCTCGCACACCGCCCCTTCGAGGTACACGTCGCACTACGACTGAAGCAATACCTCGACGGCTGAGATCTTCACCCTGATCGCCCGGGAGGAGACGGACGGCGAGACAGGTCGGCGCACGGCGAGACATGAGCCACCGCGTTGTGCAAAGTGTCCATCGCGAGCCCCTGAATGGGTCATCCCGAATCTAGGCCGCAGTATGACCAGCCTCCTACTCTCGGATGCACCGCGGGTAACGCGCCCGGGAGAATCCGCGAGGAGGCGGCGATGACAGCAACCATAGCTATTACCAACGGAACCCTGATCGATGGCACGGGGTCGGGCCCGCGGCTCAACGGCACGATACTGATCGAGAACGGGCGCATCACATCGGTCGACGCCGCGGAGATTCCCGCCGGCGTTCAGGTGATCGACGCCGAAGGGCAGTGGGTGCTCCCCGGCATTGTGAATGGCAACATTCACCTGCTCGACGGCATCATGATGATGGGCGTCGGCGGGGTCGAGTATCTTGCGCGTTATGAGGGCAACCTCACCAGCGTGATCGAGGAGGCGGCGCAGATCGCGCTCGCAGCGGGACAGACCACCGTGTTCGACACTTGGAACGCGACCGGACCCGTGCTCGCCTCCCGGGATCGCATCGCGTCGGGCGAAGTGCCGGGAGCCCGAATCTTCGCGGCCGGCAACATCGTGGGCATGGGAGGCCCCTTCAGCGCCGACTTCAACTTGCGCGCACGACAGGTGATCAGCACGACATTCGCGAACCGCTTGGACGAGCTGTTCTCTACCGGAGTCGGGGCGGAAGACCTGAGCATGCTTGCAGCGGAAGACATCCGACCCATCATTCGCAACTACCTTGCTCGCGGTGTCGACATGCTGAAGATCGCGGTGAGCGACCACCTCCTTCCAACGCTTGGAGCCACCCGCGGCTACCTGACGTTCTCGGAGCGGGCACTCAAGGTCATGCTCGAGGAGGGACGCGCCGCCGGCGTACCGACGCTGGCCCACATCCAGTCGGTTGAGGCGCTAGAGATCTCAGTCGAGCTCGGCTTCGACGTGATCATTCACTCCACTTTGACCGGGCAGGTGGCGATTCCCCAGGCCACGATCGACAAGATCCTCGAGAAGGGTATCTACTGCGGAGTGCAGTCCGTGAACGCCGCCTATCAGTCGCTTCTCGAGCAAATCCAGCACCCCTTTACCCTGTACGGCGGCGGCGTGCATATCGAGAATGAGCAGCGTCTTATCGCGGCCGGAGCCTCGATCATGCTCGGCACCGACGCCGGATGCACCTCCCACGACGTGCTGACCGATCAGCACGGGCACGGAGACCTCAACCGTCCCTGGACGCTGGGAACCGACCACGTCGCGTGGGGCCAGGCACTCATCGAGAAGGGCATGTCCCACCTCCAGGTGATCGAGTCCTCCACCCGAATCCCGGCAGAGGCATACGGCAAGAGCGCCGATATCGGCACGCTCGAGGTCGGCAAGTTCGGAGACGTACTGGTGCTGGGATCCGACCCGCTGGACGACATCACTGCGCTGCTCGACGTCACCACCGTGGTGAAGGCCGGAGAGGTCGTCGACCGGGCCGCGCTTCCCCTGCAGCCGCTTGCGAGCGTGCCGATCCCCGGCGATCCCTCATAGTATCGCGCCGTATCGGCTACCTTGGCGCATCGCCGCTCGGATAGCAGCTTGGGAAAGCATGTCTTGGCGATCAGGTGGCCGGGGAGCGTTGCGGGGTGACGCAGCTCCCCGGCCGGGCTCACACCGCACATCGTCAACTCGCCCGGAGCGCGCTCTTCTCGACGTCGCCGACCGCGACGACGGTCTGCGGCCTCGCAGATCTGGTCGGCGGTCACCGCCTCGAAGCGCGCGAGCGACGCGTCGAGGGTGTAGATCTCGCCGAGACCCAGTTCGGCGCGGCCGAGTCGGCCCATGCGGGTGTCGCTGTCCTCGAGCGCGAGCGCGGACGACCCCGCGTTCTGCCCGAGCTACAGGAATCTACTGCACCCCGTGGGCGTGATGATGTTGACCGGAGCCTTTCGGTGCCGCCGCCCCACTACTTTCCCTAAGCCGGCCGCTTCCGCCCGCTGACTCGGCTCCGGCCCCACCCAACTTGATCGAGGCCGCTCATCGCGGGCGCGGAAAACCGAACGGCCTGTGAACGCCACCTTCACGGTCAGCTGGGTTCAGCG
>NZ_KZ984013.1 GCF_003569785.1 Leucobacter sp. wl10 | reverse complement strand
CAGGGTGTTGCGACAACCAATTGAATCCGCCCTGTTCGCACGCACCCTGGTGGCGACGCAGACCTCAATGCTCATGGCCCTCGCCTCGGTGGGGCTCGGTGCCGTACTCGGCGTGCTGCTGGGCGCGGTGCCCGCGCTGTTCGGCGTTCGCTCCCAGCGCTTCTTCTCAGGACTGCTGCACACCTGGCTCGCCTTCCCCATGCTGCTCATCGCAATGTTCCTGCTCGTACTGCTCGGCAATTCACCGCTCACCTCGATCCTGGCGATGGGTCTCGCCATGACACCGGTCTTCGCCCGTCTCACCCAGACGCTCACGTTGAGGATCAGCGGTGCGGACTACATCGCGGCTGCGCGTATGCTGGGCGCGTCCAGGAGTCGTCTGCTCTCACGTTACGTGCTGCCGAACGTCGCCGAGCCGCTCATCGTCAATCTCACGCTCTCGTTCGGCGCGTCGCTGCTCGCGCTCTCGAGCCTCAGCTTCATCGGCGTCGGTGTCATCGCGCCGGCCTACGACTGGGGGCGGCTCCTCAACGAGGGCTTCAAGCAGGTCTACACGCAACCCGCCCAGGTTCTCGGCCCCGCCCTCGCCGTCGTCATCGCGGGCCTCAGTGTCACAATGCTCGGAGAGTCGATCGCGGCGGCCCTCCGCGAACGCCAACGGCCCCCGGCCGGCGCGGCCGCTCGTGCGCGCGCCGCAGTCGTCCCGACGCGCGCGGAGCCCCCGGAGGATGGCGATTCGCTGCTCGTCGTCGACGGGCTCTCGGTGTCGGTGACGCATCCCTCGGGCGCCGCCCACACGCCCGTCCGGGACGTGAGCCTCTCGCTCCGTCGCGGAGAGATCGTCGGGATCGTGGGCGAGTCCGGCAGCGGCAAGACCCTCACCGTGATGGCGATCGCCGGCCTGCTCCCTCAGGGCGCGCGGATGGAGGCGCGCTCCATCCGTCTCGATGGTTCCGAGATATCCTCCCGCGCCGACGACGCGCAACCTCCGCGCGGCATCGGCGTCGTCTTCCAGGATTCGCTGACCGCACTGAACCCGGCCATCGCGGTCGGCACTCAGCTCGCGGAGGTGCCGCGCTACAACTCCTCGACCGGGTGGGCGGAGGCGAGGCGTCAGGCCGTCGACGCGCTGGCCGGCGTCGACATTCCGGAGCCGGAGCAGCGCGCGAGGATGTACCCCCACCAGTTCTCCGGCGGCATGCGGCAGCGCTCGCTCATCGCCATGGCCAACCTCTCGTATCCTCGCCTACTCATCGCTGACGAGCCGACCACCGCGCTCGACGTCAGCGTCCAGCGCAAGGTGCTCGATCTCCTGCAGGAGGAGATCAGGGACCTCCAGGCGGGTGCGCTCGTCATCTCGCACGACATCGCGGTGCTCGCCGAGATCTGCACGCGCATCCTCGTCATGTACCGCGGCGAGATCGTCGAGGACCTCGCCGTCGAGCAGCTCGCCGCCCCGGAGCGGCTGGCGCACCCCTACACCAGGGCTCTCGTCAGCTCCTTCCCCACGCTGGAGACCGACCGCGACAAGCCCCTCATGACCATCCCCCCGGAGTTCGATGTCGAACAGGCGGTGCGACGTGCGGGATGAGTCTGAGGGCCGGGGTGCGCTCGCCCGCTGCGGGGGCGTGGCAGCAACGGGCGGAGAAAGGGGCGCGGCATGACGAAGATGCTCTCGGTGCGGGATCTCCACATCGGCTTCGGGGCGGGGCGGACCCGGGTGCACGCGGTACGCGGCGTCAGCTTCGACGTGCGCAAGGGAAGAGTGCTCGGCGTGGTCGGCGAGTCCGGCAGCGGTAAATCCACGGTCGGGCGCGCCATAGCCGGCCTCCTCTCCCCCGACAGCGGCACCGTCTCCATCGACGGCGTATCCGTCACGGCGCAGCAGGGGCTGAGCCGATCCGAGCGCGCGCGACAGGTTCAGATGGTCTTCCAGGATCCCTACTCGTCGCTCAACCCGAAGATGACGGTGAGCGAGGCGATCCAGGAGGGGCTGCGCAATCAACCGGGCTTCGACCGGCGGGCCTGGCCGGCCCGCCGGGACGAGTTGCTCGACCTGGTGCGGCTCCCCCGGAGCGCCGCCCCCCTGCTTCCGCGGGAGCTCTCGGGCGGCATGCGGCAGCGGGTGTGCATTGCGCGCGCGCTCGCGGTCGAGCCGCGCCTGCTCGTGGCCGACGAGATCACCTCGTCCCTCGACGCGTCGGTGCAGGGCGCGGTGCTCAACCTCATCGACGAGATCCGCGAGCGCACCTCGATCACCATGGTCTTCATCTCTCACAACCTGGCGGTGGTGCGCTACGTCTCCGACGAGATCGTCGTCATGCAGCGCGGCGAGGTGGTCGAGAGCGGCGAGACGGAGACTCTCCTCCGTTCCCCTCAGAACGAGTACACCCGTTCACTCCTGCGGGCCATCCCCCGCTTGCCATCTCCCCGCCGGCAGGAAGGGCGATAGCGACGGTGCCGCTGCGCGCGAGGCTCGGGGGCACGAGGTCTCTCAGACTCCGAGTTCAGCCAGCCACCGCGTCACGGGACGAGGAGCGAGGCCGAGCACCGTCTGCGCGCTATTCGTGTCACTGATCGTGTTCCTGTCCTGTGCGTTCAGAGCGCGGTACAGATCCACGACCGGCGCAGCAGCGGGGCCGAACAGCGGCGTGATCAGCTCGCCGAACGCATCCGGGGTGATCCCCTCGAACCGTACCTCACCGCCGAGATGCGCGGCGAAGCTCTCGGCGAGGTCTGCCCCCGTCAGACCCGGGTAGTGCCCGACCGCGACGGTACCGGTAACAGCGGTGTCGGCGAGCAGACGGACCACGACCTCGGCGACGTCCAGATGCGAGCTCCATGACACCGGGTAATCCGCCGGCAGCGGATACCGCAGGACGCCCTCTGCGCGAGCGGGCTCGGCGATGACGGGGAGCAGCAGGTTCTCCAGGTACAGGCGCGGAGCGACGACAGCGGTTGAGACACCCGTCTCGGAGACGCTGCGGATCAGCGTCTGGATCGGGCTGTCGTCGGGCGCCAGGAGGGGCGATCCGGGCTGGTCGACGATCTGGCCACTGGTCGAGATCACCACCCGAGCCGGCCGCGCGGCTGCGACGGCGGCGGCAATGGCGCGCGCCTGCGCAGAAGACTCGACGGGCGCGCCCATCGGCAGGTGGATGAACACGCCCTCGGCCCCGGCGTAAGCCTCGGTCAGGGCTTCGCGGTCGGTCAGGTCGACGGCGACGGCGTCGACACCGGCCGGCACTTTGCCGGTGTCGCGGACGGCGGCCACGGCGTGTTTGCCCGCAACGTTCAGGGCGGTGAGGACGGGGGAGCCTTGGGCGCCGGTCGCGCCATGGATGATATAGACCATGCCTCTATTAGTGCATACCAAGCACTAGTTACGTCAACTGCACTAAAGGAATAGGGTCGGAAGAGAGCTCACACCCTCCGGTACTGGGCGACCATGGGGCATTCGAAGGGGTCGCGTGCGGCAAGTCCGACGGTGTTGAGGTAGTCGATGACGATCGCGTAAGAGCGCCAGAGGGAGGTCTCCGTGTACGGCACGTCATGGGTGGCGCAGTACTCGCGGACGATCTCGCGCGTCTTCGCGAGCTGGGGTCTGGCCATACTCGGGAAGAGGTGGTGCTCGATCTGGTAGTTCAGGCCACCCATCAGAACAGTGGCCCACCAGCCGCCACGAATGTTGCGCGACGTGCGAACCTGCTTCGAGAAGAAATCGAGCCTGGCATCGGGTGCGATCACCGGCATGCCTTTGTGGTTCGGGGCGAACGACGCCCCCATGTAGACGCCGAAGACGGCGAGCAGCACTCCGGAGAACGCGAATGCCGTGCCGAGCGGAAGGAGCAGGAACACGGGCGTGAAGACGAGCGCGAACCGTACGGCGATCATTGCGAGTTCAACCCATCGTGCTTTGACCGGGCCGCGCCCGAGCAGGTGCTTGAGGCTGTGGAAGTGGAGGTTCAGCCCTTCAAGCGTCAGGAGCGGGAAGAAGAGCCATCCCTGCTTTCGGGTGATGAGCCGACGCAGCCCGCGCGCTTGCACGGCGTCCTCGTCGAGGAACGAGATGGTGTCGACTTCGATGTCGGGGTCTTTACCGACCCGGTTGGGGTTGGCGTGGTGGCGACTGTGCTTGGAATCCCACCAGGAATAGCTCACCCCGACGAACGCGGCGAGCACGCGGGCGAGGCGATCATTCGCAGGTCCGGTCGAGAGGATCTGCCGGTGTCCTGCTTCGTGGGAGAGGAACGCGACCTGAGTGAAGAGGAGCCCCAACGACGCGGCGATGAGGAGCTGGAACCAGCTGTCGCCGAGCAGGATGAACCCCGTGATCGCACCGCCGAAGCCGAGAGCGATCGCGATGCCGGTCGCCAGGTAGAACACGGGGCTGCGGCGCAGCAGGCCCGCTTCGCGAATCACCTCGGACAGCCGGGTGTACGCACGCGCGATCGACGGGAAGTCCTCTTTACGAGCGTAGGTCTGTCGGATGGGCCCAAGCGTGCTGACGGTGTCAACGGTCTTCGCGGAGATATGTGCATCTTTTCTATGAGCAGCGGCCGGTGTGCAACTGGTGTGGAAAGCTCAAGGCAGATGCCGATCGCTTCCTCAACGCTACGGCATCCCCCATGCAGGGCAGCGAATACACAGCTGACTCTCCGGCTCGCGCTCAGGATGGCATCAGGCCTTCGGCTCTTCGAAGCTGCGGTAGCCGCAGCCGTTGATCGCGGCGCTGATGCCGTAACGCCACTCCGGCGCCCAGCGCCGTCTGCGAATCGAGGCGAAGCGCCCATACCAGACGACGCTCGAAAGTCGCCCCGTGCCTGAAATCGCTGATTTCTGGGGCGAAGGCCGGGATCAAGCTGAAGCGCGAACCGGGCTGTCGCGTCTACTGAGAATGTTCACAACTCGGTCGCCACTCAGCTGTCCATCGACATGGTCGCCCTCTCCGAGGCCGGCTCCCCGATCCGCGCAGTCGCCGAGTCGTTCGGATCCGGGATCAGGCCGCCTGTGCGCCACCAGGATCAGTACAGTCGGTCTCGTGCGGTCTCCGCGAACTTCGGCACGCCGGCACGGATGAGCGCTATGAGGTAGTCGTCCATCGTCATCGCCGGGGAATCGTAGCTCTCGACCAGCTCCACCAGGGCGCGCAGCGTGGTCGCATGGTAGAGATCGAGCTGGTCGAGGAGGAAGTCGTCGGGGTGGACGATCTCGAGGTCGAACCGTTCGACCGAGGACGCCGGGAAGTCCTTCAGGTTGAAGGCCACCAGCACCTCGGCACCGCCGCGGACGGCGGCCGCCAGCACATGGCGATCCTCCTCGTCGTTCTTCACGAGGTTCTTCGCCAGCTCGAACAGCACGTCCTGCGACCGCAGCGGCCGGAACGGGCCGCGGTCGGCGAGTTCCAAGATGAGGTCGTTCAGCAGCGCCCCGTAGAGGACGTTCGTGTCGAACAAGGCCGGGAATCTCACTCCGCGTCGAGCTCCGAGCGTCGCCGGACATCATCCGGGTTTCCGACCTGGATGCTCGCGTCGAGACTCGCCCGGCGAAGCTCGCGCAGCGCGTCGCGGCGCTCAGCCCGGGACGTCGACTGGTACGCGATCAAATCCTCCAGACGGACACGGCGGTGGCGGCCGGGCTGCTCGAACGGGATCTCGCCCGCCTCGAGCAGGCGCACCAGCGTAGGGCGACTGATGCCGAGGAAGTCGGCCGCCTGCTGCGTCGTCATCGTCATGCCCTGCGGCACGACCGTGATGTCCTCACCGGAAGCGAGCGCGGCCTTGGAAGAGTTCTGCGAGGGGAAGGACTCGAGCTTCCGCATGAACTCGGCGAAGTCGAGGATCTCCTCGCGGGCGTCGGCTTCCGGAAGGTAGGTGCGCGCCTTGCGGGCACCGCGCAGCGGATGGCATTCGCGATCTCAGCACGCCCGTCGTCACTAATCTGGGCATGGCGGACAGGCATTCGAGCGATATCCGGGAAATCATCTCCCACGGGGCTCTTGAAGCACCGGTAGCGCTCTCGCAAGCGGCGGATCTTGCAGTTTGGGGTAACGCGCCATCCCGTCATCGACACACGCGCGCTCGGGCGCAAAGACATCGCGGTCGGGTTACCACGGACTTTTCGTGCCCCAGATAGGAATCGAACCTACGACACCCGCTTTAGGAGAGCGGTGCTCTATCCACTGAGCTACTGAGGCGTGGGGCGCGAACGGGAGGGAACGCCGCACCGAGGATCGAGTCTAGCAGCTGTCGCCCGTGCCGCCGCCTCGCGCAGGCGGCACGGCGGTGCTGCTCGTGCCGCCACCCCCGAAAGACGAGAGCGGGCGAGGTCGAAACCCCGCCCGCTCTCGGAACACCTGATTCAGCCGAAGCGCACCACGTACGGAGTCGCGCTCGGGGAAGCGTAGGTGGCGATCACGGTCTGGTTGCCGCCCCATCCGCTGTGCACCGCCTGGCCGTTGCCGAGGTAGATGGCGGTGTGCTGACCGGGCCAGACGAGGACGTCACCGGGCGCGTACGAGCCGTCGGTCACGAGCACGCCGCCGAGCGCGGTGTGCTCGGCGACCTGCGTGCCGAGGTCGCCCGCGGGAATGCCGATGGCCTGCAGCGCGCGCTCGATCAGGCGCGTGCAGTCCTGGTACTGACCGAGCTGGGCGAGCGCCGCGTTCACGATGCCCTGCGCTCCCGCGCCGGCCGGCACATCCTGCCCGGGGGCCGCGCCGCCGCCCTGGGGAGGCTGAGCCGCCGCGGCCTGCTCCCGCTGCTGCTTCGCCGCTCGCTCGGCCGCCGCCTTCTCCTCGGCCGCCTTCTGCTCCTGTGCGAGGATCTCCGCGCCCACCTCGCCCTCGGGCGCGGTGAGCGGGAGCGCGGTCTCTTCGAAGCTGACGGTCTGCAGCGTCTGCGAGGTTGCGACGCCGTCCGGCGCCCCCTCGGGCTCTGGTGCGAGGGCATAGGCCGGGATGCTGAACGTACCCACGAGACCGAGACTCAGCGTGGCTGCGCCGGCCATCTGAGCGATTCGCTTCGCCTTTGCCGAAGCCGGCTTCTCGGCGGTGCCCGATACCACGACTTCCGTGCTGGGGTTCTGAATCACGAGAATAATCTGCCTAACGTTCGCTTACGGTTCCCACTTCGAGAAACGACCCCTGCGGGCCGCGACCGTTCAAGGGTAACCGATGATCACGATAATGTCACGTTCTGGTCACGGAACCTTCAACGCGGTTCGAAACTTGGCGTTTTCTCCGGCGGGGCCGGGATCCGGGATCTCTCGACGTCGAGAAATCGAGGACGCCCCGATGGGCGTCCGCCCTCCACCTCGCAGATGACGCGCGCGGTCGTCCGTCGGCGCGGACACGGCGACCGCACGCGTCACGCGAGTAGGACATGACGAGGAGGGCGGGGGCGGGCGGCGCCGGGGCGGCCAGGCGGCGCAAGGCCGCGGCGCAGGACCCTAGATCACTCCCTGCTCGAGCATGGCCTGGGCGACCGTGACGAACGCGGCGGAGTTGGCGCCGAGCACGTAGTCGCCCGGTCGGCCGTAGCGCTCGGAGGCCGCGTAAGCGGCGCCGTGCACGTCGCGCATGATGTCGTGCAGGCGCGTCTCGCTCTTGTCGCGATCCCAGCGCGAGCGCGCCGCGTTCTGGCTCATCTCGAGCGCCGAGGTGGCCACACCGCCGGCGTTGGCCGCCTTGCCGGGCCCGAAGAGCACTCCGGCCTCCTGGAACAGCTCGACCGCGCCGGGAGTGGTGGGCATGTTGGCGCCCTCGGCGACGGCGCGCACGCCGTTCGCGATCAGGGTGCGGGCCTGCGCCTCGTCTAGCTCGTTCTGCGTGGCGCAGGGGAATGCGAGCTCGGCCGGCACGTCCCACACGGAACCGCCCGGCACGAACCGAGCCGAGGGGCGACGGTCGGCGTACGCCGAGATGCGGGCGCGCTCCACGCCCTTGATCTGCTTCAGCAGGTCCAGGTCGATGCCGTCCTCGTCGACGATGCACCCGCCGGAGTCGGACGCCGTGATGGCCCTGCCGCCGAGCTGCTGGATCTTCTCGATCGCGTAGGTGGCGACGTTGCCCGACCCCGAGACGACCGCGCGGCGGCCCTCGATCCCCTCGCCGGCGCGCAGCAGCATCTCCTCCGCGAAGAACACGGCGCCGTATCCGGTGGCCTCGGTGCGCACCTCGGCTCCGCCCCAGCCCACGCCCTTACCCGTGAGCACGCCCGCCTCGTAGCGCTGCGTGATGCGGCGGTACTGCCCGAACAGGAAGCCGATCTCGCGCCCGCCCACGCCGATGTCACCGGCGGGGATGTCGGTGTGCTCGCCGATGTGGTGCACCAGCTCGGTCATGAAGCTCTGGCAGAACCGCATCACCTCGGCGTCGCTGCGGCCGCTCGGGTCGAAATCGGATCCGCCCTTGCCGCCGCCGATGCGCTGCGAGGTGAGCGCGTTCTTGAAGATCTGCTCGAAGCCGAGGAACTTGATCACCGACAGGTTCACCGACGGGTGGAAGCGCAGACCGCCCTTGTACGGGCCGAGCGCAGAGTTGAACTGCACCCGGAACCCGCGGTTGACCCGCACGAATCCCTCGTCGTCGGTCCAGGGCACCCGGAAGACGAGCTGCCGCTCTGGCTCCACGAGCCGCTCGAGGATGCCGCCCTCGATGAACTCGGGGTGCTCGGCGAGCACCGGCTCCAGCGACTCGAGTACCTCGTGAACGGCCTGCAAGAACTCGGGCTCGCCCTGGCTGCGATGTTCGACGACCTCAGCCACCGAACGGAGGTGGGCTTCAGGGGTGGGCAGTGACAACGTTCGTCTCCTCGGTCTATCAACTCCATGTAGCGGACGGCCTTGACGGGCAGCCCCTCGATTCCTCCGCGTTCGCGGACACGTCTCAGTGTGACACGGAGACGAAGATGTGGCCTGCGATATCGAGCGGCAGATCGAGGGCCTCGCTCGACTCATCGGCCTCGACGCGCACCGTGTTGCCGCGTCGGGTGAAGGTCGCCGTGCGGCCGGGCAGCACGCCCGCGCCCCCCAGCTGCTCGAGCAGCTGGGGATCCACCTGCAGCGGCTCGGCCAGCCGCTTGATGCGGGCGGTCACCGGCTGCTCCTGGTCGATCAGCAACTCGGAGATGCCCGCGACACCGGACTGGAACGACCCGGCGCGCGGCGCGCCGAGCTCGTCGAGCCCGGGGATCGGGTTGCCGTAAGGCGACTCGGTGGGGTGGTCGAGGATGCCCAGCAGTTTGCGTTCGACCCGCTCGCTCATGACGTGTTCCCAGCGGCACGCCTCCTCGTGGACATACGCCCATTCCAGGCCGATCACGTCGGCGAGCAGGCGCTCGGCGAGGCGATGCTTGCGCATGACGTGCACGGCTTTGGTGCGTCCGTCGAGGGTGAGTTCGAGTCGGCGATCGTCGGTGACGACGACAAGGCCGTCGCGCTCCATGCGGCCGACGGTCTGGGAGACGGTGGGGCCGGAGTGTCCGAGGCGCTCCGAAATGCGGGCGCGCAGAGGAACGATGCCCTCCTCCTCGAGCTCGAGGATCGTGCGGAGGTACATCTCGGTCGTGTCGATCAGATCCGTCATCGCCGCCCTCTCTTGACTTAGGCTCGCCTCACAGCCTAGAGCATCGGGGGGCGAACCCGGGATCCGCGTTCCCGGCCGCGCGCTCGGTAGAATCGTGCATATGGCCGACATCATCATCCCCGCCGAACTCCTGCCCGCCGACGGTCGCTTCGGATGCGGCCCTTCCAAGGTGCGGGGCGAGCAGCTCGACTTCCTGGCGTCGCTCCAGCCGGGCGTGCTCGGCACCTCGCACCGGCAGGCTCCGGTGAAGGACCTCGTGGGCAGTCTGCGGGAGGGTCTCGCGGCTCTGTTCCGGGCTCCCGCGGGCTACGAGATCCTGCTCGCGAACGGCGGGGCGACGGCGTTCTGGGATGCGGCGGCCCACTCGCTCGTCGAACGCCGCAGCCAGCATCTGGCGTTCGGCGAGTTCGGCGCGAAGTTCGCGAAAGCGGTGGCCGCGGCGCCGTTCCTCGAGGATCCCGACGTGCGCACGGCCGAGGCCGGCTCGCGTTCGCGGGCCGAGGCCGTCGCTGGCGTCGACGTCTATGCCTACCCGCACAACGAGACCTCGACGGGCGTCATGGCGCCCGTGCGGCGAGTCGCGGGCGACGCGGGATCGCTGACCGTCGTCGACGCGACGAGCGGCGCCGGCGGCATCGACTTCGACGCGAACGAGGTCGACGTCTACTACTTCTCGCCGCAGAAGAACTTCGCCTCCGACGGCGGCCTCTGGTTCGCCCTCGTCTCCCCCGCCGCGATCGAGCGCATCGAGCGCGTGACGGGCTCGAGCCGTTACATCCCCGAGACCCTGAACCTCGCGGGCGCCATCGAGAACTCGCGCAAGAATCAGACCCTCAACACTCCGGCGCTCGCCACGCTCGCCCTGATGGACGAGCAGGTGCGCTGGATCAACGGCCGGGGCGGCCTGACCTGGGCCGCCGCCCGCACGGCCGAGTCGTCGGGCGTGCTCTACGACTGGGCCGAGCGCACGGCGGCGGCCGCGCCGTTCGTGGCGGATCCGGAACATCGCTCGCAGGTCGTCGTGACGATCGACTTCGACGACAGCGTCGACGCCTCGGCCGTGTCGAAGGCGCTGCGCGCGAACGGGATCGTCGACACGGAGCCGTACCGCAAGCTGGGCCGCAACCAGCTGCGCATCGCCACGTTCACGGCGATCGATCCCGACGATGTGCGCAGGCTCACGGGCGCGATCGACTACGTGCTCGGGCGTCTCGTCTGACGCGAGGCCCGCTGGGACGCTGAGAAGCGTCGGACCCGGCCCCCTCGGGGAAGCGAGGGAGCCGGGTCCGACGGCGCGGAGACCGGCTCCGCATTCCGCGGGACAGCGGCGAAGCGGGGAGACCTCGCCGCTGCCCCGGGTCCGATCACGCGCGCGTCGGGACACCGCCCGGGTCGTCGCGCGTGAAGTCTGTCTGCTCGGATCTCCGAGTCGCGCCCGCGCGCCATACGTACGCCGAGAGCAGCAGCAGTGTGGCTCCGAGGCCGACGGCCCACCAGGGAAACCCGGGGATATCGGGGCGGTCGCCCGCGCGCTCGACATCGGCGACCGGCGTCGGCGTGACGCGCTCGCCGGTGACGAGGATGCGATGCGTGTTGATGCCGAGGGGCGTGCAGGTGACGAGGGTGACGAGATCCTCCCCGTACGAGGGGTACAGCGACTCGGTCTGGTCGGGATCGACCACCCGGGTGTCTCGCACGCGGTACGTGAGCACCTCGCCGAACACCTCGATGGTGAAGGTGTCGCCGACGCCCACCTTGTCGAGCTGGGTGAAGAGCTCGGCGCTCGCCAGCCCCCGGTGCGCGGTGAGCACCGAGTGCTGCGAAGCGCCCCCGACCGGCAGCGAGGTTCCCTGCAGGTGCCCCACTCCGCGCTGCAGGGTCTGCTCCGAGGTGCCGTGATAGATCGGCAGGTCGACCCCGATCGCGGGGATGCGCAGCCGGGCCATCGCGCCCTCGGCGTCCGCGCGGAGCAGACTCTCGTACGCGTCGGCGCTGCCCGAGGCGCCCGTGCCGGTCGGGACACTGGTGTTGGGCTCGACGAGCGCCCCGCCGACGAGGGCGTCGTTGTAGTCGCGCGCCCGCTCGATCTCGGCCTCGAGCCGGCTGCTCGGCCCCTTCTGGACCGCGCCCTCGACCATCTCGATCACACGGGACTGGTTGTACTGCGAGAACCACGCGGCCGTGGTCGGGTAGAGGAGCACGAGCACGCCGACAAGGGCCAGCAGTGAGATGAGGAAGGCCGCGCGGGGGAATCGCCACCGGCGCGCGGAAACGCGCTGCGGCGTCTCTCGCTTCGAATCGACGCGTGCGATGCTCACGATCTCTCCCTCCGGTGGTGGTGGGGCGGGGAGCCGACGGCTCCCCGCCCCCTGATCCCGCTGTGTCGCGGGCTACCTCGCGGACGCCTGCTTGCGTCGAGCCGCGATCAGAGCGGATCCGCCGGCGGTCAGCAGCAGGGCGAGTCCGCCCGCCATGAACATCGCCGTCCCGGACGAGCCGGTGAGCGGCAGGTTCGGTCCCTGCTGCTGGGTGTTGGTGATGGCGACGGGGACGACGCTCGCCGCGGATCCCGCGGTGACCGTCACCTGGGTCCAGGCCGCGTCGCCCTGGGGCAGCGCGTACCCGGCCGGGGCCTTCGTCTCCTTGAGCCAGTATGTCTCCGTGAGGTCCGCGCCGCTGCCCGTCCAGAGGCCGTCGACCACGATCTCGCCGGCGCTGTTGGTGGTGAGCGTGCCCGGGGCGTCGAGGGCGGCGCCGTCCTTCGACTTGTGCAGGGTGAACTCGGCGCCAGCGAGGGTGTAGTTCGGGTTCTGCGCGGCCTTCTTCACGATCTTCAGCGGCCCGTAGTTGACCTGCTCGTCGTTGGTCTCGCGCAGCGAATCGTTGACGTTCACCAGGCCCTTGTTCGAGATCTTGCCGTCGGCCCCCAGAGAGGTCACCTTCGTCTTCAGCTCGACGGTCACGTTCCCCTTGCCCGCGAGGCCGGCGAGCGCGCCGGTCAGCGTGATCGTCGTGTTCGGGCCTCCCGCGGCGGGAAGCGCTGCGGGGGCGAGGGTGTAGTCCGTGCCCTCGGTCAGCTCCGCGCCGTCGAGCCTCACCACGACGCCGGTCAGGTCGAGGCGCTCATCGAGGTCGTCGGTCACGACGAACTTGCGGTAGGTGTCGCCCTCGGCGAGCGGCGGGATCGGCGCCGTGATCATCCAGGTCAGCTCCTGCCCGAGCACCGGGTTGCCCGGCTCGGAGACGGTCTTGGTGGGGGTGGTGGTGTTGAGCTTGTTCTTCGGGTAGACGTGCACGTTGTAGAGCCAGGTGCTGTCCTCGCTGTTGGGGTAGGGCACGGACACGAGGAACGGCTGCGCGGGCGAGACGACCGGGTTCGCCCCCGGGCTCGTCTCGGTGACGAGGTAGAGGCCGTACGGCAGGTTCGGCACGATGGCGTCGCCGCCCGCTCCGGTCGTCGTCGTGGTCTGGGCCGTCAGGCTGTACGGCGCCGACGAGACGTTCCCCGCCTGCGCGCCCTGCGCCTGGTTCCAGCCCGCATCCGTGGTCAGGTCGATCGGGGAACCGTCGTAGTTGACGCGCTGAACGCTGAACTCGACGCCCTCGAGGCCGGCCCCGAGCGCGGCGAGCGCGGCGGGATCGGTGATCTCCGTGCCGTTGCCCTGCGCTCCCGGGTCGCCCGCGTGCTTGTGGATCGTGAGCGTGCCCGTCGTCCCCGTGATGTCTCCCGGGCCGGGCTGGGGGGCATCGGTCGCGTACGCCGCCGATCCGCCCGCGGCCATGCCGGCGAGCGCGATCGCCGCGGCTCCGATGACGGCGAGTGAGCGTCTGACGAGCGCTCCCCGATTCTGCTGACTCATGATGGATTCCTTTCTTCTGGATGCTGCCGCGCATCCGGTACTCGATGTGTTGCTGTGTTCTCTCGGAGGGTGGGTGGTGGTCGTGGGCCGGCCGCGGGCGGCGCCGCGCCGCAGCTCTCGCGCCGTCACATGGTCGCTACCTGACGCCGGACGCGCTGCCGGTAGGCGAGCAGTCCCGCCGCGAGCGCAGCGAGGGTGCCGAGCCCGAGCCCTCCCAGCGTGAACAGGTCGCTGGCGATGCCACCGGTGAACGGGATCGCGAGGCCCGCCTGCTGCGCGTTCTCGATGGGCCCCTGGTCGATCGTCGTCCCGGCGGTGCCCGCATTCACCGCGAAGGTGAAGGAGGCGCCCCCGACGTACCCCGGAGGGGCGACGGTCTCGGTGACGGTGTAGTCCCCCCACCTCAGCTGCTCGAGCTTGAACCGTCCGGCCGACGGGTCCCTATCGAGCCCCTCGCACGAGGTCGCGGAGGCCTCGACGCAATCGGAGATCTCTCTGTTGGCCGGCGTGAAGCCCGGCCCGTCGATCCTCCACTGCGATCCGCGCAGCGTGTCGGACGTGCCCTTCGCCACCTTCGACCAGGCGATCGCACCCGGGCTGTCGGAGTTGGTGACCGTGCAGGTGACGGCGCCTCCCAGCGGAACGGCCACCCGGTCGCCGTTCACGGCGGGCGCGCCGCCGGCGCCGGTGTTCACGCACTCCCAGCCGCTCGCCTCGTAGCCGCCGGGGCCGCTGCTCTCGGAGAGCGTGTACTCGCCCGGCGCCACCGTGCGTCCCGTCACCGCGGGCTCCCCGGTCCGTCCGGCGACTCCCTGCGTCGGCCCGGCCGCGGTGAGCGTCCAGTCGGCGATCCCGCCAGTGCCCCCGTAGCGGTTCTCGACCCGCTTGACCAGCGTCAGCGAGGCGGCGTTGACCCTGTTGACGTAGCTGCAGTCCACCCGGTCACCGGGGACGATCCCCGGCAGCTGCGTGCTCGAGGGCCCCGTCAGCGCGGTCGACGAGGTCGTCCCGTCGAGGCTCGTCACGGTGCACTGCCCGCTCTGGAAGACGAAGCCGTCGTCCACCGCCTCCTCGACCGACACCGTGGCGGTCTGGTCCTTGGCTCCGAATGTGAAGGCCCACGCGGCGTTCCCGGCCGCGTTCGTCGTCTGCGTGGCCGTGCCGGGCGCCGACGTCACCGAGGACCCCGGGGCGGAGACGGCCTTCGCGCCGACCGTCCATCCCTGGCGCGGCACCGGGTTCGCTCCCTGAGCGTCGGTGACCTTCTTATTGATGCTCACCTGGGCGACGAGGGGCGCGTTGAAGAAGCGGCACTCGACGGTCTGGCCGCCCTCGGGGATCGTGATCCTTCCCGTCGTCGTGTTCTCGGCCTGACTCGTCTGCACCCCGTCGACGAGGCACCGGTAGCTGGAGACGTACTGGTTGAGGTCGGTGCTGCCCGAGGCCGTCTCGGAGAAGGCCAGCTCGACGCCGCGCACGGTGGGGAGCGGGCCGATGCGCTTGTCCTGCAGACCGGGGGACGTCCCCTCCGTGGTCGCCTCGCCGATGGTCTGCCCGCCCTGCTTCAGGGTCAGCTTGAACTGATCGCCGGCGTTGACCCGCTGGCCGTCGATGTACTTCTCGACGGTGATGGTGGGCGGAGACGAGCAGGTCGCGAGATCGGTGCTGGTGATGCCGGAGCTGACGACGGTGGAGGATCCCCCCCAGCCCGGCATGTTGAAGGAGCGGATCTGCCCCTCCGAGCCCAGATACGCCTTGCCGCCGGCGTCGAACGAGACCCCGTTGACGTTGCTCATCGTGGTGACGGACCTGGAGATCGACGACGGGATCGTGCCGCCGTTCGCCGCGGCCACGTTCGCCGCGGTGACGCTGTAGACGGTCGTCGTCGTGCCCTCCCCGTGGACGACGAAGAGGTTGCCGACGGCGTCGAAGGCGAGGTCGCCGTTGGCGCTCGAATCGGCGGCGATGTCGATCGTACCCTTGAGCTTGATCCGCGGGGTGGCGCTCGGGTCGTACTCGTAGAGCTTGAAGTCGCCGTCGCTGGTGAAACCGCCGAAGTAGTAGAGGCCGTTGCTCAGGTCGACCGCACCGCCGATGAGGTTGGTGCCGGTGTTGCCGCCGAGGGCGCTCGTACTGGCGCCGGTCGACGCCCACTCCCCGGTCGCCACGTCGTACGAGTAGACGGTGCCGTTCTGCGAGGTTCCGGATCCCGAGCTGCGCAGGAGGCCGTAGACCGGTTGACCGCCGGCGCCGATGCCGAGACCGTTGAAGACGGACACGTCCGGCGCCCGCCGGCCGATGTCGCTCACGCTCCCGTCTGGCGCGACCTCCTGCATCTGCCCCGTCGTGCTGATCGCGTACACGTATCCCGCTTCGCAGGTCGGCTGCGTCTTGAGCTTCTTCAGCACGAAGGTGCCGAAGCTCAGGGTGCGGTTGCCGCTCGCCCCGGACCAGCCGACGGCGTTCGAATCGACCCAGGCCGTGCTGCTGGACCAGACGTAGCCCGCGGGCGGCTCGCCGGGCCGGATGCGGTACTGCGAGTCGGCCTGGATCACGTTGGAAGCGCCGGTGCCGCTCGGGTTGGCCCCGGGGGTGTCGCTGCCGATCCACTTCGCCAGGTAGTCGCCGGCATCGCCGTCCCGGTCGACCGCGGCGCAGGTGCCCGCGGTGCAGTCGGAGACGTTCCTCGTGCCGGTCCAGCCATGGCCGCTGCGGCGCTCGAGGGAGAAGGTGGCGCCGGGGACCGCGTTCCCGTCCGTGTCGACGACGTTCCAGTACGCGTAGGGCGCGCTCGCCCCGTTCGGCGCCGCGGCGGCGCTCGCCGTCTGCGGAATCTCCAGCGCCTTCGCCTCGGGCGCCCGCATCCTCGGCGGCAACTCCGTCGCCGGATCCTGCGCCGCGGTTGCAGAGGGCTGCTCGGGGGCCGGGTCTGCGGCCGGCTGCTCGGGGGCCGGCGTCGAGGGCGACTCGCCCGTCGGACTCTCGGGAGCTGGCGCCGGATCGGCCGCCTCACCGCTCTCGGCCGGGGGCGCTTCGGCTGACGGGCTCGTCTGGACGCGTTCCGCCGCGGTCGCGTCCTCCTGCGCGAAGGCCGGAGCGGCGCCGAGCAGCGCGATCGCGCACGCGGCGACGACGGCGATCAGCTCCGTCGAGCGGCTCCTGCGGCGCGCCCTCGCGCGGCGCGGCGCGGCGCCGTCGCCGCGGTGTCGTCCCCGTTGCCGATGGCCGTGTAGCTCCATAGCGTCCTCGTCTCAAGCGTTCATCGAGGACGCACCACTGCACGTCGTGCCGCACTCCCCGTCTGCACTTGAAACGGTATTGAGACCCGCGAACACACGGATCCGGGAAAATTACGTAGATCGCGTCAGCGAGGCCGCCGCCGCCCGATCGAACCGATCACGGCGGAACCGGTCGGGTGCGCCGGGGCGCAAGAAAGCCCGGTGCCGCCCGCCCTGAGCCTGAGGCTGGGCAGACGGCACCGGGCATGCCGCTCGACGCCGGACGCGCTACTCGTCGTCGGAGTCGTCTTCCTCGTCCTCGTCGTCGTCGGAGTCGTCCTCATCGTCGTCGAACAGCTCGGTGTCGTCCGAGTCGTCGGCGAGATCCTCGTCCGCGTCGGCGTCGTCCGCGTCGGCGTCTTCGTCATCCGCGTCGGCGTCATCCGCGTCGGCGTCATCCGCGTCGGCGGGATCCGTGCGCGATGCGTCGCCCTCGTCGAGCTCGACGCCGTCGATCTCGTCGTCGAAGTCGCTGAAGTCGTTGTCGAGAATGTCGCCGGCGAGCAGGTCGTCCTCGGCGGCCGCGTCGTCGTCGCCGAGCTCGGCAGCGGCGGCCTCGGCGGCGGCGGCCTCCTCCACGGCCTGGCGCGCCTGGGACTCGCGGTACTGCGCCAGGCGCACCGACCACGGCACCCACTCGGGCGCCACGACGGCGCCCGCGCCGGGCAGCAGTTCGGCCTCGAGCACGGTCACCGGAGACTCCTCGTCGACGCGCGTGAGCGTCGCCGCCCACCGCCACCCCGGGTAGCCGGGCAGGCGGCACTCGAAGAACAGGGTGAGCACGTGCGCTTCGTGCACCTCGTGCCCGTCATCGGCCCCGATGGTCTGAGGGTCGGTGATCTCGGCGAGCGCAGCGCGCGCCTGATCCCGAGCCGCCAGCAGCACCTCATCGGGCGCGTTCTCCGCACCGGCGAGGCGCCGCTCCTCCTCGCCGACCGCCGGATCGGGCTGCGCCTGCTCAGACATCGAAGTCGTCCGCGACCCGACGGAGCATGGTCGCCACCTTGCGCGACTGCGGCCGATCGGGGTACTGGCCGTGCTTCAACCGCTCGCCGAGCCCGTCGAGCAGCTTGACCAGATCCTCGATGATGACCGCCATCTCATCGGCCGACTTGCGATTGCGCTTCGCCAGGCGGGGCGTGTCGATCACGCGCACGGAGAGCGCTTGCGGGCCCTTGCGGCCGTCGGCCACGCTGTACTCCAAGCGCGTGCCGGGCTGCACATCGGCGCCCTCGGGGATCACCGAGGCGTGCAGGTACACCTGATCCCCGTCATCGCCCTGGATGAAACCGAAGCCCTTCGCCTCGTCGTAGAACCTGACCTTGCCGTTCGGCATGCCTCGTCCCTCTCCAGCGGAGTTCGCTCCGCCCACGCGTCCTCGCGAGCGCCGAGCGCTCGCATACCCGCTCAAGTCTACCGTGCAAACCTCCAGTCGTCTCAGCGGTGCACCCGATAGCATGGCGAGGATGTCCTCTGAACCCAGCACCCCGTCGATCCTCGAGAGGATCCTCGCCTACGCGTCGCTCACGATCATCGCGGTCGCGCTGCTCTCGTTCTTCGCCACGCTCATCATCGGGCTGAACGATCGCCAGACGATGGCGCAGGGTCTGTGGCCGTTCGTGTACGGCGTCTCGCTCATCGGGCTGCCCGTTGGATTCGTGCTGCTGATCCTGCTGATCCTGCTCAGCCAGCGGCGCCGTCGCGCCGAGTTCCGGCGCGGCAAGCGCTCATAGGAGCGAGCGCGCTATGAGCGGCACTCTGGCGCTCGCCTCCGCGATCGCGGAGATGGACCGGGCCGCGCTCCGGTCTCTCGTACGGCTGCGGCGCCCGCAGGCGCCCGCCAACGTGTCGGATCCCATCGGCCTCGCGGCCGAGTTGCTGCGGCCGGAGGCGATTCTGCGCGCCATCACGTCGCTCGAGCGCCGCGCCCTCTCGACGCTGCTCGATCTCGGCGGCGCACCCGACCCCGAGGGCCCGGTGCTCGCCGAGTTGCGCAGCCTCGGCCTGCTGGGCGTCGAACAGTCGCGCCCCGTGCTCCTCCCGGAGGTCACCGAGGTGCTGAGGCGGGCGCTTCGAGAGGCGGGCGTCGAGCTCGATCGACGCCCGGTGGACTCCGCCGCCGAGCCCGCTGCGGCGGCACCGGACCCCGAACCCGACTCCGGCTCCTGGGTGACCGCGGCGCTCACCGCCGTGGCCCAGGCCGCGGAGTGCCTGCGCGTGCTGCGAGAGCGGCCCGGACGGCTGAACCGGAACGGCGGCGTCGCGGTGCTGACCGTGCGCGGCCTGGCCGAGACCATCGGTGCGGAGCCCGCGCAGGCGGCCCAGGCCCTCGCCGCGATCGAGCGGGCCGCGCTGGTCGCCGCCGCGGAATCGACGCTCGTCGCGTCGGGTGGCGCCGACGACTGGCTGCGCCTCGATCACCGCTCCCGGTGGCTCGAACTCGCCGCGAAGACGCTCGACGCCATGCCGGGACCGCTGCGCACGGCGTTCGAGCGCTCGGGGTCTCTCGCCGCGGCCGCCGCCGCGATGCAGACGATGTTCCCGCTGCTTCCCGCTGCGGAGATCGCGACCATTGAGCGCTTCGCCGCCGCGGCCGACTACCTCGGGCTCGCCGCGGAGGGGCGCCTCAGCCGCCTCTCCGAACTGCTGTACGCCGGGGATCGCCCCGCGGCGGACGAGCTCGCCGAGCGGCGGCTGCCCGGCACCGCGCCCGGCGTCTACGTGCAACCCGATCTCAGCGTGATCGTGCCCGGCCCGCTCGCACCGCGCGACGAGGCCGATCTGACGTCGCTCACCGTGCCCGAGCACATCGGGGTGGCCTCCACCCGGCGCATCACGGAGGCGTCGCTCGCCGACGCCCTCGAGCGGGGGGTCACCCCCGCCGGGGCCCGCGAGATCTTCGAGCGGATCTCGCTCACCGGGATCCCCCAGCCTCTCGACTACCTGCTCAGGTCGCTCACCGAGCGCGTCGGCAACATCGTGGTGAGCGAGCACACCGGCGACGAGGGACGCACCCGCATCGCGGTCAGCCGCGGCGAGCTCGCCGACACGCTGCTCGTCGACCGAGCGCTGCAGCACCTGCAGCTGCAGCGCTCCGACGCCGAGACCCTGACCTCGCGGCTGCGCGCCGATCACGTGCTCGCCGCGCTCACCGACGCGCGCTACCACGCATCGGGGCCGCGCAGGGAGCGCACCGACGATGCGGCGCCCGCCGCTCACGTCTCCGAGGGCGGGGGTTCGCAGCCGGATCGGCTCCCCGAAGCGCTCGAGGAACTGGTCGAGCGCGTGCACAGCGCCGCGCGCTCCGAGCCGGGCACGGGCGATTTCACCCGCCGCCTGGAGCTCGCGATCCGCGACCGCGCCCCCGTTCGCGTGACCGCCGAGGCGCGCGGGCAGGCCCGCACCTTCGTGCTGCTGCCGGCCTCGCTCAACGCGGGCCGTCTCCGCGCGACCGACCAGGCCGCGGGCGTCGAGCGCACGCTGCCGGTGAGCATGATCACCTCGGTCGAGCCCGCCTGATCCCCGCAGGCTGCGCTCGACCCTGCTCCTCACCGAGTCCGGGTAGACTGGCACGCTATGACTCTCGGTCCCCTCATCGTGCAGAGCGACCACACCGTGCTCCTCGAGGTCGCGCACTCCGACGCGGAGGACGCCCGCCACGAGCTCGCGGTCTTCGCGGAGCTCGAGCGGGCGCCCGAGCACATCCACACCTATCGCATCACACGGCTCGGCCTCTGGAACGCCCGAGCGGCCGGGCACACCGCGGATGAGATCCTCGACACCCTGAACCGCCACGCGAAGTTCCCGGTGCCCACCGGGGTCGCGAGCGAGATCGAGGACACCATGCGGCGCTACGGGCGCCTCACGATCGAGCGGGCGGCCAACGAGGAGTACGGCGGCGAGCGCGAGGGCGAACTGATCCTGCGCTGCGACGACCCCGCGATCCTGCGCGAGGTGGTGAGCGCGAAGAAGATCGCCCCGCTGCTCGGCAACAGGCTCGACGACCGCACCTATCCGGTGGTCTCATGGGCTCGCGGCGAGTTGAAGCAGCAGCTGGTGGCGCGCGGATGGCCGGCCGAGGATCTCGCGGGCTACCGCCCGGGCGAGCCCTACGACATCGAGCTCGTGCAGCGGGGGTGGGAGCTGCGCGACTACCAGGCGAAGGCGGTCGAGGCGTTTCAGAGGGGCGGCTCGGGCGTGGTCGTGCTGCCCTGCGGCGCCGGCAAGACGATCGTCGGGGCGGCGGCGATGGCCGCGCTGGACGCGAAGGCGCTGATCCTCGTCACCAACGCGGTCTCGGCCCGCCAGTGGCGCAGCGAGCTGCTGCGCCGCACCTCGCTCACCGAGGAGGAGATCGGCGAGTACTCCGGCCAGGTGAAGGAGGTCAAGCCCGTCACCATCGCGACCTACCAGATCCTCACGAGCCGCAGGAGGGGCGCGTACGCCCACCTCTCCCTGCTCGACGCGCAGGACTGGGGCGTGATCGTCTACGACGAGGTGCACCTGCTGCCCGCCCCCGTGTTCAAGCTCACGGCCGAACTGCAGGCGCGCCGCCGACTCGGACTCACCGCCACGCTCGTGCGCGAGGACGGCCGCGAGGGCGACGTGTTCAGCCTCATCGGCCCCAAGCGCTACGACGCGGCCTGGAAGGACATCGAGGCGCAGGGCTTCATCGCGCCCGCCGCCTGCTTCGAGGTGCGCATCGACATGGCCGAGTCGGAGCGCATGGACTACGCGGTGGCCGAGGACCAGGATCGCTACCGCATCGCCTCGTCCACGCTCGTCAAGCAGCCGGTGGCGCGCCGCATCGTCGAGAAGCACCCGGACGAGAGCGTGCTGGTGATCGGGCAGTACATCGACCAGCTCGAGTCGATGGCCGAAGCCCTGCGGGTGCCGCTCATCACGGGCCAGACCCCCGTCGACGAGCGCGAGCGGCTGTTCCAGGCCTTCCGCGACGGCGAGGAGCGAATCCTCGTCGTCTCGAAGGTGGCCAACTTCTCCGTGGACCTCCCGGACGCGTCCGTGGCGATTCAGATCTCGGGATCCTTCGGATCCCGGCAGGAGGAGGCGCAGCGTCTCGGAAGACTGCTGCGGCCGAAGAGCAACGGAACCACCGCCTCCTTCTACACGCTCATCGCGCGCGACACGGTCGACCAGGACTTCGCGCAGAACCGCCAGCGGTTTCTCGCCGAGCAGGGGTACAGCTATACGATCCTCGACGCTGACCAGGTGTAGGGCGCCGGTTTCGCCTCCGCGCCGCGCGGTTCCGAAACCCGGCCCTGTCGAGTAATGTGAACGTGCACATTCGAATTTCAACGCGGAGGCCCTGATGCCCGCAAACGGAGAGGCGCGGGCCAGGCCGGCCAGCATCCGCGATGTCGCGCGCCTCGCCTCCGTGTCGCATCAGACCGTCTCCCGGGTGCTCAACGAGCACCCGAGCATCCGCGCGGAGACGCGCCAGCGGGTGCTCGACGCGATCCGCACGCTCGACTATCGGCCGAACCCCGCGGCCCGCGCGCTGGCCTCCTCCCGAACGAACCTCCTCGGCATCCTCTCGGCGACCGTGGGCGAATACGGCACGACCTCGGCGATCGTCGCGATCGAGCGGGCGGCGCGCGAACGCGGCTATTCGATCAGCACCCTGAACCTGCCCGACTCGACGCCGGCGGCGATCGGCGAGGCCGTGAGGCTGCTGCAGCACGAACAGGTCGACGGCATCATCGTGCTCGCGCCGCAGGTGCGCGTCTACAACGTCATCGGGGGCCTGGGCCTCACCGTACCGGTCGTGAGCCTGCAGACCTCGACCGGCGGCGACGCCGAGAGCGTCGCCGCCGACCAGATGCTCGGGGCCCGCATGGCCGTCGAGCACCTCATCGGGCTCGGCCACTCCGACGTCCTGCACATCGCCGGCCCGCAAGACTGGATCGAGGCGGAATCGCGCATGCGCGGCTACCTCGACGCGATGTTCGAGGCCGACCTCCCGGCGCTCCCTCCGATCCGGGGCGACTGGACGGCCGACTTCGGGCACTTCGCGGGTCGGGAGCTCTCTGCTCGCCGCGACATCACGGCCGTCTTCGCCGCCAACGACCTCATGGCGATCGGCCTCATGCACGGCTTCCGCGAGGCGGGCGCGCGCGTGCCCGACGACGTGTGCGTCATCGGCTTCGACGACATCCCCGTCGCCGCGCACATCTGGCCGACGCTCTCGACCGTGCGCGTCGACTTCGCGGAGCTCGGCAGACGCGCCGTCACCCATCTGCTCGCGATCATCGACCGGCAGGACGCGCCGGTGTTCGAGATGCTCCGTCCGGAGCTCATCGTGCGGGAGTCCACAACGCGCCGGGCAACACGTCCGTAACGATTCTGTCACCACCCGACAACGCCTTGACACGCGAGCGTCGCATCATCCACGATGTGAACGGTCACATTAATGACGACAGAGCTGACGGCGAGGTCAATCGAGTGGATACCCAGACGAGCACGACGGATCAGGATCCCGTCTTGCAGATGCGGGACATCACCAAGGTCTTTCCCGGCGTGAGGGCCCTCTCGAACGTATCGCTCACGGTACGACCGGCCACGATCCATGCCATCTGCGGTGAGAACGGCGCCGGCAAGTCCACCCTCATGAAGGTGCTCTCGGGCGTCTACCCCTTCGGCACCTACACGGGCGACATCATCGTCGAGGGCCGAGAGACGGGCTTCCGGGACATTCGCGCGAGCGAAGAGGCCGGCATCGTCATCATCCACCAGGAGCTCGCGCTCATCCCCGAGCTGTCGATCACCGAGAACATCTTCCTCGGCAACGAGCTCCGCCGCGGCCTCGCCATCGACTGGCAGGAGGCCCGGTCGCGCACCGCCGAGCTGCTCCATCGCGTCGGGCTCCGCGAAGATCCCGACACCCCCGTCAAGACGCTCGGCGTCGGCAAGCAGCAGCTCATCGAGATCGCGAAGGCGCTGAACAAGAACGTGCGGCTGCTCATCCTCGACGAGCCGACCGCGGCGCTCAACGATTCCGACTCCGAGCACCTGCTCGGCCTCATCCGCGACCTCCGCGAGCGCGGCATCGCCTCCATCATCATCAGCCACAAGCTCAACGAGATCGAGCAGATCGCCGATGACATCACGATCATCCGCGACGGCCGCGTCGTCGAGACGCTCGACGTGCAGCACGGCGGCATCAATGAGGACCGGATCATCCACGGCATGGTCGGCCGCTCGCTCGAGCATCGCTACCCGGATCGCACGCCGAACCTCGGAGAGGTCTTCTTCGAGGTCCGCGACTGGATCGTGCAGCACCCCACGGTGCCCGAGCGCTTCGTGGTCAAGGGATCGAGCTTCGACGTGCGCCGCGGCGAGGTCGTCGGCATCGCGGGGCTCATGGGGGCCGGTCGCACCGAGCTCGCCATGAGCGTGTTCGGCCGCTCGTACGGGCGCTTCGTCTCAGGGAGCATTGTGAAGGACGGCGCTGAGATCGTCGTGCCCGACGTGCCCGCCGCGATCCGCCACGGCATCGCGTATGTGAGCGAGGATCGGAAGACCCTGGGCCTCAATCTCCTCGATTCCATCAAGCGCTCCGTCGTCGCAGCGAAGCTCTCGAAGATCACCCATCGCGGCATGGTCGATGCGCATGAGGAGCGTATCGTCGCCGAGCGCTACCGCAAGTCGCTGCGCATCAAGACCCCCGATGTGAACAACGGCGTCGCGAGCCTCTCAGGCGGCAACCAGCAGAAGGTCGTGCTCGCCAAGTGGATGTTCACGGATCCCGACCTGCTGATCCTCGACGAGCCCACCCGCGGTATCGATGTGGGCGCCAAGTACGAGATCTACTCGATCATCAATGAACTCGCCGACGCCGGCAAGGGCGTCGTCGTGATCTCGAGCGAGCTCCCCGAGCTGCTCGGCATCTGCGACCGCATCTACACGGTCTTCGAGGGCCGCATCACCGACTGCGTCCCCGCCGCACAGGCAACACCCGAGACGCTCATGCGCAGCATGACGTCGCTGAACGAAAAGGCACACGCATGACGACGACCGACTCGACGACGGAGCAGCGCGGCTTCCGATTCTCCGACATCCGGAAGATGTTCGGCGGCGGGCAATCGACGCTGCGACAGTTCGGTATTCTCGGCAGCCTCATCGCCATCATCCTGATCTTCCAGATCTTCTCCGGCGGGCTCACGCTCTCCCCCGGCAACGTCATCAACGTGATGCAGCAGTACTCCTACATCCTCATCCTCGCGATCGGCATGGTCATGGTCATCATCATGGGCCACATCGACCTGTCGGTCGGCTCGGTGGCGGCGTTCGTCGGCATCGTCGTCGCGAAGTCGATGGCGGAGTGGAACCTTCCGTGGTGGGCCGCCATCGTCCTCGGCCTCGGCCTCGGCGCCCTCGTCGGCGCCTGGCAGGGGCTCTGGGTCGCGTACGTGGGGGTTCCCGCGTTCATCGTGACGCTCGCGGGCATGCTCTTCTTCCGCGGCGCGAACCAGTGGATCGGCGACTCGATCTCGGTGCCCGTGCCCAAGGAGTTCGTCGTCATCGGCGCCGGCTACCTGCCCGAGATCGGCGGGATCCCGATCCCCTACAACGTGCCGACCCTGATCCTCGGCGTGCTGGCCGCCGCCTGGCTCGTGTTCTTCGAGTGGCGCGTGCGCCGCCAGCAGAAGAAGATGGGCACGGATCGGGCGCCGCTCTGGGTCAGCGTCACCAAGGTCGTGCTGCTGTGCGCCGTCATCCTCGGCGCCGCGCTGCTCTTCGGCAGCGGTCGCCCCGGCACGAGCTTCCCGGTCTCGGGCCTGATCCTCCTCGCCCTCGTCATCATCTACTCCTTCGTCACGAACCACACCGTCTTCGGCCGCCACATCTACGCGGTCGGCGGCAACCGCCAGGCGGCCAAGCTGTCGGGCGTGAAGGATCGCCGCGTCGACTTCTTCGTGATGATGAACATGTCGGTGCTCGCGGCCGTCGCTGGGATGATCTTCGTCGCCCGTTCGCAGGCCTCGGGCCCGCAGGACGGCAACGGCTGGGAGCTCGACGCGATCGCGGCGGTCTTCATCGGCGGCGCAGCGGTCTCGGGCGGGATCGGTACTGTGATCGGCTCGATCATCGGCGGTCTCGTGATGGCCTTCCTGAACAACGGCATGCAGTTGCTCAGCTTCGGCGCCGATACCGTGCAGATGGTCAAGGGCGCCGTGCTGCTGGTCGCCGTCGGCATCGACGCCTACAACAAGCAGCAGGGCCGCCCGTCGGTGCTCGGCTTCCTCACGAAGCGGCGCAGGCCGGCGGGCGAGTTCGCGGCCATCGACACCACTCCCATCGGAGCGCGCGCCATGGAGCGGACACGCCCCACCCCACCGTCGCCGAACGAGGCGTCGCCCCAGTCTTCTCCCGCCGCCGACCGTGCGACGAGGGAACCCGGCTCTCGCTGACGAGGGTCACCCGACGATCACGACTACAGAAAGCGAACGGAATCCATGAACAAGAGAATGCTCCTCTCGGCGAGCGCGCTGCTCGCCACTGCGGCCCTGGCACTGTCCGGCTGCTCCTCCGAGCGCGGCGGAGGAGGCAGCGGTGACTCGACCGGCTCCTCCGCGACCTCGACCGGTTTCGAGGCGGGCTCGACCATCGGCGTCGCGCTGCCCGACAAGACCAGCGAGAACTGGGTGCTCGCGGGCAATCTGTTCAAGCAAGGGCTCGAGAAGGCCGGGTACAAGGCCGACGTGCAATACGCCCCGGCCTCGAACACCGTCGCCGAGCAGCAGAACCAGATCCAGGCGATGGTGACGGGCGGCGCCAAGGTCATCATCATCGGCGCGAAGGACGGCAGGCAGCTCGGCACCCAGGTGCAGGCGGCGAAGGACGCGGGCGCCACCGTCATCGCATACGACCGGCTCATCGAGAACACCGAAGCGGTCGACTACTACGTCGCGTTCGACAACTTCCAGGTGGGTCAGCTGCAGGGTCAGGCCCTGCTCGACGGTCTCGCGGAGCGCTCCGACGGCAAGGCGCCGTACAACATCGAGCTGTTCTCGGGCTCGACCGACGACGCGAACTCTGCGGTGTTCTTCAACGGCGCGATGGACGTGCTGCAGCCGAAGATCGACGACGGCACGCTGGTCGTGGGCTCGGGCCAGACCGATATCCAGCAGACCGCGACGGCTGGTTGGAAGGCGGAGAACGCCCAGAGCCGCATGGACACGCTGCTGACCGCGACGTACAGCAATCAGGATCTCGACGGAGTCCTCTCTCCGAACGACACGCTCGCCCGCGCCGTCCTCACCTCGGTGGAGCAGGCCGGTAAGCCGCTCCCGGTCGTCACCGGCCAGGATTCCGAGGTCGAGTCGGTGCGATCCATCCTGGAGGGCAAGCAGTACTCGACCATCAACAAGGACACCACGCTGCTCGTCGAGCAGAGCATCAAGATGGTCGACCAGCTGCAGAAGGGCGAGAAGGTCGATGTCAACGACACCGAGCAGTACGACAACGGCGCGAAGGTCGTGCCGGCCTACCTCCTCGACCCGGTGATCGTCACGAAGAAGAACGCCGCCGAGGCCTACCAGAACGTGCCGAACCTGCTCGAGATCGTGAAGGAATACCAGTAATCGTCGCGGATCTCCCGCGCTGAGCTGCGCCGGGTGCGGCAGGGCCATCCCTCCGCCCCCGGCGCGGCGTCGTCTCGAAAGGCCGCGCATGACCGACCACCCGTACTCCATCGATACCGACGCGCACCGCGCGTGGCTCGCAACTCAGACGGCGAAACTGCTCGAGTTCTCGAAGCCCGCGCTCGACCCGACCGGTGGCTTCTCCTGGCTCGACGACGCCGGTGCCCCGGTGCCCGCGGAGGGCTCGCAGCTCTGGCTCACCGGCCGCTACACCTACTGCGCCGTACTCGGGCACCTGCTCGGTTTCCCCGAACAGGCGGAGCGCGTCGAGCACGGGCTCGCCTTCCTCCGCTCGGGTGCGCTGCGCGATGCCGAGCACGGCGGCTGGTTCGTCACTGCGGGAGCCGCCGACCCGGAGTCGAACTCCGAGACGAAGGAGAGCTACGGGCACGCGTTCGTGCTGCTCGCCGCGGCCTCGGCCAAGCTCGCGGGCTTCGACGCCGACGACCTGTACGCCGACGTGCTCGCGGAGCTCGAGCGCTGGTGGGAGGCGGATCCCGCGATGTACGCCGACACCTGGAACCGCGAGTTCACCGTGCTCGACCCGTACCGCGGCGCCAACCCGAACATGCACCTCGTCGAGGCCGGCCTGCTCGCCTACGAGGCCGACCGCGACCCGCGCCACATCGAGCGGTCGACAGCGGTCGCGCGTCGGCTCATCGGCGAGGTGACCGCCGGCAACGGGTGGCGCCTGCCCGAGCACTACCGTGAGGACTGGACCCCCGACCCCGAGTACGGCGCCGACTCGCCCGACAGCCATTTCAGGCCCTACGGCGCGACCGTCGGCCACTGGCTCGAGTGGGCGCGCCTGCTCGTCGCGCTCGAGACCGCTCAGCGGGAGGCGCTCGGCGCGGCGGATCCGTGGTTGATCGACGCGTCGCAACGTCTCTTCGCCCGTGCGGTGGCCGATGCCTGGGACGAGGATCGCGGAGGCTTCGCGTTCAGCACGAACTGGCGCGGTGAGGTCTTGAACGATCACCGCTTCCACTGGGTGATCGCGGAGGCGGTCGGAACGTCGGCGGTGCTCTATCGGGTGACCGGCGACCCGGCGTACGCCGAGTGGTACGCCCGCTTCTGGGAGTACGCGGCGAGCCGCCACATCGAGGCCGACGGCAGCTGGATCCACGAACTCGACGCGGGCGGGGCTCGGGCGAACGGCACGTGGAGCGGCAAGCCCGACCTGTACCACGCGCTGCAGGCGACCCTGTTCGCGCGCCTCCCCGCCACGCACAGCCTCACCCACGGGCTCCGCGCGGGCGGGCTGGCGTAGGCCCGCGCACGCCCGCACCGGATCCCTTCCTGCCGAACGTGACGAAGCAGTTCCCCCGAACCGGCCCCGGACGCGTCATCGCACCCGACGGCGCGTCCGATCGCGATGGGCTGCGGGTACACTGCCCTCTGATGAGCACTGCAACCGCGGGCACGCCCCGCCTCCCCTCGGCACCTCGAGCCCTCGTCCTCGGCGAAGCGCTCGTCGACGTGATCGACGGCGTCGCGTTTCCCGGCGGGTCGCCCTTGAACGTCGCCGTCGGCCTGAGCCGCCTCGACATTCCGACGCAGCTCGCGTCGCGCTTCGGCGACGACGCCCACGGCGAGCAGATCGCCGAGCACCTTCGAGCATCGCGCGTCCGCTTCTCGGCCCCGGTCGCCGGCGCCGAGACGTCTCGAGCGGAGGTCTTCTTGAACGAAGCCGGACAGGCGCGTTACCGTTTCACGCTCGACTCGGCGCTGCCCGAGACCCCGCTCGACGGCTTCGAACTGGTGCACGCAGGCTCTCTCGGCGCCGTGCTCGCTCCCGGAGCCGAGACCGTCGCACAGGCGTTCGACGCGCCGGGAGACCTCCTCCGCAGTTACGATCCCAACATCCGCCCCGACCTCATGACCAACCGCGCGGCGACGCTCGCGCAGGTCGAGCACCTCGCCTCACGCAGCCACATCGTGAAGCTGAGCGACGAAGACGCCGAATGGCTCTACCCCGGCGCTGCACCCGAAGCCGTACTCGACCGGTTGCTGCATCTCGGCGCGAAGCTCGCCGTGCTGACTCGTGGCGCCGCGGGCTGCATCGCCGGCACTGCGCACCGCACCGTGACCGTCCCCGCCGAGCGCGTCGTCGTCGCCGACACGGTCGGCGCCGGAGACTCGTTCATGGCGGCGCTGCTCGCAGCCGCACTTGACGGGCCGCTCGCCGTCGCTCTGCGCTCGGCGGCACCGCCGGATCCCGCGCACGTCACCGCCGCTCTCGCGTATGCCGCTCACGCGGCGGGCATCACGTCGTCGCGCGTGGGATCCAACCCCCCGAGGTCGGACGAGATGGAGAGCCGACGCGCCGCAACTGTTTCCAGCAACTTCATAGCAAACAATCAGAGACTGAGATCATGACTACGCAGAACAAAGGACCCCGGATCCTCATCGTCGATGACGAGCCCAACATCCGCGAACTGCTCAGCACCAGCCTGCGCTTCGCCGGCTTCGGCGTTCGCGCCGTCGCCAACGGCGCCCAGACCATCTCGGCGGTGCTCGAGGAAGAACCCGACCTCATCATCCTCGACGTCATGCTCCCCGACATGAACGGCTTCAGCGTGACCAAGCGCCTGCGCTCGGCCGGTTACACCGCACCCATCATCTTCCTCACCGCGAAGGACGACACCGAGGACAAGGTGGAGGGCCTCACGGTTGGGGGCGACGACTACGTGACCAAGCCGTTCAGCCTCGACGAGATCATCGCCCGCATCAAGGCCGTGCTGCGCCGCACCATCCAGGAGGATGAGGAGTCGGTGCTGACCGTGGGCCCCATCACCATGGACCAGGACACCCACGAGGTCACCGTCGAGGACGCCTCGGTCGAACTCTCCCCCACCGAGTTCAAGCTGCTGCGCTACCTCATGCAGAACGCCAATCGCGTGCTGTCGAAGGCGCAGATCCTCGACCACGTCTGGGAGTACGACTTCAACGGCGACGCCGGCATCGTCGAGTCGTACATCTCGTACCTTCGCCGCAAGCTCGACCCCCTCACCGAGGAGTCGCTGATCCAGACCAAGCGCGGCTTCGGATACATGCTCAAGACCGAGACGAAGTAGGGTGCCTCGGTTCGCGGATCGCTGGACCGACGTCTCACTGCGCGCGAAGATCACCGGGGTCACGGTTTTCATCCTGTTCCTCGGACTCATCGTGGCGGGCGTCGGAACGATGGCGCTGCTGCGGCCGACGCTCATCAACAATCAGACGACGGAGCTGGCCCAGCTGCGCAGCGATCCCACGCGGGCGCTCGCTCCGACCGCGGACTCCGGCAAACTCATGCGCGAGGACGTGCTCTACGCGAACCAGCGGTACTACGTGGCCATACTCGACGCCGAGGGCAACCTGCTCTACGACAACAGCGGCGGCAGCGGGCCGAATGCCGCCGAGAACAAGGAACGTGAGCGAGCGCGCCCCCGGCTGCCCCCGCAGCCGCTGTCGCTCGACGTCGTGGTGGAGAAGGAGCAGCGGAACGAGTTCATCCCGCTGACCAGCCCCAACGGCACCGAGTGGCGCGCCATCGTCTCCACCGTCCTCGACAACAAGGGACAGCCCAGCGGCACGCTGCTCATCGCCAGTTCGACGGCGCTCATCACACAGGCCATCGCGAGCTACATCGTCATCTTCACCGCCTTCGGCATCGCCGTGATCCTGCTCGGCGCGGCACTCACGCGGCTGCTCGTCACCGCAACCATGCTGCCGCTGGCCGAGGTCGAGAAGACCGCGCTCGAGATCTCCCGCGGAGACTACTCGAAGCGCATCATGGTCACGAGCCCGCACACCGAGGTGGGGCACCTCGGCGAGTCGCTCAACGTCATGCTGGACCGCCTCGACGGATCCCTCGAGGATCGGGCGCGCACCATCGAGCGCATGCGCCGCTTCATCGGCGATGCGAGCCACGAACTGCGCACGCCCCTCGTCTCGGTGCGCGGCTACGCCGAGCTGTACCGCATGGGCGCGCTGCAGGACGGCGAGCAGATCGCCCAGGCGATGGAGCGCATCGAGAAGGAGTCGATCCGCATGACCTCGCTCGTGGAGGATCTGCTCGCCCTCGCACGGCTCGACGAGCGGAGGCCCCTCGAGCTCGCACCGCTGCCGCTGGACCGTCTGGCTCGCGACGCCGCGCTCGACGCCCGGGCGCAGGCCCCGGATCGGGAGGTGTCGGTCATCGAGGACCCCGCGGCACCCGAGGTGATCGGCGACGAGCACAGGGTGCGGCAGCTTATGACCAACCTGCTCGGCAACGCCATGCGCCACACCCCGCCGGGCAGCCCCATCGAGATCGTGGTCTCCTCGCCGCCCCTTGCCGAGGGCCGGGAGCGGGTAGCGCGCTTCGAGATCGTCGACCACGGCGAGGGCATCCCCGAGCAGATCAGGGAGAAGATCTTCGGCCGCTTCTGGCGGGCCGACACCTCCCGCAACCGCGAGACGGGCGGCTCCGGCCTCGGGCTCGCCATCGTGAAGTCGATCGTCGACGCGCACGGCGGCTCCGTGAGCGTGCACGAGACCCCGGGTGGAGGAGCGACCTTCCGCGTCGATCTCCCGTGCGCGCCCTCGTCGGACGACACGATCCCGATCACGCGGCTGCAGTAGCAACCCGCGACCGGAGCTCCTCAGTCGAGGATCCCCTCGCGGAGCGCGCGCAGCACGGCGCGAGTGCGATCCCGAACCCCGAGCTTCGTCAGGATCGTCGAGACGTGGTTCTTCACCGTGCCCTCCGCGAGGAAGAGCGCCTCTGAGATCTCCCGGTTGCTGTACCCCTCGGCCATGAGGCGCAGCACCTCCAGTTCTCGCGCGGTGAGATCCTCGATCGGAGGGGCGTCCGTGCCCGTACGCGGCGGCTCCGACCGGAGCGCGCGCAGCAGTCGGTCGGTGATGGACGGCGCGATGTAGCTTCCCCCGTGGGCCAGCACGTCCACGGCGCGGGTGAGCTGCTCCAGGGTGACGTCCTTGAGCAGGTAGCCGCGCGCGCCCGCGTGCAGGGCCTCGAGCACCAGCCGGTCGTCCTCGAAGGTCGTGAGCACGAGCACCGGAACCTCGCCGCCCAGCTCCTGCAGCTGCCGCAGCGTCCAGAGCCCGTCGCGACGCGGCATCCGCAGGTCGAGGAGCACGACCTCGGGGCGGGTCGCCGCGATGACCCCGAGCGCGGCCTCCCCGTCGCCCGCCTCGCCCGCGACCTCGACCCCGGCGAGTTCGAGCAGCGCGCGAATGCCCGACCGCACGAGCGCCTGGTCGTCGACCAACACCACCCGCCTCACGCCGTGGGAACCTTCGCCGTCACGCCGAATCCCCGAGACCCGTCGAACGCCACGTCTCCGCCGAGCGACTCGAAGCGCTCGCGGAGGCCGCGCAGACCGTTGCCGGGTCGCAGCTCCCGCGCGCCGCGCCCGTCGTCGCGGGCCCGCAGCACGATCCCCTCGCCCTCGGCGCGCACCTCGATGCGCAGCTCCCTGGCGTCGGCGTGGCGGATCGTGTTGGTCACGATCTCCTGCACCGCCCGGATCAGCAGCACGGTGCGCTCCTCATCGGGTTCGAGCCCGTCGTCGACCTCGAGCGCGACACTCGGCCGGGTGAGATCCTGCACCACCCGCTGCAGCGTGCCCCGCAGGTCCGAGCGCGCGCCCCGGAGCTCTCCGACCGTCGTCCGCACATCGGAGAGCAGCTCGCGCGCCACGTGCCCGGCTCGCTCGATGTGGGGTGCCGCCGCGGAACCCGGATCGCGGTGCTTCGCGGCCTCGAGCTCGAGCGTGAGCACGGCCAGCTGGTGACCGATCAGATCGTGCAGGTCCCGGGAGATGCGCAGCCGCTCCCCCGACCGGGCGGACTCGGCCAGCAGCTCCGCCTGCGCCTGCAGTTCGACGTGGGCCTCTGCCAGCTCCCGCCTGGACCGCTGCTCGCGCAGCAGCGCGAGCGAGCTGAGCAGAGCGGCCACCTGGATGAGCAGGTAGAAGCCGAGCATGATCGACACCTCGGTCATCCAGGCCGCGGACCATGCCCGGGGTCCGAACGAGGCCGCGATGACCACGAGATTGAGCGCGGTGAGCGTGAAGCCGACCCACGTCGGAGCGAGGTACGGGCCGACCGAGACGACGACCACCAGCACCACTGGCAGCAGCCCGATCCCCATTCCCGTGATCACCAGCGCCCACGACGTCAGCACGCCGAGTCCGAACGCCGCGCGCTGCCACGGCAGACGCTCGGGCGGAGCATCCCAGACGGCCCCCAGCAGCGCGAGCACCATTGCGCAGAACAGCGCGATCCACCAGCCTTGCGGTATCCGGGTCGGAGCGACGCCGGACAGGGAGGGCCCCGCGGCGATCAGCAGGACCGCGAGCATCGCGACCCCCGACCAGACCTCTGGATCGAAGCGGCGCATCCTCTCAGATTAGGGGCCTCGGGGCGGAGCTGTACAGGTGCCGGAAGTCACCTCCGATATCGTGACCGGCGGCACGGGCGCGCGGGCTTCCGCGAATCTACCGTGAGGGGCATGGACGCGAGACAGAGCGAAGAGGTCGGCACCGCGGCGCGCCGGAGCACCGGGACCGCCGCGATCACCGCCGAACGCCTCCGCAAGAGCTATCGGCGACGGGTCGCCGTGGCCGAGGTCAGCCTGCGCGTGGAGCACGGCGAGATCTTCGGGATCCTCGGCGCCAACGGGGCGGGCAAGACCACGACGGTCGAGATGATCGCCGGGCTGCGCCGCCCGGATCGGGGTCGAGCCGCGGTGCTCGGCCTCGACCCCGTGCGCGACCGCGCGGCCGTGCGCCAGGTGCTCGGGGTGCAACTGCAGGAGGCGGAGCTGCACGGGGCGCTCACGGTCGAGGAGTTGGTCGGGCTCTACCGGGCGTTCTACCCGGATCCGCGTCCGGCCGAAGAACTCGTCGCGCTCGTCGGGCTCGATGAGCAGCGGCGCACGCGCTTCGACGGGCTCTCCGGCGGGCAGCGGCAGCGCCTCTCGATCGCGCTCGCGCTCGCGGGGCGCCCGAGAGTGGTGATCCTCGACGAGCTGACGACCGGGCTCGACCCGCGGGCCAGGAGGCGGATGTGGGAGACCGTCGAGCGCCTGCGCGACGAGGGGTGCACGATCCTGCTGGTGAGCCACGCGATGGAGGAGGTCGAGCGGCTGTGCGACCGCGTCGCGCTGCTCGACGGGGGCCGGGTCGTCGCGACGGGCACCCCGGCCGGACTCGTGTCGAAGACGGGGGCGAAGAATCTCGACGAGGCATTCGTCTCGCTCACCGGGAAGCAGCCGGAGGAGGAGCCGTGAGCGCCGCAACGACCGCTCGGGCGGCCGGCGCGGCGCGGCGGCCCGGGTTGCGGGCATGGCTGCGGCTGTGCGCCTGCGAGGCGAGGATGACGGCCCGGGACACCGCTGGACTCGTGATCCCGCTCGGCCTGCCGCTCATCATCATGCTCATGTCGGCCGCCTCGACGAGCACCGAGATCGTGGCGAACGGGCGCAGCGTGCTCGACCTCTACGTGCTGCCGGTCGTCTTCGTGATGGTCGCCACCCTGATCGGGGTGCTCAACATGCCGAGCTTCCTCGCCTACTACCGCCGCTCGGGAATCCTGCGTCGTCTCGCCACGACCCCGCTCTCGCCGCTCATGGTGCTCGCGGCGCAGGTGACCGTCAGCCTGGTGCAGGCGGCGCTCGGCATCGCCCTCGCCTACGGCGTGGCAGCCGTGTTCTTCGGGACGCAGCTGCCCGTGCACCCGTGGGCGGCACTCGGCGTGCTGCTGCTCACCATGCTCGCCATGTACGGCGTCGGCATGGTCGTCGCCTCGCTCGCGCCGACGCCGAACTCGGCCGTCGCGATCGGGCTCATCGGCTTCCTCGGACTCGGCGCGCTCGGGGGCATGTTCGGCGGGCGCGACGCGTTGCCGGACTGGCTCGCGACGATCGGCGAGGCGCTGCCGTTCGGCGCCGGGGCGCAGGCGCTGACGTCGGCGTGGGCGGGCGCCGCGGTGGATCCGGCGCACCTCATGAGCCTCGCGGTCTCGGCCGCGGTCGGAGCCGGCGTCGGCGCCCTCTTCTTCCGCTGGGAGTGACCCGCCCTGCCCGGAGCCCCCGACCGCCCAAACCCGCCGAGACGCCATGATTCTCCCGAGAGACCACGGTATCCACGCGAATTTCATGGCGTCCCGGAAGAATCATGGCGTCTCGGCGACGCGAGCTCCGTGAGATCCGCCTGTTCGACGGCGATCATGTTGAGACTCCGATAAGTCGCCGTCTCAGGCGAAGCGCGACCAAGAGGCCGTGCACCAATGCGATCAGGATGGGCAGGAGCAGAGCTGCGTTGACGGGGCCGGGCGCCGCAGTCGGCAGATCCATCTGACTCATCGCCAGTGCGATCGGCACGGCCAGTCCGACGGCAGAGATCGCGGGAGCGATGATCACCCGCGCGAGCGAGAAGCCCCTCCTGTCTTTCCAGAAGAAAGACACGATCGCGATCGCCGTCGGCACCTCGAGCAGGAGAATCCCGAGCCCCCCGGCTCCGCCGACGGGCGACCCGTGTCTGGCACCGACCGCCCCGACGCGGGCCGGCAGCAGTCCTTCGCGCCTCATCGTGAAGTGATTCTCGACGCGGGTTGTGGAACGCCAGAGCTGCGGCGAACGCGCTGGTGCAGAGCAGCAGCTGTTCGACATTGGCGAGCCAGACTCCGGCGTATTGGGAGATCGATACGAACGTTCGACCCCCGGAGTCGCCTCCAGCGAGACGACCTCGATCGCCGACACGGTTAAGTGGGCGTATCTCCCCGGCATCGATGCGCTCGAGGCGTAGCACCGCGCACACGAAAGCGGGGGCCGCGCCCGAAGGCGCGACCCCCGCTGAGGGGCGGGACTCTTAGAAGTCCATGCCGCCGGTCGGGTCGCCCGCCGGAGCCGGGGAGGCCGGCTCGGGCTTGTCGGCGACGACGGCCTCGGTCGTGAGGAAGAGACCGGCGATCGAGGCGGCGTTCTGCAGCGCCGATCGGGTCACCTTGGCGGGATCGAGAATGCCCTGCGCGGCCAGGTCGCCGTACTCGCCGGTGGCGGCGTTGAGACCCTGACCCAGCGGCAGACCGGCGACGCGATCGGCGACCACGCCCGGCTCGAGGCCGGCGTTCTGCGCGATCTGGCGCAGCGGGGCTTCGATGGCGGTCTGCACGATCTTCGCACCTACGGCCTCGTCGCCCTGGAGGCCGAGGCCGTCGAAGACGTCCTTGCCCGCCTGAATCAGAGCGACGCCGCCGCCCGGCAGCACGCCCTCCTCGACGGCGGCCTTCGCGTTGCGAACGGCGTCCTCGATGCGGTGCTTGCGCTCCTTGAGCTCGACCTCGGTGGCCGCGCCCGCCTTGATGACGGCCACTCCGCCCGCCAGCTTCGCGAGGCGCTCCTGGAGCTTCTCACGGTCGTAGTCGCTGTCGGTCGTGTCGATCTCGCGGCGGATCTGCTGCACGCGACCCTGGATCTGCTCCTCTTCGCCGCCGCCCTGGATGATGGTGGTCTCGTCCTTGGTGATGATGACCTTGCGGGCGGTGCCGAGCATGTCGAGGGTCGCGTTCTCGAGCTTGAGGCCGACCTCCTCGCTGATCACGGTGCCGCCGGTGAGGATCGCGATGTCCTGCAGCATGGCCTTGCGGCGGTCGCCGAAGCCGGGGGCCTTGACAGCGGCCGACTTGAAGATGCCGCGGATCTTGTTGAGCACGAGGGTGGCGAGCGCCTCGCCCTCCACGTCCTCGGCGATGATGAGGAGCTGCTTGCCCGACTGGATCACGGGATCGACGACGGGGAGCAGGTCCTTGATCGCGGAGACCTTGCTGTTGACGATGAGGATGTAGGGATCCTCGAAGACGGCCTCCTGGCGGTCGGCGTCGGTGACGAAGTAGGCCGACAGGTAGCCCTTGTCGAAGCGCATGCCCTCGGTCAGCTCGAGCTCGGTGCCGAAGGTGTTCGACTCCTCGACGGTGACCACGCCCTCCTTGCCGACCTTGTCGATCGCCTCGGCGATGATCGCGCCGATCTGATCGTCGGCGGCCGAGATCGACGCGGTCGCGGCGATCTGCTCGGTGGTCTCGACCTCCTTCGCGTTCTCGAGGAGCTTCGCGGAGACCGCCTCGACAGCCTTCTCGATGCCCTTCTTGATCGCGATCGGGTCGCTGCCCGCCGCGACGTTGCGCAGGCCCTCGCGCACGAGCGCCTGGGCGAGCACGGTGGCGGTGGTGGTACCGTCGCCCGCGACGTCATCGGTCTTCTTGGCGACCTCCTTGACCAGCTCGGCGCCGATCTTCTCGTAGGGATCGTCGAGCTCGATCTCCTTGGCGATGGAGACGCCGTCGTTGGTGATGGTGGGGGCGCCCCACTTCTTCTCCAGCACGACGTTGCGGCCGCGCGGGCCGAGCGTCACCTTCACCGTGTCGGCGAGGATGTTCAGACCCCGCTCGAGCCCACGACGCGCTTCCTCATCAAACGCAATGATCTTTGCCATGTACTTCGCCCCTCCCGGACGTTCTCGTAGTGGTCAGCACCGTGCCGGCGCCTGGCGACCTGCACGGATGGTTAGCACTCAGTCGATTCGACTGCTAAACCAATCTTGGCACTCACACCCCGCGAGTGCAAGCAGCTCTGCTCGCGAGGAGCGAACAGTCCATGAACGATCGCACCGCGGTCAGGGCGCCGGGAGCGTCGCGGGGTCGGTCGGCGCCCCCGTCGCGGGATCGATGGGCCATCCGCTCGCCGGGTCGATGTCCCAACCGGTGGCGGGGTCGATGTCATTGCCCGTCGCGGGGTTGATGTCGTTGCCCGTCGCGGGGTTGATGTCGTTGCCCGTCTCCGGGTTGATCTGGTTCCCGGTCTCGGGATTGACCCCCGGCCCCGAGGAACCCGCCCCCTCCCCGCTGCCGTCGGTGATCTGCTGCGCCTCCTTGAGGCCGGGACCGGCGTAGTCCGAGCCGAGCAGCACGACGAGCTGCACCTCGTAGCTCGCGTAGTCCTCCGTGACGTAGGTGGAGAGCCCGCCCAGTTCCGCCGCCAGCCCGGCGGCCGCCGACGCGTCGGCGGGATCCGTGTAGAAGACGGCCGAGATCGTCACATCGGAGGCGGCCGCGGCGCCCGAGAACCGGATCTGGCCCCACTGCTTCGCCGTAATGATCTGGTCGACGGCGGCGGCGAGGTTGGGCGTCTCGGTGCCGTTGAGCACGGCGACCGTGGCATCGGGGTTCAGTTTGGCCTGCGCCGTCTGGGACGGGGTCGAGCCGGTCGTCGGCCGGGCGCCCGGAAGACTCCCGGATCCGCCGATGTTCTGCACCGCGATGATGCCGAGGGTCGTCAGCAGCGCGAACCCGAGCAGCGCCGCGACGAGGTACTGCCAGACGTAGCGCGGCCGGGCCGTGATGCGGTGCGCGCCCACCCTGCCGCTGCGCCGGACGAGGTCGAAGCGATCCTGGGGGTGATCGCGGCGTGCGTCACGACGCTCGGCCGTGTGCTCGCTCGTCTGCGTCACGCTCGTCTCCCTGGGTCTGCTCGAGGACCGCCCGCCCGGCGATTCGCCACCAGGGTACATCGATGCGGCTGCCAGAACGGTGACAACCGGGCCGCGCTGCGCGCGACGCGGCGCATCACTTCAGCGAGTCGCCCTCCGTGCTCCGCGCATCGGCCGGCCTGCGGGCCAGCACCGGATCGTGTAACGCCGGCGCGTTACTTCAGCGAATCCGGTGCGTACACCGCGCGGGCGAGGCCGTCGATCACGTCGGGAATGCGCGTGCCCCCCGCGAAGAGCACGGCGTCGTCCACGTCGATGATGCGCTTGTTCTTGCCCGCCGTCGTGAGGGCGATGCTCGGCTGGGCCGCGAGCAGCCCGTCGACGCCTCCGGCGCTCTCGAGACCCTTCGTCATCACGAGGATGATGTCGGGATTCATGCCGACGAGCGCCTCCTCGGTCATGGGCTTCTCCCCGACCCAGCCGATCTCCTCTGCCGCATCGATGGCGCCGATGGAGCGGATCAGGCTGTCCGCGCCGCTGCCCTTTCCGAACAGGTAGAAGATGCCCGCCGTGCCCCGTACGTACAGGAAGGCGACGCGCGGCCGTTTGGACTCGTCGGCGGGCAGCAGCCGCCGCACCTCGGCCTCCTTGTCGGCGATGGCCTGCCCGAGCGTTTCGATGATCGCGGGGGCGACCGATCCCACGCCCAGCGCATCGGCGACCTGCTGCGCGGTCGCGTAGCTCGTCTCGGGGTCGATGGCCCGGCCGACCGTGACGACCGGGATCCCGGCGTCGCGCAGCTGCAGGATCACGTCGGTGGGGCCGATGCTGCCGTCGGTGACGATGACCGAGGGGTTGAGCGCGAGGACGCCCTCGGCGTCGATGGAGTGGCCCTCCTTGGTGATGACCGGAATGTTCTCGGAGCCCGGGAAGTTGGTCGAGACGTCGCGCCCCACGATGTTGTCGGAGAGGCCGAACGAGTACACGAGTTCGCCGACGGAGCCGCTCAGCGACAGCGGCACGATGCGCGAGATGTCTTCGACGGTCACCTCGGTGTCGCCCGTGCTGTCCTTCGAGACGACGGTCGCGGGCAGCTCGGGTTCGGGCGCTTCGGCGAGCGGCGGGATGCTCGGGCCGCCGACGACCGCGGTCGTCGGCCCCTGGTAGGCGGTGGGATCCTCGAGCGGTGTCAGCTCGCTCAGCGGCGGCAGCTCCACCGCTTCGGCCGCCTGCGCGCTTCCCCGGTCCGCCCCGGTCTGGCACCCCGCCAGTCCAACGCCGACGAGCGCAAGCACGGCCAGCACCAACCCTCTTCGCACGCGTGCCTGTGCCATGTGAAGCAGACCCCTCTTCATCAGATGTTTAACCCACCCAGACTATCCCAACGCAGGTAGGATGATGAGCGGACTTCGAAGATCCAGCACATCGCCGCGCCGATCGAGCTGCCGCTCGCGGCGCGTCTGCATGAAGGCGACCCCCAACTCGTATGACCCACCCCCGGACCGTCGCGATCTCCCGGCGCACGACGACGAGGACCCTGCTCTTCGCGGCGCTCGCGGTCTCGCTCGTCGTCTCGATCATCGTGTCGGCCGGCACGGGGCAGCTGGGAATCCCGCCCCAGGAGGTGCTCGGATCGCTGCTGCAGCGGGTGGGGATCGACTGGCTGCCGATGCCGGCGCACCCGGCCGGCGATGCCACGCTGTGGGCGATCCGCTTCCCGCGCGTGGCGATGGCGGCGCTGGTGGGCGCCGGGCTCGCGGTAGCGGGTCTGCTCATGCAGGCCATATTCGGCAATCCGCTCGCCGAGCCGGGGGTGATCGGCGTCTCGTCCGGCGCGGCGGTCGGCGCCGGCCTGTGCATCGTATTCGGCCTCACCGTGTTCGGCGAGTGGACCACCGCCGTCTTCGCCTTCGCCGCCGGACTGGTCGCGACCCTGCTCGTCTACGCGATGAGCCGAGCGGAGGGCCGCACGGAGGTCGTGACGCTGGTGCTCACGGGCATCGCGATCAACGCCGTGGCGGGCGCGGGCATCGCGCTGCTCACCTTTCTCGGCGACACGCAATCGCGCGAGCAGATCGTCTTCTGGCAGCTCGGGAGCCTGGCGGGGAGCCGCTGGTCGCAGGCGCTCATCGTCGCACCCATCGTGGCGCTCGGCCTGCTGGCGGCCTATTTCGCCGCGCGCAAGCTCGATCTGCTCTCGCTCGGCGAGCGCAACGCGCGACACCTCGGAGTGAACGTGGAGGTGCTGCGCGTCACCATGATCTTCGTCGTGGCCCTGCTCACCGGGGCGGCGGTGGCCTTCGCCGGCATCATCGCGTTCGTGGGTCTCGTGATCCCGCATCTCATGCGCATGATTCTCGGCCCCGCCCACCTGCCCCTCATCACGGCCTCTGCGCTGGGCGGCGCGCTGCTGCTGACGCTCGCCGACCTGGCCGCGCGCACGGTGGTTCCGAACGCCGACATGCCCATCGGCATGCTCACGGCACTGGTGGGCGGGCCGTTCTTCTTCTGGTTGCTGCGGCGCACCCGCAAACGCTCCGGGGGGTGGGGGTGATGGCCCGCGGGCGCTTCAGTCTCCCCGAGCGCCCCGCGGCGGGCGAGGTGGTCTGCAGCACCGCTTCGGTGATGATCGAGCGCGGCGGGCGCAAGCTCCTCGACGACGTGTCTCTCGAGGTGCGCGCCGGTGAGGTGCTCGCGCTGCTCGGACCGAACGGCGCCGGCAAATCGACGCTGCTGAGCGTGCTCTCCGGCGACCTGGCTCCGGATCGGGGCGAGGTGACGTTCGGCGGTCGCGGCATCTCCGAGTGGTCGCTCGCAGACCTGTCGCGGCGACGCGGAGTGCTGCTGCAGGACAACCACCTGCTGTTCCCGTTCACCGTGCATCAGGTGGTCGAGATGGGTCGCGCGCCGTGGCGCCGTACCCCGCTCGAGGACGCCGACACGGAGGCCGTCTCGGAATCGATCCGCTCCGCCGACATCGCGCACCTCGGCAACAGACGCGTGCCGTCGCTCTCGGGCGGCGAGCGGGCGCGCGTCGCCTTCGCCCGCGTGATGGCCGGGCGCACGGGCGTGCTGATGCTCGACGAGCCGACGGCGGCGCTGGATCTGGGGCATCAGGAGGCGGTGCTGGGGATCGCTCAGGATTGCGCCCGCGCCGGTGACGCCGTGATCGTCGTGCTGCACGACCTCAACCTCGCGGGCGCCTTCGCGGATCGCATCGCGCTGCTGCAGGAAGGGCGCATCGTCGCGTGCGACGCCCCCGAGCGGGTGCTCACCGCCGAGATCATCAGCGAGGTGTACCGCACCCCGGTAGAGGTGATCCCGCACCCCGTGAACGGCAGGGGCATCGTGATGCCCGTGCGGAGCTGAAGCCGGCGAATCGACTGCGCTGCCGGACTATCGGCGCGCGCCGAGCGCTCCCCCGCTCGAGGTCGCGGCCGAGGGAGGCGGCCCGGCGCCCACGCGCTCCGGCCTACCGTTCGGGGGCAGACCCTTCGGCGCCCTCGGCGCCACCGGCCCGCGACTCGTCGGAGGGCTCGGCCGCGGGCGGTGCGGGGCGCTTGCGTCCGCCGACGAGCATGCCCACCGTGACGCCGATCACCAGCAGCGCGGCTGCGCCGATTCCGATCGGCAGCCAGGGCACCGGCGCCGACGCGGCGGGTGCGGCGCCGGCGGGCTCCTCGGCCTGTGCGGCCGTCGGAGCCTTGCTCCCGCCCGCCCCGTTCGCGGGCGCCGGCGCGGCATCGCAGCCCTCGAAGTCGAGCGCCACGCTGACGGGGTCGAGATCGACTCCCGCCTCGTAGAAGCCGGCGAAGGCCTTCGCTCCGGAGTTCGTCAGCACGGCCGGCATCTTGCTGAGCTCGAGCTTCGACGCCTGGGGCGCGACCGGATCCTCGACCGTCACGTCGCCCACCCACTCCTGCTGCGCATCGACCACGAGTTTGCCGGTGGCGTCGTTGCTGCGGGTGTCGAGCATCAGCGCGGCCTTGCCGTCGCCCCCGAACTCGACGGTCGGGTTGGAGAGCGTGAGGGAGAGCACGCCGTCATGACCGGTGAAGCTGACGGTCCCGACGAAGCTGACGGCACCCGTGCCGGTGCGGGGGTCGATCTCACCCGTCGCTCCGCTCCACTGGAAGTTCGGGGTGTCATACGTGGCGCCCCCGCTCGGCTCCCAGGATCCGTTGGCGATGCTGCCGCTGATGTACGAGCGGAAGCTCTCCTTGACGCCCCAGGTGAGCGTGCCGCCGGTCACCGCGCAGGGGCCGGTCGCGGCCGCAGCCGGGGCGGCCGGCGCGGCCGGCATGAGCAGCAGCGGCCCTGCGAGAGCCGCCGCCCCCAGGATCGCGGCGGAACGGCGGAAGATGCGGGGTGTCACGGGGTGTCCTCCTCGATGGGTCGGGCGAGTTGACGGGTCGGGCGCTGCACGGGGGCTCCGGCTCACTCGGCGGCGCGGCGCTGGCGCACAGCCAGCAGGGTCGTACAGGCGGCGATCGCGGCGAGGCCCAGTGCGCCGGCCCACCACTCCCAGAGCGCCGTGCCGGCCGGACCGGGCGCGGGCAGCACGCCCGCGGCCGAGAGCCGATCGTCCGCGACGCCGTTCGCGGCCAGCCCGGCCCGCGCGGCCGGCTTCTTCGTCCCGTCCGTGACGTCGATCGCCGCTCCGGCGTCGATGCTGCCCTGCAGCGTGATCGTGTGCGGTCCCTCGATGTCCCGGGGCAGCGTTCCCGACCAGCGCACGACGCCGCCGGCATCGGCCCCGGCCTCTTCGTCGAGCACCATCGGCTCTCCGCCGTCCCCGTAGAGGACCACGAGCACGCCCTCGTCGTCCGCGTCGAAGCCCGAGGCCTCGATCTCGATGCGGCCGCCGGCGGTGATCTTGTCCGCGTCGGTGAGCACGGTGATGCCCGTCGTCGCGGGGGGCGTGGCAGCCGGCGTGCGCTTCGGCTTCGTGTCGGCGCCGGCCCGGGTAGAGCCGTAGTTCACCCTGGCCTCCGAACCGACCGTGAAGGTGAGCGCGTCGAACCCGATGCTCTGGTTGCCGCTGCCTCCGGCCCCGCCGCTGCTGAGCGAGCCCAGCACCGGCACGTTGCTCCAGGTGACCTCGCCGTTGGCTCCGACCGACTTGCCGCCCGACGCCAGGTCGAGCTGGTACGACGTCGAGCCGTAGGCGGTCGAGTTGCCCGTGTTCAGGACCGCGCTCGTGGGCCCGGTGACCGTGATGGACGGGTTGGTGACGTTGAACATCGTCATGCCGTAGCCGCTGAACGACACGGTGCCCGAGTAGTTGACGGTGCCGGTCTGGGTGCTCCGATCCCAGCTGGATCCCGCCGCCTGCGGGAAGAGATATCCGGCTCCCACTCCGCTCGTGGAGATCGAGCCCTTGGCGCAGTGGGAAATGCCGAAGCCCTCCTTGCCCTCGCAGGTCGTGTAGGCCGCGAAACGGGCGGAGACGCCCCAGCTGAGCGAGCCGGCGGCCGGTCCGCTCAAGACCGGCGCCGGCGCGGGTCTCGGCTCGGGAGCCGGCTTCGGCGTCGGCGCAGGCGCCGGCGGATCCGCGATGTCGTACCCGCTGGGCTCGCCGATCGTGAAGCTGATCCGGTCCAGCGCGTCGCCGGGGTTGTAGAACGTTCCGGCGGGGCCCTGGCCGCTGTCATTGGCGAAGATCTTCGTGGCGCCGTCCGACGTGAGCGTGACGTCGGCGCCTGCGAAGCGGACCGCGTCGCCCGCGAGCCGCTCCCTCTTCGCCGAGGCGAGGTCGATCGTGGCGAGCGCGACGGAGGACCCCCGCGAGCCGGAGGGGACGAGGATCTCGGCTTTCGACGCGCTCAGCACCCGGATCGTGGGATTGGCGATATTCACGTCCATGACGCCGTCGTGCCCCCGGAAATTCACGTTGCCCGCGTACTGCACCGAGCCGGTCTCGCCGTTCCAGCGCGTGCCGCTCTTGGCCTGGAGATAGGTGAAGACTCCGTTGTCCTTCGCCTGGCTCGCGCCCTTCGACGCGCTGATCTTCCCATTCGCGACGGGTCCCACCACGTAGTTGCGGAAGCTCTCCTTCACTCCCCACTGCATGCTCCCGACGACGGCGCGGCCGTCGGTCTTCTCGATGATCGAGACCGTCAACGGGGAGGAGGACGAACCGGAGTACCGGGGATCCGACGGGGTCAGGGAAGCAGCTATGCCGTGCTCGCCCACGGGGAGGTCCGAGACGGCGAGCGACGCCGTCCCATTGCTGTCGGTCGCCACCGTTCCCAGCACCCTGCTGCCGGCTGTGAAGGCGATCTCGCCGGACACTGCCGCACCGGAGCCGGCATCCGTCGCAGAAGCCGTCAGGGTGACCCGTTCTCCCCGATAGGCGGTCGTCGTCGAGGCGCTGAGCGTCGTCGCGGTGCGCGTCAGCTCGGGCGCCTCCGTGTTGATCCCGAAGGTGACGGGGTCGGTGGCCGATCCCGCGGGAT
>NZ_KZ984012.1 GCF_003569785.1 Leucobacter sp. wl10 | reverse complement strand
GCGGGGGCGACCAGGGCGCTGCGGCCGGTGCGGGCGAGGGCGAAGATCAGCAGGACGAGGCCTGCGGTGGCGACGACATCGCCGAGCAGATGCCCTGCCGAGAACCGATCCGTCGTGGCGATCGTCGTCGGGGCGTCGAACATCAGGTTCGCCAGCACCGCCCCGCCGATCCCTCCGGCGATCTGCGCGACGAGGTACGCGGTGATCTCGGTCGGCCGGTGTCGGGTGCCGAGGAGCCGGTCGGCGAGGGTAACGACCGGGTTGAAGTGCGCCCCGCTGACGGGCTGGAAGATCAGGATGAGCACGGTCAGGCCGAGCGCGGTCGCCAGCGAGTTCTCCAGCAACTGCAGGCCGACGTCATCTGGCGAGAGTTGCTGGGCGGCGATGCCGGAGCCGACCACGACGGTCACCAGCAGTCCGGTGCCGAGGAACTCGGCGATCGCGCGCCGCCACAGCGGCGAGGAGGTCGATCTTGCGCTTGTTTCGTGGTTCACCTTGACGACGATACATTGCTCAGTCACTATTGAGGTAATGAACATTGAGCGAACTGACTTGACGGGGCGAGTGGCGCGGTATGCGGCGCTGGCCGATCCGGTGCGACTGCGGATCATGGACCTACTGACCCTGGGCGATGTCGCCCCGGTCGAGCTGCAAGCCGGGCTGGGAATCTCGTCCAGCTTGCTCGCGCATCACCTGAACCAGCTCGAGCACGCCGGATTCCTGGTGCGCACTCGGTCTGAGGCCGACCGGCGCCGCACCTACCTGCACCTCGCCCCCGACGCGTTCTCGGGGCTGACCCCGTCGCCGGGGCTCGGGGTGCGGCGGGTGGTGTTCGTCTGCACCGGCAACTCCGCCCGCTCCCAGCTCGCCGCCGCCCTCTGGCACGACGCCAGCGACATCCCGGCAGCCTCGGCCGGCACCCACCCGGCAAACGCCATCGAGCCCGGCGCGATCGCCGCCGCGAACCGGCACGGCCTCACCCTCCGCGCCACCCGGCCGCGCGCACTGGAGGACGTGGCCGAGGCGGACGACTTCGTGGTCACCGTCTGCGACACCGCCCACGAAGAACTCGCCGGCACGGGCGGGGTGCACTGGTCCGTGCCTGACCCCGTGCGCGACGGGTCCGATGCTGCATTCGATGCGGCCTTCGAAGACATCGCCGACCGCATCCAGAGCCTCGCCCCGAGACTGACCACCACCAAAGGATGACGACGCTACCCCGCCAGGGGCGAGCGCTGAACCGATGGCCGCGAGCATCAGTTCTCCATCTGCAGCGCACAGGCGTGAGTGCTCAGGAGGCCGCGTCAGCTCCCGTCCTTGCGGAGCACGAGGAATGCTGCGGCGATCGCGGCGGTGACGATGACGATGTCGGCGACGTTCCCGATGAACCAGTTGCCGTAGGCGAGGAAGTCCACGACGTGCCCCTGCGCGAATCCTGGTTGGCGGAAAAGCCGGTCGCCGGCGTGCGAGGCAGCGGCCCCGCCGAGCGCACCGATCACGATCGCCCATCCGGGGCGTCGGACTCGGAACGCGAACACGATCGCGGTGACCGTGGCCGCGACGGCGATGAGAGCGAACACCCAGGTGGAGCCCTCGCCGAAGGAGAATGCCGCGCCGGGGTTGTAGGCGAGTTGCAGGCCGAGCAGGTCGCCGATCAGCGGGATGCGCTCGTGCTCCGACAGAGTGGCCTCGGCCCATGCCTTCGTCCCCTGATCGATGAAGACGACGACCACGGCGATCAGGAGTGCCCAGGCAGTGAGCCGCCAGCGCCCCCTCTGCGGCCGCTGTTCCGATGCCGACTCAACGTCTGCGTTCGTGTCCGGAGTCATGCGAGGACCTCGAAGAGACGGACGATGACGCCGGACTCGATCAGGATGAACAGGCCCAGGCCGATGAACACGACCGGGACGAGCCAGTGCTCGACGCGCTCGAGCGTCTCGGTGACCGCCTTGTGCGTGCCGATCAGGCGTCCGGCGGCACACCAGACGGCGACGAGGATCAGGAACACGACGATCATGATCACGACGTCGCCGGGAGTGCTGGTGCGGAAGATCGGCGTGTAGAGGGAGATGTTGTCCGCCCCGTTGGCGATCGTGATCCCCGCCACGCCCCACAGGCCTACTGCGGTGATCTTGTCGTCATCGTCGTCACCGTCGCCGTTGCGGCGCAGGCCGCGCACGAGGGTCCAGATGCCGATGGCGAGCGGGATGAGACCGAGGAAGCCCACCCATTCGTCCGGGACGATCGTGAGACCGAGCGCGGCGATCACGCTGATCACGACGAGGGTGATGAACCCGAGATACTGCCCAGCAACGATCTGCCACGGCCGTGGCTTGCCCCGACTGGAGGCAAGGAACAGCACCGTGAGCACGACGATGTCGTCGATGTTGGTCGCAGCGAACAGGCCGATCGCTGAACCGATGGTCGCGAGCATCAGCTCGCCAACTGTGGCGTGCGGGTGCGGGCGGCGCGCAGGCCGTTGAGGATCACGACGACCTCCGCGACCTCGTGGACCAGAACGACAGCCGCGAGTCCCAGCACACCGAACAGCGCCAGCGGGAGCAGTGCGGTGATGATCAGCAGCGACAGGATGATGTTCTGGTTGATGATCCGCCGACCCCGCCGCGCGTGGTCGAACGCCCGCGGGATGAGACGCAGGTCATGGCCGGTGAAGGCCACGTCCGCGGACTCGATCGCTGCATCGGAGCCGGTCGCCCCCATCGCGATGCCGATGTCCGCGGACGCCAGGGCAGGGGCGTCGTTGATGCCGTCGCCGATCATCGCGACCGATTCCGCCTTCGACAGCTCGCCGATTGCGGCCGCCTTGTCCTCGGGACGCAGCTCCGCGCGCACGTCACCGATCCCCGCCTGCGCAGCCAGCGCACGAGCGGTGCGGGCGTTGTCCCCGGTGAGCATCGTCACGCCGATGCCCTGATCCGTGAGCGTACGGACGACCTCCGGGACTTCAGGGCGCAGCTCGTCACGGACGCCGATCGCGGCGACCGGCACTCCACCGCGGTGGACGATCACGACGGTCATGCCCTGTCCCTCAAGAAGCGCGACCCGGTCGCCGAGCTCGCCGACGTCGAGCCAGCGGGGGCTGCCGACCGTGATCGTCACGCCGTCGACGCTGCCTTCGATGCCGTGTCCGGCCTGCTCGGTCACGTCCGCGGCCGCGGAAACGCCCGGGGCGGCGGCGGTGATCGCGGCGGCGAGGGGGTGCGTGCTGTGCTGCTCCAGCGCTGCCGCCCAGGCCAGCGCCTGCGTCTCGGTCACGCCGTCCGCAGTGAGGACTGCGGTGACCGCGGGCTCGTTGCGGGTGAGGGTTCCGGTCTTGTCGACCGCGACGTGCCGGACCGTGCCGAAGCGCTCGAAGACAGCACCGGACTTGATGATCACGCCGAACTTGCTCGCCGCGCCGATCGCGGCGACGACCGTCAGCGGAACCGAGATCGCCAGTGCACACGGAGAGGCGGCGACCAGCACGACAAGCGCGCGGGTGATCCACACCTCCGGATCGCCCAGCAGCGACCCGATGATCGCGACGAGAGCCGCGAGGATCAGAACACCGGGCACCAGCGGGCGGGCAATCCGGTCCGCGAGACGGGCACGCTCGCCCTTCTCCGTCTGCGCCTGCTCCACCAGCTCGACAATGGTGGTGAGCGAGTTGTCGGTGCCCGCCGCGGTCGTCTCGACCTCCAGCGCGCCGGCGCTGTTGATCGCGCCGGCCGACACCGCATCCCCGGGCTCGACCTCGACGGGGATCGACTCCCCGGTGATCGCCGAGGTGTCCAGGCTGGAGCGTCCCGCACGGACGATCCCGTCGGTCGCGATCCGCTCGCCGGGACGGACCACCATGACCTGGCCGACCGTCAGTTCCTTCGCCTGCACCTGCACGAACACGCCGCCCTGCAGCACAGTCGCAGTCTCCGGCACGAGCTTCAGTAGCGCCCGCAGCCCGCCCCGGGCGCGGTCCATCGCCTTGTCCTCCAGGGCCTCAGCAATCGAGTACAGGAACGCCAGCGCCGCGGCCTCCTCCACGTATCCGAGGATGACCGCGCCAATCGCGCTGATCGTCATCAGCAGCCCGATGCCGAGCTTGCCCTTGAACAGCTTCCGGATCGCGCCAGGAGTGAACGTCGACGCCCCGGCCAGCAGCCCCGCCCAGAACAACACCAACGCTGGGATCTCGAGGCCGGACCATTCGAAGATCAGACCCGTCAGGAACGCGACACCGGAGAAGACCGGCAGCAGGATCTCGCGATCCTTCCACCACGGCCCATCGTGGTCATCGTCGTCGCTCTCCACCTCGTCGACCTGCGACCCCGTCACCGCGCTCACGCGTCTACCCCCGTGTCGCAGCATCCGGGCACCGTGCACGCAGAATCCACGCACGGCGCATCCTCATCCACCGCGAGCGTGACGTCGATCAGAGACGTCAACGCAGCCGCGAGGTGTGGGTCCGCGATCTCATAGCGGGTCTGCCTACCCTCAGGTTCAGCAACAACGATCCCGCAATCACGGAGACACGTGAGGTGGTTGGACACATTCGAACGCGTCAACTCCAGCTCGCGCGAGAGCACGGCAGGGTAGCTCGGGTGCTCAAGCAGCGTCATGAGTATCCTGGAACGCGTCGGATCCGCCATGGCCCGGCCCAGCCGGTTCATCACATCAAGTCGCGAAGCAATAGTCAGCACACGATGACTATATAGCCGATGGTGACCTATGGGCAAGCCGTCGACTCTTGTGTCCATCCGCCCTGGTGCCGCTCGCGCACGATGCGGGCCGGGAGGAGCCGCGGGATAAGGTGGACGAAGACGACCATTACGATGAGCTCGACGAGGGGCTGCGTCACCACGACGAGCGGGGCAAGGACGAGGATTACGCGCTGGAGACGGAGCGCACCGACACCCGACTGACCATCCACCACGCCAAGGTCGACGACTCCACCACTCGTCGCAGCTGAGAGCATTTGCTGCGCCTTCGCGGACTGGAACATCGACGAAACCCACGCCGACCTTCGACTCATCATCACCGGGACGCCGCAACAGCTCGCCACGCTCAACGTCCGATAGTCCGCTCACCCGACTCGCGGGAACCTGCTCACCCCTCCCGGTCGAGCCCCTTACTGAGGTCTGGGTCGAGGACGCGGAGGTAGCGGGTGGCAGCGTCGACGCCAATGCCGAAGAGATCGGCGATGCGGCGGACGTCGCCGCCGGTGGCTTGGATTTCTTGGATGATGCGGTCGTTGCGGAGCGCTTGGGCCGAGATCCCGGCTTTCTGCCAGGGAAACTGATGTCCCGGCGGGCTGAGGCGTCCTGCGGTGAGCAGGCTGACGAAGAGGTGTGGGTTGAGGGTCCGCGGCCAGGTCGTCGCCCGGTGGTCGAGCCAGACCGCCAGGCGAACACGGACGGGCTCGGCGAGCGGAATCACCCGCCCGTCGGGGAGGGAGAGTCTGCCATCGATGATGTCGGTGAGTTGGATCTCTCGGATCTGGCCGCTGGTGAGGCCGTCGAACGTGACAATCGAGGTCGCGAGGGCGATGGCCGGGTCTTCGTGGTTCAGGACGGCGAGGATTGTGTCGGTGTCGATCGGGAGTGGGATGCTCTCTCCGGAGTCGGTGAGGGGGATGCCGCGGGTGGGGTCGGCGAAGATGAGCTTGCGGCCCTTGAGGATGCTGAACAGGGTGCGGCATCCGCGCTCGGCCCAGTGTCGTTTCCCGCGCTCGGCCGGGAGGGCGTCGAGGATCATGTCCGTGGTGATCTCGGCGAGAGAGTGATGGCCGGCCGCTGCCCAGTCGGTGATGATCGGCGCGATGCCGAGGATCTGAATCTTCACCGTGGCGGGGTCGCGGGGTTTGCGTCGGGGCGGGGTGCGGCTGCCGTGGATCATGATGTCGAACCAGAGCTCGAGCTGGGTGCGCATCGTGGGCGGGAGGCTCTCGAACTTCCCGTCGAAGTAGCGGTCGATCGTCGGCACCCGGTCATCGATGAGGATGCCTGCGGCGTCGAGGACGTCGAGGGTGGAGACGACGTTCGCGTCGGCATCGTGGCGGCGCAGGCGGAGGACTTCGCTGGCGCGGATCGTGTTCGCGCCGGGGTTGAGGATCTGGAGCATCTTCAACGAGCGGCGGACCTGGTTCGTTTGGCGTTTCGACCAGCCGAAGCGTTCGGCATGCTCGAACACGATCGTGTCGGTGCGGTAGGTCCAGTCGCGGGCCTGCTCGGTCGCCAAACGCCGCAGCACCTCGGGGTCGGGATCGACATCGAACAGGGCCGGCTGTTCGTAGGCAGCGGCCGCAGCCGCGGCGGCTTCGGCGTCGAGGATGATGCGGGAGGCGCGCAAGAGCTGCTTGGGCTGTTTCGGTTTGCGGGGTGCGGGGAGGTTCGCGAAGAAGAGTTGCTGGCCGGCGGTGAGCACGTCGTCGAGGTTCGGGGCGGTGCCCGCGGGGGCGATGCGGCGGGCGGATTCGAGGCAGAGGCGGCAGGCTCCCGTCTCTCCGATCGGGACGTGGCGGCCGCACCAGGCGCAGTCTCCGACCGGGTAGTGGCCTTGCCACCAGCGGCATTGCCAGCATCGCCAGTTGTGGCGACGGTAGACACCCCAGGCCAGGCAGTCCTTGCAAGCACCGAGGTATTCCGGGCTGCCGGGATGGCATCTCTCGCAGAGCCCCTGACTGAAATACGCCGCCGACCCGCATCGTGAGCACGGTGGCGGAGCGAAGGGGCCGCCGGGAAGGCAGGCGTAGCAGTAGTCGACGCGGGGCCGCACCCAGGCCACTCGGGCGACGCCGCAGCCGGTGCATTTCTCCGGTGGGCGCAACCTCGCAGTGGGGCCGGGCGCGGGGCTCATAGCGGTGGCTCTGGCCGGCTCCCGGTGAAGCGGGGACGCACGATCGACGGCGACCCGTTACTGGTCTGCTCCTCGATCTCGGCCTGGGGTTTGCGTGCGGCAGCCGCAGCAAGGTCCGCGGTCAGCAAATCACCGGGGGTGCAGTCCAGTACCGCGCAGATCACGTCGAGGTCATCCAGCCGTAGCGTGGTCGGGGTCGTCGTCCACAGCTTCGACATCTTCCCGACGCTGATCTCCAGACCGGCGTCGGCGAGCATCCGCCGCAGCTCCGAGGACTTCCAGATGCCGCGCTCGGCGGCAGCCATCCGTAGGTTCCATTTCATGGGTTCACACCCTCCCTCCGAATCGGGTCTCCAGACGCCGGTTCGCGTTGACCCATGCCTGTTCGACATGGTCGCTGGAGACGTGAATGTACCGGGTCGTGGTGGAGAGCCACTCGTGTCCGAGGACCTCCTGGATCGCTTTGAGGTCCATGCCCGCCCCGTAGAGCGACGACGCACAGTAGTGCCGCAAAACGTGCGGGGTCATCCGGCCCACCCATGCCGGGAGGAACACTGCGGTCTGTGCTTTCAGGCCCTGCCGCAGCACGTCGTCGCTGGCCCGCTGGCAGCGGCCCAACTCAGCGTCAAACCGCTCCGAGGGAATCATCGGCGCGTCCGGGTCCTCCCAGTCCGGGCCGAACAAGTGACGCACCTCAGCAAGCCACCAATCAATCAGACGGTCCGTGCCGTTGATCGCCGGTACCAATCGCGGTTTCGCACCGCGCCCACGAGAGCCCTTCCCGAACCGGACATGGAGCTTCCCGAACTCGCCCAGGTCCGGCCGCCAGTCACGGATGTCGAGCTTCGCTGACTCGCTGATCCGCAACCCCAGCCTGCGCCAGAGCGATGCGGCGAAGTAGTCGCGGGCTGCGGGCAGGAACTTCCTCGCGCTCGACAGTGAACTCCGCCAGCCCGCGAACAGCACCTCCACCTCAGCATCCGACGGTGGCACGCGAATCCGACCCAGCGAGTTGCCCGACTGCCGGTTGAACTCGTCGATCGGCTGCTCCAACACGAACCCCGTCAACGCATGCACGTCCGCCTGGTAGCGGGTGATCGCGAAGTCATAGAACTGGGCCAGCACGCCAGCCTTCCCCGCCCTCGTGCTCACCGCCCGACCCGCGCGACGCAGCCCCGACAAGAACCTGTCAGCGTCATCCGGTCCCGCCGTCCACAACGGTGCCGCCAAGCCCTGCCGAAACTCGAACACCGTCGCCCGAGCAACGAGGATGTGCGCGTCGGTCAACCCGGCGGCCGCCATCGCCAGCGCGTACTGATCGACGATCTCCTGCTCGAAATCCGCCGCGTCCTGCTCGTCACGGAACCCGCGGGCACTCCCGATGCTCCGCACCGCAGCGAGCCTCATGACCCCGCCAGTTCACGAACATCACCCATGCATCAACAATACGCCGATTCTTTCACGAATCGTGAACTACTTTCGTGAATCTATGCGAGCGGTGGGAGCCCAGCGCACCTCTCAACTATGAGAGATCAACGCGTGATGCCCGTGCGCAAACTCACGGCAGTTGGGACAACGTCGCCATAAAGATGAACTTCAGGTGACAGAACAAATCTCAACTTGATTTCTGAATCGAAGTATCTCAATATAGAAACATGTCGAAACAAGAGGTCGAGTTAGTCATCGTCGGATCAGGTCCCGCGGGCTATACGGCGGCGATCTACGCTGCCCGTGCGGGTCTTGCCCCGGTGGTGATCGTGGGTTCGGTGACCGCTGGCGGCGCGCTGATGACGACGACCGAGGTTGAGAACTTCCCCGGTTTCATCAACGGCGTTCAGGGTCCGGAACTGATGGATGCGATGCGTGCACAGGCAGAGCGGTTCGGGGCGCGGATCGTCACCGACGATGCGACTCGGCTCGACATCTCTGGGCAGGTGAAGATCATCGAGACTGGTAATGGGGAAACGTATCTCGCGCAGGCGGTGATTCTCGCGATGGGCTCTGCCTACCGCAAGCTCGGCCTCCCCGCTGAGGAGCGACTGTCCGGCCATGGTGTGTCCTGGTGCGCGACGTGCGACGGGTTCTTCTTCCGTGAACGGGAGATCGTGGTGATAGGCGGCGGGGACTCCGCAATGGAGGAGGCACTTTTCCTCACACGTTTCGCGTCGAAGGTGACCCTCGTGCACCGCCGCAATGAGTTTCGAGCCTCAAAGATCATGGCGGAGCGGGCGCTGGCCGATCCGAAGATCCAGGTCGCCTGGAATAGCGAGGTGACGGAGATCATTGGAGACAGCCAAGTCACCGGGATTCGCTTGCGCGATATCGTCACCGGCGAGGAGCATGTGGTAGATGCCACCGGGGTGTTTGTCGCCATCGGTCACGATCCTCGCTCAGAACTCGTCAACGGGCAGGTCGACACAGATGCGGACGGGTATGTGCGAGTCGAGCATCCATCGACCCGGACAAGCCTGTCCGGGGTGTTCGCCGCGGGTGACCTCGTGGACCACACCTACCGGCAAGCAATCACCGCGGCAGGCACCGGGTGTGCCGCCGCACAAGACGCTCAGCACTACCTCTCCAGTCTCACGCCCGTCCAACCGCTCGAAGCCGTCGCCGAAGGAGTTCCCGCATGAGCCTGGTCACTCACGTCACCGACACCACATTCCAAAGCGAAGTACTCAGTTCCGAGCTACCCGTGGTCGTGGACATCTGGGCGTCCTGGTGCGGCCCTTGCAAAGCTATCGCGCCGATCCTTGATGCACTCGCCGCGGAGTACGGCAGCCGGGTCAAGATCGTAAAGGTAGATGCTGACGCGAACCCTCAGACGGTGACCGCTGCTGGTGTGACCTCGATTCCGACGCTCGGCTTCTATCGTGGCGGAGAACGAGTCAGCATGCTGATCGGCGCGCACCCGAAGCCGGTCATTGCTGCGAAGATCCAGGAGCTGCTCGCATGAGTGCGCCAACTACAACTGCCGCCCGTACGACACCGAAACGACTCTCTACCCTCGACAAGTGGTTACCGCTGTGGATCGGACTCGCCATGGTCGCGGGCCTCCTGCTCGGACGCTTCGTTCCCGGGGTCTCCGGCTTGCTGGCCAGGATGGAAGTCGGCGGTATCTCGGTGCCGATCGGGCTCGGGTTGCTAGTGATGATGTACCCGGTGCTCGCCAAGGTTCGCTACGACCGCATCGCGGCAGTCACGGGCGATAAACGCCTGCTCGTCTCGTCGCTGCTGCTGAACTGGGTCGTCGGCCCCGCGGTGATGTTCGCCCTGGCCTGGCTGTTTCTACCTGACCTGCCCGAGTACCGCACCGGCCTCATCATCGTCGGGCTCGCGCGCTGCATCGCGATGGTCGTGATCTGGAACGATCTCGCCTGCGGCGACCGTGAGGCCACCGCAGTGCTCGTCGCGATCAACTCAGTTTTCCAAGTCGTGATGTTCTCGGTGCTCGGCTGGTTCTACCTCACGGTGCTGCCCAGCTGGCTCGGCCTTGACACCCAGGGCCTCGAAGTGTCGGTCTGGCAAATCGCCCTGAACGTGCTCGTGTTCCTCGGCATACCACTCATCGCGGGGTTCGCATCTCGCTGGATCGGCGAGAGGCACCGCGGTCGCGAATGGTACGAGGCGAAGTTTCTTCCCGTGATCGGGCCGTGGGCGCTGTACGGACTGCTGTTCACGATCGTGCTGTTGTTCGCTCTTCAAGGCGACGCCGTGATCCAGAACCCGCTCGACGTGGCCCGGATCGCGCTGCCACTGCTGATCTACTTTGGGCTCATGTGGTTCACAGGCCTGCTACTCGGCAAGGGCCTCGGGCTCGGCTATGCCCGTTCAACTGCCCTCGCGTTCACCGCGGCTGGCAACAACTTCGAGCTTGCCATCGCTGTTGCGATCGGTACCTTCGGCGCAACCAGCGGGCAGGCGCTCGCCGGGGTGGTCGGCCCACTCATCGAGGTGCCCGTGCTCGTCGGCCTCGTCTACGTCTCGCTGTGGGCCGCTCGCGCCTGGTTCCACACTGACCCCTACGCCACCGAAATGAGGGCATCATGACCAGTAGCGTGAACAATCTTGACGAAAGATCATGCACACCAAGCGCATCGCATCCGATCAGTCTCGGTGCCGCGACTACAGTAGCGGGTGCCCTGAAGGCGCTGGCGGATCCACTGCGGTTGCGAATGCTCTCCGCGATCGCGACAGACCCTCGCGGAGAAGCCTGCGTGTGCGACTTGGCGGAACTTGCGGAAGTCTCTCAACCCACTGTCTCTCACCACCTCAAAGTCCTCAAGGACACCGGCTTGCTGAGTTCGGAACGTCGCAGCACCTGGGTGTACTATCGCGTTCAGCCTCATCAGCGAGACGCGGTGACGACACTTCTCGAAGCATTCGCGCCCGCAGCAGTCATTGCAGCAGATCCCAGGGTTGAGTCGCATAGTCCCGACTCCAAAATCGCACCAATGCCAGACATGGATGGTCGCGTCACCAGACTTGCCAGTGAACTTGCAGACGAACTTCCTGAGCTGAATCGCGATCTCGTAGTAGCGATCGTTCGTGAGTCCTACGCCGGGCTAGCTCGCACTGCGAAAGTTGCCCAGCATTTGATCCCACTCACCGAACGATTCGCGCGTCAGCGCCTGACGGATCTGACCCGCGACCGCGCGACCGGGGTGCCGCAAGTGTTGTTCGTTTGCGTCGCCAACGCGGGCCGCTCCCAGCTCGCAGCCGCCCTAGTCAACCGCATCGCGGAAGGACGCGTGATCGCACGTTCTGCCGGCTCCGCACCCGCTTCGGAAGTCCATCCTCACGTCCGCTCGCTACTTACCGAGATCGACGGCGAGGACCAGGCTCAGGAACGCTTCCCGAAGCCGCTGACCGATGACGCGGTGCGCGCAGCAGATGTGGTCGTCACGATGGGATGCGGAGATGTATGCCCGATAATCCCCGGCGTCCGCTATGAGGATTGGGCGGTCGGCGATCCGGCGCTCGCTTCTTCCGAAGGCGTCCAGGCCATTCGGGAGGATATTGAGAGCCGTGTCCGTGTACTTGTTGGCGCGCTCCTGACAGACCAAGAGCTAAAGAACGAAGAAGAGGAATACCCACATGGCTGACCAGAAGCCCTCAGTCCTGTTCGTCTGCGTCCACAACGCTGGTCGTTCGCAGATGGCAGCGGGCTATTTGCGACACTTCGCCGGCGACCGAATCGAGGTCCGATCTGCCGGGTCCATGCCTGCAGAGCAGATAAACCCTGTAGCAGTCGCGGCGATGCAGGAGGATCGAATCGATATCACGGCAGAGGCGCCTAAAGTACTGACGACCGAAGCCGTGGAAGCATCGGATGTTGTGATCACGATGGGCTGCGGCGATGCATGCCCGTTCTTCCCGGGAAAACGCTACGAAGACTGGAAACTCGACGACCCGGCAGGTCAGGGAATCGAAGCCGTACGCCCGATTCGCGATGACATCAAGACCCGAATCGAGGCATTAGTCGCTGAATTGCTCTGAAGACGACGGCCGTCATGACAGCAGACACCATAGGTCTCAGTTCCAGCTTGGATGCCATCGTCATCGGCGGGGGGCAGACCGGCCTCGCCGCAGGCTACTACTTGCGTCGGGCGGGGCTCCGCTTTGCGATTCTCGATGCTTCAAAACTCGCAGGGGGTGCTTGGCGGCAGGCATGGGATTCCCTACACCTGTTCTCACCCGCTGAGCACAGTTCGCTGCCTGGTTGGGGGATGCCTCCCCAGGAAGGCGAAACTTTTCAAGGTGGCGAGCCAAAGACAAGCCACCGAACGCACAGGTGTTTCCGTTTCCGAGCTTACTGACCTCGGTGACATAGTGATGGTACCGTCGCTGCGCGCAGCCCGTGACCGTGGCATGGTACGCACTCACCCAATGTTACGGCGTTCAGCACGAACGGAATCACCTGGAACGATGGTAGCGAATGGCACTGCGACGTCATCATCTGGTGCACAGGATTTCGGCCCGAGCTAACCCACCTCGCGCCGATCAATCTCACCCCCGAAGAGGGAGTGCCTCGCACCCGTGGAACCCGCTCAATCGATGAGTCGCGGCTGCAGTTGCTTGGCTACGGTGACTGGAGTGGTGTAGCTTCGGCCACCATCATCGGCGCTGGCCGCACCCCGCGGGCGGCCGTGGCGGAACTCTCCGGGCTCTGATTGTGGGGACAGCCGATCGATATTTCGGTGGACGCCCCGAGCTGCGGACCGAAGCGGGAGCCCAGGCCTAAAGTGCGACCAAAAGTCCCCGGATGTTCCGCTGAGATTAACCACTCGTTCATATAGATGAGCTTCTATGGTTCTGTTGATAGATGGTTATCTATCAATCAGATGGCGTTCTCGCCGTCATAGATCGATCAACACATCGAGAACCGAAGGAAGACATGACCGTGAAAATGAACACCCTCAAGCGTACGACGCTGGTAGCAGCAGCGCTTATTAGCGCCTTCGCGTTGAGCGCCTGCGGTGGTCAGTCCACCGGAAACAGTTCGGAAGGGAACGGACTCGCTGGCTCCGTGACAACCGACGGCTCGTCAACCGTGGCGCCGCTCACCGAGGCCGCGGCGGATCTCTTCCGCGATGAGACCCCGGATGTGAACGTCTCTGTGGCGACCTCGGGGACAGGTGGCGGCTTCAAGACGTTCTGCGCGGGCGAAACCGACATCTCCAACGCCTCACGTGAGATCAAAGACGAAGAAGCTACCACTTGCGCCGATAACGGGATCGAGTATACGGAGATCGTCGCTGCAAACGACGGGCTCTCAGTGATCGTCAACACAGAGAATGACTGGGCCGAAGATCTCACGGTTGAGCAGCTCAACAAGATCTGGGGCCCGGAGGCAGAAGGCGTCATCACGAACTGGAACCAGGTAGACCCAAGCTTCCCCAATGTCCCGATTACACTCTTCGGCGCGGGCACCGATTCGGGCACCTTCGACTACTTCACCGACGCAATAAACGGAGAAGAAGGGGCAATCCGTACTGACTACAGCCCCTCAGAAGACGACAACATCACCATTCAGGGTGTGAGTGGCGACAAGGGCGCGATCGGCTTTCTCGGCTTGAGCTATGTCGAAGAGAACGCAGGTGTGATCAAGGCAGTCAAGGTCGATGGAGTGATGCCGAGCACCGAGACCGTTCAGGACGGGACATACACGCCGCTAGGTCGACCCTTGTTCATCTATGTAAACAACGCCTCTTACGTGGAGAAGTCGCAGGTTGCTGCCTTTGTGGATTTCTATGTCGCAAATGCCGCAGCGATCTCCGAGCGCGCCCTGTTTGTGCCGCTGACTGAGGACCAGATCACTACGGCCGCTGACGAGCTTGCCTCTCTCGGCTAGTTCTGAACCTACTAAAAAGGTTTCGTCGATGACGACCACGATTGAGAGGCCGGGGAGCCATTTCACTAGCACGGCTCCCCGGCCGGGCGGCCAGTTCACTGGCCGCCCCCGCCCTGGCGAGTTCGTAATCCGCCTACTTCTGCGTGGTGCCGCCGCGATCACCGTGATCACCACGCTGGGGATTCTCCTCGCGCTACTCATTCCCTCACTCGGGTTTTTCTCGGAGGTACCGGTATTCGAGTTCCTCTTCGGTACTCGCTGGGCGCCAAGGTTCGCCGATGCATCATTCGGGGTACTGCCTCTGGTTACAGCGACGCTCTGGACCACAGTGATCGCGCTACTCGTGGCAGTACCGTTCGGGCTAGGAGCGGCGATCCTACTTGCTGAATACGCGAAGCCTCGATTGCGCAAGGTACTCAAGCCAATACTCGAGATTCTTGCGGGAGTTCCCACCGTCGTCTACGGGTTCTTCGCGTTACAGTTCGTCCAAACGATTGTGCTGAGGGACTGGCTGCAGTTACCTACTGGGGCATTCAGCGTACTTGCCGCAGGTCTGGTCATGGGCGTCATGATCATTCCCACAATCGCCTCGATTGCGGAAGACGCAATGTCGGCAGTGCCAAACAGCCTTCGTCAAGGCAGCGCGGCACTTGGCGCCAATCGGATGCAAACCACGCTCCGCGTCGTGTTTCCAGCAGCGCTCTCGGGCATCGTTGCGGCCATCGTTCTGGGAATATCCAGAGCTGTTGGGGAGACCATGATTGTCGCGATTGCAGCCGGAAGCCAAGCAAAAATCGTTACAAACCCGCTTGACCAGGGGCAGACCATGACAGGGTTCATCGCGAACGCTGCGCTCGGCGACTCAAGGGTCGGCAGCATTGAGTACAACACACTCTTCGCTGTCGGACTTCTTCTATTCCTGATCACGCTACTGATCAACTTCATCAGCATCCGCGTCGTCCGCCGGTTCCGAGAGGCCTATTGATGAACACAAACCTCCAGCGTGGCCCCGCCCCGGCTGCGAGCTCGCGCGGCCTCGCAACTGGGCGCAATGGCGAGCTTCGGCCATCCGCACTCGCATTTCTCATACTCATCTGGTTGGCGCTCTTTGTCGCTCTCACTGTACTTGCAACCCTGCTCGTGACTATCGTGATGTCCGGGCAGAATAAGTTCTCTTGGCAACTCCTCACCGCATTTCCTTCCGCCGACCCCGAGGAAGCCGGAGCCCGGCCCGCAATCTTGGGCTCGATCTGGGTCATATGCACCACAGCGGTGCTCACCCTCCCGCTCGGCATCGCTGCGGCGGTACATCTTGAAGAGTTTGCGGACCGGAAAAAATGGTTCAATCGCGTCATCGAACTCAACGTACAGAATCTCGCCGCGGTGCCTTCCATTGTCTACGGGTTGCTCGCGCTCTCCTTCTTGACCCTGCTGAATGTGACAAACAAGAACATCGTTATTGGCGGAGCTCTCGCGCTCACTTTGCTCATTCTGCCGGTGATCATCATCTCTACTCGAGAAGCACTTCGGGCGGTGCCGCGCGAGATCCGAGATGGTTCGCTCGCGCTCGGCGCTACGCCGTGGCAAACCACATGGCGACAGGTGCTTCCGTCGTCGGTTCCGGGTATCGCGACGGGTTCGATTCTCGCCCTTTCGCGGGCCCTAGGAGAAGCTGCACCTCTACTCGTTCTCGGCGCGCTGGTGTACATCACCTTTGACCCCAACGGCCTGCTCAGCGGCTATACGACGCTTCCCATACAGATTTTCAACTGGACAGGTCGCCCGCAAGCAGGGTTCCATGAACTCGCGGCTGCCACCAGCGTGCTGCTCCTGATCGTCCTCATCCTAATGAACGGTCTCGCGATCTTCATCCGCAACAAGTACCAGAAACGGTGGTAACCCCATGACTGATCTCCACGCTGCCTTCCAGACTCCCCATCCTTCGGGTCAGGAGGAGACATTGCCAAGCACGACAAGTGTCGTTCACGGCATTATGCGATGCGAGGACGTGAACGTTTACTATGGAGATTTTCGTGCGGTCACTGGTGTCGATCTTGAGTTCGGACGGAATGAGATCACCGCGCTCATCGGCCCATCAGGCTGTGGCAAGTCCACACTGCTGCGCTCGTTGAACCGCATGAATGACCTTGTCGACGGGGCACGAGTAGAGGGGGGTGTTCTCTTCCAGGAGGAAAACATCTACGGGAAAGGCGTTGACCCGATCGAGGTGCGCCGACGCATCGGCATGGTGTTCCAGAAGCCCAATCCGTTCCCGAAGTCCATTTACGACAATATCGCTTATGGGCCACGGGTCACCGGAATGAAGGTTGACTCGATGGATGACCTCGTCGAAGAGGCCCTCACACATGCTGCTCTTTGGCATGAAGTTAAGGACAAGCTCAAACAGTCTGCGTTCGGACTTTCAGGCGGTCAACAGCAGCGGCTTTGTATCGCTCGCACGATCGCTGTGCGTCCAGATGTGATCCTGATGGACGAGCCCTGCTCTGCGCTTGACCCGATTGCGACTTCGCGCATTGAAGATCTCATGAATGATCTGAAGCGCGACTATACGATCATAATTGTTACGCATAATATGCAGCAGGCGGCCCGGGTAGCAGACCGTACTGCGTTCTTCACTGCACTTGCTGATGAGACAACCGGCGATCGCACCGGGGTGCTTGTCGAGTATGGCCTGACTAAGCAGATCTTTGATACGCCAGCGGATCAACGCACCGAAGACTACATCAGCGGGAAGTTCGGATGATTGCGCAAGGTCAGAGACTCACAACACGTTTCATTTTGCTCTCCACGGAGGCTCGTTCTCTCCGCGGTAGTAGGGCTGAGTTCCTTCACTTCGGGTTTCCGCTTACGCGGCATGCGGAGGCTATAGATGCGCTTGCGGATCTCGCACACGATCCTTACACCGCCTTGATAGTTGCAGCTGAGCCAGAGCTTGAACTGGTTCCGCGGGTACTGCAGGTCGCCTGTGGAATTCCGGATCGCTCTGTGTACCTCGCGACTCGCGCATCAACGCAGGAGCATGTCATCAACGCCGCAGTCAGGTCAGGAGTTCAGGGATTCCTGACGTTGCCACTCACCCCGCATGGTCTTCACGACGCGCTCGCGATCTCCCCGCCTCCTGCGCCCGGAGAACGTGAGATTCAGTTCCACGACCTCATAGTGCATCTCGATGAGCAGCGGGTCAGTTGGAAAGAGAAATCCTTGATCCTCCCCGTAGGCGAGTTCAAGCTTCTGAGCTACATCGCACAGGCCTACCCTGAAACAATCACACTCGACACTCTTATATCGGTGTATGGGGCCACTCCTGACAAAAGAAAGTCCTCGGTTCGTACAGCGATCGCGAGACTCCGGCGCAGGCTTCGAGGCCTCGATCCTGGTGCAGACTTCATCCGGACAGTTCAGTTCGCCGGCTACTCCCTATCTGCCTGACCCATGTCGTGGAGAAGGCTAGCCACTCGATCACGAATCTCATCCCTGATGCGCCGCAGCCCCGAATCATCGAGCATCAAAGGATCTTCCAGATCCCAATCCAGATAGCGCCGACCCGGGAATACTGGGCATGCATCGCCACATCCCATGGTGACCACATAGTCTGCTGCGCGTACGACTTCATCTGTGAGAGGTTTTGGGAACTCGCCCCACACTGGGATACCGAGTTCTTCCATCGCTGCTACCACTCTCGGATGCGCCTCACTGCTTGGTTCTGATCCAGCAGTCCGAACGTGCACGCGATCCCTTGCGAAATGGCGCATAAATGCGCCCGCCATCTGTGATCGACCAGCGTTGTGGACACATACAAAAAGAACTTCCGGCGAACGGTGGAGACGCAACCCTCGCACAGATGCCAGCGCCTCTAACCGATCCGCCGCATATCTAGCGGTGAGCGACATGATGTGAGCATGCACTCTCGCGCGATTTGTGAGCAAAAGATAGCTCTCAACGACATAACGCGCAACTGTTTCTGGCGAAAAGATACTGTGGAATCGATAACCTAAATCATCAATGATCGTTGTTACGGCGGGAGGCAGCGCCGCGAGGGGTGTGGACGGCAAATCTGCCTCGCCGGTGATGGCTCCTACGAGTAGCCTTCCAAACCGGACCCAGGCGTTGGCTGTGAGTACGGGTTCAGCTGTCTCGATGCGTTGAACCAGGCCTGCCTCCATCAGCGTGTCGATTCTGCGGGCGATCTCTGAGGTCTCCATCTGGAATCTCGCCATCAACATCCTGGGGGTAGACCCAGCGGCGATTGCGCTGAGCAAGGTGAGATTCAGCGGATCGCTGAGTACCGCTGCCTGAGCTGCACGCTCTATCGCTGCTTCATAGTCAAGTGGTGCACCAATTCGACCCACCGAAGCTGCTCTAGTCATCTCAATAGGTCTTCTACGGAAGCGCGGCGTTCCTTTGGAACGGACAATCGGATGACCTTGCCTTCTGGACGACGAACCAGGTATCCATCAGCGACAAGGATATGCACATGGTGAGTCACCGTCGGCTGACGTAAGCCCAGAACCTGTGCCAGTTGGCCGACTGTCAAACAGCCTTGTTCGGAGTTGATGATCGAACTGAGGATCTGAAGACGAGTCGGATCGGCAACCGCGCGGAGTGAACGCGCCAACTCCTCAGCAATTGCCCGATCTAAAGGCGCACCAGGTGCAGGCTCATTCGACTTCGGGTACGGCAGCATAGAAGACAGTCTATTGCTGGATCTTTGACCTCGGTCAGCCCGGACGGCGGAAGCGATTCTCTTTGCTTTCAGTGGAGCTGACTCCCTGAGCACATTTCGAGCGAGGTTCCCGAGCACTCACGACCACCAGCACTGTTCCGATTGCGGCCACGGCCGAGAGCACACCGAACCCCATCGCATAGCTCCCTGTTACCAGCGCGAGGATGCTGCCTCCCCAGGGAGCTATTGCGGCTGCAAGCAGAACCGGCAGACTGAATGCAGCGGATAGGTGCCCGTAGGCCCGGTGCCCCCATCGCTCTGTAACCGCAGTCGCCTGGAGTAGAGTTGCGATTCCTCTTCCTATGCCGGCCATCATCGACATCGCTATGAGGTATGGGGTTGGTCCCGGAACGAACGCTAGTGCAGCCGTACTTATCGTGACTATTCCAAAGACCAGCGCTGTGCGTACTGCGAGCGAGGCCCAGCGCGCAAACACTGCGTAGAAGAGCCGGCCGGCGACCTGCCCGACTCCTCCTAGCCCAAGTATCCACGCGGCAGTTTGCGAGGTGAGGCCCCGTTCGAGCATTAGTGGCACTGTGGCAAGCAGCGTGGCGTACATCGTGATGGACGCAAGAGTCATTCCAGCCGAGAGTAGCCAGAACCTCCTAGTCTTGATAACGGTTGATGTATACGCTCGTTCTGCGCCGTGATCTTTGCTCCTGGCGTGCTCCTGAACGGGCCAAGGCCTGCGAAGCAAAACTCCGTGCAATGGGATCGTAAAGGCTGCAAGAATCACCGCTGCCCACAAATATGTGGCCCGCCACCCGAGACTGGTACTCATCGTCGCGGCGAGCGGCGCGAACACCGTGCTCGCGAGTCCGGCGACCAGTGTCAGCGTAGTGAGTGCGTTGAGACCACGAGTAGAGAACCATCCAGTGATCGCGGCGAAGGCCGGTGGGTAGAGCACTCCGGCCATTGCCGCTCCGGCCATCACCCACCCGATATAGAATATCGACAGGGTCTGCGCTGAGGCGACAACGCCCAAAGCAAGGGTAGCGAGCACGGAGCCCGTGGTCATGACCCAACGCGGCCCGTGCCGATCGATGAGACGCCCCACCGGTACTCCGAGGAATGCCGAAACCACCAAAGCCAAGGAAAATGCGGCCGTCACCACTGTAGGTGACCAGCCGGTGCCTGAACTGATGTGCGGGGCGACTACTGGGAATGTGTAGTACAGCAACCCCCACGATACGATCTCGGTTAAACACAGTGATGCGAGAACGACTCCAAGCGCAGGCCGCCGTCGGCTCTCCGCTGGGCGATGTGTTCGCCTGTACAACCGTAACCACTCTCTACTGGTTGGTGAGTGCTGTAACCACAAGCGTTGCGTCGCGGTGAACGCCACGTAACGTATTTGACGCGAACGAGCGCTGAAACTCGAGCCCCAAGAACCCGAGCCCCGGTACCCTCGTCGACACACCGCCCCGATGCCGAGGCATCTCGGCCTGGTCGAGCGCGCCGAGCACATCCAGGTAGGGCAGATTGGGGCGGTAACCGGTTGCGAAGATCACCGCATCAATCTTCTCCTCTCGGCCGCTAGCCCAGGTCACGCCATCTGACGTGAATGACCTGAACATCGGCTGCTGATCCAGGGCTCCGGTTGCCAGGGCGGCGCGGAAGGCACCCGCGTCTATCACTGGGTTCCTCTTGATGATCCGGTTCAACACCTTTGGCGGCAGACGGTCGAAGCGGCTACGGGTGAGCCACCAGTGCAGATCACGGCTGCCGATCTGCTGCGATGCGAACCTGATCCGATCCCGCACCACCAAAGACACCTGCGACACCTGCGCGAGCTCGTAAGCAATCTGGATCGCGGAGTTTCCTGCCCCGACAACCAGCACCCGCTGGTTTGCGAACGCACCGGGAGCGCGGTAGTCAGCCACATGCAATATCTCGCCAACGAACTTCTCATTGCCCGGAATCTTCGGCAAGTGTGGGTTCTCGAATGAGCCAGTCGCCGCGACCACCGCATCCCCGGTAATGTTGCTGGCATCGGCAAGCTCCACCGCGAACCCCTCGCCGTCAGCGGCAATGTCGAGCACACGGGCATTGGTGCGGATGTCGACTTCAAGCCAGGCGGCATAGCCGCGCAGATACTCGGTCACTTCATCGCGAGACGGATAGCCGTCCGGTGGGCCAAGGAACGGAAACCCAGGGAAGGTGCTGAACCGACGCGGCGAAAAGAGCCGCAGACTGTCGTAGTAACGCGGCCACGACCCCACCGGCTCCGGCCCCGCCTCGAGCACCACGGGTTCCCAGCCTCGCTCGCGGCCAGCACGCGCGGCGGCGAGCCCGGACTGACCACCACCGACGACCAGTAGGCGACCACGCCTCACCCGCCAGCCCTGCTGCCGAACTGGACAAGCTGCGGTGCCGGAGCGCAGCAGCCACCAGTAGCGGGCGCCGGAGCGTCGAAAAGGCCCGAACCGCCACACACCCCCGTGTCCGGCAGCGTCAGTTCCACACGAGCTGCGGCCTCGTGATCGCCGGCGAGTTCAGCGGCGATGGAGCGCACCTGCTCATACCCGGTCATCGCGAGAAACGTGGGCGCACGCCCATAGGACTTCGCCCCCACGATGAAGAACCCCGGCTCCGGATGCGCGAGCTCCGCCGCCCCGGTCGCGCGCACCGAGCCGCAGGAGTGGATGTTCGGGTCGACCTCGCTCGCGACCTGCACCGGAGCCTGGAGACGGAAGTCCAGCTCGAGCCGGATCTCCGAAAGGAACGACAGGTCCGGACGGAACCCCGTCAACACGAACACCCGAGCGGCCGGATCGAGCAGCCGCCCATCCTCCGCGGTGACGATCACCTGGCCATCGGTAGTGAGGGTGAGGGCGTCGGTGCGGAACCCGGTCATGAGCGTCACCAGACCCTCATCGACGGCCTGCTTCGCGCGCTGACCGAGCGCGCCCCGCTCTGCCAGCTCATCAGCGGCACCGCCGCCGAAAGTGTTCCCGACACTACCGCGCCGCAGCAGCCACGACACCCGCGTACCCGGGCGATCACGCACAGTCTCGGCGAGTTGGATGATCGCGGTCGCCGCTGAATGCCCGTTCCCGATTACGACAACGTGCCGACCTGCGAACGTCTGCGCTTCGATCTCGTCGGGGATACGATGCGCGACGAGTCCGGCAGTGACGGCGGCCTGTTCACCGAGCGCAGGAAGCCCGGAGGCCCCCGCCGGGGAGGCAGTCGTCCAGGTACCCGAGGCGTCGATCACCGCACGTGCCTCCACCCGAGCCTCAGTGCCATCGCCATCTCGGGTGAGCACTACAAAGGGCTGCTCGGCGCGGCCGGCATCTACGGAGAGATCCCTGCCCTTCCGCGCAACCCCGATCACGCGGATGCCCGTACGCACACGGTCGCCGAGCGCCCTGGCGAGCGGCGCGAGGTAAGTGCCAATCCATTCAGCGCCAGTCGGATACCCGGATGCGGGTGCAGCCCAGCCCGAGGGGGTAAGCATGCGCTCAGCCGCTGAGTCGACCAGCTCCGGCCATGGGGAGAACAGGCGCACATGCCCCCACTCCGCGACTGCAGCCGCAGCGGTCTCTCCAGCTTCGAGGATCAACGGCTCGATCCCACGCTCCAACAACTGCGCACCGGCGGCGAGCCCCTGCGGGCCAGCCCCGATCACGACCACGGGCAGTTCCATCACAACCTCCACATATCGACAAACATCAATAGGTAATATGTTTCCATGACGTATCGACAAATGTCAATACGTCGGGCAGGATGGAACCATGACCCGCACCCAGACCACCACCGAAACGCCCACCGTCGCGTGCTGCGCGCCGGGCGTCCAGCCGATCACTGACGAACACGCGGCCGACCTTGCCCGGGTATTCAAGGCGCTCGGCGACCCTGCCCGGGTGAAGCTCTTCTCCCTCATCGTCGCTTCCGCCTCCGGCGAGATGTGCGTCTGCGATCTCACTGACCCGGTGGGTTTGTCACAGCCGACGGTGTCGCATCATATGAAGCTCCTCGTCGACGCGGGGCTCGTCACTCGTGAACAGCGCGGACGCTGGGCGTATTACGCGCCCACGCCCGGCCCGCTCTTGGCCGCGACGCGACACCTTTCGGAGGTGTGAACGCAAAGAGATCCGGTCTATGACCGGAACAACGACCAGAAGACCTATAGGGCAGTCATCCGGGCCATATTTTCCACCGGCTAGGCTACGGCCTGTTCGCCTGGAATACGGCTTATGCAGGTGAGCACTCTAGCAGCGCCTTGTCACTGTCAGCGAGAAGGTTGGGCTACTCAGGTACGCCGTGCCCCGCCCGTCTCGGGGCGATCCGTGTGGCCAGTGACGGTCGCGAACATTCCCTCCTGCATTGACCCCACGCATTAGTCATAAGAGCCGACCGCACCCTACTTAATGAGCAGGAGGCGCACCTGACTGTTGGCCGTCCTCAACTCTGGCGGCGGCACTCGTTCACTCAGTCAGGAGTTCTCATGTCGCATACCGTTCTCGTGCCACCCGATACCGCGCCACCGCCGGGGCGAGCCGTCGCCCGGCTGTCGGCGATCCTCACCGTGCTGCTGATGCTCTTCGGGGGCCTGTTCTTCACTCCGGCACCCGCGCAGGCCGCGACCCTCGGGGTAGGGTACGGCAACGAGGATCTGTGGCTCGGCAGCTTCGCAAGCCACGGCCGGCAAGCGTACTGCATGGACCTGCTCGCGCTGCCGCCCTACGGCAGTACGCAGCATCCGGAGTTGAAGACCACACTCGATAGCCTGAACGAGACGGAACTGGCACGGCTCAACTACGTCATGGGCCGGTGGGGTGAATCGCAGGACCCGAACATCACCTCAGCAGTGCAGATGTACGTGTGGGATGTCGCCGACCACGGCAACTACGTGGGCCAGGGCGGTGACGGGCACTTCGTCACCCGGGTGCCCGCGAACGTGCGGGCCACGGTGCTCGCGAACCTCGCCGCGATGCGCGATGCCGCGGCGGCGAACGCGGTCGCGAATCCGTCGGTGTCGATGTCGATTCAGATGGACGACCAGTACCACGGACAGCTCACCATCAGCACGAACCCCGCCACTGCGACCGGCACCGTCACTCTCACCGGCGGCATCTTCGCGAACGGTTCCGCGACCGCGACGCTCGGCGCGGGCACGCATCAGATCGTCGGCACCCCCGCCGAGGGGGCTCCCGAATACCGGATCGAAGCGAAAATGTCCGCGCCTGCGGTCGGGTACGGCGCCGGCGTCGACCTGTTCTACACCCCTGGTGAGCAGCGGATCCTCGGAACCGCGTCCTTCGAGCCGCTGACCGCGACCGCGCAGTCCCCGGTGATTCCGCTGGACTTCCAGCCGATCATCGAAACGCAGGTGTCCTCGAAGTTCGTGCAGGCGGGTGATCCGATGCTGGATGACCTCACCGTGTCGGTGACCAAGCACTCCTGGATCAAGATCGACGGCCAGCCCGTGCCGGTGGTCGCGGAGGGCCGCCTCTATGGTCCATTCGATTCTCAACCGGCTGAGGCGAACGCGCCACCTGCGGGTGCGCCGCTCGCCGGCACCGAAGAGCTCACCCTCACCCATGCCGGTCACTATGTCTCGCCGGGCACGATCATCGCGCCCGAGTCAGGGTTCTACACCTGGGTGTGGTCGATCGACAAGACCGCGCAGGGCGACTGGGGGAAGTACCTCACCGATTCCTTCACCGACAGGTTCGGGCGGGTCGCAGAGACCAGTGTGGTGCCGTTCCAGCCGGAGGCGGTGTCGCAGGCGAATGGCCGGCTGGTGAAGCCTGGCGATGAGGTGACCGACACCATCACGGTCGCATCCACGAACGGGGCCTGGCTGGAACAGAACGGCGAGCCGATCCCGGTGGTCTTCGAGGGCTCCGCCTACCAAATCCCCGGCACCCTGCCGCCAGCGCAGAGCACGGAGATTCCTGCGGGTGCGGTGCCGCTCGGCACCGTCACGGTGACCGCGACCGGGCCAGGCACCTACACCTCACCGAAGGTGACACTTCCGGATGCGGGGTTCGTGACCTGGGTGTGGGAGGTCAAGAAGAGCAGCCAGCCGGAATGGGTGAGACCGTTCATCGCCTCAGACTGGCGCGACGACTACGGCATCAACGTCGAGACGCACAGCGTCCGCTGGCCCCTCACCATCACCTCGGAAGTCCGGGAGTACAACGTCCACAAGGGCGGGCGAGCGTTCGACCGGATCACCGTCAGCGGGTTCCCCGAAAACCATCCCGAGTTCGAGGGTGACGGCTACTGGCAGCCCGACGCGAAGGAACTCACGCACACCGTCTACGGCCCGTTCGCTACCGATGCGGAGCTGACCGAGGATATGGAGCTGGATGATGCGCCGGTGCTGACCCGGATCACGACGCCGGCGAAGAACGGGGTCTACGACATCGGCTACGGCGAGGACGATCGGATTCAGCCGACGGAGCCCGGCTACTACGTCGTGGTGACCCATTTCGAGGGCGACGACCGGGTGCAGCCGTTCACGTCGTCGCCGGCTGACATCTGGGAGCGATTCTTCGTCCCAGGGCCCGAGCAGCCGCTCTCGGTGGTAACGCAGGCGCAGGCGCAGGCGTTCGTCGGCGACCCCTTCGAGGACACCGCACTCGTACAAGGCTCCGCAATCCCCGAGGGCGCGTACCTGGTATTCCGCGCCTACGGGCCGCAGCTCGCAGGCGAAGACCCCGTGTGCGAGGTGCCGTTTTTCGTTTCGGAGCAGATCGCCGTAACCGAGGCCGGCCACTACCGCTCCGGTACGACGAGCACCGATGCGGCCGGGAACGTGTACTGGGTCGAGACCCTGTACGGGAAGGACGGGAACGTGCTCGCCGAGGGCCGATGCGGCGCGCCGGGCGAAACGACCGTCGTGAGCGTACGCCCGCCGGGTACCCCGGAGACGCCGACGCCGGACAAGCCGGAACTGCCTGAGCTGCCGCCGGAGCTCGCACTCACCGGCGGCACCGCCTGGGGTGCCTGGGTCGGTGGCGTGGCGGCCGTCCTGCTCCTCGCGGCCGGGGCGACGCTCTGGTTCGGCCGGAAGCTGGCGCTCCATCGTGAGCGCATGCAGGACGAGGACGAGGAGGTGACGATCGACGAACTCATGAATCAGTAACGCACCCCCACAGGACGGGCGGAACCCGCAGACCCCTACCCCCAGGTCTGCCGGCTCCGCCCGTCTCTCATGTCGTCGCTGACGCACCTCATTCCTGTAGACGGTCACACGAAAGATGAGGAGGGCCGACGATGGCGACGTTCTCGGAGGACATGCTCACCCGGATGGAGCTGACGGCGCTCGCCGAGCCCGGCAACCCGGTCACGGGCCAGCTCGTGCGCGCGATCGGGCTGAGCGAGACGCTCGCCTTGATCCGCGACTCGGGTGCGGCGATCCCCGCCGCGGTCGATCCGCTCCAAGGGGTCCGGTGGCGGCAAGCCGCCGCCACCCGCCAGCGCGACGCGCTCCGGGATCAGATCGCCGACCTCACCGACCGGCACGACTTCCGGGTGCTCACCCCAGGTGGGGCGGGGTGGCCGGTCGCGCTGAACGATCTCGGGGATCGGGCACCGCTCCTGTTGTGGGCGCGCGGGAACCCGGAACTCCTCACAGCCTCCGTGTCGTCGCGGGTGACGATCACCGGGGCCCGAGCCGCGACCGCCTATGGCGTGCACGTCACGCAAGAGCTCGCGGAAGACCTGGCCGAACTCCCGCGTATCATCGTCTCCGGTGGCGCCTACGGCGTCGACGCCGCCGCGCACCGCGCCGCCCTCACGACGGGTCCTGCCTCCACGATGGTCGTGTCTGCCAGCGGGCTCGACCGCCCGTATCCCGCCGCGCAGGCTGAGCTGTTCGAGCGGATCGTGGTGCAGGCCGGCATCCAGATCAGCGAGACCCCGCCCGGGCACAGTCCGTCGCGGGAACGGTTCGTCGCCCGCGCCCGGCTCCTCGCAGCGCTCAGCGGGGCGACGATCATTCCCGAGGCCGGAGCGCGCTCGGGGTCGCTGCTGGTCGCGGCGCGCGCGTTCGAGCTTGGCCGTCCGGTCGGTGCAGTTCCGGGCCCGGTCACCTCGGCATCGTCGGCGGGCTGTCACCGGCTCATGCGGGAAGGCATCGCCGAGACCGTCACCCGTGCCAGTGAAGTCGCCGAGCTGATGGACCCGTCGCCGTTCCCGCTCGCCCCGGCCTATCAGCAGGTCGCCCGCCGCGCCGCACCCGAGCACAGCCGCGCTGCACGCCGCTTCGCACTCTGACCCACCCCTCAGCCGCCCATACTCTCGGGCGGCTGTTCCTTCATCCACTCAATAGGAGAACTTTGCCGATGTCGAAGCGTGCCCGCTCGAAGACCGACCCGACTGCCGTGGTGATGGTGCGTATCGTCGTCGCCGAGGACGGCACCCTCTCGGTGACCGTGGACGGGGCACCGTATCTGCCGCCGGAGTTCTCGCCGCCGTGGCGGCGCTCCGCCTACCCGCACATCGTGGACGCCATCAGCCAGCACACCGGCCAGACCCTCCGCGTCGATGTCATCGAGATCGACGGACGAGTCATCACCGACTACCGCACCCCACCCAAACCCAGACCTGTGATCCCCGAGCCAGCCGCAGCCCCCGTGGCGGCAGCACCACAGCCTGCCGCACCGGCGGCCGCGCCTGTAGAGGCGGTGCCTCAGTTTGCGCAGCTCGCGGGCACAGGCTTCGTTCCCGGTGAGGATGTCGCGGTCGCGGTCATCATCTCCCACACCGAGACCGCACCCGACGGGATCGCCCGCGCCCTCATCGACTCGCGTTACCTGGCGGCGTGCCAGACGGGCGAGGCGATCCTCGTGGGCCGCATCTCCGGCACCCTGGTACTCGGGCGGCCCGAGTGAGCGGGCAGCTCCGCCCGACCGGCTCGATGGGCGACGAACTCACGAACGCCGCGCTCGTCGCCCTCGCGCTCCTCGGCGTGACGGCGGTGCTGCTGCGCGTCGCGGGCAGCATCGCCGCGTTCCTCACCGGCACCCCGCAACCCGAAGCCGGCCTCGGAGCCGGCGCAGCCGTGCTCCTGAACCCCGGCGACCCCGCCGCCGCGCTCGACGCGCCCGGCCTCAACGTCGTCGTCTACTGGATCGTCACGGGGCTCCTCATCGCCGGCAGTGGTGTCGGGGGCTGGTGGGTGTGGTCCGCGATCCGGCACCACACCCGCCAGCAGGCGCTCGACCCGTACCGGATCGTCGGTGTCGCGACCCGCCGCGAGGTCGCACAGGCAGGCTCCGTCAAGGCGCTCCTCGCCCGCGCCGGGAACCTCCGCCCCTCACTCGATCATCCCGAGCCCGTGGAGGTCGGCTACCGGATCGGCAGCTCGCGCGGGGTCGAGGTGTGGGCGTCGGTCGAGGACTCGATGCTGCTCATCGGGCCGCCCCGCTCCGGCAAGGGCGTGCACATCGTCATCAACTCGATCCTCTCCGCGCCCGGCGCGGTCATCACGACGAGCACGCGCCCTGACAACGTGACCGCCACGATCACAGCCCGGCAGCGTGTCGGTCCGGTCGCGGTGTTCGACCCGCAGCACCTCGCCGACGGCATCCCCGCAGGACTGCGCTGGTCACCCGTGCGCGGGTGCAGCGACCCGCTGACCGCGATGATCCGCTCCGCAGGTCTCGCCTCCGCGACCGGGCTCGGGAAGGGCGGGGTCGAGGGCGGCGACTTCTGGGAAGCGAAGACCCGGGTCGCACTGCAATGCCTCCTCCACGCCGCAGCCCTCGACGGCCGACAGCCCGCCGACCTGTTCCGGTGGACGCTCGACCCCGCCGCAGCCGGGGATGCCGTGTCGATCCTCGCCGCCCACCCGCGCGCGGCCGGCGGCTGGGCCGAGGCGCTGCAGGCGATGCTCGAATCCGACCCGCGCACGATGGACTCGATCTGGCAGGGCGTCTCCCTCGCACTCGCCGCGCTCGCCGACCCGCGCGTGCTCGACGCCGTAAGCCCAGGCCCCGACGAAGTATTCGACCCCGAGACATTCCTCGAGCAGAAGGGCACCCTCTACCTGCTCGCAACCGCGGCCGGAGCGAACAACAGCGCGCCTCTGGTCGCGGCGCTCATCGAGGACGTGGTCGAGGCCGCCCGCCGGCTCGCGGCACGCAGTTCAGGCGCGCGTCTCGACCCGCCGCTGTTGCTCGCGCTCGACGAGGTGGCGAACCTGTCACCATTGCCGTCTTTGCCGACGCTCATGGCTGAGGGCGGCGGGTCGGGGATCACGACCATGCCCGTTCTGCAATCGCTCGCACAGGCGCGGGAGAAGTGGTCAGAGAATGCCGCGTCGGCGATCTGGGATGCCGCGATCGTGAAGATCATCCTCGGCGGCGCCTCGAACTCGAAAGACCTCCAAGACCTGAGCACCCTGATCGGGGAACGCGACGAGATCACCGACTCCACCACCGTCGGCGATCACGGCTCACGCTCAGCGCAGCGCTCGATCCGCAGGGTGCCCGTCATGCCGCCCGACGTGATCCGCCGCTTCCCATTCGGCACCGGCCTCGTGCTGCTGCGCTCCGCTCCACCGATCGTCGCGCGCCTCCGCAGGTGGACCGAACGCGCCGACGCGAGGCAACTCACTCAGGATCGGGCAGAGGTCGAAGCCCAGCTCCACCACCGTCAGACCCCAGGCCAGGCGGGAGCACCTTCCGAATAGAGGCGGCACACCGGGTGCCGCAATGAGCGAGGAGGTCGTGACGATGGAGATCCGTTCAGAGCCGTCGATCCGAGGGTTTCTCTCCCGAGCACCGGAGCAGAAATCGAAGCCAGGAGAGGTTTTCCTACTGGTCGCGCAGATCGGGCAGAAGTTCCGTCGCCGCGAGGACGATGGCACCTTCACCCAGGTCGGTTCCGCATACATCGACCTGATCATGATCGGAGACAAGGCCGAGGAGGCCTTCGCGGATTTCGTCAAGGGCGATGATGTCGTAGCCATCGGCGAGTTCACGAAACGACAGTACGAGCAGGACGGACAGCGAATCGAGCGCCCTCAGTTCCGCGCCTCCCGGCTCCTCCTCGATACCTCCCGTGCCCGATATACCGTCGAGCGCACCCCGCGCCAGCTCGCACCAAAGACGCTCACGGCGGCGGAGGTTACGGCGGTGGAGTTCCGCTCGCCCGAACCTCGGCGTGCGAGCGGACTGGGGAGGTCAACACGATGACCGATGAGCCGACACAACCGGACCCAGAGGCCAAAGTCGAGATCGAGGACATCGACCTGTACGACGAGCTCATGGCCGGGATGGCGCTTCCCGAGCCGCCGCGTCCGATCAACTGGAATCTCCTGACCGCCGGAGACGCCGAGGCAGAGTGGCTGGCGCTAAACCAATGGGTGGACTGGCTACGGAAGACCTACGGGCTGCCCGCCTCAGTTGTGCCGCCGTTCTGGCACCGTCATCCCGAACTCGTATGGGAGCTCTCGGCGCTGCACCTGCACTGGTGCGCAAGCTACGATCCCGAACAGTCGGCCTCTGGGCCGATTGCCTGGCACACGGACTTCGCAGCGGCACGCGACCGGCTCCGCGAATGGGTCGTCACCTCCGGCACTCGGCTTGATCGCGACCGTCCGACACGGCAAACGGCCTGGCCCGGTGAGAAACCGCAACCGCCGCTCGAGGACGAGACGATCCCGAACCGGACCGAGGATTTCGTCGCGTTCGTCGCCGCCGACGTGCAGGCACGTCAAGACATCGAGGATGCATTCGGCCGAGCGCGACGGGCGAGCGACCATGCCCGCGGCGATTGACGCTGTCGAACCTCTCTGGAACTCGCAAGAGGCGGCGGAGTTCCTGAACGTCTCGCAGGCCACGCTCTCGCGCTGGCGACGCGAGCACGAGGGGCCGCCGTTCGTGCAGGTCGGCGGCATCGCCCGCTACAACCCGCCCACAGTGCGAGCCTGGGTGCTGGAACGCGAGGGAACGCATGGCTGACCCGCGCAACCACAAGATGCCCCCGATCGGGGTGAAGCTCTCCACGAGCATCGAGAGCCGCGGCAGCGGCTACCTCGCGCGCGTGCGCTGGACCGACCCGCAGACCAAGAAACGGCCCAGCCGATCCGAGTTCGTCGACACCCCGGAAGAAGCGGAAGCGTTCTTCGAGAAGCTGCAGCAGGCGACCGAGACCGGCGCGAACATCCTCATCACGTTCGCCGACTATGTGGAGTCCATCGGCGAGCGCTGGCAGCGCGGCCTCGACCCGACTTCGACAGCCTCCGGCTACGAGATCAGCCTCCGGCTGCGAGTGGTTCCCGCGCTCGGGCATCTGCAAGTCAGCCGCATCTCCACCGGCCTGATCGACCGCACCATCGACCAGTGGGAGACCGAGTTCGGGCCGTCAACAATCAAAACCTCGATCGCGGCTCTCGTGCGCGTCCTCGACGTGGCGGTGCGCGACGAGGTGATCCCATCGAACCCTGCCAAGAATCGTGCCCGCCGCACGCTCAGTCAGCAGTCGGCGCTGACGCCCGGCTCGCTGCGAGCCCTCGCCGTCCCGGACATGGAGACGCTGAACAAGATCGCCGATGCGTGCGCCAAGGTGCATCAGAGCTATTCGGATCACGTCATGCTCTGCGCCATGCTCTGCGCTCGCGGTTCCGAAGTCGCCGGGCTCGAAGTCGGCGACATCGACTGGGTAAATCGCATCGTGAAGATCGAACGGCAGATCTACCCCGGCAAGGGTGGCCTCGTAGCGAAGCAGACCAAGGGCCGCAAGGAACGCTATGTGCCGATACTCGACCCGCTCGAACCCATCCTCATCCGCCTCTCAGCAGGCAAGGAACCTGGCGATCCGCTGCTACGCGGCCCCCGTGGAGGGGTGCTCACCACTGCCACCGTGCGCGACGCAACGAAGTGGGATGAGCTCGTGACGAACCTCGGCCTGCCGAACCTCACCCGCCACGGCCTCCGGCACACCGGAGCCACCTGGCTCGCGGACGCCGGCGTGCCGCTTCATGTGCTCCAGCGCATCCTCGGCCATGCCTCCATCGAGACGACCAAGGGCTACCTGCACCCCGATCACCGGCACCTCAGCGAAGCTGCGACGCTCGCCAACCAGTTCTTCGCCAGCCCATCGAAGAGGAAGGAGACCACCGAGAAACCCCGCGGGCGACAGCTCTAGATTCGCTTGCCCCGGCATCCTGGTCAGGGAAGGGCCGGGAGCATCGTGCTGCCCGGATTTTGGCCCACTAGATTTCCACTTTTTGGCCCACTAGCTTGCTAGACAGGCCGGAACGAGCAGCGATCACGAGCGGGTCCTGGACCCGATTTTGGGCCCATTCCGAAGCCCGGCGAAGGTCACCAGAAACGAAGGAAGCCCTGACGAGAAATAGCTTCTCATCAGGGCTTTTCCGTCGGGATGACAGGATTTGAACCTGCGACCCCCTGACCCCCAGTCAGGTGCGCTACCAAGCTGCGCCACATCCCGCTATTCAGTTATAAGTCTTCGATTTGGGGCTACTGCCGTTAACCCCCAGTCAAGTGCGCTACCAAGCTGCGCCACAGCCCGCTGCCGCCCCACCCTCGCGAGGCAACCCCTCCATCTTACCCATACTCCGGGGGCGCAGCTGACCACTCCGCCAACCGGCGCGGGAAGCACAGTGGGGCCGCGCTACCCCTCCTGCTGGTCCTCGCGCCGCGGCTCGGGGCCGAACTCGAACGCCCGCCCCGTGAGGCCCTCGACCTCGACGCGCACGAAGGTCGGCTTGAGCGTCGACACGAACGGCGTCAGGGGCAGCTTCTCGACAGACGCGATCTCCGTCTCGCTCTCGATCGCCCGCGCGTCGCCCCGCACCACGACGCTCCACCCCTCGCTCTCGTCGAACTCGTCGACCTCGAAGAGCACCGAGCTGTTGATCGTCAGCTCCACCAGCTTGCTGCCGGCCGCGGTGCGGAAGACGACCGACTTGCCGTCGACCACGAAGTTGATCGGCACGACATCGATCACCTCGCCCACGCTGGTGACCAGGCGCCCCACGCGCTGCGTGCCGAGCCGCGCCCAGCACTCGCTCTCCGACAGTTCGACGATCGACTTCTCGCTAATGCCCATACTCCATTCTCACGCGAAGAGCCACAGGAGGGAAGAGACGCTCGAGACCGCGACCCGCATCACCGCGCACGACACCCCTGCGTCCTCCGGCCCCGCCCCGCTACGCTGAGAGCATGAGCGACCTCCGAAACCCCGGCGACGCCTGGGTCACCGCGTCAGACGGCGGGCGCTACTGGGGACGCTTCGGCGCTGCCGGCCTGCTCGCCCACGACCGCGCGCTCGACGCCATCCTGCTGCAGCACCGCGTCACCTGGAGCGACCACGGAGACACCTGGGGCATTCCCGGCGGCGCCCGGCACGAGGGCGAGGCCGCGATCGACGGTGCGATTCGCGAGTCGCAGGAGGAGGCCGGCGTGCCCGACCACGCGGTCACGCCCCGCTACACGCACGTGCTGGATCGCGGCGGCTGGACCTACACGACGCTCGTCGCCGAGGTCACCGCCCCCTTCGAACCGCGCATCACCGACCCCGAGAGCCACGCGCTCGAGTGGGTGCCGGTCGCGGAGGTCGACCTCCGCCCGCTGCATCCGGCCTTCGCCTCGAGTTGGCGGTTGCTGCGTCCGCTGCTCACCGCGTCTCCGGCGGTGGTCGTCGACGCCGCGAACGTGATCGGCAGCGTTCCCGACGGGTGGTGGCGGGATCGTCGCGCCGCCGCCGAGCGGCTGCGCGACCGGCTCGAGGTACTCGCGACGCACAACGGCGGGATCCGCGCCGGTTTTCTCGACCTCACCGAAACCCGCGTCTCCGGGATCGACCGCGCATTCCCCGAGTGGGTGATGGTGGCCGAGGGCATCGCTCGCGGCATCGACAGCAGCCCGCACGTGCGCGTCGTCGACGCCCCCGGCCTCGGCGACGACGCCATCGTCGCCGAGGCCTCCGCGTTCACGGCGTCGGGCCGCGCCGTCACCGTGGTGACGAGCGACGCCGAACTCCGAGCGCGCGCCCACGCCACCGGCGCCGCCACCCGCGGCGTCAGGAAGCTGCTGAGGCTGCTGCCCGAGTAGCGATTGTCCGCGCGGCGCGAGGCCGCGGTCGCGCACGGGTGCACGAGCGACACCGCAGCGCGCGGCACAAACGGCGTCGGTGCGCGAACGGCGTCGGCGGGCAGGATCCCGCTACGGCTCGACGAGGATCCCGTCGTCGTCGCACCACACGGTCGCGCCCGGGCGGAAGACGACTCCCCCGATCTCGACGGGCACGTCGGCCTCCCCCTCGCCGGTCTTGCCCGACTTGGCGGGGTTGGAGCCGAGCGCCTTCACACCGAACGGCAGCGTGCCGAGCGCCACCCGGTCGCGGATCGCGCCGTTCACGATGAGCCCCGCCCAGCCGTTGTCGACGGCGAGGCTCGCGATGATGTCGCCCACGAGCGCGGTCTCGAGCGATCCGCCCCCGTCGACCACCAGCACGGCGCCGTCGCCCGGACCGCTCAGCAGCTCCTTGATCAGCGCGTTGTCCTGGAAGCAGCGCACCGTGCGCACCGCGCCGCTGAAGCCGCTCATGCCGCCGATGTTCTGAAACTGCAGCGACACCGACTGCAGCTTGTCGCCTCGGGCGTCGTACAGGTCTGCAGTGCTGATCTGCGACATAGTGGGTTCTCCCTCCGGGCCGGCGCGCTGTCGGCGCCTGGTAGGCACCACGCTACCCGGATCCTCCGACAAACGCGCCAGGCGAGCCACACGAAGAAAACTTGCCCACCGGCCGACGTTCCTGTACATATGTACATGTACATATGTACATCTATCGACCTCGCCGGAGGAGACGCGAACGATGCCGCAACCCGCCACGACCGCGACCCCGCTCGCACCTCAGGCCGCTCCTAAACGCCGCGACCCCGAGGGGCGCCGCCGCACGATCCTGTCCGCCGCCGCAGAGCTGATCGTCGAGAGCGGGGCCGCCGCGCTCACGCACCGCGCGGTCGCCGCCCGCGCGCAGGTGCCCCTCGGCTCGACCACGCAGTACTTCGGCTCAATCGACGAGCTGCGCGAGGCGGCACTGCAGCAGCTCTCCGACGAGATCGACGAGGAGCTGGCCAACCTGGAGCCCTTCCTCAGCGAGTTCGTCAACGATCCGGATCGGGCCGTCGCGCAGTTTCTCGAGTATCTCCACGACACCCGCGTGCTCCAGGCCGACATCGCGCTCATGACGACCGGGGTCACCGATCCTCGCTTGCGCCCCCTGGCGCTGCGCTGGTTCGACCGCCTCACCGACATGCTCGCGCAGCACATCGGCCGCGAGCGCGCCGCAGCCATCGCCGTCTACCTCGACGGGGCCACGATGCACGCCGGCCTGCACGAGCAGCCCCTCGAGCACCACGAGATCACGCGAGCGCTGCGCGCCCTCGCCACGATGCCAGTCGATGCCGGCCCGCCTCCCTCCGCATCGACCACCCAGACCACAGCCGATCCACCACAGGAAAGATCATGACCTCCCCCATCCCAGCCGCAGCCGCACGCACCGCGCCGCCCCTCAACTCGAGGCGCCGCTGGGCGGCGGTGGCCGTGCTCACCGCGAGCCTGCTCGTGATCACGATGGACATGACGATCCTCAACATCGCGCTGCCCGAGATGGCGGCCGAGCTGCACCCCACCTCCGACCAGCAGCTCTGGATCATCGACGTGTACTCGCTCGTGCTGGCGGGCCTGCTCGTCTCGTTCGCAGCGATCGCCGACCGCTGGGGCCGCAAGCGCATGCTGCTGCTCGGCTACTCGATCTTCGGCGCGGCCTCGCTGCTCGTGCTGCTCGCCGGCAGCGCGGAGGCGGTCATCGCGATCCGCGCGCTGCTCGGCGTGGGCGGCGCGATGATCATGCCGATCACGCTGTCGCTGATCCGCGTCATCTTCACCGACCCCAAGGAGCGCGCCACCGCCCTCAGCATCTGGGCCGCGGTCTCGGGCCTCGGCGCCGCGGTGGGCCCGCTCATCGGCGGCCTGCTGCTCGAGCACTTCTCGTGGCAGGCGGCGTTCCTCATCAACGTCCCGCTCATGGCCGCCGGCGTCATCGCTGGGCTCGCTATCCTGCCCGAGTCGCGCGTGCGCGTAACGGGTCGCTGGGACGCCCTCGCGGCTCTGCTCTCGCTCGCCGGCATGACGCTGCTGGTCTGGGCCATCAAGACCTTCGGCAAGGAGGCCAGCCTGCTCGTGCCCGAGGCCCTCGCCGCGTTCGCGGCGGGCGCGGCGCTGCTCGCCTGGTTCGTCGCGCGCTGCGTGCGCAGCGACTCCCCGCTGCTCGACCTGCGGCTCTTCCGCAACCGCGAGTTCTCGGCGGGCATCGTCGCGGCGCTCGGCTCGATGTTCGCCATGGCGGCCGCGCTGCTGCTCATCGCGCAGTGGATACAGCTCGTCGACGGAGCGACGCCCGTCGAGGCGGGGGTGCGCCTCTTCCCGATCGCGATCGCGGGCGCCCTTGCCTCGCTCGCCGCTCCCCCGCTGGCGCGCAGGATCGGTGCGCGCGCCGTGCTGGCCGGCGGGGTGAGCCTCGCGGGCGCCGGCATGCTGATCATCGCGCTGCAGCCGGGGACGCTGACCACGCTCACCGTGCTCATCGCGCTCACGCTCGTGGGCGCCGGCACGGGATCCCTCGCCATCGGATCGGCGATGATCATGCACGGCTCACCCGAGGAGAAGGCCGGCAACGCGGGCGCGCTCGAGGAGACCTCCTACGAGCTGGGCGCGGTGCTGGGCGTGGCGATCCTCGGCAGCATCTCGGCGCTGATCTACCGCGCCGAGCTCGTCGGCAGCGGCGCTCTCGCGAGGCTCGACGCGACGACGGCCGGGCAGGCCGAGGCGTCGCTGGGCGCCGCGGTGGCGATCGCCGGCGAGGCTCGGCTGCCGGATCTCGCGTACCAGGCGGGCACGGCCTTCACCCACTCGCTGCAGGCGACCGGGATCGCGGGAGGCCTCATGATGCTCGCCGTCGCCGCGCTCGTGTTCTTCATGGCACCCCGCGGCACCGATGTCTCCGGGGCCTCGCACTGACGGGGATCCGGGATCCGCGCCTCTGATTCGCGGTCCTCGCCCGCGGCCCTGCCCCGGAGCCCCGACCCGGAACCCCGACCCGCGGCCCTGCCCCGGAATCCGTGTGCGCCTTTTGGGCGCTTCGCCGCAATGGATGCGCCCAAAAGGCGCACACGGATCACCGAGAACCGCACCGGATCACCGAGAACCGCACCGGATCACCGAGGACCGCACCGGATGATCGAGGACCGCACCGGACCGCGCCTGAACGGTGGTACTCCGGTACGAGCGAGGCGATACCTGGGCAGGACGCGGCCGGGCGAGCCTCGGACGTACCGTGGAGACACGACGAAAGGACACCGATCATGACCACCGCGCACATCACCCCCTCGACCATCACCGGCGCCGGCACCACGCAGTTCGCCCAGCCCGTCTCGGAGGGCTCCCGAGGCTTCGCGATCACCAGCTTCGTGCTCGGGGTCGCGTCGGTCGTGAGCGGCTGGACCTTCATCGCGCCGATCACCGGCCTCATCCTCGGCGTCATCGCGCTGCGACGCGGCACGAGCGAACGCTCCCTCGCGCTCTGGGGCGTCTGGCTCAACGGCATCATGCTGGCGCTCGCCGCGCTTGCGGCGGTCGTGATGCTCTCGCTGATCTTCCTCGGAGTCTTCAGCCTGCCGTTCCTGGCCTGACAGCCGTACCCGCCCCGGGGACACGAGGCGGGTACACCCAGGTCACCATCACCACCGAGATGATCATCAGCAGGAACCAGGAGACGAGCTTCTGCGGCGACACGATCTCCCAGCCGCCCTCCTGGTTCGGGTAGAGCCAGGCCCCGGCCCAGGTGCCGATGTTCTCGGCCAGCCAGATGAACACCGCCACCCCCGCGAACACCAGCAGCAGGGGCACCCGCAGCGTAGCCCGCCACACCCGGAAGCGCATGACGGTGCGCCACCACAGCAGCACGACCAGCGCGAGCAGCAGCCAGCGCAGGTCGACGATGAAGTGCTGGCTGAAGAAGTTGACGTAGATCCCCGCCGCCACGAGCGTGGTCGCCCATACCCGCGGGTAGCGGTCGAAGCCGAGGTCGTGCAGCCGGTGGACCCGCACCATGTACGAGCCCACCGCCGCGTACATGAAGCCGCTGAAGAGCGGCACCGCGCCGATGCGCAGCACCCCCTCGGCCTCGTAGGCCCACGAGCCCGCATCGGTCTTGAACAGCTCCATCGCGGTTCCCGTGATGTGGAACAGCACGATCACCCACAGCTCGCGCCCGCTCTCCAGCCGGAACACGAGCATGCCGATCTGGATCAGGATCGCAGCGACCGTCAGCGCGTCGTTGCGCGCCAGCGGCGCGTCGTCGGGGTACCAGAACCGGGCCGCGACGATCACGGCGAGCAGCAGCGCCCCGAACACGCACGCCCACGCCTGCTTGAGCACGAAAACCGCGAACTCGATGAGCCACGCCCGCGCCCCGCGTTCCGGGCGCCCCGCGAGCAGGCGGTGCGCGGCGCGGTCGATCGCCGCCTCGAGGCGGGTCAGATCCCGACGCGGTTCCGGATCGGGGCCGTGCGCGGGATCGGGGGTCTCGGAGGGGGCCACTCTCCGAGGCTAGCGCGCCCGCGGAGGCTCCCGTTTCGAGAGTTAGGGCAACCTTGCCTTCATCTGCTGTATGGTTGTCGATGATCGACGGTGTCTCCCAGTTACTTCGAGAAAGGTTTCTCTCGCATGCGCGTTCCTCGGTATCGGAGGGTCCTCGCCCTCGCCTCCGCACTCTTCGTCGCTGCGCTGGCGCTGACGGGTTGCGCCTCTCAGCCTCAGCAGAGCGGGGCCGACCAAGCGGCAGCGGCGTCGGGGACGCGCACCGTGAAGCACGCGCGGGGCACGACGGAGGTCCCGGAGGATCCGCAGCGCGTCGTCACGCTGGAACCGGTCGAGCTGGATACAGCGGTGGCGCTTGGCGTTACGCCGGTGGGAGCAGCGGTGGCGAGCAACGTCTCGGGCATCCCCGGGTACCTCGGAGTCGACGGAGTCGCGCCGGTGGGCACGGTGCCCGAGCCCGATCTCGAGGCGATCGCGGCCTTGAAGCCCGATCTGATCCTGGGCACGGAGTCGCGGCATTCGAAGCTGTACGACCAGCTGCAGGCGATCGCGCCGACGGTGTTCATGGAGACGCAGGCCGACCCGTGGCAGGAGAACGTGCGGCTCATCGGCAAGGCGCTCGGTCGTGAAGACGCGGCGCAGAATCTGCTCGACGAGTTCAACGGCCGGTGCGAGCAGATCGCCGGCAAGTTCGACGTCGAGGGGAAGACGGCGAACCTGGTGCGGCCGCGAGACGAGACGACACTGAGCCTGTACGGACCGACGTCCTTCGCGGGAGGCGCGCTGGAGTGCGTGGGGCTGTCGATCCCGGAGCAGAACTGGGAGGACGGGCTCATGGCCGACATCTCTCCTGAGAACATCCTGACCGCACAGGCCGACTACGTCTTCGTCGCGACCGCCGATGTCGACGATGCGTCGACCATCCCGGCCGCGATCACGCAGAACGGCACCGCGTTCCCGTCGGTGACGCCCGTCGACACCAGCTACTGGATCTCCGGGGTCGGCCCGGGCGGCGGAAAGCTGGTGCTCGACGACATCGAGCAGTTCCTCGAAGCGCAGCAGTGACCGGCGTCCGCGTCGAGGGTGAGGCGCGGTTGACCACGAGTCGGCGAGGCCGGGTCGCGCTCGGCCTCGCCGGCATCACCGTCGCGCTCGCGGTTGCGGTGGCGCTGTCGCTCACGGTGGGCTCGAACTCGCTCCCGCTCGAGGTGCTCGTCGACGTGCTGCGCGGCGGCGGCTCGAGCGAAGCGCGGTACATCGTGAACGAGCTGCGCGTGCCCCGCACCGTCACCGGCCTGGTGGTGGGCGTCGCGTTGGGGGCGGCGGGGGCGCTGATTCAGGCCTTCACCCGCAATCCGCTGGCGGACCCGGGGATCCTGGGCGTGAACGCGGGTGCGGCGTTCGCCGTCGCGGTCGGGGTGGCGTTCTTCGGGCTGCGGAGCATCTCCTCGTTCGTTTGGCTGGCCTTCCTCGGAGCGCTCGCGGTCACCGTCGCGGTCTACCTGATCGGATCCTCCGGCCGCGGCGCGGCCGATCCCATCCGCCTGACCCTGGCCGGAGTCGCGCTCGGAGCGGTGTTCTCGGGGATGACCACCGGCATGACGCTGAGCAACCCGGACGCCTTCGAGCAGATGCGGTCGTGGAACGCCGGCTCACTGCTCGGCCGCGGCTTCGAAGTCCTCCTCCCGCTGCTGCCCCTCCTCGGACTCGCCGCGCTGGCTGCGATCCTCCTCGCCCCCGGCCTGAACGCGCTCGCGCTGGGCGAGGACGTGGCGAGGGCGCAGGGCGCGAACGTGGCCGGGATCAGGATCGGCGTCATCGTCACGGTGACCGTCCTGGCCGGCGCGGCGACAGCCCTGGCCGGGCCGATCTCGTTCGTCGGCCTCATGGTCCCCCACGTGGCCCGCTGGGTGTTCGGGGTGGACGAGCCCACGGTGCTGACGGTCTCCCTCGGCCTGGGCCCGGTGATCGTGCTCCTCGCGGATGTGCTCGGGCGAGTGCTGATCTCCCCGGCGGAGATCCCAGTCGGCATCGTGACCGCGTTCGTCGGCGCCCCCGTGCTCATCGTCCTCGCCCGTCGACGCAAAGCGAGCACCCTGTCATGATCCGCGCTCGAGACGCCGAGACGACGGACGTCGGCTACCGGCGCCGCCTTCTCCGGGCCGGCCCGTTCACGATTCCCCTGCGCACGCGCAGTCTGATCACCGCCGCCGCGTTCGTGCTCGCCATCGCGATCCTCACGATCGCCGCGCTCGGGCTCGGCACCTATCCGCTCGCCCCGGACGCGGTCCTCAGCGCCCTCCTCGGCGGCGGTGAGGCGCTCGATCGCACGGTGGTGTTCGAGTGGCGGCTTCCCCGCGCGCTCGCGGCGATCGTGCTGGGCGCATTCCTGGCGATCGCCGGCGCGCTGTTCCAGACCGTGACCCGCAACCCGCTGGCGAGTCCGGATATCCTGGGGCTCTCCAACGGCGCCTTCACGGGAATGCTCCTGACCGTCGTGTTCCTGTCCGCGAGCTGGCCGCTCATGACCGCCGGGGCGGTCCTCGGCGGGCTCCTGACGGCCGCCCTCATCTGGGGGCTCGCGCACCGGGGCGGGGTGCAGGGGTTCCGGCTCATCGTGATCGGGATCGGCGTCGCAGCGATCCTCGCCTCGGCGAACACGTGGATGCTGCTCGAGGTCGAGCTGGAGACGGCGATGTTCGCCTCGGCCTGGGGCGCGGGCACCCTCAACGGCGTCACCGCGCCACCGCTCACGGGCGCCATCGCCGTCGGACTGCCTCTGCTGCTGGCCCTGGCGGTCCTCACCCCGCAGATGCGGCAGCTGGATCTCGGCGACGACGTCGCGACCGCCACGGGCGCGAGGCCCGTCGTCGTGCGAACGCTCATGCTCCTCATCGGGGTGGGGCTCGTGTCCGTCGCGACCGCCGTGATCGGACCGGTCGCGTTCATCGCGCTGGCCGCGCCCCAGGTCGCCCGGCGGGTCTCCCGCACGCCGTATCTGTCGCTGGTGCTCTCGGCGCTCGTGGGAGCATTTCTGCTGCTCGCATCCGATCTGCTCGCGCAGCACGTCCTCCCGGCGGCACTGCCGGTCGGGGTCGTCACCGTCTCCGTGGGAGGCGTCTACCTCGTCGCTACACTCATCCAGGAGATCCGTCACCGTGCCTGACCAGACCACCCTCTCGACATCGACTCAGCAGGCGGCCCGACTCCGCGCAGAGCGGGTGACGCTCGGGTACGACAGGCGCCCGATCATCCGGGATCTGACCGCAGCGATCCCGGACGGATCGTTCACCGTGATCATCGGCCCCAACGCCTGCGGCAAATCCACTCTCCTGCGCGGTCTCTCCCGCCTCCTGGCGCCCGAGGCCGGGCAGGTGATCCTGGACGGAAAGGCCATCACGAACCTGGCCGCGAAGGATCTCGCCCGCCGTCTCGGGCTGCTCCCGCAGTCCGCGATCGCGCCCGACGGCATCACCGTCGCCGATCTCGTCGCACGCGGCCGATATCCCCACCAGGGTCTCCTGCGGCAGTGGTCGGATGCCGACGAGGCCGCCGTGCGCGATGCGCTCGCCGCCACCGGGACCCGCGACCTCGCGCCGCGGCGCGTCGACGAGCTCTCGGGCGGGCAGCGCCAACGCGTGTGGGTGGCCATGGTGCTCGCCCAGCAGACCGATCTGCTGCTGCTCGACGAGCCGACGACATTCCTGGACATCACCCATCAGGTCGAACTCATGGAACTGTTCGCGCACCTGAACCGCAGTGGGCGCACGGTCGTCGCGGTGCTCCACGACCTCAACGCCGCCGCCCGCTACGCCGACCACATCATCGCCATGCGAGACGGCCGCATTCTGGCCGCGGGCGCTCCCGCCGAGGTGATCACCAGCGCACGGGTGGAAGAGATCTACGGACTGCCGAACGTCGTCATCGACGATCCCGTCACCGGCGGGCCGCTCGTCGTGCCCCTCGGCGCGCCCGCCTCCGACGCGGAGGAGGCCCCGCGATGACGCTCCCCGCTCGGACCACCCGCGCGGATCGGCCGTGGGAGTACAGCGCATTCCCCGTCAGCGTCGCCCGCAAGGTGCAGGTCACACCGGGATTCATCCGCATCACCCTGGCCGGTGAGTCGCTCCGCGACTTCGCTCCCTGGGGGCTCGACCAGCGCATCAAGCTCGTCCTTCCCATGTCCGACGGCAGCCGGCCGGACTTCGGGCTCCTGGACGACCCGACCCCGCACCCGAAGCAGTGGTACACCCGGTGGAAGGCGCTCCCGGAGAATCGGCGCAACGTCCTCCGGACCTACACGCCCGCCGCGATCCGGCCCGAAGCCGGCGAGATCGACGTCGATCTGTTCGTCCACGAGCCGGCTGGTCCGGCCTCCGCCTGGGCTCTCGGCTGCCGGCCCGGCGACGAACTCGTCGTCACCGGTCCCGATGTCCGCGTCGGCTACACGGGGTACGGGATCCACTACGCTCCGCCGACGGTCCCCCGGAGGGTCCTCCTCGTCGGCGACGAATCGGCGCTTCCCGCGATCAACAACATCCTCACCGGCCTCGCACCGGACACCTCCGCCGAGGTTCTCCTCGAACTCGCCCACCCCGCGAACGGCGCGCTTCTGACGGAGGGCGGACGCATCACCGCCCGCGTCGTCGACGCCGGTTCATCACCCGGAAGTCGGCTGGAGCGCGCCGTTCGCGACTGGGGGACGCTGAACAGCGGCGACGCGACGATACGGACGAGCCTGTATGCGTGGATAGCCGGGGAGGCGACCGCCACCGGCGACATCCGACGCTACCTGGTGGGCACGCTTCTCGTGCCGAAGGAGCGGGTCGCCTTCATGGGGTACTGGAAACTCGGGGGCCCGCTCGTCTCATGACCGGCGATCCTCGAGAGCGGGACTACCGCCGCGGGCGGCGCTCGCGGATGCGCATGTTGAGCACGATGGGGGTGCCTTCAAAGCCGTAGCGCTCGCGCAGGCGGCGCTGGATGAAGCGGCGGTAGCCGGGATCCAGGAAGCCCGAGGTGAAGAGCACGAAGGTCGGCGGGCGGTTCTGCACCTGCGTGCCGAACAGGATGCGCGGCTGCTTGCCGCCGCGCAGCGGATGCGGGTGCTCCTGCACGAGCTCGGCGACGAAGGCGTTGAACTTGCCCGTCGGGATGCGGGTGTCCCACGACTCGAGCGCCGTCTCGAGGGCGGGCACGAGCTTCTCGAGGTGGCGGCCGGTGCGCGCCGAGATGTTGACGCGCGGCGCCCAGTCCACGTGGCCGAGATCCTGCTCGATCTCCCGCTCCAGGTAGCGACGGCGGTCGTCGTCGAGCAGATCCCACTTGTTGAACGCGAGCACGAGCGCGCGACCCGACTCGAGCACGAGGTCGATGATGCGCAGATCCTGGTCGCTGATCTCCTGCGTCACGTCGATGAGCACGACCGCGACCTCGGCCTTCTCGAGCGCGGCCGCGGTGCGCAGCGACGCGTAGAAGTCGGCGCCCTTCTGCAGGTGCACGCGGCGGCGGATGCCGGCGGTGTCGACGAAGGTCCACACGCGGCCCGCGATCTCCACCTGCTCGTCCACGGGATCGCGCGTGGTACCGGCGATATCGCTGACGACCGCCCGCTCTTCACCGGCGGCCTTGTTGAGCAGGCTCGACTTGCCCACGTTCGGGCGGCCGAGCAGCGCGACGCGACGCGGGCCGAGCAGCTTCGGCTGCGCCACCGAGGACTCCTCGGGCAGCGCCTCGACGACCTTATCCAGCAGGTCGGCCACGCCTCGGCCGTGCAGCGCCGAAACGGCGCGCGGCTCGCCGAGCCCGAGCGACCACAGCTGCGCCGCCTCAGCCTCCAGCACCGGGTCGTCGACCTTGTTGGCGACGAGGAAGACGGGTTTGTGGGTGCGGCGCAGCAGCTGCACCACCCGCTCGTCGGTCGCGGTGGGGCCCACGCGCGAGTCGACCACGAACAGCACGACGTCGCAGAGCTCGATCGCCACCTCGGCCTGGAGCGCCACCGAGGCGTCGATACCCTTGGCGTCCGGCTCCCACCCGCCGGTGTCGACCAGGCTGAAGCGCGTGCCGTTCCACTCGGCGGAGTAGGTGACGCGGTCGCGGGTCACACCGGGCACGTCCTCGACCACGGCCTCGCGGCGACCGAGGATGCGGTTGACGAGGGCCGACTTGCCGACGTTCGGCCGGCCGACGATCGCGACCACGGGCAGAGCCTCGGCGACCGGCTCGCGGAAGCCCAAGAACTCGCCGTCCTCACCGATGATCGCGAGGTCCTCGTCCTCCAGATCGAAGCCCTCGAGGTTCGAGCGCATGGCGCGCAGGCGCTCCTCGTCGGTCACATCGCCGTCGAAGTCCTCGCCGACGACGATCTCGTCCTCCGCCACCGCGGCCGCGTCGAAGGCCCCCGGCTCGTCCTGCCCGGTGCTCGCCCCGGGGTTCTGCTCGCTCATCGCACGCCCTCTTCCGCGGCGGCCGGCGCCGCCGTCACGATATCGACCACAGCCCGCACCGACTGCTCGAAGTCCAGTTCGCTCGTGTCGACGAGCGCCACCCCCGCTGAGGGGGTGATGAAGTCCACCACGAGCGCGTCCTTCGCGTCGCGCGCGGCGATGTCGGCGAGCACCTGCTCGTGCGACAACCCCTCCAGCTCAGCGGCCCGGCGCCGCGCGCGCACCTCGGGCGAGGCCGTCATCAGGATGCGCACCGGTGCGTCCGGTGCGACCACCGTGGTGATGTCGCGCCCCTCGATCACCACGCCGGGCAGCCCCGACTCGGCGACGATCTCGCGGAACATCGCGTTGAGCCGATCCCGCACCTGGGGGTGCCGTGAGACCCGGCTCACCTGCCCGCTCACCGCGTGGTCGCGGATCGCGGCGGTCACGTCGTGCGTCGCGCACTCGCCGCCCTCGGGCAGCACCACTCCGATGCGCTGCTCGCCGAGCAGCGTGCTCGAGTACCTCCACGAGCCGAGCAGCGCGACGACCGCCTCGGGGTCGTCGAGGTCGACTCCGGTCTGCAGCGCGGCCCACGCGAGCGAGCGATAGGCGGCCCCGGTGTCGAGGATCCCGAATCCCAGGCGCTTCGCCGCCGCGCGCGAAACGCTCGACTTGCCGCTGCCGGCCGGTCCGTCGATCGCGACGAGGATCGGGGGCGGTGTCACCGCATCGCTCACAGCGTCCTCCATCCGCGTTCGACGAGATCGGAGACCGCGCGCTCCGCCACCTCGGGCAGCACCGCGATCTCCGCGAAACCGATCTGCGCGCCCGGCGAGTGCTCGAGGCGCAAGTCTTCCATGTTAATGCCCAGTTCTCCGAGTTCGGTGAGCAGGCGCCCGAGCTCGCCCGGCCGGTCGTCGATGAGCACGGTGATGGTCGTGAAGTGCTCGGACGAGCCGTGCTTGCCCGGAATGCGGGCGACGCCCCGGTTGCCCTCCGCGAGCAGGTCGGCGATGCGCCGCTTGGCACCGGCCTGCGCCGGATCGCGCAGCGCATCGGCAAAGGCCGCGATGTCGGCGCCGAAGGCGTCGAGCAGCTCGACCACGGGCTGCCGGTTGGCGCCGAGGATCTGCACCCACAGCTCCGGATCGCTCGACGCGATGCGGGTCGTGTCGCGCAGGCCGCTGCCCGCGAGACCGATCGCCTGATCGGTCGCCGACGCGAGCCGAGCGGCGAGCAGGCTCGACACCACCTGCGGCAGGTGCGATACGAGCCCAACGGAGCGGTCGTGCTGCTCCGGCGTCATCTCGATGAGCACGCCCCCGAGGTCGAGCGCCACGGCCTCGACGAGCGCGAGCGCCTCGGCCGGGGTCTCGTGGTCGCGGCAGACGACCCACGGGCGGGCCTTGAAGAGGTCGGCGCGCGCCATGACGGCGCCGCCGCGCTCGCGCCCCGCCATCGGGTGCGAGCCCACGTAGTTGGTGAGGTCGATGCCCCGCCGCGTGAGCTCGAGGAAGGGCGCCAGTTTGATGCTCGCGACATCGGTGACCACGGCCTCGGGGTAGGCGGCGAGCGCGCGCTCGACCACGTCGGCGGTCACGTCGGGCGGCGTGGCCACGACCACGAGCGCAGGCGCCGGGTCGTCTGCCGTGCGCACCCGTCCGGCGCCGTAGTCTGCCGCGAGTGCGACCGTGGTCGGCGAGAGATCCTCGAGCGTCACCTCGACGCCGCGCTCGCGCAGCCCGAGCCCCACGCTCGCGCCGAGCAGGCCGGCCCCGATCACGTGCACGGGTCCGCGCGTGCGCGCTCTGAGCTCGTTCACCGGCCGTCTCCCTTCCGCTTGCCGCGTGGCTGCTGCGCATCATTCTGCCGTCGACCAGCGACACTGTTCGCTCCGCCTGTTGGCGAGCCCCGGCCGCCCGACGAGGCGGCGTCGCGGCGACCGTGCGGATTGCCCCTGGCCGCCACGCCGCGCATGCCGCGCGCGCCCTTGCCGTCGCCCGGCCGCCCGGCCGTCACGGCGCCGCCCTCCTCGACCGCCGACAGCAGCGCCCCGCGCTCCGCCGCCGACAGCTCGCGCATCTGGCCGCTGCGCAGCGCGCCGAGGTGCAGCGGCCCGAACCGGCGCCGCACGAGCTCCTCGACGGGGTGCCCCACCTCGGCGAGCATGCGCCGCACGATGCGGTTGCGCCCCGAGTGCAGAGTGATCTCGACGAGGGAGTGCGAGCCGCCCGACCCTCCGGGCAGCAGCTTGGCGCGGTCGGCGCGGATGGGCCCGTCGCTCAGTTCGACGCCGTCCCTGAGGCGCTGGATCACGGCGGCCGTCACTCGCCCGCGCACCTTGGCGACGTACGTCTTGCTCACGCCGAAGCTGGGGTGCGCCAGCCGGTGCGCGAGCTCCCCGTCGTTCGTGAGGATGAGCAGCCCGCTCGTGTCGGTGTCGAGGCGGCCCACGTTGTAGAGGCGGTCGTCGACGCGATCGGTGAACTCGCGAAGGTCGGGGCGCCCGTTCTCGTCGCGCATGGTGGAGACGACGCCCCGAGGCTTGTTGAGCACGAAGTAGCGCTTGGAGCTGTCGAGCTGCACCACGACCCCGTCCACGCGCACGTCGTCGCGATCCGGATCGATGCGCGACCCCAGCTCCCGCCGCACCCGCCCGTTCACCGTGACGCGACCCCCCGTGATGAGCGCCTCGCACGCGCGACGCGACGCGACGCCCGCGTGCGCGAGCGCCTTCTGCAGGCGCACGCGGCCATCATCCTGAGGCGCGGGATCCCGCGGCGCCGGCCGGTTCCCGCCGAACTCGGCCAGGTCGACGTCGACGTTCTCGCCGTCGACGGAGAAGGATCCGCCGAAGCCCCCGCCCTCAAACCGGCTCACGGTCGAACCCTTCCGAGCCGTCGTCGAGCAGCGGCGCGATGGGCGGCAGTTCGGAGACGTCGCCGACGCCCAGGTGGCCGAGCAGCGCCTCGGTGGTGCCGTACAGGGTGGCGGTGGTCTCGGGATCCTGCCCCACCTCGGTGATGAGGCCGCGCGCCAGCAGCGTGCGCACCACCGAATCGACGTTGACGGCGCGGATCGACGCGATCGCGCCGCGCGAGATCGGCTGCCGGTACGCGACCACGGCCAGCGTCTCGAGCGCGGCCTGCGACAGCCTCGCGGGGGTCTGCTGCTGCACGAAGTCGGCCACCACCGGGTCGAGGCTCTCGCGCACGTAGAAGCGGTACCCGCCGGCGACCTCGCGCAGCTCGAAGCCGCGCGGCGATCCCGGCCTCTCAGCCGCCTCTCCGTTGAACTCGGCGACGAGCGCCTCGAGCGCCGCCCGCACCTCGCGCACGGGCCGGTCGGTCGCGGTGGCGAGCGCCACCGCGCTGAGCGGCTCGTCGGCGACGATCAGCAGCGCCTCGAGCTGCTGCGCGAGCGTGTGGCCGTTCCGCGCGCGCGACAGCTCGGTATCGGCGGCCTGCTCGGTCTCCGCGGTCTCTTCCATCTGCTCCGTCGTCTCAGTCATAGTCGTTCCCCAGCGTCGAAAGCTCCTCGTCCGACCAGTTCTCGCCCGTCCACTGCACGAGCAGCTCCCCCAGGGGCTCCGCCTGCTCGAACGTCACGGCGGACCGCCGGTAGAGTTCGAGAATCGCGAGGAAGCGTGCGACGACCACCCCGCGCTCCCCCACCCCGGCGATCAACTCGCGGAAGCTGCGGGGGCCGCCGCGGCCACCGGCGCCTCGCAGCAGCGAGACGACCACGGCCGCCTGCTCGCGGATCGAGACGAGTGGCGCGTGCAGGTGGTCGAGCCCCACCGTCGGGATCTCGCGGGGCGCGAAGGCGAGCGTGGCGATGGCCGCGAAGTCCTCGGGCGAGAGCTGCCACACGAGCTCCGGTGCGCGGTCGCGGTACTTCGCGTCGAGCGGCACGAGCCGGGGATGCCGCGCCTCCTCCGCCGCGAGCCGGTCCCTGAACCAGGCGCTCGCCTGCTTGAACGCCCGGTACTGCAGCAGCCGGGCGAAGAGCAGGTCGCGGGCCTCGAGCAAGGCGATGTCCTCGGCGTCGACGGCCTCGCCCTGCGGCAGCAGGCTCGCGATCTTCAGGTCGAGCAGCGTGGCGGCCACCACCAGGAACTCCGAGGCCCGGTCGAGCTCGATGACGCCCTGCCCATCGAGCGAGGCGAGATAGGCGATGAACTCGTCGGTGACGAGGCTGAGCGACACCTCGGTGATGTCGAGCTCGTGCTTGCCGATGAGGTTCAGCAGCAGGTCGAAGGGCCCGTCGAACACCTCGAGGCTCACCCGGAACCCCGGCGCGCTCGATTCACCGGGCGCCTCGGCAGCGCCCGGTTCTGCGTGGTTCGTGTCGAGCGCGACCATGGGTGAGTTCAACCGGTCGATGCAACACCGGGTC
>NZ_KZ984011.1 GCF_003569785.1 Leucobacter sp. wl10 | reverse complement strand
TCAGGCCGCTCCTACACTCTCGATTCCGATGAGCCGGTAAACTGTGCGCGATACTGGGATCGAACCAGTGACCTCTTCCGTGTCAGGGAAGCGCGCTACCGCTGCGCCAATCGCGCCTGTTCAGGCTATTCAGTTGTCCGGCGAGGTGGCGACGGGATTCGAACCCGTGTATACGGCTTTGCAGGCCGCTGCCTCGCCTCTCGGCCACGCCACCGCAGTGGTTGCCACACCACACAAGCGACCCGGTCGCCCCGGTCGCTGGAGCGGATGACGAGACTCGAACTCGCGACCCTCACCTTGGCAAGGTGATGCGCTACCAACTGCGCTACATCCGCACTCCGCCGCGTTTCCGCGACCTGAATAACTATAGGGGGGTTGCGCGGCTGCGCGCAAATCGGATCGAGGAGCCCGGGCGCGCCGTCTGGAGTCGCGCAGAAGCCGTTGTTCGAGGGCTCGGAATCTCTCCCGTTCGACGCCCCTCGCGGATACGGTGGATGCATGGGGACGAAGCCGCGGGGGAGGGCGAAGCGCATACTGGGCTTCATCGTGTTCCTCGCGGTGCTCGCGCTGGTCGTCTTCGCGATGACGCACCGTCAGGAGATCCGGGATCGCTTCTCGGCGGTGGGCTTCGAGACGAGCCCGCAGATCGAGCGGGTGCTCAAGGATCTGCGCCTCACGGCCTCGGGGGAGCGCATCTTCCTGGCGACGCGTCCGACGCTCGACGGCAGCAGTCACTTCAACGAGCAGTGCGCGGGCGTCGAGCGGTCGGAGCAGGAGCACGTGCTGGGCTGCTATGCGGGCGATCGGATCCATCTCTTCGACGTGACCGACGAGCGCATCACGGGGATCGTCGGGGTCACGGCCGCGCACGAGCTGCTGCACGCCGCGTACAACCGGCTGGGCGAGGGCGAACGGGACGATCTCGGCGGGAAGCTGCGCCGGGAGTTCGATCGCCTGTCCGCCGACGATCCCGAGCTCCGGGAGCGCATGTCGGTGTACCGCAAGCTCTCCGACTCCGCCTTCGCCAGCGAGCTGCACTCGGTGCTCGGCACCGAGGTGAAGCGGCTGCCCCGGTGGCTCGACGACTGGTACGCCCAGTGGTTCAGGGATCGCGGCTCCCTCGTCGCGAGCTTCGACGAGTTTCACACCGTGTTCGCCGAACTGCAGCGTCAGGCCGACTCGCTGAGGAGCGAGATGGCGACGCTGCGCGATGACGTCGAGCGTCGCAAGGCAGACTACGACCGTGCAGTGGAGACCTTCAACGCTGACGCGGCCGATTTCTCCGGTCGCAACGAGCGCTCCGAGTTCGCCGAGGCGCCGGACGAGTTCGACCGGATCAAGAGCGAGCTCGAGGGGCGACGAACGGAGCTCGAACGCACACGTCAGGGGTTGCAGACGGACATCGACCGGTACAACGCGATGCGAGAGCAGCTCGTGGCGCTGAGCGAGACCAGTTCGAAACTGGATCAGCAGCTCAACAGCGATCTCGCACCCCTGACGACACGCCCGGATGAGTAGTCCCGGTGCCGCGAGAACGCGCGGAACCGTCCGCCCCGGTCACACCGGCCCCGGATTCCGTGTATCATCGATCCGGTTGGTGTGCGGATCCCGGATCCCGCAATCCACGGGCGATTGGCGCAGTTGGTAGCGCGCTTCCTTCACACGGAAGAGGTCATCAGTTCGAGTCTGGTATCGCCCACCCAAGTGTCGATGTTCAAACATGCGACATCTGCAGGTTTGACATCCTCACCCGCGCGCACGCTGGCCTCATAGGCCAGCGCTGCCGCGTGGACTGCCGGGTCGAGCAGCGTGTCGAACGGCTCACCCGGCTCCGCTTCCACCCGGTCGGCGTTCTCGACCTCGTAGACGTGGATGCGCTCGAAGAACGCTTGGTTGCAGATGCGTCGCAATGAGTCGTCAATACTCATATAGATCACGTGCATGTCACCGGCCAGGGTGAGGCAGTCTTCAAGGTGCGCCTTGGCCTGGTCGTACTCGATCTGCCCCGCGTCGATCTGCGCATCGAGGAATGCGAGCCGGCGCCCGATGCGGTCTTGCTCTTCTTTGAGGAGGTCCAGCGGGACGGCACCGGCGTGGTGGGCATGGAGCAGGCTCCGGCGCTCGTCACGGAGCCGGTCACGCTCGACGGCGTGGGTGTGCCGTTCTGCTTTGTTTGCGGCGTGGAGGTCATCGAACTGGCGCACGAGCATGTGCCGCAGCGCGGTGACGACGTGCTCGGGTATCTGCACCCGCCGGTAATAGTCCTCGACCTGTCGCTCGATGTGCTCGATCGGCATCGCCTGACGGACACAGTTCGTGCGCTTGGAGTGCCGGCCTGCGCAGATGAAGTAGGGGTAGACGACGCCCTTGCCGTTCTTCGCATGAGTGACCATCAGTCGGGAACCGCAGTCACCGCAGTAGACGGAGCCCTTCAAGTAGTGCTCGTGCGTTTGAGTTTTCTCCCCGGACACCTGGCGTGCGGTGAGGACGTTCTGCACTCGATACCAAAGTTCCGCGCTCACCAGCGGTTCGTGGAGTCCGTCGTAGCGGGCGCCACGGAAGATCACGTCGCCTTTGTAGTAGGGGTTGGAGAGCATCTGCTGGATCGTGGACAGCCCCGGAGCCTTCGCAGGCCGCTTCGGGGTCGGCACGGTCGTGAGGCCACGGTCAACAAGTTCGCTGTGCAGCATCGAGGTCGAGTAGTTCCCCGTCGCGTACGCCTCGAACGCCCACCGCACCAAAGCAGCGCGGTCGGGGTCCGGGATTACGGTGGGAACGTCGCGGCCGAGTTCGTCACGCTTGTGGACGTTGAGGTAGCCGATGGGGGCACGACCAACGGTGCCGCCGGTGGCGGCTTTCTGGGTCATGCCCTTGGCCACCTCGTTGGCGAGGTTGCGGGAGTAGAACTCTGCGATCGTGGACATGATGCCGTGCAGCAGCATCCCTGACGGGGTCTCGTCAATGTTCTCCGTTGCGGACACGAGGATCACTCCAGCGTCTTTGAGCGCGAGGTGGATCGCTACGTCGTCGGCACGGTTGCGTGCGAGCCGGTCGACTTTGTGGACGATGCAGTACGCGACCTGGTGCGTCGTGACGTACTCGATCATCCGCATCAGCTCTGGCCGGTCGGCCTTGCGCGCGGACTCACCCGCGTCGATGAACTCCTCCACGACAATCGCGTTCAAATCGCGGGCCTTGCGGAGGTTCGCGTCGCGTTGCGCGGGGATCGAGAATCCCTCGTCACGGCCACCGCGCTCTGCCTGCTCCTTGGTGGAGACACGAAGGTAGGAGACAGCGAGGGTGGTGGTCTCGCCGAGCCGGTCGATGCTGGTGGGTGGTGCTGGGGGTGCCAGAGTCATGAGTCGTGTTTCCTCTCACCGATGGGTGGGAGCCAACGCGACGGCGAAGCGTCACGCGGTGCGACTCGTAAATGGGAAACACGTCCGCCGGAAAGGAACCGGGGTAAGCCACAAGGGCAAAGAGACTGCGCACCCGGCCCGGTAAGGCCGTGGCGTCGGTTCTATTCTACTTTGTCGGGCTCAGAACGCCCAGGATCGGTGGCATCCGGCGTGGGCGCGTCGTTCGTCTTCGATCTGCTGACGGCCATGCCGAGGAACACCTGCGCGAGCTTATGCAAGTCAGGTTGACTGCGCGGCACTGCCTCGACGGTGAAGCGTCTGTCCTCACCCCGCCTGCGGTCACCCCTGCTCATGGCACTTCCCCCGTTCTCAGGACGAGCCCTGCGATGAACTGATCCTCGGCACGCCGGCGCGCTTCCACATCGGCGTGCATGAACTCAACGAAGTCTTCCTCTCGGTTCGAGATCACGATGTCTTCGATGGGGCCTGTATCCGGTTCGCCGGGCCAGGCGATGCGGCGAGTGGGGCGGTCAGTGGTCAGGCGTGTGCCGCAGGCGGCGGTCCAGTGCCGGAGGCGTTCTTGGGCTTCGGTGAAGTCGCGGTGCCAGACGAGCATCGCGCTGCCCTTCGCTTCGGGGTGGATCGCGCACAGCCAGTGGATGTGCAACGCGGACAGTTCCCACACCAAGGCTGGGTGGCGGTGCCAGAACGGCGGGCAGACGGCAACGGGGAGGCCGTAGGTGTGGCGCAGCCAGTGCACCCATTCGTTGAGTGCGAGCCATTCTTCTTCCGCAGCATCGGCGGTGAGGAGGTTCCAGTTCACCGGTCCAGGCGGACCCGCTGTGTCGTCGTCAGAGATAGAGGTGTCGGTGTCGGGATCGTAGCTCTCATCGAACTCGTCCTCCGCCATTTCACCAGCGTCGCTATCACCCGTGTCGGGCAGTTCATCGACCATGATCCGCTCTCACCTTCCGACCGTTGCGGCACCCGCGGACGCGCGGCGCGGGGCATCCGTGGACAGTGCGGCGTCCTCAAGTCCGGCATCGAGCGAGTCCGTTGCCTGTGTGCGTCGGGGGCGATCGACGGTGTAGCGGGTGCGGGCGAGGTCGTGCCCAATCTTCTTTGCAACGAACTCCTCGGCTCTGACCGTCTGTCCGGTGTCGCCAGTGCGGTCGTAGTGGTGGGTGTAGCCCTCAGCGACGAACTTGTCGCCTTTCGCGAAACGCTGGTGGGCGCGTTCGGCGGTCTTCCGGAACGCGACGAGATCATGGAAGGTAGTCTCGGTCTGCGTGAACGAGCCATCGTCTTCCCTGCGGTAGTGTTCCTGCCCGATCTTCACGAACAGTCGCGCGTCGCCTTTCTCGGTGAACGACAGGTGCGGTTCGGAAGCGATGAACCCGGACAGAGACTCTTGCGTGTGGATAGCCATTGGACACTCCTCGTGACAGCGGCAGCCCCGGTCGGGGTGCTCTGTCACTCAGGTGCACTCACCGGCCCCTCGTCACTTTCAGGTGTTCGGGGTGCCGACTTGCAGCAGCTCTTCCACCAACCGCCGCTGCGTCTGCAGCTCACTCGCGTCCTTGCGGCGCGTCCAAGCACGCAGCTTCGCGACGATCGGCGGTGCGGCGCGCAGCAGGATCAGGCCGGTACCGAATGGAAGGGTGCGGATCACGTCGGGCGGCATGATCGACACCCGGCGGATGGAGCGTTGTGCAGTGCGGGAGCCGTGGTCACCGATCGTGGTGGAGTCGGTGATCTCGTCGCGTTCCCCGATGAGGGTGGCGAGGTCTTGAAGGTCACGGGAGTTGGATGCGCCACCAAGGATGATCTTCACAATGCTGGCGTCCCAGATCGCGCCGGCCGCGTTATCCGACCACTTCTCCCGCGCCTGCGCGAGCGATTGCAGCACCGGCATCGTCGTGATCCCCGTACCCCCACCTTCTGCCATCAACGTCGGAAGCGACGGTAGCGGAGCAAGGTTTCCGATCTCATCCAGCGCCAGTAGCAGGGGTGGGTCGAGGCGGGCTGCGGGTGATCTGGCGGCGAGGCGGCGGGCGGCTTCGACGAGGTCTTCCACGAATGCCGACACCAGCGCGGCACTGTTGTTCGCCCCCGCACCCGTCGCCAGCAGATACACGCTGCCACGCTTACGCAGAAACTCCTCCGGATCGAAGCGCTCCTCCGGGCCGGGACTCACGGCATCGAGGACGCGGGGGTCTGCGAGGGCGGCAAGGGAGAGGGACACGCCTTGCCAGATGGAGTCGCGGGTTCTGGGGTCTGCGTCGATCATCGCCTGCAACGAATCCGCCCACCCCGTCGCCGCTTTCGGGTTCGCGGTGAGGATCGCGACCGCATCGGACGCTGCGGCAGGATCGAGGGTCCACCGGAACAACTCAGCCGGTGTCCGGTGATCGAGAGCAGCGGCATGGAGGAGAGCTTGGAGAGCGGTGCGGGTTTTCCCTTCCCAGAAGTCCCCACCCTCAACACCGCCAGCAGAAAGGCCGGTACCGGCGGCGAGTCCGGTGGCGCGGATCATCGCCGTCAGCGGATCCTCGCATCCCCGGATTGGCGACCATCGGAGTCCTGCGGGGACACCTTCGGCGAGGTGCTGCGGGTCGAACACCGCCAATGGCCGTCCCTCCGCGCTCCGCGCTTTCAAGGTTGCGGTGAGGTTGTCGGGGCGGGTGGAGGTCGTGACGACGGCTCCGGGGGCGTCGAGGATCGCGTTGATGACCACATGCAGCCCCTTCCCTGAACGAGGTGGCCCGATCAGCAGAATCGAGTCCTCCACACTCGCCCACACGTTTACGTTTCTGGATGCGCCGAGGAGGTAGCCGACATCGGTGACGGCCGGGTTCTGGATGGAGGGTCGGAGTTGCCCGGCCCGCCGCAACAGCGCCTTCTCAGATGCTGCGGTCGTGACGTCGGTGCGGGTGGCGATCCCGACGATCCGGTACGGGTCGACCTTCGTCTGCCGCGACTGCTCACGGAAGAACCGCCACACCCACCACCCCGCACTCCCAACCGCGATGATGAGGATGCCGGCGACGATCCAGTAGGCCACCGGGTTCAGCCCGTCGGTGCCGAGGGCGCTGCCGGGGTCTGCGGGGTGCAGGAGCACGCCGAGGCCGGCTTCGACCCCGCCCGCCGGCTGCACGGCCCCGGTGACCCAGGCAGTGACGGTTCCTGCGACGCGGAGAAGGACGGCGATGACGGCGGCGGCGATGAGGGCGATGATGCCGAAGTTCGCCAGCTCATCCCCAAACGCACCACCCTGCCGCGGCGTACTCATCGGATTCGCCCGATGCTGAGGGTGCCGGAGATGCGGCCGAGGAGGATCACTTCACCCGTCACCGCAAGGGCTGCTTGATCTGCGGTGAGGAGGGTGCGGGCGGTGCCGTCGGTGCTGGCGTCGGTGTGGGCGTGGATGATCGCGACGGCGACATCCTCACCCGGCACGAACCCCGCCCCTGCGACCTGATGCAGCACCGGCTGCGCGGCTGGCACCGGAGGCGACACCGCCGCAGGTGTTGTGGGCTGCCAGGGTTTCGGGGTCGGGCGTTCGCGGGGCGGGGTGATGATGTCGGTGAACGTTGACCCGTCGGCCTCGTGTACCTGAACCCGCAGCGGCGACCGATACTGGGCGGTGAGGGCGTCGAGGATTGTCGGGAACGCTTCGCGCCGCCAGCCCGGTGCGAAGGGCTCCGGCTGATACGCCTCTCCGTCCACGGTGACTGTCATCGAACCATTAGCGGTGATGGTGAACTCCACCACCGGCACGACGACCGGCCCTCCTGGTTCAGACTTCGATGCTTTCACCGTGCGTGGGGGCTGGTGGTCGGGGTGGGTGCGGCGGTAGCGGGGCTTCGGCGTCACAGAACGGTTCCTCTCCGTGGAGTGCAGTGGTGTCGCCATGCAGGTGCGCCCGCACCGCCCCCGGGAACGCAGGTGGGAGGGCACGAACCTGGGGGTGGTTCGTGCCCTCCCGTGCCGACCCGCCATGGGGGTGCCGGCAGGTCAGCAGTCTGTGGTTAGTCCTCCTTTGCTCCCTCGAACTGGGCCTTGAACTCCTCGAACGACAGGTCCTCGTCACAGACGTATCCGGTGCGTTCGCGGGCGATCGCGAGGCGACGCCCGAACAGCAGCACCCCACCGGTGACCGCGGCGATCAGCCCACCGGCAAGTCCGATCGGCCACCAGTCGCCGCCGCCGCCGGTGTGCGCAAGCTCACCCGGAGTGTCCGGAGTCCTTGGCTGTTCCAGGGTGTCGGTGACGGTGGTGGTCTCATCCGGTGCGCCGCAGACCCCACGGTGCAGGATCGTGCCGTCCTTGCCGGTGACGGTCTCCACCCAGTAGTAGGTGCCCGCCGTCTCGAAGATCACCTCGTCGGAGCGATACTCACCCGGACCATTTAGCTCGATGACTGTGGAGGTGAAGACGAGTTCTTTCGGGGTGCAGCTCGCGATGTCACTGTCCTGCCGGTACGCCTCGAACACCAGGCGTGCCCCGTCGGGGACGGTGCCGGTGACGGTCGCGACATCATGCGCCGGATCACCCAGTTCCACGGTCGAGACAGCGTTGGTCTTCACGGTCAGCTCCTCTGGCTGATCCTTCACGACCGTCGTCTCACCCGGCGCACCGCACACACCCTCGGCGATGATCTCGCCGTCGGCGTTGTAGAGGGATTCGACCCAGTACACGTTCCCCGGCTCGGTGACGGTGGTGGTGCCGGAGCGGTAGACACCGGCCTGGGTGACCGGGATCTCCTCGCTCTCGTAGAACGGCACCTCACACACGGCTCCGGCGTCGGCCGGGTGGGGGCCGTAGGCGCGGAACACCAGATAGGCGCCGTCGGGAATCTTCGTGCCCTGCACGAGCGCGGTATCCGAGAACGGTTCACCGACGAACGCTTCCGATGTCGCCTGCGTCACCACCGACACGGGGACGTCGGTGCCGGTGGGTGGGACGTAGAAGCGTTCCAGCACATCCGCCGGAGACGACGCATACGGCTGCACCCGGTCATCGCCTGTGAAGGTGGTGACGAGGACGTAGAAGCCGGGCTCGGTCGGCACGATCTTGTCCTCATCCGTGTACCCGAGCTTGTAGACCCCATTCCGTGCCGGCGTCACAAGCTCCGCCAGCACCGGCGCGCTGGTGAGGTCGAGATCGTCGGTGAGTTCAGTGTCGGTGGCGAAGGGGCCGTAGACGGTGTGATGCAGTTCGTCAACGTCGGCATTCCAGTAGCCGTCGCCGGCGAAATCGCCGTGGTTCGCCGGGAACCCCGTGACGGTGATCATATCGAAGGCGCGTCCGCCGGGGTGCACGTTGTACTCCCGCATCAGCGAGGTCACCGTGACAGGCCACCGCACCGACGTCGTCTCCACGCTGATCCCGTACTCGTCGGCCCAGTCTGTGGCGAGGTAGTCGCGCACCCACTCCGGCTGCGTAGTTTTCCGAACCTCCCACACCCAGGTCACAAACCCGCCCGTTGGTGCGATGACTGGCGGCGATGTGTAGACGCCGGGGCCGTCGGCGGTGACCGTGACGGTGCCGAGCGGCACCGCGTTCGGGTCGATCGCGGCGTTCTGTGCCGGGGGTAGCGTGCCGGGTACCTGGTAGGCGGTGCCCTCGAACACCACCGGAATGAAAGCGCCGTCCTTCTTCAACCACGCACCATTGCTGCTACTGACGGTGATCGTGTCGGTGAGTGCGTCGCCGGGGACGGCGAGGCGCTGGTCTGCTTCCGAAATAGCGTCGGGTTGGAACGGCACCACTGACGTCTCGGTGACTTGGCCGAAGCGGTCGGTGAATGAGTCGGTGAGGTACTTCGCGTTCTCACCGTGCGCGGCCTTGTCGATGCTCCACACCCACGTGTAGACCCCCGACTCCGGCGCAACGATCGTGCCCGGCGACGTATACGACCCCGTACCCGTCAACGTCACCGTCTCGGTGCCTGCGACGGGGGCTCCGGCGGGTGGGGTGTCGGCTTCGGTCGGCTGCTCATCGAACGGCCCATACAGGGTGCCGGTCGCCGTCACTTCAATCGGGTTGCCGCCCAGGTGAATCCAGGTGCCCTTCGACACCGACACCGTGAGCCCATCCACGAACGCATCACCCTCAGCGACGTAGCGGGAGGTGACCTGGGTGGTGATCTCCGGCTGGAAATCAAGCTCGATCAGCGGCGACTCCGCCGACGCCGAGAGCCCGGTGGATGACCCGGTGACGGCGGCGATGAGGCGCTGCTTCCCTGGGGTCGTGTAGAGATCGAGGGCTGCACCATATCCGGCTGCATCGATGTTCATCGATGCGCCGACCCGGTAGGACGGGACACCGTCTGCGGGGGTGCCGGTGATCGGGTGCGCTCCGGTGCCGATCGTGCGCGCCGAGGAACGGTCAGCGAAGACCGCATCCGACAAGGTCGCCGCGCCGGTGAGTCCTGCGGGGTGGGTGGCGACGGTGAGGGTGCCCGCGTACTGATCCGACATCTCAAGCGATAGCGACAGTGACGGGTCGGTGACCGCGTTTGCAGCAGCCTCCTGCCGCATCGCGGCGAGGTTCGCGAGGATCGTTCCCCGCTCCGACGCAGGGGCGCGGGCAATGTAGTAATCGTCACCGGACATGCCGTGCGAGTTATACCGGCCAGGGCTCGCCACCGACCACACATGCAGCGCGACCGCGGCGGTGACATTCGGATCGCCCGACTGCCCCCACCGATCCATCACATAGTTCAACTCGGCAAGCTGCTGCCGCGACAACGAATCCAGTGACGTGATCCGTTCCGGCCCCGATGTGTTGCCGTAGGGCGGGTCCGCGTCCAAGTCCGCGCAGTACGCCTGCCGGCCATCCACATCCGTGTTGTACGCACCAAGGAACGCACCATCTGACCAGTACCCAACCCCTTCACTGCCAGCATGGGCAGCCTGGGGGCCGAGCGCGAAAGAACCCGCGATGACCAGGAGCGCGAGCAGTGCTGACAGCCAGCGACGCACCCCCGTTCTGGGTGGCGCAGCCTCCGGCTGCGTGATGTGGGCGAGTGATCCTGACACGAGATACCTCCTGGTGTTTGTTCATCAGCGACACGAGCCGGCCGCCTTCACACCAGGTGCACCACCCGCCTCACAACACCGGCCCCCGCAAATCCCGACCCTGCGCCGGCGGCCCAGCATCGAGGGGGTCGGACTCGAGCCCCGCACGCTCCTGCACGGCACGGTGAGCCCGATCACGAACCCCATGCAGCAACTCCCGCACATCGTCATAGCCAGTCACCACCGCGGCGAGCCCGTCACGCAGCAACCGATGACACCCCGTGGACGTGGCGCTCGAGATCGGCCCGGGAATCGCACCGACCGGACGGCCGAGCTCTGATGCACGGGCGGCGGTGTGGAGGGTGCCGGAACGGTAGCCGGCTTCCGCGATGAGGACGCTCCCGGAGAGCGCGGCGAGAAGCCGGCCGCGTTGCAGGAACCGCCACTTCGTCGGAGCCGCACCCGGCGGCAATTCCGAGAGCAACAGCCCGTCCTTGCCGACACGAGTAAAGAGATCAGCATGCCCCACGGGGTACGGCCGATCCAGGCCGCCTGCGAGCACCGCGACCGTTGAACCATCGGAGGCGAGTGCGGCACGGTGTGCGGCACCATCGATCCCATACGCGCCGCCCGAAAACACCACACGGGAGTCGGCGACCGCCGACTGCACCAACTCCGTCGTGACGTGCTCCCCGTAAGCGGTGGACGCCCTGGCCCCGGTGACGGTGAGGCGATCCCACACCGGCCGGCTCAGCAGCCCGATGTCACCTTTCGCCCACAACGCCACCGGTGCACCATCACCGAGCGCGTCGACCCCGGCAGGCCATTCAGCATCGCCAGGGATCAACACCCGCATCCCAGGCCGCTCCGTCTCAGCAAGCACCCGTCGCGTCTGCGCGAGGTCGATGCGTGGTGCGAGGCGCCGCTGCCAGGTGTCACCATCCGGCCGGGGTGGGACTTCATCGGCGAGGACGCGGGCGATGGTCTCGGATGCGCCGACGGTGCGGATCATCCGCCCCGTCACCGCGTCACCTGGTTCGGACGCGACCGCGAGGATGATCCTCGCTGTGCGCTCATCTGCTGCCAGCTCGTTGATCGTATCCATTAGTGCTGCTCCCTCGTTCATGGCGAATCAATCGAGGGATAGGTACGAACCAGCACGCCGAAACAGTCATCACGAGAGGATCGGAGGGCGCCGGAACTTACACCCTCACAACGCCCCACCAATCGGCTGAGACTCGCCGAATCACGCGGAATCAAGGTTCAGAAATCCTGAACCTAAGCATTTAGCCCTTCATCCTCGCGGTCGTGTCGAATGCTGCGAGCTCGGCGGGGTGGAGTTGGTGCTGGACGACGAAGGAACGTTCTTTGATGCGCCAGAGTCCTTGCCCGGTGCCAAGCCCGGGGAGGAGTTTCTGTTCGGTGCCCGTGAGTCCAAGGGCTGCGGCGGTGGCTCCGAGCTGGTCGGGTTCTTGCCGGTAGATGATCCTCGTCTCCGCATTCGCCAACAGGCTGTTCGCGAGGGCGCGCATCGCGGAGCCGGAGTCGCCGACGTTGTCGAGGTCGGTGAGCTTGTGGAAAATCAGCATGTTCGCGATCCCGTAATGCCGCGCCAACCGCCATTGCGCGTCCATGCGGCGCAGGAGCGCTGGGTAGGCCATGAGTCGCCAGGCTTCGTCGTAGATCACCCACCGGTGCCCACCGTTCGGGTCCATCAGCGCCGACTCCATCCACGCGCTGGAGCAGGTCATCAACACCGAAATCAACGTGCTGTTCTCCGCCACGCGCGACAAGTCCAAACTCACCATCGGCAGTGACGGGTCGAACCTGACCGTCGACGGCCCATCGAACAACCCCGCAAGATCACCCGCCACGAGACGGCGGAGGGCGTGGCCGACGAGCCGGCCATCCTCCGCCAGCCGGCCATCCGTGTCGGTCGCAGAGTCGGGGCCGAGGATGCGGTCGACCACCATCGGCAAGATCGGCACGTCGCTGGAACGGACGGTATCTCTCAGAGCGAGGTCGATCGCGGTGTGCTCCAACGGCGACAACACCCGGTCCAGCACAGTCTCTGCGAGCGCACCGATAAGTTCACGGCGCCGCGACGCGACTTGCGCCGCCCATTCCACATCACTCACCCCAGACGGGCGGTGGCCCTCATCAAGCGGATTGAGCCGGTTGCGAAGCCCATGCCCGAGGACGATCGCCCGCCCACCAACCGCCTCCGCAACCGCCGTATGCTCACCCTTCGGATCCCCAGGCACATACACGCGACGACCAAACGGGATCGACCTCGTGTAGAGGCTCTTGGCGAGTGAGGACTTCCCGGAGCCGACGATCCCGGCCAGGACGATGTTGGGTGCGGTGATGACACCACGGGCGTACAGGGTCCAGGGGTCGTAGACGAACGATCCGCCCGAGTACAGATCTTGGCCGATGAACACGCCGTCGGCGCCGAGGCCACCTTCGGCAAGGAACGGGTACGCGCCCGCGAGTGTCGCGGACGTGTCCTGGTGCCGCGGCAACCGCAACCGCCCCGGTGTTCGCAGCGCTGCCGCGCCTGGTTCGCCGGCGGCGGGCAGGTAGGTGGTGTTGCGGCGTTCTGCACGCTCGGCCGCGACCCGTTCACGCTCCGCTGTCTGCTCGGCTCTGCGGGCGTTGGTCTCGATCTTCGCAGCGGCGTGCTTCCGCGCTTTCCGCTGTCGGCGGCGTTCCCCGGCCGGTTTGACCAACGCCGCAGTATGGAGCTTCTGGGGCTCGCTCACAGCGCCCGCCCCCGAGACACCGACGACGACTGCGACTGCGACGGCGCGAACCAGTCATCATCCTCCTCAACCCGTGGGGCCGGCCGACGTGCCCGCGACTGTGCTGGTGCCCGCCTCGGTGTCGGAGCCTCAGCGGTCGGTTCCTGAGCCTCCGGGTGTGCGCGGTGTAGGGAGACGTGCCCGTGGTCATGGTTGTACGTCAGCGTGTAAGTACCTGTGGTGGTGGTGCGGTCGAGGGGGCCGGTGGGGATGGTGTCGTAGACGTACCCGTTGACGAGTGCAGCCTGTGTGGTCTCTTCGCCCATGTCGAACCCGGCCAGGTGCTCGATAGCGGTATCAGCGCCGTCGCGGTCGATGATCGTCAGCACCTCGTCGGCGTCCTGGCCTTCCAAGAACACGACACTCACCCACCGCGACACCGGCCCCGGTGCTGTAGGGGCGGGATACCAGGAGATCCGCCCCGAGGCAGCCATTGCCGTATCCACCCGGTCGTGTACCCCGTCCAGCAACGCCGCGGCCTGCTGCAGCTCAGCGGTCGCGGCGAGAGCGTCGGTCGCACCGGCGGTCTGATCCCCGGCGTCGTCGTGCGCGCGCACCCGGTGCTTGAGGTGGGCGGTGGCGAGCTGGTCGAGCACTTGCCGGAGGGAGCGCACCCCAGCAAGCAGATCACCGAGCACGGCATAGGTGTCGGCGGGGTCCTCGAACACCCGGGAGGCGTGTGCGAGCCCACGGAGCGCTTCGGACGCTTCGGCGGCGTCCACGGTCGGGTTCTGGAAAGTCGACATGACGGGCTCCTGTCGTTCAGACGGTGCGGCACAGCGGCAACGCTGCGACAGTGAAGGCTTGTGCCTGCTGCCCGACCAGGCGCCGGGTCTCGCAGGAGGCTTGGATGGCGGCCTGTTCGATTGCGGCGACCGCGGTGTCGAGTTCTTCCGGGGTTGGGGCGGAGATGCTGATGAGGCCGGTGTAGCGGAGGACGCCGTGGCCGGCGGTGAGGTCGGCTTCTTGTTGGAGTACGTCACCGTATTCGGCGGTTTGGGAGGCGTCTTCGATCTGCCCCATCTTCTGCCGCTGCGCAGCGTCCGAGATCAGTTCGGTCTTCTTCTTCCTGATGTCACGGGCTGCCTGATCCGACCGGATCGGCGTGCACACCAGCGAGAAAGAACGTTGAATCCCCGACGACAACAACACCGGGGCGAGGAACCCCGGATACACCTGCGACCGCGGCCACTCCGACACCCACAGCACCGCATGGTGCGCGGAATCCGACCTGAGCCGATCCCACGACTCGGTGACCGCGACCGGTCCCGCAGTCGCAAGGGAGCGCCCGATGTCGCTATTCCGTTCAAGGATCGCGGCGGTAGCGGGGTCGTAGGCGGCGCGGAGGATCACCGCGACCTGTGCGGGGGTGAGCCACCCGGTGATCGTGAGCTCCGCCGCCCGCAACGCCGTCACGAGCGTCGTCATCTCCTGCCGGAGGACGGCGGCGGCACCTTTGATGCCGCCGCCGTTGGTGCGTACTTGGCGGGCTGAGGCTTTGAGGTCGAGGGCGAGGCTGATGGTGGTGGCGTGGCGTTCCCCGGCGGGACCGGCACGGTCGATGAGTTCCCGGTACACGGTGGAGGTCCAGGAGCCGTCATCGGTGCCGTGGCGTTGCCACCATTCGACCAGCCCGGAACCCCCATCGGGAAGGGTGCGTTCGCACACTTGCAGGCGGGCGATCCGCCCGGACCGGCAGGTGGTGGCGAGTACCCGACCCCAGGTGGCGACGCGGCGTTCCTGCTCGCCGGGGTCGAGGAGCACGAACGCGGGATGTGAGACGCCGACGATCGCGGTGAGGGTCTGGTGATGGGGGTCGTGGATCATCGCTGCACCCGTCTCCGGGTCCTCCCACTCCCGCAGCGACGCCGCATCACCCGGAAGGGCGAGCGTGCCCGCAGGGCGAGGCTTCACGACGCTCCGCCGGAACACCGTCTGCCGCGCCTGCGTGCGCGCCGCCCACCGGAAGGTGACGGGCACCCATTCGATGAGTTTCCGGCCCCCGACCGGGGTCCAGGCGAGAACGGCGGAGAGGAGCCAGATGGGTGTGGTCCAGGCCAGCAGTATCCCGCCGCCGGCGTAGAGGGCACCGACGATGGAGAGGACACCTGTGGCGAGGACGATGAGTTGCGGGAGGGAGAGGCCGAGGAGGATGCCGCGGCGGGTGAGGCGGGAGAACTGCACCGCCCGCAACCCGAACCCTGCACTGCTCGTGTTCTGTTGAGTCGACATCAGTTCTTACTCCTTCCCGGCAGACGGCTTCGGCGACGGCGCAGGCGGCGGCGATGGTGCCGGTCGTGCCGGTGGTGCGGTCGGCGTGTGACTCGGTGCGGGCGGTGGTGGTGCGGGTTGCACGGTCTCACCGGCCCCTGCCGCGTGCCCTTCCGCAGCATCACCGACCTTGCCGCCAAGTTTTGGCCCCGCGGTCGCTGCCGCACCCACCACCTGAGCCCCAACGACGACCGCTGCCGCAGGCCCCGCAGCAGCAGTAGCCCCGCCAGCTCCGGCACCGGCTGCGCCAGCACCGCCGCCCGAGCTCCCGCCGCCCGCACCGGCCGCGGCACCGGAACCACCACCTGCCGCTGCACCCCCTCCTGCAGCGGGCGTAGCAGTCGTTGCAGACTGTGTGCCTCCACCGGATGGTGCCGCACCACCGCCCTTATCTCCCGCGCCGTCGAGCACCTTCTTCGCCCCGTCCGTCTTCGGCGGTGACGACACGGGGACGGGGCGGTTGACGGCGGACTTGGCTTCTTGTTCCGCGCTCATCGAGTGGTACATATCGAAGCCGATGAACGTGACGAACTTGTACGTCATGTACGGGGCGAACGCAGCGATGAACATCAACACCACACCCGCGATGGGGTCGCTGATCGACGCCAGATCAAGCTCAATCGGAGCAGAGACCTGGGTGATCGCGACGAGGAAGATCACCACCAGCACCAGCTTCGACAGGATCAAGGCAATCACGAACGTCGCCCATTTCCCGAACCACCCCTTGGTGGCATCCCACGAGAACCCGGCGAGAGCAATCGGGGCGAACACGATCGCCACCAGCAGCAGCGCTTTGCGGATCAGGAGCGAGAACCACACGATCGCAGCCGCGCTGATGGCGAGGCCGGCGAGGAAGATCGTGACGATCGCCCCGACACCGGGGGCGGCGATGTTAATCCCCGCGAACCCCGCTGCGAGCAGGGTGATGCGGTCGCCAATGGATTCCATCGTGTTCCCCGTGGCCTGCACGATCCCGACCGCGAGCTGATCCGTGATCTCCAGCAACAGCCCGGTGAGGCCGATGGCTACGAACGAGCCGAGGATGCTTTTCGCGGCTCCGAGGGCGGCGCGGGTGAGGGCGGTGGGGTCGCGGTGGATGAGGCCGGTGATCAGTTGCAGGCAGAAGAAGATCAGCACCATGAACACCGCGACCCCGAACAGGATGTTGTAGACCCCGACGTAGCCTTCGTCGGTGACGTCGACGAGGGTGGTGGTGTCGAACACCGCCCAGACCGCCTCGAACAGCCACGCCGCCGCCCCGCCCATCGCCTGGGCGAGCCAGTCGAACGGGGCCGCGATCAACGTCGCTGCTCCTTGCCCGACGGTGTCGCACACGGCCGAGATCACCGGCACATCACACACACTCACCGCATCGTCCTTCCCTCGTACGCGATGGGGTCAGACGGCTTGGCCGACGCCCCAGAAGAAGTTGATGAGCGTCACCGACGCGCCGCAGATGATCGCCGCCCCACAAGACACGAGCACGCCGACCTTCCCGCGCGACGCGAGGTGTGGGTTGCTGCTGTTCGCGCCGAAACCCCACACGATCGCGGAGACGATCAGGGCGAGGACGGAGAGGATCAGGCCGACGGTCATGACCGCGCCGACGATGATGCGCAACTGCTCGATACCGGGAAGCCCGGTACCGTTCGGATCGATATCAATCACAGGGGTGCTCCTTCTGCTCATAAGCGCCGGGGAATGGCGGACTTGTCAGCCAGGTGCACCCCGCGTCCCTCGATACGCTGTGTTGGATGGGGAACCTTGATAAATCAGTTCTTGTAGAGCGGAGTGACGGCTTCGACTACGGCTACGCAATGAACTGCGTCTGCGGGAGCGTTTCGGTTCTGTCAGCGGAGGACTATTTCGCGGAGGCCGATGGGGCTCACATGATGTGCGCGCACTGTGGCGCCAGCATCCACTTCGGGATCGCCGTTGCCGCACTCCGTGATCAAGACGATCCTGCGCTTGATGATGAGGCTGTGAGCCGCTTTGCGTGGTACCACACGAGCACTGAGCCGGAATGGCCGTCGCCGGATTACGCACGCCGGTTTGTCGAGGACATGGAACAGAACGACCATCGTCCGATAAAGCGGGATCACTACGTCTCGTTTCACACGACGAAGGCGCTACACCTTGGCACGTACGAGACAGCAATCGAGAACATGCTCCGACGCATGCACGACGAGCACGACGGCGGTTCCCAGTTCTACCTTTACCGTGTCGCGATTCAACTCCAACCAGGCCGCATCAACCCGGGCTATCGAGACGAAAACCACGATGAGGCAGCGCAGCTGAGCATCAGCGACCTCGACAGCGATGACCTCGACGCCGTCCGGTACCTCAACGTCCACGAAGGAACAGGTGTCCTGTCGCTCGCAATCCGCCCCGAAACCATCGATGCTGTCCAGCGCATCGCTATCCCGTCTCATGACCTCGCCTTGCCTTTGATCCCTCATCTCCTCGACCGAGACTTCAAGGATCTGGCGCAGGCTAAGAGTGAGATGGAAGCAGCACAGGCGAAGGTCGAATCGATCCCGCACGCTCGTCGCAAGATGATGTACTTCGGCGTCTACGATGATCCGGGCGGCCTGGCGAAGAAGGCTGGCGATCTTGAACATCGGTACATCGATCTGTGGAATCAACTCGAGTGCCGACTGGCTGAAAACTATCTGCCGGGTGTATCGCCGTCCATCCAGCGAGATTTCAACCAAGCGATGGCCAGTTGGAAGAGCGCTAATCCGACCGTTGACCCCGAGGGATTCGCTTCGAGATATCGATCAATGGCCGCTCTGCTCGAAAGGAGCGGCGACGTGATCGGTCAGGTCTCTCGCCAGCCTTGGCGAGACCTACGCGCTTCCTGACTCAACGGGCATAGCCGGAGACGAGAGCTTGCTTCTATAGCGTCTCACCGACGCCCAGGAGGAAGTTGACCCAGGCGACGCCGGCTCCGGCGAGGGCTGCGGTTCCGAGCGCAACCCAGGCCCCGATCCGTGCCTTCGTCGCGGTATGCGGGTTGCCGGTCGATGAAGAGATGGCCCAGACGATCGCGGAGACAATCAGCATGAGCACCGCGATGATGAGCACGAACATCAGCAGCGCACCGATCACCGTACGGAGGTCGCCGGTGGCACCGACGCCACCGAAGTCAGGAAACACGCCCATCAGCGCCCACCACCAGTCAAGGTGCAGGATGCGCGCGAGGTGGTGCCGCCGGTGATGCCTTCGGCGCCTTGGTCAGTGAGCCATTGGTCGGCGTCGATCGCGGGCTGCCCTTCGCCTCCGGGCCGGATTTCGAGGTGCAGGTGGGGGCCGGTGGATTTCCCGGAGGAGCCGACATCACCGATGTGTTGCCCGGCGGTGACGGTCATGCCTTCGGTGACGTAGATGCCGTGTTCCCACATGTGCGCGTAGTACGAGGCGATGCGCTCTCCACCGACGGTGTGCTCGATGATGATGAGTCCGCCCCAGCTGCCGGTGTAGCCAGCGTGGGTGACGATCCCATCTGCAGCGGCGTAGATCGGGGTGCCGTCGGCGGCCCCGTAGTCGCTGCCGGAGTGAAATGCTCCCTCGAAGGTGACCGGATCGATCCGCCACCCGAACGGGCTGGTCCGCACCCAGGTGCCCTCCGGCAACGGGAACACGACTCTGGTGGTCTCCGGCACCACCACCTCACCACGGTTGCCGCCGCCTGATGGTGCGGGGCGGGTGAGGGCGGTGAGGATCGCTTCAGCGACGGGCTGATAGTTCTGATAGCGATCCGGGTATGCCGACACCTCAACGGCCTGAGCTGCTTCGCCTGGGTCAAGTTGCTGCCACCCCGGAATGTCGAGCAACCCTCTCGGTGAGGGGTAGTTGGGTCCGGCCGGTCCGCCGTAAAACGCGCGGGCTTGATAGTTCGGGTCCATAAGTTCGGAGACGGTGCCCCACCCGGCTTGCGGCCGCATCTGGAACAAGCCAAGAGAGTCGTGATCGGAGGCATCTCCATCGTTGGGGTATTCGGCGGATTCGGGGTAGGTGCCGGTGTTTGTGAGCATCCGCAGGTGCGACTCGGTGAGTGCTGCCATCAATGCGATCACTACCCCCGGACGCCCCACCCCATCCGTTTGGCTGCCGACGGTGATGATGGTTGCGGCGTGGGTGAGCTGCTGACGATTCAGCGTCACCGTCTCACCGTTCTTCGTTGTTGCGGTCAGTGAGTCCGGGATCGGCCCGACGATCAACGACCCCGGCGCGCACGCGGCGACGGCAGGGTTTGCGAGGACGGCGACGGAGAGGAGCACGGTCGCGGGGCCGAAACAGACGGCGGCGACAGCGAGGGTGGCGAGGAGTTTTTTGAGCATGGCTGGTCACCGCAGCGGGTTGTCGAGCTGCGACAACCGCAACAAGAGACAGGTGCCGGTGGCCGGATCAGCGGGCGGCGGTGCAGAGGTTTGTTCGGGGGTGCAGGTGAGGAACACGGTGAACGCGACCTGGTGCGTTGCCGTTACGGGGTCGGTGCCCCAGTAGCCGGTGCGGTGGCGGGTGCCAGTGATCGTGTACGCGACCGTACCGTCAGGAATCTGCCCCGGCGCCGCCTGCGCCACCGCGTCCTCCCACGCGGTGGGGATTTCGATGGTGTCGATGGTGATCCACTGCCGGGTTTGGTGGGTGCGGAGCTGCGCCCATGCTTCCGGCGTCGGCAGGTAGGCACGGACATCGGATGCTGCGGCGTCGGCTTCGGTGTCGGTGGTGACATCGGCGAGCATCTGCGCGTAATCGGCAGGCCCATACCCGCTGGTCGTATCCCACACGAACAGCGCCTCCGCGACCGCTGCCGCGAACTCCTCCGGCCCGCCGAGCGCGACCACAGGTTCCGGTTCTGCCGGGACGAGTGCCGGGCTCGTGGCCGTCGGGCCGTCCGTCGGAGTACGTTCAGCGGGTTCGGTGGTTTGGGGTCCGCGGATGAGTCCGTAGAGGCCGACGCCGATGAGGACGAGCAGGATGAGGCCGCCGGCAATGGTAGCGATGAGTACGGTGCGGCGGCGGCGAGCGGTGGGGTCCATCCTGGTGTCCTTCCCGACGAGATTCGGATCACCAGACAGGTGCACCACGGCACTCAGAGGCAGGGAGACGGCGGAGGGTCAGGCTGTTTCGCGGCGCATGTTTCGTGCAGTGCGGGCGGTATCCAGGAAAGCGACCGTCGCGGTGACGGCGGCCTCGAATACCGCCCACTGCTCACCCGATAAGGCCGGGCCGATGGCTTCGGGGTGGTAGCGTTCGGTCCAGGTGGAGAGTTCATCCCAGAGGTAGACGAACGACCGCACAGGTAGGAACTCCCGGGGCTGCTCCTCAACCGCGTGGAGCCGTGCTGAGGCGAGCTGGGCGGGGCGCTTCTTCGTCGCCGTTCTCGCGCGCTCGACAGCGAGTTCCGCGAGACGTTCCAGGTCGGTCGGTCGTGCCGTGTCTTCAAGCTCCCGGAGACGCGCAGCTCCTGCGGCTGCGGTGTCGCGGATGCCTACCGGTTGTGCAGGGTCGCTGGCGAGGGCGTCGAGTTCGGCGAGGGCTTGCGCGGCGCGGATGCGATGCCGGGCTCCGGTGATTGACCCGCCCGCGTCAATCCGGTCAAGTTCCTCCCGCGCCCGCTGTCGTACGTCATCGGGCTGGCCGGGGTCAGCGGCGAGGCGTTGCAGTTCGTTGATGCGCTCCATCGACGTGTACGCGTTGCGGCCTGTGACCATGATCGCGGCCTGCTCGCGGGTCTTCCCGATACTCCCGGCTGACGGTGGGGCTACCGTGGCCCCACCGTGTGACCTGGGGTTTTCTTGTTTCGAGGTGAACCGTGACGCTTCCTGTCGACCTGCCGCGTCCTCGACCAGCAGGGCTTTCAGTTCGGCGTAGAGAGTAGCTTCTTCGGTGCGGGTGAGCGGCTTGTGGAGGAGGTTGTCGTCTTGCTCGGCGAGGAGTTGCCCGAGGTGGCTGGAGATGCCGGAGCGCACCCACACATTCACCGTCTTCCATCCGAGCCGGCGGATCGCGGCCAAACGTCTGGCGCCGCAGATCAGCATCCCGTCCGGGGTGATCGTGATCGGCTGCAATAGCCCATCCCGCGCGATCGACTCCACCAAGGGATCGAGGTCGCCGTAGTCTTCACGGTGGCGGCGACCGGCCCAGATCGACTCGACGGCCCGTTCCAGCTCGATATGCCCCGGCTCGCTCATGATCGGCCCCGCATCACCCCGGGCGCGGCAACCGTGACGGCGACCGCGAGGTCAACATCGGCGAGCAGGTGCCGGAGTGATTCGCCAATCAGGAGACGCAGCAACACGCCACGGCTCGCATTCGTGCCGGTGAGACTTGCGTCCGGTGATCCGAGGATGATGCGCAGCAGCCGGTACCAGGACGGGGCGGGGATATCGAGCAGGGCTCGGGCGTGCCGATCGCGTCGGAGCGATTCATATGCCCCTGCTCGTGAAACGGATTCTGCGAGACGGGCGCAGACGCACTCGACCGCGGCACGGGCGAGTTCTGGTTCCCACCCGTACCAGCACAGCAGCGCGATCGTGTCCTCGACCGCCGACTCCACGCCTGTCGCCCCTGACACTTCCACCTCGTCGTCGGCGTCATCCTCGCCATCACTTGCGAAAGGGTCGGCGCGGAATGCAGGGTGGTAGTCGGTGAGAGGGTTTTCGCGGTCGGAGAAGCGTTCGGCGTCATGGAAACTCGAGTACCTGGGTCTGCGCGCCTGATGCACGGAGCACAAGAGTCCGTTGGCACGGTTTTCTGCGATGCAGGTGATCTGCACGGCGCGGGTGACGACCGCCCACGGATCATCCGCCCGCCGCACCGAGGCCGTGCGCATCGCCTCAAACGCCGCGGTCGCTGCCTCCCACGGGTCGAGGCCGTGCTTGCGTGCGAGGGAGCCGTATTTCTGGGCGGCGTGCTGCATAAGTGCCGCCGCCTCGGGGTCCGTCCGCCAGGCATCGGGGCCCGCAGTGTTGAGACGGGTGAGGAGTTCGCGGAGTCGTTCTGAGTTCTCAAACCCACGCCCGCGAGGGTCGCGGCGTGGAGTGTTTCGTTGTGGCATAGTGGCACCTCCTGACAGGAAGGTGCGCACCGGCTCCCCACCGACCCCGTCGCGCCACTGTCGTCTGCACATGGCGACTCACCCCAGCCCGATCCCGGACGGCCGCACCCACGACGACGAGCGGGGCCGATCCTGCGGCTCGAACACATCGAACGACTCGAACACCGCAGGCCCCGCAGCTACAGCTCGGTCCGCTCGGCGATCCCGGATGTCACGGGCACGGTCACGGGTCATCCGGTAGGTCTGACCCGGCGCGCGGCGGGCACGGTGCGCGAGCTCTGTCTGAAAGTTGATGCCGCGGCCCGCGAACCTGGCGGTACTCGACGCGATCAGATCAGTCGGACGCACCCACGCGATCCCGCGCCCCACCCGCGAACCAGGGTCAGTAGCAGTTCCTGTGAGGGAGGGGTCGCGGTGCACGGCGAACGCCGATCGCTCCGCCTCCCCACCCTCAACCATCTCGGGCCGTGTCTCCGGTAGTTCCGTGCGGCTCGTCTCTGCGTTCTCGTTCACGAGGTCTTCTCCTTGCTAATAGCCGGGGTGAACCAACGGCCGACGGTGGAGGGGTGCACGCCCAGGTGCCGGGCGATCTGCTTGTTCGACCACCCCTCCACCTCCCGCAAGTGAGTCGCCTCCGCCCGCCGCTCGCTCACCGACACCACCGGCAACTCCACTGCGTGCGCCTGCTCAACTTCCGGCACGACGACCGGCCCCGAGGAAGTGGTGGCTTCGACCGGAGCATCCTCGATCGCATTCACGCCTGCGTCCGGTGTGGTGGTGCGGGTGAGGATGACGGTGAGGTGCGTGATCGACAGCAGCACCAGCGGCGGGATCGCCGCAACCGACGCAGCCAGGAGGCTGGGAACATCGGTGTCGGCGGCGATGATCGCATGGATCGCATTCGCCGTTACCGACACCACTGCCCCCGCTGCAAGGAGCGTCCAGGGGTACCACGTCGGGCGGGACTGGCTGGCGAGGGCGACGACGGCGACGGTCGCGACGACGATGATGCCGTCCACGATCAGCGGCCACGCCCACGCCTGACCCGCATCGATCCCAGACCGTCGGGCAAGATCGGCAAGTGCCGTGAAGGACAGCCAGAACGCGCCGGCTGCGATGAACACGGTGCCGGTGATCGCTGTCACCACCGCCAACCGGCGACCCCGGGGCGAGACAGTTTCGGTGGTGCTCATGAGATCACCCGCCCTGGCGATCCGCGCACCACACGCCGCTCATCCTCCACGGGTTCTACGGATGTGCGGGGCGCGAGGTGGGTGGTGCGGTAGGCGGAGCGGATCGTCGCCATGATCTCCCGCGGCCCCAGTCCCGCGTGCTCCGCCGCAGGGCCCAGGGCGTCGAGGGTTGCGTCGAGTGGGGTGCCGGATTCTGCGAGTCGGCACGCGGCCCAGAACAGGCCCCGGTTCCGCTCACCCTCACCACGCCCCGCCACCCAGCCGGCGAGCACCTTCGCATCCGACCCCCGCCGCTCAAACCGAGCAGCACGCGCACGGTCGATAGAGATCGGAGTGCGCGGGTCCAGAAACTCGCGCAGCCGCACCGCATCCACTGGCACCGGGGTATCACCTGATGCGACGATCAGCCGATACGGTGCCCGCACCCCGCCGGGGCGCAGCACCTTCGACGGCGGCGCGATGATGTAGCCGCCGTCACCACGGAAATCAACATGCGCCCGCGCGGCCTGCCAGGACGACTGCGCACGGTCAGGGTTCACCGGGTAGTAAGCGTGGAGGCCACCGGAGGGGGTGCGCACGAGCGCAGCCCACCCCGCGGCATGGCCTTGACGGTGCGCTTCGCGGAAAGCAGGAAATCCGGTGCCAGTCGGATGCACGTCGACATCGACAACCTCCACCCCGGACACGGCACCGGTGGGGATGCCGATGTTCGCGGACGGCCACCTTGACCACCATTCCGCGACTTGCGCCGGATCAGCGGTGGCATCATGAAACCCGCGGAGCACCAAAGGGCGTTTCTCACCAGGCACACATGGGAACACCGGCACCCCCGCCGCAGCGAACCGCGCCGCTGCCTCCGAGAGCGGCATCCCGCCGACTTCGGTGAACAGATCGACGGCACCCATCACAGGCTCCTCACCGACGACGCCACCGCGCGGCGCGGTCCCTCCGCCAACGGATCAGCAGTCGCCTCGACCACCGGATCGGAGCGTTTGTTCGCTGGGGCGTCCCGGGTGAGGCCAGGAGGGTCACCGTTGCCGATCTGCACGGTGGGGAGCTGATCAAGAATGCTAGCTGCGGTTTTTCGGACTCGTTCGCCGGTGGCCTGGACGACTTCGACCGGAGACTTCTCCGGCACTGTCGCCGCCCACCCCGACACATACGGGACCGTGTAGTCGCTGGTGTCCATGCCGTGCGCTGCGGCGACCATCAGTGCCACCGAATCCGCCTCCACCTCACCAATCCCGCGATGCCCCGTCGCATCCACGTTGTCCGGCCCGTGCAGCAGCACATGGGCGAGCTCGTGCACGAGAGTCTTCACCTGTGCCGCCTCGGGCATGTTCTCCCGAACCGCCACCGACCGCGCACCGAAGTCAGTGAGACCGTTTGCACCGTGGATCATGCCCTCATGCGGCACCCGCAACACGCTGAAACCCTCCGCCTCCACGAGACGTGCGATGCCCTCCCACAGCCCGTCGGGCGCTTCGCCTTCCAGCAGCCGCGGTGATGGCGGCGCGGGAATCGGGTCGCCGGCAGTTTGGGAGACATCCCAGACGTAGGCGGGGCGGACGCCGACCATGCGGGAGCGCACTGCCTCACCCGGTTTCGGTTTCTCGAACCGGCCGAGCCTGCGCCACGACTCCGCCACCTTCGGCGTGAACGACGCGAACCGGCCCGTCACAGGGGCGAGGATCATGTACCCCGACTGGCCCCTTGAGACTTGCCGGCCAAGTGCCTGCCACTGCTTGAAGCCCGCCACATATGACGGCACCGGTTCCGGCACCCGGCCCGACTCGAACGCCGCCTGATGCTGCACGAAGATCAGCAGCGTGTTGTTGAACGACCGGGCACGGAACCGAGCCGCGAACTCCAACGCTCGTTTCCAATCCTCGCCCGATACCAACGACTCCACCGCGCCAGTGAGCTGTTCGTGCAGGGCGTCGAGTTTCGCATCCCGCGCCGCCCGCGCCTCCTCGACCGTTGTCATTGCATCCTCCTCCCGCAGACACCCACACACGACGGGTGACCTCTGCGACCAGAAGGTGCGCGAAGGAGCTCAGGAAACGAAATCGAGACGGACGACGGACATTAAAGTGTGCGACCGCCAGGTGCATCACTGAACCCGACGTGGTCAGACTTGGTCTATCGCATAAGCGGTGATCCCACTGAGCCACTCTGTAAGTACGATCGTTTCGCCGTGCGGGATTGCGTGTTCACTCCGGGTACGGTTGCGAGTTTCGGCTCTGCTCGAATCGTCGGTACTCACTTGGTGAACGCCCAACATACCGACGAAACTGACGGGCAGCGAAGTCAGGATCACTCCACCCCACCGTGAAAGAAATCTCTGCGATCGGCATAGCCGTGTCTCTCAGCAGCTGCGCCATTCTGAGCGTTCGGAGTGTCGTCAAGTATGCAAGCGGTGGTTTCCCAAAGGCTTCTGAAAACACCCGTCGCAGCTGTGATTCTGAGAGGTACACCGCCTCAGCAAGTTCAGAGGCTAACCAGCGGCGCGAGAGATCAGAGGCGAGTAGGCCCGAAACATGTAGGGCTTCGCGACGCGCAGGCCGGACGGCGCCGACAGGTTCAGTCTCCATGTTGTGGTAAGTAAAGACGACGTCGAGGATTGCGGAAAGCAACGATTGCGCCCGGTGAAAGCGGTCTGACGACAACCCGTCGAGACTCAACGCAACAAGGTTGTCCAGCCAAGGCGCGAGCATTTCCGTTCGATGTTCGCCAATCCGAAGAAGTTGAGCAGGCTTGACATACTCCAGTTCGTAAAAGGTTCTTGCCTCCAGCCGGTCGGTGAACTTGGCGGCATGTTGCCAGAACACTTGGTCGATAACGTAGTCGAGATCAAGGCAGATCGTTGTCACGGTCACGAAGCCTTCCGGTTCATAGCCGAACATGGCATTTGACCCCAATGTGATGACGTCTCCAACGTTCGCCTGTTGCACACCCAGCTCGTTGTGCAACAGAACCGATCCGGCACGCACGAAGATCAGCCTCGCGCAGTCTTCTGCGGAGATCGGGCCAGCGGTACGAAAAGTTCGGCTTCGAGCCACTAAAGGCTCGAAGCCGAACGTCCGGGATATTCCCAGAGCCATCGAGGTCAGTCTGCGTCTAGTGGTTGACTGTCCTCGGTCTGGCGCATGCGCCCGGCCAGCAATGCGATCAACGCGAGAGCTGGCGGAATGACTCCCGCAATCACAAAGATGATGGGGATGGGAACCAACAGTGAGAGCGGCCCTGCGATGGCGATTGAGACCGGCATGAACGCGATCGAAACGAAGAAGTCGAGGCTGGCGACTCGGCCGATCATGTCGAGCGGCACCAACCGTTGCAGCAATGTTCCCCACACGACAACGCCAGCCCCGGTGAGTGCACCGACGACAAAGAGCGCGGAGAGCATGAGGATCAAATTGTCGGCAACGCCAATGACCACAAGAGGTAGTGTTCCTCCACCCCAGCACAGGATCATAAACGTCAAGTACCGACGAGGAAGCTTCAACGACGACACGATCAGCGAACCGACAGCCCCACCTATCCCATAGGCGGCCAGAAGGAACCCGAAAGTAGCTTCAGCATCCTCGAATCGGTCGCGGGTGAGGAACGGGAGGAGAACTTCGATCGGGCCTTGGACAATGAGCGCAAGCGAAGACCCGAAGATCAGCGTCCAAAGCAACCAGCGTGTACGAGCCACGTAGGCAACCCCCGCACGAAGGTCACCCCAGACGCTCGGGCGATCCTCGGGAGGAGTGGGCTCAGTGTGTTCGTCACGACGGCTAAGAAACAACGTGATGACGAAAGCAATCGCGTACGAAGCCGCGACGATGACCGCTCCGATAGCGGGGAAGAACATACCGACGATGACTCCACCGAGGGCCGGGCCCAGCCCTTGCCCCATCGATGGACGGAGCGCCCCTTCGAGCCCATTCGCGGCCAGGAGTTGCTCCGGCGGAAGGACCACAGGTAGGTAAGCGCTGTACGCAGGGTAGAAAAAGGCGCTCCCGGCACCCATCGCGAACGAGGCTGCGGCGACGTGCCAAAGTTCGATATTCCCGGTGAGCGACAGGACCGCCACGGCGGTCATGATCGCGGCCGTTGAGCCCTGCACTGTAATGAGAATCCGCCGTTTGGAGAACCGGTCTGCGACAACCCCACCGAGAACGGAGAACGCAAACAGGCCAAGACTCATTCCGGTTGCAACCGCCGACAAGGCAAGTGGGCTGTCATCGAGTGCGAGTACTTGGAAGACCATGACGATCGTCCACATACCGGTCCCGAATACCTCGATGCCGACGGCGGCAAACAGGAGACGGTAATCACGTGATGCCAATGGGCGGAGTGCGCGTAGCTTGATGGTGTTGCTCATACCAGTGCCTCGCCTTCAGCCATCGCCATCAGATGTACATGAGGCCATTGGGCGACATCGCGCAGGAGTTGCCGATCGTGGGTCGACAGTACGACGGCCGCTTGGGTAGCCCCGAGTGCCTCGGTGAGTTCGTCAACGAGCGCGATGGAGAGGTGGTTGGTGGGCTCGTCTAGTAGTAGCACGTGCGGGCGTGCCGCGAGTACGAGCGCCAGATCGAGGCGTCGTTGTTGACCCATCGACAGTTCACCCACTCGTTTGCCTGCCTCGCGCGATCGCAGCAGTCCAAGTTGACCGAGACCGACCGCCTCAGATGATTGAAGCGTTCCTTGACCGACGAGTTCGTCGAGGTGTCGGGCGTATACCTCGTTCGCCCGGCGATCAGGCGGCAGCATCGTCTCCTGACGAAGAAAACCCAAACGCGTGCCACGGGATGTCCGCACTGTTCCCGTATCTGGCAGTAGTTCGCCCGCCGCGATACTCAGGAGCGTCGACTTTCCGGCCCCGTTCGAGCCGGTGACCACGAGCCTGCCGCGGTGCGAGAGTTCGAACGACACTGGCTGCGCTAACCGCCCGGCAAGGCTCACGTTGTCGACGTTTAGTAGCACCGCCCCTTTTCGTGTGGGCAGGTCGGGGAACTGGAATAGCTGCGGTGGTTCAGGTACCGTCACCGCGTGTGCTTCGAGTGCTTCCTGGCGTCGGTGCACGCTCTGCACCAGCCCGCCCGCGCGCGTCGCGCGGCCGTGCTTCGGTGACCCCTTCTCCGGTCGCCAACCCGATACGAGTCGGTTCTGTGCAGCGCTGAGACTGTCCTGCAGCCGGGCTTGCTCCTGCTGCTGGCGGTCGTACTCCTGCTCCCAGCGTTCCCGCTCGGCCACGCGCCCTTCTCGGTATCCCGCGTACCCGTTGCCGTAGATGCGGGGGCGATCATCAGGTGTCGGATCGAGGTCGACCACCGTCTCCGCAATGTCAGAGAGCAGCGCGCGATCGTGGCTGACGATGACGACACCACCGTTGCGCGTGCGGAGTTGCATGGTCAAGAAATCAAGTCCGCTGCGGTCGAGGTGATTGGTGGGCTCGTCCAGCAGTAAGAAATCATCTTCAGCCCCCAACAGGCAGGCCAACCGCACTCGATATCGCTGCCCCACAGACAGATCAGCGAGCAACCGCGTCATGTCGGTTTCGGCGTCGAGTGCTTCGAGCGCGATTTGTACCCGGCGCTCGGCATCCCAAGCGTCGAGCGCTTCCGCATCTTCCAAGGCCGCAGCGTACTGCTCTGCGGCCTCGCTACTCCCTTCCGCGAGAGCGGCAGCGGCGTCGTCGAGTGTGGCCAGCGCTGCGAGCGGTTCGGCGATGGCCTCCGCGACGGCCTGCCCAACGGTTCGGTTGTCGGTGGAGTCCATCTCTTGTTCAGCGAGCCCGAGCGTGCCGATGCGCTGGATCGTTCCACTATCAGGTACCAGCGTGCCCGCGAGCGCGTGCAGAAGTGTGGTCTTTCCGCGCCCGTTCTCTCCGACGATCGCCACACGGGACGCGGGAGTGACGACGAGATCGACATGGTTGAGCACCGGGGTTACGCCTCGCATTACGGAGACGTCGGAAGCGGTGAGTTGCGCGCGATGGCGCGCCGGATGACGGTTAGTAGGGGTAAGCATTCAAATCCTTCAGCAAGGCGCACCGCGACGAGCCAAACAGCCAGCGGGCACGCAAATGACGGGGACCCTTCCAGGGTCAGAACGAGCGGCCGTCGCTAGCTCGGAGTTGCTCAACGAGCGCGGTAGGCCTACTCAACCGTCACAGGAAATACAAATGCATGCTTCCAGTGTACCCCATAAGGTCGGCAACGCTCAGTCCCCACCTCCGCAACCAAGCATGTAAGTGTCGATAGCAGTGCCGACCTCTCAAAGCAGACTGCGAAGCGACGCAAGCCACCGCTGGCGCGTCTCTTCCGGTGATTGTGACCGGCCCGACACCTCAGTAGCGAGAGAGAGGTAAAGCCCCACGAGAATCTGTGGACGCAAGTCAGATGTGTCGGCGGGGTCTATGCCGAGGCGGCGAACGTAGGCATCGCGCAGCCGGATGCTAAGTGACTCATGGAGGTAGGCGAGTTGGCGCTGAACGCGCGCATCGTCGCCAAGCTGATTGCGAATCGCCTGTCGTCGCCTGTCCAGTTCGGTCGTCGGGATCAAGAAGAGTTGCGCAGTCGCCCAGTCAAGCGTCTCGATCGCGTTGAAGTGTGAAGGCGCTGTAAGTACAAGCTCAGCGAGATGCTCTGTGTGATCGTCGCTGAAGAGTGTGAGTTCTTTGTAAGGGAAATAGCGGAAAAAGCTTCGCTGAGATACTCCTGCGCGTTCAACGATGTCTTCGACCTTCGTTTCGTCGTACCCGCGTTCTTCATACAGCTCAATCGCCGCTGTCTGGATCGCGCGGCGCGTAGTGGTCTTGTGTCGCGCACGCGCTCCGGTTTGGTTCGTCATCGCCTCCATTATGGCCGCCATGGGGCATGTTCATCCCTTGTTCACCCTCACGCAAACTGGCATATGTGCCACTTATGCATGATGGATCACATGACCGCTCTTGCCCCGCCGAACTGGCGACCACTTCCTCTTCTCGGCCCGCATGTCTCTCCCAACAACGGGTTGTATCGCGCTGCGGCGCTCAGCCATGCCACCCGCGCTGAACTCGCACAGTGTCCAGATGAGCTGACATGGCTCGATCTGCGCACCCGCGGCGAGCTTGAGCAGGAAAGTCGGGAACACTTGCCAACGACGTGGCAGCATGTGCATGCCCCCTTCATGGAACTGGATGTTCAGGCCGGCCAAGAAGCCCAAGCTCTCGACGGCTTGATTGACGGGAGTGCCACCTTCGGCGATCACTACTGTCGCATGCTGGACGTTGCCGTTGCGAACATCGCCCAGGTACTGCGGACGATCGGGGAAACTTCGGGGCCGATCGTGATCGGCTGCCAAGGGGGACGGGACCGCACTGGGCTCATCTCAGCGATCCTCCTACTAGCAGCGGGGGCAGACCCCCACGTTGCAGTTGACGACTACATCCGCACCAATGACGATCTGCACGAGAATCTTCAACGTCAGCCCGGAGGTGAGCAAACGCAGGAGTTGTTCGCCGCACTCGATCTCGTCTGTCGCAGGGAAGACATCGCCCAAGCGATCGATTACCTCGCTTCTCTCGGCGGTGTTCGGGAGTACCTGAGCAGCCACCTCCCCGATGAGGAATATGACCGGCTGGTCGCGAGCATCCGCATCCGCCTGGGCGTGGACCCCGATCCTTCAGACTCTTCGCTTCCGCTCACCACCCCCTCACAGAAGGAAGTAACAGCATGAAACGCAAGACCCTTGGCACGGTAGTTCTCGCCGTGACAATGGCCACAGCACTCGTGGCATGTTCCGCGGACCCCGGCACCTCGCAGGGTGATGAGTCTGCCGTTTCCGGCGGTACTATCCGTGTCGGACTTGACATTGAGGTCTCTTCGGTCGACCCGATCGGCAACGACATCGGCCAGCAGTCAAGCCTGGTGCTGGCGAATGCAATCTATGAGCCGCTGCTCATGGATGGCCCGCGCGGCGAATTGGTTCCGGTGCTGGCCGAGTCGCTCGAAAGCGACGACCTGATTGATTGGACGCTGATTCTTCGCCCAGATCTGACGTTCTCTGACGGCACGGCATTAGATGCTGCCGCGGTGATCGCTCATATCGAGCGGGCACAGAACTCCGAGTCCGCGGTAGCGCAAGGTGCGCAGGAGATCATTGAAATAGCCGAGGTCGACGAAACAACGGTCGAGATGACGCTAGCCGAAGCGAACGCGACCTTCCCGCGGTACTTCGCACGCAACCTCGGCATGATTGGCAGCACCACAGCGACCGACCCCGAGGGCAGCCCCTTGGGCGCTGGACCTTACCGACTGGTTTCGCTGTCGGCAGGATCCTCGTTGACCGTCGAGCGCAATCCGGAATATGCCGGGAACACACCCGCCTACGCCGATGAGATCGTCTTCCAGTTCCTGCCCGATACCGACTCCCGTTACCAGACCCTCGCAGCGGGGACCGTCGATGTCGTATGGATCGAGACGCCAAGTTTGATGACTCAGGCTGAGACAGACGGTTTGCAGCTGGCCTTGGCGAATGCAACAACGGCCACGGCAATTTTCAATACCGAGCAGGCACCCTTCAATGATCCCCTCGCGCGACGAGCCGTTCAGACAGCTATCGACCGGGACGCATTGCTACAGGTGACCAACCAAGGACAGGGCGCGCTCTCTCACGGACCAATCTCGTCGCAAAGCGAATATCAGACTGGTTCCACCTATCCAGAGTTCGACCCGGATGCCGCGCGCGCACTGCTGGAGCAGTACGGGCAGCCGCTCGCCTTCGCATACACCACAGACGCGCAGCCCGAGGCGATGGCGCGAGCGACCGCGATCCAGCAGATGCTCGGTGACGTGGGTATCGAGATGGAGATCGATGTGGCGGATGCCGCGACCTGGGCGAGCAAGCTCTTTGCGAAAGATTTCCACGTGATCGAGTTCGTAACCAGCGGCTACGGCGATACGGGTTCCGCAATGACGATGTTCGAAGCCGACTCCTTCTCCAACTTCGGCGGATACGCCAATGCCGAAGTCAGCGCTCTGATCGATCAGGCCCGTTCCGCGACCACACCCCAGGAACGTAGCGACTTGTACAACGCGGCCAGCGAGCTGATCGTAGCTGAGGCAGCAGTGCTCTTCTTCACTGAGAGCCCCAGCGGCTTCATCGCAAGCCCGAAGATCGGCGGACTCCCCGATGTCAGCGACCGCAATGTCATCTCTGTCTCACCTGGAGAATGGTGGATCAAATAGAAATCCGTGCGTGGGTGCACCGGGGAGTGCGAGGACTCATCGTCCTCACGCTCCTCGGTCTGCTCACGATGAGTCTGCCCGCATTGATGACGGGAACGCCGGCCCTTGCCGTTCTGGGAGTGAACGCCTCCCCGGATCAGATCGCGGCCTTCATGGCTTCTCTCAACCTCGACCGACCCGCGCCGGAGCGTCTGTGGGAGTGGCTATCAAATGCTGCTGGTGGCGACCTCGGAGCGTCACTAGTAACAGGACGGTCTTTAACCGATGAACTGGCCGCTCGACTGCCGATCACCATCGAACTGCTGCTCCTCGGGCAGGTCGTCGCGCTCGCGCTCACCTTGCCCGTGGCAATGGCCTCAGCCTGGCGGCCCGGTGGACTCTTAGACCGCATCGCGACTGTCACAGCGTTCGTCCTCCTCTCCGTCCCGACATTCGTGTTCGGACTGCTGGGCATCATGTTGTTCTCGGTGATGCTAGGGCTACTGCCTGCAACTGGATGGGTGCCGTTCGGAATCGACCCCATAGGACATCTCCGTCACCTCGTACTCCCGGTGCTCACAATCGGCCTCGCGGAGGCGGCTGTCCTGGTCCGAGTGCTAAGGGCGGATCTCATCACGACCATGCGCGAACCCTATGTGCTCGCATCGCGCTCCCGCGGCATGGGAACCGCGCGATTGATGATCACGCGTGTGCTACGCCCTTCATCGCTCACCACCATGACGCTGGTCGGTTTGGGGTTCGGGGCACTTTTCGGTGGCTCGGCGCTCATCGAGACAGTCTTCGCTATCCCTGGAATGGGTCGCCTGGCGGTGACAGCGATAGGCGCACGCGATTTCCCAGTGATTGAAATGATCGTCATTTTCTCTGGAATCGCGGTTTTCCTCGCCGCGCTAGCCGTAGACATCTTGTACACCTTCGTCGATCCAAGGACACGCCGTGCTCACGCAAGAAGCTGACACCCGCCCGGCACTCAGCAATAGCCGCTCCCGGGTAAGAACGCCAGGCATGCGTTTGGACTCGCGCGGCTCGATCATCTTCGCTGCCGTAGTTCTCACTATTGTGATCGGTGGCGCAGTCGCGTCGATGCTCATCCCGCAGTTTGATCCACTCCGGGCTGATTTCAGTGCGGCCATGCAGCCACCAAGTCCTGCCCACTGGTTCGGGACGGATGCGACGGGTCGCGATATATTCGCTCGGACAATGGCCGGAGGTTTGTCCTCGCTCGTCGTGGCGGCCCTAACGCTGGCAGTAGGGCTCGTGGTGGGCTCGTTCATCGGCATTGTCGCGGGATTCTTCGGCCGGATTGTCGACGAGATCATTGGAACAGTTATCGATCTGATGCTCGCACTTCCAGGACTGATACTGATCATGGTTGTCGTGTCTCTTGTCGGCTCGGACTACTGGACGATTGGGCTTCTGATTGGGACGCTCACGATTCCGATCTTCGCGCGAATCGCGCGCTCTGCGACATTGAGTGTGCGCGAGCGTGAGTTCGTCCAGGCCGCCCGGCTGCTGGGCGCGAGCCGGGTGCGCCTCATGACCCAGGAAATCGCGCGTACCGTGCTCCCCTCGGTGCTCGCATACTCCTTCACTGCCATCACCGTCGCGATCGTCGCGGAAGGCTCCCTGAGCTTCCTCGGCTACGGGCTACAGCCACCCACCCCGTCATGGGGAAGCCTCATCGCGGAAGGTCGAACACATCTGGCCGGTGCCCCATGGATCATGCTCGCCCCCGCAATCGTGATGTGCCTCACCGTACTCGCCGTCAACATTCTCGGCGAGCGATTCACCAGAAAGGACACATAATGTCCACCCAGAAGGAAGCACTGCTAGAGGTCCGAGACCTCCAGATGAGCCTCACGTCGGCCTCTGGTCACTCCCATGTGCTTGAGGATCTATCGCTGTCGGTCGCGCCAGGCGAGAGCCTCGGCATCATTGGCGAATCTGGATCGGGCAAGTCAGTGCTGGCTCGCGCCATCGTCGGGGTGCAGCCGCAGGGTGTCACAACCCAGTCGAACGGCAGTATCCGTTTTGAAGGCCGCGACATCCTGGGACGCTCCCCCCGAGAGCGGCGCGGAACCACCGCCGCGCAAATGGCGATGATCTTCCAGGACCCCTCGTCCACACTCAATCCGTTAGTACGCGTAGGTAAGCAGGTACTCGAAGGAGCGACACAGCACAGCAGTCGCACCCGAGCCTCTCGCCGCGCCTACCTGCACGAACTGTTGGAAGCTGTAGGACTCAGCGACGCAGCGCGCATCGCTCGTAGTTTTCCTGCTGCCCTTTCCGGGGGGCAGCGTCAGCGCATCGGAATCGCTGCGGCGCTGGCATCCAACCCACGACTTCTGCTGGCGGATGAGCCCACCACGGCATTGGACGTGACGATGCAACGCACCGTCCTTGACCTCATCGACAGACTGCGCACCGAAAGAAGGATGAGCCTCATTCACATCACCCATGATCTTGGCGTACTCACGGACCGCACCGACCGTATCGCTGTTATGTACGCTGGGCGGATCGTTGAATCGGGTCCTTCTGCACGGATGCTCTCTGCGCCGGCACACCCATACGCCCGCGCGCTCTTGGACATCACTCCGAAACTGAGCACGCCGGCGCCTCTACCACTACCCACGATCCCTGGCGTCCTACCGGACATGTCTGTACCCCGCCAAGGCTGCCCGTTCGCGTCGCGCTGCTCACGGGTAAGCGAGGTGTGCCACACAACTCGCCCACCCGTGGCACCCGTCAGCTCCGATCCTGATCACACGGTGGCCTGTTGGCAACCGTTTACCGCTTCCACACCAGATGACCCGACTCGCCGGGACAGTGCGCTTCTCGCGGCGGGTGTCGCATGAATGCCACAGTGCTCGAAGTCGATGACCTCCACGTACGATTCGGCTCGCCACGGGACCCCGTCCATGCAGTACGCGGAGTCACCTTCACGCTGGAGGCCGGCACCACCATTGGCATCGTCGGTGAATCCGGTTCAGGTAAGTCCACGACCGCCAAAGCCATCGCGGGACTCGTACCGATAGCTCAAGGGTCTGTCCGATACCAGGGCGGATCAGTTCACCACCGCCCAGGGCCTGGGGGCGTGCAGATGATCTTCCAGGACCCGATCGCGTCGCTGAACCCGCATCGACTGGTGCGGGACATCGTTGCTGAACCTCTAGCAATCACACGAACTTCGCGGCAACATGCCCGAAAACTTGCCGCACAAGCTCTGGCGGATGTGGGTTTAGAACCTGACATCTTCGGTGGGCGGCGCGCACGCCAGCTTAGTGGAGGTCAGGCTCAGCGCGTCGCGATCGCTCGGGCGTTGCTCGCCCGACCTGCGCTACTCATCGCCGACGAACCAGTTTCGGGGCTGGATGTCTCGGTACAGGCTGGGATCATCAACCTGCTGCATCGCAGCACCTTGGAGCACGGAACGGCACTGATGTTCGTCTCGCACGATCTCAGCGTGGTGCGTTCGCTCTGCGAGAGTGTATTGGTGCTGTACCGCGGTGAGGCGTGCGAGCAAGGACCCAGCTCACAAGTCTTGGGAAATCCCCAACACCCGTACACTCGCTCGCTGATTGCGTCGGTCCCAGAACCGGGCCGAACCCTAACTCAACTCCCGGCTACCCCCGTCTCCACCCCGGTTCTATCTACTACAGCTTGATATGGGTTTACCGCTCGATCGGATGACCTCGGTCGATGCTCCTCCAGCCAGGTGTTTAACAAACTGGAGATGGCCGAAACCGCTTGCCTGGGGACGACTCCGTTCCCGAGCGCCGTGATCTGACTATTCGTGGTGAGTTCGTGACGCGCATCAGTCACCCAACCAGACGGTAAACCCATCAACCATTCCACGAATGCCGGTGCGGGCCGCGGGCCAGTCGCGTCGGTCAGGATTGCAGGCGCCGGTGCGGGCGACCGATGATCTGCGTCCGGTAAGTCACTGGCACGGCGTAACGTCCCCATCGTCGAAGAATTCCTCGATCAACCTCCACAGGCTCTCTGACTCCTCGGAACGTGGGTACCCATTCGGGCCGTGCAAGGCAAGGTCGATGATCTGGTGGCTGAGCGCAATCGTGCCGCGGCGTGCTTTCACCTGTTGCAAGCTCTCGCCCCCGCGAGCTGCGTCGGATGCCAGTGGAGTGCGAAACAGTGCGGTGGGCAAGGATGAAGACCCGGTATCGGGGGTGGGGTGCGCCGACCGCGGAAGCGGGTAGACCGATCCATTGCGCGTCATACCGGAGGTCGGCCAGGTCTCCCAAAACTGCTCCTGCTGCTCGAAGAGGTCGAGCTGTGGTTTCTCCCAGATGCCACGGGTCGCGTTCCATATCGCGAGGGGTTGCACCGTCGGGGGCTGCATTTGCGATGTTGCGTTGCTCATCGTGGACTCCTTCGAAGTTTGCGCGTATAGCTGGTGCAGAAAGCAGCCCGCGGACATTCTCGATCACGACCCAGTCGGGTTGCAGCGCGTCGATCGCTGCCGCCATATGTGCCCAGAGGCCGGAACGGGTGCCGGGCTTCAGACCGGCCATCTTCCCGACGGTCGATACGTCCTGGCAGGGAAACCCGCCACAGAGGATGTCCACTGGCGGCACGGTTTTCCAGTCGATGGCGGTGATATCACCAAGGTTCGGGGCCTCGGGCCAGTGGTGGGAGAAGATGCGGGCGACGGGCTCGTTGATCTCGGAGAACCAGATCGTTCTGGCATTGAAGACTTCTTCGACAGCGAGATCGAGTCCGCCGTAGCCGGAGAACAGCGACCCGACACGCAGCAGAGCGACCCGGTCGGTGAGTGTCTGGTCGGCCACGGGTAAACCTCCTAGAGCGGTGATCCCGGAGCCGTGCTGCTACTCCGAGCTGGTCACCAACCAGGTGCACGAACCGCCCACGCGCCGCCGCTCAGCCGACGCCTCCCACCTCGCTCCAGCACCGTCGGCGCCCAGCGCTGCCGATCCCTCGCGGTTCGCTCGAACGGGTTGTCACGCGTCTTGCAAGCGAGGTCCGCCACCTCCCAAAAGTGACCGCAGAAGTCACCACACCCGCGGGCCGCGGAGCTCACCTTCGTGGTGAGGAGAGGGCGGTGCCTGTTGACAGTTTCGATGCGGGTGATGTCCGCCGGCGACGGCTACAAGTACCTCCTGCGCACCGTCGCTACTGGTGACGGTGATCGGGTGCTCTCCACACCGTTGACGAGGTACTACACGGAGGAAGGAACACCACCGGGCCGATGGCTCGGATCAGCCGTCATCGCACTCGGCGGCGGAACCATCACGACTGGCGACGAGGTCTCTGAGCTGCAGCTTCAACGTCTGATTGGACAGGGCCGCGACCCGGTGACCGATCAGGCGCTCGGTAGCCAGTATCGGAATTACCCAACCGTGACCGAGAGCATCGAACACCGCACGTCGAGGCTCGACGCCGACCTTCCCGTGACCGAGCGTGCCGAGGCGGTCGCCGCAATCGCGGCTGAGGAGCGTGCTCGTGGGGTGCGGAAGGCGGTTGCGGGGTTCGATTTCACGTTCTCGATTCCGAAGTCCGCATCGGTACTGTGGGCGGTGTCCGACGCGGGCACGCAATCGCTGATTGCGGACGCGCATCACGCGGCGGTTGCGGAGATGGTTGCGTTCATCGAGCGTGAGGTTGCCGCAACCCGTGTCGGCGCGGCAGGGCGCAATGGGGCGGTTGCGCAGGCGGATGTGTCCGGGGTGATCGCGACGGCGTTCGATCACTACGACTCGCGAGCGGGTGACCCGCATCTGCACACGCATGTGGTGATCTCGAACAAGGTGCAGACTGTCCACGACGGCAAATGGCGATCCCTCGACGGGCGTCCCCTGCACGCCGCGACCGTTGCGCTCTCGGAACTGCACGAGGCGGTGATCGCTGACCACCTCACCCGTGCGTTCGGCGTCGGATGGGAGGCGCGCGACATGGGGCGTGACCGTAACCCTGCGTGGGCGATCAGCAAGGCTCCCGAGAAACTGGTGGCGGAGTTCTCATCGAGGTCCCGGCAGATCGATCAGGAGAAGAACCGACTCATCGCCGAGTACGTCGCCCGCCACTGCAGACAACCATCGCTTGCCACGGTGATCAAGATCCGAGCTCAGGCAACGTTGGCGACCCGGCCGGAGAAGCAGGTCCGTTCCCTCGCAGACCTCACCAGCGAGTGGCGGGAGCGCGCGTCGCACCTGCTCGGTGAAGACGCCACCCGATGGGCCCGCACCGTCACCGCGAACGACGCACCGCTACTGCTGCGCGCGGACGACATGCCGTTGGACGTGATCGACTCGCTCGGGCACAGCGTGGTCGAAGCAGTCGGTGAGAAGCGGTCGACCTGGCGGCGCTGGAACCTCACCGCCGAAGCCGCACGACAGACCATGCCCTACCGGTTTGCCACCACCCTGGATCGTGAAGCGATCGTCGGCATGGTCGTCGACGCCGCCGAGCACGCCTCGATCCAGCTCACCCCGCCCGAACTCGCCTCCAGCCCAACCGTGTTCCGACGGGATGACGGCAGCAGCAGGTTCCGACCGATCGCGTCGACGGTGTACTCGTCGCCTGAGATCCTGGCGGCGGAAGACCGGCTCCTCGAGCGCGCCCGCACCATGACCGCACCCACAGTTCCGGTTGAGGTGATCGAGAAGGTCACCCGTCGCCCGGACCGCGACGGCCGGCTCCTCGCCGACGACCAAGCCGCCGCCCTCACCGGCATTGCGATCTCTGGCCGGGCAGTTGACGTGCTGGTCGGCCCGGCGGGGGCTGGGAAGACGACGGCGATGCGCGCGTTGCGCACGGCGTGGGAGCGGGAGCACGGGCGCGGCAGTGTCGTCGGGTTGGCGCCGTCCGCGGTTGCCGCGCAGGTCCTCGCCGACGATCTCGGCATCCGGACGGAGAACACCGCGAAGTGGTGGCACGACCACCAGAACGCCGGTGCGTCGTTCCGTAAGGGGCAGCTCGTGATCGTGGACGAAGCCTCCCTCGCCGGCACTCTCTCGCTCGATCGCATCACGGCGCACGCGGTGCAAGTTGGTGCGAAAGTGCTGTTGGTGGGTGACTGGGCGCAACTGCAATCCGTCACCGCCGGCGGCGCGTTCTCCCTCCTCGTCCACGACCGAAACGACGCCCCAGAGCTGGTCGACGTGCACCGATTTGTCAACGTCTGGGAGAAGACCACTTCCCTCGATCTTCGCCACGGTCGACCAGAAGCCATCGACGCCTATGCCTCCCACGGCCGCATCACCGGCGGCGATACTGAGGCGATGATCGACGTCGCCTACACCGCCTGGCGCACCGACACCCTCGCCGGAGTTTCAACGGTGTTGATCGCGGACTCGAACGAATCCGTCCATGCCCTGAACCAGCGCGCCCGTGCCGACCTCATTCTCGACGGCACCGTGAACGTCCGCCGCGAAGTCGCCCTCCAAGGCGACGCCCGCGCCGGAGTCGGTGACACGATCATCACCCGGAAGAACGACCGACGCCTCCACACCCCGCGCGGGTGGGTGCGAAACGGGGACCGCTGGACCGTCACTGACATTCGTGACGATGGATCGCTCACCGCCCGCCGCGCGGACAGCCGCGGCACCGTGATCCTCCCGGTCGAGTACCTCTCCGATCACGTTGATCTGGGATACGCAGTGACCGCGCATAGGGCGCAAGGCATCACCACCGATACCTCCCATGTGCTCGTTGATCCTTCTACGACGAGGGAGAACCTGTATGTCGCGATGACCCGCGGCAGGCAGACGAACCGCGTCTACGTCGCCACCGACCGCCCCGACGACAACCACACCACCCCACACCCGGCAGACGATCCTGAGGCGACCGCGAGGAGCATCCTCTACGGGGTCATGCAGCACGTCGGCGCCGAGTTCTCCGCACACGAGACGATCACCGCTGAACAAGAAGCGTGGGGGTCGGTGGGACAGCTCGCGGCCGAGTACGAGACGATCGCGCAAGCCGCACAACACGACCGCTTCACCACCCTCATCCGCGAATCCGGCCTCACCCCGGACGAAGCAGAAGACACGATCCACTCCGACGCATTCGGAGCTCTCACCGCAGAACTGCGGCGGGCGGAAGCGAACCACCACAACATCGACGTGCTCATGCCGCGGCTGGTCGCGGCTCGCGGCTTTGGCGATGCCGATGACATCGCCTCTGTCGTTCACCACCGCCTCGTTCGCGCGACCGAGAGGCCGGCTGGATCTGGTCGTACTCGCAAGGCGCCCCGTCTGATCGCGGGCTTGATCCCCGAAGCAGCGGGACCCATGTCCGCCGAGATGCGGAAGGCTCTGGCGGAGCGGCGCGAGTTGATCCAGCATCGTGCCGAAGCCGTCCTTGACCAAGCCCTCACCGAACGGCAGGAATGGGCGCTCGCGCTCGGAGACACACCGACAGAGCCCAGAGCCGCGGCAGCGTGGAAACAGCAGGCGCGGACCGTCGCCGCGTATCGCGACCGCTACGGCACCACCACACGCACTCCGCTCGGCCCAGCCCCCGATAGCGACGCGCAGAAGATCGACGCGGCACGAGCGAAAGCAGCACTTGCGAGGCTCCGCGACCTGGCTAGCAGTGACGGTCAGGATGCTCCGTCGCGGGTGATGCGGCGCGAGGGTGCGAGCCGGGGCCTGTGATCGGTTGCCCTTCCGAATGTCGCTGGTGCGTCATACCCTGATGGTGAGGCGGATTTCTCCTTGATATGACGCTCCTCGGGGCAGGCCGCAAGGCCACTCACACACGCACCGCCTCCGACGATCCGTCGTGCATGTGAGAGGAAACCCCGTCATGATCCGCCAGCTCTGGACCCTCAGCGTCCACACCCGCGCATTCCTGCGCCGCTACATGCCCACCAACATCCTCCTCAACGCCATCCGCACCCGCCGAGGACTCAAATGGGGAGTCCCCGCGATGCTCCTCGCCGTGCCCTACCTCCTAGCCGCGAGCACCTTCACCACCCTCATCGCAGACGGCGGACCCGGATGGCTCAACTTCCTCGTCCTCCTCTGCCTGTGGAACACGATGAAGTTCATCATCATGGGACCCGTCAGCCTGATCCTGCTCGCCCGTATCCGCGTGCGGGAAGCGGTCGCCGCTCGTGCAGAGCGACGAGCCATGGCCAAGTCGGTCGAGCAAGCGGTTTGACCAGCGGCTACGACTGCACCCACGCACAGCACCAACCGTCAAGAGGGATCGCCCAGTTGCGCCGAGAGCAACGAGAAGACTAATACCAGACCCATCCGATACGCCGCCGTAAACCCGTGCGAACCGCGGCGAGTGGCTTCGATAGCTCGGCATGATCAATCGCGCCAGCGAGCGCACAAGCAAACCCTGCCAGCCTTAGGAGCAAGGCTGACTCGCCTTCGTTGTAGCGAAACTTGAACCCGTGCGCGCTCAGGTTTCGGATATTTAGGCCGTCCGATAGCAAGGTGCCGCGAAGCGTACGGACCCAGTCGACGTCCAGGCCGTTGTCTTCGAGCGCCTGGACGTAGAAGTCCAACGCTGGGAATCGACCAGGGCTTGCGCCTCGTTCGGCTCTATAGAGCGGTTCATCGAGCTTCAGTAGTAGGCCCCGCGCCGCGGCCTCAATGAGCGGCAGGCACACAAAGGAAGCCCCAGTAAAGTCACTTTCCCAATGTCGCTTCTGAGCGTCAGCAAGATGCTCTGACAGAACCGGATCGCACCCAAAGACGCCGGAAAACCAGTTGGCGAACTCCACATGGCTGGGGCTGTCGAATCTCGAATCAATGAACTCGAGTTCGAGCGCCAAAATGCTCGCCATGGAACCTATATTGCTACCTTCGAGTCGATGAAGCTGTTCTTCCTCAACGCTGGTACCTGTTCGAGTCGGCAGGTTCAGTGGTCCAAGCGAAATGTTGCTCACCAAGGACAGCAAACCCTGCCTCCCGTTCTCAGCTTGTACTACGTTCTTGGCGTGATCACCGGTTGGTGCCGGCCCAGCGAGAAACACTCGGTAAGCATGACGCCAGTCTCGCGCATGCCGATACTTCCGAAGGTGACGTCGAAGATGGTTCCTCGAAACAGGCAAGTCGTGCTCGAACGTCTGCAACTCGACATCCTCGCCTGCAGCCTGAAGAAAGACGGCTGCATCGTCCCGCAAATCGAACTGCCCGTACCTCTCCGCTAGTTGCATCGCCTCGTACCCGAAGTAGACCTTTCGTATCCCGTTGCTCTCGCCGCGTGCGCTATCGAGATACCAGGAAACGTGGAGTCGCGCGGCCGCTGTCTGGTCCTCATCGCTGTCTGCCGCCAAAAGGAGTAACCTGACGATCTCGTCGATAAACTCGGGTGCTGTCGCGGCGATTCCGCGAAGACAGTCTCGAATTTCGAGTCGCTCCGAGGATGTTGTGGAGCCGTCTCTAGCCGGAACGCTCAAGAGAGCAAGCAAAGTCAGTACGGCGTGACTGTGGCCGAGAGTCAGCATCTCTCGCGCAAGTTCCAGGGCTTGCTCTCGCACGGATGCCTCGGTCACCATCCGACGGCTCCGCACGATCGTGTTAGCTCTCGCAAGTGATATCGCCCGGCGGCCTGGTTCGAGGGCTACATCTCTCGCGCACGTCCGATAGTGCTCAGCTGTTGCTTCCGCGTGCGCAGGCGAAGCATCCCGTCTCCCGCTAAGGATCAGATCAGCGACGTGAGCACGAACCATGTGGTCCGATACCGAACGCAGCAGAGCCTCGCGAAGCACCCAGGCCGCCTCCGGGGTCGCAGCGAAAGGGCGGGTGGCGGTCGCTCTGACATTGGATTCCTCGAACGCAACGGTCCCTGCAGCCGTGAAATCCTCTTGGAGCTCGACGCCGAAGAGGAAGTCGAACTCCAGTCGGGCCGGGTCAGCCAGTGATCCATAGTCCGCATCCGACCAGGACCTCGCCCAAATCTCGGTAGTGTCGCTCGCGCCGTGAGCATGCTTATCAAGGAGCGCACTGATCCGCACTGAATCCGTCTCTACGAACTCATACTCCATGCGTTGCTCGCCAATCTGTCACCGAAATCCTCATAAGCACTACCCGCGGGGTCATCCGAGGTCGCTACGGAGTGACAAGCTTCAGGGGGCTGGTTTCCGCAGGGACGTCCCATTGCTCAACACCAGGACCGTTGCGGTCCCACTTCGTGAAGCGGACATAGGTCGTTCGGAAGTTCTCACTCACCGGACGAAGCTTTCTCGCTAGCAACGAGGCGAACGCATGATCGTGGGTTGTAACGATCAGTTGGCGATGAGGGAGGATCTTGCGAAGTAGATCAACGAGGCCGAGAAGATGCACGTCGTCCAGGTTCTGGAGCGGGTCATCGAGTATCAATGACTTCACGTGAGTAGGCGCGAAGCCGAGGTTGAACGAGAGGAACAAGGAAACAGCAAGCGCGTTTGCTTGCGATGTAGATAGCGTCTCTCCGGGCTCCGTGACATCAACCTGAACCTCATCGTCACGCAACATAGGAGTGAGACGGTGCTTTCCACCAAACTGACGTGTGGCAATCTCAACCGATCGGAACGTTGGATGGGGGTCGATTGCTGCGTAGAACTGATGCAGGAGAGGCTTCAACTGCTTCAGACGGTCGGAAACAAACGTCTCCGCGTCTGACTTCACTGCATCAAGAAGTGCGGTAGCGACGTCATTTGTGCGCCGCCGATCGGCAATGTCTTGCTCCTTGGAAGCCAAAGAGTTGCGGAGTGCCTTGGACTCAATTTCGATTCGATCACGTCGTGTCTTCGACGAGTCCAGTGAAGCTGCTGCATCGAATTCGCGCCCTGCCTCCAATGTCCGCGCGATCTGAGACTTCCGCCTCGCTACACGATCTAGTTCAGATGCGAGTCGTTGGATTTCGTTGCCTGCCTCTGCTGACGCGTCAGGCAGCTCATCAGAGAAGCTGGCCAGAACCTCCCTTGTTCGCCTCTCTCGATGCTCCCTCGCCGCTTGTGCTGAAGCGCGTTGTTCGAGCATGGCGCGGTGCTGATCTGAGACCGTCTTGAGTCGCAGGGACAGTTCACCCAGTCGCTTCTCTGTAGCTTGGAGATTTGTTCGTTGCAGTTCAGCGCCTTCTCGGAGAGCTGCATTCTCTGTTTCGTTGGCGATGGTTTCGAGGCGACGACGATACGCTTCCGGATCGACTTCTTGGCCGCAGGCTGCGCAGCTATCTGCCACGTGACGGAGCAGGATCGACGCCATACTTGCGAGTTCTTCACGAATAGAGGTTGCCTGTCTACGCGCCGCGTCTGCTTCTCCAACTTCGACGCGAAGTAGCTGGATGTCGCGCTCGACCTGTTCCTTCTGAGCCGTCAGAGCAGCGACCTGACGTTCGAGTTCGATGACCTCGGCTTCGTCCGGACCTTCGGGAAGCGGCACGCTCAGCTCTGCCTGTGTCGCGAGCAAGGCGGCTTCATCCTGCTCGATTGTGCTTCGCTCCTGGTTGAGGGCAGCACGCAACTTCGTCAGTGAGCTCTCGCTCAGTTCCCGATCTTGGGCGTCCTGGATCGCGACGAGCCCGAGTGCCTCAACGTCGCTGCTCCATGTCTGCCATCGAGCGCTCACCTCGGCCGTATTTGCTTTGGTGATCTCAGTTTCAAGCACGGACAAAGATGCTGCGAGGTCTTCGACCTTTGCGCGATCACCTTCGAGCGCCGAGTCAGCCTGGTTGACCGCGCGAACCCATGCTCGCTTGTGCGATTGGAGTTCATCCGCAAATTCTCGTAGACGCCCGGCACCCACCATGCTTGCGACCGCATCGAACCGCTCTGTGTCCTGACGTCCGGTCAGGAACTCGCGCAGCGACTCTTGCTTCAGGTAGATCGAGTCCACGAACGACTGTGCCAGTGTGGCGAAGTCTTCGTTGGTATCGGTGCCCGCGAGATTTTGGCGGAGCCAGACCTCCGCGTCCGCGCCACGAAGTGACGCATCGTTAACGCGCACTCGAAGTGGAGCGCGCAGTTTCTTGGCGTCGGTCTCGCCCGGGTTTTCCAACGATCTCGTGATGACAACATCGTCACCGTTGAAGTCGGTTCGCAGCTCAACCGTCGTGGTTCCCGACTTGCTGTAGAGGTTTCGGGGTCCCTGGGAGCCGGTGGTCTTGCCCGAGATTGCCCATGAAATCGCGTTGCAGATCGTCGTCTTGCCGTAACCATTCGCGCCAACGACGATCACCACGTCTGCGTCGAGGTCGATGTCAACCTCGCCCGAGACTCCGCCGAACCCTGCGATGGAAACCCCGGTGACTCTCATAGTGCATCCGTCCCTGTCCGCTGGGTGGTGATCAATCGTTCGTGGAGCGCTTCAAGCGGAGGCTCGCCTGCCTCGTAGGCAGCGATGACCACGTCGAGGTGCTCATTGCTGTTAAGTACTCCCGCAACGCGCGATGGGAGCGTGGCCAAGGGGTCGGCCCTCCCCGGCGTGGTGTCGAGATCAAGATCGAGAATCGGCGCCAGGGTTCGCCTAACCTGTGGTGTCAACTCAAGCGGATCGAAGACACGACTTGGTAGATCGTCCGCTGTCAGCACCAACTTGCGTACACGTCGCGTGTCAGATCGTATGGCGCTCAGCTCCGCAGCCAGTTCCTCCGGAACGCCGTCCATCGCGACGAGGACGAGGTACCCATCCCAAGACTTCGGGTCGGTCGCGATTACGTTCGCACCTAGGAAATCGACCACATGATCTTGTGCCGTACCCCATCCGGCGACGAGCTCTTCAACCGACTCAAATGCCCACACCGCGATCACCGAGTACTCGTCTTCAAATGCCATCGAGCCGGAAGGCCAGGATCGGTGGCGAGCGCTGTCTACGCGGGCGATCTCAGACTCTGCAAGCAGCCTTGTGATCTCCGTGAGGAGTAGTTCGTTCGTTACAACCGCGTCGGTCATCGTCGTAGCTCCTCAACCGCTGACTGCAGGTCAGTCGCGGGCCGTCCTAGGTAATCGTCTGCGAAGATCGGGTGGATGGTGTCGGCGCCCCTAATGAGGTCGCCTGACGTGTCCTCCCGAACAAGGTCATCAACACTTGGTGTTCGCGTGTTTCTGGCTCCAGCCACGATGACAAGATTTGTTCGTTGCTGAGGCGCCAGACTATTGTTTCGCTCACGAATCTTGGTGCTGATGGCGCTCCACGCGATGGCGCCTCCGCCATGCGCAAGCCCAAAGACGAGCGTTGAACCGCCATCGGTCTTGACCGTGAGGCGGCCATGCTCATCCAGGTCCAGGGAACTCGTTGCGAGCGCTGCCGATAGGTGGTCCGTTGCTACCAGGAGGTGCGCGATCTGCCTTTGGTTCGCGGCGTCCCCTTCTCCGGCATAGGGGTGCGGGCCCAGTAGCCAGGTGGCTCTAGCGCGGCCGAGGTCGAGCAGCGTGATCTCTTGGATAGGTTTTGCGACATCTTCCGACCGGCGCAACGCCATTTCGGGGTCATCGTCCGCCATTTGACTATGTGCGTCGCGGACTCTTTGCAACTGTTCGAGAGCTACTCTTTGGGCGAGTCTCGACATGAAGTCGCCCCAGTAGAGGTCAACAGTGCCGGTGAGGTTCGCGCTCAATGCTTCGTGGAACTTCGAGTCTTGATTGCGGTCGACCAGATAGTAGGAGGATTGTGCTTTGGCGGCGAGGTTGCTGACGCTCTCAGTGAGAACATTGGCGGGACTGCCCAGGCCGACGAATACTACGACCGGAGCTGACAGGTTTGCCGCTGCGATCACGCTCTCCCATTCCGCAGCCCAGTCTGTATCGAGCGCGCTCTTTCTGAGTACCCAGGTCTCCTCAGGCTGATTGACGCTTCGGTGTAGGTGCACCACGGAATGTGAAGCAAGGTTCGCGTGTTCGTCAGGACCTTCCACGAATGTGATGTTCGTGCTGTTGCCCAGGGCGGTTACGGCGTGTTGGAAGGCCAGGTCGTAGTTCAGAGTGATCACATGCCGAATCGCGCCTTCGATGAGCAAGGCGGCAGCTATGAGGTGCCCCGAGTTTGGGGCGGCCGTCCGCCAAGCGTCCTTCGGTAGGCGACTCGTCAGTTCAGCCTGCGATCCGTACTTGTCGTACAGCAGATCAGCTAGAACCGAGAGGTCGTCGGGATCTGTACACTCTCCGTCGTTCAGAACGCCATCTGCAACAAGTCGCCGGTGGGCTTCGCGGGAGTAATGCGCACCACTCGCAAAGCCGGTCGGCTTCTCCATCGAGACCCCGGCACCAACAACGAGTACCACGCGGCTGCCTGCTGCGTCTGTGATGCGTTGAAGGATCTCCGCGGGGAAAGCTGCCGGTTCCGTTGACGACTGGCTCTGGTCGGCTTCTGGCAACACGTCCTCCTCATCGGTGAGAGCTTTCACGTCTACCGATGAGGTCAGCCGTGGTGATCACATAACCCCCACTCTACTAACTCCACCTCCTCAAGCCGAAGAAGCTCGGCGAGCCTCGTGAGGGCGTCTGCCTCGCGCCCGAATCAGACCTCTCTCCTCGACCACTGCGTTCCGGACCGTCTTCTCATCGACGCCAAGCCGTTCAGCGACCTCCCGTAACGTGAGACCTTCTGCGTATAGGGAAGCAGCACGAGCGCGGCCGGTAAGACTGAGCCCAGACGCCCTGAGCCGCGCTCCCTCCTTGGTGACGAGCGTGGGGACTGTCCCGCGATGTACTGCATACTTCGCGGCTATCATTCGAACTGGCATCCCCGCTTCATAGTCCGCGACCAACTCGGCCCGCTGTTCCGGGGTCAACCGTGTTTGAGACTTCGCCGGATTCTTCACGACTACGCCTCGCGAATCGTGCCTCTCCGGGGTTCGACTCCGCGGTCCACGTCGCTCAGACCCCCTGAGAACACGTCGAATCAACGTTTTGAGTGCCGGCCTCGTGTTTGAGAACCGCTTGGGAAGGTCCACCCAAAGTGTCTTACGGGAACACGCGACATGCGTATGTTCGTCGCGTTTGTGTTCCGCCTCCTTGCTTTCGTCGTCGCTATGTTCGTGGGCTTCGCGGATGATGGTGGCGAACGGCTCGGCCAGTCTCGGGCGTAGTTGTTCGTCGTCGGTGATGTCGAGGCGGGTGTAGAAGGCTTGGTTCGCCAGCCGCCGGTCGGTATCGCCGGATCGGGCATAGGCGTGGTGCANTTTCAGGGTGGGGAGGTCGATGGCGTCGGCGAAGTGCGCGGCCAGCAGCTTGTCACTCTCCGCTTCGAGCTTGGCGCGGTTGGCCATGAGGTCGGCTATCTCTTGGTCGCGGCCCGCCATGCGCTTGTCGAACGCCGCATCGACCTTCGCGGCGAGGTCGCGGTAGGTCTGGTCGTTGATCGTGATCGAGGCGTAGGAGTCCGCGACAAGCCGTTCCGCGACCGCGACCGGCACCGCCCGCCGGGTGCAGCCGGTCTTCTTGGAGGCCCGGCCGGAGCAGACGAAGTAGGCATAGGTGACCCCGCGCGGGTTGGTGGCGAAGTCCAGCAGCATCCTCGACCCGCAGGTGCCGCAATGCAGCAGCCCTTTGAGGTGGTGGGCGTGCTGAACATGCCGGGTCATCTTCGCCGTCCGCGCCCGCAGCAGCGACTGCACCGTGTCGAATAACGCCGGTTCCACGATGGGCTCGTGCGCGCCGGGATACAGGGCTCCTTTGTAGCGGATCACCCCGGCGTAGTACGGGTTCGTGAGCAGTTTGTAGAGCGTGTTCTTCCCCAGCGGTTTGGACGGGCGCTTCGGCGTCGGCACCGTCACAAGACCCCGCGCGGTGAGGTCGCGGAGCAGCCCGGCCACGGAGGTCTCGCCTTCGGCGTACCGCTCGAACGCCCAGGTGATGAGCGGGGCGCGTTCGGGATCGACCTCGACGGTGCGTGTCTCGCGGCCCGCGTCGTCGGTGCGGCGCACGTTGAGATAGCCGATGGGCGCGCGCATCGGAGTGCCGCCCTGGGCGACCTTCTGCGTCAGCCCCTTGGTGACCTCAGTAGCGAGGTTCCGGGAGTAGAACTCCGCGATGCTCGACATGATGCCGTGGACGAGCATCCCGGAAGGGGTCTGGTCGATGGACTCGGTGGCGGAGACGAGGGTGACCCCGGCGCTGATGAGGGCTTCGTGAATCTTCACGTCGTCAGCGCGGTTGCGGGCGAGCCGGTCGAGCTTATGCACGATGCAGAACTGCACACGCGACGCGGCGATGAACGCGAGCATGTCTTGCAGGCCGTCACGGTCGGCCGACCGTGCGGACTCTCCGGCGTCGATGAACTCGCGCACGATCCGCGCGCCGAGTTCGTCGGCCTTGCGCTGGTTCGCCTCGCGCTGCGCGGGGATCGAGAATCCTTCGTCGGTGCCGCCGCGCTCGGCCTGCTCCCGCGTCGAGACACGCAGATACGACACGGCCAGCAGCACGGGCATGTCTTCGGCGTGGTCGCTGGTCACGCCTGCCGGAATGAGGGTGGGAGCAGTGATCGTGCTCATGCTGTGCTCCTTCGTTGGTGCAGTGGCTCGGGTTCCATTGTGTCTCGCGTGTCTGCGCTGCCGCCGTGCAAATCGGCGGCCAGCTCGTCCGGCAGCGGGAGGTCGTAGGGGTCGGGCTCCCCGGCGCGGTGGGCGTCGTAGCGGGCCTGGGTGATGTTAAGCACCCACTCCACCAGCCGCCGCATGTCCGGCTCCACCCGCCGGGTGACCCGGAGGCGTAGCCGCCCCGGATCATCCCGAGCGCCTGCCCCGAGCGCACCCCTGCCCTGCGCCGCACGTCGCGGTCGCTCAATGTCGGTGGGTCGGGGCGGGTCACTCATCTCTATCTCACGCTGTGGCAGATACGCCA
>NZ_KZ984010.1 GCF_003569785.1 Leucobacter sp. wl10 | reverse complement strand
CACAGCCCGCCCTACACCCCCAAATACGAAGAGCCAGTTTTGTTCCTCTCATCGTGACTCAGCCTGTTGCGTAGAGCCTTTGGGTAATCTGCGGCGGGCCCGCATGCGTCGAGACGCCCGTCGGCACGTTCTTGCTCCCCGGCTTCGGGAACAGAGTTTGGCGTGTCGTCGGTGGTGCTGTCTACGATCGGTCATGCGCGGTCCGGCGCGCTCCCCGATGAGAGGAGCACCGTGCCGTCCGAGTGGCATCCGATCCAGCACGTGCGCCCTTGCGAGTGGGTGCTCTGGTACTCCGGGTTCGCCAAGGCGTACGGCATCATCCGGGAGCTCAACTTCGGGCACGGCCGCAATGCGGAGGTCTGGTATCGGGCTCGTCACATACGCCCCCAACCCAGCCAACCGCCAACTGATCGGGTACCACCAGAGGCATCGATACCGGGTCAGCCCAACGGCACCACGGCTGCGTCGAGTGTCACCGTCACTCCATCAACAACACCGACAGATCGGAAGAACGTGAGCCGCTGGTACGTGAAGTAGGTCACCGTTGACTGCATGATGCCCGTGTCGAGTTCCTTCCATACATCCGTGTCTGCGTTGTAATACGACAGCGCGTAGGGGACGTCGACAGGCACTCCAGAAGCATTCCGGAACATGGTCGTGGTCCGGTAAACAATAAGCCCTCCCTGACCTGGCTCCGAAGTAGCAGTCAGCGTACCCGACGGCTGTGGACCGCCCGACGCAGCCGCCGCTGGAGCAGCAACTGCGACCATAACCACCGGCATCGACCACGCCGCACCCGCCAGCATCGTCCTACGCGTCACATCGCTCACATGAGCCCCCTGATCTCTCTATTGCCAAGCTATGATCGGCATGCCGTCCCTCGTATCCACCGATCGGGCGAATAGCCATCGGTATCCTCTGCGTGGAAGCCTGCCGGGTTCAAGCAACCGTAATAGCAGGACCCTGCGCGATCAGCGCGCTTTCGACATACAAGCGCGGGGTGTACACCACTTGCTCGGCAGCCGGAACCCAACGGCGGAACTCGATCAGAAACGAGTACAAGCCCGGCGCGGGGTCGCTAGACCTCCACCCCAAGTACGGATACGCGTACGTGGCGTCAGGAGGCCAGGACGACTCCACCGACAAGATCACCCAGTCCCTGATGAGACTGGGTGCCACGTGAAAATTCGCTCTTCCCGCCGGCAGGCCGGGAGGGATTTCCAGGAAGGCGCGAGCTTGCTGACCGTCCGACACAGACGCACGGTCCCAGTACATCAGCGGGATACCACCACCACTTGCTGTTGCAGCGGGGGCGGCAACCGACACCGCAACCACGGGAAACGACCATGCGCCCGCGCGCATGACTGCACGCCTGGATGCTTCTACCATCGCGGTGAACTCCTTGATCGGTAAAAACGTCCCCGGTCGTCGAGGAGGACGACCGGGGACGCTGGAGCTGTGTGGAAGCCTGGTGTGGCCAGCCCCATTCTGCGCGTATAAAGGATGGCAGCAATTCGAGTAGAGCGCAAGTCCACTGAAATTGGGATGCGCTCGGCTTCACCCCGTGATACAACGTGAACCCCATTGACCGCGGAGAGGACGTCTAGTGACTGAGGTCGAGAGACTGCCGCCTGTTCCGCGATCAGCACCCCGCCGGTGCCGTACCCGAACTTCGCCGCCCCGTGCCAGTCGCCGCGCTCGGCCTTCTGCCGGTTCGCGCGCCTGATCCGGTCGGCCTTGTGCCCGGACTCGTACGCCGCCATCGCGACGAGCTGGCGGGCCATCAACCGGTCCTCGTGCGTGTTCAGATCGAACGCGCCACCCATCACCGCCTCAATACGGATCGGGTGCGACTCCACCAAGTCGATCAAGTCCTCCAACTCCCGGGGACGGCGGTAGAGGCGGTCCACATGCCACGCCACCACCCGCGACGAGCCCCTCGGCGTCGACGGCGCGGCGCTGCACCCGATCACGGCCCTGCTCGTCGTGCCCCCTGCTGCGCACGGTCGCGCGCGCCTGAGGGATCGCGCCGCGCGATCGGAGGGACGGGCGGGAAGCTCGGGAAGAGTGGGAGAATGGGCGGTGGCCCGCGATCCCGAACCCGAGAGGCGCCCATGACCCCGCTCCCCCCGCAGCCCATCAGCCCGCTCGACGGCCGCTACCGTTCGCAGGTCGCGGGCCTCGGCGACACCCTCTCGGAGGCCGGGCTCAACAAGGCGCGCGTGCACGTCGAGGTGGAGTGGCTCGTCTATCTGACGCAGCATTCGCTGCTGGGCGGCGCCCCCATCGCCGAGGACCAGGTCGCGTCGCTGCGCGAGTGGGCGGCGAACTTCGGACAGCCCGAGATCGACGAGCTCGCCGAGACCGAGCGGACCACGCAGCACGACGTGAAGGCCGTCGAGTACCTCGTGCGCGCCCGTCTCGAGCGGCAGGGTCTGGGGCACCTCGCCGAGCTGACGCACGTCTGCTGCACGAGCGAGGACATCAACAACCTCTCGTACGCGCTCACCGTGAAGCAGGCGATCGCCGACGTGTGGCGGCCTCGCTTCGAACGGGTCATCGCCGAGCTCGCCCGCCAGGCCGAGCAGTACCGCGAGCTGCCCATGATGAGCCGCACGCACGGCCAGCCCGCGACGCCGACGACGCTCGGCAAGGAGCTCGCCGTCTTCGTGCACCGCCTCGAGCGCCAGCTGAACCAGATCGACGACATCGAGTACCTGGGCAAGTTCTCGGGCGCCACCGGCACCTTCGCTGCGCACCTCGCCGCCGATCCCGATACCGACTGGGCCGAGGTTTCGCAGGAGTTCGTCGAGGGCCTCGGCCTCGACTGGAACCCGCTCACCACGCAGATCGAATCGCACGACTGGCAGGCCGAGCTCTACACGCGCATCGCGCACGCCAACCGCATCCTGCACAACCTCGCGACCGACGTCTGGAGCTACATCTCCATCGGCTACTTCCGTCAGATCCCGGTCGCGGGGGCCACCGGATCGTCGACCATGCCGCACAAGGTCAACCCGATCCGCTTCGAGAACGCCGAGGCCAACCTCGAGCTGTCGAACGCGATCCTCGACTCCCTCGCCGCGACGCTCGTCACGAGCCGCTGGCAGCGCGACCTCACCGACTCCTCGTCGCAGCGCAACATCGGAGTCGGCCTCGGGCACTCGGTGCTCGCGCTCGACAACATCTTGAAGGGCCTCGGCCGGATCGACGCGGCGCCCGAGGTGCTCGCCGCCGACCTCGACGCGAACTGGGAGGTGCTCGGCGAGGCGATCCAGACCGTGATCCGCGCCGAGGTGACCGCCGGCCGGTCTTCGATCAAGGATCCCTACGCTGCCCTCAAAGAGCTGACGCGCGGACGCCGCATCGGACAGGCCGAGCTCGTCGAGTTCGTCGAGGGCCTCGAGATCGGCGAGGCGGCGAAGGGGCGCCTGCTCGCGCTCACGCCCGCCGCCTACGTGGGCGACGCGGCACGGCTGCTCGACTACCTGCGGCGCTGAGGGGCGACGGCCCTGGCGCATCCCGCGCCGCTGTGCCAGAGTGGAAACATCTGACGAGAGGATCTTCGTGTCCGAGCAGGTTCCCGCCACGCCGCAGCCGGCCCCGGCCGCCCGATTCGCGCGCCCCCGCACGATGCACCGCTTCACAGCGCGTCGCGTCACGGTCACGGATATCGCCGAGATCGAGCGCTTCACGCGAGTGACCCTGTCGAGCGACGAGCTCGGCGACTGGGCGAGCACCGGGCCGGGCGATCACGCCCGCGTGTTCTTCCCGGACCCCGAGACCGGAGAGCTGCTGGCGCCCGCGCCCGTCGGCCCGGAGGAGAGCGGCATCGTGCGCCCCGATGGGCCCGCCTTCGGCCGCGACTTCACCCCGCTCAACGTGCGCGAGGACGCCGGATCGGGGCACCGCGTCTTCGATCTCGACATCCTGCGCCACTCGGCGCCCGGGCCCGCGGCGCGCTGGGCCGCTCGCGCCGAGCTGGGTGACGAGGTCGTGGTCGTCGGCCCGCGCGGCTCCGTCTCCGTGGCGTCCGGCGCCCCCCGCGTGCTCTGCGTGGTCGACGAGACCGCGCTGCCGGCCACCGCGCGCTGGATCGAGGACATGCCGGTCTCGGCCCGCCTCGAGGTCGTCGCCGACGTGGCCGACGGCCTCGACTGGGTTCGCGCCTACCTCGCCGCCCAGGGCGGCCGCGACGTTCCCGTCTCGGCCCCGCCGACCGGCCCCGCCGGCCTCGCCGATGCCGTGCGCGAAGCGGGCGTCGGCGCCGACACCTACGTGTTCGCCGCCGGCGAGGCCACTCGCCTCATTCCACTGCGCCGCCTGCTGCGCTATGAGCTCGAGCTGCCGCGCGAGCAGTACGCGATCACCGGATACTGGAAGCGCGGAGCGGCGGCGTTCGACCACCACGCACCGATCGACCCCGAGGACCCGGAGGACTGAACCCCCGAGAACCGGCATAGGTGCGCCGGTCCCACTGGATAGCATGGTGGCATGAACTCGACGCGGCGTTCACGCATCTCGCTCACGGCGGTGCTCGACGAGTTCTTCTTCGTGTATGCCGGACTTGCCGCGGTCTGGCTGGCCTGGCTCGTGCTCACCGAGAGCTTCAGCTTCGGGTGGTTCGGAGTCCTGTTCCTCATCGCCTTCTGGGTGCTCCTGGCCTACCTGGCGCTCCCCCGCCTGCACCGCATCCTGACGACCATCTACGTGCCCGACTACTTCATCGGTCGTACCCGCACGAGTGACGGGCTGCTCGGCGATCCCATCAACGTCACGCTGCGCGGCACCGAGCAGCAGCTGCACGAGGCGATGGATCGGGCCGGCTGGATCCGCGCCGACCCGATCACCCTGCGCTCCTCGTGGCGCATCGTGGTGTCCACACTCGCGCGGCGCAGCTACGAGCGCGCACCCGTGAGCCCGCTGTTCCTGTTCGGGAGGGTGCAGGACTTCGCCTACCAGCAGGAGGTGGCGGGCAATCCCGCCAAACGGCACCACGTGCGCTTCTGGCGCACGCCCGAAGATTGGCTGCTGCCGGGCGGGGCGCAGGTGGATTGGCTGGCAGCCGGCACCTTCGACCGCGCCGTCGGGTTCTCGCTGTTCACGTTGCAGATCACGCATAAGATCGACGCCGACATAGACGTGGAACGCGACCATGTCGTCGGCACGGTGCTGCAGGGCAGCCCGACGGTGCATCTGGACGTGCTGGCCGACTTCTCCACCGGATATCACTCGCGCAACGGCGGCGGCGACAGCATTCGCACCGACGGCGACCTGCCGATCCTCGACCTGCGCCCGCTCGCCGAGAGGATGCCGCATGCCTGACGAGCCTCGCAAGCGGGCCGCGATCGAACCGCCGACCACCCTCTTCGGCCGCGAGGCGCAACCCGCCCCGACCACGAACAGACCGGTCGCGGTCTCCGGCGGTGCCGCCCTGGTCGTCGCGCGGGCGGGAGGCGCCGTGCTGTGGGGCGCGGGTCTGCTACGGGAGTGGGGATCGATTCGGGCCGAATTCGAGTTGAGCGGGGAGGAATCCATGCTGATGCTCGGGATTCTGCTCGGCCTCCAGGCGCTCTGGATGCTCCTGCTGCTCGTGCTGGCCTGGCTCGTGTGGCGCGGGAGCAACATCGCCCGCAGCCTCGTGATGCTCGGCGCCGCCGTGAGCATCACGGCCTCCGCGGTCTCCTACTTCACCTCCGGGGAGGAGATCACGGTGCGCACCACCCTGCTCACCCTGGCGCTCGACATCCTGATCCTGCTCGCGCTCTCGAGCCGGGATGCGCGCGCCTGGACGCGGCGGCCGCGCGCTTGACGCCCGTCGGACGCCCTCCGCGCGCCGATCAGTGCCAGTTCTTGCCGTCGGGGCGACGCAGGTCTTTGCGCGCCTCGAGATCCTCGGCGCTGGGCCTGCCGCCGAGCCCGACGAGCGCCACTATCACCACCGAGACGATGAAGCCGACGCCCAGGAAGATCAGCGCGAGCACCCAGTCACGGGTCGCCATCAGCACGACGAGTCCGGCGAACACGCCGAGCACGGCGGCGAAGCCGACGAGCTCGAGCGGGCGCAGGCGATCGCGACGCGATGGGGTCACGGAATCGTGCTTGGCGGGCTCTGAGGACTGACTCATCGTCTGCTTTCGGGTCGTGTGAGATGGACTAGCGGGGGGCGGGCTCGGAGTCCGGGCGACGCGTGTCGAACGCCGAGATGCCCAGGAAGACTCCCGTGATGATCGTGTAGGCGCCGAAGAAGCCGAGGATGGCGACGGAATCGCCGCGCACGAGCAGCGCGAGGATCGCGAGGAGAATCCCCGCCGCACCGACGACGGTCGCGTCCTGGCGGCTGCCCGGGCGCACGGCACTGCTGAGGAACTCGAGCAGCGCGCTCACGAGCGCCCACGCCGCGATGACCGCGGCGAGGACGATGGTCGTAGCGGCGAAGGGCAGCACGACCGCCGCGACGATCGAGGCGATGCCGAGCAGGAGCGGGATCGGACTGGGGGAGCCGGAGCGGCGCGCTATCCACTCGACGAGGTGCGCAATGCCGATGGCGGCGAGCGAGGCGGAGGTGATGCCCCGGTCGAATCCCAGCAGCTGATGGAGGGTCGCGGTGAAGGTGATCGCGGCGCCCGCGACGAGCAGCGCCGTCACACGCACCAACCGGACAGCACGCGGCACCGGCGTTTCGGGGGTCGTCGACGGGCCGGCGTTCGTCACCGCTGCGGACATGGCACCCCCTCCTTCGCCTCTAGTCTACCGCTCTGGTCAGGGCGATCCCTGATCGCGGGTTCCCGTCGTCTCACAGCGTGCGTCCGCTCATGCGACCGCGGTCGAGCCCTCCGGAGGAGCGACCCGGGCGCCCCTGTTCGATCGAAGCCGTCGCTCGCGCCCGCGGCCGCCGGGCGCGATAACGCACGCGGGACCGGTCATACCCCCTGCGGCATATCCTGGAACCGCGAGTAGTGGCCCTGAAACGCCACGGTGACGGTGCCCGTGGGGCCGTTGCGCTGCTTCGCCAGGATGAAGTCGGCCTCTCCGGCACGCGGGCTGTCCCGGTCCCCGACCGCTTCCCTGTGCAGCAGGATCACCATGTCGGCGTCCTGCTCGAGCGAGCCCGACTCTCGCAGATCACTGATCGCCGGCATCTTGTCGGCGCGCTGCTCAGATGCTCGGTTGAGCTGGGACAGCGCGATCACGGGGACGTCGAGCTCCTTCGAGAGCAGCTTGAGTGCGCGCGAGAACTCGCTGACCTCCTGCTGACGGCTCTCGGCCTTCTTGCCGCTCGAGAGCAGCTGCAGGTAGTCGATGACCACCATCTTGAGGCCGTGCTGCTGCTTCAGCCGACGGCACTTGGCTCGGATCTCGACGAGGGTGAGGTTGGGGCTGTCGTCGATGAAGAGCGGCTTCTCGGAGATGCGGGCCTGCGTCGCTGCGAGCTTCTGGAAGTCTCGATTGTCGAGGGCGCCCTTGCGCAGGGTCTGCATGGGAATCGTGGCCTCCGCGGCCAGCAGACGCATCGCGATCTCGGCGCGGCCCATCTCGAGCGAGAAGAAGACGGTGGGCGCGCCGGCGTGCACGGACGCGTTGCGGGCGACATCGAGCGCCAGCGTGGACTTGCCCATCGCGGGTCGGGCCGCAATGATGACCATCTGGCCGCCGGCGAACCCGTTGGTCATCGCGTCGAGCTCGCTGAATCCCGTGGGCACGCCGAGCATGCCGTCGGCCGCGCCATTGGCCTTGTTGATCTCCTCGATCGCGGCGTCGACGGCGAGCGACAGCGGCACATAGTCCTCGCCCTGGCTCTCACCGGTCACACCGTAGATCTCGGACTGAGCGACGTTGACGAGGTCGATGGCCTCGCCCTCTCCCGCGTAGCCCATCTGCACGATGCGGGTGCCGGCCTCCACCAGCCGCCGCAGCAGCGCCTTCTCGGCCACGATCTCGGCGTAGAAGCTCGCGTTGGCCGCGGTAGGCACGATGCTGGTGAGCGTGTGCAGGTACTCCGCGCCGCCGGCCCGCTGCAGCTCGCCCGCCTTGGTGAGTTCGTCGGTGACGGTGATCACGTCGGTCGGCTCGCCGCGCGAGTAGAGCGACAGAACAGCCTCGTAGATCACCTCGTGCTTCGGCACGTAGAAATCGGGGCCCTTGAGCAGACCGGTGACGTCTGCCACCGCGTCCTTCGAGAGCAGCATGCCGCCGAGGGCGCTCTGCTCGGCGAGCAGATCGTAGGGCGGGGTGCGCTCGTAACTGCGCGCTTCATCCTCGACGAACGGATCTGGGATTCCCAGGTGTGCGATGGACACGCGGTCACTCCTTCACGATGAGGCGGGGCTGTTACTGAACCATCAGACACCTGACCCCCGACATTCACGCTACGGGCACTCGCCGCCTCGTTCAAACACCGTCAAACGGGCCGCTTCCCGCCCTGTGGATAACTCGGTGCATAACGCGCCGCTTTGCGCGGGAGCTTTTCCACACTCTTGGGGAGAACATGTGGACAGCTTGTGGAGCGTGGATAATTTATACCCTTTGATCAGGTATTAATGTTTTCCACAAGAGATAAGTTATTCAAGTCTCAGGTAGAACTTGAGGCTTGAAACGCGGGCGACCATGTGGACAACCTGGACACGGAAGCGGCTTTGTCAAGCCCGAGCTCCGTCTCGGGCGTTTCCTCCTGTTCACAACGCATTCACCCTCCGTGTCCGGCGGGATCGGGAGCGCGACGGACGTCGTCGGCAGTCACGCGGAGGAGCTGCGCGTCTCGATTCCGAGCGGGGGAGCGAGGGCACGAGCAGGGCGAGGACGAGCGCGGGGAGCGGGCGACCTCGCAGGCGGAGGAATCCGCGGAGCGCTGCAGAGCGCACGGCGAAGGGGGCGACGATCCTGAGTGATCGTCGCCCCCTTCGCCGTGCGAGCCGAGCTATCGCTGCGAGATGACCTGCAGGGTCACCTCGGCGTCCACGCCCTCGTGCAGGTGGATGGTCGCCCGGTACTCACCGGTCGACTTGATGGTCGGCACCGTGATCTTGCGCTTGTCGATCTCGCCGATGCCGGCCTCGGCCACGGCTGCGGCGACGGCGGCCGGCTTCACCGAGCCGAACAGGCGACCGCCCGTGCCGGTCTTCGCCTGCAGGCGGATCTTGCCCTCCTGCAGCCTGACCCTGAGCGCCTGGGCGTCCTCGACCGAAGCGAGGGCGCGGGCCTCGCGCGCGGCGCGGAGCTGGGCGACCTGGGCCTCGCCGCCGCGAGTCCAGTGCACCGCGTAGCCCTGCGGCACGAGGTAGTTGCGTGCGTAGCCGTTCTTGACGTCGACGACATCGCCGGCGGAACCGAGGCCCTGGACCTCGTTCGTGAGAATTACCTTCGCCATGGTGGTCTACTCCTTAGCGGCCGGAACCGGCGTAGGGGAGCAGGGCCATCTCGCGGGCGTTCTTGACGGCCTTCGCGATCAGGCGCTGCTCCTGCACGGACACGCCGGTGATGCGGCGGGCGCGGATCTTGCCGCGCTCAGAGATGAACTTGCGCAGCGTAGCGACATCCTTGTAGTCGATGACGCCGACGGTCTGCTTCTTCGCGGGTGCGAGGGTCTTGGCGTTCTTGCCCCGACCCGGCTTGCGGCCTGCGCCGCTGGACTTGCCTGCCATATTGGTCTCTTTTCGTGATGCGATCCGGGTGGCCCGGATCGAGAAGTTGTCTGCCTAGAAGGGCTGCTCGTCGTCGAAACCGCCGCCGAAATCCCCGCCGGAGGAGGATCCGCCCTGGCCCGAGTTGGCCCAGGGGTTGTCCTGCTGCTGACCGCCGCCGCTACTGCCGGAGCGGCCCCAGCTGCTCTGACCCTGCGGCTGGTTGCCGCCGCCGAAGCCGCCGACCTGGCCGCGCGACTGACCGCGGGTGACCTGAGCGGTGGCGAAGCGGAGCGACGGGCCGACCTCCTCGACCTCGAGATCGAGGGAGGTGCGCTGCTGACCCTGGTTGTCGGTGTAGCTGCGCTGGGTGAGGCGGCCCTGGACGATGACGCGCATGCCCTTGGTGAGCGAGGCTGCGATGTTGTCGGCGTACTCGCCGTACGCGCGGCACCCCAGCCACAGCGGCTCTCCGTCCGACCAATCACCGGACTGACGATCGCGCACGCGCGGCGTCGACGCGATCCGGAACGTCACCCAGGACTTGCCCGCCTGGCTGACACGCGGCTCGGGGTCGGCAACCAGGTTGCCGACCACGGTGATCAGCGGCTCGCCGGCCATGGGCTACGCGCCCACCTTCGCGGCGCGAGCGGCCTTGGCCCGGTCGCGCTTGGCCTGCGCGGCGCGCTGAGCGATGAGCTCGTCGGCGCGGAGCACCTTGGTGCGCAGCACCGCCTCGGAGAGACCGAGCTGACGGTCGAGCTCGGCGGTCGCGTCGGGGCTCGCGGTGAAGTTCACCACGACGTAGACGCCCTCGGTCTGCTTCTTGATCTCGTATGCGAGACGGCGCTTGCCCCAGATGTCGACGTTCTCGATCTCGCCGCCCGCGTTGCGGATGACGCCGAGGAACTTGTCGATGCTGGGGGCCACGGTGCGCTCGTCGATACCGGGATCGAGGATCACCATGAGTTCGTACGGATGCATTACTGACCCACCTCCTTCGGACTTCACGGCCGCAGGATTTCTGCGGCAGGAGGGTTGTTGTGCATCGTGCCCGGGCGCGGAACGGATCGCTCTGTGCGCGGACAACTCGAACAGCCTACCACCTTCAGCGCACGGAGTCACCCGCCCGGCTGCTCGCGGAATCCCTCGAGGCACGAGATCGGCTCCCGCTGGCCGCCGACGTGGACGATGTCGCCGCCGTCGACGGTCAGCTGGGTGCCGTGGGCGCGCAGCGCCGCGACCTTGCGCTCGAGCCAGGGGGAGACGTCGTGCCGCTCGACGGGGTCGAGCGCTGCGGTCCCCTCCGTCTCCGCGATCTCCGAACCCGAGACGATCTCCCAGAACGGAATCTCGAGCGCCCGCGCCACCGCCCGGGCGAGCCGGTGGGAGAGCACGTGATCCGGGTGGCCGTAGCCGCCCCCGTCGTCGTAGCTCACGATGCCCCGCGCACCCGAGCGGTAGGCCGCGGCCAGCAGATCGTTCAGCGGTTCGATCGCGGGCACGCTCGTGAGGGCGTCTGGGCCGGCGTCGGGTACGGCCGTCGCGCGGCCGTCCGGTCCCCAGGACATGCCGGAGTCCTCGTAGATGGCGGGGGAGAGGCCCTCGGCGCGGGCCGGGTCGACCCCGAGGAAGGCGTGGCGCTCGACGCCCAGCATGCCGAGCGCGGTCTTCAGCTCGTTCTGCCGCACGATCGCGAGACCGTGCGTGCCCGCGAGCGCCGCCAGCGGACCGGGCACGACCTCTCCCTGTTCGCCGCGCGTCAGCGTGACCAGCAGGGGTTCGCGCCCGGTCTCCGCGAGCGCGGCGAGCGTGCCGCCCGTCATGATCGTCTCATCGTCGGGGTGCGCGTGCACGAACATCACGCGCGCCCGCCCGCCGAACCACTCGCTCGGATCCTGCATCAACTCTCCTCCTGGCGAACCCACCAGGCCCGCAGCCGCTCCTCCGCGGCCTCCTCGCCGATGGGCCCCTCGTCGAGACGCACCTCGAGCAGGTACTTGTAGGCCCGGCCCACGAGCGGTCCGGGCGGGACGCCGAGGATCGCCATGATCCGTTCGCCGTCGAGCTCGGGGCGCACCGCCGCGAGCTCCTCGGCCTCCGCGAGCTCCGAGATGCGCCGCTCGATGTCGTCGTAGGCGTGCTCGAGCCGCTCGGCCTTGCGCCGGTTGCGGGTCGTGACATCGGCGCGGGTGAGGACGTGCAGCCGCTGCAGCTCGTCGCCCGCGTCGCGCACGTAGCGCCGCACCGCTGAGTCGGTCCACTGCTGGTCGCTGTAACCGAAGAACCGCAGGTGCAGCTCGACGAGCCGCGCCGCCCGCTTCACGGTGCCGTTGTCGAAGCGCAGCTCCCGCAGCCGTCTCCTCGCGAGCTTCGCGCCCACGACGTCGTGGTGGTGGAAGGTGACGTTCCCGCGCTCGAAGCGCCGAGTGACCGGCTTGCCGATGTCGTGCAGGAGGGCCGCGATCCTCAGCACGATGTCGGGCGAGGGATCGTGATCCCGGGCCTTCTCGAGATCGATGGCCTGCCGCAGCACCGTGAGGCTGTGCTCGTAGACGTCCTTGTGCCTGCCGTGGTCGTCCTGGGTGGCGACGAGCGCCGTCAGCTCGGGCAGGAAGCGATCGGCGAGACCGGTGTCGACCAGCAGCCGGATCCCCGGCACGGGGTCGTCGGCCGAGAGCAGCTTCACGAGCTCGTCGCGAACGCGTTCCGCCGAGACGATGTCGAGGCGATCGGCGAAGCGCACCATCGCGTCCCGGGTCTCGGCGTCGACCTCGAAGCCGAGCTGCGAGGCGAAGCGGGCCGCGCGCAGCATGCGCAGCGGGTCGTCGGTGAAGGACGCCTCGGGGGGGCCGGGAGTGCGGATGCGCCCCGCGAGCAGGTCCTCGATCCCGCCCGCGCCGCTCGCGGAGGCGGCGCCCACGTCGACGAGCCGCATCTCGGGCAGCATGAGGGCCAGTGCGTTGATGGTGAAGTCGCGCCGCACCAGATCGCCCTCGATCGTGTCTCCGTAGCTCACCTCGGGCTTGCGCGAGTCGTCGCGGTAGGTCTCGGCGCGATAGGTGGTGATCTCGACGTCCTCGCCATGCACCCGGGCCGCGATAGTGCCGAAGTCGCGGCCGACGTCCCAGACGCTCTGCCCGAGGGTGTCGAGAATCTCGCGCGTCTCGCCGGGTCGCGCCGAGGTCGTGAAATCGAGGTCCGTGACCGGTCGGCCGAGCAGGGCGTCGCGCACCGGCCCGCCGACCAGCGCGAATTCGTGGCCGCGCTCGGAGAACGCCGATGCGAGAGCCGCGACGGGTGCGGACGCTGCGATGGCCCGCAGCGCCTCCATGGACTGGGCGAGGGTGGGCATCCCTCAAGAGTACCGGGGTCGCACCGGCTGGGATGCGTGTCAGCGTCGCTCCATAGACTGGGCGTCATGTCTTCCGCCCGCCGGCGCCTCGCGCACGCGCTCACCGCGGCGCTCGTCGCGCTGGGGCTGCTCGCCGGGGCGGCGCCCGCGGGTGCGGAGACTCCCGCTCCCGCTCCGCCCCCGGCCGAGCTCGTCGTCGCGCCGCAGGATCCGGTGATCGACGAGGGCGACGCCGAGGTGTCGTTCAGCGTACTCGTGAGGAACCCGGGGGAGCAGGTGGTGCCGAGCGGGGACATCGAGCTGCGCCTCTCCGCCCAGCCGATGGAGACGGCCGGTGAACTCGAGGCCCAGGCCGCTTCCGCCTCGCTGGACCTCGCCCAGGGGCGCATCGGGGAGACGGCCCCCGGAAGCGAGCAGGCCGCCACGATCACGGTGCCGCGCGACCGGCTCCCGTCGCCGTCCTCCAGGGGGGTTCACGCGGTGCTGGCCTCGTTCACGCCCGACGATCCCGGGGGCTCCGGGACGCCCCCCGACGTCCTCACCGCCTTCTCGCCCGTCGTGTGGGGCGGCCCGGCGGCCCCCGACATCCCCCCGGCCGGCGCGGCCAACGCCGAGAGCACCGTGCGGCTGAGCCTGATCGTCCCCCTCGTGCTGCCCTCCGACATCCGCACGCTTCCCACCCGCAGTCAGCTCGCCGAGCTCGTCCCGACGTGGGAGGGGCTGCTCGCGCAGGCCCGCCTGCAGCAGGCCACGCTCGCGATCGATCCGCGGATCGTCGCCGGGATCCGCGCATACGGGGGCGAGGCGCCCGAGAACGCGCGCCAGTTCCTCGACGGCCTCGAGCGCAGTGCGCTGCCCAGCTTCCTGCTGCAGTTCGCCGACGCGGATCCGGCGGCGCAGGCCGCGCTCGGCTTCACCTCGCTGCTCGCCCCGAGCAGTCTCGACTTCGTCTCCCGCTTCGGCAGCGTCGATGCGACACTCGCGAGCGATGAGGGGAACTCCGCCCCTGCACCGTCGGGCACTCCGAACCCCTCCGACGGGGGCGGGAGCGGGCCGGACGACCCCGGGAACGCCGACCCCGAAGCCCCGACGCTCCCCACCCTCGAGGAGCTCTTGGACTGGCCGCAGCAGCAGAGCGTCGCCTGGCCGGCCGAGGGGGCCGTCGACGAGACCGCCCTCGAACTGCTGCGCGTCGAGGGCATCGACTCCGTCGTGCTCAGATCCGACAACGTCACCGACGCGGGGGCGCCGCGCGCCCGGCTTCCCCGGGGCTCCGCCCTGATCACCGATGCCGCGCTCGGAGACGCGGCCCGCGCGGCCCTGTCGGCGCCCACCGAGACCGAGCGCGCGGGAGGCGCCGCCCGGCTCAGCGCGCAACTGGCCTTCGCGGCGCAGGCCGGGTCCGGGGGAGCGCTGCTCGGGCTCGACCGAGGAGCGGTGGGCGACAGCGAGGATCCCGCGCAGCTCCTGGAGCTGCTCTCGTCGCTCGCCTGGGTCGTCCCCACACCCGTCGCCGAGCAGCCCGAGGGCACCGCATCGCTGCGGGCGAGCGGCACCTCCGAGAAGCGCGTCGCGCTGCTGCGCGCCGCCGCGAGCCGGGAGTCGTCCGTTACCGAACTGGGCGCCGTGCTCGTGAATCCGGAGTACCTCAGCGGGTACCAGCGCGCGCGGCTGCTCGAGCTCTTCGCCACGCGTTACGCGTCGGCAGGAGTCGATTTCGAGGGCGTCGCGGCGCAGTTCCGCGAGCGCGACGCCCAACTGCTCGACGGCGTGCGCGTCATCACCACCGAGAACACCCAGCTCGTCGGCAACTCGACGCGCGTACCGGTGCAGCTGCGCAACGCCCTCCCGTTCGACGCCCAGGTCACCGTGCAAGCCGACCCCTCTTCGGCCGCGCTCTCGGTCACGGAGCGCCGTTTTACCGATGTGCTCGTGCCCGCCGAGGCGAACGAGCGGGTGCTCGTGCCCGTGCTCAGCCGCGTCTCCTCGGGCGAGTCGGGCCTCGTCGTCACCGTCTCGGCGGCTACGGGCGAACCCACCGTGTCCACGAGCACCCTGCCGATCTCCATCCGCAGCACCATCGAGACCATCGCCCTCTGGGCGCTCGGATCGCTGGCCGCCCTGCTGCTGGTGTTCGGGATCTGGCGCAGCGTGCGGCGCAGGCGGCAGGGCGGGGCCAGCGCAACTTCCAGCCCCGCGGAATAGCGCGACCCTAGGATGGGTTGTATTCCCTGCGCGGCCCCGGCCGCGGCTGACACGGCATCTCGCACGAGGAGCTCCATGCACCAGATCATCATCATCGGTTCCGGCCCCGCTGGCTTCACCGCCGCCATCTACGCCGCGCGCGCCGGCCTCGAACCCGTGCTCTTCGCGAGCTCCGTCGCCATCGGCGGCGAACTCATGAACACGACGGAGGTCGAGAACTTCCCGGGCTTCCCGGAGGGCATCCAGGGGCCGGATCTGATGCAGAAGATGCAGGAGCAGGCCGAGCGCTTCGGCACGCGGGTGGTGTACGACGACGCGGTCGAGGTCGACTTCTCGGGCGACGTGAAGCGCGTCATCGCGGGCGACGGCACGGTGCACGAGGCGCGCGCCGTCGTCTACGCGACCGGCTCGGCCTATCGCAAGCTGGGGCTGCCGGATGAGGATCGCCTCTCCGGCCACGGCGTCTCGTGGTGCGCCACCTGCGACGGCTTCTTCTTCCGCGAGAAGACCATCGCCGTCGTCGGCGGGGGCGACTCCGCCATGGAGGAGGCCACGTTCCTCACGCGCTTCGCGGACAAGGTCTACGTGATCCACCGCCGCGAGGAGCTCAAGGCCTCGAAGATCATGCAGCAGCGCGCCTTCGACAACGAGAAGATCGAGTTCATCTGGAACTCGGAGGTCACTGCGATCCGCGGTGAGAACCAGGTCAGCGGCGTCGCGCTGCGCAGCACGGTCGACGGCTCCGCGAGCGAGCTCCCGCTCGAGGGCCTCTTCATCGCGATCGGCAACGATCCGCGCACGCACCTGGTGCACGACAAGCTCGAGCTGACCGCGGAGGGCACCATCGCGGTGCAGGGCCGCAGCTCGCGCACCTCCGTCGTCGGAGTCTTCGCCGCCGGAGACGTGGTCGATCCCACCTATCGGCAGGCCGTCACCGCCGCCGCCTCGGGCACGGTCGCGGCCTTGGACGCCGAGCACTACCTCGCCGCGCTCGACGCCGCTCAACCCCTGGCAGCGCTCGCCGAGCGCTGATCGTCACCGACTCGCAACCGAAAGAGGAATCATCATGAGCGAAGCCATCAACGTCGACGAGCAGACCTTCGACAGGGTCGTGCTGCAGAGCGACATCCCCGTGCTGGTCGACTTCTGGGCCGCCTGGTGCGGCCCGTGCCGCGCCGTGGCTCCCGTCCTCGACCAGATCGCGGCCGAGCAGGAGGGCAAGCTGCGCATCGTCAAACTCAACATCGACGAGAACCCGAACCTCGCGGGCCGATACCGCATCACCTCGATCCCCGCCATGAAGGTCTTCAAGAACGGCGAGGAGGTGCGCGAGATCATCGGCGCCATGCCGAAGCCGATGATCGAGGAGCACCTGAACGGGATCATCTGAGATTCTCGCCCGGTGACGGCGGGTCGGTGGGTGCCACCGGCCCGCCGTTTCGCGTCTCATCAGCCGCGTTCGGCGAGCTCCGCGAGGCGGTCGATCGAGGCGCGCAGCGCCTCCGGCGTGTTCTTGCGGGCCCGTGCGAAGCGGCTCTCGTCGGTGAGGCCGCTCCAGTCGTAGGTGTGGCGCACGAGCGAGCCGCCACCGGGCAGCGGCTCCACCTCCCACCGCCACAGGTGGCCAGGCGTCTCGCCACCGGGCGGCGCCGGCTTCCAGGCTATGCGCCGTCCCTCTTCGAACTCCACGACGCGGTTGTCGCGGTCCTCGCCGTTGTGGATGCGCATCACGAACACGTCGCCGACGGCGCGCACCCGCTGGCCCGGTGCCGCCTCGATCAGGTTGCCGTTGCCGTCCCAGCGCGGCTGCTGCGCGGGATCCGCGATCAGCTCGAAGATCGTCGCGGGCTCCGCGGTGACCTCGCGCTCGGCTGACACCACCCTGTTCTCTGCAGTCATACCGTCAGTCAAGCACAGCGGGCCTGCTCGCGGAAGCAGTCAGCACCGGAGCGGGTCCCACGAGGTCGGCCCGGCGGAGGGTCGGCACCCGGGGATGCAGGGGTACGGATCAGCCGAAGCCGGGATCGTCGAGCTCGACGAGGATGCGCTTGAGATCGGCGATCGTCGCGAAGTCGATGATGATCTGCCCTTTCTTGGCGCCGAGCCTCACCGCGACCCGCGTATCGAATCGGTCGCCCAGCCTCTCGGCGATCTCGCCCAGCTGGGCCTGCACGCCACCCGCGCGGGGTCGCGGCGGCCGGCGCTTGGGCTCCTCGGAGGCCGCAGCCTCGGCCGCCCTCACCGACAGCCCCTCGTTGACGATCTTGTCGGCGAGGCGCTGCATGGCCTCTCCGTCGCCGTCGAGCGAGAGGATCGCGCGGGCGTGACCGGCCGACAGCACGCCGGCGGCGACCCGGGTCTGCACCGGCTCGGGCAGGCGGAGCAGTCGGATGGTGTTGGAGATCTGCGGGCGCGACCGGCCGATGCGCTCGGCCAGCTGCTCCTGCGTGATACCGAAATCGGCGAGCAGCTGCTGGTAGGCCGAAGCCTCTTCGAGCGGGTTCAGCTGGGCTCGGTGCAGGTTCTCGAGCAGGGCGTCGCGCAGCATGTGCTCGTCCGCCGCGCTGCGGATGATCGCGGGAATGGTCTCGAGGCCGGCGCGTTTGGAGGCGCGCAGACGGCGCTCGCCCATGATGAGCTCGTAATGCGGTTCACCCGCAGGGGGAACCGGTTCGATGGCGCGCACCACGACCGGCTGGAACACGCCGAACTCGCGCACGCTGTGCGTCAGCTCCTCGAGCGCCTCCTCGTCGAACTCGGTGCGCGGCTGCAGGCGGTTCGGCACGATGTCGTCGACGGGCAGGCGCGTCAGCCGGGCTCCCGGCACCTCGCGCAGGTCGGTGTCGCGACCGGGCTCGGACACCGTTTCGCGCAGGGGAGTCGAGGAGCCCACTGACGAAACGCTCTGCGTCTCGCTCCCGTTGGAGGGCGTCGGGAAGAACACGTCGACCGGGCGCTCGCCGCTCGACGGCGACTGCGGAATGAGCGCGCCGATCCCGCGGCCGAGCCCGCCTCGCTTCTTCGTCGCCATGCGCTACGCCCTTCCGCTTTCATAGGTGTTCGTGTACTGGTTGCCGTCCGCGTTCTCGGCTCCACCCGCGGCGTCTGGCGATCCGGCCCCTCGTTCCGCCATCTCCGCCGCCGCCTCGAGGTAAGCGAGCGCACCGATCGATGCGCCGTCGTAGGCGTGCACGGTCTGGCCGTAGCTCGGCGCCTCCGAGATGCGCACCGAGCGGGGGATCACGGCGTCCAGCACCTGCTCGGGGAAGTGCGAGCGCACCTCGCCCGCCACCTCGTGCGCGAGATTGGTTCGCGCGTCGTACATCGTGAGCAGGATCGTCGAGACGCGCAAGCCCGGGTTCAGGTGCTTCTGGATCAGCTGAATGTTGCCGAGCAGCTGGCTCAGCCCCTCGAGGGCGTAGTACTCGCACTGGATCGGGATCAGCACCTCGTCGGCGGCGACGAAGGCGTTGACGGTGAGCAGCCCGAGCGAGGGTGGGCAGTCGATGAAGACGTAGTGATACCGGCGCTCGGCCTCCGCGAGAAAGCTCTGCAGGGCCGTGCGGAGCCGCTGTTCACGGGCGACGAGCGATACGAGCTCGATCTCGGCTCCGGCCAGGTTGATGGTCGACGGCACGCAGTCGAGACGCTCGTGGTCCGTGGTCGGCTGCAGCGCATCCCCGAGACCGCTGTCGCCGAGCAGCACGTCGTAGACGCTGGTCACCTCGGGCCGGTGGGGGACCCCGAGAGCCGTGGAGGCGTTGCCCTGCGGGTCGAGGTCGATCACCAGCACGTTCGCGCCCCGCCGGGCCAGCGCCGAGGCGAGATTGACGGTCGTGGTGGTCTTGCCCACCCCGCCCTTCTGATTGGAGACCGTGACGACGCGCGGTTGCGCCGGGAGGGGCGAGACCGTCTCCGCGAGTTTGCGGCGTCGCCGGACCTTATCGGCGAGGTGGTCGCCGACGAGCGACTTCTCCGCTTCAGCCATGTCTATCGATTTTAGCTCGAAACACCCGGGTCGTCTCGTCGAGCAGGCCCGCTCCGAGCTCCTCCACGGAGACGCGCGTCACTCGATGCTTGCGCAGCGCCTTCTCGGCCGCGTCGATCTCGCCCTGCACCGAGCTGCCCTTGAGGAAGAGCATCTCGCCGCCGTCGCGCAGCAGCGGTGCGGCGAGCGGCACCAGCTTGCGCAGGGCCGTGACGGCGCGAGCGGTCACCTGCTCCACCTCGAACGCGCCGTGATACTCCTCGGCACGCCCCCTGCGCACCTCGGCGTTCTGCAGGCCGAGGCGATCGATCTGCTCGTTCAGCCAGCTGCAGCGGCGCTCCATGGGCTCGATCAGCAGGAAGCGCGCGTCGGGGCGAACGATCGCCAGCACCAGACCCGGCATGCCGCCGCCCGTGCCGATGTCGGCGACATGGGCGCCCGACTTCACGAGGGGCGCCAGCACCGCGCTGTTGAGCAGGTGCCTGGTCCAGAGCCGTGGTGGTTCGAGCGGGCCGATGAGTCCGAGCCGCTCGCCGTGCGCGCCGAGATCCCGAGCGAACTCGCGCAGCGCCTCGATACGGTCGCCCGCGATCTCGGCGGCGGCCGCGGGCTCAGGCTCCACCTGCGCGTCAGCAGTCACGGCAGCACTTTCCTCGAGAGGTTTCACGTGAAACGGCGGCCCCGTCAGCCGCGGCTGATGACGAGACGGCGATCCCGGCCCTCGCCCCGGGACTCCGAGTGGAAGCCGCGCTCGGCGACCTCATCGTGCACCAGCTTGCGCTCGTACGACGACATGGGCTCGAGCTCCACCCGGTCGAGCCCGGCGGCGATCTGCGCGATCGCGGCGTCGACCATGCCCCTCAGCTCGATGGCCCGCGCGTCCCGCGAGCCGCCGATGTCGACGATGAGACGCGAGAAGCGGCCGGTCTTCGCCTGGACCGCGAGCCGGGCCAGATCCTGCAGCGCCTGCACGGCCTCGGCGGAGGCGATGCGGTCGAGATCCTCTCCGCCGCCCGTCACCGCGACGTAGGCGCGGCCGTTGGCCACGTCGATGTCGATGTCGCCGTCCATGTCGGCGATGTCGAGGAGCCCCTCGATGTAGTCGGCGGCCAGGTCGCCCTCGGCTTCGAGCTCCTCGAGGCCGAGTTCGTCGTCCACTCGGCTCTCGCCGGCGCGCTCAGTGCTCACGATGCCCTCACTTGTTCTTCTTCTTGGCGCGCCTGGAGCTCAGCGGCTGCTGCCGCTGGCCCTTCTGCGGCTGCTCGCCCGGCGAGGACGGATCCTGGCCCAGAGCCTTCGCGCGCTTCTCGTCGTCGGTCAGCTTACCCTTCGCCTTGAGCCGCTCCTGACGCCTGCGCCACGCCTCGCTGCCCGGGGTCGGCATGTTGCGGATCACGATGCCCTGCTGGCCCATGGTCCAGAGGTTCGAGCTGAACCAGTAGATGTTGAGCGCCAAGGGGAAGGCGACGCCCGAGAAGAGGAAGGCGAAGGGAATGATGTAGAGCAGGATCTTCTGCTGCCGGTACATCGGCGAGTTCTTCGTCTCATCCGAGACGTTCTTCGACATGATCTGCAGCTGGGTGAAGAACTGCGACGCGATCATCAGCACCATGATGGCGCCGAGCAGTACGACGACCATCCAGTTGCCGTTCTCCCAGCCCTGGGTGAAGGTCATCTTGAGCGGTGCACCGAAGATGGTCGCCGCGTTGAAGCTCTGCGTGAGCTGCTCGGTCATGAAACCGATGCCGGTCTTGTTCTCGGAGGCTTGACGGAGCACGTAGAACAGCGAGAAGAAGACGGGCATCTGGATGAGGATGGGCAGGCACGAGGCGAAGGGATTGGTGCCGTGCTTCTTGTACAGAGCCATCGTCTCGCGGCTCATGGCCTCGCGCGAGAACTGATCCTTCTTGCCCTTGTACTTGTCCTGGATCTTCTTCATCTCGGGCGCGAGATCCATCATGCGACGCTGCGACCTGATTTGCCGCACCGTCACCGGAATCAGCGCCGAGCGCACCACCACCACGAGCCCGATGACCGAGAGCACCCAGGTGACGCCCGAAGCCGGGTCCATGCCGATCGCGGTGAACAGCCAGTGCCAGGCCCACAGCACCAGCTCGACGAGCCAGCGCAGCGGCCAGAGTATGGTTTCGAAGAAGTCCACCGGGTTAGGCCTTTCGCTCGATGGGGCGGACGAAGCCGCGGGGATTGATCACGAAGTTCTGGTGCTGTCCCGGCGGAACGTCGTCGATGCCGCCGGGAGTGAAGGGATTGCAGCGCAGAAGCCGCCAGACGGTGAGCACCGTGCCGACGAGGAAGCCACGCGACTGATACGCCTCCAAAGCGTATCGGGAACACGATGGATGATACCTGCATACCTGGCCGTAGAGGGGAGAGATCAGCCTGCGGTAGGCCCGCATGAATGCGATCATGCCGTTGCGGGGCAGCAGCCAGATTTCCAGGAGCGGTCTCATGCGGATCCACCGCCGTGCGCGATCAGTTCGCGCTCGACCCGATCGAGCGCACGATTCATCTCCCGCTCGAGCTGCTCGAACGAGGCGCCGGCGACCGCTGGGAGCGCGCGGAAGACCACGTCCACCCCGACGATGCCGGTGCGCAGCCGGCGCTCGACGACCGTCTTGAGACGTCGGCGGATCAGATTGCGGGTCACCGCGTTGCCGACGGCTTTGGAGACGATGAAGCCGAAGCGGGCGGGTTGCCCGGGGGCACGGAAAACCGCGTGGGTGATGCAGAACGCACCACCCACGCGGTAGCCTGCGCGCACGGTGCGCCGGTAGTCCTCGCCCCGCGTGACACGATGTCGCCTCGCAGGCACGATCGAGCTCGGGCGGGAGTCGGGACTATGCCGAGAGCTTCGAGCGGCCCTTGCCGCGACGAGCCGCCACGATGGCGCGTCCGGCGCGGGTGCGCATGCGGGCGCGGAAGCCGTGCACCTTGGCGCGACGGCGGTTATTGGGCTGGAAGGTGCGCTTGCTCATGTGAAGACTCCGTGACTTATGGAATAGATCCCCAAGGCTCGGTGACGTCGGGGAAGTCGGATCTGGACGAAGCGCGAGCCGTAGGAAGAACGCATCCTTCCGCAGCACGCGCCGACGCACTGCGTCGACCTAGGCGGGCCGCCCATACAAGGTATTTACTTTACGCCACAAGTCCGATCCCGTCAAAGCCTGCGTCGCGCGGCCGACGAGCTGTGCGGCCGTGAGGAATGTCGACCTGCGGTTCAAGGCGAGACTTGCCTGTGGACAAATCTGTGGCTAACGTGGGCGCAGGTGTTCTCCCTCCGCCGACAATCTCCCGATATACCGGGGATCTGCGCCCGTTCCTTTGTGGATAACTTTGGGTATAACATCGACCATTTCCAGACCTTCGAGACCGAGCCGGGTAGACGCGTGACTGATGACGAACTGCAGGAGGTCTGGGGTCGTGTGACCCGGACCGTGATGGGGGATCCCTCCGTCGGCCCGGCGAACGGTGCGCAGGTCGCTCTCGCGATGCCCCGGGGGATCGCGGCGGGAACGCTCTATCTCGCGGTTCCTTACGAGTTCACGCTGAAGCTGCTCGAGAGCCGCCTGCGGCCGGCCATCATGGCGGCGATCGCGGGTATCCCCGAGGCGGACCAGATCGAGAACTTCGTGGTGATCGTCGACGAGGAGGCCCTTCCGCCGCTCGAACCCGAACCCGCGGCCGAAACGGAGGCGCCGGCGGCCGCTGCCGCACAGGTCGCCGCGCCGCGCCACGAGAGCGCGCGCCCCGTCGACGAGCCCCGGAGGCGCCACGGCATCGACACGCCGGTCGACAGCAGGCTGAACGAGAAGTACGGGTTCGACAGCTTCGTGATCGGGCAGTCCAATCGTTTCGCGCACGCGGCGGCCGTCGCGGTGGCTGAGGCGCCCGCGCGGGCCTACAATCCGCTCTTCATCTACGGGGACTCCGGGCTCGGCAAGACGCACCTGCTGCACGCGATCGGACACTACGCCAGGGAGATGTTTCCGGATGTCCGGGTGCGCTACGTCAGCTCCGAGGATTTCACCAACGACTTCATCAACTCGATCGCCAACAACCAGGGCGCCGCTTTCCACTCCCGCTATCGCGGCGTCGACATCCTGCTCGTCGACGACATCCAGTTCCTCGAGGACAAGGTCGAGACCCAGGAGGCGTTCTTCCACACCTTCAACACGCTGCACGACCACAACAAGCAGGTAGTCATCACGAGCGACGTCCAGCCGAAGCAACTGCGCGGCTTCGAGGAGCGGATGCTCTCCCGCTTCGAGTGGGGGCTGCTCACCGACATCCAGGCGCCCGACCTCGAGACCCGCATCGCGATCCTGCGCAAGAAGGCGCAGCGCGAGAACCTCGAGATCGACCACAGCATCCTCGAGTTCATCGCGAGCAAGTTCGCCTCGAACATCCGCGAGCTCGAGGGCACCCTGATCCGGGTCACGGCATACGCGAGCCTGAATCAGCAGCGCATCGACATGCAACTCGTGCACACCGTGCTGAAGGATCTCATCACGCTCGACGCCGACAACGAGGTGCAGCCCTCGGACATCATCAGCCGGACCGCGGAGTACTTCGATCTCTCGGTCGACGACCTGTACGGTCCCACCCGGGCGCAGCAGATCGCCACGGCACGCCAGATCGCGATGTATCTCTGCAGGGAGCTCACGCCGCTCTCGCTGCCCAAGATCGGCCAGCTCTTCGGGGGCCGCGATCACACCACGGTCATGTACGCCCACAAGAAGATCTCCCAGCTCATCGCGGAGCGCCGCTCCATCTACAACCAGGTGCAGGAGCTCACCACCCGCATCAAGCAGGGCTCGCGTTAGGCGCGATTCACCGCGCGTTTATCCACAGGGCGGGCGGCCCTTGTGGATAGTTGGGGAGAACCGGGTCCGTCCTGTGGAGGAGGAGGCACACGCTGTGGATGAGTCCTACACCATAAACTTCCGCATCATTTCGCGGAAGACGACTCGTCCCGATGCCGCCAACAACTCACAGAGCTGTAGTTCTCTACAAAACGCTGAGGTCTCGGGAGTTATCCACAGTATCCACAACTGTTAACACTGTTAACACCTTCATCTCCTTCTTCGGGCATTCGATCACGCGAACCGCATGCGGGCCGCCCGGAACTTCCCCTTCCGACGGGGGTCTGCACGGATGCCCCGCACCGCCGAGTATGCAAAGATTGTGAACCGACAGATCAGGCGCGCGTACGTGTGCGTGGGAGGGAAGTCAGATGCGATTCACCGTCAACCGCGACGTGTTCAGCGAGGCCGTGTCGTTCGCGGTGAAGCTGCTGCCGCAGCGCCCCACCCAGCCGCTGTTGAGCGGAGCACTGATCGAGGCGGAGGGCGACCGTCTCACCGTCTCGTCCTTCGACTACGAGGTTTCGGCGCGCACGAGCGTGACGGCCGAGGTGGACGACGCCGGTAGGGCGCTCGTGTCCGGTCGGTTGCTGAGCGAGATCGCGCAGCGCCTGCCGCACGCCGACGTCGAGGTCGCCCTGCTCGAGAACCGCGTCGAGGTTCGATGCGGTTCGGCCTCGTTCAGCCTCCCCGCTATGCCGGTCGAGGAATATCCGCAGGTGCCGCAGGTCGATTCGGTTTCGGGATCGGTTCCGGCCGACGTGTTCGCCGACGCCATCGCGCAGGTCTCCCTCGCCGCGTCGAAGGACGACGTGACCCCCGTCATCACCGGCGTGCAGTTCGAGGTGACCGAGAACTCGCTGACGTTGACCGCCACCGACCGCTATCGCGTTGCCACTCGCAGCATCGACTGGGAGAACCAGAGCGGACAGGACGCGCTCACGGCCCTGGTCCCGTCGAAGATCGTCACCGAGGTCGGCAAGACCTTTTCGGGTGACGGCCAGGTGCAGGTCTCGATCATCAAGGACGCGGAGCGCGAGCTGATCGCGTTCACGGGCGGTTCGAAGACCGTGACGTCGTTGCTCATCAAGGGCAACTATCCGCCGGTGGGCCGGCTCTTCCCGGAGAGCGTCGACAACTACGCGGTCGTGAACACCGGTGAACTGGTGGAAGCGGTCGGCCGCGTGGGCCTGGTGCTCGAGCGAGAGGCCGCGCTGCGGTTCTCCTTCGTCGAGGGTTCCGTGACGCTGGAGGCTGCCGGAACCGAATCCGCCCAGGCTGTCGAGATCGTGGATGCTCACCTCGTCGGTGAAGACATGGTGGTCTCGCTCAAGCCTCAGTTCCTGCTCGACGGGCTGCGTTCGACGCACGCCGAGTTCGCCCGGGTCGCCTTCACGCGCACCGACAACCCCGGCAAGCCCGGCCCCGTGCTCATCACGAGCCAGCGCAGCAGGGACGATGCCGACGAGGAGAGCTTCCGTTACCTGCTGCAGCCCAACCTGCTGCTGCGATAGGGGGAGCGATGCGGGTCGCGCATCTCTCGCTCGTCGATTTCCGCAACTACCGCACGGCGGAGCTGGATCTGGCGTCGGGCCCGAACCTGTTCATCGGTCGCAACGGCCAGGGCAAGACGAACCTCGTCGAGGCGATCGGCTACTTCGCGACCCTTCGTTCGCATCGGGTGACGAGCGATTCGCCGATGATCCGCGCCGGCGCCGAGGCCGCGATCATGCGGATGAGAGTCGCGGCCGCGGAACGGGACGTGATGCTCGAGTTGCAGTTGAACAGGGAACGACCGAATCGTGCGCAGGTGAATCGCAACCCCGTGCGACCTCGGGAGGTCACGAGATGGTTCGCATCGGTGGCTTTCGTTCCGGAGGATCTCGGAATCGTCCGTGGAGAACCATCGGGGCGCCGGCGCTTTCTCGATGACGCCCTCGTCGTGAGGCATCCAGTCGCTGCGGGGGCTCTCTCGGACTATGAGCGAGTGGTGCGCCAGCGCACGTCGCTGCTGAAATCTGCGCGGGGCGGATCCGCGGCGGTAGACGCGACGCTGAGTATTTGGGACGAGCAGCTGGTCGAGTACGGGACGCAGATCATGCTCGCTCGGCGCGAACTCGTCCGGGATCTGGGCGGACCGTTGCGCGAGGGGTACCGTCGATTGGTCTCGCAGGATCACGGTCCGGGGATCTTCTTGAGCGAGTCGGTGACCGCGGCTCTCTCACGCGCCGATGTTTCACGTGAAACGCAGAGCGCGGAGGAACTCGCGGACGTTTCACGTGAAACGTTGATCGCGCAGTTTCGCGAGGCTCTGGCCGCCGTTCGATCGCGCGAGCTGGAGCGAGGGGTGACGTTGGTCGGTCCCCACCGGGATGACCTCCTGCTCACGCTCAACGGTCTCCCCGTCAAGGGCTACGCCAGCCACGGGGAGTCCTGGTCGTTCGCTCTGGCCTTGAAGATGGCTCTGGCGGCCATTCTCCGGGATGAGTCGCCGGCTGGAGATCCTGTGATCGTGCTCGACGATGTCTTCGCCGAGCTGGATTCTCGCCGGAGGGATAGCTTGATGGCCGCCGTCAGCGATTTCGAACAGGTGATCGTGACGGCCGCCGTCGAGGAAGATGTGCCCGATGGCGTCGCATGGCGGCGAGTGCTCATCGAGGCCGGTGCTGTGATTTCGAGGGGCGACTGATGCCGAGCGGGGAGCCGGGGTTCGCCTCCGAGGCTTATCTGCGGGCGAAGGCGGTCTGGCGGGGATCCGCCGTTCGCAGGCGCAAGCGCGTCGCCTCGGACGTTCCGGGGGGCCGGCCGTTCGGGGGCGGTAGAGACCCACGGGCCCTCGGCGAGGTGCTCAATTCGATGGCGAGCGACATGGGGTGGAGCCTCGAACTGGAGCAAGCGCGCCTGATCGCCGAGTGGGCGGAGTTCGCGGGCGACGCGACGGCCGAGCATACGACCGTGGTCGGCATCAGTAACGGAGTGCTGCAGGTGCAGTGCGACTCGACGACCTGGGCCACCGAGTTGCGCCGGCTCCGGGCCGAGATGCTCACCAGGCTGCTGCGCGACTACCCCGACGCGGAGGTACGGGATCTTCGCTTCCTCGCACCGGGGGCGCCGAGTTGGCGACACGGCCCGCGCACTGTGCGGGGGAGGGGACCCCGGGACACATACGGATAGTGCGGGGTGACGGAATTCTTCTCGAGATGAGTCGGTGCGCGCTGGGAGAGGAGGGTAGGCGAGAGGCATCGCTCCGTCAGATTCTCCGCGATCTGTTTGCCTGCTGGGGGCGGGATCGGGTTCGCCGCTACCGAGGGTGACGCGGTGTTTCGACTGTTCACCGGTTCCGGGGGTTCGATCCCGACTGAAACAACGGTGCGGTAGGCCCGCAATGGGGCATTCCGCGCCTCAACGTTGATAGGCTGGTCTGCGGAGGTGTCCGGCGTGCGAAAACGCTCTGAGAGGCCCAGAAAAGGATTATTCAAGGAATGAGTTCAGAACAGGCTGCGGCCGCAGAAGACTACGGCGCCGGTGCGATTCAGGTGCTCGAGGGCCTCGAGGCGGTACGCAAACGTCCTGGGATGTACATCGGCTCCACCGGTCCGCGAGGGCTGCACCATCTCGTGTACGAGATCGTCGACAACTCGGTCGACGAGGCGCTTGCCGGACACTGCGACACGATCGACGTGACGATTCTCGAGAACGGCGGGATCCGGGTCGTCGACAACGGGCGCGGGATCCCCGTCGATCCGCACTCGAGCGACCCGAGCAAGTCGACGGTCGAGGTCGTGCTCACGGTTCTGCACGCGGGCGGCAAGTTCGGCGGAGGGGGCTACGCGGTATCCGGAGGCCTGCACGGCGTGGGATCCTCGGTGGTCAACGCCCTCTCGACGCGTTTCGAGGTCGAGGTGAAGCGTCAAGGTTTCACGTGGAACATGTCATTCACCGGCAGCGTGCCGGATGCACCGCTGGTGCAGGGAGAGCCGACCGACGCCACCGGCACCACCATCACGTTCTGGCCGAGCGCCGAGATCTTCGAGACCGTCGATTTCGACTACCAGACACTGCGCACCCGCTTCCAGCAGTACGCCTTCTTGAACAAGGGCCTCAAGATCCGGCTTACCGATCTGCGCCCTCAGGAGCCGGTGGCGAATGAGGAGGGGGAGCTCGTCGCGCCGCCCGCGCCGCACGACGAATTCCTGTACGAGAAGGGGCTCGAGGACTACGTCCATCACATCAACTCGGCCAAGCGCGCCGAGGTCGTGAACGAGGAGATCATCTCGTTCGAATCGGAGGACGCCGAGCGCAAGATCGCGGTGGAGATCGCGATGCAGTGGACCACGGCCTACTCGGAGAGCGTGCACACCTTCGCGAACACGATCAACACCCACGAGGGCGGCACGCACGAGGAGGGGTTTCGCGCAGCGCTCACGACGCTCGTGAATCGCTACGCGCGCGAGAAGAACATCCTCCGAGAGAAGGATGAGAACCTCTCGGGAGACGACGTGCGCGAGGGGCTCACCGCGGTGATCTCGGTGAAACTGGGGGAGCCCCAGTTCGAGGGCCAGACCAAGACGAAGCTCGGCAACACCGAGGCGAAGGCTTTCGTGCAGAAGGTGGTCGGTGATCAGCTCGGCGATTGGTTCGAGCGCAACCCCTCGTCGGCGAAGGACGTCATCCGCAAGGCCATCCAGGCTGCCACCGCGCGTCTCGCGGCGCGCAAGGCGCGCGAGACCGCGCGCCGCAAGGGACTGCTCGAGTCCGGCGGCATGCCGGGCAAGCTCAAGGACTGCTCGTCGAAAGACCCCTCGATCTCCGAGATCTTCATCGTGGAGGGCGACTCCGCGGGTGGTTCCGCGGTGCAGGGACGCAACCCCGAGACGCAGGCGATCCTGCCCCTGCGCGGCAAGATCCTGAACGTGGAGAAGGCGCGCCTCGATCGTGCGCTCGGCAACGCCGAGGTCCAGGCCATGATCACGGCCTTCGGCGCGGGCATCGGTGAGGAGTTCGACCCCGAGAAGGCGCGCTACCACAAGATCGTGCTCATGGCGGATGCCGACGTCGACGGTCAGCACATCACGACGCTGCTGCTCACGCTCCTGTTCCGCTACATGCGTCCGCTCATCGACCTCGGATACGTCTATCTCGCGCAGCCCCCCCTCTACCGCATCAAGTGGTCGAACGCCGAGGACGAGTACGTGTTCAGCGACGACGAGCGCGACAGGAAGCTCGAGGCCGGCGCCGAGGCCGGGCGCCGGATCCCCAAGGACAACGGGATCCAGCGCTACAAGGGTCTCGGCGAGATGAACTACGAGGAACTGTGGGAGACCACGATGAACCCCGAGACCCGCAGCCTCAAGCAGGTGACCATGGAGGACGCGGCCATGGTGGACGAGATCTTCGCCACGCTCATGGGCGAGGACGTGGAGGCGCGACGCAGTTTTATCCAGCAGAACGCGAAGGACGTGCGATTCCTTGACATCTGAGAATCAGACCCCGGAGACCGAGGGCGTCGAGCGCGACGCGGACCAGGCTGTGCACGGCAGGATCGAGCAGGTCGATCTGCAGCTCGAGATGCAGAACTCGTACCTCGATTACGCGATGAGCGTCATCGTCGGTCGCGCGCTGCCCGACGTGCGCGACGGACTGAAGCCCGTGCACCGCCGCGTCCTGTACACGATGTTCGACGGCGGCTACCGCCCCGACCGGGCGTTCTCGAAGTGCGCGCGAGTCGTCGGCGACGTCATGGGCAACTACCACCCGCACGGCGACTCGGCCATCTACGACGCTCTCGTGCGCCTGGTGCAGCCGTGGGCCATGCGATACCCCCTCGCCCTGGGGCAGGGCAACTTCGGCTCGCCCGGCAACGACGGCGCCGCGGCGCCGCGGTACACCGAGACGAAGATGGCGCCGCTCGCGCTCGAGATGGTGCGGGACATCGACGAGGACACCGTCGACTTCCACGACAACTATGACGGGCGGACCCAGGAACCGGCCGTGGTCACGAGCCGGTTCCCGAACCTGCTCGTCAACGGCTCGGTCGGTATCGCCGTGGGCATGGCGACGAACATTCCGCCGCACAATCTGCGCGAGGTCGCCGAGGGCGCCATTTGGCACCTCGAGCACCCGGAGGCGGGCCGTGAGGAGCTGCTCGAAGCCCTCATGGAGCGCGTGAAGGGCCCCGATTTCCCGACCGGAGCCCAGATTCTCGGTACGCGCGGCATCCGGGACGCCTACCGCACGGGTCGCGGCTCGATCACGATGCGAGCCGTGGTGAACGTCGAGGAGATCCACGGGCGCACCTGCCTCGTCGTCACCGAGCTGCCTTACCAGGTCAATCCCGACAACCTCGCGGTCAAGATAGCGGACCTCGTCAAGGACAATCGGGTCCAGGGCATCGCCGACATCCGCGACGAGACCAGCGGCCGCACGGGCCAGCGCCTCGTCATCGTGCTCAAGCGGGACGCGATCGCGAAGGTCGTGCTCAACAACCTCTACAAGCACACGCAGCTGCAGGAGAGCTTCGGCGCGAACATGCTCGCGATCGTCGACGGCGTGCCCCGCACCCTGTCGCTCGACGGCTTCATCAGCCTGTGGGCGAAGCACCAGATCGACGTCATCGTGCGGCGCACCGAGTTCCGTCTGCGCAAGGCCGAGGCCGAGGCCCACATTCAGCGCGGCTACCTCAAGGCGCTCGACGCGCTCGACGACGTCATCGCGCTGATCCGCCGCTCGCCGACCGTCGAAGAGGCGCGCGAGGGGCTCATGGAGCTTCTCTCGGTGGATCAGATCCAGGCCGACGCGATCCTCGGTCTGCAGTTGCGCCGCCTCGCCGCTCTCGAACGGCAGAAGATTCTCGATCTTGCCGCGAAGCTCGAGGCGCAGATCAAGGAGTACCAGGGGATCCTCGCCTCGCCGACCGAGCAGCGAGGCATCGTCATCGAAGAGCTCGGCGAGATCGTCGACAAGTACGGCGACGAACGGCGCACGAACATCCTGCACGGCTTCGACGGCGACATGTCGATGGAAGACCTGATCCCCGAGGAGGAGATGGTCGTCACGGTCACCCGCGGCGGCTACGTCAAGCGCACCCGCATCGACAATTACCGTTCGCAGCACCGCGGCGGCAAGGGCGTCAGAGGCGCCCAGCTGCGCGCCGACGACATCGTGGAGCACTTCTTCGTCACGACGACGCACCACTGGCTGATGTTCTTCACCAACACCGGACGCGTCTACCGCGCGAAGACCTACGAGGTGCCGGAGGGCGGACGCGACTCGAAGGGCCAGCATCTCGCGAACCTGCTGGCGCTCGCCCCCGACGAGGCCGTGACGCAGATCCTCGATGTCCGCGACTTCGCCGCCGGCTACTTGGTGCTCGCTACGCGGGACGGCCTCGTGAAGAAGACGGCGCTCGAGGAGTACGACACGAATCGCACGGGCGGCATCATCGCCATCAAGCTTCGCGAGGGAGATGAGCTCGTATCGGCTCTCATCGCCGAGGCGAGCGACGACGTGCTGGTCGTGTCGCGACACGGCATGTCGGTGCGATTCACCGCCTCTGATCAGGCGCTTCGGCCCATGGGGCGCTCCACCAGCGGTGTGCGCGGCATGAACTTCCGCGATGGGGACTCCCTGCTCTCCGCCTCTCGCATCCACGGCGAGGAGGGCTTCGTCTTCGTGGTGACCGAGGGCGGCTACGCCAAACGGACGGCCGTCGATGAGTACCGGGTGCAGAACCGCGGCGGCTACGGCATCAAGGTCGCAAAGCTCGACGAGAATCGCGGCGACCTGGTCGGTGCGCTCATCGTCGAGGAGGGCGACGAGGTGCTCGTGGTGCTGGCGGGCGGTAAAGTGGTGCGATCGAGCGTGGCGGAGGTGCCCGCCAAGGGGCGCAACACCATGGGTGTCGTGTTTGCACGATTCCCAGAGGGGGACCGTATCATTGGCATCGCGCGAAATTCGGAACGCGGGCTCGATGACGAAGAGTCCGAGGCCCAGGGCGCCGATAACGCAGAGAACAAGGAAGACGTGAATGAGTAACACTGTCGCCGACAAGCTGGCTAAGAAGACTCGGAAGAAGGCGCCTTCGAAGCAGGTGCGCCTGAAGCTGGTCTACGTCGACTTCTGGTCGGCCGTGAAGTTCTCGTTCCTCGTGGCCCTCTGCCTCGCGATCGTGGGCGTCGTGTCGACGGTGCTCATCTACACGGTGCTCATGCAGACCGGTGTGCTCGGTGACCTGGACGCCCTCTTCATGGACATCGTGGGTGAGGAGAACAGCCTCATGAGGATCATCGGTTTCCCGCAGGTGCTCGGCTTTGCCGTGGTCGTGGGGATTCTCAACACGATCGTGGGTACCGCGCTGGGAGCGGTCGGATCGCTCGTGTACAACCTGCTCGTGCGCGTGCTCGGAGGGTTCCAGCTCGGCTTTACGAGCAACTAGGCTGCACGCCTCGGGGCACGACGAGACAACGCGCCCGATACGCGAACCCGATTTCGGTTTTCGCTTCGGATCGGATACAGTGGTTGCTTGGTCAAGGGGCTATAGCTCAGGCGGTTAGAGCGCTTCACTGATAATGAAGAGGTCCCAGGTTCAAGTCCTGGTAGCCCCACCACAATCCGCACGGGTCGACGGCTCTCCTCCGAGAATAGAGTTGATCGGCCCGGGTTCAGCATCGGACTCGAGTTCGAGTCGCGATTCCACCGCTGTTCACCCGAAGAGCCCCGCCGACCCCGGAGCTTGCATTCGTCGCTCTGAACAGGCGAGTCGCCATGCACCCGCCCTTGTCTCTCGCGGGGGCCGTGCGCAAGACTGGTGGGCATGGGCATGGGGGAGGCTGGTACGACGGAGATGAACCGGAGGGCGGCAACCTCGGGTCGGCGAGCACTCGCCCCGGATCTGGCGCGCGGATGGATGCTGCTGCTGATCGCGATCGCCAACGTGTCCGTCTACCTGTGGGGGCACGACACTCCGATCTACACGAACCATCCCGTTGACGGCGGCGTGCTCGATCGGGTGCTCTCGGGGCTCACGATCCTCTTCGTCGATGCGCGCGTCTACCCGATGTTCGCGTTCCTGTTCGGCTACGGTATGGTCCAGTTCGCGAGGTCGCGCGAGGCGCGAGGCGTTGCGCAGCGGACGGTGAGCGGCATGCTGCTGAGACGGCACCTGTGGTTGATCGTGTTCGGCCTGGTTCACGCCGCGCTCCTGTTCGCCGGTGACATTCTCGGCGCTTATGGACTGACCGGGCTGGCGGTGACGGCGGCCCTGTTCTGGCGATCCGATGGCGTGCTCAAGATCGCGGTCTGGACGCTGCTCGGACTCTTCGCCCTCGGCGCGGTCATGGCTCTGGGATTCTCGCTGCTGCTCGCCGCGCTGTGGCCGGGAGGGACGCAGGAGATGCTCCTGGGCGACGGGTTCGGAACCGCCGACATGCTCAACGGGATCGCCGCATACGGATGGGCGATGCTGGTGCGCCTCGGCGTGTGGGTCGTCGGGGCCCCCACTACCGTGCTCTCGCTGCTGGTTCCCGCATGCGTGCTGCTGGGTTGGATCGCGGGAAGACACCGGTGGCTCGAGGTCGAGACCCGCCGGTTCAGGCTCCAGTCCGTCGCGGTATGGGGGATCCTGACCGGCGTGGTCTTCGCGTCGCCCACGGCGCTGATCTATCTGGGGATGCTCCCGGCGCTCGAGGCGATGGCGTGGGTGATATCGCTGTTCGGCCAGCTCGGGGGAGTCGCGGGCGGCATCGGGTACGCGGCGCTCTTCGGGGTCATCGGCATGCGTTTGAAGGAGCGGCCGGGTGCGGTGACGCGGGCGGTGGCTGCAGTGGGCAAGCGTTCGCTCAGCAGCTATCTGATGCAATCGGTCGTCTTCGCTCCGCTCCTGGCGGCCTGGGGCTTCGGGCTCGGCGCCCGGATCAATACGGCGGCGGCGTTCGGGATCGCGGTCGCCGCGTGGCTGCTGTCGCTGGTGGTCGCCGTGATTCTCGAGCGCCGCGATGCCCGGGGTCCCGCGGAGGTGCTGCTGCGCCGGCTCACCTATGCGCGGCTCGATACCGTTCCGTCGAATCCCGGAAGAGTGAGCGAGGAAGTGCCGGGGAGGTAGCGGTCGAGAGTGACCGGCTTTTGCGCGTCGGAAATCGCGCCGCTATAGTGGTCCGAGGTGGTTTCCGGCCTCGCACTCGGGAGCCCCTGAGCGGAGAACCGAACGGGTCTTCCCTCGGGTCCTTAGCTCAGTTGGTAGAGCGCCTGCTTTGCAAGCAGGATGTCGGGAGTTCGATTCTCCCAGGATCCACCCAAAGTGTCTTACGGGAACACGCGACATGTGTAGATGTTGAGTGTTCCCGTAAGGGTTCCTCGCCTCCGTCGTCGCTGTGTTCGTGTGCTTCGCGGATGATGGTGGCGAACGGTTCTGCGAGGCGTAGGCGGAGTTGTTCGTCGTCGGTGATGTCGAGCCGGGCGTAGAACGCTTGGTTCGCCAGCCGCCGGTCGGTGTCGCCGGATCGGGCGTAGGCGTGGTGCGCGTCGGTGAGCAGCCGCAGCGAGTCGTGCAGGAACGCCCGCCCGCCGGTCTGGTGCTCGTCCTGCTCGGCGAGCTTCTGGTTCACGTCGGCGAGGCCCGCCCGGATGCGGTCTTGGTGCCGTTTCAGGGTGGGGAGGTCGATGGCGTCGGCGAAGTGCGCGGCCAGCAGCTTGTCACTCTCCGCTTCGAGCTTGGCGCGGTTGGCCATGAGGTCGGCTATCTCTTGGTCGCGGCCTGCCATGCGCTTGTCGAACGCGGCATCGACCTTCGCGGCGAGGTCGCGGTAGGTCTGGTCGCTGATCGTGATGGAGGCGTAGGAGTCCGCGACGAGGCGTTCGGCGACCGCGACCGGCACCGCCCGCCGGGTGCAGTCGGTTTTCTTCGCGGCGCGGCCGGAGCAGACGAAGTAGGCGTAGGTGACGCCTTTGGGGTTGGTGGCGAAGTCGAGCAGCATCCGTGACCCGCAGGTGCCGCAGTGCAGCAGCCCTTTCAGGTGGTGGGCGTGCTGGACATGCCGCGTCATCTTCGCCGTCCTCGCCCGGAGCAGTGATTGCACGGTGTCGAACAAGGCCGGTTCCACGATGGGTTCGTGTGAGCCGGGGTGCAGTCCGCCCTTGTAGCGGATCACGCCCGCGTAATACGGGTTGGTGAGTAGCTTGTAGAGCGTGTTCTTCCCCAGCGGCTTGGATGGGCGCTTCGGCGTCGGCACCGTCACCAGCCCGCGCGCGGTGAGGTCGCGCAGTAGCCCGGTCACGGAGGTCTCGCCTTTCGCGTATTGCTCGAACGCCCATGTGATGAGCGGGGCACGTTCGGCATCGACTTCCACCGTCCTGACCTCGCGGCCGTTCTCATCGGTGCGGCGCACGTTCAGGTAACCGATGGGCGCGCGCATCGGCGTGCCGCCCTGCGCGACCTTCTGCGACAGGCCCTTGGTGACCTCAGTGGCGAGGTTCCGGCTGTAGAACTCCGCAATTGAGGACATGATGCCGTGAACGAGCATCCCCGAAGGGGTCTGGTCAATGGACTCGGTGGCAGAGACGAGGGTGACCCCGGCGCTGATGAGGGCTTCGTGAATCTTCACGTCGTCAGCGCGGTTGCGGGCGAGCCGGTCGAGCTTGTGAACGATGCAGAACTGCACCCGTGTTGCGGCGATAAACGCCAGCATGTCCTGCAACCCGTCACGGTCGGCCGACCGTGCGGACTCCCCGGCGTCTACGAACTCGCGCACGATCCGCGCACCCAGCTCGTCGGCCTTCCGTCCGTTGGCCTCGCGTTGCGCGGGGATCGAGAACCCTTCCTCGGTGCCGCCGCGCTCGGCCTGCTCCCGCGTGGAAACACGCAGGTAGGACACCGCCAGCAGCACGGGCCGGTCGTCTATCCTGTCGTCGGCGAGGCCCGACTTGGCGCGGGTGTCGGTGGGAGCGGTGATGGTCATGCGGTGCTCCTTCGTTGGGGCGGTTGCTCTGCTTCTACTCTGCCTCGTTCGTCTGACACCGGGCCGAGTTCGTCAGGCGCCGGGAGGTCGTAGGGATCGGGTTCTCCGGCGCGGTGCGCGTCATAGCGGGCCTGGGTGATGCTCAGCACCCACTCCACCAACTTCGACATGTCCGGCTCCTCCCGCCGCATAACCCGGAGACGCAGCCGCCCCGGATCGCTCCCCGTGCCGAGCGCACCTCGGCCTCGCGCCGCGTGTCGCGGTCGCTCGTTATTGGTGGATCGGGCCGGGCTACTCATCTCTATCTCACGCTGTGGCAGATACGCCAGTACCACGTTACCACAGATATGGCGTAGCGGCCATTGCGTGAGGTCATGTAGGCTGGGTGGCATGGTCGAGGAGTTGGAGAGTGTGCCGCTGCTGGTGGCTGCAGACTTGCCGGCGGGCTGGCAGATGCCCGACGCCTCGCCCATCGACCCCGAACACGACAGCTCCGAGATTGACGCGGCGCTCAGGTACGAGCAATGGGTCGATCCCGCGCCGGGGCTGGATCGGCGGCTGAACTCCAGCCACAACAACAACGACTCCGGGCGCTGGTTCTTGATCCAGCATGTCGAGTCGAACACCCGCGTCCTGCTGCGCCTGCAACGCCAATACCTACTCGATGAGGAACCCAAGGGCGAGGTACGGATCACCGGGATCGTGTACCTGCCCGAGTGGGCGGGCGACCCTGTGGCGAGCCCGATGTTGCGCAACCTCCCGACGTCGCGGATCGAGGCGGCGATCAACCGCCGCCAGTTCGCCGTCACCGGAGCGACCCGGTTCGAGGATGGCAGGTTGACGCTGCCTTCTGGTCGCATGCTGCGCTCTGCGGACGTGATGAAGCCGCTGGGGAATCCGAAGCGCACCCCGGACTTCTACGAGGTCGTCGCGCTCCAGCACACCCGGCTTGTGGACGACGGGGAGCCGAACCCGACCGCGCGCATGGCCGAAATCAGCCGCGTGCCCCTCTCGACCGCGCAGGGCTGGGTCGCCCGCGCCCGCCGCAAGGGGCTCCTCCCACCCGGACGCCGAGGCCGCGCCGGATAGCCAGACGAGACGCAGACCATGACCCTTGACTCCGTGAGGGAAACGACAGCGACAGACCGTCGGCTGCTCGCGCGGGCGACGCTCGACAACCTGAACTGGAACGGCCGGCGCTTCACCATGCGTGAGGTCGAGGACACCCCGCAGTTTCGCCACTACTACGACGGCTGGCCGAGCGGCGAGGACTTCGGCCTCGTCGCCGAGGACACCGAGAGTGTGGCCGTTGCAGTGGTCTGGCTGCGCTACTTCACCGCAGAAGACCCCGGCTACGGGTTCATCGCAGACACCATCCCAGAGCTAAGCATCTGGGTCAGCGCCGAGCGCCGATGCCAAGGCATCGGCGGATCGCTCCTGCATCGAGTTACCGAGGTAGCCCGATCCCGCGGCGTCACCGCGATCAGCCTCTCGGTCGAGGACGGCAACCCCGCCGCACGCCTCTACGCCCGGCACGGCTTCCGACCCGTTCCGAACGGCGCACCGGGCTGCCTGCTCCTGGAACTCTGACGCCACCATCACTGCCCCCTCGCTGCACGCTTCACGAGCGCCACCGACTCGACCCCGCTCCTGCGCGCCGCCGCCTCTCCCGAACGCGCCCGCTCACCAAGCCCCGCACGCTCGCGCACCGCCTGCCTACCCGCTCTGGGCATCTCCGAGCTTCTTGTCCCTGTTCTTCTGAATGAACGTATCCTAAGTGCCGTAGTTGCTGATACGCTAGCTAATCGGCGAGGCGGCGGAAGGATGGTGGTCGAGATGCATGGCGGTGTGATCCCGTTCCGGGGCACCGGGGCCAATGCGCTGCGCTATGTCGAGTCCGACCGCTCCCGCGCCGACGACTACTACCTCGGCGCGGAAGCCACCGTGGCGCAGTTCGCGGCGATCGACGGATCGGGCGCGGTGACCGCTGAGCTGGCGCTTGACCCTGCCGCGTATGCGGGGTGGGTGGACTGGGTGAACCCGCTCACGGGTGAGTCGATGGGCAAGCCCCGCCTGGCTGGGTCGGATCGGCGGGGCTCGCCCCGGTTCATGGAAATGGTCATCAACACACCCAAGTCGCTGTCGATCGCCGCCGCCTTGCACCCGGAGGTCTCCGACGCCCTCGATGCCGCCCAGCAGGACGCGCTCTCGGAGATTCGGCGCTGGCTCGCCCAGCACTCCGTGACCCGCGTCGGCCCACTGGGTCGGCAGGAGGTCGTACCCATCGAGCAGATGCATGTCGTCGGCATCACGCACCGCACGTCGCGGGCGGGTGATCCGCACCGGCATATCCACATGCAGATCGGCACCCGTGTCTTCGCGGCCGGGAAGTGGCGCGGCCTGTTCACTGCCGCCCTGTTCAAGCAGCAAGGCACAATCCGAGCACTCGGAACTGCCGTGATCGCCGCCAGCCCCGAGCTTGCCGCCGTGCTCGACCGGCACGGCCTGACCCTCGACCCCGCCACCGGCGAAGTCGCAGAGTTGCAGCCCTACAACGCGGTCATGTCCAAGCGGGGAGAGCAAGTGCGGCGCAACCTCGAACGCCTCGAAGCCGAATGGGATGCCGCGCACCCCGGCGAGAGCATGGGGCCGGTCGTCGCCACCCGCCTGCGAGCCGAGGCATGGGCGCATGAACGCCCCGCGAAGAAGCCCACCACCTTGCGGGAGGAAGCCGAATGGATCGCAGAGCTGCGCGAGACCGGATACGACCCCGACACCTTGCGCCGACCCAACACTCGCGCGTCGGTGGGATTGGACGACCTGAGCGTGCAGGAGGTCGCATCCCGCACGCTCGACCGTTGCGCGGCCGCCGCATCTGCGTGGACGGCGCACACGGTGGCCGAGCACGCGACCCAGATCATGACCGAGCACGGCGTGCAAGCGACCCCTGCCGAGATGCGCGACTTCATCACAGTTGCGACGCGGCTGGCATTGGAGGACTGCTTCACGATCCTCCCACCCGACGCACCACGCCCCGAGCACGTCGCCCATCTGACGAGCGTGCGCGTCATGCAAGCCGAGACAGAGCTGCGCGACCTGATCGCCGCGCGCGTGCCAGCCGATGGGCCGGCCCTGCCGGACGTGCGCGAGCTGGCGCAGGCCGCCGGCCTCGACGCAGGCCAGGCAGAGGCTGCCGCAGCGGTCGCCTCCGCCGACCCCCTGGTGATCGTGGAGGGCGCGGCAGGCAGCGGCAAGACGACCATGCTCGCTACCGCTATCACCGCCGCGCAGCAGGAGGGCCGACCGACGCGGGTGGTTGCGCCGACGAAGAAGGCCGCCGCCGTCGCCCACCACGCCCTCGGCATCCCCGCCGACTCCGTGGCCGCGCTCGTCCACGCCCACGGTTACAGGTGGAACACCGACGGCGTATGGACGCGCCTCGCACCCGGCGACACCGACCCCGAAACGGGCCGCACCTATATCGGCCCGCCCGAGACGGCACGGCTCCAAGCTGGGGAGCGGATCGTGGTGGACGAAGCGGGGATGCTCGACCAGGACAGCGCCCTCGCGTTGCTCACCGTCGCCACAGAGACCCGCGCGACGCTCGCGCTCGTCGGCGACCGGGCGCAACTGCCCGCCGTCGGCCGGGGCGGGGTGCTGGACATGGCCGCGCAGATTCGGGGCCGCACCATCGACATGGCAGAAGTGCATCGCTTCACCGACCCCGAGTATGCCGACCTCACTGTGCGGTTGCGCGACCGCGACGACCCCGGCGCGATCTTCGACCAACTCGCAGCTCTCGGGCTGATCCGCCTGCACGCCGACACCGAGCACGTGCACGAGCACATCGCCCGGCGCCACAGCGACGGGGAGGCGGTGACGGTCGCCAGCAACGACGAGGCGACCCGGCTGAACGGGCGCATCCGCGACGAACGCACGCACGCCGGGGCCGTGGACGATCAAACGACCGCGACCGGCAGCGACGGTCTCCCCATTGGGCGGGGTGACCTGATCCAGACCCGGAAGAACGACACCGGCCTGGGCGTGGCGAACCGTCAACTGTGGGTCGTGCAACACGTCGCCGACGACGGAACACTGTGGGCAGCCGAAGCAGGCAGTGACCGGAAGCGCGAGCACACCGTGCGCCTGCCTGCCGCCTACGTCACCGAGCACACCCACCTCGCCTACGCCTCGACCGCCTACGGCGTGCAGGGCGTCACCGCCCCGGCCTCGCACACGATCCTCACCGATGCGATGAGCGGCGCAGCCGTCTACGTGGGCATGACCCGAGGCACCGACGAGAACGTGCTGCACGTCGTCACCGAGAACATTGCCGAGGCCCGGCAGCAGTTCATCGACGCCGTAGCGCGCGACCGCGCCGACCGAGGACTCACCGACGCCACCCAACAGGCAACAGAAGCGGTGCGGGGTCTGGTCGACGACGGCCCCGTGCAGTTCGTCAACACCGAGATAGCCGCACTGACCCAGCAGGCCGAGCACGCCGAACAGCGCGCCGCCCGGTGGCGGCAGGCCGCCGAAGCGCTGACGGAGTTGTATGCGCGGCAGCGCGAGGAACGCGACCAGGCAGCACAAGCCGCTGTCACCGCGACCCGGCGGTTGGAGCGGGTGCGCGCCGAGGTCGCCGCCCCGCTCACCGAGCAGGCGCGGGCGGCACTGACCGAATGGCAGGACGCCGACGCCGCACAGCAGGTCGCCCGCGACCGCCTGCGCGCAGTCGGCAGGTTCGGCAAGCGCCGCGCCACCACCGAGCAAAACACCGCCCAGGCCCTCGCTCACGAAGCGGAGCGACGGCTGACGAGAACGTGGGGCGAGCCGCCCCGCTGGAGCGAGACCGAAGCTGCGTGGATTAAGCGCGTCACCCGGCCCCGGATCGACGCCGACCCGCGCGTGGTCGAAGCGACCGAGCAGCGTGAGGCCACCGCGAGAGCGGTGCGCAAGGCGCTGGAACCCGACCTGTGGCCGAGTCTGCGCATCTACGTCCGCGTCTTCGGCACCGACGCAGTGGTGAACAACCGGGCCGCCTACCTCGCCGCCCGACCCCGCACCAACGCTGAGGATGCAACTCGCACGGCGCAACAGGTCCGCACCGAAATCGAGGTACTACGCGCCCTCACGCCCGCCGAGGCAGTCGAGAGGATCGAACAGGCCCGAGCCGCTGAGCAAGCGCAACGAGAGGCATCTGACCATGCACGGAGAGAGCGCCAACGACAGGTTCACGCCTCCCGCACTTCCGTACACGACAGCGCCTCACAACACGACAGGCCAGCCCTGGGTCGGTGACTACTTGTGTTCGAGGCCCGCTGAAACATGCGAGGGGAGGGACGAGAGGTCCTGCCGGGTGGGCCATGCGTGCCCCGGGCGAAGGAGCTCCTCGCGCTGGGATGTCGGTGGCCAGCGGCATACTCGAAGCATGGTTCGGAAGATGACGCCCGCGCAGTTCAAGGCCGCGGTGAACAAGGCGCAGCGCCAGCAGAAGCAGGCGATCGACAGCTACAACCGCGAGGCCCGGCGGCACAACGCAGCAGTGAAGAAGGCCGCAAGCGACTACAACCGTGAGGTGCGCGCGTACAACGCCAAGGCGCGTGCCCACAACTCCCGGGTCAAGAATCAGCGCCGGCGGCTTGAGCAGGAGATCCACCGCCTGAAGTCACGTCCGGCGACGACGACCTTCGTCACCTACCGGGCATCGGTCGAGACACTCGTGCGCACGTACACGGCGACCGAGGAGAGCCTGGTAGGCCGGACGCTTACGCCGGCTGGCCGCGAGCTCGTCGATCGCGGCAGCGAGGAGGCCGCGAACAGCGCGTATCTGCTCAACGCGATGGACGGCGACGGCGCTCCCGAGGACGACCCGACAGAGGACGAGCTCCGTGGCCCGAGCATGCAGGCCGAACTCGCGACCTTCGGGCAGGACTTGGTCGATCGATGGATCGGGGCACTGTTCTCCCTGAGCCCGCGAAACCCTGACGCCGCTCGCCACTTCTGCACCAGCGCCCGCGAGGTGCTCATCGCGATGATCGACGGCGCGGCACCAGACGCGCGCGTCGCGGAGGCTGAGCCGGCCTGCGACCGGACAGGCAGGGGCGTCCCGACCCGACGCGCCAAGGTCAGGTTCCTCTTGCGGCGCAAGGGCATCGACGAAGGGCCCATCGAGGACCTCGTCGAGGAGGACATGAACAACGTCCTGGGGCTGTTTCGCGAGTTCAACGACGGCACCCACGGCCACGCCGGACGGTTCACGATCACTCAGCTGAACGCTCTCCGCGTCCGTGTGGAGTCGGCGATCGGCTTCATCCACACCTTTTGCGCTGCCTGATCCCCGGGCCCGGATGCCGTGGAGGACCGCCTCCGCCGCCCCGACCGCGCGGAGCGGGATCTTCGCGGGAGCAACCGGTTCGTCTCGGACACGAGCCGAATGTCACGTTCCTGATACACCGATCCCTGTAAAGTACTTGATACAAGGGACTACCGCGACGAGCAGGAGCGAGCACGCATGGCCGAGTCGGCAGAGGCAGCCAGGAAGACCACGGCGAAGATCGTCTGGGACACGGCGGACAAGTACCTGCGCAACATCGTCGACGAGGAGGACTACGGCGACTACATCCTGCCGTTCACCGTCTTGCGCCGCCTGGAGTGCATGCTCGCAGATAGTAAGGACGAAGTCATCAAGTACGTCGACGCCTTCGCCGGCATGCCCCAGCATCTCATCGACATCGCAGTAAAGGACCGGTTCGGCCTGGGCTTCTACAATGTCTCGCCGCTCGACCTCGCGACCATCGCCTCCGTCGACGACAACGTGGACAAGTCTCTCAAGAGCTACATCGATGGCTTCTCGAACAACATCGCCGACATCTGGGTCTCGTTCGACTTCAAGCGGCGCACGAAAGTGCTCACCGACGCGAACCGGCTGCACGCCGTCGTCAAGCACTTCTCCACGCTCGACCTTAGCCCCGCCAGCCTCAGCAACACCGGCATGGGTGACGTCTTCGAGGACGTCATGTACCGGGCCTTCAATAAGAAGGGCAAGGCCGCGGGCAACTTCTACACCCCGCGCGACGCCATCAAGCTCATGGTCGACGTCCTGATCGCGAACGACGACGACACCCTCGCCGGGGAGAGCACGGCGCGCTCGATCTACGACCCGACGGCCGGCTCCGGCGGCATGCTGCTGATCGCGCAGGATGCGCTGCGGCGCATGAACGAGACGATCGACGTCACGCTCTACGGCCAGGAGCTCATGCCGTCCGCGTTCGCCCTGGGCAAGGCGGACCTGCTCATCCAGGGCGGCCGCCCCGACGCGATCAAGCAGGGCAACACGCTCGTCGAGGACCTCTACGAGGGGCAGACATTCGACTACGTGCTCTCGAACCCGCCCTTCGGTATCGACTGGGAGGTCGAGGAGAAGTCCGTGCGGGAGCAAGCGAAGACGCCCGGCTCACGGTTCAGCCACGGCCTCCCGAGCATCAGCGACGGGCAGATGCTGTTTCTGGCCCACTGCGCGTCGAAGCTCAGCCCGGCCGGCAAGAACGGCCAGGGCGGTCGCGCAGCCGTCGTCTCGAATGCGGCTCCGCTCTTCAACGGGGACAAAGGGCCGACGGCCATCCGCGAGTGGCTCCTCGACGAGGACCTCATCGACGCGATCATCGCCCTGCCACCCAGCATGTTCTACGGGACCGGCATCCCGACCTATGTCTGGATCCTCGACACGAACAAGGACCCGGAACGCGTGGGCAAGATCCAGTTGCTCGACGGATCGGACCAGTGGACTCTGTTGCGCAGGCCCATGGGCGAGAAGCGCCGGGAGATGAGCACGACGGACCGGGATCCGGTGCTCGAGGCGTACAAGGCCTTCGACCACGCGGACCCGGAGATCTCCCGCGTGATGACGCCGGACGACTTCAGATTCCGGGACATCCCCGTCTACAAGCAGGCCCGCCTGGCCGCGCGATTCAGCGACGAGGTCGTAGAGACCCTGCGTGAGCGAAAGGACTTCACGGAAGGCCACGTGGCCGTGCTCAAATCGCTCGACGGCACGAGCTGGAACGGGCTGGCCAAGGCCTTCCCGCAGGCGGCAAAGGCGGCTGGGCTAAAGGCTCCGCTCGGCCTGGTAGACGCCGTGATGAAGGCGCTGGCGGTGCCCGACGACTCAGCACCGCCCGCAGTCGACCGGAAGGGCACCGCGGTCACCTCGAGCGGGTGGAAGATGACGGAGCGCGTGCCGCTCAGCGAGGACCTGGCCGAGCACATGGCGCGCGAGGTCGTGCCATTCTCTCTTGACGCCCAGTGGGACGAGAGCAAGGCGAAGCACGGCAACGAGATCCCGTTCACGAGGATCTTCTACACGCCGCGGGCACCGCGGCCGCTCGAGGAAATCGACTCCGAGGTTCAGGGACTCATGGGCGAGCTCGCCGACATGTTCAAGCTGGTGAGCGATCAGTGACCGATCAGGCGGTCCACCAGTCGCTGCTCGAGAGTCCCGCCTTCGTCATGGCTCCGGTCGGGTCCGTCGTCGTCGAGCGGAACGAGAAGGTCGGTGAGACCGACTATCCGCCGCTGTCGGTCGGGAAGCTGGGCGTGACGCCCCAGCTTGCCGGCGTCGCCAAGTCCCAGACCGAAGGCGATCGGAAGCTCGTCCGGGCCGGCGACCTCGTCATCAACTCTAGATCCGACAGGCGTGGAGCGTCCGGTCTGGCGCGGCAGGACGGGAGTGTCTCGGTCGTCTACTCCGTCATGACTCCGAGGCCAGACCTCCTGCTCCCGGAATACGGCCACCACCTGTTCCGCAGCATCGCGTTTCAGGACGAATTCTTCCGCTGGGGCACCGGCATCGTCGACGACCTGTGGTCGACGAACTTCACTCGGATGTCGCGGATCCGGGTCCCTCTTCCGCCGCTGGACGTCCAGAGTCGCCTCGCTGCCCTGCTCGACGAGGTCGATGCCATGGTCGCGAAGCTCGATCAGCTGACCGACGCGCTGCGAGCGCGAGCGATCGACACTGCTGCGCTGTTCGGCCTCTCCGAAGACGACTCCCGTCGAGGCGAGGACGCGCAGTCCCCGCTGTTCGGGACGCCCGAGCACTGGGACCGCACGAAGTTCGGCTACGACTTCACCGAGAGTACCGAGCGGAACGGCGACGACCCGCCGGGTCCGCTCCTCTCAATCTCGGAGTACCGAGGCGTCGAGGTGAACACGCGGACGGACGGACAGCAGGCGTCGCTGGACGTGGCGAAGTACCGGGTCGTGAGGCCTGACCAGCTCGCCGCCAACATGATGTGGCTCAACCACGGGGGCCTCGGGGTGTCATCGCTCACCGGCTACATCAGCCCCGACTACAAGGCGTTCTGGATCTCGCCGCGGTTCCACCCGCGCTACGTGCACCACCTGCTCCGCAGCCCCCGATACGTCGACTATTTCGGGGCGATCGGCACAGGGGTCCGTCCGAACGCCCAGCGCGTCACGAAGATCGCGCTCGACATGATGCCGTTGCCCCTGCCTCCCATGGACGAGCAGAAGCGCATCGCGGACGATCTGGATGAGGTCACCGGTCGCATCGACGGGATGCTGGCGAAGATCGCCAGCCTTCGCGAACTGCTCGTGGAGCGCTCATCTACGTTCCTCCTCGATGTCGTGACCGGACGGAAGGAAGTCGCATGAGCCATGCGCAGCTGATGGAGCTCGAGTTCGAGGAGAACCTCTGCGCAGAACTCGCCGAGCGCGGTTGGCTGTACGAGGACGACGGGAAGCCAACCGGCTGGGAGGTCGGACTCGCGATCGTGCCTGCCGACGCGCTGCACTGGCTGGCCGCGCAGTACCCGGACGAATACGAGAAGGCAGTCCCCGGCGACCTGGTCGGCGAGTCAAAATCAGAGGCCGAGCGGAAGCTCCTCGAGCACATCACAAAGGAGCTTGCCAAGGCGACGCGGATGGACCCGACGACCGGGCACCCGGTCGGCGGCCTGCTCGGCGTGCTGCGCAAGGGCTTCTCCTACGCTCAGATCGGCCGTCCCACGGCGAAGTTCGGACCGATGATGGCCTTCCCTCCGGCCAATCCGAATCTGACCGAGGTTGTGGAGGCGGCGGATTCGGTCCGGCTGCGTGTCCTGCGCCAGGTGCGCTTCGACGCGAAGACGAACGAGAGCATCGACGTCGTGCTCCTCGCCAACGGCTTGCCGATCGTCACCCTCGAGCTCAAGACCGACAACACGCAGACGGTCAACCACGCGATCCGCCAGTACAAGGAGGACCGCAAGCCCGGCAGGAGTCGACCGCTTCTCGCTCCCGGCCGCGCGCTGGTCCACTTCGCGGTCTCCAACGACCTCGTCTACATGACGACCAAGCTGGAGGGCGGGGACACGGTCTTCCTGCCCTTCAACCAGGGCGACGACGGCCACGAGGGCAACCCGCCGTCGGCGACCGGTTCGTCGACGAACTACCTCTGGCGCGAGATCCTCGCCCGCCCGACCTTCATGCGCATCCTCAAGGACTTCGCGCTCTTCGAACCGGGCAAGTCCGGGAAGAAGGACGACGGACGACTCGTCTTTCCGCGCTTCCACCAGCTGCGGGCGGTCGAGCGCGTCGTCGCCGACATCGAGGTGAACGGCCCCGGCAAGCGCTACCTGGTCTGGCACTCCGCCGGCTCCGGCAAGACCAAGACGATCGCGTGGCTCAGCCACCGCCTGATCCGGCACATGAGCGCCGACTCGAAGTCGACGTTCGACTCGGTCATCGTCGTCACCGACCGCACGGTCCTGGACGAGAACATTCGCGACGACATGAACCTGGTGCAGTCGAGCAAGGGCCTCGTCGTGGCCGTGGGCGAGAAGTCTGGCGCGAAGTCCCCGCAGCTGAAGAAGGCGCTCGTCGAGGGCGACCACATCATCACCTGCACCCTGCAGACCTTCCCCGAAGTCATGAAGCTCATCGAGGACACCGAGGAGCTGCGAGGCCGGCGCTGGGCCGTCGTCGCCGACGAGGCCCACTCGTCGCAGTCGGGCTCCGCGGCCAAGCAGCTCAAGGAGCTGCTCGTGGACGTCGAGGTCGATCCCGATGAGGAGATCAGCGCCGATGACCTCCTCGCCGCCAAGGACTCGGCCATCGCGGCATCGGCCAATATCACCTTCGTCGCCCTGACCGCGACGCCGAAGGGGAAGACCCTGCGCCTGTTCGGCACCCAGGTCGGAGACCGCTGGGAGGCCTTCGACACGTACACGATGGCGCAGGCGATCGAGGAGGGTTTCATCCTCGACGTCCTCACAAACTACTCGACCTACGACATGTTCCTGCGGGTGAAGAACACCCTGGAGGGCGAGGAGTCCGAGAGCGAGATCCAGGTCAACACCGGCGAGGCGGTCTCGAGCATCGTCCGCTACGCGAGGCTCCACCCGACCGCTATCGCGCAGAAAGTGCGGGTCGTCGTCGAGCACTTCCAGAGGAACGTGCAGCCGCTGCTCGGCGGGCAGGCCCGCGCCATGGTCGTGACGAGCTCGCGGATGGAGGCCCTCAGCTGGTCGCGGAAGATGGACGCCTACATCGCCGAGAAGGGCTACGACCTGCGCACCCTCGCGGCGTTCTCCGGCTCGCTCACCGACGAGTACGGTGAGAGCGTCACCGAGGTATCCGTGAACGGCGTGAGCGACGTCGGTAGGGCATTCCGCGAGGAGGGCGTCTACCGGGTCCTCATCGTCGCCAACAAGTTCCAGACCGGCTTCGACGAGCCCCGGCTGATGGCTATGTACGTCGACAAGAAGCTTTCCGGCGTCGCCACGGTGCAGACACTCTCGCGGCTCAATCGCATCTACCCGGGCAAGACCGCGCCGATGGTTGTCGACTTCCGCAACACCCCGGCGAGCGTCCAGGCCGACTTCAAGCTGTACTACTCCGATGCGCACGTCGACGGCGACGTCGACCCGAACGCGCTGATCACGGTGGGAGAGCGCCTCGACACGTCCGGGCTCTACACGCACGAGGAGATGGACGCTGTCGCCGATGCGTTCCTCTCGGTTCTCGGTGGCGAGGTGATCGCGAAGGCGCTGTCTCCGATCAAGAACCGTTGGAACGGCCAGTGGCGTCAGGCCGTGCTATCGAAGGACAAGAAGCGGAAGGAGGAGCTCGAGGCCTTCCGCGCCGACGTGCTCGGCTACCGCAACGCCTGGCAGTTCCTCAGCCAGATCGTCGACTACCAGGACCCTGAGCTGCACCGTCGCGCAATCCTCGCGACGCTGCTCGGCCGGAACCTCCACTCCGATGGCGATGAGCGCGACGACAGCTTCCTCGAGGGCGTGCAGCTCTCCGGCGTCAAGCTCGTCCCGTCGGCGATCGAGGAGGACCACTCGATTAGCGAAGGCAGCGGCGACGGTATCCGGCTCCCCATCTTCGACGGCGAGTACGGCGGCAGCGCCGCGCCGAAGCGCGGCCCGCTCGACGAGGCCATCGACAAGGTCAACGAGATGTTCAAGGCCAAGGGCGTCGATGTCAGCCCCGAGAGCGTCTCGGGCTTCATCACGACCTTCTGGGGTTTCCTCGACGCCAACGAGGAGGCCGTGGCGATGGCGAAGAACAACACCGTCGCCCAGCTCAAGGCGTCCGAGGGCTTCAGCGGTGCCGTCGGGCTCGCGGTCCTCAAGACGGTGAACGAGTCGAAGGAGATCCAGTCGTACATGACTGATCCCGCGTTCATCGGGCAGATCGCCGACATCGCGGCGGATGCGCTCCATGCTCAGCACCGACCCGACGCAGACGCAGGCCCTGACCCGGAAGGGGAATGAGCATGGGTGAGGCGGAACAGCACGGCTTCGGCGACATCATCCGCGAGGCCCGGAAGAAGCAGGGCTGGTCGCAGGTCGAGCTCGGGGAGAAATCCGGGTTGTCGCGCCCGACCATCGCGCGCGTCGAGGCGAACAAGGACGTGACGACTGGGACCATCGCGAAGGTCGCTCAGGCCCTCGGCCTAAAGCTCGAACTGAAGCGCTCCTACGCGCAACCATCGGATAGGAAGGAGTCGGTCGATGGCGACGGGTTATGAGCGGTATACGAAGCACGCCGTCTGGGAGACGCTGCGGCTTAAGCGGGAGTCACTGAACGCCGCTCGGTTCGATGACGCGGCCTCGGAGCAAGCCCGGACGGACATTATCGAGTGGCTCGATGAGGCGCTGAAGACGAAGGTGGCCCGCCAGCCGGCCCTCTACCTCGGCGCGCTGGACGAGCTCAGTAACGCTCTGAACCAGTTACCCGTCGATACGGCGCAGTTCAAGCAGTTCGTCGCCAACCGACGGCACGGCGGCCAGCCATACCAGCTGCTTGAGCAGGCGTTGAGGGCGCTGCCACTCCCTCCTCCGAAGGATTTGAAGGCCGCGTACATCACGCTGCTCGATCAGGAGGTCCAGGCGCGCACTGAGCGCCTGGACGAGCTCGAGTCACGCGTTAAGGAAACAGAGAAGTTGCTCCAGGACCGGCAGACGAAGCTCGATGCCGCCTCGACTGAGGTCGAGCGCCTTCGTGCGGAGATTCAGGCTCAACAAGAGGCAATCAGGCAGGTGAGCGAGTCGGCCGAAGCCGAAATGCGAGCAGCGTGGGACGAGGCGTTGTCGAAATGGCGTGAGGAGCGAAAGGCTACCGACTCGCAGCATGATGCGCAGGCGCTGGAGAGCGTCGCCACTCTCGCGGCGGTGACAAAGGCCGGTGAGGCTCTCGCGGAGCATGCTGCCGGGGACTTGAGTGCAGCTGACTGGTACGGACGTGCAAAGCGCGAGCGCCGGGCCGCCCAATGGATTCGGGTGGGCGCCTTGGCCGCGTTCGTCTTCGCGGGGGCCATCGGGTACTTCATTGTGAGCGAGGCGATCGCCGAAAACTTCGATATCTCCGTCGGTGGCGGCATCATGCGGGCTTCGGTGGCCGTCGTGATCGGCGCGTTCGGTGCCCTTCTCCTCCGCGAGTCCGGTAGGCACTTCCGCGAGGCTGATACTGCCGAGGACGTTGCACTGTCGCTGAAGGCGTTGGCCCCGTTCTATGCCAACTCGGATGAGGAGGTCCGACTCAGCGCGCGCGTGCAGGTCGGAGACGCGGTCCTTGTTAAGAACGTCCTGTCCCGGTTCTCTCACCGAGATGCGGCCAAGCACGCGGGCGACATCAACACGGCCGATCTTCCGGATCTTGTCAAGGACGCGACGAAGGCGCTGAGCCCCTCGGCCGCGACGACATCGAACCCGTGATCGACGCGCGATGTTGGGGGGCAATATGGGCAGTGTCGCTCGCGTGTACGCACACGATCGCACCACCTCCGACCAATGCCCATCGAGAGGCAAACTGAGGCGACCGACTGCGGCGTCCGGAGAATACGGCGCGCTCGATGAGCCGTAGCGCAGCGCCTCACGCTGGACGCGTTTTCACCCACACCGTGCCCCGGTGAACTCCGAACCGCCGAGCCAATGTGTTCACGCCGATCCCTTGCGCACGCGCTGTTCGCATAGCGTCCACTTCCTCGTCCGTGAGCCGTGTTCGAGGTCGTTTCTTTGGTTCCGCCGACGCGCCGATCAGCGGGTCATCCGGCTCCCCGGCGAGTTCGGCATCCCCGCAAGTGCCTTGATTCCATGCGGAAACCAGCCTCTCAACCCGTGGTCGTCTGTTCCCGCAACGTTCCATTGCTTCCACCATTGAAGGCGTACTAGAACTCGCGACATGCGTGGGACTGTCTGAATAACGGTGTGTGAGGGTTC
>NZ_KZ984009.1 GCF_003569785.1 Leucobacter sp. wl10 | reverse complement strand
ACCCGGTGTTGCATCGACCGGTTGAACTCACCCAGCTTCGTTACGAAGAGTTCACAACGCCCGGCGCGTGTCGGTTCGGGATCCCGCAGGATTGCGGCGTAGCGTGTGATGCACCGGGCAGGGTGCCCGGTCGATAGAGGCCGATGCCGCCTCAGAACCACCGGCCTCCATCGCTGAGCCGGGGCGAAGCGCCCCGGGCCAGAAGGAGCCGCCGTGGCCGAGACCCAGCACCCCCCAACCGCCCAGTTCTCCGAGTCCGCCGAGGGCGCCGCGCCCGACGCCGGCACCGGGGTCGGCGCGCACCTCCGGCGCGCCGAGGGCACTGACGCCGTCGATGGAGCAGCCGCCGTCGATCGCGTCGAGGAGCGACAGCGCACCTACGTACTCGATACATCCGTCCTGCTGAGCGATCCCTCGGCGCTGTTCCGCTTCGCGGAGCACTCCGTGGTGCTGCCCGTCGTGGTGGTGATCGAGCTCGAGAAGAAGCGCCACGATCCCGATCTCGGCTACTTCGCCCGACGAGCGCTGCGCATTCTCGACGAGCTGCGGCAGAAGCACCTGCGCCTCGATTTCCCCGTGCCCGTGGGGGACGCCGGCGGCACCGTACGTGTGGAGCTCAACCACAGCGGCACCGACACGCTGCCCAGCGGGATGCGGCTCGGCGACAACGACACCCGCATCCTCGCCGTGGCCCAGAACCTCGCGGGGGACGGCCTCGACGTCACGGTCGTCTCGAAAGACCTGCCGATGCGGCTCAAGGCCGCCGCGATCGGCCTCGGGTCGGAGGAGTATCGTGCCGAGCTCGCCCACGACGACGCCTACACGGGGACAGCCGCTCTCGAGATCGGCGAGGAGGAGATGCGCGTGCTCTGGGAGGAGGACCGTCTCGACGATCTCGACGGCGTCGAGGATCTCCCGTACGGCACCGGGCTGATCCTCCACTCGACGCGCGGATCGGCACTCGGACGCGTGGACGGCGAGCGCTCCCTGCACCTCGTGCGCGGAGATCGCGAGATCTTCGGGCTGACGGGCCGCAGCGCCGAGCAGCGGCTCGCCATCGACCTGCTGCTCGACCCGCAGGTCGGCATCGTCTCCCTCGGCGGCAGCGCCGGTACCGGCAAGTCGGCCCTCGCGCTCGCCGCCGGGCTCGAGGCGGTGCTCGAGCGCAGGCAGCACCGCAAGATCATGGTGTTCCGCCCGCTGTACGCCGTGGGCGGGCAGGAGCTCGGATACCTGCCGGGAGACCGCGAGGAGAAGATGGGGCCGTGGGCGCAGGCCGTGTTCGACACCCTCGGCTCGATCGTGTCCGAGAACGTGCTCGACGAGGTGGTCGCACGAGACCTCATCGAGGTGCTGCCGCTCACCCACATCCGCGGACGTTCGCTGCACGACGCCTTCGTGATCGTGGACGAGGCGCAGTCGCTCGAGCGCGGCGTGCTGCTGACGATGCTGTCGAGGATCGGGCAGAACTCGCGCGTGGTGCTCACGCACGACGTCGCGCAGCGCGACAACCTGCGGGTGGGCCGATACGACGGCATCGCGGCGGTCATCGAGAAGCTGAAGGGGCACCGCCTGTTCGGCCACGTGACGCTCACGCGCTCCGAGCGCAGCGAGATCGCCGCGCTCGTCACCGAGCTGCTCGACACCCCGTAGGGCCGCCGCTCAGCGGCTCTGCCCGCGGGCGGGCGAAGGGGGCCGGGATCGCGCGATCCCGACCCCCCGTTACGCGGCGGCCGGGCTACTTCGCCACGCCGGGGCGGGTCATCGACAGCAGGTCGAGGGCCTGGTCGAGGTCTGCCTCGGTGACCTCGCCGCGCTCCACGTAGCCGAGGTCGACGACCGCCTCGCGCACGGTGATGCCCTTCGCGACCGAGTGCTTGGCGATCTTCGCGGCGGCCTCGTATCCGATGAGGCGGTTGAGGGGGGTGACGGTCGACGGGCTCATGCCGGCGAGGGCCGCCGCGCGCTCGAGGTTGGCCTCGAGACCCGCGACCGTCTTGTCGGCGAGCACGATCGACGCGTTCGAGAGCAGGCGGATCGACTCGAGCAGGGCGGTGCCCATGACGGGGATCTGCACGTTGAGCTCGAACGCGCCGGAGGCGCCCGCCCACGCGATGGTCGCGTCGTTGCCGATGACGCGCGCGCACACCATGAGCACGGCCTCGGGCACGACCGGGTTGACCTTGCCCGGCATGATCGAGGAGCCGGGCTGCAGGTCGGGGATGTGCAGCTCGGCGAGGCCCGTGTTGGGGCCCGAGCCCATCCAGCGGATGTCGTTGTTGATCTTGGTGAGCGACACGGCGATGGTGCGCAGCGCGCCCGACGCCTCGACGAGGCCGTCGCGGTTGGCCTGCGCCTCGAAGTGATTGCGGGCCTCGGTGATGGGCAGGCCGCTGGAAGCGGCGATCTCGGCGATGACCTTCTCGGGGAAGCCGAGAGGGGTGTTGATGCCCGTGCCGACGGCGGTGCCGCCCTGGGGCACCTCGGCGACGCGGGGGAGCGTGGCCTCGACGCGCTCGATGCCGTAGCGGATCTGCGCGGCGAAGCCGCCGAACTCCTGACCGAGGGTGACGGGCGTCGCGTCCATGAGGTGGGTGCGCCCCGACTTCACCGCCGTCTTCCACAGCTCGGCCTTCGCCTCGAGCGCCTCGGCGAGGTGCTCGAGCGCGGGCTTCAGCCGCTCGATGAGCGCGCCGGTCACGGCGATGTGCACCGAGGTGGGGAACACGTCGTTCGACGACTGCGAGGCGTTGACGTGGTCGTTGGGGTGCACGGGCGCGCCGAGGTGCTTCGTGGCGAGCGTGGCGAGCACCTCGTTCATGTTCATGTTCGACGAGGTTCCCGAGCCGGTCTGGTAGGTGTCGACCGGGAACTGGTCGTGGTGGGCGCCTCCGATGACCTCCTCGGCCGCCGTCACGATTGCTGCGGCGACGCCGACCTCGAGGATCCCGAGCTCCCTGTTCGCGATGGCGGCCGCGCGCTTGATGCGGGCCAGGGCCACGATCTGGGCGGGCTCGAGACCCTTGCCCGAGATGGGGAAGTTCTCGACTGCGCGCTGGGTCTGGGCGGCGTAGAGGGCGTTCTTGGGAACGCGGACCTCGCCCATCGTGTCGTGCTCGATGCGGTACTCGATCTCGGCGTTCGCGTCGCTGTGCTTATCGGTCACGGTCTTCCTTCGTGTCGGAGTGGACTCTGCGATCCGCTTCGCGGACGCAGGGCGGCGGGTAGGGGGCTTCGGAGGGAAGGCGGGCGGTCAGCCGAGCGGCGCGAGGTCGAGCTCGACTGGCCCCACCACAGAGTAGGGAACGGCGCGTCCCTCGGTGAGTCGGTACTGGCAGCCGACGATCGCGAGGGTGCCGGCGTCGACGGCGTCGCTGATCGCGCGGGAGGTGCGCAGGAGCGCGCTGACCGTCGCGGTCAGGTGGATGCGCCCCACGGCGTTGGCGTCGATCCGGGAGGCATCCGCGTACGGGGTGTCCCGGTTGTCCCTCAGCCACAGGCGCTGCACGGCCGGCTGGATCGGCGCCAGCGTGTTGCGCACCGAGTCCGTGACGGGAGAGGGCGTGCGGCCGGTCTGGTCGATGGCGGCCGCGACGGCGCCGCAGGAGTCGTGGGCGAGCACCACGATGAGGGCCGCACCGAGTTCGGTGACCGCGTACTCCATCGACGCCGTGATGGACTCGGCGACCACGTGCCCCATGTTGCGGGCGATGAACAGGTCGCCGAGTCCGCAGTCGAAGATGATCTCGGCGGCGAGACGGGAGTCGGAGCAGCCGAACAGCGCGACGTCGGGGGCCTGAGAGCCCACGAGCTCGGAGCGCCGCTCGACGTCCTGGTTGGGGTGGGCGGACGTGCCGGAGACGAAGCGCTCGTTGCCCGCGGCGAAGGCGTCCCAGGCCTGCTGCGGAGTCACGCGGGGTGCGGTCATCATTGCTCCTCGGGGGTGGCGAGCGAGTCGGCTACCTGGGTCGCCAGCTCTCGGAGGGTCGCGGGGTCGTCGGTGCCGTAGACGAGGATCGTGTCGCCGTTCCACTCGCCCTGCAGACCGAAGAGCATGTTGCTTCGGTCGGGATTCCGATCGGGATAGTCGTAGACGGTCCATTCGATGCCGCCGAGCGCTTCGGAACCGGTGGGCTGCTGCTGCTCCAGCTGATCCTCGACCCATGACCTGTCGGGGGGCGAGCCATCGGCGGTGAATCCCTGAGCGACCGCTGCGTATGCCTCGGAGCCGGTCGCCTCGTCGACGGTGGTGTAGTTGATCTGCCACGAGGTGACGCCGCCGCTCTGGCGCAGGCCCGCCCACTTGGCCTTCCAGCCGTCGGGCACCTGCGGAGCCGCGAGGGTGCGCCCCGCGGTCGGAGCCGCATCGGAGGCGAGCTGCTGCACGTCGACCGACTGCTCGGCGAAGCCGCCCGTGCCGCGCGGAACCATGAGGAAGATCACGAGCACGAGCCCGAGGCTCACGAGCAGCGAGAAGGCGAGGTTGTTGATGGTCTTGCGGTCGCGGTAGAGGCGACTGTCGTTCGCCTTGCGGGCCGCGGTCTCCGCGGGGGTCTCGGGGCGGCCGAGTTCGGCGACGACCGCCGGCGGCTTCTGCTTCTTCGCCATGGTCTACGCGCCGGCCCTGTTCTCGTTCGACGCGCCTCCGTCTTCGGACGGCGTCGCGCCCTGCCGCGCCGCCTCCAGGCGCTGCCGGGCGCCGATCAGCCACTCCTCGCAGCGCGCCGCGAGCGCCTCGCCGCGCTCCCACAGCCGCAGCGACTCCTCGAGTGTGGTGCCGCCCTGCTCGAGGCGGCCGACCACCTGGACGAGTTCGTCGCGCGCCTCCTCGTAGCTGAGCACGGCGGCGTCTGCGGGTGTCTCGGCACTCATGCGGCCCAGTCTACCCGGCGGCGCCGTGGACCTCTCTGGGCCGGCCCTGCGCGCGTCCGGGCCGCCCCTTACACGTCGGAGCGTGCTCCCTCTGCTCTTTTCAGCGGGATCGGCCGGGACCGACCCGGGAGCGACCGATTCGACGAGCCGGCCGGCCCGCTGGAGACGGCCTTCGCGATCGACGGCGTCTACGCCACCTTCTCGTTCCGCATGACGACGGGCAGCCTCGGCGCCGAGATTACCGACATCTTGCACGCGGCCGCGCGAACGGCTTCAGACCCTGTGCCATTGGCGCACCCCGGATACTGCTCAGGAGATCCGCAGCAGGGCGGCCACCGAGAGATCCTCGTCGAGGTCGGTCCAGTGGATGCCCTCGCCATTGCCGATAAGACGCCAGTTGCTGCGAGCAGTAGTGCTCGCCTGCTGCAAGCGGGGGAACCAGGAGAGCGGGGCGATGATCGAGCGGCCGTCTCGGAGCAGCACGCGGAGCTCATGGTCATCGAACTGGACATCGACGGCGGATGCGTCAAGTATCGAAGTGCTCATGCCAGGCCTCCTCGATCTGGGCTTCGTGGAGTTTCACGACGTCGCTCAGCCGGTTCAGTTCGACCGAGCTGAACCGTCGGCTGTGCGCCAATGCTACCGGCCGAATCCAGAACTTTGCCGTGCAGCCGTCACGCTCGACATGTACGTGCGGAGGCTCATCGCCCTCGTTGCTGTAGAAGAATAGGCGGTAGGCCAAGAATTTGAGGACTGTAGGCATGTCGGTACCTCCAATGGCACCGTATCCGTACCCCGGCCCGCCGATGAGCCCTGGAGATAGATCTGGGAGTAACTCAAGACTTCGGCTCAATGAGGGCGATTGTCAGCGAAGTGCTACTGCGAGTCACCACCCGCTACGCCGGCCCGTCCGAGGTCGCCGCGATCCCGCCCTCCGCGAGGGAGACCCGGATCGCGGTGCCCGCGGGCGCATCGGCGGGATTGCGCAGCACCCCCGCGGGTTCGCCGTCCGCGCCGACGAGCTGCGCGATCGCGTAGCCGCGCTCGAGCGTCGCCCTGGGGGAGAGCGTCGCGAGGCGGGCCCGGGCTTCGGCGAGGGATCGGCCCCGGTCCTCGACGGTGCGCTCCGCGAGCTCTGTTCCGCGCGCGATCCAGCGCACGAGCTCCTCGGCCCGCTCATCCACGATGCGCTCGGGGAGAGCCAGCGCCGGGCGTCCCCGCAGCTGCGCGATGCGGTCCGTCTCGTGGGCGAGCAACTGGCCGAGGCGCCCGCTCATCCGCGCCCGCGCCTGGTCGATGCCGGCCAGTTCCTCGCCGACGTCCGGCACCACGCGCTTGGCCGCGTCGGTGGGGGTCGAGGCGCGCAGGTCGGCCACCTCGTCGAGCAGCGGCCGATCCGCCTCGTGCCCGATCGCGCTGACGAGCGGCGTGGTCGCGCTCGCCGCGGCCCGCACCACCCGCTCGTCGCTGAAAGGCAGCAGGTTCTGGAAGTCGCCGCCGCCGCGGGCCACGACGATCACCTCGACCTCCGGATCCCGGTCCAGCGCCTCGATGCCCGCGGCCACCTCGGCCGCGGCCCGATCGCCCTGCACCGCCGCGTAGTGCACCCTGAAGCCCACCCCCGGCCAGCGCAGCGTCGCGTTGCGGATCACGTCCTTCTCGGCGTCGGAGTCGCGGCCCGTCACGAGCCCGATGAGTCCGGGCAGGAAGGGGAGCGCCCGCTTGCGGCTCGCGTCGAAGAGCCCCTCGCCCTGCAGCTGGCGCCGCAGCCGCTCGAGGCGCTCGAGCAGCTCGCCGAGTCCCACGTGCGACAGCTCGAACACCTGCACGGTGAGCGTGCCGCCCTTCACCCAGAAGTTCGGCTTCACGAGCGCGATCACCCGGTCGCCCTGCGCGAAGTCGCTCGTGAACCGCTGCACCACCGAGCGCCAGACGGTGAAGCTGACGGTGACGTCCTGCGAGAGGTCGCGCAGCTTGCCGTAGACGTGGCCGCCTCGCAGCTGCCACTGCGTGATCTCGCCCTCGATCCAGACCTGTCCCAGCCGGTCGATCCAGGCCGCGATCTTCTCGCTCATCAGCCCGACCGGCCAGGGGGCTTCGCGGGTCGCCGGGGCCGTGGATGCTGCCTCTGCCATGCCGACCAGCCTATCGGCGGCCTCGGACTCGCAGTGTCAGGAAGGAGCTCGCCGGAGCGGCGGCGGTATCAGCGACGGGGGGTAACATCGAGTGCATGGGCGGGGCGACAGCGGCGACGGCGGCACCGGCGGCACCGGCGGGGCGGGATCAGCGCACCGTCGGCGCGCCGGTTGTGAGCCTCGCCATGCCGCGCCTGCGCCGCGAGGCGGGGCGCCTGAAGGACCTGCCGGTCGACGGCCCGAAGAGGGTGCTGCTGGCGGCTCCGCGCGGCTACTGCGCGGGGGTGGACCGCGCCGTCGTCGCCGTCGAGAGGGCGCTCGAGCGCTTCGGCGCGCCCGTCTACGTGCGCAAGCAGATCGTGCACAACGTGCACGTGGTGCAGACGCTCGAGAAGATGGGGGCGATCTTCGTCGACGAGGTCGACGAGGTGCCGGAGGGCGCCAACGTCGTGTTCTCGGCCCACGGCGTCTCGCCCGCCGTGGTGAGCGCTGCGGAGGATCGGGGCCTGCACGCGATCGACGCCACCTGCCCGCTCGTCACCAAGGTGCATCGAGAGGCGGTGCGCTTCGCGAAGCAGGACATGGAGATCCTGCTCATCGGGCACGCGGGCCACGAGGAGGTCGAGGGCACGAGCGGTGAGGCACCGGATCACGTCACGATCGTGAACTCGCCCGACGACGTCGACTCGCTCGAGGTCGTGGACCCCGAACGGCTCGTCTGGCTGTCGCAGACGACGCTCTCGGTCGACGAGACCATGGAGACGGTGCGGCGCCTGCGCGCCCGCTTCCCGAAACTGCAGGATCCGCCGAGCGACGACATCTGCTACGCCACGCAGAACCGGCAGGTGGCGGTCAAGCAGATCGCGCCGCGCGCCGACCTCGTGCTCGTGGTCGGATCGGCGAACTCCTCGAACTCCGTGCGCCTCAAGGAGGTGGCGCTCGAGTACGGAGCGAAGGCCGCCCATCGCGTCGACTTCGCGAGCGAGGTGCGGCAGGAGTGGCTCGAGGGGGTGCGCACCGTCGGCGTGACGAGCGGGGCGTCGGTGCCCGACGTGCTCGTGCAGGAACTGCTCGACGACCTCGCCGATGCCGGGTACTCGGCTGTTGAGGCAGCCGTCACCGCGGAGGAGGACCTGGTGTTCTCGCTGCCCAAGGAACTGCGGAGGGACGCGGCGGGGGCGCCGGATTCCCGGGCACTCGGGGGCCGCGCGCGGAGCTGACTCGCCGCCCCGAGCGGCCCGGCTGTCGTGAGCGTGCACCTGCCTCGCGAGCGTGTACGTTCGCGTTCCCGTGTGGCGCGCCGCGGGGAGCGGTTCCCCGCGGCGCGTCGGCTCGCCTCTACTGGCCTTCCTGCAGGTACTGCATCATGCGGTCGAGCGACCCGGTGGGGTCGGATTCGAGCTGCTGCATGATCTCGGGAGCGCCGCCCATCGCGATCATGGGGATGATCAGCGCGAGCAGCACCGCGATGGCCCCCGCGCTGAGCGGGACCCAGAAGGCGAGCTTTCCGGCGCGCATGCGCTGGATCGAGAAGATCACGGTGACGGCGTACAGCAGCAGCACCGCGAGCCCGCTCACCAGGCCGAGCGTCTTGACCCAACCCGCCACCTCGGGCGACTCGATGCCGATCATGCTGGCGGTGAGGCGCAGTTGGGAGTCCAGCGCGAAGAACGAGGCCGCCGAGTTGAGCGTGCCGAACGCGCCGATGACGAGCAGAACGATCGTGATCACCCGGTCGGCGACACGGGGCCTGCGTCCTTCCGCGGGGGGAGCGGGCGCGGCCTGGGGCTGCTCCGCTCGGTACGGCGAGGGGCCGGTCTCTTCCTGTCGGGAATCGGTTGCGGGTGCCGAGGCGGGTGCGCTGTCGCCGGCGCCGAGATTGTGCGGCACGCCTGGCACGGGCGAGGATCCCGGTCGCGTGCCGTCGTTCGGAGGCTGGGAGGTCGAGGCCGCGGTCCCGTCGACCGGGGGCTTCCACTCCCAGCCCTCCGGTGCCAGTTCGCCGTACTGCGGCGCGCGGCGGCGCGGCTCGTTCTCCGGTCGCGGTTGCTCTGCCACTATGCGCTCACCGACTTCCCGGCCGAGCCGAGCTGCTCGGCCGCCAGCGCGACGCGGGCGGCCATGCCCGCCTCGGCGACCTTGCCCCAGGCGCGGGGATCGTACTGCTTCTTGTTGCCGACCTCGCCGTCGATCTTCAGCAGGCCGTCGTAGTTCTTGAACGTGTAGTCTGCGACGGCCCGGGTGAACGCGTACTGGGTGTCGGTGTCGATGTTCATCTTGATCACCCCGTTGCGCACCGCCTCGGCGATCTCCTCGGGGGAGGATCCCGAACCGCCGTGGAACACGAGGTCGAGCGGCCTCTCACCCGTGCCGTACCTCTGCTGCAGGCCCGCCTGGATCTCCGCGAGGAGCTCGGGGCGCAGCTTGACGTTGCCCGGCTTGTAGACGCCGTGGACGTTGCCGAAGGTGAGTGCGGTGAGGTAGCGGCCCCGCTCGCCGAGGCCGAGCGCCTCGACCGTGGCGACCGCGTCGTCGAGCGTGGTGTAGAGCTGATCGTTGATCTCGTGGCTGACGCCGTCCTCCTCGCCGCCGACCACGCCGATCTCGACCTCGAGGATGACGCCGATCGCGGCGAGGCGGGGCAGCAACTGCCGGGCGATGTCGAGGTTCTCGCCGAGGGGCACGGCCGAACCGTCCCACATGTGCGACTGGAAGTACGGCAGCCCGCCGTTCTTGACCCGCTCCTCGCTCGCGGCGACGAGCGGCAGCACGAAGCCCTCGAGCGCTTCTTCGGGGCAGTGGTCGGTGTGCAGCGCCACGGTGACGTCGTAGGACCTCGCGACCTCCTCGGCGTACTTCGCGAACGCGATCGCCCCGCCCGCGCGATTCTTCACCGTGTGCCCCGCGAAGTAGTCGGCCCCGCCGGTGCTCACCTGGATGATGCCGTCCGATCCCGCCTCGGCGAAGCCCTGGAGCGCCGCGTTGACGGTTTGCGAACTCGAAACGTTGACCGCCGGGAACGCGAAGCCTCCGGACTTGGCCGCGTCGAGCATGGCTGCGTACTGTTCGGGAGTCGCGACTGGCATGGGGGTCTCCTTGCGTCTGAGCGAGTCGGCGATGGCCGCTGTCCCGATCCAGTCTAGGGGCTAGGCTTGGGGGCATGATGGAACCTGTATCGCTGGGTGAATGGCAGCCGGATCGCAACCTCGCTATGGAGCTGGTGCGCGCGACCGAGGCGGCCGCGATGCGCGCGACGCCGTGGATCGGCCGCGGCGACAAGAACGCCGCCGACGGCGCCGCGGTGGATGCGATGCGCCGCTTCCTCGCGACGGTCAACATGAACGGGACCGTGGTGATCGGCGAGGGCGAGAAGGACGATGCGCCCTGGCTCTACAACGGAGAGGTGGTCGGCAACGGCGAGGGGGCCGAGTGCGACGTGGCCGTCGACCCGATCGACGGCACCCGCCTGACGGCCGAGGGGCGGCCCGGAGCGCTCTCGGTGATCGCCGTGGCGGACCGCGGCAGCATGTACGACCCGTCGGCCGTGTTCTACATGGACAAACTGGTCTGCGGTCCCGCGGGCGTCGGCGTGGTCGACATCCGACGGCCCATCGGTGAGAACATCCGCGCCCTGGCCAGGGCCAAGAACGTCGACGTGTCCGACATCCGCGTCGCGGTGCTGGATCGGCCCCGGCACGAGCAGCTCATCGCCGACATCCGCGGCGCGGGCGCCGGCACCCGCCTCCTCATGGACGGCGACGTGGCGGGCGGCGTGAACGCGGCTCGCTGGGATTCGCGCATCGACATGTGCGTCGGGATCGGCGGCACTCCCGAGGGCATCATCACGGCCTGCGCGGTGAAGGCGCTCGGCGGCGTGATCCAGGGGCGGTTGTGGCCGAAGGACGACGAGGAGCGCCAGCGGGCGATCGACGCGGGCCACGATCTCGACCGGGTGCTCGAGGCGAACGATCTCGTCGCCAGCGACAACTGCTATTTCGTGGCGACCGGCATCACCTCGGCCGACTTCGTCGACGGCGTGCAGCGTCGAGGGCCCTTCGTGCGTGCGGAGAGCATTGTGATGCGCTCGCACTCGGGCACGATCCGCCACGTCATCAGCGACATGGATCCGGACCGCTGGAGCTGATCCGGCGCCGAAGGAGATCGAGGGCTCAGACGTCACCGTCCGGGCCCTCGCTCGTGTCCGGGCGCAGTTCCGGCGCGACGAGGGGCCGCACGGCGTCCTCGAGCTGGGCGGGTTCGATGCCGATCTTGTCGCCGTTGAGGGCGCCGATCTTGCGCGCGGTGGGCAGCACCTGGCGCTCGAGGGACCCGATGTAGGCGTTGTAGTCCTGCACTCCGCGGGACAGCGTGCGGCCGAGCTTGTCGAGGTGGGAGGCCGTGCGGCCGATCCGGGAGTGCAGCTCGCGGCCGAGGTCGAAGAGGGTGCGCGCCTCGGTCGTGAGCGATTCCTGCCGCCAGCTGTGCGCGATCGACTTGAGGATCGCCCAGAGGCTGACCGGGGAGGCGAGCGCGACCCGTCGCTCGAAAGCGTACTCGAGCAGCAGCGGATCCGTGTCGAGCGCGCTGGAGAGCAGCGACTCGCTCGGCACGAAGGCGACCACCAGCTCGGGGGAGTCGGGAAGGGCCGACCAGTAGTCGCGGTTGCTCAGTGCGACGATGTGCTCGCGCAGCGTCTTGGCGTGCTTGGCGAGCAGCGCCCGCCGTCGAGCCTCGGCGGCGGCCCCGCTCTCGCTCGCCGAGGCCTCGTCGGTGCTCGAGGCGCTCTCGCCGAGATGCTGCGCCTCGAGGTACGCGTCGAACGGCACCTTCGCGTCGATGGCGATGGACTTGCCGCCGGGCAGGTGCACCACGAGGTCGGGCCGCGCCGCGCCGCGCTCAGTGGTCAACTGCTGCTGCACCTCGAAATCGACGTGCTCGAGCATTCCCGCCGCCTCGATGATGCGGCGCAGCTGGGTTTCGCCCCATAGGCCGCGCGTGTTGTTCGAGCGCAGGGCCGCCGCGAGGCTCTCCGCAGTGCCGCGCAGCTTCTCCTCGGCCCGCGCGGCCTGCCGCAACTGCTCCGTCAGCTCGCCGTGCTGGGTCGCTCGCTGCTGCTCCAACGTCGTCACCGTGCGCTCGAGCTTGCCCAGGCCGTCGCGCAGCGGAGCGAGCTGCTGCAGCACCCGCTGCTCCTCGCGGTCGAGTTCGGAGCGCTGCCGAGCGCTCTCCTGCGCGTCGCGCAGCCGATCCTCGAGACCCTGCACCCGCGTCTCCGCCGCCGCGAGCTCCTCGCGCAGCAGACGCGCGCCGGCCTCGGCGTCGAGCCTGGCCTGCTGCACCGCCAACGCCCGTTCCCGTTCGGCCTGAGCCGCGAGGTCCGAGGCCCGACGCGCGCCGGAGGCGGACGCGAGGCGGTGGCCGGCGAAGAAGCCCCCGGCGCCGAAGACCAGTGCGGCGAGGAGTGCGAGGAGAGGAGCGAGATCTGCCATGCAGACATGGTCTCAGGTCCCTCCGACATTTTCGGAGACGGAGAGGCACCGTCGGGTCGCGGCGGGTCGGTCGGAGCCGGCTCCGCGCCGCTGGAGCGCTCATCGACCGGGCGGCACCGGCCTCACAGCTTCAGCGGGATCGCCTTGAGCTGCTGGATGCGAAGCCCGGTCTTCTTGGCGAGCTGGGCCAGGTCTGCGGCCTCGTGACGCCGTGCGGCGTCCGAGACGATGGCCGCGCACGCCTCGGCGTCGGCGAGCGCGTTGTGGTGGGCGAATTCGCCGAAGCCGGCCGCCGCCGCCGCGAGGGGGAGCCGGTGCGAGGGGATCTCGTAGGTCTTGCGCGAGACCTGCACGCTGCAGAGGTAGCGCAGTCTCGGGGTCGGGGTGACCGTCTCGGCGCAGGCGGCGCGGATCACGCCCATGTCGAAGCTCGCGTTGTGCGCGACCGCCACGTCGTCTCCGATGAAGTCGCGCAGTTCGACGAGCTGCGCCGCCCACTCGGGCGCCTCGGTCACCATCTCTGCGGTGATCCCGTGGATCTTGATGTTGAAGGGGAGGAACTCCGCGTGCGCTGCGGGCGGGCGGATGAGCCACTCCGCGCGATCCACCACTCGGCCCTCCCGCACCCGCACCAGGCCGACCGCGCAGGCGGAGGAGGGATGGCTGTTGGCGGTTTCGAAATCGATGGCGGTGAAGTCGACGGGCACGCATCTACCCTGGCACACGCGTCCGACGTTCGGGGACGCGCACCGCATCAGTCCCCTCCGGAGCCGGGCCGGGGCGACGCCCGTCCCGACCCGGCGACCCGCCAGAGGGCCGCCCACTGCTGCGCGGTGATGTCGCGGGGCAGCGCGGAGGCGGGGAGGCCCGCCTCCCGCAGCGCTGATGCGCTCATGGCGCGTGGGAGACCGAGCCCCCGCTGCAGAATCTGCCCGAGGCCGTGACCGCGCGCGGTGAAGACGCGTCGCACGAATCTCTCGTACGCGTTCCGCTCCGCGACCGGGACGAGCGGCGCACCGCGGCGCGAGATGTCCAGCAGGCCGCCGTCGACCCCGGGCACAGGGCGGAAGGCCCGAGCGGGCACGCGGCACCGCAGCCGGAACTCGAACCAGGGAGCCGATTGGCCGGTCAGCAGTGTGCCGCCGCCGATCCCGGCGCGCTTGCGCGCCACCTCCCACTGGGTGAGCAGGATCGCCCGCTCCCAGCGCGGGGAGCGCAGCAGCTTGCGCAGCAGCGGGGTCGTGAGGTGGAAGGGGAGGTTCCCGACGACGAGCGCCGCGTCGAAGGTCACGCGCATGGCGTCCGCATGAACGACCTCGGCACGCGGGAAGCTGCGGCGGAGACGGCGGATGCGGTGCTCGTCGAGCTCGACGAGGACGAGGGGACAGCCGAGCTCGGCGAGGCGCGAGGTCAGTGCGCCGTCGCCCGGGCCGATCTCGAGAATCGTGCCTGCTGTGCCTCGCGCGAGCTGCGCGATGCGCTCGATCGTCGGCCGGTGGCGCAGAAAGTTCTGGCCGAGCTCGTGGCGGCCGCCGTACCGGGACCTTGGGTGGGAATGGTGAGAGGAGGCGGGGTGCATGATTGCGCTCCATCCGAAGACGTGGTGGGGCGCCCGGGGCAGGCGGAATCGGCCGGGATCCGGGCGCGAGCGGGCTCGGAGGTCGGCGCGTCGAAGCCGCGCGACTCCCGCGCGCCGCGAAAGGAGACGCGCGGCGGGGTCGGCGGCGAGGTTCAGGATCGCGCCGTCAGGCGCGGCGATCCCGGATGACGGCGCGCCGATCGGGCGCGCTGCACAGAGTTCCCATGCGGACCACCGTAGCATTTCCGCGGGTCGGCGCCACTCGGAGGGGCGGTTCTGCGGGGGCGCGCGGGATGCGGGTGCGCGGGATCCGGGCGCGCGGTACGGTGGAGGTGTTCATCATATGAATCAGTCCGCAGAGCGGGAAGAGTGAAAGGCCGGTGCCCCATGCCCGTCGTCAAGATCAACGCCATCGCCGTTCCCGAGGGGAAGGGGCGGGAGCTCGAGGCCCGGTTCGCCGCCCGCAAGCACGCGGTCGACGAGTCGCCCGGCTTCCAGGGCTTCCAGCTGCTGCGCCCGGTCAAGGGCGAGGAGCGCTACTTCGTCGTCACCCAGTGGGAGACGGAGGAGCACTTCGAGGCGTGGCGGGACTCCCGCGAGAACGCCGCCGCCCACGGGGAGGGTGAGCAGCCGCGCAGGCCGGTCGCCACCGGCGCGGATCTGCTCGAGTTCGAGGTGGTGGACCTCGACGGGGCGAACTGAGCGGTCGCGCGGTTCCCGGGGCGCCACTCGCCCGCGTCGCCGCACAGTCCATGGCGAACCGGCCACGGGCAAGACGCCTGCGTCAGTCGGAGGCTATGGCGTGATACCGCCGTGGTCGCGAGGAATCTGCGGCTTGACGAGCCCCCGCCAGAACGCGGAGTCACGGGGAGGCTCGGCCACGAGCCGAGGGAGGAGCCGGCCTGCGACGTCGCGGATCTCGATGACTGGCTCGTTGCAGGCAGATCGCCGTCGTCCAGCCCTTCCGCTTCCGCCGCGGAGAACGAGCCGTCCGCGCTTGCCGGTGAGAGCGATTGGAGTGGGCTGCTCCCTCGTCACCACTTTTCGAGTTCGATGTCCACGCGCGGGTCGGAGTGCACCCGAATCTCACCGGTGGGAGCACCGGCCGGACCCTCGGCTATCCGAAGCCCCAGAATCTCGACCGCCCGCAGCAGCTCGTCCCGGGCTGCGCCGGCCTCGTCGAGCGTTCGACCGTCGAAGAGCACATAGCGCATATCCGAGTCGCCGACGTATTCGTTGTACCCACTGTCGGCCCACGCCTGGCAGAACTGCTTCAGCGCCTGCTTATCAAGCTTCGGCATCGCGGCCACCTCTTGCCGCCTTTGCTCGTGTCTGCGCCATTCTCGCGCCCACGCGAGTTCGAGGTTCTCGAACGTGTCGCCAGGCAGCAGACTCTCACGGTCCGAAGTCCACGGGCCTTGCGCGTCGAGAGCGCCATAACCGCTATGGGCGAAGCGCAGCTGCAATTCTGCGGCGTCGGTGCGACGCTCGTAGCGGCGGTACCCGACCTCAGGGCGCTCGCCGTTGCGAACCCGTCCGATAATGCCGAACTCGGTTTCGATGATCAATACCTCATCGGTCAGCACGCGTTCCAGACGAAAGGTCGAGTTGTCTTCGCTCACATGCTTCTTGAGGAAGTCGTCGAATGCCTTCGAGAACTTGAGATGGTCACGATCGCCCATCGTGAACGAACGCCTGTGCCCTTGCGAATCCCGGAACACCAGCTGCCGCTCGCTCAATATCCTCATCCCCTTCTCGAGCGCCGAAACCACACTCAGACCGATCCTATCCAGTGGGAAGCGATGACGAAACAGGCGAGTTCGATGCGGTCGTCGTCGTCGTCGGTGTCCACGAATCCGCCAACAGCACCGTCGACCCTCGACGACCAGAATCGGCGGTCGGGCGCATGAGAGGCCCGAGTCACGTCAGCGACTGCCCGTAGAAGCCGCCGAACTCCGATTCTTGGCCCCGCGCTATCGGCTCCCGCCGGAGCACCCTCGGCGTCAACTCGAAGATCGCCACTCGCAGACGTCGCCGTCGGGCATGATGAGCCGGTCGCGTAGACTGATCCCTCGTGGCTCTGACTATCGGCATCGTAGGACTCCCCAACGTGGGCAAGTCGACCCTGTTCAACGCGCTCACCCGCAACGACGCGCTCGCGGCGAACTACCCGTTCGCGACGATCGAGCCCAACATCGGCGTCGTGAGCCTGCCCGACGAGCGGCTCGGCAAGCTCGCCGAGATCTTCGGCAGCGAGCGGATCCTGCCCGCCCCCGTCAGCTTCGTCGACATCGCCGGCATCGTGCGCGGTGCGAGCGAGGGAGAGGGTCTCGGCAACCAGTTCCTGGCGAACATCCGCGAGGCCGACGCGATCGCGCAGGTGGTGCGCGGCTTCAGCGACCCCGACGTGGTGCACGTCGACGGCGACGTGAACCCCGCGGGCGACATGGAGACGGTCAACACCGAGCTCATCATCGCCGACCTGCAGACCCTCGACAAGGCGCTCGCGCGCTTCGAGAAGGAACTGAAGAACAAGAAGATCGACGCCTCCGTGGTCGAGACGGCGAAGGCCGCAAGGGCCGCGCTCGACGAGGGCAAGGTGCTCTCGCACGCCGGCATCGACCTCGAGCCGATCAAGGAACTGGGCCTCCTCACCGCGAAGCCGTTCCTCTACGTCTTCAACGTCGACGAGGCCGTGCTGCAGGATCGGACGAAGCTCGACGAGCTCTCGGCGCTCGTGGCACCCGCGAAGGCGATCTTCCTCGACGCGAAGATCGAGAGCGAGCTCATCGAGCTCGACGAGGCCGACGCGAAAGAGCTGCTCGAATCCATCGGCCAGGAGGAGAGCGGGTTGGACCAGCTCGCCCGAGTCGGCTTCGACACGCTCGGCCTGCAGACCTATCTGACGGCCGGCCCCAAGGAGGCGCGCGCCTGGACCATCAAGAAGGGCGCCACGGCGCCGCAGGCGGCCGGCGCGATCCACACCGACTTCGAGAAGGGCTTCATCAAGGGCGAGATCATCTCGTTCGACGATCTTGTGGAGTGCGGCTCGGTCGCCGAGGCGCGCGCCAAGGGCAGGGCCCGCATGGAGGGCAAGGACTACGTGATGCAGGACGGCGACGTCTGCGAGTGGCGTTTCAACGTGTAGAACGCTGGGATCCGGCGCGTCTCGGGGATCGAGAACTGACACGGGTCATGCGACGCGAGGCCACCTGCGCGGGAGATGCGCCCTTTCCCATACGCCGATCCGGCCTTGAACGGTGCGACGCGTCCGGCCGACGTCCGTGACTGACGATCACACGTCAGGACACGCCTCTGCCGTTAGGGTCGCACGTGAAGACCACGTCTTGGAGTATCTGGGAGGCAGCGTCGTACTCCGAATCGGGCGGGTCTTGGCCGGTGCTGATGAGCCGGAGCGCCTCATCCGACAAGTCCGAGTCATAGAGTTGCTGCCCGACGCACGGATAGAAGTCAGGCATGTCCTCATAGGTCGTGATGCCACCCGCGAGGAGCATCTCCGCGTATCCCTCCGCGATCTCTTCCGGGGAGGGGCGTGTCTCGCTCGGGTCGCTGGTGGGCGTGTCTGACGGCTGCTCCGTCGTCGACGGCGGGGCATCGGTCGGCGCGGTCGGAAGGACCGGGCCGGCGAGGTTCGCCGCCAGCACGATCGCGAGCACGATGCTGCCGATGACGCCGCCGACGACTGAGAGGATCATGCCCACGATCGACGGCCACTTCGCCGTGTTCTTCGTGAACAGCCCGACCAGCGACACCACGAACCCGGCCAGCAGCAGCACCGCGCCGACACCGAACACCGCCGGGATGCACGCGAGGATCGTGCCCAGCACCGCTAACCCGAGGCCGACGAGTCCCAGAACCGGCGACACTCGACCGGCCGCCGGGGTGGATATCACCGGAGCAGCAGTGTCCGAGTCCGCGCCCGGAGCGGGTTGCGCAGGGATGACTCCGCCCTGGACCGGAGCGTAGTCATTCGTCCACTGCTGTCCATCCCACCAACGCCGATGCCCCGAACCATCGTCGTACCATCCCGCCGGTATACTCATCTGCGCCTCCGCGTCCTTCCAGTTCGACTGATTCTACAGTCGCGAATCATGCGTCAGTTCCACGTGAGGGCGAGAGGCTGCGCGTGGCGTTTCGATGTCTCGTTGCGCCGCGCTCCGCTGGGTTGAGATCGCCGACTTCGTTCCTCATGCAGCCGTTTCGGCGGAGAGCGGCGAGGAGTACCGGGGCCGGGGTCCGGATGAGCTCGTGGAGATCTGGGAGCGGTACGGGTGCGGGACCTTCGCCGAGCCCTCCCGGCGTCGCCGGGATCCTTCACCGGCTGGGTGACACGGTGGGCTTCGGCGCCGCCATAGAAGCTTCTCGATCGCCCCGTCGGGGCGGAGCAGCTGGCGATCGCCTCCGCCGGTGAGGATCCGGGCGCTCGCGCCCTCCAGAGCGCTTCCCGGAATCCCCCCGCAGCGAGCCGCCGATGATCGGAGTGAAGCGGCGATGCCCGTCTCGGGTCACACCGAAGTCGACCGGACCGCCGAGGCGCACCTCGATCTCGCAGACCGATTCCAGAGAAAGGTCGGGGTGGGGAGCGGGCCGATCACTTCGCCACTCGCGCGTTCAGCGAGGAGCGGGCGTTCAGGCTGTCCGGGTGGAAGCCCGCCGCGCGCTTGTAATCGGCGGCGATGGTCTCCAACTCTTCCTGCGAGATGACCTCGTGCACGTCCGAGAATCCCTCCGGTGCTCGCTCGTAGGCGAGCTGCATCACTCGCTCCGGCCCCGTCTGACGGGTGAGCGCGAGGAGGGCAGTGCACGACGGGAGCCGATCCTGTTCGTAGGCCTTGAGCGCGGATGCGATGCTATCCGCGGTCGCGAGACGGTAGGCGAAGGTGCGCGCATCGAGGGTGGCCTGCGATCCGCCGTTCGAGCCGTTCGGGTACATCGCGTGGGCCGCGTCCCCGATCAGGGCCAGACGGTCGAACGTCCACCCCGGCAGCGCGTCGCGATCGACCATGGGGTACTCGAGCAGTTCCTCCGAGGAGCGGATGATTCCGGGGATATCGAGCCAGCCGTAGCTCCACCCCTCGAAGAACTCCGCGATGGGCTCCCGCTCGACCTGTCTGTTCCAGTCGGCGCCCGGCAGGCCCTCGCAACGACGCTCGGCAATGAAGTTGATGAGTTGCGTGCCGTTCTCGCGGACCGGGCCGAGGGGGTAGGCGACGAACTTCTGGTCGGCGTCGCCGACCATGATCATCGTGGCGCCGTCGAGGTAGGGCTCCACGAAGGCGGTGCCCCGCCACAGCGTGAGACCGCTCCAGATAGGATCGCCCTCTCCGGGGAAGCGCAGCTTCCGGGCCGCCGAGTGGATGCCGTCGGCCGCGACGATAATGTCGGCGGTGATCTCCTCCCTGCTCCCGTCGGAAAGCTCGAAGACGGCGGTACTGCCCTGAACGGCGGTGCTGCCCTGAACGTCGATGAGCCTGCGGCCGAGCCGGTGGACACCGCCGAGACGCTCCTTCACCAGTTCGTTCAGCTCGACCTGCAGGCGGCCCCGGTGCACCGAGAGCTGGGGCCAGTCGTAGCCGGCGGCCCGGCCGCGGGGCTCGCTCCAGATCCGCTGTCCGTGACGGTTGTAGTAGCTGAGCGTGCTCGGCTCGACTCCCAGGGCCGCGGTCCGATCCGCGATACCGAGCTCGGTGAACTCGCGCACGGCATGCGGCAGCAGATTGATCCCGACGCCGAGCCCCCGGATCTCTTCATTGCGCTCGGCGATCACGATGTCCGTGAATCCGGCGCGCTCGAGACTCAGAGCGGTGAGAGGGCCGGCGATCCCGGATCCGACGATGAGGATGCGCATACGTGGAGCTCCTTAGCCGATCGGGGCTTCGAGCGATCGATACTGGCCGCCGAAGAAGACGAGCGGAGCATCGTTGCTCGGATCGGACCAGCCGTTCACCCGGGCGAGAACGACCTCGTGGTCGCCGCCGTCGGTGACGGTTTCGATGACCGTGTCGAACCACACCAGCGCGTCTGCGAGGACCGGGTGGCCGGAGGGCCCGGGGCGCCAGTCATGGGCCGAGAACTTGTCGGCGCTCTTGCTCGAGAGAAGCCTCGCGGCGTCTTCGTGCACATCGCGGAGCACGGACACCGAGAAGCTCCCGATGGACCTCATCTGCGCCCACGACCGACTGGTGCGCATGGGGCAGAACGCGATCAGGGGCGGATCGAGAGATACCGAGGTGAACGAGTTCACCGCCATGCCGACGGGGCCCTCCGGGGTGAGGGCGGCGACGACCGCGACGCCGGTCGCGTAGCGTCCGAGAGCGTCCCGGAAGCTGCGCGGGTCCTGATGGACGGTGTGCGCTGGTGAGATATCGAGTACAGCCACCGGATCGGTCCTTTCCCTCGCGGTGCGGATACGTACGAGCCTAAGCTGGGTATACATAGAGCTACAACTAGTACTTTTTTAATACTTATCGGGCCCGACGGAGATGGTCGTCGCTCTCGTTCGGGCGCCCGGGGCCTCAGGGCGTCCCGGGTGCGCAGGGTGCAGTAAGTGACACAACCCGTACTTTTATGAGTCTTGAAAGATCTCGACGACGCGCTTGACAAGGGTGTCGAGGAAGTCGAAACTAGGTATATTAAAGATTCATCAAGTACTTTTATTGTACTTAAGCCGGTTTGAGATTGAGGACACCTGTCGATGAGCACTACCGACGTCACCGTGGACGTATCGAGCGAGGACTCGCTTGCTCCGTATCCGGCCCCCTACCCGGAGGTGCACGGGCGCCCGACGCTCCTGGAGGAGGCGCGCAAGCTGGAGCCCATGCTCCTCGAGGCCGAGGAGGTCATCGAGGAGGAGCGTCGCATTCCCGACGAGATCACCGACGCGCTGTACGAGAACGGCATGTACCGGGCCTTCCTGCCCCGGGAGCTCGGCGGTCTCGAGGTCCACCCGCTCGAGTGGATGGACGCGATGGAGGAGATCAGCCGCGTGAACGGGTCCGTGGGGTGGCTGTGCATGCTGCACGTCGGGCAGACCTTCCTGAAGCCGGATGTGATGAAGAGGCTTCTCGAGCAGGATCGGTGGATCACGGCATCGAACATCGGCCGGGCCGCGGGCAAGGCGGTCCGGGTGCCCGGCGGCTACCGGATCAGCGGCCGCTGGTCGTTCACGAGCGGCTCTCCGGAGGCGAACTGGCTCTCGGGGCGCTCGGTGCTCTACGACGAGAACGATGAGCCCGTGACGAACGACCGAGACGGGCTGCCGTGGTTCATCGTCGGGATGTGGCCCGCCAAGGACGCCACGCTCATCGATACGTGGCACGGCCACGGGCTCCGCGGCACCGGATCGGGGGACTTCGAGGTGAAGGACATCTTCGTCCCCCGTGAGATGGTCAACGAGGCGGGCATCTGGAAGCGTCCGTACGACCGGGCGCTGTACCGGTACTGGTTCAACATCATGGGTCACGGGGCTCATGCCCTCGGCCTCGGGAAGGCGGCGATCGAGGAGTACCTCGAACTGGTCAGCCGTTCGGCGAGACGCGGCTCGTACCGACAGGCCAAGATGGGCAAGGAGCAGCTGCACCAGGTCTCGCTCGGCAAGGCCGCGACGATGATCGATGCGGCGCGCACGCACCTCTGGAACCTCACCGCGCAGGCGTACGACGAAGCCGTCGAGCAGTGGCCGATCCCGTATGATCTTCGCGTGAGGCTGCACGCCGCGGTCGTGAACGCGGTCCAGGTGTCCCGGCAGGCTGTGGATCTCATCTTCCAGCAGGCGGGCTCGCCCGCGGTCTTCCGCGGAAACCGCCTCGAGCGGATACACCGGGACATGCTGACGGCCGCGAGCCACGCGCTCATGGTCGAGGCATCGCTCGATCGGGTCGGGCAGTACCTGATGTCCAAGGATCACCCGGATGGGCCGGAGATCGAGATCGGCGGCATCGGATACATCCCGGGGCCGCATCCGCAGCACGAGCGCGAGCAGCCCTCCGAGGAGTGGCTGCAGCAGTTCCAGAAGAAGGGCGCGGCCGAGTAGATCCGAGGGCGGACGCCCTCCCGACATATCGACTCGGCTCGCCCGGACGACCGAGTTCCGACCACTCTCACTCAACGAGGAGTAGCTAATGATGAAACACCGACATGCACGGGCCCGCGTGTGGCTCGCCGCGACCGCACTCGGCTCGAGCGTCGCGCTGCTTCTGACGGGATGCGGCGCGGCGCCCCCGACCGCGAACGGCGCGGATGCGGCGGCTTCGAGAGACCTGCAGAACACCACGCCGGCCGCGGTCGGCGAGTACGGCCCGATCACCTGGGCCAACTACCGCCCTGTGGCGTCGCTCGACCCCATCCAGGCGATGGACCAGCCGGAGGGCTCGGTGCTCAACTCTCTCTGCGAGGGGCTGCTGATGCAAGAGGGCGACGGGACCATCGCCCCGTGGCTCGCAGAATCGGCCGAGTACACCGGACCCACCGAACTCGTGATCACCCTGAAGCCGGGCGTCACCTTCTGGGACGGCACCGCGGTGACGCCCGAGGACGTCGTCTACAGCCTCGAGCGAGCCAAGGATCCGGCCCTCAGCCTGTACGCCGACGGCCTGCAGAACATCGCGAGCCTCGCGGTGACCGGCGATAACGAGGTCACCGTAAGGCTCGCACAGCCCGATTACTGGCTCCGCGGGTTCCTCGCGACCTCCGCGAGCACGGTGATCAAGAAGGGGTACGCGGAGGGTCTCGGCGCCGAGTACGGCACGCCCCCGGGCAACGTGATGTGCACCGGGGCGTTCACCCTCAAGTCGTGGCAGGCGGGAGGGGACGTCGTCGTCGAGCGCAACGCGAACTACTGGGACGCCGAGAACGCGGCGCTCGTGCCCCAGATCACCTTCGTCGCCGCCCCCGGCGGGGCCGATCTGAACGCAGGCCTCACGAGCGGCAGCATCGACGGCACCTTCAACCCCGTGATCACCGGGTACGAACAGCTCGCAGCCGACGACAGCGTGACCGTGACGTCGGGCTGGAACACCACCATCGATGCGCTCGCGGTCATGAACTTCGACGGGGTGCTCGGCGATCTGCGCGTCCGCGAAGCGCTGTCGCTGGCGATGGATCGCAAGGCGTACCTCGGCGTCGCATACGCGGGAGGCCAGGCATCCGTGCCGCGGAGCTCGACGAACTCGTCGGTCTGGAGCCAGGTGCAGGACGCCTACGACAAGGTGCTCGGCGGCTTGAAGCCGATGACTCAGGATCTCGCCCGGGCCAAGCAGCTGATCGCGGAGGCCGGCGTCGAGGGCGAGACGATCGTGATGGCATCGACCAGCCTGCCGTCGATCACCGCGGCCTCCAACGCGGTGGTGCAGGCGGGCAGCGCGATCGGGCTGAAGATCGAGCTGAAGAACTTCGCCGTGGCCGACTACACGAGCATCTTCTACGACCCGTCCGCGCGGCAGGGGATCGACGTCGCCAGCACTTCGACCGGCGGCATGTTCGCGGAACCGGGCCCGGACCTCACGACCGTGGTGCTGCCGAATGCCCTCTACAACTACGGCGGCTGGAGCGACCCGAAGGTCACCGACCTGCTGACGCGCGCGCGGCAGACGGAGGACCCCATCGCGCGGGCCACCCTCGTCGCCCAGGCCGACAAGATCGTGACGGAGAATCTGCCGCTGATTCCGCTCGCCGAGCAGCACTACTCACTCGTGATGTCGAAGGAGATCACCGGCCCGCCGGCCTCGGGCACCGGCTACACGGCGGGCCCCTGGGCACGGATGGTGGGAGCGGCCGAGCAGTGAGCGACCTCGCCTACACACCCGCCACCGAGGCGCTGCGGATGTTCCGCACGGGTGAACTCTCGCCGGTCGATCTGCTCGACGCGGTCATCGCCCGCGCCGAGCAGATCGAGCCGACGGTGAACGCCCTGGGACACACCTTCTACGACGAGGCCCGCTCCCAGGCGGAGCAGGCGGCCGAGCGGTGGGCGCGCGGGGGCGACTCCGCACGCCCGCTCGAGGGCATCCCCGTGGCGGTGAAGGCCGATGACAGCATCGCCGGACAGCCGTTCACCATGGGATCGCTGCCGATGAGGGACGTCGTGGCCGAGCACACGTCCGTCTTCGCCAGACGGCTGATTGAGGCCGGCGCCATCGTGCACGCGCGCACCACGATCCCGGAGTTCGCCGCCGCCGGCATCACGAGTTCCAAGCTGTGGGGGGTGACCCGCAACCCGTGGAACCCCCGATACGCGGTCGGCGGCTCGTCGGGGGGCTCCGCGGCGGCGCTCGCCGCGGGCACGACGACCCTCGCGACCGGCTCGGACATCGCGGGCTCGATCCGCATCCCGGCGAGCATGTGCGGAGTCGTCGGTTACAAGCCGACGCGCGGCACCATTCCGATCGAGTCGCCCGCCAATCTCGACCACTACCTCCATCTGGGCTCCATGGCGCGCACGGTCGACGACGTCGCCCTGATGCAGAGCGTGACCGCGGGGCCGGACTGGTCGGATCCCGCCTCGCTCTGGCCGCGGGTGTCCGCGCCGGACGCCGGGCAGGTGTCGCAGCTGCGCATCGCGGTGTCGACCGATCTGGGCGACTGGCCCGTCACCCCCGAGGTGCGGGCCTCCCTCGCCCGCACGACCGAGGTGCTGCGCGCGGCGGGCGCCACCGTCGAGAAGGTCGATCTCTCCCTGCCGATGGAGCGGGTGCTGCGCGCGGCCACGATCCACTACGCGATGTCGTTCGGCGGGTTCCATCAGTATCTCGATGCGCACCCCGGCGAGATCTCGGCTCCCCTGATCGCGAACGTGACCGCCCACACGAAGCGCGCGGAGGGCGGGAGCCTCCCCGAGGCGCAGGAGATCGAGGGCGAGCTCTGGCTCGCCCTGTCGGCGGTGCTGCGCGACTACGACATGCTGCTGTGCCCCACCATGGGCAGCACCGAGATCTTCGCCGATCTCGACTACGCGGGCGAGGACGCGGTAGAGATCGGCGGGCGCCGCTGGTTCGATCTGCTCGAGGTCGCGCTCACCGTGCCGTTCAACGTGCTCGGTGCCTGCCCCGTGATGTCGGTGCCGTCTGGCCACGACTCGAACGGCGTGCCGATCGGCGTGCAACTGGTGGGCCGGCCCTACGAGGAGCGCGCGATCTTCGCCGCGGCCCGGGCCATCGAGCGGCGCGACGGATGGTACGCGGCGCCAGACGCGCGCCCCGGGGCCGGATCATGAGCTCGGCCGTCGCCTCGACCAGGCGGAGGCGAGGCGGCTCCCACCGCCTCGCCGGGCTGGGCGCATACCTGCGTCGGCGCCTGATCGCGAGCGTCATGACGCTGCTCGTCTCGACGTTCCTCGTCTTCTCCTCCCTCTATCTCGCGGGGGATCCGATCACCGCCCTGTCCCGTGGACGCACGATCGCTCCGGAGATGGAGACGGCGCTCAGGGAGCAGTACCGCCTGGACGATCCCTTCTTCCTGCGCTACATCGCCTGGCTCGGCGACCTGTTGCGCGGCGACCTCGGCAACTCCCTCATGTACTCGGACCAGGTGACCAACGTGATCGGACAGCGCATGGGGGTCACCTTCGAGCTCTCCGTCTACGCCGCGGCGATCATCGCGGTGATCGGTGTCGGCTCCGGGATCATCGCCGGATTGCGCCGCGGTTTCGCCGACACCGCGATCCTGACGAGTACCACCGTGCTCATGGCGGTGCCGCCGTTCGTGACGGCGATCGTGCTGCTGGGCGTCTTCTCGGTCGCGCTCGGCTGGTTCCCGACCCGCGGCGCCGGCGACGGGTATCCCGAGCGGATCTGGTATCTGACCCTGCCGGCCGTCGCGCTGGCGGTCGCCTCGCTGTCGGTCGTGAGCCGCGTGACCCGAACCTCGGTGCGGCAGGAGATGGGGCGCGAGCACGTGCAGACCGCGGTCAGCCGCGGCATCCCTCCGGGCCCGACCACCCGCAGGCACGTGATCCGCAACGCGATGATCCCCGTCACCACGGTCATGGGTCTCACCATCGCGTCGCTCATCGCGCTGACCGCGATCGTCGAGCAGGCCTTCGGCATCAACGGGCTCGGCAGCGCGCTCGTGCAGGCCGCCTCCTACAACGACTTCCCCGTGGTGCAGGGCATCGCGGTCATCTACGTGCTGATCTTCGTCGTCATCAACACGATCATCGACGTGTCGTACGGCCTGCTGGATCCGCGCGTTCGGTTCGGGGGCGGGGCATGAGCGCCGAGGCGGCCGCGCTGCCGCGCACGAGGCGCCGGGCCAAGCGCTCCACCACCTCGGTGCGGGGGGTCGTACCCGCGATCTGCATCGCCGTGATCGCGCTCGTCTTCCTGCTCGCCCTCTTCGGGCCGCTGCTCGCCCCGTACGATCCGACGCTTCCAGACCAGGCCTACGCCTTCGTGGGGCCGGTCGCCGGGCACCCCCTCGGCTTCGACAGCCAGGGGCGGGATCTGCTGAGCCGCCTGCTCGCGGGCGCACAGACCGCGATTCTCGCTCCGACCATCATCACGATCGTGAGCGTGGTGCTGGGCTCCGCGCTCGGCATCGCCGGGGCGTGGTTCGGAGGCCGCATGGACACCGTCATCTCGGCCGCGTTCGACCTCGTGTTCTCCTTCCCCGGCCTGCTGCTCGCGATCCTCGCCGCAGCCGTGTTCGGGCGCGGGATGACCGGGCCGATCGTCGCGCTGTCGATCGCGTTCATCCCCTTCCTCGCGCGCATCGTCCGGGCCGATGCCCTGCGCGAGCGGGCGAAGGACTACATCATCGCCGCGGAGCTCCAGGGGGCGTCCGGCCTCTCGGTGTGCTTCAGGCACCTGCTGCCCAACGTCTTCCCGTCGGTCGTCGCGCAGGGCACGCTCACCTTCGGTTACGCGATCTCGACCTTCGCCGCGGTCTCCTACCTCGGCCTCGGCGTGCAGGCGCCGGCCGCGGACTGGGGCGTCATGGTGTCGCAGGGGCAGAACGGCATCCTCTCCGGTTACCCGATGGAGTCGTTGACCTCCGGTCTGCTGATCGTCGCCATCGTCGTCGCCGTCAACGTGCTCGGCGAACGCATGCTCCAGGAAGGGGAGGACAGCTGATGGACGACGCGATCGTGGAACTCAGCGGGTTGAGGGTCTCCCTTCCGGTGGCCGGGGAGCACCGCGAGGTGCTCCGGGGCATCGACTTGCGGCTCGAGGCGGGGGAATCGCTCGGGCTCGTCGGCGAATCGGGTTCCGGCAAGTCGATGACGGCGCGCACGGTGGGGAGGCTGCTGCCGCGGAACGCTCGCGTCGAGGGGTCCGTGCGCGTGCTCGGCCGCGATGTGTGGTCGCTCCGGGGCGGCGCGCTCCGGGCGCACCGCGCCGATGTCGCGATGGTGTTCCAGAACCCGCGGGCGCACATCAATCCCGTGCGCACGATCGGCGACTTCATGACCGAGGCGCTGCGCACGGTGCGCCGGGTGGACCGGCGCACGTCCCGGCGCCTCGCAACCGAGGCGCTCGTCGACCTCGCGGTGACCGACCCGGAGCGGCGACTCGGCCAGTACCCGCACGAGCTGTCCGGCGGCCTGCTGCAGCGGGTGCTGATCGCCGCGATGCTGCTGATGGAACCGAAGCTGCTGCTCGCCGACGAGCCCAGTACCGCGTTGGACGTGACCACGCAGGCCGACCTGATCGCCCTGCTCGACGCGCTGCGCCGACGGCGGGGAATGTCGATGCTCTTCATCACGCACGATCTCGATCTCGCCGCCGCCATCTGCGACCGCACGGCCGTGATGTACGCGGGGCAGATCGTCGAGGTGCGCGGCAGCAGCCTGCTGCACCACGAGGCCAGGCACCCCTACTCCGCGGCGCTCGCCGCAGCGCGGCCGCCCCTCGAGCGGACACTGGACCGGCTCCCGGCCATCCCGGGGCGTCCGCTCAGCGCCTTCGAGGCGCCGGAGGGCTGCGCCTTCGCATCGCGCTGCCGCTTCGCCGTCGACGAGTGCCGCTCGGGCCCCATCCCGCTCGAGGAAACCCAGGGCGGGACCGTGAGGTGCATCCGGGCGGATGAGCTGCACGCCGCCTCCGCGCTCCGGGAGGTGCAGCAGCATGGCGTCTGAGAACATTCTCGAGGTGTCCGGCGTGGTCAAGCGGTTCGGCCGCGTCACCGCGGTTCGCGAGGTGAGCCTGGAGCTTCCACGGCACGGATCCCTCGGGATCGTGGGGGAGTCGGGATCGGGCAAGACGACCCTCGCGAACATGATCATCGGCCGGCTCCGCCCGTCCTCGGGCACCATCACGGTGCTCGGTCGCGATCGCAGCGCGCCCGCGAGGTCCGCCGCGGAACGGCGTCGTCGCGCCCGCGAGGTGCAGATGGTGTTCCAGGATCCGTACTCCTCGCTCGATCCGAGGTACACGGCCGAGCAGGTGATCGCGGAGGTGCTCGGCATCCACCGGGCCGAGCTGGACCGGAGCGCGCGGCGGGACCGGGTCATCGAGCTGTGCGATCTCGTCGGTCTCGACACCCGGCAGCGCACCTCGAGGCCGGGGGCGCTCTCGGGCGGGCAGATGCAGCGGATCGCGATCGCTCGGGCGCTCGCGGCGAACCCCGAGGTGGTGATCCTGGACGAGGCGGTGGCGGCGCTCGACGTCTCGATCCAGGCGCAGATCCTCAACCTGCTCACCGATATCCGGGTGGAGTTCGGCACGACGTTCATCTTGATCAGCCATGACCTGGCCGTGGTGAGGCATCTGACCGAGGACGTCGTCGTCATGCAGAGCGGTCAGGTGATCGAACGGGGGCGCACGGCCGAGGTGCTGCGCGACCCCCAGCACCCGTACACCAGACAGCTTCGGGACAGCGTTCCCAGGCCGGGGTGGGTGCCGACCCACCGCGCCGACATCCCCGAACCGACATCCTCGATCCAGGTAATGTGAGGCGAGTGCCATGGCATATGCGAACCCAGGAGTGACCGTCTTCCGCGACGGCGTCGTCTTCACCGCCCGATCGGAGGAGCCGATCGCACGCGCGGTCGCCGTCGAGAACGGTACGATCGCGGCGGTGGGGGACGAGCAGGTGGCGCCGTACCTCGCCCGGGCCGAAGAGGTGGTGGAGCTCGGCGACCGGCTGCTCCTTCCCGGATTCATCGACGCCCACGCCCATCCGATACGCGCCGGAATCGAGCGATTGCGGTGCAATCTCCTCGACGAGACGACGCTCTCGGGCTACCAGCGCAGAATCGGCGAGTACGCCGCCGCCCACCCGGAGCAGTCGTGGATCATCGGGGGCGGATGGGCAGCGGAGGCGTTCCCGGCCGCCGGGCCGCATCGCGAGCACATCGACGCCGTCGTCGCGGACCGGCCGGTGTGCCTTCCGGATCACGGCCACCATTCGATGTGGGTGAACACGCTCGCGCTGCGACTCGCCGGCATCGACGAGCACACGCCGGATCCCGCCGACGGCCGTATCGAGCGCGACGAAGACGGGCGGCCAACCGGACTGCTGCACGAGGGCGCGGGCAAGCTCGTCGAGCGTCTCGCCCCGGAGGAGACCGAGGCCGACTACGACGCGGCGCTGCGCGAAGCCCAGCGGTACCTGCACTCCTGCGGCATCGTCGGCTGGCAGGACGCCATGGTGCTCCGGCCCGGTGTCGGCGCCGCCAGCCATGAGACCTATCTTCGAGGTCAGGCCGCCGGGTGGCTGACGGCGCGAGTGGTGGGGGCGCTCTGGTGGGAGCGCGACTGCCCGGTGGAGCTCATCGTCGAGCGGGTGGCGGAACTCGCCGCGGCTCGCGACTCGGCCGCGGCTCTGGGCTCCGGATACAGTGCTCGGAGCGTGAAGATCATGCTCGACGGCGTCGTCGAGACCGGTACCGCGTCGCTGCTCGAGCCGTATCACGATCGCTGCGGCCATGACGCGCGGGACAGCGGCCTCTCGTTCATCGACCCGGAGACGCTCCGCGCGGTCGTCGAGGAGATCGATCGGGCGGGCCTCCAGGCGCACTTCCACGCGCTCGGAGACCGCGCGGTGCGGGACGCGCTGGACGCCGTCGAGCGCGCCCAGCTCGCGAACGGCACCGGCGACCGGCGCCACCAGATCGCGCATCTCCAGCTCGTCGATCCCTCGGACATCCCGCGGTTCGAGCAGCTCGGGGTCATCGCGAACCTTCAGGGACTCTGGGCCGGGCGGGAAGCCGGGGAGGACGACCTGACGCGGTCGCAGCTGGGCGCGGTGCGGGAGGACGCGCAGTTCCCTTACGGCCGCATACACCGCAGCGGGGCTCCCCTCGCGATGGGGAGCGACTGGCCGGTCTCGCCGGCGGATCCCCTCGCGGCCGTCCACGCGACGGTGAACCGGACGCTCTACGGAGCACCCCCGGGGATCCCGCCTCTCGGCGTCGACGAGCAGGTGCCGCTCGCGGCGGCGCTGACCGCCTTCACCGCCGGTTCGGCGTGGGCGAATCACGACGATGCCGGTGGAAGCATCCGCGTCGGGAACCGGGCGGACCTCGTGGTGCTCGACCGGAATCCGCTCGAGCTCCCGGCGAGCGAGATCGGGGGCTGCCGGGTCGAACGGACGTATGTCGGCGGCGCTCTCGTGCATCAGAATGGAGCGTGAGTCGCGCATGAACCCGACGGATAGCCCGCGCGAGGTGAGCGGTCTGCTCGAGCATCGTCTTCCTCAGTCGTCCGCGCTGACCGGACGAGCGTACGCGGTGACCCTGCCCGACGGCGAACTCGCGCTGGACTTCGGCGAGCACACGGTCGCGTGGCGGCTGCCCGACGGCACCGGGGGCACCGATCCCTACGACGCGGTCGAAGCCGCGGTCGATTGCTTCTTCGTGGACATCTGGTGCCGCTCCTCCGACGCACGGCGCTCGCTCACGCTCGTTCTCCAGCGCGCGACCGGGCGGACGCTCCTCGTCGAAACCGTCGCGGACACCTCCCGTCACGACGTACCCGTCGCTTTCGAGCACCGTTTCGCGCTCGGCATGCTCCGAGGTGTGGAGGCCGCCGGGGTCGAACAGCCCGGCCCCACCGCGGAGCTGCTGGGTCGCCGCCTGCTCAGCGTCTACTCGGCAGACCTCGTGTTCGAGCAGATCTACTTGAATTCCTCATCGGTGGCCTGGCAGTGCATCCGCGGCTGGGAACCGGGCGCCAACGACACCGATGAGGCCACCTACTGGCGCTTCGCGGAGAACCTCTACGTGTTCGGTTTCCGAGAGGAAGCGGCGCTCAGCTCCTCGGTGTTCCTGCTGGATCTCGCGAACAACCGGTCGACCGGAAAGTACCTCGGGCTCGACGAGCACGGCGCACTGGCCAACGGAGCGCTGGGGGCCGTGCTGCTGCCGCTCGAGGCCTCGACGTATCCACGAGGGATGGAGCCCCGGTGAGCCCCGATGACGCCGCCCGCCCGCCGCGCCGGTCTCTTCCGCCGAAGACGACGGAAGAGCGCTTCCCCGACCCTAGGCTGGTAGCCGTCGACACCCTCGAGCAAGGACGATCCGAATGACCGCAGAACCAGGCGCCGCCCCGATCTCGACCACCGTGGACCGAGCGGGCGAGCTGCTCCATCTCCTCGCGCAGCACACCGAGGGGCTGGGGATCAACCAGCTCGCGAGGGCGCTCAACACGCAACGGGCTCCGATCGGGCGCATCCTCCAGGCACTCGTGCGTCATCGTCTCGTTCATCGAGACGCGAACAAGCGCTACCACCTCGGCGCGGGCGTACTCGAGCTCGCCCACGCCTATTCGAGCCGATTCCCGGCGGGCCTGGAGTCCATTCTCTCCGCGCTGGCGGACGAGACCGGCATGACGGCGATGCTGATCGACGCAGACGGCGACGAGATGACCACTGTCCTCGCGAAGACCCCTACGTCCTCGGCCCTCCACGTGTACACGCCGCCGGGGTTCCGTCATCCCGAAGGCCCCCTCACCATCCGGACCGCGCTCGCGGCGACGCGGCCGGAGACCGAGAACGAGGCCCCGGAGGTTCGCGAGGCGCGGAGCCGGGGATTCGCGCTCGGCCTCGGGAAGATCATGCCCGGCCGCTACAGCGCGGCGGCGGTGGTTCCCGGCTCCGCGGTCAGCGGAAAGCCTCTGGTGCTGGCGCTCGTTTCATTCCGGGAGTTCGACGTCGACTCGGTCGGCGAGCCCCTGATGCGCGCCGCCCAGGCGATCGCCTACTCCGGCGCCTGACGCGGCGAGTACATCGCGCCCGTCGGCCCCATCCCTCGGAGGCGTCAGCTTGCCACGTAAGGCTCGCGCGGTCCAGTACGCGTCATACGGACCGCCAGAAGTGCTCGAGATCGTCGAGCTACCGGCCGCAGCCCGAGCCGTTCCCGGCAGCATCGGGCACGACCAGGAAGCACTCGTGAGAACGGAGAGAGAAATGACACGCCCTGAAGACGCCCTCGCGGCGCCGGAGGAGCCCGCAGACCTGCTGCTGACCAACGCGCGCATCTACACGTCTGATGCGCGGCGGCCGAACGCTTCGGCGGTGGCGATCCGGGGCAAGACGATCGTCTTCGTCGGCGAGAGCCGGGACCGGGCGGTCGCCTCCCTCGTCGGTGCGCGCACCCGGGTCGTGGATGTCCGCGGCCGCGCGATCGTGCCCGGGATCGTCGACGCGCACACCCATCCCTCGCTCGTGCTGACCCGTTGGCACCTCGCGCTCCCGGCGGGCGGCGACGTCCGCGGCCAGCTCCGCCATCTCCAAGCGTACGCGGAGGAGCACCCTCCGGCCGAGGTCCCCTTCATCTACGCGGAGTACTACGATTCCGATGGGGTCTGGGGGCCCGGCGGCCCCTCGGCCGCGATCATCGACGAGTACGTCTCCGATCGTCCGGTGCTGATGCAGGACAGCTCCGATCACGCCGCGACGATCAACACGCGCATGCTCGAGCTGCTCGAGGTCGACGCGTCCACACCGATCGCGCCGAATCCGAACGACCACGCCATGCAGTTCGAGCGAGGCGCAGACGGCGTCACCCCGACCGGGCACGTGCTCGAGGGGGCTTGGACCCTGTTCGCAGACCGGATGTGGCAGAAGATCGGGTGGGCTCCTCCGACGCGCGCCACGCCCGAGCTGCTCTCGACGTTCATCGATGCGCTCTCGAGCCAGGGGGTTTCGGCGCTCTTCGACGCGATCACCGATGAGCACCTCCTCGGCAGCGCGGCCGAGCTCGAACGACGGGGGAGGCTCAACATGCATTACCACGGTGCGGTGCAGTTCAGCTCCCTCGACGACCTGTCCGATGCGATCTCTGAGGTGAGGCGGCTGGAGGCACGTTTCGGCAGCCCCCTCATCCGGGTCAACGCGTTGAAGCTCTTCCTCGACGGAACCAACGAGATCGGAACCAGTTCGGTGCTCGAACCGTTCGCGCTCGAGGGACACGAGCACGACCACGGCGTCTTGAGGATGGGACGCGACGATCTCGTGGAGGCGATGCGCATCCTCAACGGGGAACGGATCGACCTGCATCTCCACGTCGTCGGGGACAACGGCTTCCGCGTCGCGCTCGACGCGGTCGAGCAGGCCCGCGCGACGGCCGGAGCGGCCTGGGCGCTGCAGGTCACCCTCGCCCACGCCGAGCTGGTCGACCCGGAGGACATGAAGCGGGTTGCGGGCCTCGGCGTCTTCATCAACTGGACCTGCCACTGGTCCGGGGGATACTTCGGCCTGGGCGCCGCCGCGTGGCTCGGGTGGGACCGGTTCGTGCGCATGTACCAGTTCAACGCGATCATCCGCAGCGGAGGCGTCGTGAGCTACGGCAGCGACGTGGTGTCGGACTACGAGGCGCACCGCGCCGATCCCTACTTCGGGATGCAGATCGCGCACACCCGCCTCGATCCGGAGGAGACGCTCGGACCGAGCCGCGGAACGGTCCCGGGGACGTCGATGCGGGAGGCGCCGGATGCGAGGATCTCCAGGGAGGATCTGCTCGACGGGTATACCCGCAACGGTGCGCTCCAGCTCCGCCTCGGGGATCGGCTGGGCAGCATCGAAGAGGGCAAGCACGCCAACCTCGCGATCCTGAATCAGGATCCGATGACCGTCGACCCTGATCGGATCCGAGACACCGCCCCCGACGCCGTGCTCTTCGAGGGGGCGCTCATCAGGGGAGAGTTCCCGGACCTCCCGGACGTCTCCGACCCTCATCGATCGGCCGGAGGCCGGAAACGGACCCGAGGCACTGCGGGGGCGGAAGGCGACGAGTGAGGCGTACGCGGGTTTCGGCGGCGTCGCGAGCGATTTCGTCTCGGACTCCGAGCCGTGGTGGCCGCCGCGGAGCACCGCCCGGGAGGGCGCCCCCGAACGTGGTCGTCATGCTCGTGGATGACCTCGGGTTCAGCGACCTCGAACGCGCGGGGATCGCCGGGCTTCGATATGTGCCGGGCGCCAGGTCGCGGTTCGACCCCACCGTTCTGCCTTGTCCCGTGCCGCGGCATATGCTCGAAGGTATGGGGAAGAGGATGCTCGCAGCCGCGGGGTGCGTCTGCGCCGTGCTGCTCGTAACGGGCTGCGCCGCGGCACCGGGATCGTCCGGGCCGTCGGCCGACGCCGCGGTCGAGCCGATCGAGATCGTGTCGCAGCCCGAGGCGGTGGGAGATCCCGTCAGCCTGGACATCCCGCTCGACGAGTCCGGGGCGTTCGTCTTCGACCGGTGGCCGTCCGCGTGCGCGCTCACGGATGAGGCGACGCTCTCGGCGATCCTCCCGCAGCTCGACGGGGTGGCGCAGAGCGGCAGGGAGCGCAAGCTGAGGATTCTGAGTCTGGGCGGTCCCGGCGGGGGCATGGCCACGGTTCCGGAGGCGGACTGCGAGACCGCGGTGGGGTTTCCGGTGGACGGTCTGCGGCTCGAGGACGGCAACGTCGCGGTCTCGTTCACGACGACCGTCGAGGCCGCCGGCAGCGCGGAGTTCGTCGAGCGCAACACCTCCGACAAGAGCGGCACAGACGTGCGAGTCGGTGGCGCCTCGTGCGTGGTCACCGAGCGCAGGTACGACTGCCAGATGCAGAGCATCTCGTTCGGGATCGTGCTCGACGCGCGCCCCTACGGCCAGTACTTCGGCCGGAGCGAGAGCGCCTACGTGGTCGACGGCGAGCAGATCTCCTACTCCCGCGGCGACGTCGACGCGTTCCTGGAGATGGCCGAGGAGAAGATCCTTCTCCCGGTGGTCGCCGCGAGCGTCGATCGGCTCGGCTGAGCACGGCGGGGATCGGGCCGCCGCGCCCTTCTCACCGTCCCACTGGGGGATGTGTTGGACGTAGATGTCGTTGCCGCCGTGCTAGCGTTGCCCGATGAGCCTCGAGTCCGTTCGCGCCGCCTACGCCTCCAGGGCCGCCGAGTACATCGAGGCGGTGGGGAGCATCGACGACGCGGCGCCGTCGGACCTGGAGCGCGTGCTGCAGTGGGCGAGGGGCGTCGAGGGGCTCGTCCTCGACGTCGGGTCCGGGCCGGGGCAGTGGACGGACCTCCTCCGTTCGGCGGGCGTCGAGGTAGAGGGCGTGGAACCGGTGGCCGAGTTCCTCGCCGCTGCGCGGCGCCGCTATCCGGAGTGCCGGTTCAGGGACGGGCGGGCGGAGGACCTGCGGGTCGCCGATGGGAGTCTGGGCGGGATCCTCGCCTGGTACTCCCTCATCCACACCGACCCGGCGGACATCGGCGTCCCGCTCGCGGAGTTCGCGAGGAGCATCCGACCGGGCGGCTCGCTTCTCGTGGGCTTCTTCACCGGAACCGACCTCGAGCCCTTCGACCACGCCGTCATCGACGCCTATTACTGGCCGGCGGGTCTGCTGGCCTCTCGGATCGAGGATGCGGGGTTCTCGGTCGTCGACGTGCTGAGCCGATCCGAATCCGGTGCGCCTCCTCGGCCGGGAAGGCGGCCTCAGGCGATCATCCGAGCCGTTCGCAACGCCCGGCCGCATCTCGGCGCGTAGCTCGCGCCCGTCGCGCCGTGCGGCTCCTCAGCTGCGCGGCACCTCCACGGGGCTGAGCGAGCGGTCCACGCACACCCGCGCCGGGTCGGCGGGATCGATCAGCAGGTGGATCGTCGTACCGGGCGCGAAACCGATGATGAGATCCTTATCGACGCGGACCGGTACCTCGACCTCGCGTTCGACGCCGTGGGCCGCGAAGCTCACCGTGAGCCGCAGGTTCGAGGCCTTCTCGGTGGCGGACTCCCGGCTCCACGCGCGCACCAGCGCCGGGGTGCGGGTGCCGGCGGTTGCGAGGCTGAGAGCTCTGGCCCTCTCCTCTCTGAACGGTCGTTGCCGCAGGAGGAAGCCGATCACGGCCAGCGCCACCGCGATGATCAGGATCGTGAAGAACGCGCCCATGGCGATCGCGCCTGCCGGGGGGATCGCTTGTCCGATGATTTCCATCTCGCCGTCATTATCGCAGCGCAATGCGGCGCACCGACGAACGCGGGGTGAACGACGGGCCGGGTCGCGCCGGTTCTCGGAGGAGGGCCTCGACGGATGACGGGTGCTCGCCGGTAGGTTGGGGATGTGACCCCTCGACTCTCATCTCCGATCCACTCCGCGATCCTCGGGGAGGCGCGGCGCGGCGCCCAACCGCGCGTGGTCTTCTTGCACGGCCTCTTCGGTCGTGGCAAGAACTTCACGAGCATCGCCGCGGCCCTCGCCCCCGAGGCAATGAGCCTGCTCGTCGACCTCCCGAACCACGGACGGTCCGGGTGGACGGATCAGTTCGACTACCTCGAGATCGCCGATCTCGTGGCTCAGCACCTGCGGGAGGGATTCGCCGCAGACGGGCCCGTGGACGTGGTCGGTCACTCGATGGGCGGCAAGGTCGCGATGGTTCTGGCGCTGCGCCATCCCGGCCTGGTGCGGCGCCTGGTCGTCATCGACATCGCCCCGGTCGGGGGAGCGGCCTCCCGAGGCAACTTCCGACAGCTGCTCGACGCGCTCGCCGAGGTGCGCCTCGAACGGCTCGAACGCCGCGCCGACGCGGACGTCGTTCTGCGGGAGCGGATCCCGGAGGACGCCGTGCGCGGGTTTCTGCTGCAGAACCTGAGGCGCGACGGAGACGGGTTCCGCTGGGAGCCGAACCTCGCACTGCTCCGCGCCGAGCTCGACGCGGTGATGGGATTCCCCGACACGGGGGATCTGCGGTTCACGGGCCCGGTGCTCTGGATCGGCGGCGAGCGATCGGACTACGTCGCGGACGGGGACGAGCCGTCGATGCGCGCGCTCTTCCCGCGCACGAGGCGGGTGACGGTGCGCGGGGCCGGCCACTGGGTGCACGCGGATGCCCCGGACATCGTCGTGGAGGCGCTGCGGAGGTTTCTGATCTCGGATGCTCCTGCGGGCGCCGCCGCCCCCGGCTCTTCAGGGGACGACCGCCCTCGAGCCGGATGAGCTGGGACTCGTCGGGCGGCCGCGCGCCGCTCGAGAGCGCGGCGCGCGGAACCGTTCCGGAAGGGCCGCCCGTTCGATAGCCTGTACCCGTGGAACAAGGAGGTCACCATGGCTGAGCCGGTGAAGGGACCCAAGTCGTACTTCCCGTCGATCGAGGCGAAGTACGGGAAGACCATCGAGGCGTGGATGGCCGAGCTGCGACCGGTCGCGGGGAAGAAGCACATGGAACAGGTCGCCTTCCTCAAGGAGCAGGGCATGGGCCACGGGCACGCGAACGCGCTCGTGCACGTGTTCCGCGCGGAGCACGACGGCGAGTAGCGCGGCCCCCGCGGCGTGAGCAGCACCCTCCGAGCCGCGGCACCTGTACCTGCACGAGGGCCGGGAAGAGCCCCCGGGAGACCGGCCCGGCCGGCCCTCCGACGAGCCCGGCGCCTCTGTTAGGTTGAAGGCATGACGGACCGCCTGATCGCCATCGAGGGAACCTACAACTTCCGGGATCTCGGCGGCTATCGTGCCGACGGCGGAACGATTCGTTCCGGCGCGCTGTTCCGCTCCGACGCGCTGCACCGCATCGGCGACCGCGGGCGGGCGCAGCTGAGCGATCTGGGCGTCGCGCGGGTGGTCGACCTGCGCGACGAGCGCGAGCGCGCGCATCTTCCGGACATGCTCCCCGAGGGCGCGTCGCTCGTCGCCAGCCCGATCTTTCCCGACGCGGCCGTCCACGTCGTCGAGAAGCTCGACATCGTCGCGCTCACCGAGCTCATCTACCTGCAGCACTCCGACACCCTCTCTGCGTCCGTGGCGCTGCTCGCCGACGATGACGATCCCGCAGGCTCCGTCGCCACGGTGTTCCACTGCACCGCGGGCAAGGACCGGACCGGAGCGGTCGCGGCGCTCACGCTGCTCTCCGCGGGCGTCGACCGCGACGACGTCGTGGGCGACTACGCGGCCTCGGCCGAGCACCTGCGCGACGTCTGGCTCGTTCAGCGCCTCGAGGACATGCGCAGAGCCGGAGTCGAGATCACCCCGATGCTCGAGGGCCTCGTCGGCAGCACCCCGATCGCCGCGATCGAGGGCGCCCTCTCCGGAATCGAGCGCCGGTACGGGTCGGTGCGCGACTATCTGCTGGCGAACGGTCTCAGCGAGGCGCAGCTGGAGCGGCTGCACGATCGACTGGTCGTCTCCGGCTGAACCGACTGGAGCGATTCCGGAGAGAAGATGGGCGCATGGGAGCAGCAGCATCGACGGTGACCTATCGCCCGCTCCGGGCGGGGGAGGACGAGCTGATGCTCGCAGCCGCACTGGGCAACTTCAACTGGAAGACGCCGCTGTTCACCGCCGAGCAGGTGCTGGAGCGTCCCGACCTGTCTCGGTACACGAGATTCGATCCCGAGCGCGGAGACTTCGGCGTCGTGGCCCAGCGCAGGGAGGAACCGGTCGGCGTGGCGTGGGCGCTGCACCTCCCCGCTGAGAGCCCGGGGTACGGCTGGATCGATGCGGCGACCCCGGAGTTCTGCGTCTGGGTGGACGACCCGTGGCGCGGTCGCGGCATCGGACGGCTGCTGATCCGCCAGCTGCTCGCATCCGCGAGAGCGCGCGGGATCGGGCACGTCAGCCTGTCGGTGGACGGGCGCAACGTGCGCGCGAAGATGCTCTACATGGATCTGGGGTTCGTGCCGGTTCCCGGCGGTGAGACCTACGGCGTGCTGCTCTGGACGAGCCCCGGCCCATGACCGGCTGCGGAAAGTCTCAGCGCGTTCATCATCAAGCTCGTTAGGGTGGGGCGCATGAGCACTGCGGCACTCGACACGTTCGATACGGGCTCGACCAGGGGAATCGGCGGCGGAAACGCCGGCGGCGACGAGATCACGATCTCCGCCAGCGCCCTGCGGTCGCTCGGCGACCAGATGCAGCGCTTCCTGCTCGAGTACCGCTTCGCGATGCAGGAGGTGGAGACGAAGCTCGCGATCCTGCGCGAGGAGTTCCTGCACATGCACGAGTACAACCCCATCGAGCACGTCTCGAGCCGGGTGAAGTCAGTCGACAGCCTCGTGGCCAAGCTGGAGCGCCGCGGTCTCAGCAACGACTTCGACGAGATCCGCCGCGAGATCCACGACATCGCCGGCGTGCGCGTCACCTGCGCATTCATCCGCGACGTGTACCAGCTCTTCGATCTGCTCACGCAGCAGGACGACATCACGGTGCTGGAGGTCGAGGACTACATCGAGTCGCCCAAGCCGAACGGCTACAAGAGCCTGCACACGATCATCTCGGTGCCCGTCTACCTGTCGAGCGGTCGCGTCGACGTGCCGGTCGAGGTGCAGTTCCGCACCATCGCCATGGACTTCTGGGCGAGCCTCGAGCACAAGATCTACTACAAGTACGATCGCCAGGTGCCGAACTCGCTCACGCGCGAGCTCAAGCTCGCGGCCGATATCGCGGCGGAGCTCGACACCCGCATGGAGCGGCTGCACGTGCAGATGCACGGCGAGCCGCCCGCGCACACGGCCCCGCTGGAGCTGCGGGCGGTCGAGCGGCAGGTGCACCGCGCGTAGTCCGGCGCGCCCGGGAGATGCCGTAGGGTCGAGACGTGGACACCGAGTACCTGCCCGGAGGATCCGGGGGAGTGTGGCGCATCGGCGCTCCCGGCGACGACGCCCGCGTGCACCGGTCCACGGGTCCGTGGACGCCCGCCGTGCACCGACTGCTGGAGCATCTGCGCGAGCACGGCCTCGACGGCGTGCCGCGGGTGCACGGCTTCGACGACGAGGGCCGGGAGGTGCTCGACTATCTCCCCGGCGAGACGCTCGATCCCGAGACCGAGCAGGCGGGCGACCGGGCGCTCGCGAGCGCGGCCGCCTGGCTCCGCCGCTTCCACGACGTCGTGAGCGATTTCCGCCCGGGACCGCTCGAGTGGCGGCAGGGGGTGCAGGATCTGAGCGACGGCCAGGTGATCTGCCACAACGATCCGGGCCTCTACAACTGGCTGGTGGTGCGCGGAGACTTCGCGGGCATGATCGACTGGGACCGCGCGGGGCCCGGACGCCCCGTCGACGACATCGCGTTCCTGGTCTGGTCGGGGGTGCCGCTGCTGCGCGAGATACCGGCCGCCGAGGCGGCGCGCAGGCTGGCGCTCGCCGCCGAGGCCTACGGCGCCGTCGAGCCCGTTGACCTGCTCGAGGCCGTCGACGCCCGCATGGGGCTCATCGCTCGGCGGTGGCGCGCGGGGATCGAGCGAGGGGACCCGGGCACCCTCGCGCTGCGCGACTCCGGCGCGATGGACCGGCACCTCGCGAAGGTGCGCGGGTTCGACGCGCGGCGAGAGGCGATCCGGGCGGCCCTGGGGCGAAGGAGGAGGGCATGACCGAGACGGAAGCGGGGTTCGGCGCGGCCGGCGCGGTGCTGACGGACGGCGGGATCGAGACGGCGCTCGCGGATCGTCTGGGGCAGGAGCTGCCCGAGTTCGCGGCGTTCGTGCTGCTCGACGGCGCCGAGGGGCGCGAGGCCCTGCGCGCCTACTACCGGCCGTTCGTCGAGCTGGCGCGGCGGCGCGGGCTTCCGCTCGTGCTCGACACGCCGACCTGGCGGGCGAATCCCGACTGGGCCGAGCGCCTCGGCTACGACGCCGAAGCGCTCGATCGGGCCAACGCGGACGCGGTCGCGCTGGTGCGGGGAACTGCCGAGGAGCACGACGGTTCCGGCGGTGAGGGCGGCGGGGCCGCGGAGATCCTCGTGAACGGCTGCGTCGGCCCCCGCTACGACGACTACGATGCGTCGCAGCGCATGACGGCCGAGGAGGCGGAGCGCTATCACTGGCCGCAGGTGCGCGCGCTCGCGGAAGCGGGGGCGGATCGCGTGACCGCGGTGACGACGCTCGACGCCGCCGAGGGCGTCGGCGTGGTGCGCGCGGCGCAGCGGGCGCGGATCCCCGTCGCCGTCTCGTTCGTCGTGGACGCCGACGGGCGGCTCGCCGGCGGTGGCACCCTCGCGGAGGGTATCGGCGAGGTCGACGCGGCGACCGGCGGGGCCGCGTGCGGGTTTCTCGTGAACTGCGCGCACCCGGACGAGGCGGCGGCCGGTCTGGCCGCCTGCGCGGGCGCTCCGGAGCTGGACCGGATCGTCGGCTTCCGGCTCAACGCGGCGAGGCACGACGAGACGGGGGAGGGGGACGACCCCCGGACGTTCGCGCGCCTCGAGGCGAGCCTGCGCGAGCATGCGCCGAACGCGGTCGCGCTCGGAGGATGCTGCGGCACCGACGTGCCGCACATCGCGGCCCTCGCCGAGCGGATCGCGCCGGGCGGGCCGGGAGGCCCCGGTTACGGAACCGGCATCGGAAATCGTTAGGGTAGGACCGTGAGTAAAGACCCACTCGAGGAACTCTTCGGCCCGTCGGCGGACGAGCCGCGGCCCGTTCCGGCCCGCCAGCGGCTCGCGCAGGAGCAGGCCGAGCGGGTGCGCACCGCCCAGCTGCCCGCGGGGAAGCGCGGCCCGCAGACGCGGGAGCACCCGCGGGTGAGCGAGCGCGCGGCCCGGGCGCGGCCCTGGATCGTGGTCGGCGTCATCGCGGTCCTCGCGATCGTCGCGTCGATCATCGTGGTGAATGCGGCGCGCGGGGGCCGGGAAGACGCGGGATCGACCACGGATCCCGCCGGGCAGTCGAACGGGACCTCTGCCCAGCCGACCCAGACCGGCGATCCCGGCGCGACCGACGGCAAGGGTACCGAGGCCGACAAGGTGCCCGAGGTGGAGGTCGGCGAGACGAGCACGCTGCCGATCACGCAGTGGGGGGTCAGCGGCCAGCTGAGCACGAAGTTCGGCATGACCCAGTACACGCTCCAGAACGGCAACGCGGAGCTGTGGCTCGACAGTCCGCTCATCTCCCAGTTCCCCTGCGAGGGCAACTGGGGCGCGGTGCAGACCGCCGCCGGCCAATACGAGGTGCTGAAGCCGGCCGAGCGCTGCGCCGCGGCGCCTGAGCTCTACGACGAGCTGTGGGGCCTCACCGACGCCTTCGTGCAGACCATCAAGTAGCGGCGGCGAAGAGCTGCGGCCAGAGCGCGATGGCGAGCGGGTAGCCCGCGAAGCTGACGATGTTCATGACCCAGTGCGCGACGATCAGGGGGACGGATCGCCCCCAGCGCAGGTACGCCCAGCCGAAGACGAGGCCCATGATCACGTTGCCGACGAAGCCGCCGAAGCCCTGGTAGAGGTGATAGCCGCCGCGCAGCAGCGCGCTCGACACCACCGTAGCTACGGGGCCGACTCCGAGCCGCTTCAGCCGCTCGAAGAGGTACGCGACTACGATCAGCTCCTCCCCGAGCGCCGCCTTGAGCGCCTGCAGCACGAGCACGGGCACGGTCCACCAATACGCGTCGAGCTCGGTCGGCACCACCGTCGTGTTGATCCCGATCCACTTCGTGAGCAGGTAGAAGCCGATGCCCGGGATGCCGATGAGGGCGGCGAGGCCGACGCCGCCCCCGACCTCGCGCAGCCATCCGAGGCGCCCGCCGCCCGCGGGAGCGCCGAGGCCGAGGCGCGAGAGGTGCGGCCGCGGGCCCTGCCAGAGCAGGAACGCGACCAGGGCGACGGGGGCGATCCCGAACGCGAAGCCGAGCAGCTGGTAGACGAGATCGAACTCCGGTCGCTCGGCGAGCGGGCGGTTGATCGTGGCGGTCTGCGATGCGAGCGCCGTGTCGCGCGTCACCCGCTCGACGATCGAGACGATCGCGTAGACGGCGGAGGCGCCGAAGGAGAGGGCGAGAACGATGCCGATCTCCCAGCGCAGGCGAGTGCGAAGCCGTCGGGTGCGGGCGGACTGGAGCCTCATCGCCCCAGGATACTGCCGGCGCTCGACGGAGCATGGCGAAACCTTACAGTTCGAACCGGATTCCGCATCGAACTTTTTTCGGGGAGCTACAGAACTCGATCACGAAGCCGTCACGAGAGCCGGTTTTGGTCATGGGGGTCTCGGCGGCTCGCTAGGCTGAATCCGTTACAGACATCGGATCTTCTCGTGGGGGGGCGGCTCATCGGCATGCCCCGGCGCGGGTGGGAATTTCAAGGAGGAATCCAGTGAAGCGATCACGAATCGGCTTGGGGTTCGTCGCGCTGGCGGCAGCGGGTGCGCTCGGACTGTCGGGCTGCGCATCGAACGGCGGCGGCTCGAACGCCGGCGGCTCGGGCGGTGCGATCACCGTCGGTACGACCGAGGTGGTCACCTCCCTCGACCCGGCGGGTGCGTACGACAACGGCTCCTTCGCCGTGATGACCAACGTCTACCCGTTCCTGATGAACAACCCCGTGGGCGAGTCGACGGTGCAGCCGGACATTGCTGAGTCCGCCGAGTTCACCGCTCCCAAGGAGTACACGGTGAAGCTGAAGCCGAGCCTCACCTTCGCGAACGGCAACGACCTCACGAGCTCCGACGTGAAGTTCACCTTCGATCGTCAGATCGCCATCGCCGACCCCAACGGCCCCTCGAGCCTCCTCGGCAGCATCGAGAGCATCGACACTCCCGACGACGTCACGGTGGTCTTCAACCTGAAGTCGGAGAACGATCAGACCTTCCCGCAGGTGCTCTCGAGCCCGGCCGGTCCGATCGTGGACGAGGACGTCTTCCCGGCCGACGCGGTCGCCGATGATGCGGCCATCGTGAAGGGCAAGCCGTTCGCCGGTCCGTACACCCTGGACAACTTCGACAAGGGCAACCTGGCCGCGTTCAAGGCGAACGACGCCTATCAGGGGATGTGGGGCGCCCCGAAGAACTCGGCCGTCAACGTCAAGTACTTCGCGAACGAGTCGAACCTCAGCCAGGCCATCGAGACCAAGGGCGTCGACGTGGCGTTCCGCAGCCTCTCGGCCACGGACGTCGCGAAGTTCGAGGGCACGGACGGCCTCAACGTCGTCAAGGGCCCCGGCGGCGAGATCCGCTACCTGGTGTTCAACTTCAACACCATGCCCTTCGGCGCGACGACCGAGCAGGCCGATCCGGCCAAGGCCCTGGCAGTTCGCCAGGCGACCGCCGATCTGATCGACCGCGAGAAGATCTCCTCCGGCGTCTTCAAGGGAACGTACACGCCGCTGTACTCCTACATTCCCGAGGGCGTGCTGGGAGCGAACGACTCGCTGAAGGGGCTGTACGGCGACGGCAAGGGCGGCCCGGACGCCGCGCGTGCGGCCCAGCGGCTCCAGGACGCGGGCGTCGAGACCCCGGTGAACCTGCAGCTGCAGTACGCGGGCGAGCGCTACGGCGCGGCCTCCGCCGAGGAGTACGCGCAGATCAAGAGCCAGCTCGAGGCCGACGGCCTCTTCACGGTCGACCTGCAGTCCACGGAGTGGGGGCAGTACACGAAGGATCGCGTCCAGGACCTCTACCCCGTGTACCAGCTCGGATGGTTCCCCGACTACTCCGACCCGGACAACTATCTGACGCCGTTCTTCGCTCCCGAGAACTTCCTCGTGAACGCATACGAGAGCAGCGAGGTGAACTCGCTCCTGAACCAGCAGCGGGTCACCGTCGATCCCAACGAGCGCACGGCGCTTCTCGATCAGGTGCAGGCGAAGCTCGCCCAGGACCTGTCGACGCTCCCGATGCAGCAGGGCGCTCAGGTCGCGGTCGCCGTCGACGGCGTCGAGGGCGTCACCCTCGACCCCTCGTTCAAGTTCCGCTTCGGCACGCTGACGAAGTAGATAGGCTGAAAGCGGGCGGGCGCGCCATGAGCGTCCGCCCGCTTTCATCATTTCACCGGAAGTGCACATGGTTATCACCGACACCGCTGTGACCACGCCCGCTGCCAAGAAGCAGCGGAGCGGGGGAGGGCTGGGCCGCTACATCCTGTGGCGGGCGCTGCTCATCATTCCGACCGTCTTCATCCTGGTGACGATGGTCTTCCTGCTCATGCGAACGATCGGCGATCCGATCACCGCCTCGGTGGGGGATCGGCTGCCACCGGCCCAGCTCGCCCAGCGCATCGCCGAGGCCGGCTACGATCGGCCGGTTCTCGTGCAGTACCTCGAGTATCTCGGCAAGGTCTTCACGGGAGACTTCGGGACGACCCTCAGCGATCGCCGGCCCGTGACCGATGTGCTCCTCACGTTCGGGTCGGCGACACTGGAACTCGCCGTCTACACCCTGCTCGTCGCCCTGGTCGTGGGTATTCCGCTCGGCATGCTCGCCGCGTACTATCGCGATCGTGGCCCCGATGCCGCCCTGCGCGTGTTCGCCATCTTCACCTACGCCACGCCGGTGTTCTTCTCGGGCCTCATCATGAAGCTCATCTTCGGCGTCTGGCTGGGATGGCTGCCCGTCTCCGGCCGGGCCTCGGTCGCCACGGAGCTGCAGCTGCAGCTGCTGCAGAATCCGACGGGGATCTACCTGATCGACGCGTTCCGCACGGGCGACATGGCGAACGTCTGGGATGTGCTGTCGTACGCGGTGCTGCCCGCACTGACCCTCGGCATGATGACGGCCGGCGTCTTCCTGCGCCTCGTGCGCACGAACATGATCGGCACGATCGGTCGCGAGTACATCGACTCGGGACGCTCTCGCGGAGTGAGCGAGTTCCGGCTCGTCACCAAGCACGCCTACAAGCCCGCGCTGATTCCCATCATCACCGTGATCGGCATGCAGATCGCGCTGCTGCTCGCGGGAGCGGTGCTCACCGAGACCACCTTCGAGTGGAAGGGTCTCGGGTTTCAACTGGCCTACTACCTCAGAGCCCGCGACTTCGTCGCGGTTCAGGGCATCGTGGCGCTGCTCGCCGTGATCGTGGCGCTGACCAACTTCATCGTCGACGTGATCGCCGCGCTGATCGATCCGCGAGTGAGGTACTGACATGACGACCGTCGATACCGCGGCCCCCCTTGTCCGCGAGCGCGCCTGGCACTCCTGGCCGCTGATCAAGCAGCTGCGCCAGAGCGTCGGGCTGCAGCGGGGCATGCTGGTCGCGGGCCTCGTGCTCGTCGGCCTGTTCGCGCTCACCGCGCTGTTCGCTCCGCTCCTCGCCCCCTACAGCTACTCGGCGCTGTCCGGCCCCGACGGCGACTTCGGATCGCTGCAGGCGCCCTCTGCGGCGCATCCGCTCGGCACCTCGATCGCCGGGTACGACGTGCTCTCCCGCGTGATCTGGGGCGCCCGCACGGCGTTTCTCGTGATCGTCATCGCGGTGATCAGCTCGATCTTCGCGGGCTCGTTCCTGGGGCTGCTCTCCGGCTACGTCGGTGGCTGGCTGGACCGCGTGCTCGTGATGCTCGCCGACGCGATCTACGCGTTCCCGTCCCTGCTGCTCGCGATCGTGATGTCGATCGTGATCTCGGGAGGACAGTCGGATCTGTGGGGCGGCATCTGGGCGGCCTCGCTCTCGATCACGGTGGTGTTCATCCCGCAGTACCTCCGGGTGGTGCGCTCCGAGGTGATCCGCGTGAAGGCCGAGGCCTTCGTCGAGTCGGCGCGGGTGGTGGGCGCGAGCCACTGGCGGATCATGTTCCGCCACGTGATGCGCAACTCGACGCGGTCGCTGCCGCTCGTGTTCACGCTGAACGCGTCGGAGGCGATCCTCACCCTCGCGGGCCTCGGCTTTCTGGGCTTCGGCATCGAGCCGAACTCCGCGTCCGAGTGGGGGTACGACCTCAACAAGGCGATCGCCGACGTGACCAACGGCGTGTGGTGGACCAGCCTCTGGCCGGGGCTCGCGATCGTGCTCGTGGTGATGGGCCTCACACTGACCGGAGAGAGCCTCAACGACCTCGCCGACCCGAGGCTGCGCAGCCGTCGCCGTGCGAAGGCCGGAAGCGGCTCGGTGGCGAACACCTCGGTGGGGGCGGACGAGGCGACCCGGAACGGGTCGGCGGCAGCGGTGAACGCCGAGGACGCGGCGGAAGGAGACGGGCGATGAGCCGGACCGATCGGGTGCTCGACATCCGGGATCTCGAGGTGACCTTCTCGACCGACCGCGGCCCGGTGAAGGCAGTGGACGGCGTCTCGCTGACGGTCGAACCCGGGCGCGTGCTCGCGGTGGTGGGCGAGTCCGGATCGGGCAAGACCGTCTCGGCGCGCACCGTGCTCGGGCTGCTCCCCGAGACCGCGGTCGCCGCGGGCTCGGTGATCCTCAACTCTCGCGACGGATCCGAGCAGAACGACGTGCTGCATCTCAGCGCCGAGCAGATGCGCCGGGTGCGCGGCCGCGACGTCGCCATGGTGTTCCAGGAGGCCTCGACCGCGCTCAACCCGGTGTTCACCATCGGCTGGCAGGTCGCGGAGGGACTGCGGGCCCACGACCGCAGGCTGTCGAGGAAGCAGGCGCGCGAGCGGGCCATCGAGATGCTCGAGCGGGTCGGCATCCCCGAGCCGCGCGAGCGCGTGGACTACTACCCGCATCAGCTCTCCGGCGGCCAGAAGCAGCGCGTGATGATCGCGATGGCGCTCGCGCTCGAGCCCGGGCTCATCGTCGCCGACGAGCCGACGACCGCGCTCGACGTGACGGTGCAGGCCGAGATCCTCGACCTGCTGCGCAAGCTGCGCGACGAGTTCGGCACCGCGATCCTGCTCATCACGCACAACATGGGCGTGGTGGCCGATCTCGCCGATGACGTCGCGGTCATGTACCGGGGCGAGGTCGTGGAGCGCGCCCCCGTCGCGGAGCTGTTCGCGAGCCCGCGCGAGGAGTACACCCGCAACCTGCTCGGGGCCGTGCTGAAGCTGGGCGGCGGCAAGATCCGTGTGCGGGCCCGCTCCGAAGCGGAAGCGCCGAGCGAGGCCGTCGTCGCGGCGAACGGGCTCGAGATCCAGTATCCGGGCCGGCTGGGGCGCCCGGGCTTCAGGGCCGTTCGCGGGGTGAGCTTCGAGATCGCGGCCGGCGAGGTGTACGGGCTCGTGGGAGAGTCGGGATCCGGCAAGTCGACCATCGGGCGGGCGATCGCCGGCCTCACCACCGCCACCGGGGGATCGCTGCGGGTGCTCGGGCATGAGATGGTCGGAGTCAGGGAGCGCAGCTTCAAGGCTGCGCGCCGCGACATCGGCTTCGTGTTCCAGGATCCGGCGTCGAGCTTCAACCCGCTGCTCACGATCGCGGAGAACGTCGCCGAGCCGCTCGTCGTGCACCGCCTCGCGCGCGACGCGGCCGGTGCGCGGAAGCGCGTCGACGAGCTGCTCGAGGCCGTGCAGCTGCCGAAGGGGTACGGGGATCGCTTCCCGCACGAACTCTCGGGCGGCCAGCGGCAGCGCGCCTCCCTCGCGCGCGGGCTCGCGCTCGACCCGAAGCTCCTCATCGCCGACGAGCCGACCTCCGCGCTCGACGTCTCCGTGCAGGCCCGCGTGCTCGAGCTCTTCACCGAGTTGCAGGCCGAGCTGGGGTTCGCATCGCTGTTCATCACGCACGACCTCGCGGTCGTGGACGCGCTCGCGGATCGAGTGGGGGTGCTCTATCACGGCGAACTCGTGGAGAGCGGACCGGCCGAAGAGATCCTGAATCGACCTCGTGAGACCTACACCCAGCGCCTGCTCGCTTCGCTGCCGGTGCCCGACCCGGCCGAACAGGCCGAGCGCCGCGCACTAGCGCGGGCGTTGAGGGAGGGCGAGGCCTCGGCGTGACGCCCGGAGGCGCGGCCGGCGTCGACGCGGCTACCGCGCCAGCAGCGCGTAGCGCAGCGCACCGGCGCAGGCCAGCGCCGACGCGGTGAGCACGAACAGCGACATCGGCAGGGCCGTGTGCTCGCCCCAGGCTCCCACGAGGGGCGATGCGAGGCCGCCGACGGCGAACTGGGAGGCCCCCAGCAGCGCCGATCCCGATCCCCGCGTGTCGTCCGCGAGCGACAGCGCGATGGCGCTCGAGTTCGACATGACGAGGCCCGAGCCGCCGGTGAGCGCGAACGCGCACGCGATGAACAGCGCAGGGGAGAGAGCGCCGCTAGCGCTGAGGGCGGTGAGGGCGGCACCCGCGGCGAGCGAGAGGAGGGTGCCGATCAGCATCATGCGCCTGGCGGGCACGCGGCCGGCGAGGCGCGCATTGGTGAAGTTGGCCAGGATCATCGCCGCCGCGCCGGCGGCGAACGCGAGCGAGTAGAGCAGCGGCGGCATCTCCAGCACCACCTGACCCACGAACGGCGACGCCGAGATGTACGACATCATGCCGCCGAAGCCGAGCCCGAACACGCACATGAGCAGCAGGAAGCGGCGATCGCCGAGCAGCGCGCCGAAGCTGCGCAGAGCAGTGCGCAGGCCGGAGCCGCGCGACTCGCGGGGCAGCGATTCTGGCACGAAGAACGCGGCGAGGGCGAACATGGCGACCGCTATCGCGGCGAGTGCCGCGAGTACGGCGCGCCAGTCGCCGAGCGTGAGGATCGCTCCGCCGACCGGCGGGGCGATCAGCGGCCCGAGCCCCACGAACATCGCGATGAGGCTGATGGCGCGGATCGCGGCGGGCCCCTTCGAAAGGTCGACCGCGATGGCGCGGGAGACGACGACGCCGGCGGATCCCGACATGCCCTGAAGCGCGCGCAGCACGACGAAGACCGCGATGTTGGGAGCGAACACCATCGCGACGCTGGACGCGGCGAAGACCGCGAGCGAGACGACGAGCACGGGGCGCCTGCCGCTCTGGTCCGAGAGCGGCCCGAGCAGCAGCTGCCCGACGCCCATGCCGATGAGGAAGGCGGTGAGCGTGAGCTGCACCGACGAGGGCCGGGCGCCGAGATCCCGGGCGATGGCGGTGAACGAGGCCAGATACATGTCGGTGGCGAAGGGTCCCACCGCCGCGAGGAACGAGAGCACCGCGAGCAGTCCCGGGGTGAGTCTGCGGCGCGCGGTCATCCCTCAGATAATATGCGATCGGGGTGCAGCCGGAGACGCTCCGTCCGTTAGAATTGCACGTCGGCCTTTTCGGTGCCAGCGTGCGAGGCCTCGCACCGCACCCGGCCTCCTGCCGCGCCGACGCTCCGCTCGTCTCGTTAGGACTCCACCTCTATGGCTCTCGCCACTCGCGAAGACCTCCGCAACGTCGCCATCGTCGCACACGTCGACCACGGCAAGACCACCCTCGTCGACGCCATGCTGCGTCAGACCGACTCGTTCGATGCGCACGCCGAGGTCGACGACCGGGTCATGGACTCCAACGACCTCGAGCGCGAGAAGGGCATCACGATCCTCGCCAAGAACACGGCGATCACCTACCAGGGCGCGCACGCGAAGAACGGCCCCATCGTCATCAACGTGGTCGACACCCCGGGGCACGCCGACTTCGGCGGCGAGGTGGAGCGCGCCCTCTCCATGGTCGACGGCGTCGTGCTGCTCGTCGACGCCTCGGAGGGCCCGCTGCCGCAGACCCGCTTCGTGCTGCGCAAGGCGCTCGAGGCGCACCTCCCGGTGATCCTCGCGGTCAACAAGACGGACCGCCCCGACGCCCGCATCGAGGAGGTCGAGGGGGAGGCGCAGGATCTGCTGCTCGGACTCGCCTCCGACCTGTCGGAGGACCACCCCGACATCGACGTCGACGCCGTGCTCGACGTGCCCACCGTGTACCTCTCGGGTCGTGCCGGCGCCGCCTCGCACGCCCGCCCGGCCGACGGCTCGCTGCCCGACAACCCCGACCTCGAACCGCTGTTCGAGACGATCCTCGAGCGCGTTCCCGCACCGCGGTACGACGACGGGCACCCGCTGCAGGCCCACGTCACCAACCTCGACTCCTCGCCCTTCCTCGGCCGCATCGCCCTGCTGCGCGTGCACCACGGCTGGATCAAGAAGGGCCAGACGGTGGCCTGGGTGAAGCACGACGGCTCCGTGCAGAACGTGCGGATCACCGAGCTCATGCTCACCAGGGCGCTCACCCGCTACCCGGCCGAGCAGGCGGGACCGGGCGACATCGTGGCCATCGCGGGCATCGAGGACATCACCATCGGCGAGACCATCGCAGACGCCGAGGACGTGCGCCCGCTGCCCACGATCACGGTCGACGAGCCCGCGATCTCCATGACCATCGGCGCCAACACCTCGCCGCTCGTCGGCAAGGTCAAGGGGCACAAGCTCACCGCCCGCATGATCAAGGATCGCCTCGAACGCGAGCTCATCGGCAACGTGTCGCTGCGCGTGCTGGGCACCGATCGCCCCGACGCCTGGGAGGTGCAGGGACGCGGCGAGCTCGCGCTCGCGATCCTCGTCGAGAACATGCGCCGCGAGGGCTTCGAGCTCACCGTGGGCAAGCCCCAGGTGGTCACCCGGGAGATCGACGGCAAGACCCACGAGCCGTACGAGCACCTCACGATCGACACCCCCGAGGAGCACCTCGGCGCGATCACGCAGCTCCTGGCCGCCCGCAAGGGCCGCATGGAGAACATGGTCAACCACGGCACCGGCTGGGTGCGCATGGAGTTCATCGTGCCGTCGCGCGGCCTCATCGGCTTCCGCTCGGAGTTCATGACCATCACCCGCGGCACCGGCATCGCCAACGCGATCTCGCACGGCTACGGCGAGTGGGCCGGCGTCATCACGACCCGCAACAACGGATCCATCGTGGCCGACCGCTCCGGCGTCGCCACGCCGTTCGCCATCATGAACCTCCAGGAGCGCATGACCTTCTTCGTGCAGCCCGCCGAGGAGGTCTACGAGGGCATGGTCATCGGCGAGAACTCGCGCAACGAGGACATGGACGTGAACATCACCAAGGAGAAGAAGCTCACCAACATGCGCTCCTCCACGGCCGACACCTTCGAGTCGATGACTCCGCCACGCAAGCTCACGCTCGAAGAGTGCCTCGAGTTCGCGCGCGAGGACGAGTGCGTCGAGGTGACCCCCGAGAACGTGCGCATCCGCAAGGTGGAGCTCGAGGGCTCGCTGCGTGCGCGTGCGGCCTCGCGCCTCAAGAACCAGAAGTAGGGGCCGCCCGCGCCTCCGTCAGTGATCCGGCCTATCGAGGGGAGCGACCGTGAACATCGAAGCGAGGATCGATCCTCGGGACCCGCGTCCCCCGTTCGAGCAGTTGCGGACCCAACTGATCGAGCGGATCATGAGCCGGGAGATCCCGGCCGGAACGAAGCTGCCGGCCGTTCGTCGCCTGGCGGCGGAGCTGGCGCTCGCCCCGAACACGGTCGCCCGCGCGTACCGCGAGTTGGAGGCCGACGGGTACCTCATCACGCGGGGCCGCAACGGCACCGTCGTCGCGCCGGTGGCAGCCGTCGACGCGGAGACCCAGCGCAGGGCGGCGGATCTGGTGGCGGCGTACGTGTCGGGGATGCGCGGCCTCGGGATCGGGCCCGACACCATCCTGGGGGAGGTGCGCCGGGCGCTCGAGTGAGGCAGCGGGCGTTTCGGTGTTCGCGCCTCGTGAGCGTCGATTTTCTCCCGTGCGGGAAACGCGGTAGAGTAATCCCTGCGTGAAAACGCGATCGGGATGTGGCGCAGCTTGGTAGCGCACGTCGTTCGGGACGACGGGGTCGCAGGTTCAAATCCTGTCATCCCGACCAATACCGGCTTGTTCAAACCTTTGGTTTGAGTAGGTGGGTAAACGTATTGAGCAGGGTCTTCCATGGAAACGCGGGAGGCCCTGCTCTTTTTCTTGCCTACTCGCGGGTCGGTGTGGTGGTGCCGTGCGCGCCAGGTCTGGAAGGCGGCGTTGATTTCAGAGCGTTCGCTGGTGAGTTGGAAGCTGTCATCGGTGACGCGTACGAACAGCCGCTCGAAGAACGCACCGAGAAGGTCTCGACGGACACTCTCGGGGAGTACCTGGTAGATTTCGCCGGGGTATTCGAGGAGGTCGACGTACGCGAGGACTTCGTCGATGCCGTGTTGCAGTTGCGTGCCGGTGCGGTTGAGTCTCTCTTGGAGGGCGCCTTTGTGCAGGGTGACGTTTTCGAGGCGTTCGTGGAGCTTGGCGCTTGTGACGGTGCCTTCTGCTGCGAGGTCGATCAGGCGCTCTTCTTGAGCTTCGACCTTCTGCAGCTGCCTACGGAGAGTGTCTTTTTCCTCGTTCTCTGTGGCTTGCATGCGTTGGAGTGCGCGGCGCACCTCGTCACGTATTTCGGAGAGTTCGTCGGTGTGAAACTTTTCTGCTGCGACGGCCCGTTCGGCGGCTGCTTCGATGTCGTTCAGGCGAACGGTGCGGATGCGGCACTTCCCGCGCTGTTTCGCGGTGCAGACGTAGTACTCGTAGGTGCCGCCGTGCCCGGTGTTCCGGCTGCAGACGAGGCGACTGAGCCGTCCCTCGTCGGAGCATTCGGCGCAGTACAGGAGGCCGCGCCGGAAGTGGAAGTGGATCCGGTCGCGATCGCCGCGCCGGTTGCGTCCATCGAGCACTTACGGAGTTCCGGGCCTTTGCTGTTTCCGTTACCGCCCTGAGTGGATGCGGTGCGGAGGTGCCCATTGCCCTCGCGTCGCTCCGCAGCACGGCTTCGCGGGAAGAAGGCGCGGGCACCGCCGGGTTTGCCTTCGACCGCAAATAGGTGTACAAGTATGAACATGTCTATCATTGGTGAGGGGTCTCTGGAACCCTCTCAGGCGGGTGGTGCCGGGGCTCGGACGCGGTTCGGGAAGCGGGCGCAGGTGGTGCGAGCGATCGAGACGAACATTCGTCGCGGAGAGCTTCGCAACGGCCAGCAGCTGGATGGCGAGGTCGCGCTGGCCGAGCAGTTCTCGGTGTCGCGCGGCACCATCCGCCAGGCGTTGGACGAGCTGAAGCAGCGCAACCTGGTCACCACCGTGGGCGGGGTGGGGTCGTTTGTGACCTTCGACGGAGTCGCCTTGCAGCAGTCCCTCGGCTGGGCGCGCGCCTTGCGGCAGGCGGGCGGCAAGGTCGCCACCCGCGTGATCGGCATCGACATCGTCGACTGGGCGCAAGCACCTGAGGTCGACGCGGCGGACGCTGTGCGCTCGAGCGCGCACGCGGTGCGCATCCGACGAGTGCGCGAAATGGCCTCCGGGGAGCCGGTATCCTACGAGGTGTCGTTCGTACCCGCGACCGGCGTCCTTCGCGAGCTGCCTGCGACGGGGTTGGTGGACGGTTCGATATGGGCGTCGCTGTCCCGGGCGGGACTGCGGGCGATGACGGGCACCCAGGATGTGCGGCTGGCCCGTCTAGACGAGACCGAAGCGGCGTTGCTCGAGCAGGATGCGGGGGCGGTCTTCTTACGCACCGACCGCTGGTCCTACGGCGCGGACGGGCGACTGGTGGAGTTTGTGACCGCGCGCCTGGACCCCGATCATTTCCGGCTCACCGTCATGTTTGGAGACCCCGCATGACCGCCCCGCCTCGCTCCGAACACTCGCCCCTGGTCGACCGTGCCGTGGGAGTACTGCTGGGACTGGCGGTGGGGGACGCGTTGGGCATGCCGACCCAGTCGATGAGCCGAGAGCGGATCGCAGACACGTACGGGTCGATCACGGGTTTGGTGGACGCGGTCGACGCGCAGCCGATCGCCCCGTCAATGCCGGCAGGCAGTATCACCGATGACACCGAGCAGGCATTGCTGGTCGGCGAGCTGTTGGTTTCCGGGGGAGGGCGGATCGCGGCCGGCACGTTCGCGGACGCGCTCGCGAGCTGGGAACGGGGCATGGAAGCGAAGGGGTCGCGGGATCTGCTCGGCCCGTCCACGAAGGCCGCGATCGCGGCGATCCAGCAGGGCGCGTCCTTGGATGACGATCCCGGCCGGTTCGGGACTACCAACGGCGCGGCGATGCGTATCGCTCCGATCGGCATCGCTTTCCGCCCCGATCAGGACATCCTGCTGCCCGCGGTGGTAGAGGCGTCCTGGATCACCCACAACACCGGGCTGGGACTGTCCGCGGCGGCGGCGGTCGCCGCGGCGATCTCGGTCGCTCTCGAGGACCCCGCCACCGGTATCCCGGAGCTGACCGCAGCAGCGTCTCAGGCTGCTGACGCGTTGACCGGGACGGGGAATTGGGTGGCGGGAGCATCTGTGGGGGCGCGGATTCGGTGGGCGAGTGCGGCGGCGGCGGATCTGGGCGAGGCGGAGGCGGTGGAGTTTATCGCTGAGATCGTCGGTACCTCAGTCGCGTCGCAGGAGTCTGTCCCTGCCGCGTTCGCACTGATCGCGAGGTTCGGTGCCGACCCGTATCGCACGCTCCTGCACGCGGCCAACATCGGCGGCGACACCGACACGATCGCGGCGATCGCCGGAGCAGTGCTCGGAGCCCGCCACGGAACCACCGCCTGGCCGAAAGCGGTCACCGCCCAGGTGCTGGAACGCAACGACCTCGATCTGCACCCGCTGGCAACCGCGCTGCTCGCACTGCGCACCCCCACCTCCGCATCCAACACCCGCGTCCAGGCCTGACCGGCGAACCCGCCTTCGGAATTTTCACGACTCAGAGGAGAGCCCCATGTCCGACCCCACCCGCATCACACCGACCGGCCCCGCGGAAGCTGCCGGCCCCGCTTCGACGGGCGCCAGTGCGTCGCCGGGCGGTGTCAGCGTGGCGACGGTTCCCGCCAGATTGGGGTCGGTGGAGCAGCGCGGTATCGAACCGGTACCCCCGGCTGAGCGGACGGGGAGGCCGATGCAGCTGTTCTGGGCGTGGTTCGCCGCGAACATCTCCATCCTCGGTTTGCCGTTGGGTATCTCGCTCATCAACGGCGGTTTGAACCTGTGGCAGGCGCTGATCGCTGCGGCCGTGGGCGCGTTCGGATCGTTCGCGATCGTCGGGGTGATCTCGATCGCCGGGCGACGCGGCCATGCCCCGAGCCTGACCCTGTCGCGAGCGATTTTCGGTGTGCGCGGCAACATCGGACCGACGGTCGTATCGCTTCTGTCCCGGCTGGGGTGGGAGACGGTGAATACCGCGACGGCCGCGTTCGCGCTCATCGCACTGAGCTCGTTGCTGTTCGGCACCAGCGGTAAGGCGAAAGACGTGCCGGTGATCGCCCTGGTCAGCATCGGCATCTTCGTCGTGTGCACCGTGATCGTGTCCGGGCTCGGACACGCGACGCTCATGGTGATCCAGAAATGGGCGACCTGGGTGTTCGGCGGCCTGAACATCGTGGTCGCGATCTTCCTGCTCACCCGCATCGACTGGTCGGTCGTCTTCAACACCCCCGCGGGATCGACCGCCGCCGTGATCATCGGCATCGGCACCATCGCCGGCGGCACCGGCATCGGGTGGGCGAACGCGGGCGCGGATATGTCCCGCTACCAGGGCGACAGAGTCTCGGCAGGCAGCCTGATCGTCAGCGCCGCCGCCGGGGCGGGGATCCCGCTGGTGCTGCTGATCGGCCTGGGGAGCGTCCTCGGCGCCGGCGAGGCCGGCCTGGCCGCAGCCGCCAACGGACCCGTCGGCGCCCTCGCCGAGGCCATGCCCCCGTGGCTCGCGATCGTCTACCTGGTCACGGCGTTCGGTGGGCTGCTGGTCAGCAACCACATGTCGGTGTACTCCGCCGGCCTGACCACCCTCACCCTGGGGGTGCGGATCAAGCGAGTGTACGCGGTGATCGTCGATGTCATCGTCACCACCATCGGCGCCATCTACTTCCTCCTCATCGCCGATAACTTCTACGACCCGTTTATCTCCTTCATCGTGCTCCTAGCCGTTCCGATCACCGCGTGGGTGGGCGTGTTCATCGCCGACATGCTCCGCCGCCGCGACTACGGCGGCGACGCGCTGCTCGAGCTGTCCTCACGCTCGGTCTACTGGTACCGAGGCGGCATCGAGTGGCGGGCGACCGGGGTGTGGGCGGCCGCGATCATCATCGGTTATCTGTTCACTCAGGCAGGCCCCGCGGCAGCGCCCTGGTTCACCGGGCCCCTCCACAGCACCTGGTTCGGGCAGAACGGGCTCGGCTGGGCGATCACCCTTGCCGTCGCGTTCCTCGGCTACCTCGCCCTCAGCGGCGCCCGCACCCCACGCGCCACGCCAGTGAATGAGGTGCGTGCATGAGCACTCGGGCCCCGCGCGTGCTGCACACCGGTCAGGCGATTGCAGACATCGTGCTGCGCATCCCCGCCCTGCCATCAGCGGGTGGGGACGTGCTCGCCTCCGCCACCGACATCACGGCTGGAGGCGGGTTCAACGTGATGGCCGCCGCCGCCCGCGACGGCGCACCCGTCACCTACCTCGGCGCCATCGGCGAGGGCCCGTTCGCGAACATCGTCACCAGCGCCCTCAAAACCGAGGGCATCGAGGTGCCGAACCCGCCCGTGACCGGCACCGACACGGGGTTCTCCGTCGCGATGGTCGACGACAGCACGGAACGCACATTCGTCACCTCGCCGGGCGCGGAAACCTACGTGCAGCTCGAGCACCTCACCGGCACCGCGGTCAGCGCACACGACATCGTCTACGTCACCGGCTACTCCCTCCTCCACGAGCACAATCGCGCCTCCCTGCTGAAGTGGATCCCCACCCTCCCTGCCGCGACGACCATCATCTTCGACCCGTCCCCGCTGGTGCACGAGATCGCCGATGAGGCGTGGACGCTTCTACAGCAGCGCGCAACGATCTGGACCCTCAACGTCCGGGAAGCCGCCCTCGCCGCCACCCGCTTCAACGCCCCCGCGGAAGACCCGCGCACCCTCCTCGACACCCTCGCCGGCCATCTCCACGGCCGCGTGATTCTTCGAGACGGGAACGCCGGCGCCTACCTCTCCGAGCACACACCGCCCCTCATCCCCGGCATGCGAGTAAGAGCCGTGGATACCAACGGTGCCGGCGACGCCCACACCGGTGTGCTCGCCGCCGCACTCACCCGCGGCGACAACCTGCACGATGCAGTTCGACGCGCGAACATCGCCGCCGCCTTCGCCGTCACCCGAACCGGCCCCGCCACCGCGCCCCACCGCGCCGACATCGACCGCGCACTCCACGCATGACGCACGCTGTCGCGGAAGCCTAAGGGTCTGTCCGATGAACGGTGTGTGGGGTCCGGC
>NZ_KZ984008.1 GCF_003569785.1 Leucobacter sp. wl10 | reverse complement strand
TGAGCGGGCGCGGGACGTGAACCCGTCCTACGCCGAGTTCCTCGAGCACTACCGAACCGCCGCGGTCCCTGCCCGCGCCTACCGGCCCCGCGATAAGGGCAACGTTGAGGCCGGCGTGAAAGTCGTCACGAACTGGGTCATTCACTACCTCGCCGACCGTGTCTTCACCTCACTCGATGACGTGAACGCCGCGATCGCTGAGCAGGTCGAGACGATCAACCAGCGCACCCCGTTCCGGGGCGAACAGCGTAGCCGCATCGACTGGTTCCGTGAGCGCGAGCAGCACGAGCTGATCAGCTTGCCGGAACGCAGATGGGAGCCGGTGGTGTGGCGCAAAGCGAAAGTGCATCGCGACTGGCATATCCAGATCGACACGATCAAATACTCCGTCCCGTACGAGTTCGCCGGCCTCACGGTCGACGCCCGCATCGTCGGCGCGAGGCTCGACGTCCTCGCGCGGGGAGATGTGATCGCGTCACATCCGGTCGGACAGCGTAAGAACGGGTACGTCACTGATCCTGAGCACGCCCCCGCGCATCTGGCCGACACGACGGGGCTATGGACTCGCGCCTATTTCCTGCGTCAGGCCGCGAAAGTCGGGCCGGCAACAGTGACCGCGCTCGAGCGCCTACTGGATGGCCGCAAGATCGAAGCGCAAGGGTTTCGCTCCTGCATGAACATCCTCGACCTCGGGAAACGAGGAAATCGTCCGCTGCTGGAACAAGCCTGCCGACAAGTCGCCGGGCAAGATATTCATCGCCAGATCACCTACACCGCCATCAAGAACGCGATCACGGCCGTCCGCGCCGAAGAAAACCAGCGCCCCCGAACCACCCCGCTCACAAGCGAAGCCTCCCCGCAGGTCTGGGGCGAACGGCCAGCAGAGCGCGACACGTCCCGCGCCTACCTCGCCGGGGCCGAAGCATTCAGCCTCGACGCGCTAACCCGACGCGGGACGGAGGACGCGTGATGCAAGAGCTGCACCTCACCACAGACGATATGCCCTTGTTCACCGGGCTCCGAATGACCGCGTTCGGCGAAGCCGTCATCGAGATCGCGAACGATCCCGCCTGCGACGAGTGGACGTTCTCGCAGAAGATCAGACACGCCCTCGAACGCGAGTCCGCCGCCCGGAGCGAGCGGCGCATGCTGAAGCTCCTGAAAGCCTCCCGCACCCCAAACCCCGCCGCTTGCGTCGAAGACATCCACTACCTTGACGGGCGGACGCTGAACCGAGACGTGATCGCGAGACTCGCGGCCTGCCGCTGGATCGAGCAGACCACAAACCTTCTCATCCTCGGCTCTTCCAGCGTGGGGAAGTCGTATCTCGCGCAAGCACTCGTGAACGCAGCCTGCCGGCGCGACTACACCGCCGCCTACTACCGGCTTGATGACCTCGCGAACCAGCTCGCCGTCTACCAGCGCGACGACCCCGCAAGGCTCCGCTTCCTCGAAACACTCCACTCGTGTGACGTGCTCGTGCTCGACGATTTCCTCACGACTCCGATCACGAGCGAGACCGCAGCCGAGCTCCTCAACATCCTCGCCGCACGCGAGCGACGAGGCTCGACCGTTGTGACCTCGCAATTCGATCCCGTGGACTGGTACAAATCACTCCACGACGCCGTGATCGCGGAATCCATCCTGAACCGCATCGTCTCCAACGCGGAACTCGTGCAGCTCGACGGCCCGAACATGCGCCGCCACCTCGCCGACACCAGTGCGAACGCCTGAACCAGCACGGAAGCGCGGGCGCAGGGCCGCGACCGGATACCCCCGCCCGCGCTACCGATTCAACCCACGCACGCTACCGAACGAATCCGCTAACCAAATGACCCAAGTCTGGCCCGGACGGCAGCCTGCGGCGCGTGCCGAGCGTCGCGTAGCCAGGCAGCCGGTCACATTCAATTGTGAACGAGATGAGCTTCAAGGAGGAGCGATGACCGACCACGAAGCAGCAGAAGAACGGAATGACGCTGATGTCGTGCGAGATGATGCGTGGCAGGAGTTCTGGGAGACTGTCGGAACAGCCTTTACTTCGCTTCCGTCAGAGGCGCAGGCACAGTATGCAAAACGCGAGTAACTCACCGATCAGCGGGTCGCATAGAACGCAACCGCACTGGATGCCGCGACGTTAAGGGAATCCACCCCGTTCATCATCGGGATCGTCACACGGCGGTCGAGCTGACGATCGGTTGCCTTCATCAGACCGTGCCCCTCGGTGCCGAACACCAAGGCGAGAGCCTCGTGATCCTCGGCGACGAGCTGGTCGAGCGTGATCGATTCCTCTCCCAAGGACATGCCGGCCACAACGTAGCCCGCGTCCTTCAGCAACTGCACGCCACCGCGTGGCCAGGGATCGATCCTGGTCCACGGCACCTGGAACACCGTCCCCATCGAGACCCGGACCGATCTGCGATACAGCGGATCCGCGCAGCTGGGAGTCACCAGAACAGCATCGAGACCCATGGCCGCTGCGCTTCGGAACGCGCTGCCGACGTTTGCGTGGTCGGTCAAATTCTCAAGCACCGCTATTCTGGTGCGTAGTGATTCAAAGATGGTCTCGACCGACTTTTTAGAACCCTCTACGTTCGTGTGGTCGGCGAGATCCTCGAGCACCACCACGCGCCGCGAGGAGCGCAGCAGCTCGAGCGGATCGAGCGGCGCCGGCCGGTGCATGGAGGCGAGCGCGCCGCGGTGCAGGTGGAAGCCCGTCAGCGCCTCGAGCTGACCCGGCTCCCCCACGTAGACCGCAACGTCGGGGTGCGCCTCGAGCAGCGGCTCCACCCGAGGCAGCCACTCCTCGAGCAGCAGCACCGATCGCGGGCGGTGCCCCGCCCGCAGCGCCCGCTCGATGACCTTCGGGGACTCGGCGAGGTACAGCCCCTCCTCGGGCTCCCGCACGCGACGCAGGGCGACGTCGGTGAGCTGCGTGTAGTCGGCGAGCTCGGGGGCGGAGAGGTCGTCGATTCTCGCGATCCTCACGCGGAGGCCTCGCCCGGGTTCGCGGAGGCCTCGCCGCGAGCCCGCTCCGAGCGCGCCTCATCCACGATGAACTCGCCGATGAAGGCCACGGCGTCGGGCACCGCCTCATAGTGCACCAGGTGACCTGTGCCGGGGATGATGCGCAAGCGCGAGCCGGGCACCCGGTGCTGCAGCTCGAGCTGCTTGGCGAGCGGCGTGATGTCGTCGCGGTCGCCCGCGATCAGCAGCGTCGGCATCGTGAACGCGCGGCCGAACTCGAGCACCGTGTGCGACACGGACGCGCGGAAGGCCTGCAGCAGCGTCGCGGGATCGGCGAAGGTGCTGAAGTGCGCGGCGTGCTGGCCGTGGATCCACGCCCGCAGCTCGGGGTCGCCGGTCTTGGCCATGACCTCGCTCATCACCCGCACGATGGCGGGGTTGCCGAGCAGGCCGCGCGCCGCGCGCCGCGGAAGCAGGTCCGCTGCGCGGTAGTAGCCGATCGCGAGGCGCGTGAGGGCCGCCTGCGGGCCCTCGAGCGCCGGCGCGGAGATCGGGTTGACGAGGATCAGGCGGCTCGGGCGCAGACCGCCGGCGATGGCGGCGCCGACCACGAGCGAGCCGAAGGAGTGGCCGAGGATCGCGAAGCCCTCGGGCGCCACCGCCGCGGTGAAGGCGCGCAGCCACTCGCCGTACAGCCGGATGTCGTGCTCGCGCCCCGGAACCGCGGGCGTCTCGCCGAATCCCGGAAGATCCGGCACGACTGCTCGCACGCCGGGCAGCGAATCGGCGAGGCCCTGAGCGAGTCCCTCGAGCCCGTGGTGGTCGCCCCGGAAACCGTGCACGAGGACCAGCGCTGCGCCGCCCGGATCCCCGTACTCCCAGGCGCGGGTCTCGACGCCGAGCGTCGGCACGGTGAGTGTCGGTACGGTGAGCGTCGACGGCGCCTTCGAGAGGGCTGCGCGGGTCGAGGCTGAAGTCACTCGAAGATACTAACCGGGCGGCCTGGGGGGACGCTGCGACGGCGGAGTCGGAGGTAGTCGATAGCATCGTTGCAGACGAAAGGATCAGCGTGACCGATCAACTCCCGCTCTGGGCCTCCAACCTCGCGGTGTTCGACACCGAGACCACCGGAGTCGACACCTCGCGCGCCCGCATCGTGAGCGCGACCATCGCGCTGCTGGGGCCCGCGGGCGAGGCGTCGGAGCGCTATGACTGGCTGCTCGACCCGGGCATCGAGATCCCGCCCGCCGCGGTGCAGGTGCACGGCATCAGCACGGAGATCGCGCGGGCCAGCGGCATCGACGCGGCGGTCGGCGTGCAGCAGATCGTGGCGCAGCTTCTCGAGATGATCGAGCGGGGGTTTCCCGTCGTCGCCTACAACGCGCCGTTCGACCTCAGCCTGCTGGCGGCCGAGGCCGAGCGCCACGGCGTCGCGCTGCCGAGCGGGCTCTCCCCCGTCATCGACCCGCTGATCCTCGACAAGCAGTTCGACCGGTACCGCAAGGGCAAGCGCACGCTCGAGGCCGTCGCGGCGCACCACGGCGTCGGGATCGGCAGCGCGCACGACGCAGGAGACGACGCCATAGCGGCCGGCCGGGTGCTGCAGCGCATCGCGCGCAAGTACTCGGACGTGATCCCCGAAGACCTCGAGGAGCTCCATCGCGCGCAGGTGGGGTGGGCCGCGGCGCAGGCCGAGAGCTTTCAGGAGTACATGCGTCGCGTGCGCGATCCCTCATTCATCGCTGACGGGCGCTGGCCGATGCGTTAGCGCGGGCAGCAGAAAGGGCGGAGGAAGCACCCCCGCCCTCTCCTTCAGAGCCGATCGCTCAGGCTCCGAAGCCCTTGAAGCGCTGGTTGAACTTCTCGACGCGCCCGGCCGAGTCCATGATGCGCTGCTTGCCCGTGTAGAAGGGGTGCGAGGCGCTCGAGATCTCGACATCGATGACGGGGTAGGTCTGACCGTCGAGCTCGATGGTCTTCTCGCTGGTCAGCGTGGAGCGGGTGAGGAACGTCTCCCCCGACGCGAGGTCGCGGAAGACGATTGCGTTGTACTCGGGGTGGATGTCGGTCTTCATGAGTGTTCCTTCGGTGCCTGGTTGAAGGTGTGTAGCAGCACACCTTGAGGTCTTGGGATAGGCGGGACTCCCCCGCGCCAAGGATCCAGCCTATCAGATGAGCGGGCCGTTCCCCGTAAGCGTCTGCATTTTTCTACGGCCGGGCAACGGCGGCATAGCGGCCGTTCGAGACCGCGAGGTCGAACGGCATGCCGAAGGTCGCCTCGAGGTTCTCGGCGGTGAGCGTCTCGGCGATGGGGCCCGAGGCCTGCACGCGCCCTCCGCGCAGCATGAGCACGTGCGTGAAGCCCGGCGGAACCTCCTCGACGTGGTGCGTCACCATGACCATCGCGGGCGAATAGGGCGATCGGGCGAAGCCCGAGAGCATCTGCAGCAGCCGCTCGCGCGCCCCGAGGTCGAGGCTCGCGCTCGGCTCGTCGAGCAGCAGCAGCTCGGGATCGGTCATCACCGCGCGGGCGATGAGGGCGCGCTTGCGCTCCCCGTCGCTGAGCGTGCCGTAGGTGTGGTCGGCGAAGTCCCCGAGGTCCCACTCGGCGAGGATGCGCTCCGCCTGGCGCACGTCGATGTCGTCGTAGTGCTCGTTCCACCGGCCCTCCACCGAGTACGCGGCGGTGAGCACCAGGTCGCGCACGCGCTCGTTCGCCGGGATGCGACGGCCGGTCGCCGACGAGACGAAGCCGATGCGGTTGCGCAGCTCGAAGACGTCGACCCTGCCGAGGCGCTTGTCGAGCACGTCGACGGTTCCCGTCGTCGGGTAGTCGTTCGCCGTCGCGAGCTTCATGAGCGTGGTCTTGCCCGCGCCGTTGGGTCCGAGAATCACCCATCGCTCCGAGTCCTCCACCGACCAGTCGATCCCGTCGAGGATCCGGCGGCGGTCGCGCACGTAGGAGACGTCGGTGAGTCGGAGCACATTGACCATGCACACCAGCCTAACCAGTGTCGCCCGGACGCGGGTGCGGCGCGCTGGCGCGGGAGCGGTGGGGCGGTAGGATCGGCGGCCGGGGCCGGTCATGCCGATGGCCGCGGTTGCCTAGACTGGAGCGCATGGCCCCCTCCCCCCTCGTCGTGCTCGACTGCGATTCCACCACCATCCAGGACGAGGTGATCGAGCTGCTCGCCGATGCCGCCGGCAGCCGGGAGCGTGTCGCCGAGGTCACGGAGCGGGCGATGCGCGGCGAGCTCGATTTCGCCGAGAGCCTGCGGGAGCGGGTGGCGACGCTCGCCGGAACGCCGGAGTCCGTGTTCCGCGAGGCCTACGAGCGGGTGCGGCTCACGCCCGGCATCCATCGGCTGGTCGCCGCCGTGCACGAGCGCGGAGGCAGGGTGGGAGTGGTCTCGGGCGGATTCCACGAGGTGCTCGACCCCCTGGCGGAGGATCTCGGGCTCGACCTCTGGCGCGCGAACCGGCTCGAGGTGGTAGAGGGCGTGCTCACGGGCCGCACGAGGGGCGCGATCGTCGACGGCTCCGCGAAGGCCGCCGCGCTGCGGGAGTGGGCGGCGGCCTCGGGAACGCCGCTGACCTCGACCATGGCGATCGGCGACGGCGCGAACGACCTCGAGATGATGGCGGTCGCGGCCCTGGGCGTGGCGTTCAACGGCAAGCCGCTCGTGCGCGAGCGCGCCGACGTCTCGATCGAGCACGACCTCTCTCTCGCCATCCCGCTGCTCGAGCACCTGGGCTGATCCCCCGAAGCCTCAGAAATCGTTGAGCTGCTCGGTGCCGCCCGGGATGGATCCGTCGGCCTGCAGCGACTCGCCGAGGCGCTTGAGGGCGGTGAGCGCCACGTTCTGCGGCATCGGCCCGTACGAGATGCGCGCGACGCCGAGCGCCTCGTACTCGGTGGCGGTGAGCGCGCCGGGCAGCCCGATCACGCTGACCCGGCGCTCCCCGATTCCCTCGACGAGCGAGCGCGCCTCGTCGGCGTCGAGCACGCCGGGCACGAAGACGCACTGCGCGCCCGCGTCGAGGTAGGCCCTCCCGCGCTCGATCGCGTCGGCGAGCGACTCCCTGCGGTGCCGTCCTCCTCCCCTGACGATCGCGTCGGTGCGAGCGTTGAGCACGAAGGGCACGCCCTCCCGCTCCCCGGCCTGCACGGCCGCCCGCATCACTGCGGCCGACTCGTCCAGGGGCCGCAGCCGGTCCTCGATGTTGGCCCCGCAGACTCCGACATCGATGGCGCGGCGCACGGTATCCGCGGCGTCGCCGAAGCCGCCGTCGAGGTCGGCGGTGACGGGCAGCTCGGTCGCGGCGACGATGCGCTCGACCGCGGCGAGCATGAGCTCGAGCGGGATGCGCTCCCCGTCGGGGTAGCCGTGCGCGGCGGCGATGCCGTGGCCGGCCGTCGCGATGGCCCGGGTGCCCGGCAGCTCGGCGACGACCCGCGCGCTCACCGCGTCCCAGACGTTCACCACGCGCAGGATCTCGGCCGACAAGTACAGCTCGGCCAGCGTCTGGGCGTCGGTCGCGACGCGGGTCCGGGGCCGGGGGTGCTCGATGGTGCTCATGCGCTCCAGGCTACGCCCGGGCGCACCAGCGGGAAAAGGGGCGCGCGGGGGCTTGACAAGCCGGGATCGGCCCGCCTCGGGGCCGCGTCAGTGCCCCATCCCCAGGCCTCCGTCGACGGGGATCACGGCGCCCGAGATGTAGGCGGCGTCATCGCCCGCGAGGAAGGACGCGGCACCGGCGATCTCGGTCGCCTGCCCGAAGCGGGCGGCGGGAATGGACGCCAGGTACTGCTTCTGCTGCTCCTCGGGCAGCGACGCGGTCATGTCGGTCTCGACGAATCCGGGTGCGATCACGTTGGCGGTGATGCCCCGGGCGCCCAGCTCCCGGGTGAGGGAGCGCGCGAAGCCGACGAGAGCCGCCTTCGACGAGGAGTAGTTGATCTGGCCGGGCGATCCGTACAGGCCCACCACCGACGAGATGAGGATCACGCGCCCGAATCGCCCCTTGAGCAGCCCCTTCGCGGCGCGCTTCACCACGCGGAAGGTGCCCGTGAGGTTGGTGTCGATGACGCTCGTGAACTCCTCCTCCGTCATGCGCAGCAGCAGCGTGTCGCGAGTGATGCCCGCGTTGGCGACGACCACCTCGACCGGACCGAGCCGGGCCTCGATCTCGGTGAACGCGGCGTCGATGGACGCCGCGTCGGTCATCTCGGCGCGCACGGTGATCGATCCCTCGGGCCCCTCGCCGGAGCGGGCGGTGACGGCGACGCGGTGGCCGTCGGCGATCATGCGCTCGGCGATCGCGGAGCCGATGCCGCGGTTGCCTCCGGTGACGAGTACGGTGCGCGAGGTGGTCATGGGGATCCTTCCGTCGAGACAGCTGCGATCCACCCTATGCGACCTCCGCGCGGCCGGCTTCGAGACGCGCGGCGCTCATTTCAGGCGCGAGCACAGCGAGACGGCGTAGGCTGATGGGTACGGAGAAAAGGGGCGCATGGCGAAGAGTTACAGCGTGACATCGGCCGGCGTGAATCCGGCCGAGGATCGCGCACACCGTATGCGCATGTACTTCATCGCGATGAGCCTGCGCGTGGCGTGCGTCGCCTCGCTGTTCTGGGTGCGGGGCTGGTGGATCGTGCTCGCTGCGGCGGGCGCGGTGTTCCTGCCGTGGTTCGCCGTGATGGTGGGCAACGCCGTCGCCCACGGCGGCGGCGAGGCCCCCGAGGCTCCGGATCCGCTGCAGATCGAGGGGCGTTCGGCGGTCGAGCCCGGGAAGCCCGCCGATGAGACGCTGATCGTCATCGACGTGGAGCCAGAGCGACGCGCGAGGTCCGCGGGCGAGACGCCCTCCGGCGCGGAGGGGACGGCATGAGCGCCCCCGCACCGTGGTCGCTGATGCCCGGCGGCGCCCCCGAGCACCGTTTCGAGTGCTCCCGCGCGGGGTGCCGCGACGGGGCGCACTGGGCCATTCTCTGGCGAAACCCGAGGATCCACGACGCGGATCGGCGAAAGACCTGGCTCGCGTGCGGCGACCATCTGGAGACGCTCCGGGAGTTCCTCGCGGCGCGCGACTTCCCGCTCGAGGTGCGCGAGGTGGGTGAGCTCGATGACTGAATCGATCACCCGGGCCCGGGAGACGGCGCGGGAAACGGAGACCGCCGGGGTCGGCTGGAGCTTTCTGCGATCCCCGCGCTGGATCGGCTACTTCGCGATGCTGCTCATCTTCTCGATCGCCTGCGTGCTGCTGAGCGACTGGCAGTTCGATCGGCGGGACGAGGCGCGGGCGGAGATCGCCCGCATCGATGCGAACTACGACGCCGCGGCCGTCCCGCTCGCCGAGGAGCTCCCCGACCCGGCCTCGTTCGACGAGAACGCGCAGAAGTGGCGCACGGTGTCGGTGGTGGGCGAGTACTTCGGCGATCCCTATCTCGCCCGCAACCGCCCCGGCCCGAAGGGCGTCGGATCGAACCTGATCCAGCCGCTGCGCACGAGCGACGGCACGGTGTTCTTCGTGGATCGCGGCTGGGTACCGGTCGACGGGAGCACGGCGGAGCGCGGGGAGTTCGACGTGGCGGATCTGCCGACGCCGCCGTCCGGGGAGGTGCGCGTCGTGACGCGTCTGCGCGCCTCCGAGCCGGTGATCCCGGGTCGCACGACCGCGGGGCGCACGGTCGCGAGCATCGATCTGCCCGAGTTGGCGCGGCTCGCGGATGCCGAGGGCGAGGCGTACACGGGCGCTTACGGCATGCTGGTCTCCGAGGACCCGTCCGGCGAGAGCGGCGTGCTGCCCGAGAAGCCGGCGCGCGACGAGGGCCCCCACCTCTCGTACGCGCTGCAGTGGTACGTGTTCATCCTGATCGCGTGTATCGGCGTGGCCTACGCGGCGCGACGGGAGTACCGCGCGCTCAACGCCGGGAGCGTCGAGGTGCGCGAGCAGGATCGCCGTAGCGCCGAGCGCCGTCGCAGGCGCGGACCGAGCGACGCCGAACAGGAGGACGCGCTGCTCGATGCGTAGGCTGCCGCTGCTGGCGCTGATCCCCGGCCTCGCGCTGTCGCTGGTCGCGTGCGCGCCGTCGGTCGATCCGTCCGAGACCCGGGAGTCGCTCGCCGAGGTGACCGAGGATCCGGCGCCCCCCGACGCGGCGGACGAGCTCGACGCCGACCTCAACCCGGAGCCCGTCGTGGACCCGCTCGACTGCTCGCCGTACCTCGTCATCACCGCGAGGGGCACGGGTGAGCCCTCACGAGGCCAGCTGCTCTCCCCCGTCGCGAAGGCCGTCTCGGACGCGCGCCCCGGCGAGGTGCAGCGGCTCGACCTCGAGTACCCCGCCGACACCGACGTGAAGGAGGGCGGCACCGTCGGCGCGCGCACGCTGATCGACACCCTCAACGTGCAGGCGCAGACCTGCGAGGAGCAGCGCTTCATCCTGCTCGGCTATTCCCAGGGCGCGCTCGTGATCGGCGACGCGCTCTCCTCCCCCGACGTGCGGCTGGTCGGCCAGACCGTCGGCGAGGTGAGCGAGGAGGCCGTTGAGCGTGTGCTCGCGATCGTGTTCTACGGCAATCCGCGCTTCGTCGGCAGCGAGCCGTTCGACTACGGCAGCTACGATCCGCGGCTGAACGGGATCCTGCCCCGCCCGCCCGGCAGCCTCGACGCCTACGCCGATCGCGTACGCGACTACTGCGTGGCCGGCGACTTCGTCTGTCAGAGCAGCCTCGACCTCGACGAGGAGCCCCACGTCGAGTACTACACCAACGGCATGCCGCAGGACGGTGCCGCGTTCGTCGTCACCCGCATGGATCCGCCGCGGAGGGACCCTACCTCCGAGGGCGCCCCGGGATAGTCTGGGAGACGACGCGTCGGTCGAGAAGTCAGGCGGGACCGGAGCCGAAGATGTCGGGCCGCTACGAGCACCGCCCCCTCGGCCTCACCCGGGGGGCCGGCCGGGCTGGAGCCCCGGCGCGGCGCGGCGCGGCGGCTTATCCTCGCGAGCCACCGCAACGGCGCGATCGACGGCGTGCAGGTGCAGCGCGCGTTCCCCGAGGCGCAGCACCTCGTCTCGCTGCAGCTGCTGCGGAACCCGCTGCTGCGGATGTTCTTCACGGGGATCCCGGTCGTGCGCCCGCAAGACGTCGAGCGCTACGGCATGGACCCGGCCGGGGCGGCGGATCCGGTCTCGGCGGGCGCCCGGCGCCTCGAGAACGGGCAGCGGGTGCGCATCGACGGGACGAGGGGTGCGGTGACCCCGCTCCAGCCGTGATCAGCGATCGGACGCGCGCGGACTCGGCGCGTCGAGCGCGCGGAGCACGCGCTGCACCGACTCGCGCAGCTCGCTGCGATGGGGCTCCGAGAGATCCGTCGTGTACTCGACGCCGGGCGGGATGTAGAGCATCCCGTGCATGGCCTCGCGCCAGTCGGCGCCGCCGACCGGCCAGCGCGTGTGCGACTCGTCCTCGGCCGTGGCCCCCTGGGACCACTGCCCGAAACACCGCTTCATCTCCTCGAGCGGGAGCTCCATCACCACGTCCGTCTCGACGACCTGCCGCATCCACGACCGAGCGATCAGGATGAACTCCTCGATCCGCTCCGGCGTCAGCGGGCGCGGCTCGAACAGCACGCGCGTGTGCTCGAGATGCGACAGGCGGTCCACACGGAAGGTGCGCCAGTCGTCTCGCTCGAGATCCCAGCAGAGCAGGTACCAGTGCCGGTCGGCCGGCGAGAGCGCGTGCGGCTCGACGCGGCGGCGCGTGACGACTCCCTCCGCGTCGGCGTACGAGAACCGCACGCGCTCGTGGTCCCGGCAGGCGAGCGCGACCTCGCCGAGCACCTCCGACGACACGGGCGCGCCCGCGGAGATCCCCGCCGGCTGCACGGTCTCGGCCAGCGCGTTCACGCGGCGGCGCAGAGGCGCGGGCAGCACCTGCTCCAGCTTCGCGAGCGCCGTGAGCGTCGTCTCGGGGCCGGCCACGAGGCGCTGCGAGGCGGCGACGCGCAGCCCGATCGCCATCGCCACCGCCTCCTCGTCGGTGAGCAGCAGCGGGGGCACGGCGCTGCCCGCCTCCAGCCGGTAGCCGCCCGCCGCACCCGGGGTGGACTCGATGCGGTAGCCGAGCTCGCGCAGGCGGTCGACGTCGCGGCGAACGGTGCGCTCGGTGACGCCGAGGCGCGCGGCGAGCTCGGACCCGGGCCAGTGCCGGTGCGTCTGTAGCAGGTTGAGGAGGGCCAGGGCGCGGGAGGTCGTATCGGACATGTTCTCCAGATTGCCACGTTTTGAGGACAGGATCTGTCCTGGTTGTTTCCTACCCTCGAGGTATGACACACGAACCGATCATAGAAACGCACGGACTGACCAAACGATTCACCGCCAAGAAGAAGACCGTCGAGGCGGTCGCCGACCTCACCTTCAGGGTCGCTCGCGGCGAGCTGGTCGCCTTCCTCGGGCCGAACGGCGCGGGCAAGTCCACCAGCCTGCGAATGCTGACGACCCTGCTCCCGCCCACCGAGGGCACCGCCCGGGTGGTCGGCAGCGACATCCTCCGCGACCCCGGGGGCGTGCGGGCCCGGATCGGCTACGTCGGGCAGCTCACGAGCGGCAGCTTCGCGCAGCGCGTGCGAGACGAGCTGCTCAGTCAGGGAGCCTTCTTCGGGCTCTCAAGAGCCTCCGCGCGCGTCAGGGCCGATGAGCTCATCGAGTCGCTCGATCTCTCGTCCTTCGCCACCCGCACCGTGCAGCAGCTCAGCGGCGGGCAGAAGCGGCGGGTCGACATCGCCCTCGCGCTCATGCACGCCCCTCCCCTGCTGTTCCTCGACGAGCCCTCGACGGGGCTCGATCCGCAGAGCCGGGCGAATCTGTGGCAGCACATCCTCGAGCTGCGCGAGCGGCACGGCACCACCGTCTTCCTCACCACGCACTACCTCGAGGAGGCCGACCGCTACGCCGAGCGCGTGATGGTGATGGATCGCGGGCGGATCGTCGCGGACGACACCGCGACCCGGCTGAAGGCCGAGCTGGCGGGCGACGTGGTCACGCTGGGCTTCGCCGACGCGGATGAGGCCCGTCGCGCGGCGGGCGTCGTGCGGGGGCTGACCGACCGCGAGGCGCGGGTCGTGGAGCGGGAGGTGTCGGTCACGGCGCCGGACGGCGACGCGCTGCTGCCCGCAGCGATCCGGGCCCTCGACGAGGCGGGGATCGCCGTGCGCTCCGCGACCGGCGTGCCGCCCACGCTGGACGACGTGTTCCTCGCGCTCACGGGACGGACGCTGCGCGAGGCCGACGACAGCGGGCAGGCCGACGAGAACGATCAGCAGCAGACCGCGCAGGACGAGGCCGCCGGCCCCGCGAAGAAGGAGGCAGTCCGATGACCACCGCTACCGACACCGCTGTGCGCCCGAATGTGGCGCGCGACACCTGGAACGTGCTCGTCCGAGAGCTCCGCCCGGTGATCCGCGACCCGTTCTCGCTCATCTTCAGCCTGCTGCAGCCGCTCGTCTTCCTCGGCCTGTTCGCACCGCTGCTCATCGGCATGTCGGGGCTTCCCGCCGGAGAGACGCTGCAGTGGTTCGTTCCCGGCGTGATCGTCATGATCGTGCTGTTCGGCACCGGCATGACCGGATCGAATCTGCAGTACGAGATGATGACCGGCTCGCACGAGCGCACGCTGGTCGCGCCGCTGTCGCGGCCGTCGCTGCTCGTAGGGCGAGCGCTCAAGGAGATCGCGCCGATCGCGGTGCAGGCGCTGCTGATCGTGGGCCTCGCCTGGCCGTTCGGCTTCCGCGTCCACCCCGCCGGGCTCCTCGCCGGGCTCGTGCTCCTCGCCGCGTTCGGCGTGGGGCTCGGCTCGCTCTCCTACGCGCTCGCCCTCGTCACCAAGGACCGCGAGTGGCTGTTCTGGGGCCTGCAGCAGGGGCTGATGTTTCCGCTGCTCATCCTCTCGGGGATGCTCCTGCCTCTCGACGAGGGTCCCGCGTGGATGCGGGCGGTCGCCGCCGTCAACCCGGTGAACTGGGTGGTGCAGGGCGAGCGAGCGCTGCTCTCGGGAGACTTCTCCGACCCCGCGGCCCTCTGGGGCTGGGTCTCGGCGCTCGCCGTCGCGGCGATCGGGCTCCTGGTCGGCATCCGCGCGATCCGACGCAGCGGCTGACGGACGAGGCGTGGCCCGACGGCTCCTCCCGCCGGGTCACGCCAGCTCGATCAGCTCCAGGTACTCCTTCGACCAGTGGTCCTCGGTCGCCTCGGGCATGATGAGCACCCGCTCGGGGCCCAGCGCCTCGACCGCGCCATGGTCGTGCGAGACGAGCACCACGGCGCCCCTGAAGTGCGCGAGCGCGTCGAGGATCTCCTCGCGGCTGGCCGGGTCGAGGTTGTTCGTGGGCTCGTCGAGCAGCAGCACGTTGGCGCTCGACACCACGAGCATCGCGAGCGCGAGGCGGGTCTTCTCCCCGCCGGAGAGCACGCCGGCGGGCTTGTGCACGTCGTCTCCGGTGAACAGGAACGAGCCGAGCACCCGGCGCGCCTCGGTCTCGGTGAGGTGCTGCGACACCGAGATCATGTTCTGCAGCACGCTCGCCTTGACGTCGAGCGTCTCGTGCTCCTGCGCGTAGTAGCCGACCTTCAGGCCGTGACCCGCGACGAGCTCTCCGGTGTCGGGTTCGTCGACGCCCGCCAGCAGGCGCAGCAGCGTGGTCTTGCCGGCGCCGTTGAGGCCGAGCACGACGACCTTCGAACCGCGGTCGATCGCGAGATCCACACCCGCGAAGATCTCGAGCGAACCGTACGACTTCGAGAGCCCCTCCGCCATCAGCGGGGTCTTGCCGCAGGGTGCGGGATCGGGGAAGCGGAGCTTCGCCACGCGATCCTGCTGGCGCACCTCCTCGAGACCCGACAGCATCTTCTCGGCGCGCGCGACCATCTGGTGCGCGGCAGCGGCCTTCGACGCCTTCGCGCCGAACTTCGCTGCCTGATCCTTCAGAGCCGAGGCCTTCTTCTCGACGTTCGCGCGCTCCTTGCGGCGGCGCTCCTCGTCGGCCGCCCGCTGCCGCAGGTAAAGCTTCCAGTTCATGTTGTAGATGTCGATGACCTGGCGGTTCGCGTCGAGGTAGAAGACGCGGTTGACGGTCTCTCCCACGAGGTCGATGTCGTGGCTGATGATGATCACCCCGGCCTTCGAGTTCTTGAGGAACTCGCGCAGCCACACGACCGAGTCGGCGTCGAGGTGGTTCGTCGGCTCGTCGAGGATCATCGTGTCGGCGTCGGAGAACAGGATCCGCGCGAGTTCGATGCGGCGGCGCTGGCCGCCCGACAGCGTCTTCAACGGCTGGTCGAGGATGCGGTCGGGCAGGCCGAGGTTGCTCGAGATGGTCGCGGCCTCCGACTCGGCCGCGTAGCCGCCGAGCGCCTGGAACCGGTCCGTGAGGTTGCCGAACCGCTTCATCGCCTTCTCGGCGACGGCGGGATCTTCCGACGCCATGTCCTCCGTGGCGTTCGCGATGTTCTGCTGCAGGGTGCCGAGGCCGCGGGCGTCGAGGATCCGGTGCCGGGCGATCTGCTCGGGGTCGCCGGAGCGCGGATCCTGCGGCAGGAAGCCGAGCTCGCCCGTCACGGCGACCCTGCCCTCGCTCGGCTGCAGCTCGCCCGAGAGGGTGCGGGTGAGCGTCGTCTTTCCAGCCCCGTTGCGGCCCACGAGTCCCACCTTGTCGCCCGGATTCACGCGGAACGTGACGCCCTCCATGAGACGCCGGGCGCCCACGTCGATCGCGAGGTCCTCGACGGTGATCACGGCTTGGGCTCCTTCCTGCGCGCGAACGACCCTCGCGCGGACAACCTCGCTAGTCTACCGGAGGCGACAGCGCGGCCTCGTCGGCCCAGAGCACCGTCTCGACGCGACCGGCGAGGCGCGCCGCCGGCAGCGGGGGCTCGCCCGGCGCCGTGATGCCAGCCACCGCCGCAGCCTTCCCCGCGCCCGCCGCGAGCAGCCACACGTGCTCGGCGCGGTTCAGCGCGGGGAGCGTCAGCGAGACGCGCTCGGGGGGCGGCTTCGGCGAGTCGCGCACGGGGATCGCGTCGGGGGTGCCGGGATCCGCGCGCAGCAGGTCTTCCCGCCCGGGGAAGAGCGATGCGATGTGGCCGTCCGGCCCCACCCCGTTGAGGGAGAGGTCGATGCGCGGGATCCCCGCGACCAGCTCGGCGTACGCGGACGCCGCCTCGTCGAGCGAGAGGCCGCAATCGCTTGCGGGCGCGCGGTGCACGAGGGCGGGGTCCACCCGAACCGCAGCGAAGAGCGTGTCGTCGGCCAGTCTGTCGTTGCGGTCGCCGTGCCCGGCCGGGACCCAGCGCTCGTCGCCCCAGAGAAAGCGCACCCGCTGCCAGTCGACGGAGCCGAGGCGGGGGTGGGCGACGAGGCCCCTCAGCACCCGCTCTCCCCCGCCGCCGCCGGTGAGCACGACGCACGGCACCGCGCCCTCCTCCTGGCGAGCCAGGCAGAGATCGATCAGGCCCGAGGCCGCCGCGGAGCCCAGCGCGTCGAGGTCGGCGACGCGCTCGATGCGCGGCCCCGGAGCGGTCACGCCTCGATCTCCGTGCGGTCGCCCGACCAGAGCGTGTGGAAGCCGCCCGGCCGGTCGACGCGCCGGTAGGTGTGGGCGCCGAAGAAGTCCCGCTGGCCCTGGATGAGCGCGGCCGGCAGCCGCTCGGCGCGCAGCCCGTCGTAGTACGCCAGGGACGAGGCGAACGCGGGAGTCGGGATGCCGGCCCGCGCCGCCGCCGCGACCACGCGCCGCCACGCCCCCTGGCCGCGGGAGAGGGCATCCGAGAAGTACGGGGCCGCCATGAGCACGGGCAGCTCCGGATCGGCGGCGTAGGCCTCCGCGATGCGATTCAGGAACTGGGCGCGGATGATGCAGCCCGCGCGCCAGATGCGCGCGATCGCGCCCAGGTCGATGCTCCAGCGGTGCTCGGCCGCGCCGGACCGGATCTCGTCGAAGCCCTGCGAGTACGCGACGATCTTCGACGCGTACAGCGCCTGCCGCACGTCCTCGATGAACGCGGCGTCGTCCTCCACGACGAACGCCGCCTCCGGACCCGGCAGCGCCCGCGCCGCGGCCCGCTGCTCCGGGCGCGAGGAGAGCGAGCGCGCGAAGGTGGCCTCCGCGATCCCGGAAACCGGCACCCCCAGCGCGAGCGCGGTCTGCACCGTCCACGCGCCGGTGCCCTTCGCGCCGGCCTGATCGAGGATCACGTCCACGAGCGGCTCGCACGTAGCGGCGTCCACCTGCCGCAGCACCTCGGCGGTGATCTCCACGAGGTACGACTCGAGCTCGCCCGTGTTCCACTCGGCGAAGATCTCGGCGATCTCGGCGGGGCTTCTGCCCGTGCCGCGGCGGATCAGGTCGTAGGCCTCGGCGATCAGCTGCATGTCGGCGTACTCGATGCCGTTGTGCACCATCTTCACGAAGTGCCCGGCGCCGTCGTGGCCGACGTGGGTCACGCACGGCTCGCCCTCGGCCACCGCCGCGATGGAGCGCAGGATCGGGCCGAGCGTCTGCCAGGCCTCGTCCGAGCCGCCCGGCATGATGCTGGGTCCGTTCAGCGCGCCCTCCTCGCCGCCCGAGATCCCCGCCCCGACGAAGTTGATGCCCGTCTCGCGCACCGCCCGCTCCCGGCGGATCGTGTCGGGGAAGAACGCGTTGCCGCCGTCGACGATGATGTCGCCCGGCTCGAACACCCGCACGAGCTCGTCGATCGTCGCGTCGGTCGCGGCCCCGGCCTGCACCATGATGATCGCGGTTCGCGGCCGCGACAGACTCGCCGCGAACTCCTCGTACGAGGAGGTCGGCACGAACCCCGCCTCGGGATGGTCGGCCACCAGCCGATCCGTCCGCTCCGGGCTCCGGTTGAGCACCGCGACCGTGTTGCCCTCGCGGCTCGCCAGGTTGCGGGCCAGGTTCGCCCCCATCACCGCCAGCCCCACCACACCGATGTTCGCGGAGGGATCGTGCGCTGCGGGCTCAGTCATGGTCGGTGCTCCATTCACTCGTTCGGTTTCCCAGGGCCTCCTGCGCGGCCCGGATGCGGCTCAGCCGCTCCAGCACGCGACGGTACATGACGTCCTCGTCGAGGCGGCGCAGCTCCTCGGCCAGGCACTCGCTCAGGGTGCGGCGCGGCAGCGCGATCTCGTGGGTCGGGTGCCCGGGCTGCCGCAGCAGCGTGCGCGAGCCCGAGACGCGCTCCAGCACCGCGTCGCCGCTCGCCCGGGACAGGGTGACCGATCGCACCCCCTCGGCGAGCTGGTTCTCGTCGGGCAGGCGGCAGACCGTCGGCCTCTCCAGCGCGAGCTGCAGCCAGGCCGCGAGCAGCTGCGTCGACATCGACCCCGCCTTGCCGACGACATCGACGGAGGTGACGGCGTCGAACGGCGGCTGGTCGAGCATCGCGGCGAGGTGCTCGCGCCACCGGGTCAGCCGGGTCCACGCCAGGTCGGTGTCGCCCGGGGTGTAGGCGTCGATCCGCCTCGCCTGCTCGGCGGCGTCGGTGATCGACGCGCTGTCCGTGATCCTGCGCTGCGCGATGCGCCCGAGCGGATCGGAGCCCGGGCGCTCGGGCGCATCGCCCGGCCACCACACGACGACCGGCGCGTCCGGAAGCAGCAGGCCGGAGACGAGGCTCTCGACGCCCGTGCAGACGTCGCCGTAGGCGCGCAGCACGACCACCTCGCTCGCGCCCGCGTCGGCGCCGACGCGGATCTCCGCGTCGAGGCGAGGCGCGCCCTCGGGCCGGGTCAGCAGCACGATGACGCGCATCGGGTGCTCGTTCGAGGCATCGTTCGCCGCCTCGACCACGGCCTCGTCGAGCGACCCGGTGGCCGCGATGACGAGGGTCAGTACTCTGCCGAGCGCTGCGACGCCGCTCTCCTGCCGCATCGACACGAGGCGGCGCGCCACCGCGCTCACGCTCGTTCCGGGAAGCTCCTCGATCACGGCCGCCTCCAGGTGCGTCCGTCGCGCGCAAGCAGTTCCGCTGCGGAGCTCGGGCCCCACGAACCGGGGGCGTACTGCTCTGGCGAGTCGTCCAGCGAGGCCCAGTACTCCTCGACCGGGTCGAGGATCCGCCACGACAGCTCGACCTCCCGTTGCCGCGGGAAGAGCGGGGCGTCGCCCAGCAGCACGTCGAGGATCAGGCGCTCGTAGGCCTCCGGGCTCGCCTCGGTGAAGGCGTGCCCGTAGCCGAAGTCCATCGTCACGTCGCGCACCCGCGCCGCCGTTCCCGGCACCTTGGCGCCGAACCGGATCGTGATCCCCTCGTCGGGCTGCACGCGGATCACCAGCGCGTTCGAACCCTGCTCGGTCGTCTCGGCCTTGCCGAACAGCTCCCCCGGCTCCCTGCGGAACACGACCGCGATCTCCGTGACACGCCGGCCCAACCGCTTCCCGGTGCGGAGGTAGAAGGGCACGCCCGCCCAGCGGCGGGTGTTCACTTGGAGCTTCAGCGCCGCGAAGGTCTCGGTGCGCGATCGCGGATCCATTCCCTCCTCGTCGAGGAAGGCGCTCACCAGCTCGCCGCCCTGCCAGCCGCCCGCGTACTGTCCGCGCGCGACAGCCGCCGCGAGGTCGTCCGGAAGCCGCACGGCCTCGAGCACCTTCTCCTTCTCCGCGCGCAGGTGCCCGGCGCTCAGGCTGATCGGCTCCTCCATGGCGGTGAGCGCGAGCAGTTGCAGCAGGTGGTTCTGGATCACGTCCCGCGCCGCCCCGACGCCGTCGTAGTACCCGGCCCGGCCGCCGACCCCGATGTCCTCCGCCATGGTGATCTGCACGTGATCGACGTAGTTGCGATTCCAGATCGGTTCGTACATCGTGTTCGCGAAGCGGAGCGAGAGGATGTTCTGCACCGTCTCCTTGCCGAGGTAGTGATCGATGCGGAAGATCGAGTCGGCCGGGAAGGCCGCCTCGAGGGCGTCGTTCAGGGCCCGGGCCGAGGCGAGATCGTGCCCGAACGGCTTCTCGATGATCACGCGCCGCCAGCGCCCGTCGTCGCTCGCGCGATCCACGAGACCCGAGCTGCTGAGCTGGTGGGCGACCTCCGGGAACATCCTCGGAGGGATCGAGAGGTAGAAGGCGTGATTGCCCATCGTGCCCCGCTCGCGATCGAGCGAGGCTACCGTGTCGCGCAGGCGGACGTACGCGGCCGGGTCGTCGAACTGCCCCTGCACGAATCGGATGCCCTGGGCGAGCTGCTGCCAGGTCTCCTCGCGGAACGGGGTCCGCGCGTGCCTCCGCACGGCATCCCGCACGATCTCCGCGAAGTCGCGGTCGGCCCAGTCGCGCCGGGCGAACCCGACGAGAGCGAATCCCGGCGGCAGCAGACCCCGATTGGCGAGGTCGTACACCGCGGGCATCAGCTTCTTGCGCGACAGGTCGCCCGTCACGCCGAAGATCACGAGCGCGCTCGGCCCGGCGATCCTGCTGAGGCGAGGATCGTCGGGCGAGCGGAGGGGGTTGGCGGGCGCCATCTCAGATGGTGAATCCCCGCTGCCCCACGGCAGGGCGCTGGGATGCGAACGCCCCACCGGGCCGTGCGCCGGTTCGAGGATCAGATCGCAAAGCCCAGCGCCCTCATCATGTCCCGACCGTCGTCGGTGATGCGCTCCGGCGTCCACGGCGGCATCCACACCCAGTTGATGCGGAACGCCGTCACGAGCCCGTCGAGCGCCTCGGCGATGTCGTTCTCGATGACGTCGGTGAGCGGGCAGCCGGCGCTCGTGAGCGTCATGCTGATGACGAGCGCGTCGTGCTCCTCGTCGAAGGCCAGATCGTAGATCAGGCCGAGGTCGACGATGTTGACGCCCAGCTCGGGGTCCGAGACGCTCTTGAGCGCCTCGAGCGCCTGCTCGCGGAACTCGGGGTCGATCGACTGCGGAGGGGTCTCTACTGCGTCGCTCATACGCCTAGCCTAAGCCCCCTACGCGCTCTGCAGGAAGCGATCGTAGCCCTCTTCCTCGAGACGCTCGGCGAGCTCCGGGCCGCCCTCCTCGGCCACGCGGCCGTTCACGAAGACGTGCACGAAGTCGGGCCTGATGTAGCGCAGGATCCGGGTGTAGTGCGTGATGAGCAGCACGCCCAGGCCGGTGTTCGCCTTCGCCCGGTTCACGCCCTCCGACACCACCTTGAGCGCGTCCACGTCGAGGCCGGAGTCGGTCTCATCGAGCACCGCGAACTTCGGCTTCAGCAGCTCGAGCTGCAGGATCTCGTTGCGCTTCTTCTCGCCCCCCGAGAAGCCCTCGTTGACGTTGCGCGACGCGAACGACTCGTCCATGCGCAGATTCTGCATGGCCTCCTTGACGTCCTTCATCCAGCTGCGGATCGCCGGCGCCTCGCCGTCGATCGCGGTCTTGGCGGTGCGCAGGAAGTTCGCGTTGGTCACGCCGGGGATCTCGACCGGGTACTGCATGGCGAGGAAGAGGCCCGCCTGGGCGCGCTCGTCCACCCCCATGTCGAGCACCTCTTCGCCGTCGAGCAGGATCGATCCCCCGGTCACCTCGTAGCGCGGGTGGCCGGCGATCGCGTAGGCGAGGGTCGACTTGCCCGAGCCGTTGGGGCCCATGATGGCGTGGGTCTCGCCCTGCTTGACGGTGAGGTCGACCCCCTTGAGGATCTGCTTCTCGCCCTGCTCGGTCTCGACGCTGACGTGCAGGTCCTTGATTTCAAGAACGGAGCTCATTGTTCAATCTCTTTCGTAACGGTGGGGTCGATGTACACGTCTCCGTCTTCGATCTCGACAACGTAGACGGGAACCGGCTCGTAGGCCGGAAGGTTCTGCGGGACGCCGGTGCGCAGCGAGAACGCGGAGCCGTGGGCCCAGCACTCGAGCGTGTCGCCCTCGACGAATCCCTCTGACAGGCTGATCTGCCCGTGGCTGCAGGTGTCTCCGATGGCGTGGATCTCTCCCTGGGAGTCCAGCACCACGGCGATCGGTACGTCGTCGACGACGATGCGCGTCGCCTGATCCTGCACCAGATCGCTCACGGCGAGCACCCTCCGCCGGGCCATCAGCGAACTGACTCGGCGAGTTCGGCCTCCACCGCGGCCTGCAGCCGCTCCTCGGTGGCCTCGTCGCCGATCCGGGCGATGACCTCGAGCAGGAAGCCGCGCACCACGAGCTTGCGCGCCTCTTCCTCCGAGATGCCGCGGCTCTGGAGGTAGAAGATGTGCTCGTCGTCGAAGCGGCCGGTCGCCGAGGCGTGGCCGGCGCCCTCGATGTCGCCGGTCTCGATCTCGAGGTTCGGGATCGAATCGGCGCGGGTGCCCTCCGAGAGCACGAGGTTGCGGTTCTGCTCGTAGCTGTCGGTGCCGGTCGCGTTGTTGCGGATCAGCACGTCCCCGATCCACACCGTGTGCGCGCCCTCGCCCTGCAGCGCACCCTTGTAGGTGACGCGGCTGCGGGTGTGCGGGGCGTCGTGGTCCAGGTAGACCTGGTGCTCGAGGTGCTGGCCGGCGTCGGCGAAGTAGGCGCCGAGCGCTTCGCCGTTCGCCCCCTCGTGATCGAGGTGGATCGAGGGGTTGAGGCGCACGACCGCCCCGCCCAGCGAGACGACGATGTGCGTGAGCGACGCGTCGCGCCCCACGGAGGCGTGGTGGCTCGCGAGATGGATCGCGTCGTCGGCCCACTGCTGCACGGAGACCACCGTCAGCTTCGCGCCGTCGCCGACCACGATCTCGATGTTCTCGGAGAGCTGCGCCGATCCGGTGTTTTCGAGGATCACGAGCCCCTCGCTCTGGGGAGCCGCCTCGATGACGGTGTGCGCGGCTCGGGGGCTCGAGTCGAGTGCGTCGCGGGTGACGACCGCGGTGGTCTTCTCCTCGCTCGCAAGCCTGACCAGGTGGGCCTCGCCGAACGCGCTCCACGCGGCGGCGGCGCCCCGGTCCTCGGGGATGCCCGCGCGGCCGATGCGGGCGTCGTCGCGGGCGATCCACTCCGACGAGACGCCCGCCGCCCCGGTCACCGAGACCGGGGTGCGCGAGCCGTCGAGCGCGCCGTTCAGCAGCGCATCCAGCTTCGCGACGGGCGTGAACTTCCAGACGGCCTCGAGACCGGTGACCCGCCCGAAGTCGGCCACGTCGGTCGACTTCGGGCGCGCGGAGCGGGTCTGCACCGGAACCCGGTTGGCCCAGTCGCCGTCGGAGTGCGCGACGAGACCGTGCTGGGCGGCCCGCGCGGTACCGTCCGCGCTCTGCTTCTCTGCTACGGCTTCGGTCATTATCCGACGGATCCTTCCATGCCCATCTCGATGAGCTTGTTCAGTTCGAGGGCGTACTCCATGGGCAGCTCGCGAGCGATCGGCTCGATGAATCCGCGCACGATCATCGCCATCGCCTCCTCCTCGGCGAGGCCGCGACTCATGAGGTAGAAGAGCTGATCCTCGCTGACGCGCGAGACCGTGGCCTCGTGGCCCAGTTCGGCGTCGTCCGTGCGGATGTCGATGGCCGGGTACGTGTCGCTGCGCGAGATCGTATCGACGAGCAGCGCGTCGCAGACGACCGAGTTGGCGGCGTGGTGGGCGTTCGCGTCCACGCGCACCTCGCCGCGGTAGCCGGTGCGGCCGCCGCCGCGCGCGATCGACTTGGAGAGGATGGACGACTTCGTGTGGGGCGCGAGGTGGATCATCTTCGCCCCCGCGTCCTGGTGCTGGCCGGGGCCCGCGAACGCCACGGAGAGGGTCTCCCCCTTGGCGTGCTCTCCGGTCAGGTAGATCGACGGGTACTTCATGGTCACCTTGGAGCCGATGTTGCCGTCGACCCACTCCATGGTGGCGCCCTCCTCGGCGATCGCGCGCTTCGTCACGAGGTTGTACACGTTGGTCGACCAGTTCTGGATCGTCGTGTACCGCACGCGGGCGTTCTTCTTCACGATGATCTCGACGACCGCGGAGTGCAGGGAGTCCGACTTGTAGATGGGCGCCGTGCAGCCCTCGATGTAGTGCACGTAGCTGCCCTCGTCGGCGATGATGAGCGTGCGCTCGAACTGGCCCATGTTCTCCGTGTTGATGCGGAAGTAGGCCTGCAGCGGGATCTCGACGTGCACGCCCTTCGGCACGTAGACGAACGAGCCGCCCGACCACACGGCCGTGTTGAGCGCGGCGAACTTGTTGTCGCCCGACGGGATGACGGTGCCGAAGTACTCCTCGAAGAACTCGGGGTGCTCGCGCAGCGCGGTGTCGGTGTCGAGGAAGATGACGCCCTGCTTCTCCAGATCCTCCCGGATCTGGTGGTACACCACCTCGGACTCGTACTGCGCGGCGACGCCCGCGACGAGGCGCTGGCGCTCGGCCTCGGGGATGCCGAGCCGCTCGTAGGTCTCCTTGATGTCGTCGGGCAGTTCCTCCCAGGTGGTGGCCTGCTTCTCGGTGGAGCGCACGAAGTACTTGATGTTGTCGAAGTCGATCTCCGAGAGGTCGGCACCCCACGACGGCATCGGCTTGCGGCCGAAGATCTGCAGGGCCTTGAGGCGTCGCTGCAGCATCCACTCCGGTTCGTTCTTCAGCCCTGAGATGTTGCGCACGACCTGCTCGCTGAGGCCGCGCTGCGCTACCGCGCCCGCCTCGTCGCTGTCGTGCCAGCCGAACTCGTACTGGCCCAAGCCCTCAAGCTCGGGTCGGTCGATCAATACCTCTGGCATGATCCCTCCCTCATTCTTCGTCTCGCCGGGCCGACCCCGATGCGCACGCGAAATCGAATCGGGCACACAGGCCTGGCCCTGCAGCGGTGCAGTAGTCTGGGCTTCGGACGGAACCGTCCGATCCGGTGCTTCGCACCCGACGGCGGTTCGCCCAACGCAACCACAGCTTCCCATTCTACAGCCTCCCGGCGAAAACGGGAGGGGCGCGCCAGGGGGCGCACAAACGGGAGGCCGCCGAGAGGAGCTCTGTTGTCCGCCGCGACCACCCCCGCCGGGTCGGCACCCGCCATCGGCACGTCCCGCGAATCGCGCGCAGCGGGGCCCTCCCGCCTCCTCCGCGTCGCGGCGTGGGCCTCGTTCGTGCTGAACGTCACGATCATCGCCACGGGCGGCACGGTCCGCCTCACCGGCTCGGGGCTCGGCTGCACCGACTGGCCGGTCTGCACGCCGGGCTCGCTCATGCCCACCCCCGAGATGGGCATTCACGGCATCATCGAGTTCGCGAACCGCACGATCTCGGGGCCCCTGCTGATCGTCGGCCTGCTCGTGCTGCTGCTGAGCTGGCGCCTTCGCGCCCGGCGCCGGGACCTCCTCGCCGTCTCGGCCGTCGTGCTGGGTCTCGTGGTGCTGCAGGCGCTCGTGGGCGCGTTCGTGGTGTGGCTGCAGCTCAACGCCAACCTGGTGGGCTTCCACTACACGGTCTCGCTGGTGATCGTGTGCGTGACGGCCGGCTATCTCGTGCGCATGTACGAGCCGCCGGCTCCTCGCGAGCGCGCGGTGCCGAGGGGCTTCGCGATCCTCGCCCACGTGACCACCCTGTTCATGGCCGTCACCGTCTTCTTCGGGGTGCTCACCACCGGTGCGGGCCCGCACTCGGGCGACGCGAACATCGTGCGCGAAGGCTTCGACGCGACCCTGCTCAGCCACATCCACTCGTGGCCCGGCTACATCACCCTCGCGCTCGTGCTGTCGCTCGTGGGCTGGGCCGCGGCGAGGCGCCTGCGCCCGCTGCGCTGGTCGATCGCGCTGCTCGCGACGCTGATCGTGCAGATCGGCGTCGGCGTCTACCAGGCGCGCAGCGGGCTGCCGCCACTCGCCGTCGGGGTGCACATGGTGCTGGCGTCGCTCACCGCCGCCGCGATGACGGTCGTGGTCCTGCGCCTCAAGCGCCCGGCCCCCGAGGCCGCCGCCTGACGGGGCCGGGCGCGGTTCGCGGCGGACCGTCGGGGACCGCGGGCGGGACCGCGGATTCCGTATCGTCGCCGGATCGCTCCTCGAGCAGCCGCGACGGAGCCGGCCGGATGCGATGCGCCCTGCGCCCGCCGAACTCGAGCATGCGGCGACCGGCCGGCGCTTCGGCGTCGAGCACGTCCTCGCTGTAGAGCACCATGATCCGCCACCCGGCGTCGCGAGCGGTCTGGTGCTTGCGGGGATCCCGCCGCCGCTGCCTCCTCGAGAAGAAGTGCTGCCCGCCGTCGTACTCGAAGACGCTGCGGGTCTCGTCGTCCACCGCGTCGAAGCGGCCGATCCGTCTGCCGCCCCGGTCGCGCAGATCATCTGGCGGCGGCGCCTTCGATCGGACGCCGGGAAACGGTCGATGCCACCGAGGATGCTCGAAGATCCTCCGGCTGTACCCGAGGCGCACCGCCTCGCTCACCGGAAGGCGCGATCGCCGAAGGCCTCGTCGGCGCTGAGCCGAGGGTTCATGGGAACAGGTTCGGGCGCGGGCCATGATGCTCGCTGAGATATCCACCGTTCCGAGCAGAACTGAGCGCAGAATGCTTGCTGTGAGCGAGGACTCGCCTGCGGCGCCGGGCGGGCGGGGTCCGTCGCCGTGATCGCCGCCCCGGATCAGAACGGCAGCAGCGGATCGATCGCGATGGCGAGGGACAGCAGCGAGAGGTAGGTGATCGAGCCGTGGAAGACCCGCATCGGCTGGCCCTCGCGGCCCCGGATCGCACTGCCGTACAGCCGGTGCGCCTCGGCGATGAAGTAGGCGCCGGAGGCCAGCGCGACGATCGTGTAGGTCCACCCCATCGACGCGACCGGGAGCAGCAGCAGGCTCGAGACGACGGTGGCCCAGGTGTAGAGGATGATCTGCAGCCCGACCGTCGCGCGACCCCGCACGACTCCGAGCATCGGCACGCCGGCCGCTGCGTAATCGTCGCGGTAGCGCATGGAGAGCGGCCAGTAGTGCGCGGGGGTCCACAGGAAGATGATGAGGAAGAAGACCCATGCGGGCCAGCCGAGGTCGCCGGTCACCGCGGCCCAGCCGATGATCACGGGGAAGCAGCCCGCGATCCCGCCCCAGATGATGTTCTGCTCGCTGTGCCGCTTGAGCAGCAGGGTGTAGACGACCACGTAGAAGAAGATGGCGGCGGCCGAGAGCACCGCCGCGAGCCATGTGGTGGTGAGCAGCAGCCAGACGACGGAGAGCACGCCGAGCACCCACGAGAAGACGAGCGCGCTGCGGTCGGAGACCTCCCCGGTGACGAGCGGCCGGTTCTCGGTGCGCTTCATCTTGCGGTCCATGTCGCGATCGATGTAGCAGTTGAAGGCGCCGGCGGATCCCGCGCTCATCGCGCCTCCGACGAGCGTCGCGAGCACCAACCACAGATTCGGGAGACCGCCCTGCGCGAGGATCATCGCCGGCACCGTGACCACCAGCAGCAGCTCCATGACGCGCGGCTTGGTGAGGGCCACGTAATTCCTGAGGGTACGTCCGACGGACGGACGCGGCCGGAGCGGGGCGGCCTGGGACTGAGCTGGGATCTGCGTGGACATCACCTCCCATGTTACCCCGGGGACCCGCCCGCTCCGCGTCCGCTGCCAGTAGGATTGATCCGGTGGGCGCGAACGCGCTCGATCCTGCCCTCGGAAAGGTGAGTCTTGGGAAACGAACTGCAGTGGGATGAGCTCGACGATCGCGCCGTCGACACCGCGCGGGTGCTGGCGGCGGACGCGGTCGAGAAGGTCGGCAACGGACACCCGGGCACGGCGATCAGCCTCGCCCCGGTCTCCTACCTGCTGCATCAGCGGGTGATGCGGCACGACCCCTCCGACCCGAAGTGGGTCGGCCGGGACCGGTTCATCCTGTCTGCGGGCCACTCCTCGCTCACCCAGTACGTGCAGCTGTATCTCGGCGGCTACGGACTCGAGCTCGACGACCTCGAGTCGCTGCGCACGTGGGGATCGAAGACGCCGGGGCACCCCGAGTACGGGCACACCGCCGGCGTCGAGATCACCACGGGCCCGCTCGGCCAGGGGCTCGCCTCGGCCGTCGGTTTCGCGTACGCCGCCCGCTACGAGCGCGGTCTGTTCGACCCGGAGGCCGCTCCCGGTACGAGCCCCTTCGACCACTTCATCTACGTGATCGCGAGCGACGGCGACCTGCAGGAGGGCGTGACGAGCGAGGCCTCGTCGCTCGCGGGGCACCAGGAGCTCGGCAGCCTCATCGCGATCTACGACTCCAACCAGATCTCCATCGAGGACGACACAGACATCTCCTTCTCAGAGGACGTGGCTAAGCGCTACGAGGCGTACGGCTGGCAGGTGCTCGAGGTCGACTGGAAGAAGACCGGCGAGTACGTCGAGGACGTCGCCGAGTTGCACCGCGCCGTCGAGGCGGCGCAGGCCGAGACGTCGAGGCCCAGCATCATCATCCTGAGGACGATCATCGGCTGGCCCTCCCCCGGCAAGCAGAACACCGGCGGCATCCACGGCTCCAGGCTCGGCGGCGAGGAGCTCGCGGGTCTCAAGGAGGTGCTCGGCTTCGATCCCGAGCAGCACTTCGCGGTGGCTCCCGAGGTGATCGCGCACACGCGCGGGGCGGTGGATCGCGGCGCGGCCAAGCGCGCCGCCTGGCAGCGCTCCTTCGACGCGTGGGCCGCCGCGAACCCCGAGCGCAAGGCGCTGTTCGATCGCCTCGAGGCGCAGCAGCTGCCCGAGGGCGCCCTCGAGGCGCTCCCGGTGTTCGAGCCGGGCGACAGCATCGCCACCCGCGCCGCGAGCGGCAAGGTGCTCGCGGCACTCGGCCCCGTCATGCCGGAGCTGTGGGGCGGCTCCGCCGACCTCGCCGGGTCCAACAACACCACCATTCCCGGCGTCCCGTCGTTCGTGCCCGCGAACCGCTCCACCTCGTCGTGGAGCGGCGACCCCTACGGACGGGTGCTGCACTTCGGCATCCGCGAGCACGCGATGGGCGCGATCCTCAACGGCATCCAGCTGCACGGCGGAACCCGCGCCTACGGCGGCACGTTCCTGATCTTCAGCGACTACATGCGCCCGGCCGTGCGCCTCGCCGCGCTCATGCGCGTGCCGAGCATCTTCGTGTGGACGCACGACTCCGTCGCGCTCGGCGAGGACGGCCCCACCCATCAGCCCATCGAGCAGCTCGCCGCGCTGCGCGCGATCCCGAACCTCGCGGTCGTGCGCCCGGCCGACGCCAACGAGGTGTCGGCCGCGTGGCACGAGGTGCTCTCCCGGCGCACCGGGCCGACCGGCATCGCGCTGACCCGGCAGAACGTGCCCGTGCTCGAGGGGACCTCGGCGGAGGGCGTGCGCAGGGGCGCCTACGTGCTCGCCGACTCCCCCACCGGCGCGATCGACGTTCTGCTCCTCGCGACCGGCTCCGAGGTGCAGCTGGCGGTCGAGGCGCGCGAACGGCTGGCTGCGGACGGGATCGGCGCGCGCGTCGTCTCGGCGCCGTGCCTGGAGTGGTTCGCCGAGCAGGGCGAGGAGTACCGGGAGGGCGTGCTGCCCGCCGCCGTCTCGGCTCGCGTGAGCGTCGAGGCTGGCCTCTCGCTCGGCTGGGAGCGCTACGTGGGCGACCGCGGGCGCTCGGTGTCGATCGAGCACTTCGGCGCCTCGGCCGACTACGAGACCCTGTTCCGGGAGTTCGGGATCACCGCCGACGCCGTGGTCGCCGCGGCGCACGAGAGCATTGCAGCAGTGGAGGCAGCACGATGAGCGCATCGACCCAGCAACTGAGCGGCGCCGGAGTCAGCATCTGGCTCGACGACCTCTCCCGCAGTCGCATCGAGAGCGGTGAGCTGCGCGAGCTCATCGACAGCCACGACGTGGTCGGCGTCACGACCAACCCGACGATCTTCGCGGGCGCCATCGCCGGGGGCGTGGGGTACGGCGAGCGGATCGCGGCGTGCGCCGCGCGCGGGCTGGGCGTCTCGGACGCCATCGTCGAGCTCACCACGGCCGATGTCGCCGACGCCTGCGACGTGCTCGCGGAGGTGTACGCCGGCACCGGGGGGCGCGACGGCCGCGTCTCCATCGAGGTGGAGCCGGGTCTCGCCAGGGACACCGCGGGGACGATCGCGCAGGCGAGCGAGCTGTGGGCCAAGGTGGACCGGCCCAACGCCATGATCAAGATCCCGGCCACGGTCGAGGGGCTCGAGGCCATCACCGAGACCATCGCCGCGGGCATCAGCGTGAACGTGACGCTCATCTTCAGCCTCGAACGCTACCGCGAGGTCATCAACGCCTACCTCACGGGACTCGAGCGGGCCCGCGCGGCGGGCACGGATCTCTCCGGCATCCACTCGGTGGCGTCGTTCTTCGTGTCGCGCGTGGACACCGAGGTCGACGGGCGGTTGAACGCGATCGGCACCGCCGAGGCGCTCGCGCTGAAGGGGCAGGCCGGCATCGCCAACGCCCGCCTCGCCTACGAGGTCTTCGAGCAGGCCTTCGCGACCGAGCGCGCGCGCCTGCTGCTCGATCTCGGGGCCAACGCGCAGCGCCCGCTGTGGGCCTCGACCGGGGTCAAGGATCCGTCGCTGCCCGACACGCTCTACGTGGCCGAGCTCATCGCCCCCGGCGTCGTGAACACAATGCCCGAGGCGACGCTGCGGGCGTTCGCCGACCACGGCGAGGTGCGCGGCGACACGGTCACCTCCGAGTATCTCGAGTCGAACCAGCTGCTCAACGCCGTCGACGCCCAGGGCGTCGACTACGCCGAGCTGACCGAGAAGCTCGAGCTGGAGGGACTGCAGAAGTTCGAGGCCTCCTGGGACGAGCTCTGCGATACGGTCGAGCGCGAGCTGGGAAGGGCCCGGGGTTGAAGAGGGCCCGGAGCTGAAGAAAGGCGGAGGAGCGATGAGCGTTCAGCTGAGCATCGGATCAGGCGCGTCGGGTTTCGAAGAGCCGTTGGAGCGGGTCGTCGCCGATCACGTCGCCAGTCGCATCTTCGAGCGTGACGCCGCGCTGTGGGGTCCCGCCGCCGAGGCGGAGGCGGCCATACGGCTCGGCTGGACCGCGTTCTCCCGCTCGGCTCGGGGGCTCATCCCGCGCATCGAGGAGCTGCGCGGGGAGCTTCTCGAGAGCGGCGTCGACCGGTTCGTGCTGTGCGGCATGGGCGGGTCGAGCCTCGCGCCCTCCGTGATCACTCGCTGGGCCGGCGTCGAACTCACCATGATCGACTCCACGCATCCCGATGCGGTGCGACGCGTGCTCGATGCGTCCCAGCTGCCGCGAACGGCCGTGATCGTGAGCTCGAAGTCGGGCAGCACGATCGAGACGCGCAGCCACCTGGCGGCCTTCGAGCACGCCTTCCGCTCCGTCGACATCGATCCCGCCGAGCGCATCGTGATCGTGACCGACCCGGGCTCCCCGCTCGACGGCGAGTCTCGCGCCGCCGGTCGGCGCGTGTTCAACGCCGACCCCCTCGTGGGCGGCCGCTTCTCAGCGCTCACCGCGTTCGGGCTCGTGCCGTCGGGCCTCGCCGGAGCCGACGTGCGCGCCCTCGTCGCCGACGCCGAGCGGGAGCGGGACGGGCTCGGGGACGACTCCCCCGAGAATCCCGCGCTGCGCCTCGCCGCCGCGATCGCCGGGGGCCTGCCCGCCCGCTTCGTGCTGGCGGTGTCCGAGCGCCCGGGTGCCGAGTGGGGTCTGGGCGCCTGGATCGAGCAGCTCATCGCCGAGTCGACCGGCAAGGACGGCGAGGGAGTGCTGCCGATCGCACTGCCCGCCGATGCGCCGGAGTTCGACGCTCCCCCCGCGAACACGGTGCGCGTGCGCGTGGGCGCCGAGGCCCCCGAGACCGAGGAGGGCTGGGACGTCGCCGTGTCGGGTACGCTCGGCGCTCAGGTGCTGCTGTGGGAGGTCGCCACGGCCGTCCTCGGCCGCCTCATGCGCATCGATCCCTTCAACCAGCCCGACGTCGAGGCCGCGAAGGTCGCGGCGCGGGCCGCGCTGGCCGACGCTTCGGCGCAGAGGGGCGGTGGAGCGGCCTCGCCGGCGGCCGAGGAGCTCGCCGCCGCGCTGCGAGCCGCGGTGCCGGAGGGCGGCTATCTCGCGATCCACGCCTACCTCGATCCGGCGGGCCCCCAGACAACCGCGCTGCGGCGTCTGCGAGACCGGCTTTCGCGGTCGCTCGGCGTTCCCGTGGCGCTCGGTTTCGGCCCCTCGTACCTGCACTCGGTGGGCCAGCTGCACAAGGGCGGCCCGGCGCTCGGTGCGTTCCTGCAGATCACCGAGATCGCGGAGCGCGACCTGATGATCCCCGGGGCGGAGAGCAGCTTCGGCGCGCTCATCGCGGCCCAGGCCCGTGGCGATCGCGAGGTCCTCGTCGCGCGCGGCCGGCCCGTGCTCGTGCTGCAGCTCCCCCACGGCGAGGACGGCCCGCTGCGCGAGCTCCTCGCCGCGCTCTGATCCGAAGCGGACAGACGGGAACGGCCCCTCTCGAGCGGAGGGGCCGTTCCCGTGGGGGCGGAATCCCTACGCCGGCTTGTTCGCCGTGCCTCGGCGCTCGCGCAGCTTCCGCAGCGCGGCCTCCAGCAGCTCCTCGGCCTCCTCGGGCGTGCGGCGCTCCTTGACGTAGGCGAGGTGCGTCTTGTAGGGCTCGTTCTTCGGGAGCAGCGGAGGGTTCTCCCGATCGCGGCCCGCGGGCAGGCCCGTGGTCGGCGAGTCGATCTGCTCGGGGATCTCCTCGACGGGCACGTCGGCCGCGAAGTAGCGGACCGTCTCGTTGCCCAGGGCGTCCCAGTAGGAGATCTGGATGCGGTCGGCGCGGGCTCCGTGATCCTTCTCCCCCATGGGGCCGGATCCGACGCGCGCACCACGAATGGCGTTGCTGCCAGCCATGGATACCTTTCTGACGAAGATGCTGCGTTCGCGGGGTGCTCCGCGAACGCCGGTGCGAGGGGCTGGGGTGGGCTCAGGCCACCGAGAACCGTGCGATGAGCCCGAGCCCGACGATCGCCGCGCCCCACACCAGCGAGACGACGATCGTGATGCGATTGAGATTTCGCTCGGCCACTCCCGACGAGCCCAGGCTGGAGGTGACGCCGCCGCCGAACATGTCGGAGAGGCCGCCGCCGCGTCCCTTGTGGAGCAGGATGAAGAGGGTGAGCAGGAGGCTCGTGATCACGAGGATGACGATCAGTGCGATCTTGAGGATGAGCACGCGGGCCGCCTTTCAGGGGTCGAGGGCGTGGAAGACCAGCGTCCAGTATATCGCGTCGCAGCGAACGCTGGGTCGGAGCGCGCTATGCGGCGGTGACGTGCTTCTGGAACTGGACGATGCGCGAGAACTCGTCGGCCTTCAGGCTCGCCCCGCCGACGAGCGCCCCGTCGACGTCGGGTTGCCGCAGGAAGCTCGCGACGTTCTGACTCGACACGGATCCCCCGTACAGGATGCGCGTCGCCGACGCGCGCTCGTCGCCGCGCAGCTCCCGCAGCGCCTCGCGCAGCGCCCGGGCCACCTCCTCGGCCTGCTCCGGGGTCGCTGCCTGCCCGCTGCCGATCGCCCACACCGGCTCGTAGGCGACCACGAACTCGGCATCGACCGGGAGCTCCGCGAGCGCCGCGGTGAGCTGAGCGAGCGGGATCGCGGCTGCGCCGTGCTCCTCGAGGTCCTCGGCCGTCTCCCCCACGCAGATCATCGGCACGAGGCCGGCCCGGTGCGCCGCGAGCGCCTTGAGACCGACCGTGCGATCGCTCTCACCGTGCCCCTGACGGCGCTCCGAGTGGCCCGCGAGCGCGTAGGTCACGTCGAGCTTGGCGAGCATGGCGGCCGAGACGTCGCCCGTGTAGGCGCCCGAGTCGTGCGGTGACACGTCCTGCGCCCCGAGCACGAGCGACAGCTTGTCTGCGGCGAGCAGGGTCTGCACGGAGCGCAGGTCGGTGAACGGCGGGAAGACCGCCACCTCGGCCTGCTCGTAGTCGTGCCGCGCGTCCTTCAGCGTCCACGAGAGCTTCTGCACCAGGGCGATCGCCTGCAGGTGGTCGAGGTTCATCTTCCAGTTGCCCGCGATGAGCGGGGTGCGCGCCGCCTGCGGCAGCGGCTGGCGGGTCCCGGGGTCCGGGATCCGCGGCGTCTGCTCGTTCACGCGAGCACCTCCAAACCGGGCAGCTGCTTGCCCTCCAGAAACTCGAGGCTGGCGCCGCCGCCCGTCGAGATGTGGCCGAACTGCTCGTCGGCGAAGCCGAGCGCGCGCACGGCGGCGGCGGAGTCGCCTCCGCCGACCACGGTGAAGCCGCCCGTCTCGGTGAGCGCGCGGGCGACGACCCGGGTGCCGTTCGCGAACGCCTCCATCTCGAACACGCCCATCGGGCCGTTCCAGAAGACGGTCGCCGATCGCGAGATCTCCTCGGCGAAGGCCGCCGCGGAGTCCGGTCCGATGTCGAGTCCGATGGCGGAGGATCCGAATCGCGACGATTCGATCGCGTCGACGGCCACCACCTCGTGCGCCGCATCGGGGGCGAAGGCCTCGGCCACCACGACGTCGCTGGGCAGCAGGATCCGCACCCCCCTGCGCTCGGCCTCGTCGAGGTACCCGCGCACGGTGTCGAGCTGATCCTCCTCCAGCAGGCTGGAGGCCACGCCGTGCCCCTGCGCCGCGAGGAAGGTGAAGAGCATGCCCCCGCCGATGAGCAGCGTGTCGACCCGCTCGAGCAGGTGGGCGATCACCCCGAGCTTGTCGGAGACCTTCGAGCCGCCGAGCGCCACCGTGTAGGGGCGCTCCGGGTGCTCGGTGAGGCGCCGCAGCACCTCGAGCTCGGCCGCGACGAGGCGGCCCGCCGCGCTCGGCAGCAGCTGCGCCAGCTCGTACACGCTCGCCTGGCGGCGGTGCACCACCCCGAAGCCGTCCGAGACGAAGGCGTCGCCGAACTCGGCGAGCTGCTGCGCGAAGGCGCGGCGCTCGCTCTCGTCCTTGCTGGTCTCGCCGGGGTTGAAGCGTAGGTTCTCCAGCAGCAGCACGTCGCCGCCGGCGAGCCCGCCGACGGCCGCCGAGGCCGCAGCCCCGACGGTCTCGTCGACGAACTCGACGCGGGAGCCGAGCAGCTCCGCCATGCGCGCCGCCACCGGTCGAAGCGAATAGCGCTCTTCCGGTGCGCCCTGGGGGCGGCCGAGGTGGCTGATCAGGACGATCCGGGCGCCGGCCCCGCTCAGCTCACGGATCGTGGCGAGCGAGGCTCGGATGCGGCCGTCATCGGTGATGACGCCGTCGGCCAGCGGGACGTTGAGGTCGCATCGGACGATGACCGTCCGAGCGCGCAGCGGTCCCAGGGATTCGATGTTGCGCATGGGTGCGGCGGGCTCCTCGGGTGCCGGGTCAGATCAGGCCGGGCGTCTGCGAACGAGCGGTCTCGAGTCGCTTGGCCACGTCCTGCCAGTTGGCGATGTTCCAGAACGCCTTCACGTAGTCCGCCCGCACGTTGAGGTAGTCGAGGTAGTAGGCGTGCTCCCACACGTCCAGCATCAGCAGCGGGATCGTGCCGGCGGGCAGATTGCCCTGCTGGTCGAAGAGCTGCACGACGTTCGGCCGCTGACCGAGCGCGTCCCACGCGAGCACGGCCCAGCCGGATCCCTGCACGCCGAGGGCGGTCGCCGTGAAGTGCGCCTGGAACTTCTCGAACGAGCCGAAGTGCTCGTCGATCGCGGCCGCGAGCTCGCCCTCGGGACGCTCCCCGCCCTCCGGCGAGAGGTTGTTCCAGAAGATCGTGTGGTTGACGTGGCCGCCGAGGTTGAAGGCGAGATCCTTCTCGAGCTTGTTCACCGCTGCGAGGTTCTCGGAGTCGCGCGCCTCGGCGAGCTGCTCGAGCGCCGTGTTGGCGCCCGTCACGTAGGCCTGATGGTGCTTGTCGTGGTGCAACTGCATGATCTTGCCGCTGATGTGCGGCTCGAGAGCAGCGTAATCATAGGGAAGCTCGGGAAGTGAGTAGGCGGCCATGCGGCACTCCAATCTCTCGTTCGACAGTTTCGGATCCAGTCTATGGCTCCGCGCTTCGAAGCGTCGGAGAATGTCGGGCCTTGACAGCGCCCGACGGGTTGACTACATCGAGTCCAGCTCCTCCGGCAGGCTCGCCTCCGTGCCGGGGATGCCGCGGACCTCGGCCTCCTTGTCGGCCATGGCCAGCAGACGGCGGATGCGCCCCGCGATCGCGTCCTTCGTCAGCGGCGGGTCCGCGCGCGCGCCCAGGTCGTCGAGGCTGGCCTCGCGGTATTGCAGGCGCAGGTGACCCGCGTAGCGCAGGTGCTCCGGCACCTCGTCGCCGAGGATCTCCATCGCGCGCTCCACCCGCGCGCAGGCCGCGACCGACGCCTGCGCCGAGCGTCGGAGGTTGGCGTCATCGAAGTTGACGAGCCTGTTCGCCGTGGCGCGGGTCTCGCGAGCGCGGCGGAGCTCCTCCCAGGCGGATCGCGCCTGCGCCGCGCCCATCGCGCCGAGCATCTCGCCGATGGCCTCGCTGTCGCGGATCATCACCTTGTTCTGGCCCCGGATCTCGCGGCTCTTGGATTCGATGCCGAGACGGTTCGCCGCGCCGACGAGCGCCATGGCGGCCTCGCTCGTCGGGCACACGAGCTCGAGCCCGGCCGAGCGGCCCGGGGCGGTGAGGCCGCCGCGGGCCAGGAAGGCCCCGCGCCAGATGGCCGCGAGCTCGGCCTGCGCCCCCGTCGTGAGCCGGTTCGGCAGTCCCCGGATCTGGCGACGGCGCTGATCGAGCAGACCGAGCTGACGGGCGAGCGTCTCGCCGTCGAGCACCCGCACGAGGAACTGCGGAGCGCCAGGCCGCGTGCTCGACGGGGGCAGCTGCTTGGCCTCCGACCGCACGCCGTAGAGCTCCGCGAGGTCCTTGCGCACGCGCTGCACGATCTGGGGCGTGTGCAGCTCCGCCTCGAGGGCGATGCGGCCCGAGATTGTGTGCAGGCCGCCGGCGAGACGCAGAATCGTGGCCACCTCCGCGATCCGTTCACCGGTGCGCTGCACCGGGAAACGGACGAGCTCATTCTTCACCTCGGAGGTTGACAGCACGAAGGGGTCCTTTCGGAGTCTGGCGCGAGAGCGCGAACAAACGGGGTCGGCGGCGAGCCGACTCACTCGCGACCGAGGTCTCGGTGGCGCAGGTTGACGCTGACGCCGGGCAGGCCCGCGAGCCGATCCGCGAGTTCGCGGGCGGTTGCGACCGAGCGATGTTTGCCGCCGGTGCATCCTACCGCGAGTGAGGCGTGCCGCTTGTTCTCGCGCTGAAATCCGGCGAGCACCGGGGTGAGCGCGGCCACGTAGTGGTCGAGGAAATCGGCGGCGCCGTCGCGGCTCAGCACGTAGTCCTTGACCTCGGGGTCGACCCCCGTCAGCGGACGCAGCTCGGGGATCCAGAACGGGTTGGGCAGGAAGCGCATGTCGACCATCAGGTCCACGTCGGTGGGGGCGCCGTACTTGAAGCCGAAGCTGAGCACCGAGAGCTGCAGGCCGGGCGTGTTGTCGTCCGAGAACAGGTCCCGGGTCGCCGTCGACAGATCGTGCACGTTGTACCGGGAGGTGTCGATCACGACATCGCTCGACGCGCGCAGCTCCTGCAGGCGCTCCCGCTCCAGGCGGATCCCGTCGAGCAGGCTCGCGGTGTCGCCCTGCAGCGGGTGCGGGCGGCGCACCGACTCGTAGCGGCGCACGAGGATCTCGTCGGTCGCGTCGAGGAAGACCACCCGCACCGTCGCGTTCGCGCGCAGTTCTCCGACCGTCTCCTGGATCTCGCCGAACAGATCCCGGCCCCGCACGTCGACCACCGCGACGATGCGGGGCAGCGCTCCTCCCGACCGGTCGGCCATGTCCGCGAGGGTCTTCAGCATCGAGAGCGGCAGGTTGTCGACCACGTACCACCCGAGGTCCTCGAGCGTGTTCGCCACGGTGCTGCGCCCGGCTCCGGACATGCCGGTGACGATGAGGATCTCCTGACCGGATCCCTGGTCGTTCATTCGCTATCCTCTCCGTGCGACGCCGATTCCGCCGATACCCCTACCTCAAGCTTAGCCTCAGCGGCGGGTCCCGGTTCGAGGTGAGCGAGCACCTGCTCGGCCAGCTTCGGGCCGAGCCCGGGTGCCGCGGAGAGCTCCTCGAGCGACGCCGCGCGCAGGCGGGCGACCGAGCCGAAGTGCTTGAGCAGTCCCTGCACGCGTTTCGGCCCCAGACCGGGGATCTCCGACAGCCGGCTGGCGATCGAGGTGCTGCGGCGCTGGCGCTGGAAGGCGATGGCGAAGCGGTGGGCCTCGTCGCGCACCCGCTGCACGAGGAAGAGCGCCTCGCTCGTGCGCGGCAGGATCACCGGGAACGGGTCCCCCGGCAGCCAGATCTCCTCGAGCCGTTTCGCGATGCCGCACAGCGCGACGTCGGAGATCCCCGCCTCGTCGAGCGCTCGCGCCGCGGCCCTCACCTGCGGTTCGCCGCCGTCCACGATGATGAGCTGCGGCCGATCGCGGTAGATGCCGCTCGGCTGCTCGCCGTTCTCCCGCGCGTGATTGAGCTGCGCGGCGCGGCGCGACACCACCTGATGAATCGAGTCGGTGTCGTCTCGGGTCTCCTCGACGCGGTATTTGCGGTAGGCCCCCTTGGCGGGCAGCCCGTCCTCGAAGACGACGAGCGACGCGACCACTCCCGTGCCCTGCAGGTGCGAGACGTCGATGCACTCGATGCGCAGCGGCGGCTCCTCCATGCCCAGCGCCCGCTGCAGCTCGGCCAGGGCATCCGTGCGGGCGGTCAGGTCGGCGGCGCGCTTGAGCTTGTGCCGGATCAGGTTCTCGCCCGCGTTGAGCACGGCGCGCTCCATGAGCTGCGCCTTGTCGCCGCGCTCGGGAACCCGCACGCGGACGCGACCGCCCCTGGGGCGGCGGCGGCTGAGCGCCTCCTCGAGCTCGGGCGCGTTCTCGGGGAGCCGAGAGACGAGGATCTGCGGCGGGGGCTCCCGGTCGCCCTCGTAGGCGGACTGGATCACCTGCTCCAGCAGCGTGCCGGGCGAGTCGTCGAGCTCGACGTCGACGATCCAGCTGCGCTCGCCCCGGATCCTGCCCGCCCGGATGATGAACTGGTGAGCCGCGGCCGCGAGCTCGTCGGCGCGCAGGCCGAAGACGTCGAGGTTCACGTCGTGGCCGAGCACCACCGCGTTCTTCTCCATCACGTGCTCGACGGCCTGCACCTGATCGCGGAGCCGCGCCGCGTCCTCGTAGCGCTGCTCCGCCGCCGCGTCGCGCATCGATCGCTGCAGCCTCCTCAGGTGCGAGCGATCCCCTCCGGCCAGGAACGACACCAGCTCGCCCACCCGCTCGCGATGCTCCTCGACCGTGAGCCGCTGCGAGCACGGCCCGCTGCAGCGCCCGATCTGGCCGGCGAGGCAGGGCCGCCCGCTCTGCATGGCGCGCTTGTAGTCCGCGTCGTTGCAGGTGCGGATGGGGAAGGCCTGCTGCAGCAGCACCGCGGTTTCGCGCAGCGCCCAGACCTTCGGATAGGGTCCGAAGTACCGCGCACCGCGGATCCTCTCGTTGCGGGTGATGATGAGGCGCGGCGCGGCCTCGCGCAGCGTCACTGCGAGATACGGGTAGGTCTTGTCGTCCTTGAACTGCACGTTGAAGGGCGGCTTGAACTCCGTGATCCAGGTGTGCTCGAGCACGAGCGACTCGGTGTCGGTCGCCACGATCGTCCAGTCCACCTTCGCCGCGAGCGACAGCATGGTGCGAGTGCGCGGCATGAGCGAGTGCATCGGCTGGAAGTAGTTGGCCAGCCGCGCGCGCAGGTTCTTCGCCTTGCCGATGTACAGCACGCGACCGTGCTTGTCGCTGAACCGGTAGACGCCGGGGCTCGTCGGGATCTCGCCCTGCGCGGGCCGGAAGGCGAGGCGGTGGTCGTCAGGGCTCAAGCCGACTCCCGCTGCACCGCGCGCGCCGACTTGGCGGCCCAGCCCCCGATCACCTCGGCGAGGAAGCGCCCGGTGTGGCTCTCGGGGCGCTTCGCGAGCTGCTCCGGGGTGCCCTCGGCGATGATCGTGCCGCCGCCCGAGCCGCCCTCGGGGCCGAGATCGATGACCCAGTCGGCGCTGCGGATCACGTCGAGGTTGTGCTCGATCGTGATGACCGTGTTGCCCTTGTCGACGAGACCGTTCAGCACGAGGAGCAGCTTGCGCACGTCCTCGAAGTGCAGCCCCGTGGTCGGCTCGTCGAGCACGTAGATGCTGCGGCCGTTCGAGCGCCTCTGCAGCTCGGTGGCGAGCTTGACGCGCTGCGCCTCGCCTCCCGACAGCGTGGTGGCGCTCTGACCCAGGCGCACGTAGCCCAGGCCGACGTCGACGAGCGTCTTCATGTAGCGGTGGATCGACGAGATCGGCCGGAAGAACTCCTCGGCCTCGGCGATGGGCATCTCGAGCACCTCGGAGATGTTCTTGCCCTTGTACCGCACCTGCAGCGTCTCGCGGTTGTAGCGCTTGCCGCCGCAGGCCTCGCAGGCCACGTAGACGTCGGGGAGGAAGTTCATCTCGATCTTCAGCGTGCCGTCGCCCGAGCACGCCTCGCAGCGACCGCCCTTGACGTTGAAGCTGAAGCGGCCGGGCAGGTAGCCGCGCGTCTTCGCCTCGGGGGTTCCGGCGAAGAGGGTGCGGATCTTGTCGAACACGCCGGTGTAGGTGGCCGGGTTGGAACGCGGGGTGCGCCCGATCGGCGCCTGGTCGACGTGCACGACCTTGTCGAGGTGGTCGAGACCGGTGACGCGCGTGTGCTTGCCCGGCACGAGGCGCGCGCCGTTGAGCTGGTTGGCGAGCACGCGGTAGAGGATGTCGTTCACGAGGGTCGACTTGCCGGATCCGGAGACGCCGGTGACCGCGGTCATGACGCCGAGCGGGAAGGCGACGTCGACGTTCTTGAGGTTGTTGGAGCGGGCGCCCACGACTTTCAGCTCGCGCTTGCGATCCCGCTTGCGCCGCCGCTTCGGCGTCTCGATGCTGCGCCGCCCCGCGAGGTAGTCGCCCGTGATGGAGCGCCGGTTCTCGAGCAGTTCGCGGTACTCCCCCGAGTGCACGACGGTGCCGCCCTCGACGCCCGCCCCCGGGCCGATGTCGACGATCCAGTCGGCCGCCTCGATCGTCTCCTCGTCGTGCTCGACGACGATCAGCGTGTTGCCGAGATCCCGCAGCTTGAGCAGCGTCTCGATGAGGCGCCGGTTGTCGCGCTGATGCAGGCCGATGCTCGGCTCGTCGAGCACGTACAGCACGCCCGTGAGCCCGGAACCGATCTGGGTGGCGAGCCGGATCCGCTGCGCCTCGCCGCCGGAGAGGGTGCCCGCCGCTCGCGCGAGCGTGAGGTACCCGAGTCCGACCTCGATGAGGAAGTCGAAGCGCAGCCGGATCTCCCGCAGCACCTGCGCCGCGATCCTCGCCTCGCGCTCGGTGAGCACGACCTCGTCGAAGAAGCGCTTGGCGTTGGTGAGGCTGAACTCGGTGACGCCCGCGATGGACTCGCCGTCGACGGTGACCGCGAGCACCTCCGGCTTGAGGCGCTGCCCGTGGCAGGCGTGGCAGGGCACCTCGCGCAGGAACTCCTGCCAGCGATCCCGCTTGGCGTCGCTCTCGGCCTCGGCGTACTGGCGCTCGATGAACGGGATGACGCCCTCGAAGCCGCTCGAGTACTTCACCTCGCGGCCGAAGCGGTTTTTCCAACGCACGTTGACCTTGAAGTTGTTGCCGTAGAGCACCGCCTCGCGCACCTCGTCGCTCAGTCGCTCCCACGGCGTGCTCAGCGAGAAATCGAGGTCGGCCGCGAGACCGACGAGCAGCTTCTCATAGTACTGGTAGAGGCTCTTGCCCTGGCTCGTCCAGGGAACGATGACTCCCTCCTCGATGGAGAGCTCGGGATCCCCGAGCACCAGATCCTCGTCGACCGACATGCTCGTGCCGAGACCCGAGCAGGCGGAGCAGGCGCCGAACGGGGCGTTGAAGGAGAAGGTGCGCGGTTCGACCTCGGTCAGCTGCACGGGGTGCTGGTTGGGGCAGCTCAGGCGCTCCGAGAACACCCGGGTGCGGTCCTCCGCGGTCGCCTCGCGGTCGACGAAGTCGACGGAGACGATGCCGCCGGCGAGCCGCAGCGCGGTCTCGAGCGAGTCGGTGAGCCGGCCGAGCACGTCGGAACTCGCGACGAGTCGATCCACCACCACCGAGATGTCGTGCTTGACCTGCTTCTTGAGCTTCGGCGGATCGGAGAGCTGGATCAGCTCGCCGTCCACGAGCGCGCGCGAGTAGCCGCTCGCGGCGAGGTCCTGGAAGAGGTCGACGAACTCGCCCTTCTTCTTGCTCACCACCGGAGCGAGCACCTGGTACCGCGTGCGCTCCGGCAGCTCCATGAGCCGGTCGGCAATCTGCTGCACCGTCTGCGACTCGATCCGCTCCCCGCACACCGCGCAGTGCGGCACGCCCACGCGCGCCCAGAGCAGGCGCATGTAGTCGTAGATCTCCGTGATCGTGCCGACGGTGCTCCGCGGGTTGCGGTTGGTCGACTTCTGGTCGATGGAGACGGCGGGGCTCAGTCCCTCGATGAAATCGACGTCGGGGCGGTCGACCTGTCCCAGGAACTGGCGCGCGTAGGCGCTCAGGCTCTCGACGTACCGGCGCTGGCCCTCGGCGAAGATCGTGTCGAAGGCGAGGCTCGACTTGCCGCTGCCCGACAGGCCGGTGAACACCACCATCGAGTCGCGCGGAATGCTCAGGTCCAGATCTCGGAGGTTGTGAACGCGGGCGCCCTGGACGCTGATGGAGGCGTGCGAGGCCGCGGAGCGGATCGATGCGGGAGGGGACTGTACGGGCGAGGAAGTCACTGCTCCATCCTACGTCGAAGGAGCCCCGTGTTCGAACGTATCTACGAGAAATTTCGCAGGGAGCGCACCTCTCCGAACCGAGATTATCAGGTACTATCGAAGCAAGCTATCGAAAGGATCGAGATGTCCATCGCGCATCTGCCCCAGCGGACCCCCCGCCTCCCGCACGGGACGCAGGACCGGGCGGCGCGGGATCGCCTGCTCGCGCTCGTCACGCAGATCGAGGGCGACGGCCTCGAGGTCGCCGAGGAGATGCTGACGGGGATCGTGGCGCACCAGCACGCCGACCTCCGGGGGCTCACCGGCGCCGAGATCTCCGCACTCGGCCGCCTCGGGGTGAGCGAGCCGGCCCTACAGGAGCCGTCGGCACTGCCGGCGACCACACGGGGACGGCTGTGGGAGCAGCAGACGGAGCAGCACGCCTGCACGGTCGCAGAAGCGGCGGAGATACTGGGGGTGACGACCGCGAGGGTGCGGCAGCGGTGCGCCGCGGGCACCCTGCTCGCGCAGCGCCGCACCGACGGGTGGCGCCTTCCGCGGTTCCAGTTCCCGGAGGGACGCGAGCCTCTCGGCTGGTCAACGGTGGCCCGGTCCATCCCGGCCGGCTCGCCGCTGCTGCTGACGGAGCGCGTGCTCACCTCTCCCTCGTCTCGCCTGCGGATCGACGGCGAGGCGCTCGCGCCGTTCGAGTGGCTAGCCCAGGGCGGAGATCCCGAAGCGGCCGCCGAAGCGGTCGACGACGCGCTCAACCGGCTGCCGTGAGCGAGCACCTGCCCGCTCCAGATCCGGCGCGCTTCCCGGATCTCTCCGCGGATGCCGGGTGGGTGCGCGAAACGTCCGCCGGCGTCGCACTCGCCCGGGTCTTCAGGGCGGGCGGGGCTCACCCGGCGGAGTGGTTCGAGTTCCGCGAGTTCGGACCCCTCGACGCGCGCTTCGACCCCCACCCCGAGCCGGCCGGCGCGCATCCCGGGTGCGGGGTGATGTACACCGTGCTCGAGAGCAATCCGGCCTCGTCCGATCCGGCCTCAGCGATCGAGTCGGCCTTCGCAGCCTGCCTGCTCGAGGTGTTCCAGCAGCACCGCATCATCCGCCGGAGCGCGGGGGCGCCGACCCTCGCGGTGTTCGAGACGACGAGGCCGCTTCGGATGCTCGATCTGAGCGACAGCGACTGGGTCGCGGTCGCGGGCGGCAACGCCGCCATCGCCTCGGGAGACCGGGAGCGATCCCGGGAGTGGGCCCGCGCGATCCGCGCGCGGTATCCCGAGCTCGACGGCGTGGTCGCGGCGTCCTCCGTGGTGCCCCCTGCGCGGGTGGTGGTGCTCTGGTCCTCCGCCTCGGACGCGCTCCCGCGGCACCCGCTCGCGCTGCTCCGCCTCGACCGGGAGGAGCTCACCGGCGCGGTCGACGCGATCGCCGAGCGATACGGGTACCTGTTGCTGTGATGGCAGCCGATCGGTCTCAGGCGGTCGCCGGGAGCACCGAGGCGACATCGGTGCGAGCGAAATCGCCTCCCACGTAGAGCAGCGGCTCGCCGGTGACCGAGGCGAGTGCGTACGAGTAGACGTCTCCCAGATTCAGTCTCGCGGGGTGCCCGCTGCCCCGTCCGTAGCGCCCATACGCCTGCACCGCGATCCGAGCCTGGTGCTCGTCGAACGGCACGATCTCGACGCGGAACCCCGCGAGCGTCTCGTCGACTGCGAGCTGTCGCTCGGCGGTTCGCCCCATCACCGCGCTCAGCTCGACGTAGCTCGCCGCGGAGATTTCTCTCGAGGACGCGAGCTCGAGCGCCTCGACGATCGTCTCGTAACCCGGTTCCGCTCTCATGACCGCGACCAACGCGGACGTATCGACGATCACCTGAAGAGCCCGCTCTCGTCGTAGAGCTCTTCTTCGAAGCGTTTCGTCTCCGCGACGACCTCGGGTGTGAACACCGCGTGAATCCTCTGAAGCAGCCTCTCGGCCTCCGGCCCCCGGCTACCCCACCGGTGCGTTTCAATCTCGGCCAGCCGACGCTCGACCGCCTCATCGACGGCCGCGGTCATGCTTGTGCCGGTGAGTTCGGCGAGGCGGCGCACCTTGGCGTGGGTCGCCTCATTCTTGATGTTGAGGCTCATGCCTCGAATTCTACCCTCGAATGTCTTCATGTTCTACCTCTCACGTGCTGTAGGAGTCGCTCCAGCTTCTCTCGCGGGTAAGTTCGGTGCTCGCGCTGCCGCGCGTCCTCCAGGAGTTCGATGGTGCTCTCGGTGATTCGCCTCTGGTACTCAGGGAGCGAGAACATCTGCACTGCCTGGTCGCCGAGACCTGCATCGCATGAGCGGACGGCGCATTCCAGGAGAGACATACCCGCACCATGGAACTCCCACTCGATCTCGATTTTTCTGAGAATCTTCCAGAGCGCGAGAATCGGCCACTCTTCACCGACTTCGTCGTCATCCGCGCAGGTGCCGTAGTCGAGGCAGCGTGGTACGGCGAGCACGCGCGGAATGAGCTCGGCCTCCGCGAACCCGATGAACCCGGGTAGGCGTTCGGGACCGAGGCGGAAGCCGACCGCGCACCATGCCTCGAGGTCATCGGGACGCTTGAGCAGGTAGGCCCAGATTCTGGGGTCGGGATCCAAGCCCAGCGATCAGCAGCGCAGCACGTCAGTGCAGCATTCGGCTTCTGATCCAGCTCCACATAGGCCGCATGGATCGCGCCGTCCCACTTCGGGTCGGCGCGGAGAGATTCGTTGAGCGACAGCATGCGGGAGTGGCTCCATCCGTCGGGGAGATAGAGCCCGAGATCCACGTCGAAGAGGCTCTCGACATAGCACCCGAAGCTACACACCCGAAAGTCCGGCACCCGCGATCGGGCGTGCCGGAACCAGTCGTACAAGATCTGGGGTGCGCTCTCGTCGTATCGAATGTCGAGATCTGCGCCACGCCGGTCGAAGCGCTTGGAGAGATAGCCGGTGGCCTCGAAGAACTCGTCATCCGAGATCGACGGAGACGACAGGAGCTGCGTTGCCCGGAGTGCTGAGCAGTGTGATGGCGACATGCATCGAGTTTGCAAGAAGCGGGCAGCCGGTAACGCGACATCGCGCAAATCTGGGAGCAACTGAGAGAACTCGCTTGGAAACGCGTGATGTGAGCGAAGACGCCCCGCATTCGATGACTCGGCAGTACGGAGACTCCGGGGGCTCCCAGATAACCGACCGCGCAAGTGCGTCCGTTTCGTTCAAGCGGCGACGGCTCGAAGCGCCTACGCTCGGTGGTATGGCCCTGCAATTCGACTTCATCGGTATCGTGACGGCAGACCTCGGAGCCTCGCTCGAGTTCTACCGAGTGCTGGGCGTGGACATTCCCCTCGGGCAGGATGACGCGCCCCACGTCGAGGCGAGGCTGCCCGGCGGCATGATCCTCGCGTGGGATCCCGTCTCGACCGTCCGGGGCTTCCTGCCCGACTTCGACCTTCCCGAGGGCGAAAACCGCATCGGGTTCGCCTTCCGAGCGCAGAACGCGGCCGAGGTCGACAGCGCCTACGCCGAGATCGTGGACCGGTTTCCGGATGCCGCGCGCACCGCCCCCTGGGACGCCCCGTGGGGACAGCGCTACGCGACCGTGCTCGATCCCGACGGCAACTCGATCGACCTCTATGCGCCGCTCGCCTAGACGAGACGCGCATGTAGGCGAGCGGGCAGGAGCAGATCCCGCAGCGGCTCCGGATCACCCGCGAGCGCGGCTCCCGCCCATCCCGGTGCGGAGCGCAGCCCGACCGTGCCGCCGCTCTGGCTCCCCCGCGCCGGCATCCACCTGGTGAACGGGCCTGCGACGACTCCGAGGCCCGGGAGCACCACCTCGCCGTACACGATCGACACTACAGGTGCCCCGCCGCGTCCATGCTGCGGAGTTCGCGCTTGAGCTCCGCCACTTCGTCGCGCAGGCGTGCGGCGAGCTCGAACTTGAGCTCCTCGGCGGCCGCGAGCATCTGCTCGGTGAGGTCGGCGATGAGCTCCTCGAGCTTCGCGGCGCCCTCGCCGGCGATCGCGCCCGCTCGTGCCGCAGCCTTGCCCTTGGCGCGCTGCGGGGATCCGCCCTTGCGCTGAGCGTGCGCCCCGGTGCGGGAGAGCACGTCCTCGGTGTCGGCGGCCTCGCGCGCCAGCATCGCGGTGATGTCGCCGATCTTCTTGCGCAGCGGCTGCGGATCGATACCGTTCTCGGTGTTGTAGGCGATCTGGATCTCGCGGCGCCGGTTGGTCTCGTCGATCGCCTCGCGCATGGACCGCGTGACCGTGTCGGCGTACATGTGCACCTGCCCGGAGACGTTGCGCGCCGCGCGGCCGATCGTCTGGATGAGCGAGGTCGACGAGCGCAGGAAGCCCTCCTTGTCGGCGTCGAGGATCGCCACGAGCGACACCTCGGGCAGGTCGAGGCCCTCGCGCAGCAGGTTGATGCCGACGAGCACGTCGTAGACACCGGCGCGCAGCTCCGTGAGCAGTTCGACGCGGCGCAGCGTGTCCACATCGGAGTGCAGGTAGCGCACCCGTATCCCGGCCTCCTCCATGAAGGTGGTGAGCTGCTCGGCCATCCGCTTGGTGAGCGTGGTCACGAGCACGCGCTCGTCGCGCTCGGCCCGCGCCCGCACCTCCTCGAGCAGGTCGTCGATCTGGCCCTGCGAGGGCTTCACCACGATCTCGGGATCGACGAGGCCCGTCGGGCGGATGATCTGCTCGACCACGCCGTCGGCGCGCGCGAGTTCGTAGGCGCCGGGCGTCGCGGACAGGTACACCGTCTGCCCCACCCGCTCCTTGAACTCGTCGAACTTGAGCGGGCGGTTGTCGAGCGCGCTCGGCAGCCGGAAGCCGTGCTCGACGAGGGTGCGCTTGCGCGAGGCGTCGCCCTCGTACATCGCGCCGATCTGCGGAACGGTGACGTGCGACTCGTCGATCACGACGAGGAAATCGTCCGGGAAGTAGTCGAGCAGGCAGTGCGGCGCCTCCCCCGGCCGGCGCCCGTCGATGTGCCTCGAGTAGTTCTCGATGCCGGAGCAGAAGCCGATCTGCTCCATCATTTCGAGGTCGAAGGTGGTGCGCATGCGGAGGCGCTGCTCCTCCACGAGCTTGTTCTGCTGCTTGAGCTCTCCCGTGCGCTGGTCGAGCTCCTCGGCGATCGTGCCCATCGCGCGGTTCATCACGGTGCGGCTCGCGACGTAGTGGGATCCCGGGAACACCGAGACCGTCTCGACCCGCTTGATCACCTCGCCCGTGACGGGGTGCAGGTAGTACAGCGCCTCGATCTCGTCGCCGAAGAACTCGATCCGGATCGCGAGCTCCTCGTACATCGGGATGATCTCGACCGTGTCGCCGCGCACCCGGAAGTTGCCGCGCACGAACTCGATGTCGTTGCGCTGGTACTGCATGTCGACGAAGCGTCGCAGCAGCACGTCGCGATCCAGCACGTCGCCGACGACGAGCGGCACCATCGCCTCGTAGTACTCCTCGGGCTTGCCGAGGCCGTAGATGCACGACACCGTCGAGACGACGACCGTGTCGCGCCGCGAGAGCAGCGCGTTGGTCGTCGAGTGGCGCAGGCGCTCGACCTCGGCGTTGATCGAGGAGTCCTTCTCGATGAAGGTGTCGGTCTGCGGCACGTAGGCCTCGGGCTGGTAATAGTCGTAGTAACTCACGAAGTACTCGACGGAGTTGTTCGGCAGGAGCTCCCGGAACTCGTTCGCGAGCTGCGCGGCGAGCGTCTTGTTGTGGGCCAGGATGAGGGTCGGCCGCTGCACCTGCTCGATCAGCCACGCGGTCGTCGCGGACTTGCCCGTGCCGGTGGCGCCGAGCAGCACGATGTCCGTCTCGCCGGCGTCTATTCGCTTCGCGAGCTCCTCGATGGCCTGCGGCTGATCGCCTGAGGGCTCGTACTCGCTGACCACTTCGAAGGGCCTGACGGAGCGGGTCGTTTCCATGCCTTCGAGCCTACTCCGCACCCCCGACGTTCGGCTTCCGCGGTCCGCGAACCCGGGACCTCGGCCGCGATCACGGCGGTTCCCCGCGGCCGCACGATCGGCAGCGGCCCGGCCTGCCTCAGCCGGATGCGAATCGCGAACCCTGCAATCGGGTTCTCGGCGAACCGCGGCATATGATCCTGATGACCCCATGTGTTCAGAGGAGAAGACGTTGAGACGATCCGGGCAGACCCTCGCCGGCGCGATCGCCCTCGCTTCGGCGCTCACGCTCGCCGCGTGCTCCGCCCCCGTCCCGGACGCCCCTGAAACGGTCGGCGAGGACTACCCGAGCGGCGGGATTCCGACGGAGGTCGGCTGGCCGTCGGACTGGCTCGAAGCGTTCACCAGCGAGTCCGAGGCGGTGGGCGGCACGATCGTCGGCCTCCGCCTCGAGTATCAGGACGACCGCTGGGCGTGGCGCGTGACGAGCCGGGACCCGCAGATGGATTGGACCGGCGAGCGGGTGACCGATGAGCGGCGGGGCCGCGAAGCGCTGATCGACGCGCGAGACCGCTCGCTGCTGCGGGACGGCTACGTGCAACTGCCCGAGAGCGCTCTGGCGGGGATCGAGGTCGGGACCGCCGAAGCCGCGCGGCTCTCGGGCGAGACCTACCCGAGCCCGCGACTCGTGGAGCTCGAACTGGGCAGCAGGAACGGCGAACCCGTGTGGCGGGCGACGCTGATGGACCTCGATACCGGTCGGATCACCGAGCTCGCGATCGATGCGCTCGGCCAGGGAGAGACGGTTCCGCCTGCGAAGCCATGAGGCCGGAGCCCGAGTCTGGGGCGCAGCGCGACGCGAGGGCGCACATGGTGAGAGGTTGCACCGGATTGGAGGTTCAGCTGCAACGGCGGGAAGTGCAGGGGCAGCAGCTCGTTTCAGGCCTGCCCTGGCCCAGAACGAACTTTGCACGTCTCGCGGAGTACGCGTCTTGAACGGCCGGGGTGAAGCGAAGGCTCTCGCCGTGGTCCAGAAGAGAAGGCCACCGGCCAGGATCCATCCGGCCGGGTGCAGCAGCAGGATGAAGGCCGCGAATCCCCCGACCGCCCAGGCGATCCTCGACCAGTCGCTGTACAGCGGCGCACTGCGGCGCACGCGGCCGGGACGCACGACGCGGATCTCGGAAGTGCGCAGGTCGCCGTGCATGTCCTCGGGCAGCTGCGGACGCCGGATGATTCCGATGGCGAGAAGCACCGCGAAGAGGTACAGGAGTCCGATGATCAGGGCTGAAAAGAAACCGGGGCCCGGGGGTTCCGTCTCGGGTGCGACCGTCATGGTCAGCTGTCCGACGAGCAGATGGGTGGCGAAGGCGGCCAGGATCAGCGGGAAGACGAGTCCCGACCTGCCCACCCACCAGGATTGTTCTCCGATGGGCACACTCGTGGTCTTGGGTGCTGGTTGAGCGGGGTGCGCTTCGCGGGTCATAGTCCGAGCTCCTTCACCAATGCTTCAGTCTTCGCCATGTCCTGTTTCAAGAACTCATCGAGTTCGTCTCCGGTGAGCCAGGCGTCCTCCCATCTCATCCGCTTGAGTACCTCCTGCCACTCCTCGCTGTTCCGCAGCTCGGTGATGAGTTCGAGCTGTTGGTCAACCAGTTCCCGGCTCACCCCCGGCGCTGCGAGGAGACCACGCCAGTTGGCGACCTCGACGTCGTATCCCTGCGAGGCGATCGTGGGGATGTCAACGCCGTCGAGCTCTTGCGAGCTGCTGACCGCGAGCGCCCGCACCCTGCCGGAGTCGATCTGATCCGACACGTCGTTGTATCCCGTGGCGACGGCTTCGACCGTGCCGTTGAGGAGCGCCTGGATCGCCTCCCCGCCCCCGGACTTGGGAATGTAGGTCATCTCCGCGGGATCCAGACCGGTGGATTGTGCGAGCTCGGCGATGAGGAGATGGTCGATGGTCCCGGCGGAGCCTCCCGACCAGGGCATTGCTCCCGGATCAGCGACCCACGCTTCGCGATCGGCTGTACGTCTTCGAAGCCCACCGGCGAATCGTTCAGTACGATCCCTCCGGTCATCCCCGACCCCGTCACCAGGAGATTGTCCGCCCGCCCGTCCAACGTCGTGAAGGTTCCGAGGCCGATGGTGCCGGCGGCGCCGGGGATGTTTACGACCTGAACATTGCCCACGAGGCCCGTCGTCCGCAGGACTTGCTGCTGTTCGCGGGCGAATCCGTCCCACCCGCCGCACACCGCGTCTCCGGGGAGAAGACCCAAGCCCACGACCACTACCTCAAAGGCAGCGTGTTCTGCGGCACCTGCGGCTCACGGCTGATCCTGAGCAACGCCAAGAGCGGCACCGGGGTGATCTACCCTTACTTCATCTGCTCCGGCCGGCACAAGAAGCGCACCAGCTGCGACCGCAAGGCCATGTACGTGCCCGATGTCGAGGCCGCCGTGGAGGACCACTACCGGCTGATGGAGATACCCGAGCACATCGTCGGCGCGCTGCGCGAGCTGATCCACTCCGAGTTCGACCGGCTCTACGCGACCGCGAAAACCGAACGCAAAGCCCAACTCGCCGAACGCGACCGCCTCCACGACGAACGCTCCAAGCTCCTGCAAGCCCCCTACGCCGGAGCCATGCCCCTGGACCTGCTCAAAACCGAGCAAGACCGCATCGCCCGGCAGGTCGCGTTCCTCGACGCCCGGATCGAGGCATCCAGCATCGAGTACGAGCAAGCACGCGCCCACCTGGACGACTGCCTCGCCCTCGCCGGAGACGCCCACGCGATCTACACGAGCCTGGACGACTCACTACGACGGATCGCCAACCAAGCATCCTTCGAGCGCCTGACCATCACCGATGTGGGCGGCATCGACGCCGAACCAGGCGAACCGTTCGACTTCCTGTTCAACCCCGCAGTCCACGCCACCGCCCTCGCCATGCAGGGCGCGGGCGGAATCCAGGCGGGTCAAACCGGAAACGTCGCAAGTTTGAACAACGAACTTCTGGTGGAAGCAATGGAGCGTTGCGGGAACAGCCGACCACGGGTTGAGAGGCTTGTTTCCGCGTGGAATCAAGGGATTCGCGGACACGCCGACCCCGAGGGCGAGGACGATGACCCGCTGATCGGCGCGTCGGCGGAACCAAAGCAACGACCTCGAACACGTCTGACGGACGAGGAAGTGGACGCTATGCGAACAGTCCGCGAGCGAGGGATCGGAGTGAACGCTGTCGCACGTCAGTTCGGGGTTCACCGGGGGACAGTGTGGGCCAAGACTCGGTAGAGGGGCTTTTCACGCATCTGATGGAGTTGGAGCGAGCGAACAACCTGCCGGGTTGCTCAGCGCGGTGCGCAGCAATCGTCCTCGCAGTGCTCGGGCTCGCGCTCTCCGGTAAGCACTGTGACTTGGGCGGCGCAGCACGCATCTCCGCGCCAGGCCTCGATACCCTCGCGCACGGCGAATCCAGCGATCACCAGGGCGGCGATCGAGTCAGCCCACGCCCACCCGAGCAAGGAGTTCAATAAGAGACCGATGAGGAGCGCCGCTGAGAGGTAGGTACAGATCAGGGTCTGCTTCGAGTCCGCGACCGCGGAGGCAGAGCCGAGTTCGCGGCCGGTGCGTCGCTCGAACCAGGACAGGAACGGCATCACCAGCAGGCTCAGCGCAGCAAGCACGATTCCTACGGTCGAGTGCTCGGGCTCCCGCAGACCTGTCAGCGACAGGATCGCGTCGATGGTGACGTAGACGGCGAGTCCGAAGAACGATAGCGCAATCACCCGCAGTGCGACCTTCTCCCGCTTCTCGGGGTCGGGAGCGGCGAACTGCCACGCGACAGCCGCGGCAGAGAGGACTTCCACGATCGAGTCCAGCCCGAACCCGATCAGCGCGGCAGACGAGGCGGCTCCTCCCACAGCGAGAGCGACGACCGCCTCGATGACGTTCCAGGTGATTGTGATCGCCACGACGATCCTGATCCGCCGCCGCAGCACACCCGTCCGTGCCGGAGGCAGTACTGCCGTGGTCACTGCGCAGGCTCCGGGTCGCAGCAGCCGGGGACGGTGCAGGCCGGATCCATGCAGGGCACGCTCTCATCGACCGCGAGCGTCACGTCCACTAGCGCGGTCAGCGCTGCCGCGAGGTGGGGGTCGGCGATCTCGTAGCGGGTCTGCCGGCCCTCGGGCTCGGCCACCACGATCCCGCACCCGCGCAGACAGGCCAAGTGGTTCGACACGTTCGTGCGCGTCAGCCCGAGGTCGCGGGCGAGCTTCGCAGGATACCCCGGCCCGTCGAGCAGGGAGAGCAGGATGCGGGAGCGGGTCGCGTCGGCCATCGCCCGGCCGAGCCGGTGCATCACGTCCACCCGAGAAGCAAGAGTCAGCATGTAATGACCATACAGTGAAGACTGACCTACCGTCAAAGGTCATCAGAAGACGGTCGCGCCATGAATAACACAGGGGTCGCGTTGCCATCTGAGGGTCGAGGGTTCCCGGCAGCTGGTCGGGCAGGGACCGCCCGTTCCAGATGGGCTCGCCGTGTCCACCACTCCCGCTCAGCTAAGATTGATAGTTCGCGCCGCGAGTCCCGGCGGGCGTTCTGACGTGCAAATCAACGATCTGCAGCGCATGGCCTGTGGATAGTTCCACCGCGATACGCCGACCTGCGGTTTGCTTATCGCTTTCGTAGACACTCTTCCGTACCGATGCGTCCGGTCAGTCATCGCTGGAATCTAGGCGAGAGCGTCGAGGAAGTCGTGCGCATGGCGTGAGGGCGAGGCCCCGGCCCAGATCGCGGTCAAAGGACGGGTCATGGTGAGACCTCTGACCTGGACGCGAGCGAGCCGTCCGGCTCGGAGATCCTCGGCTACGGCCAAGCTGCTGAGCACCCCTGGCGCAACGCCTGCCATGATCGCGCTACGCACTCCGAGAGTGGTGGATAGCACCGCCACCGGGCTGGCGTGGGGTGAACAGCCGGTATCAGCGAGCGCCGCTTCGAACGCGTGGCGGGTGCCGCTGCCCGGCTCGCGCAACACCAGGCTGGTGTCGGAGAGCTCGCGGGCGGTGATCCTGGCGGATTTCGCCCACCGATGTCCGGGCTGCACGACGACCGCGAGTGTGTCATGGGCGATGGTCACCGCGCCCAGATCGGCTGGCACCGCTGGAGACTCGATGAATCCGAGATCGACGGTCCCCTCGCGCACAGCCACAGCGACTGCGGTGCTGTTCTCGGCGTCGAGCTGAATGCCTGGACCGCTGCTGTCGGTCCGGGCGCGCCATCTGGCGATCCATTCGGGAAGCAAATACTCGGCGATCGTCAGACTCGCGGCAATACGCATCGTCCTTGCTCGATCCGAACGGAGTGAATCCACGGCATCGGAGAAATCATCGGCTGCTTCTAGCAACTTCCTCGCCCAACCGACCACGAGTTCGCCGGCGGGTGTCAGGCGAGAACCTCGCGCGGAGCGCACCAGCAACCTCACCCCCAGGCTTCGCTCGAGGCTTCGGATACGCAACGATACCGCTTGCTGGCTCACCCCCAACCGTCCGCTTGCCGCCGAGATGCTGCTCTCCTGCGCGATGAGCATCAGCGCCCGCAGCGCTTCCAGGTCCGGTTCGCTCCGCATGACTCACCTCCCATTAGAGACAAGTATAACTTGTGACCAGCACGAGATCTGCCTCTACCGACCTGGGGTTTCCGACGAAACGATAGATACATGACTGACCTACAGCATGAGGCCCGCACCCGGCCCACGCACGCTTTCCTCGTCTACCTTCGGTCGCTTCTGCCAGGACTCGGGACGTGCGCGCTTGCGGCGGGCATTTCCTATGGAGTGAACGCGCTGCTGCCGGGAGTCAGCCCCCTCATCGTTGCGATCGTGCTCGGTGTGCTCGCAGCGAACCTGCTCCGAATGCCGACGGCAGTGACCGCCGGAATCGATTTCTCGGCGAAGAAGCTTCTTCGCGCAGGCATCGTGTTTCTCGGACTCCAGCTCGTACTCACCGACATCCTCGACCTGGGTGCCCCGATTCTCCTCGTCGTCGTCTGCATCGTCACAGGCGGGCTATGCGGCACCGTTGTGCTGGGGCGGCTGCTACGGGTTCGGCCCAGCCTGGCCCTCCTCATCGGATGCGGCTTCTCGATCTGCGGTGCTGCGGCAGTCGCCGGCGCAGCGGGCGTGACCGACCCCGACGATGAGGCGGAAGAGGACACGATCACCGCCGTAGCACTGGTGGTCATCTTCGGCACGCTCATGATCCCACTCGTGCCCCTGACGGCGAACCTCCTCGGATTCGATACCGAAGCCGCGGGCATGTGGGCAGGAGGCTCAATCCACGAGATCGCCCAGGTCGTCGCAGCCGGCGGCATCATCGGCGCGGGCGCACTCACCGTCGCAGTGATCGTGAAACTCGCCCGAGTCTTGCTTCTCGCACCCGTCGTAGCCGTGCTCAGTATCCGACAGCGTCGCCTCCAGCGCGCGAACCCCACGCCTACCTCGCAAACATCCTCCAGAAAGCTGCCGCCTATCGTCCCGGCGTTCATCATCGGGTTCATCCTCATGGTGCTCCTGCGCTCCTTCCTGCCCCTGCCCGAGTTCGTGCTGACAACCGGGAGCCTGTTGCAGACCGGCCTACTGTCAGCGGCGATGTTCGGCCTCGGCTGCGGTGTCAAGATCCGCAACCTCGCACAGGTCGGCTTCAAGCCCTTCGCTCTTGCCGCACTCTCCACCCTTCTGGTTGCGACCATCGCGTGGGCGGGGATCTCGTTTGCGAGCCATATCGCATGAACGGATCACACAGCGAAGCCGTCCGAGCCATCAGCTCACCGCGTCAGCACAGCGGCAACACCGAGGAAGATACTGAACGAGGGATCGACAGACGCTGATACGGCTTCCATGAAGAATTAGCCTTTACGACCCGCTTGTATTCACCGCCTCCTCTTGGAGGCTACTACGTGGTCATAAGTCGGGGAGGATGGTCACCAGCCCAGAGACGGCCCGCCATCACTGGGACCGCGGTCGGGCGTGTGGGAGGGATCGAGCTGTCGTTGCCGCTTTTTCAGGGCACGGTCGGCGGCGTCGCGCTGCGCTTGCTCGGTCGCGCGGGTCTGCTCGATGCGCTCGACTGCCTCGACGGGGGTGAGCGCCTGTAGCGTGTCGATTTCGGCGCGGGCCTGCTTCGCGATGCGGGCCGCGTTCTCGGCGTTGGCGTGGGGGCGGGCATCCAGGTAGGCGGCCCGGTGCTTCGCCACGGCCTCGGTGCCGAAGATGCGGGCGTAGATGCGCAGGCGCGGCCACGGGTCGGGTTCGAGCGCCTTGCGCACCGTCCTGGCTGCGGCATCGTGCTGCTCGGTCGCGTCGATCACGCGGGGATCGCCGTCGATACGAGGGCGCGTGACGCGCTCGAGCCACGCGGCCCGAGTCTCGTTCCAGCGGGGCGGCTCGCCCCACGCGCTCGTCAGCCGCTGCTCAGCGTCGCGGGCGAGGGTCTGCGCGGTGTTGTGCTCGGCGGTCGCGCGACGCTTGCCGAACCTGCCGACCGTACCCAGCCGGTCGCGGGCGGTACGCAGTTCGACGTCGGCGTCGCCCCACTCGGCCAGTGCCGCCGATGCGTGCTCGGTGAGCGGTGCGGCGACCTCGGCCCGCACCCGTTCGAGCTGCTGGGCTGCGGTGTCGCGGGCTTGGCCTGCGTGGTCGAGGTCGTCACGTTGCTGGGCGTATAGCTCGGTGAGGGCGTCAGCGGCCTGCTGCCAGAGCGCAGCCCGCGCCTCGGCTCGCTCGGCCTTTGCGGTGAGTGCGGCTATCTCGGTGTTCACGCGCTTGGCGGGGCCGTCGTCGACCAGACCCCGCACCGCCTCTGCCGCCTGTCGGGTGGCGTCGGCCAGCCCACGGTCTGCCCGGTCACGTTCTACAGCGTAGATGAACTGCGCTCGGGCGTCGGCTGTGTTCTGGGCGATGATGTGCAACTGGTTCTGATCTTTGCCTCGGGTCATGCCGACGTAGACGGCTGCGCCGCTCATGGCGCCTGTGAGGATCGTGTCGGCTCTGGTGGCGGTAATGCCTTGCACACCGTAGGCGGTCGAGGCGTAGGCCAAGTGCGCGTACTCGGTGACGTACCCGGCGGGCAGGCGCACGGTGTGGTCGCGCTTGCGGTCGCTGTCTGCCTCAACCGCCCACACGGTGCCGTCCTCGGTGACGTGTTGCACGATCCACTGCTGACGATTCGCCACCCCCAGGGCCGCGTCGTTCTTGCGAGTCTGGATCAGATCACCCTGACCGATGGAAAGTCCGTCGCTCCCGGTCGCGGTCGTCTCGTCATCCACGGTTCCCGCTTGCACGCGCTGATCGCGGATGCGCGCGTTCATGCGTGCGGCCACGTCGTTGGTGGCGACCGTGACCGCCTCCCCGCCGCTGTGATGATTGGCGATGTGGTCGCGCAGGCTCTCGGTATCGTCGTGCAAGCGGATCAGGCCCAGAGCTGCGAGTTGGTCGAAGATCGCGCCGGGATCGTCGCGGTCGCGCAACCGCACCGACAGCTCGGCATATTCGGGATCGGCGAAGCGGTGTACCTCGGCCATATCGAACGTGCGGCCCCGAATCTGCGCAACCATGTCGAGTACTCCGCCCCGTCCGACGGCGGGGAGTTGCGCCCGGTCACCCACGAGCGCGAGCGTCGCGCCCGCTTCTGCGGCGACGGCGAGCAGGGCCAGGGCGGTGTCCTGGTCGAGCATCCCCGCCTCGTCCACCACAATCCGTTCGCCCTTGCGCAACCGCGCCTCGCTCGGCGGGCCGGTATAGGTTGCGCCGGTGATGGGGTCGGCGTCACCCACGACGAGTCGTGTCCATACGCCGTCGCGGTTCCACCGCCACCCGCGCGCGTACACCAGTGACGCGACCGATTCAGCGGGCACGCCGAGTTCCTGGTGCGCGATCTCGGCGGCCTTCTTCGTCGGAGCCACCACCCGCACCGCTCGCCCGTGCGCCTCACTCGCCTGGATCGCGGTGGCAAGCATGGTCGTCTTCCCGCTGCCCGCCGCGCCCTCCACGATCACCAACGGGTCGGTTGAGGCGACCGCTGCGGCGGCTTCGGTCTGGCCGGGGTCGAGGTTCTGCGCTTGCGCCAGCCGGCGCACGTCCGGGTGCTCCGGCTCCTGCTCGGGTACACGGGCGGCGATCAGGTCGCGCAGCTCTGTCTCGGCCTGTATGACGCGCACGCTCGTCCAGTGAGCGACATGCTCTGGGCGTGGTGTGTCGGGCGGGAGGATCGTGAAGCAGTCCTCCAACGCCAGCACCGTCGCAGCCTGCACGAAGTCGCGGATCTCATCTCCGTTGGCGCGTACTCCGTACTCGGTCATGATCGTTGTGGCGTGCTCGGTCACAGTGTGTGTCGTCCATACCGACGCACCTGCGGCGCAGCGGTCGAGGGCGCGGGAGGCGACTTCCTGCACGCTGAGGTCATCGAGGCTGACCGGCACCGGGGTTGCGGGCCGTTGCAGGCTCGCGGGGTCGTATCCGGCCTCGACCAACTCCGTCAGCCACGCCTGTTCCTCACGGAGCGTGGTGGGCTTCTTCGCAGGCCGCTCGTATGCCCATGCTTTGGCGATCAGGCGAGAGGTCACGACCGGCCCCATCGTCTCACCGGGATGCGTGGCCCGCCATTCGGCTTCGAGGCGGTCGAGGTTGCGGCCCACCTGCTCACCCCGCTTCGACATGACCGCGTTGTACGGCTGCAACTCCGCGACCTCGCCGGTGGCGGGGTCGAGGGTGAGGCCGTGTCGGTCGAGCACGGCAGCGAGTTCCGGGCTTGCCGCGATCACTGCGGTGCCGAGGGCACGGATCGCGCCCTGCTGCCGGAACAGAGCGGTGGTGTCCAGTCCTCGCCACTTCCCCGCCGCCCACACTCTGGTGCCGATCTGCATGTGAATGTGCCGGTGCGGATCACCCGCACGAGACGTGCGGTGCGTGATCCCGACGACCTGCAACCGCTCGATGGGAACGTGCTCCTGCGCACCGAGCGGCCCGACACGGGTCACCGAGTGCCGGGCAACCCACCGCCGAATCTCGGCCAGCGCGTCCTGCTGCGCCGCGTCCAGCGCCGCCGAGACTTCGGGGTGAAGCGCGGCGGCGATCGACAGCGACTTCGGCCCGTTGATGACCATCTCCATGAACCGCGGCGATCCCTGCCGATACACTCCCGCCCGTCGGGGTCTGCCCATCCGCTCCCCGGTCAACGGATCAACCCAGTCCACCCACCCCGCATACCCCACAGGATCAAGGCCGAGCCTGTCGGTAACCGCGTCTGAGCTGTCGAGCGCCGCGAACTGCGCCACCGAGGTTTCCGCGCCGAGGTAGTAGTCGTCAGCACGAGCACGGTCGGCCTCGACATAGCGCAGCGCATCGGCCCCGGTGCCCCGGAACGGAACCACGCCCCCATGCATTCTGCTACCCCCTCTCGCTATCTGGCGTACTGGCAACTAACGTAGTTAGTATACGTACATTCAGGATTGAGAGGTCAAGAGGACAGCGGGAGGACTCAGGATGTGCTCAGGCGGCAGGCGCGGAGGCGTACGGGCTTGGTGAGCAGGCGGCGCGGGAGGGTGGCGGTTCTGCGTCAGGTGAGAGAGGATGCGGCGGTGGCGATCCAGGCTCGCTGGCGGCGAGTCTCGACGGCGCGGGGGTGGTAGTTCGCTCGCACCCATTCCACGGCAGCGGCCGCCGGAACGCCGCTCAATACGGCGAGCACCGCGAGAGCGGTTCCGGTTCTGCCGACCCCGCCGCCGCAGGCAATCTCGACCCGCTCGGACACGGCCCGCGCGTGCGCTTCTCTGAGTGCGGCCACGGCGTCCTCGGTGGAGCCAGGCAGGCGGAAGTCCGGCCACCTGACCCAGCAGTAGGGCCAGTCGGCCACGCGAGGGTCGCGGCCCAAGAGGTAGACGGCGAACTCCGGGGGCGGGGCCTGACCGCGAGGCCGACGCGCGCCCGTGCCACGGATCAGACGACCGTCTGGCAGGCGCACCACGCCCGCGTCCTCAATCGCCCAGCTCGTCATGCGAACCCTTACCCGGCGCGGCCTCGGCGTCCGGGCGGGAGCAGTCCTTTGCGGCGGGCACGGGCAACCCAGCCCTGTGCAGTGGAGAGCGGCACGCGGCTGAGCTCGGCCATGCGCGCGGTCGGGTTCGGTTCGCCGTCGTCCACGAGGCGGGTGTGTTGCAGGGCGACGACCTCGTAGAAGTCGGGGGTGCGCTTCGGGTTGCCCAGCGGCTTCATCACGTCCGCCGAGCGGAGGGTGCGGCCAGAGGGCATCGTCATGGTGCCGCCGGTGAAGCGGCTGGCGCCGGTGACGGCGAACTGGCGGCGGTTGATCGCCGC
>NZ_KZ984007.1 GCF_003569785.1 Leucobacter sp. wl10 | reverse complement strand
GGTCGGCGAGACGCTCTACGACGGCGCTGAGGCCGAGCCTGTTGTGCGCGCTGTTGGTGCGGGCGAGCGCGATACCGTGCCCGGCGAACCGGAGCCCTGGCACGCCCCGCTGAGGCGGGCGTTGCTGAGCGGCGGGATCTCGGCCGCACAGCACGACGCGATCAGGCGCGGGCTCGGACAGCCGCCTGATAGCTCCTGCGCGGAGGAGTCCGCGAGGTGTGTCGCGGCGTGGTCGTTGGCGGCGGCGGAGTTGGTCGCCGAGGCGGGGCATCGCACGGTCGAGGATCTCGCGAGGGCGGCGCGTGCGGTTCGGGATCGGCTCGACCCGGCGGGTGCCGAGGCGCGCTATCTCGCGCGGTACGAGCGGCGGTCCTTCCGGATGTGGACCGATGGGGAGGGGCTGCACCATGCCGAGCTGGTGAGCGATGATGTTTCGGCGGCGTGGTTGCGGTCGATCATCGATTCCGCGTTGCGTCCGCGGCGTGGCGGGCCGCGCTTCGTGGACCCGGCCGAGCGGGAGCGCGCGAAGACGCTTCTGGAGGATTCGCGCACGAACGCGCAGCTCGCCCACGACCTCATCATGGACCTCGTTCGGGCCGGTGCCCTGGCCGTCCCGGAGCAGGTGTACGGGACCCGGCAGGCCGGAGTGCGCCTCGTGCGGGTCATTGACAGCGACGGCGCGCCGGGCGCAGGGTTCTTCGAGGACGATCCCGCCCTGGTGCCGGCGGGCGTCTCGGAGCAGCAGGCCTGCGCCGGAGGCGTGGTGCCGGTCACGGTAGATCGGACCGGCAGACCTTTGGATGTCGGGCGTGAGCAGAGGCTCTACACTGCGAAGCAGCGGATCGCGCTCGCGGTCCGGGACGGCGGCTGCCGGTGGCCGGGCTGCGACCGTCCGCCCGCGTATTGCGAGGCGCATCACATCGATCACTGGCACGCGGACCAAGGCCGTACCGACGTCGACCGGGGCGTGCTGCTGTGCCGATTCCACCACATGCAACTCCACAGCAGCGGCTGGCGCATCGCCCGCAACACCAGCAACATCGTCGATGACGGGAGCACAGGATCCGGGAGCACAGGATCCGGGAGCACCGGAGACGGAGGCGCCGGCATCGAGGGTGCCGGCGATGGCCGGGCTGGCGATGGGCGGGCTGGAGATGGGCGGGCCGGAGCGGGGCAAGCCGGAGAGTTCGTACTCCACGACCCCGGCGGAGGGGCGACCCCGATGCCGCCACGCATCGAACTCCGCTACGCCTGGGCGAACACCGGGCCGCCCCGGCAGCGGTTCAGGCTCGTCGCCTGAACCGCGAGCGACCACGCTCCTCAATCTTCGGTCACGCCCTCGGTCGCGGGAATGCCGCTAGCCTGAGACGGTGCAGCAACCCGATGGCCCGCGCCGCTTCGCAACGCTCAGAAACCGGAGCTCGGGCACCTACATCGTCGGCGGCGCGCTATCGATGATGGCCGACAACGTCGAGCACGTGCTCGGCTACTGGGTGCTGTGGCAGACCTTCCAGTCGCCCTGGCTCGTCGGCTTCCAGATCGTCAGCCACTGGCTGCCGTTCCTGCTCTTCTCGGTGTACGCCGGCGCCCTCGCCCAGCGCTTCGACTGCAGACGCATCATCCAGGTCGCGCAGGGGCTCTTCATGCTCGTCTCGATCTGCTGGGGCGTGCTGTTCCTCACCGGAACGCTGGAGCTCTGGCACGCCTATGTGCTCCTCGTGCTGCACGGCATCGCCGGCTGCCTGTGGATGCCGGCCGAGCAGCTGATGCTCTACGACTTCGTCGGCCCGAGGCAGCTCCCGAGCGCGGTGCGCATCAACGCGACCTTCCGCAGCCTCGCGTTCATCGCGGGGCCCGTCGTCGGGTCGGCGCTGCTGATCGGGATCGGCCCCGCCTACGGCATGTTCGTCAACGTGCTCTTCTACCTGCCGCTCACGATCTTCCTCTTCCGCACCCGCTTCACCGGGCACGGGCGCGGGACGCGCGGGGATCCCGCCGCGCGTCCGGCGGAGCAGCGCGTGTCCTTCTTCGCGGCGTTCTCGGTATTCGGCACGGTGCGGCGGCACAGGCAGATCCTCGGGATGCTGCTGCTCACAGCTCTCGCGGGGATGACGCTCGGCCAGCTGCTGCAGAACGCGATGCCGGAGCTCGCGGAGATCCTCGGCGGGGACGCTGAGGGGACGGCCTACGGGATCCTGCTCTTCGCGAACGGGGCGGGGGGAGTGGTCGGCGGGTTCCTGCTCGAGGCGACGCGGAAGGTGCCTCCCACGGCCCCGATAGCCGTGGGCAGCGCGATCCTGCTCGGCGTCGCGACCGTCGTGTTCGCGAGCAGCGGGAGCCTCGTCGTAGCGGTGATCGCGCTCGCCATCGGCGGCGTGGCGAAGATCACGTCGGAGTCGACCGAGATGAGTATCGTGCAGCTGCAGGCGCCCGACGCGGAGCGCGGTCGCATGATCGGGGCCTACACGATGTTCGGTTCGGGATCGATGACGTTCGGCGGTGTGACCGCCGGCCTCCTCGGTTCGCTCTTCGGCATCCAGTCCGCGGTGCTCGTCTCGGGCGCGGTGCTCGCCGTGGGAGCCGCGGCCGTCGGCGTCTGGCTGCTGGCGCCTCGCGGGGAGACGAGGGAGCGGTAGCCGCGCTCGCCAGAACTCTCCCTCGGCGTGCAGGCGATCCGGCACCGCCACCGCACTGCGCTGCACGACCTGCGCCGGGTGCGCCTGACCTGGCGGCGGCAGACGCTGCAGATGCTCCAGCTCGGCCTGGCCTTCGTGGTGCTGGCGGCGATCTGCGACTCGGTCTGGGTGCTGGCCGCGAGCGCTGAGCGCGCCTGCTTCGGCAGCTCGCCGAAGCGCATGGCCGCGCTCGGCGCGACCGGCGGCGGCTTCGTGATCGCGCTCGGCCGCGCGCTGCTCTTCTCGGGCCCCCGGCAGCTGAGCAGTTAATCGAAGCGGTTGACCATCGCGAGCGCCGCCCGCTCGACGTACTCCCGCAACGCCGCGTCGTGCATCGGCGGCAGCGCCGCCTCGTCGAGCGCGGCGTGCATGTGCGCGAGCCAGCGCTCCTTCGCCTCGGGGGTGACGGGGAAGGGGGCGTGCCGCATGCGCAGCCTCGGGTGCCCCCGCTGCTCCGAGTAGGCGGTCGGGCCGCCCCAGTACTGCTCGAGGAAGGCGCGCAGCCGCCAGATGGCGCCCTCCCAGTCGGCGTCGGGATACATGGGGGCGAGCACCGGATCCTCGCGCACCCCGCGGTAGAACGCCCGCACGATGCGTTCGAAGGTCTCCGTGCCCCCCACCTGCGCCCACACGGTGTCGGTCACGGCGTCGCCGTTCTCGCCCGAGCGAAGCGTGAGCCTGGGCTGCGGGGAGCGCCCGGGATCGGGTGCTTGCGCGGTCACGGCTGCGCTCCCGGGAACCCGGGCAGCTCGGCCGCGAGCTGGATGCCTGCCGCGTCGAAGTTGCGCACCAGGATGGGCCGCAGCGCGCGCTGCACCTCCCACTGCGCCTCCGGGCGGGTGCGGATCGCGAGGCGTATCGTGGCCCGATCCCCGAAGACGCTCTCGACCCCCCAGACCTCCGGTTCGCCGGTGATCTTCCGGGCGATCTTCGGAAGCTCGAGGAGTTCCCTGGCCGAGTCGTACGCCACGCGCTCCACCTCGGCGAAGTCGGCGCTGCCCTCGACCGTGACGTCGATGAGGGCGCGTCCCCACCCCTGCGAGGTGTTGCCGAGGGTGAGGATCTCGCCGTTGCGCACGAACCAGAGCGTGCCGTCGAGCCCGCGCACCTGCGTGACGCGGATCCCGACGTCCTCGACCGTGCCGCTGATCGCTCCGATCGTCACGAAGTCGCCGACGCCGAGCTGATCCTCGAACACCATGAAGATGCCGTTGAGGATGTCCTTCACGATGTTCTGCGCGCCGAAGGCGAGGCCCGCGGCGACGACGCCCGCGGAGGCGAGCAGCGCGGTCAGGTTGAATCCCAGCTGTCCGAGGACCATCACGGTCGCGATGGTGATGATCACCCAGGAGATGACGTGCCGCCCGATCGTGCCGAGCGTGCGCGTGCGCTGCACGGCGCGGGCGTTCAGCCGCGGGGAGGTCACGAGCTCCTGCGTCGACTCGACGTCCTGCGACTTCTTCACTCCCCGGACGATGCGGCTCACCGCGCGCTTCAGCAGCACGCGCAGCACCCAGTGCAGGATGACCGCCGCGACGATGATGAACACGACGCGGATCGGCACCTGGTAGTCGGTGACGAAGGTCGTGAACGCCGATCCGATGTTCGCGGCCGCCTGCTCCACCTCGTTGCCCCCGTTCACTCAGACCTCCCGATCGATCTGCTGGGCGCGCAGGGCGCGCAGGGTGCCGGAGAGGTGCTCCGCGACCATCCGCCGCGGCGCGGCCGGCGCCTCGGGGTGGGCGTCGAGCCAGGCGCGCGTCGCCTCTGCGAGCTCCGCGCTGGCGAGCGGCGCCGGGTAGAATCCCTCGATCAGCTCCTCGGCGATCGCGTAGCTGCGCGATTCCCACACGGGCAGCAGCGCCGCGAAGAACCGTTCGACGTACGGCTCGAGCAGCTCGAGGTCGTGAGCCCGGGCGAAGCCGAGTCCCGTCGCGCGCACGATGGCGTTGGGCTTGTCGCTCTCGTCGAAGACGGATGCCCAGGCGCGGGCCTTGTCCTCGGGTGTGGGGAGCGCCGCGCGGGCGTGCGCCGCCGACTGGTTGCCTGTGGCGGTGAGGTCCTCGGCGAGACGCGCCTCGATCTGCTCGTCGGTCGCGCGGCCGCCGGCGGCCAGCGCGATGAGCAGTTCCCAGCCGAGGTCGGTGTCGATGTCGAGGCCGTCGAGCGGCAGGGAGCCGTTGAAGAGGCCCTGCACCGTGTCGAGCTGCTCCTCGCTCGCGGCCAGCTGGCCGAAAGCCTTGACGAATTGGAACTGGTTGTCCGAGCCGGGCTCGGCGTCGACAGCCCGCTGCCACAGCGCGTCGGCCACGCGCTCGAGCGTCGCGTCCCGCTTGGCGGGGGCCACGTAGCTCGACGCGACGAGCAGCAGCTGGTTCAGCAGGGTGCGGAGGGTCGTGGAGGCGGTCTCGCGCGCGATGTGCGTCAGCACGACGTCGACGAAGTGCGAGGCGGCGAGCTCCCCGTCCCTCGTCGCGTCCCAGAGGGTGCCCCAGAGCAGTGCCCGGGCGAGCGAGTCCTCGAAGGCGCCCAGGTGCGCCGACGCGGTCTCGAGCGAGCGGTCGTCGAGCCGGATCTTCGCGTACGTGAGGTCGTCGTCGTTGAGCAGCAGCAGGTCGGGCTGCGCGGTGCCGATGAGCTCGGGCACCTCCGTGCGCGCGCCGTCGACGTCGAGTTCGAGGCGGCGCACCCTGCGCACGGCGTCGCCTCCGACCGCGTAGAGTCCCACGGCGATGCGGTGCGGCCGCAGGGTCGGGTACTGCGGGATCGCCGTCTGCTCGATCGCGAAGCTCGTGTAGCGGCCCTCGGAGTCCACCTCGAAGACCGGCCTCAGCGTGTTGACGCCCGCGGTCTCGAGCCAGAGCCCCGACCACTCCGCGAGGTCGCGCCCGCTCTGCGCCTCGAGTTCGGTGAGCAGGTCCGCGAGCTCCGTGTTGGAGTGGTGGTGCTTCGCGAAGTAGTGGTGGACGCCGCGCATGAAGGGCTCGCGCCCCACCCAGGCGACGAGCTGCTTGAGCACCGAGGCGCCCTTGGCGTAGGTGATGCCGTCGAAGTTGACGAGCACGTCCTCGAGGTCCCGGATCTCGGCGACGATGGGGTGGGTGGAGGGCAGCTGGTCCTGCCGGTACGCCCACGACTTCTCGGAGGCGGCGAAGGTGGTCCAGCACTCGTTCCACTCGGTCGCCTCGGCCACGCCGAGGGTCGACATGTACTCCGCGAACGACTCGTTGAGCCACAGATCGTTCCACCAGCGCATCGTGACGAGATCGCCGAACCACATGTGGGCCAGTTCGTGCAGGATCGTGACCACCCGGCGCTCGCGCATGGCGTCGGTGACCTGGCTGCGGAAGACATAGGCCTCCGTGAAGGTGACCGCGCCGACGTTCTCCATGGCGCCCATGTTGTACTCGGGCACGAAGAGCTGGTCGTACTTGTCGAAGGGGTACGGGTACTCGAACTGCTCCTCGAAGAAGGCGAAGCCCTCGCGGGTCTTCTCGAAGATGTAGTCGGCGTCGAGGTACTCGCCGAGCGATGCGCGGCAGAACACCCCCAGCGGGATCGTGCGCCCGTCTCGGCTCGTCAGCTCGCTGCGCACGACCCGGTAGGGGCCTGCGATGAGGGCGGTGATGTAGCTCGACATGATCGGGGTCGGCTCGAACGTCCAGGTGGCGATCGGCTGCGCGGCTCGGTCCGCGCCCTGGGCGCCCGGCTTCTCGCCCGCCGGAACGGGGTCGGGCGTCGGCTGGTTGCTCACGACCTCCCACCGGGCCGGGGCGGTGACCGTGAACTGGAAGGCCGCCTTCAGGTCGGGCTGCTCGAACACAGCGAACATGCGGCGCGAATCGGGCACCTCGAACTGTGAGTAGAGGTAGACCTCGCCGTCCGCCGGGTCCACGAAGCGGTGCAGCCCCTCGCCGGTGTTGGTGTAGCGCTGCGTCGAGGCGATGCGCACCGTGTTGTGCGCCGCCAGGCCGGGCAGCTGCACGCGGGAGTCGGCGAAGACCTGCGCCGGATCGAGCGCGGTGCCGTTCAGCTCGACGCTCTCGACCGAGTCGGCGACGAGGTCGACGAAGGTCGAAGCGCCCTCTTCCGCGGCGAACCGGATGGTGGTGACCGCGGCGAAGGTCTCGGCACCGGTCGTGAGGTCGAGCGCGACCTCGTAGCGCTCGGTCGAGACGACGCGCGCTCGCTCGCGGGCCTCATCGCGGGTGAGGTTCGTTCCTGGCACTGATGCTCCTGACGAGTGTGGTGATCGGTCGGCGGCACAAGCCTATGCCCGCGCCCTGGACGCCGGCGTGGAGGGCGCGGTTCCGCCGTTCCCCGCCGCTCGCTAGGCTGGGCGCATGAGCAACGCAGCATCCCCCTCAGTCGAGTTCTACTTCGACCCGATCTGCCCCTGGTGCTGGATGACCAGCCGCTGGGCCGCAGAGGTCGCCGAGACGCGCGGCTTCGAGATCGACTGGCGGCCCATCAGCCTCCAGATCGTCAACGAGGGCGAAGATCCGGGGTCTCTCGCCGAGGTGATGCGGCAGGGGCACCGCATGGGGCAGGTCGCCCTCGCGGTCGGCGCCGAGGCGGGATCCGCCGCCGTGGGCGCGCTGTACACGGAGATGGGGACGAGGATCCACCCCGGGGCCCGCACCGACTACGACGAGATCATCCTGGAGTCGCTCGCCGCGGTCGACGGCGTCTCGACCGGCCTGCTCGAGGCGGCCGGCCGGCCCGACGATGCGCAGCTGCGGGAGAACACCCGCCACGCGCTCGAGATCGCCGGCCCCGACGTCGGGGTGCCGATCATCTCGATCGACGGGGTGGCCTTCTTCGGTCCCGTGGTCACGCCGGCCCCGACGGGCGAGGCGGCGCTGCAGCTGTGGGACGGGATCTACGCCGCCGCGAGCGTGCCCGGCTTCTACGAGCTGAAGCGGGGCCGCACCGAGGGCCCGAAGTTCTGAGCGATCGAGCGCCGCGCTCCCGCGGGTCGGCGCCCGATAGGCTGGGGCCCATGCGCATCCACATCGCCACGGACCACGCCGGACTCGAGTTCAGCCGGCGGCTGCAGCAGCACCTGCGCGACCAGGGCCACGAGGTCGTCGACCACGGCCCGGTCGAGTACGACGCGCTCGACGACTATCCGTCGTTCTGCATCAACGCCGCGCTGGGCGTGGCCCGTGACGAGCGCGACGGCGTCGAGGCGCTCGGGGTCGTCTTCGGCGGTTCGGGCAATGGCGAGCAGATGGCGGCGAACAAGGTCGAGGGCATACGCGCCGCGCTGGTGTGGAGCGAATCGACGGCCGCGCTGGCCCGCGAGCACAACGACGCCAACGTGGTCTCGATCGGTGCGCGGCAGCACCCGATCGAGGATGCGATCCGGTTCATCGACCTGTTCATCGCGACGCCCTTCAGCGGCGACGAGCGCCACGTGCGCCGCATCTCGCAGCTCGGCGAGTACGAGCGCACGGGAGCGATCGCCGGCAAGCGGATCGACGGGCGCTAGACGCATGCCCGAGGGCCATTCCGTCCATCGCATCGCCAGGCAGTTCGGCGTCAACTTCGTCGGCACCGCCCCGCAGGTGAGCAGCCCGCAGGGGCGCTTCGCCCAGGGGGCCGCGATCCTCGACCGTCACGAGATGCTCGACGCCCGAGCGGTGGGCAAGCAGATGTTCCTCGAGTTCGAGGGCGGCCACTGGCTGCGGGTGCACCTCGGCATCTACGGCGCCTGGGACTTCGCGGGCGAGGTGCGGATCGATCCCGCCATCCAGATCCACGCGACGAGGTTCGGGCGAGGCCGCCTCGGGCAGACCGGAATGGCGGGCGTCGTGGACGGGCCGGTCGACGGGGCCGGAGAAGACTCAGTGACCTCGATCGGCGCGCCGCGCCGCACGCGGGTGCACATGGCCGAGACCGACCGGGAGGATCCGGTCAACGGCGTCTTCCCTCCCGATCCGGTCGGGCAGGTGCGGGTGCGGCTGCTGAACGAGGCGGTCTGCGCCGACCTGCGCGGCCCGACGGCCTGCGAGGTGCTGACGCCCGCGGAGGTGGACGCGGTGATCCAGCGCCTCGGCCCCGATCCCGCGAACGCGAACACGCCCGAGGAGCGCCGCCGCTTCGTCGACCGCGCGCGACGGAAGCGGACGCCGATCGGCCTGGTGCTGATGGATCAGTCGGTCGTGGCGGGCATCGGCAACGTCTACCGGGCCGAGATGCTGTTCCGAGCCGGCCTCGACCCGCACACTCCGGCGAGCTCGCTCGACCGAGCGGCGCTCGAGGCGCTGTGGGACGACTGGGCTCACCTGCTCGGCATCGGGATCACGGTCGGGCAGATGATCACGATCGACGGGCTCGAGGGCGAGGCGTACCAGCGGGCGCTGCGGGATCGCGACGAGCGCCACTGGGTCTACAAGCTCGAGGGCACGCCCTGCAAGCGCTGCGGCACGAACATCGTGCTCGAGGAGTTCGGCGCCAGAAAGCTGTACTGGTGCCCCGGCTGCCAGACCTGACGGCGCTCAGCCCGATTCCGGCGACGTGTTGCTAGGCTTGGGGCGGGCTGCGGCCCGCAGGGCCGGTCCGCACATCGACCGGGCAACCGAACGAGGGGAAGCCATGAACTCCGTGACCGCACCTCCGGATCAGGAGCAGAGCCTGGATGGGGCGGCTGCGCGACCCGCCGTCGAGCGCTCGGCAGCCGACCGCTTCATGCGCAGGCTGCTCCGGGTGCGGGAGGTGGACCGTTCCGCGAAGACGGAGCGCGAGGCGCACCGCGGCTTCCGGGTGTCGATGATCGTCTCGGGCGTGCGCTGTCTGATCAGCTACCTGCTGGTGCCGATCCTCGTGCCGATCATCGGCTTCGCCGGGGTGTTCGCGGCCCCCGTCGGCATCGCGTTGTGCGTGGTGGCGGTGGTCAACGGCGTGTACAGTCTGCGCAGGTTCTGGATAGGCGACCACCGGTCCCGGTGGATGTACACGTGGTTCATCGCCGTCGTATTCGTCATCCTCGCCATCGCCATGGCCACCGATATCTCGAGAATCGTGAGTTCGATATGACCTCCAACCGCACCGATGAGCAGCCGGAGCCGCTTATGAGCGACGCCGAGGAGTCGCCGCAGAGCCTGCCGCCGAAGGCGTGGGTGACGCTCGTGCTCTTCGCCGCATTCGTGCTCGCGTTCGGTTCCTGCGCTTCGCTCTTCATGTTCAACTGATCGGCGTTGCCCCTCCGAACCTCCGTGTCGGAGGCTCCGGCTACGCTGGACGCATGAGCATCGAGACGACCGGGCGCGGGAGCGCCGAATCAGCCGAACCCCCGCTGTCCGAAACCGCGCGAATCGCCCGCGACCTCATCCGGATCGACACCACCAATCGCGGCGGCGGCGACGCGGAAGCCGAGCGGCCGGCCGCCGATTACGTCGCGGCGTATCTGCGCGAACTCGGGCTCGCGCCGCAGATCTTCGAGTCGGCACCGGGCCGGGCGAGCGTGGTCGCCCGCGTGCCGGGCGCCGACCGGAGCCTACCGGCGATGGTGCTGCACGGGCACCTCGACGTCGTGCCCGCGGATCCGGAGAACTGGAGCGTCGGCCCCTTCGAGGGTGCGGTGAGAGACGGCATGCTGTGGGGCCGGGGCGCCGTCGACATGAAGGATATGGACGCGATGATGCTCACGGCCGTCGCGGAGCTGCTGCGCGCCGGAGAGCGGCCGCGGCGGGAGATCGTCCTCGCCTTCTTCGCCGACGAGGAGAACGGCGGCGTCTTCGGCTCCCACTACCTGGTCGAGCACCATCCGGAGCTGTTCGCGGGCGCGGCCACGGCCGTGAGCGAGGTCGGCGGATACTCCATCGACGTGGCGGGCACCCGCGCCTACCTCATCCAGACGGGCGAGAAATCGCTCGATTGGATCCGCCTGCGCGCGCGCGGCACCGCAGCGCACGGGTCGCGCGTGTGGCGCGACAACGCCGTCACGCGGCTCGCCGAGGCTGTCGCGGCGCTCGGGCGCCACGAGTGGCCGGTCGTGCTCTGCGAGACCACCCGGCAGCTGGTGCACGAGATCGCCGCGATCCTGGGGGAGGACCCGTTCGAGGTCGAGCCGGAGGTCCTGGTGCTGCGGCTGGGCAGCGGAGGGGGGTTCATCCAGGCGAGCCTGCGTAACACGAGCAACCCGACCGTGCTCTCCGCCGGATACAAGCACAACGTGATCCCCGATACGGCCGAGGCGCTCGTCGACGTGCGCGCGCTGCCCGCCGAGCAGCGGTCGGTGCTCGACGAGGTGCGGCGCATCGTCGGCCCCGGCATCGAGGTCGAGACGGTGCACTCGGACATCGGCCTCGAGGCGCCCTTCGGCGGCGAACTGGTCGAGGCGATGACGGCGAGCTTGCGGCGCGCGGATCCCGACGCCCGCGTGCTGCCCTACCTCCTCTCCGGCGGCACCGACAACAAGGCGCTCTCGCGGCTCGGCATCACGGGATACGGCTTCGTGCCGTTGCGTCTTCCGGCCGACCTCGACTTCCCGGGCATGTTCCACGGGGTCGACGAGCGGGTGCCGCTCGACGCGCTCGACTTCGGGCATCGCGTGCTCGTGGACCTGCTGCGCACCTACTGAGCGGAGCGCTGGGCTATCCTGGACGGCGGCCCGGATCTCGCGCGGTGCGTCGCGTCGCCATGAAAGGAAACGATGGGAATCTTCGAGGCGATCATCCTCGGCATCATCCAGGGGCTCACCGAGTTCCTCCCGATCTCGTCGAGCGCCCACCTGCGCATCGCGAGCGAGCTGCTCGGCATCGGGGACGCAGGCGCTGCCTTCACCGCGATCACGCAGATCGGCACCGAGGCCGCGGTCGTGGTGTTCTTCTGGCGCGACATCGTGCGCATCATCGGCCGCTGGTTCCGGTCGCTCGCGGGGTCCGTGCCGCGGAGCGACCCCGATGCCCTGATGGGCTGGTGGATCATCCTCGGCTCCGTCCCCATCGTGGTGCTGGGCCTGCTCTTCCAGGACCAGATCGAGACCACGCTGCGTTCGCTGTGGTTCGTCGCCACGACGCTCATCGTGTTCGGCATCCTGCTCGGGATCGCCGACCGCGCCGGCCGCAACGAGCTCCCGCTCGAGCGGCTGACCTGGAAGCACGGCCTCATCTACGGCTTCGCCCAGGCGCTGGCTCTGATCCCGGGCGTCTCCCGCTCCGGGGGCACCATCACCGCCGGCCTCCTCATGGGCTACAAGCGCGAGGCGGCCGCGCGGTACTCGTTCCTGCTCGCCATCCCCGCGGTGCTCGGATCCGGCTTCTTCCAGCTCTTCAAGGAGGTGCGGGAGCCGAGCGGCGGCGCGCCGATGTCGATGACCCTCGTCGCCTCGGTGGCGGCGTTCGTCGTGGCCATCTTCGTGATCAAGTTCTTCATGAGCTACATCTCGAGGCGCAGCTTCATGCCCTTCGTGGTCTACCGGATCCTGCTCGGCATCGCGATCATGGTGCTGCTGGGCACCGGCGTGCTGACAGCAGAGGGCGGCACCGCCGTCGCGCAGGGCGCCGCGGCTGTCGCGGCGACGAGCGGGGTGGCGCTGTGAGAACCTGGACCCCGCCCGTCGTCCCGCAGCTGCCCGGCGAGGGAGTCGCACCCAAGCTCTTCAACACCGCGAGCGAGCGCCTCGAGTACCCCGCCATCCCCGAGGGGCGGGCGCTGCTCTACGTCTGCGGCATCACCCCCTACGACGCGACGCACCTGGGTCACGCCTTCACCTATCTGGCGTTCGACGTCATGCTGCGCGCCTGGCGCGACTCCGGCATCGAGACCGTGTACGCGCAGAACATCACCGACGTCGACGACCCGCTGCTGGAGCGGGCGCGCGACACGGGCGTCGACTGGCGCGAGCTGGCCGACGCGCAGATCGGGCTGTTCCGCTCCGACATGTTCCGCATGGGGATGATCCCGCCCGACCACTACGTGGCGGTCACGGAGCAGATCGACGCGATCGCCTCCGCCGTGCGGGAGCTGGTGGATCGCGGCTTCGCCTACCGGGTGCCCACCGCGGAGGCGGAGGGCGAGGACGTCTACTTCGACACCGACGCGGCCGGACGCTCCTCGCAGTGGCGCCTGGGCGACGTGGCCCCCTACGAGCGGGACCTCATGCTGCGACTGAGCGCGGAACGGGGCGGCGACCCCGACCGGCCGGGCAAGCGCAACCCGCTCGATCCGCTGCTGTGGCGAGCGGCGCGCGCGGGCGAACCGAGCTGGGAGTCGCCGGTGGGCGAGGGGCGTCCCGGCTGGCACATCGAGTGCTCGGTCATCGCGACACGGACGCTCGGCGGAGCCTTCACGGTGCAGGGAGGGGGATCCGACCTGATCTTTCCCCACCACGAGTACACCGCAGCGCACGCTACGGCGCTCTCGGGCACCCCGCTCGCGCACGCCTACTGCCACGCGGGCCTCGTGTCCTACCAGGGGCACAAGATGTCGAAGTCGCGCGGCAACCTGGTGTTCCTGTCGAAGCTGCTCGACGGCACTCACAGCGGTGCTCCGGCCGCCGATCCCTCCGCCGTCCGTCTCGGGCTGCTCGCGCATCACTACCGCTCCGAGTGGGAGTGGCACGACGGCGATCTCGGCACCGCGACCCGCCGACTCGAGGCCTGGCGCAGCGGCCTGGCGCGCTCCACCGGCGATCCGGCTTCGTCGACCGGCGTGCTGCAGCAGCTGCGGGCCGCGCTCGCCAACGATCTCGACACGCCGGTGATGCTCGCGACGCTCGACGCCGCACTCGATCGCGGCGTCGACGATCCGGGCCTCATCGCCTCCGCCGTCGACGCGCTGCTCGGCGTGAGGCTCTAGGCCGGGTCGCCCTCCTCGGGCCCGGCGGCTCCCGGGTCCGCGTCCCCGTTCCCATCCGGAGCCTGCCCCGCATCGCCCGCGCGCGGGGGCCGGTGGTCCCGCTCGAGGAACTTCTCGAACTCCATCGCGATCGCGTCGCCGGTGGTCTCGGCCGCGAGCGCCTCGTCGCGCGACTCCTCGAGCCGCCGGATGTACCGCGACATCTCCTCGTCGGCAGCGGCGATGCGGTTGATGTTGGTCTCCCACTCGTTGGCCTGGGCCAGCAGCTCGCCGCGGGGGATCACGATGTCGAGCAGCTCCTCGAGCTTGTCGAGCAGAGCCAGCGTCGCCTTGGGGGACGGGGTGCTGTGCACGTAGTGCGGCACCTGCGCCCACAGCGAGACCGGCGGGATGCCGGCGTCAGCGAGCGCCAGATCGACCACGGAGGAGATGCCGGCCGGCCCCTCGTAGCTGCTGCGCTCGGCACCGGTCTGCGCCCGCAGCTCGGCGCTCTCGGAGGTGAGCGTCGTGACGATGGGCCGCGAGTGCGGGGCGTCCGAGAACATCGACCCGAGGATGATGACGGTGTCGATCGCCCACACGTCGATGAGTTCCACCACTTCGTCGGCGAAGTTCTGCCAGTCCCGAGCGGGCTCCACCCCGGCCAGCAGGAAGAGGTCGGTGACCGGACTGCCGTCGAGCCGGCGCACCGTCTCGGCGCCGCTCTCGGGGGCGCCCTCGGCGCCGGTGCTGCTCGGCTCCGCCGGATCGCCCGGGCGCTGCACCGGGCCGAAGAGCCGGGTGTCGGGCCATTCGAGCGCGCGCTTGCCGTTCGCTTCGAGCATGAGGCGGGGGCGATGCACCTGGAAGTCGACATAGCCCTCCGAGCTGATGACGTGCAGCACCTCGACGTCGAGCAGCTCGCCGAGGTGCTGCAGTACGTCGGTGGTCGCGTCGCCCGCGTCGCTCCAGCCCTGGAACGCGGCGATGAGAACGCGGGGGTACGGGGCTGCGGGTGGGGTCACGAAGCGGCGCTCCTCGGGTCGGGACGGGTGTGCTCCAGGATATCGGCTGCTGCGGGGCTGGTGCGGATCGCTAGACTTGCTGGGATGAGCGCGACCCCTGATCGAACCGGCCCCGCCGCCGTGCTGTGGGACATGGACGGCACACTGATCGACTCCGAGCCGCTCTGGCTCGACGCCGAGCTCGCGATGCTCGCCCGGTACGGGATCGAGCTGAGCCCCGAGGTGCGCGAGCGGATGGTCGGCTCGGGCCTGCGGGCGGCGGCGGGCCTGTTCCAAGAGCTCGGCGTGCCCCTCGGCGTCGACGAGATCGTGGCGGAGTGGGCGGCGGCCGTGATCTCCGGACTGCGAGGCTCGACGCCGCAGTGGCGTCCCGGCGCTCTCGAACTGCTCTCCTCGCTCGCCGAGGCGGGCGTGCCCTGCGCGCTCGTCACCATGTCGGTGCGTTCGATCGCCGATGTCGTGCTCGAGATGCTCCCGGAGGGGACCTTCGTCGCCAGCGTGACGGGAGACGAGGCGGCTCATGAGAAGCCGCACCCGGATCCCTACCTGCGCGGCGCGGAGCTGCTCGGCGTGGCGATCGAGGACTGCCTGGCGATCGAGGACTCCACGCCCGGGCTCACCGCCGCCCGCGCCTCGGGGGCGATCGCGATCGGCGTCCCGAACCTCGTGGACCTCTCGGAGGCGCCGGCGCACGAGCTGTGGCCGACGCTCGCCGCCGTGGACGCGCAGCGGCTCGCCGAGCGCTTCACCGCGCTGCGGACGGGATTCCCGGGAACCGGGGAGGCACCGCCTCGCGGCCCGCTCGACGGAACTCCCGCGCCTCGCGGCCCGCTCGGCTACGGCGACCGCGTGCAGCTCACGGGGCCGAAGGGGCGCATCAACACCATCACGCTCGTGCCGGAGGGGGAGTTCCACAGCCACCGGGGCATGATCCGCCACGGGGAGCTGGCGGGGCTGCCGGACGGCTCGGTCGTGACGAACAGCAGCGGCGAGGAGTACCTCGCGCTGCGCCCCCTGCTCTCCGACTTCGTGATGTCGATGCCGCGCGGCGCGGCGATCGTCTACCCGAAGGACGCGGCGCAGATCCTGTCGCTCGCCGATATCTTCCCCGGCGCGCGCGTGGTCGAGGCGGGGGTGGGGTCGGGTGCGCTGTCGCTCCACCTGCTGCGCGGGATCGGGCCGGAGGGGCGCCTCTACTCGTTCGAGCGCCGCGAGGAGTTCGCCGACATCGCCCGCGGCAACGTCGCCGCGTTCACGGGCCGCGCCCCCGAGAACTGGACCGTCACGGTCGGGGACCTGCAGCGGGCGCTGCCCGCCACCTGCCCGGAGGGCGGCATCGACCGCGTCGTGCTCGACATGCTCGCCCCCTGGGAGTGCGTCGGCGTCGCGGCGGAGGCCCTCGCGCCCGGCGGGGTGATCATCTGCTACGTGGCGACGGCGACGCAGCTCTCCCGCACGGCGGAAGAGATCCGGCGCAGCGGCTCGTTCACGCACCCGCAGTCCTCCGAGACGATGGTGCGCGGCTGGCACGTCGAGGGGCTCGCGGTGCGGCCCGACCACCGCATGGTCGCCCACACGGGTTTCCTCGTCACGGCGCGTCGGCTCGCCCCGGGAGCGATCCTGCCCGGGCTCAAGCGCCGCGCCTCCAAGAGCGACTTCACCGACGACGACCTGGCCAGCTGGCTCCCCGATCTCGGAGGCCGGGAACCCTCGGAGGTGTGGACCGCCGAGGTCGTGGGCGATCGGGGCAAGAGCGACCGGGTGCTGCGCAAGAAGGTGCGAGAGGCGCAGCGCTTCGCCCGTGAGCGAGCTGACGGCGGGGCTCACCCCGATTCGATAGGATAGCGAGGTTCGTACAGGCTTCCGTGAGAGGTGCATATGCTTCGTCGACTCGTCCCCGCAACCGCAGCGGCGGTGCTGCTCCTCGCCGGCGTGACCGGCTGCAGCGCTCAGCAGTCCGCCGCCGCCGATTGCGAGCCGCGGCTCAAGCCGGGTGTACTCAGTGACACCGTGACCGTGCAGGGCGCCTTCGGTGAGGCGCCGCAGGTCTCGGTTCCGAAGCAGACCGAGATCCTCACGTCGCAGCGCACCGTCGTCGAATCGGCCGAGGATCGCACCGACGTCGCGAGCGAGGGATCGCTCGTCGGCGTGAACATGGCGTTCTTCGACTCCGCGAGCGGGAATCAGCTCTATGCGAGCCCGGGATTCTCCCAGGCGAAGGGGTCGCCCGAGTTCCTGATGATCGATCGCAAGAATTCCAACCCGCTCAGCGAGGCCGTGCGGTGCACCTCGCCGGGCGACCGGGTGGTGCTGGCGATGTCTCCCAAGGAGAGCGCGCAGCTCGGCGCCCAGCTCCGCAGCACGTCCACCGCGCCCATCGTGGGCGTCATCGACACGGTTTCCGCGGGCCCGCTCACGGCCCGAGGCTCTGTTCGCGGCCTGCCATCTGGCTACCCCGCGGTCGTCACCAACGAGAAGGGCCGCCCGGGAGTCGTGCTGCCCCCGCGCGATGCCCCCGCGGGCACCAGCTCGGCGGTGCGCATCGCGGGCGACGGTGCGAAGGTGGCCGCGAGCGACAACGTCATCGCGCAGGTCCTCAGCGTCGGCTGGGACGGTCAGGAGCAGACGAACAGCTGGGACACGGGTGTCATGGCGCTCGGCGCCGAGGATCAGGTCGCGCAGTCGGGCTTCACGTTCCGCGGAGAGCTGACCGGTAAGACGGTCGGATCGCAGGTGGTCGTCATCGATCGGCCGCAGGGCGGCGACGCCCGGGTGGTGGTGGTCGACATCGTGGGCGTCGGCTGAGGCGATCCGTGCCCGGCCGCGTGCCCGGCGAGCAGCGCATCTTCAGTCTCGTGCTCGCACTCGTCGTGAGCCCCGAGGGGGTGACGAAGCGAGACCTGCTCTCCTCCGTGTACGGGTACGCCGAGAGGTTCCGCGCGGAGGGGTCGAGCACGGCGCTCGAGCGCCAGTTCGAGCGCGACAAGGAGCAGTTGCGCGCGCTCGGGATCCAGGTCGAGACCATGGATTCGCCCCTGGAACCGGGGAACAACCAGCTCACCCGCTACCGCATCGCGAAGGAGCGGCTGGAGTTCCCGGCCGGGCTGCGGTTCGACGAGCGGGAGCTGATGATGCTGCGTCTCGCGGCGCTCGCCTGGCGCGAGGGCAGTCTGAGCGCGGAGGCGCGCCGGGCGGCGATGAAGCTCGAGGCGCTGGGCGCGGGGCTCGACGTGCGGCAGCTCGGGGTCGCCCCGAGCCTCGGATCGATCGAGCCGGCGGCCGCCCCGCTTCAGCGAGCGATCGACGCGGATCGCGTCGTGCGGTTCGCCTACAGGCTCCCGGGTCGGGAGGACCCGCTCGAGCGGAGGGTCGCGCCGCTGCGCCTGCACCGCGCCGACGGCAGGTGGCACCTGATCGGGCGGGACCTCGAGCGGGACGCGGATCGGGTGTTCCTGCTGGAGCGCATCACGAGCGCCGTGCGGGTGAGCGGCGAGAGCTTCGATCCCGGCCTGCACGCTCGAGCCGATGCCGTCGTCGACGAGATGCTGGGCCTGCGGGAGGAGCGGAGGGCGCACCTGCGGGTGGAACCCGGCTCGACGGCGGAGGCCCGGCTTGCGTCGCGGAAGGAGCCGGCAGACGACGGGGCCGCACCTGCGTCGGAGGATGGCGCCGTCGAGCTGGTCGTCGGCGTTCTCGACGCGCACCTCTTCTCCGAGGAGCTGATGGGCTACGGGGCGGAGGTCGCGGTGGCCGCGCCCGAGGCGCTGCGCGCACTCGTGACCGACGGGCTGCGCAGGGTCGCCCGGCAGCACGGGGGGCGGGAGGCGGCGGATGCGTAAGCAGATCATCGCGCCGGACCGGGTCATGCTCCTGCTCTCGCTCGTGCCCTACCTGCGCGAGCACGGGCCGACCCCTGTCTCCGACCTCGCGGCCGCGTTCAACGCGCCGCCGGAGCTGCTGCGCACGCTCGTGCGCTTCCTCGGCACCGCCGGCGTGCCGGGGGAGACGCTCAGCTATCAGCACGAGGATCTCTTCGACATCGACTGGGACGCGTTCGAGCAGCACGACGTCGTGAGCCTCACGCACACGGTCGGCGTCGACGAGGCGCCGCGCTTCGCGCCCGTCGAGACGGCCGCGCTGATCGCGGGGCTGCAGTCGCTCGCGCCGCTGCTCCCGCCGGACGACGCTGAGACGGCGACCCGCCTCGCGGCCAAGCTGGGCGGGGCACTCGGAGCCGTGGAGCGCCGGTCGCTCTCCGTGACGGCGGAGCCGGAGGACGGGCGCGTCTCGGTCGTCGTGGCGGCGATCGACGCAGGCCGCGTGCTGGCCTTCGACTACCGCGACTCCTCCGGAGCGGTCACCGCGCGGCGGGTGGAGCCGATCGTGCTCACGCAGGAGTCGGGCGCCTGGTACCTGCGCGCATTCTGTCTGAGCCGGGGAGCCGAGCGCACGTTCCGCGTCGATCGGATGCGGCGCCCGCGCGAACTCCGGGATGCGGTGGCGGCGCGCGACGCGGCCGAGCCCGAGCGGCCGGTGATGACCGAGATCGTCGCCCTCGTCTCGGAGCGCGCGCTGTCCAAGCTCGCGGGCTTCGCTCCGGAGGTGCTCGAGACGGAGGGGGGCCGGCTGCGGGTGCGCGTGGAGGCCTGGCACCCGGGGACCGCGGTGCGGCTCGTGCAGCAGCTGCCCGGCGAGATCGTGGTCGAGCGCCCGCCCGGAGCGCGAGAGGCCGTGCGCGAGTGGGCGGAGCGAGCGCTCTCCGCCTACGGGGACTAGTCGCGGCGCCGAACTCCGGGCGCCCCTGCGATACACTGAGCGAATGGCGAGACTGGCGCGGAAGCGGCGCAATGCAGAGGGGCGGATGAGCCTCGGCGAGCACCTGATCGAGTTCCGCAACCGCCTGATGATCTCCGCGATCGCGATCGCGATCGGGCTCGTGGCGGGCTGGTTCCTCTCCGACTGGGTGTGGGAGATGCTGAGGCAGCCGGTCTACAACATCGTGGAGGAGCAGGGGCGCAACGCGCAGATCAACTACGACGACATCACGGGCTCCTTCGACCTCAAGGTCCAGATCTCGCTGTTCATCGCGATCATCCTCGCGTGCCCCGTCTGGCTGTACCAGATCTGGGCCTTCCTCGCGCCCGGCCTGACCAGGCGGGAGAAGCTGTACGGCGTGGCCTTCCTGGGCGTCGCCGTTCCGCTGTTCCTCGCGGGCGCCTTCGCCGGGTGGCTCGTGATCCCGAACATCGTGGAGCTGCTGACGGGCTTCGCCCCCAAGGAGGACGCCGCGTTCATCAGCGCCAGGCGATACCTCGACTTCTCGATCAAGCTGCTGCTCGCCGTGGGCATCGGTTTCGTCATGCCCCTGTTCCTCGTGATGCTCAACTTCCTCGGCGTGCTCCGCGGCAAGTCGATTCTGAAGAGCTGGCGGATCGCCCTCCTGTGCATCGTCCTGTTCGCCGGGATCGCGACTCCCGCGGCAGACCTCATGAGCATGTTCCTGCTCGCGGCGCCGATCGTGGTCCTCTACTTCGGGGCGGCCGGCATCGCGATCCTCCACGATCGCCGCGCCGATAAGAAGCAGGCGGCGGTGATGGCCGAGTACGGGATCGGATCCGACGCGTCCGACCCCCGGACGAAGGGCGGGGCCGAGGAATCCGCATGAGCGACGCCGACTTCCCGGCGCTCGGGGCGTTCGCGGCCCGGCTCGGGTATCCGCTCGACGCCTTCCAGCGCACGGCCTGCGAGCGCCTCGAGAGCGGGCGCAGCGTGCTCGTCGCGGCCCCCACAGGCTCGGGGAAGACGACCGTCGCCGAGTTCGCCGTGTACCTCGCGCGCCGCGAGCGGGACGCGCGCATCTTCTACACCGCCCCCATCAAGGCCCTCTCCAACCAGAAGTTCCACGAGCTGTGCGCGGAGTACGGCGAGGACGAGGTCGGCCTGCTCACGGGCGACGTGAACCTGCGGGGCGACGCCCCCGTCGTCGTCATGACGACCGAGGTGCTGCGCAACATGATCTACGCCGAGTCCGATGCGCTCGACGGCCTCGCATTCGTCGTGCTCGACGAGGTGCACTACCTGGGCGATCGTTTCCGGGGGGCCGTCTGGGAGGAGATCATCCTCCACCTCCCGCAGAGCGTCCGCCTCGTCGCGCTCTCGGCCACCGTCTCGAACGCCGAGGAGTTCGGCGACTGGATGCACGCGGTGCGCGGCGACACAGACGTGATCCTCTCCGAGCACCGGCCGGTGCCGCTCTATCAGCACGTGCTCACCTCGAGGGCGCTGCTGCCCCTCTACGTCGGTCGCGACGGCGAGCTCGCCGCGGGCGGGCGCCTCAACCCCGAGCTGCGCATGCTCGACGGGGGCCGTGGTGCCGGCGACCGGGGCGGGGAGGATCGGAGACGGGGCCCCGCCGGCCACGGGCAGCGCGGGGGGCGCGAGCGATCGCGCGGGCGGGCGCCGGTGCGCCGCAGCCGCCGCATCTCCCGGGCCGATGTCGTCCGCGCGCTCGACGAGACCGGGCTGCTGCCCGCGATCGTCTTCATCTTCAGCCGCAATGGCTGCGATCAGGCCGTCCGCCAGTGCCTCTACGAGGGCGTCTCGCTCACGAGCCGGGAGGAGCGCGAGGAGATCCGTCGCATCGCCCGCGCCGAGGTGCGCGGGATGAGCGATGAGGAGCGGCGCGTGCTCGGGGTGCGCGAGTGGCTGGCGGGTCTCGAGCGGGGCGTCGCAGCCCACCACGCCGGGCTGCTGCCCGCCTTCAAGACCGTGGTCGAGCGCCTCTTCCAGCGCCGCCTCGTCAAGCTGGTCTTCGCGACCGAGACCCTGGCGCTCGGCATCAACATGCCCGCGCGCGCGGTGGTGATCGAGAAGCTCGAGAAGTACAACGGCGAGCAGCGCGTGCCCCTGACGTCGGGGGAGTACACGCAGCTGACCGGCCGCGCGGGCCGCCGCGGCATCGACACCGAGGGGCACGCGGTGGTCGTCTGGAGCGACGGCGTCGACCTCGAGGCGCTGGCCCACCTCGCGGGGGCGCGCTCCTTCCCGGTGCGATCCAGCTTCCGGCCCACCCCCAACATGGCGGTCAACCTGCTGCAGCGCATGGACGAGGATCGCGCACGGGAGACGCTCGAGCTGTCGTTCGCCCAGTTCCAGGCCGACCGCGCGGTGGTGGACCAGGCGCGCGAGCTGCGCGCCGAGCAGGAGTCGCTGGCCGGCTACGACGCCGCGGTCGCGCGGTCCCAGGGGGCCGATCGCAGACGGTGGGAGGATCGTGCGCGCAAGCTGCGCCGTCGCATCGAGCGCGGCCGCCGCCAGATCGCGTCGCGCACGGGCACGATCGCGCGCACCTTCGACCGGGTCGTGGAGCTGCTGCTCGATCTGGGGTACCTGGAGCGGAACGGGGGCGAGCCGCAGGTCGCTCCGTGGGGCGAGCCGCTGCGCCGCATCTACGGGGAGCGGGATCTGCTCGTGGCGGAGTGCCTGCGCTCCGACGCGCTGCGCGGCCTCGACGCTCCGGGCCTCGCGGCGATGTGCTGCGTGCTGAGCTACGAGCCGCGTCGCGACGACGAGGGGGAGCCGCGGCTGCCGGGCGGTGCGGCGTTCGCTGCGGCGCACGACCGGGTGATCGACACCTGGACGCGTCTCGACGACCTCGCCGGGCGGCACCGGCTACCGCGCGGCGAGATGCCGCACGCCGGCCTCGCCGCCACGATGCACTCGTGGGCGTCGGGCGCGCCCATCGAGCGGGTGCTCGGAGACTCGGGCATCGGCGCGGGCGACTTCGTGCGCTGGGCCAAGCAGACCATCGACCTGCTCGATCAGATCGCCCAGGCCTGCGAGGAGGCGGCGGCGGCCGGTCTCGACGAGGATCGCCTCGGCTCGTACGCCCGGCTCGCGCGGGAGGCGAAGCGGGGCGTGCGGCGCGGCATCGTCGAGGCCTCGAGCGCGTCGTGAATGGCGACGTCCGCCTGCGCAGCCCCTCCGGCCGGCTCGCGCAGCCCGGGCGCGTCGCGCCGTCAGCCGGGCCGGTTCACCGGCCCGCGCTGCCGCGTCGCGCTCGGAGCAGCTGCAGCCGCTCCTCGAGCAGCTCCTCGAGCTCCTCGCGCGTACGCCGCTCGATGAGCATGTCCCACGGGGTCCGCTGCGAGGACTCCTTGTCCTCGAACTCGGCGCGTGCGGCGCGCCCCGCCTCGTCGTCGAGGAAGCCGACCTCGCCGCTCTTCTGGTCCACCCACTCCGCCGGCGGCTCGGCGTCGGCGTCGAAGAGCACCGAGAAGCTGGTGCCGCGATCGGTGAGGTACTCGACCGTTCGTCTGGGGGAGAGCTCGACGCCCTCCTCGCCCTGCAGGCTCGTCGCGCCGATGCGCGTTCCTCGAAGCGTTCGGTCGGCCATGGTGAGAACCTCCTCGCCTGTCAGCTGCGGCTCTGGCGTCATCGGTCGTGCGGATGCCGTCGCCTTGCCATGCAGCGTACTCGCTCGACGGGGCTTGTCGATACCCCGCGACGAGGTTTCGCGCGGCGGTCCACTACTCTGGAAGGCACGCAACCGAGACGACGAGGAGCATCAGTGACACAGATTCTTGAACCCGGTAGTCTGACCGGCCGCCGCGCGCTCGTGACGGGATCCTCGCGCGGCATCGGCGCCGACACGGTGCGCTACCTCGCCGAGGCGGGCGCCGACGTGGTCATCAACTTCCGCAACAAGGCTCCGCGCGCGGAGAAGCTGGCGGCTCAGCTCGGCGAGCTCGGAGTGCGCGCGATCGTGCAGGGCGCCGACCTCACCGATCCCGATTCCCTGGCGGCCATGATGGAGGCCGTACGGCGGGAGTTCGGGGGCCTCGACATCCTCGTGCTCAACGCCTCGGGGGGCATGGAGAGCGGCGTGGAGGAGGACTACGCGCTGAAGCTGAACCGCGACGCTCAGCTCGCGGTGCTCGACGCCGCGCTGCCGCTCATGGGCGAGGGCGCGCGGGTGGTGTTCGTGACCAGCCATCAGGCGCACTTCATCCGCACCACGCCGACGATGCCCGAGTACGAGGCCGTCGCCCTCTCGAAGCGCGCGGGCGAGGACGCGCTCCGAGAGCGCATCCCGGAGCTCGAGAGGCGCGGGATCGGCTTCACGGTGGTGTCGGGCGACATGATCGAGGGCACCGTAACGGCGACGCTGCTCAACCGCCTCAGCCCGGGTGCGATCGAGGCGCGCCGGGAGCAGGCGGGCAAGCTCTACAACGTCTCGGAGTTCGCGGCGGAGGTGGCGCGCGCCGCGGTCGATCCGGTCCCCGCCGACCACACCCGCCTGGTGGGGGACACCTCGAGCTTCGCGGGCTAGACGCCCGGGGGAGCCGCGGGGTGCGCGTCCGATAGTTGAACGGCCTAGAGGGGGTGTTTCGGCTATCGGACGCGCTCTGTTCGGGCGCCGGTTTCCCGGATGCGGCCGCGGTGTTTCGAATCTGTTACACGGCTCCGTCCTCTGCGGTGAAGCTCTCCGGATTCCGTATGATATGCGGCGAAGATGCGCAACTTCCCGAATCTGATGTAGAAACTACGATTTCCGATTCGTTTCGCCGAAGAAACGAATGGTAAATTTGAAGCTCCACCCGCCGCGCCTTGCGGTGACGTCGTCGTTCCGAAGCGATGTTCCGAGCGTGGCACCGCCCGGGCCGTCGACGTCCCGCAGATCAGAGAGGACGTCGATGACCGTAAGCCCAGGGAGCCCGAGCACGCAGATCCCGACCGCCTTCCCCGCGCCCGTCGGCCTGTACGACCCCGCCGATGAGCGCGATGCCTGCGGCCTCGCCTCGGTCGTTTCACTGACGGGGGAGCCGAGCCACGACATCGTCGCGCTCGCGCTCCAAGCGCTCGAGCACCTGGAGCACCGCGGCGCCGTCGGCTCTGACGCGGGAACCGGCGACGGCGCCGGCATCCTCAGCGACCTGCCCCACGCCCTCATCCGCGACGCGCTCGCCGACCTCGACCCCGCGCTCTCCCTTCCCGATCCGGGCGGCTACGCGGCGGGCCTCGTCTTCCTGCCGCGGGCGTCGACGGAGCGCAAGGCGGCCCGCTACCGCATCGGCGCGATCGCGGCGGAGGAGGGGCTCGCGGTGCTGGCCTGGCGCCCGGTGGCGGTGCGCCCGGAGGTGCTCGGCGAGAGCGCCCGCGAGGCCAGCCCCGCCATCGAGCAGCTCATCCTCGTCCCCGCCGTCGGTGCGGTGTTCGACGGCGATCAGATCGAGCGTCGCGCGTTCCGCACCCGCAAGCGCGTGCAGCACGAGACGAGGTGCTACCTGCCCTCCCTCAGCTCGCGCACCATCGTCTACAAGGGCATGGTGACCACGCTGCAGCTGCCGGGGTTCTACCCTGAGCTCTCCGACGAGCGGTTCGCGAGCCGCTTCGCCATCGTGCACTCGCGCTACTCGACCAACACGTTCCCCTCGTGGCACCTGGCGCAGCCGCTGCGCATGGTCGCCCACAACGGAGAGATCAACACCGTGCGCGGCAACCGCAACTGGATGCGCGCTCGCGAGCGCCAGCTCGCCTCCGAGGCGCTCGGAGACGTGCGGCCCCTGCTGCCGATCTGCTCCGAGGGCGGCAGCGACTCGGCGAGCTTCGACGAGGTGCTGGAGCTGCTCGTGATGGCGGGTCGCTCCCTGCCGCACGCCCTGGCCATGATGGTGCCGGAGGCCTGGGAGTCCGAGACGGGTCTGCACCCCGACCTCGTGCACTTCCTCGAGTACCACTCCCTCGTGATGGAGCCCTGGGACGGTCCGGCGGCCATGATCGCCACCGACGGCAGGCAGCTCGTCGCGACGCTCGACCGCAACGGCCTGCGCCCCGGCCGCTATCTCGTGACCGGTGACGGCGTGATGGTGATCGCCAGCGAGACGGGCGTGCTGGACATCGCCCCCGAGCGCGTGGTGCACCGCGGCCGCCTGCAGCCCGGACGCATGCTCGCGGTCGACCTCGCGTCGGGTGAGATCCGCGACGACGAGGCCGTGAAGGGGGAGCTCGCCGGCCTCGCGCCCTGGGGGGCGTGGCTCGAGGAGGGGCGGATCCGGCTCTCCGAGCAGCCCGAGCGCGAGCACCTCGTGCATCCGCCGGCATCGATCACCCGGCGCCAGCGCACCTTCGGCTACACGGAGGAGGAGCTGCGGCTGCTCCTCACGCCGATGGCGCGCGACGGCATCGAGCCCATCGCGGCCATGGGCACCGACACCCCCATCGCGGCGATCTCGTCCAAGCCGCGTCACATCTACGACTACTTCGTGCAGCAGTTCGCGCAGGTGACGAACCCGCCGCTCGACGCGCTGCGCGAGGAGCTCGTCACGAGCCTCGTCACGAGCATCGGCCCGCAGGCGAACCTGCTCGACCAGTCGGCCGAGCACGCGCGTCAGGTGATCCTCGACTTCCCGGTGATCGACAACGACGCGCTCGCACGGATCCAGCACTTCGGCGACGACCCCGAGCGCGAGCGCGCCGTGACGATCCGCGGTCTCTACCCGGTCGACTACGAGGCGAAGGGCCTTGCAGACCGCCTCGAGCGGATGTGCCTGGAGGCGAGCGCGGCCATCGAGGCGGGCGCGGAGTTCATCATCCTCTCGGACCGCGACACGAACAAGGACCTGGCGCCGGTGCCGTCGCTGCTCGCCGTCTCGGCGGTGCACCACCACCTGATCCGCGAGGGGCAGCGCATGCGCGTGTCGCTCATCGTGGAGGCGGGCGACGTGCGCGAGGTGCACCACGTGGCGGCGCTCATCGGCTACGGCGCCGGCGCCGTGAACCCCTACCTCGCGATGGAGTCGGCGGGCCTGCTCGTGCGCAACGGCTCGCTCCCGGGCATCACCGAGGAGGAGGCGATCGCGAAGTTCATCAAGGCCCTCGGCAAGGGCATGCTCAAGGTCATGAGCAAGATGGGCATCTCGACCGTGGCCTCCTACTGCGGTGCGCAGACGTTCGAGGCGATCGGCCTGTCGCAGAGCGTGGTCGATCGCTACTTCACCGGAACCACCTCGAAACTGGGCGGCGTGGGGCTCGATGTCATCGCCTCGGAGGTCGCGTCGCGGCACCGCGCGGCCTACCCGGACGATCCTGCGGCTCTCGCGCACAAGCACCTCGAGACGGGCGGCGAGTACCGCTGGCGCCGCGGCGAGGAGCCCCACCTCTTCGACCCCGAGACGATCTTCAAGCTGCAGCACGCGACGCGCACCGGGCGCCGCGAGATCTTCGCCGAGTACACGCGCCGCGTCAACGAGCAGCAGGAGCGGCTCATGACGCTGCGCGGGCTCTTCGCGTTCGCGCCGCAGCAGCCCCCCGTGCCGCTCGACGAGGTCGAGCCCGTGAGCGAGATCGTGAAGCGCTTCGCGACGGGCGCCATGAGCTACGGCTCCATCTCGCCCGAGGCGCACCAGACGCTCGCCATCGCCATGAACAGGCTCGGCGGCAGGTCGAACACGGGCGAGGGCGGCGAGAGCGAGGATCGGCTGCTCGATCCCGAGCGGCGCAGCGCCGTCAAGCAGGTGGCCTCCGGCCGCTTCGGGGTGACCTCGATGTATCTCACGCACGCCGACGAGATCCAGATCAAGCTCGCCCAGGGCGCGAAGCCGGGCGAGGGCGGCCAGCTGCCGCCGCAGAAGATGTACCCGTGGATCGCGCGCACCCGGCACGCGACGCCGGGCGTCGGCCTCATCTCGCCGCCGCCGCACCACGACATCTACTCGATCGAGGATCTCAAGCAGCTTATCTTCGACCTCAAGCGCGCCAACCCCTCCGCGCGCATCTCGACGAAGCTCGTGGCCCAGTCGGGCATCGGGCCGGTCGCGGCGGGCGTCGCGAAGGCGCTGTCCGACGTGATCCTCGTCTCCGGTCACGACGGAGGAACCGGCGCGAGCCCCATGAACTCGCTCAAGCACGCGGGGTCTCCGTGGGAGCTGGGACTCGCCGAGGCGCAGCAGACCCTCATGCTCAACGGCCTGCGCGAGCGCGTCGTGCTGCAGGCGGACGGGCAGCTCAAGACCGGCCGCGACGTGGTCGTGGCCGCGCTGCTCGGCGCCGAGGAGTTCGGCTTCGCGACCGCGCCGCTCGTGGTGTCGGGCTGCATCATGATGCGGGTCTGCCACCTCGACACCTGCCCCGTCGGGGTCGCCACGCAGAACCCCGAGCTGCGCGAGCGGTTCACGGGAAGAGCCGAGCACGTGGTCAACTTCTTCCGCTTCATCGCCGAGGAGGTGCGCGAGATCCTCGCCTCGCTCGGCTACCGCTCGCTCGACGATGCGGTCGGCGACACGGCGGCCCTCGACGTGGACGACGCGATCCGGCACTGGAAGGCCGAGGGCCTCGACCTCACGCCGATCCTGCGGGGGCCCGTGTTCGCGCCCGACGAGCCGAGACGGCACGGCGCCGAGCAGGATCACGAACTCGGCGAGCACTTCGACGTGCGGCTGATCCCGATGGCCGCCGACGCCCTCGATCGCCGCGAGCCGGTGGTGATCGACCTCCCCATCCGCAACATCGACCGCGCCGTCGGCACCATGCTCGGTCACGAGGTCACCAGACGTTACGGCGCCGAGGGCCTCGCGCCCGAGACCATCGACATCACGCTCACCGGATCGGCCGGGCAATCGCTCGGCGCCTTCCTCCCGGCGGGCATCACGCTGCGCCTCATCGGCGACGCCAACGACTACGTCGGCAAGGGCCTCTCGGGCGGCGAGATCGTCATCCGTCCGCACCCGCAGGCGGGCCACCCCGCTTCGGGCAACGTGATCGCGGGCAACACGATCGGCTACGGCGCGACGGGCGGCAGCCTGTGGATCGCCGGAACCGTGGGCGAGCGCTTCCTCGTGCGCGGCTCGGGCGCTACCGCGGTCGTCGAGGGCACGGGGGATCACGCGCTCGAGTACTTCACGGGCGGCTTCGCCCTGATCCTCGGCTCGACCGGGCGCAACATCGGCGCGGGCATGTCGGGGGGCGAGGCGGTGATCCTCGACCTCGATCCCGCCGCGGTCAACTCGGCCGAGCTGAGCTCCGGCGCGCTCATGCTGCAACCGCTCGGCTCCGGGGAGCGGGAGCTGCGCGAGCAGGTCATCGCGCTGCTGCGCCGCCACGTCGAGCAGACCGGCTCCGAGTTCGCCGCCGGGCTGCTCGCCGAGAGCGAGGCGGATCCCGAACGCGTGTTCGGCCGCTTCACCCGGCTGATCCCGCGCGGCTATTCGCGGGTGCTCGAGATCCGAGTGCGCGCGAACGAGCAGGGCATCGATCCCGACGGCGAGCGGGTCTGGTCCGAGATCCTGGAGGCGACCCATGGCTGATCCCCGCGGATTCCTGAAGGTGCGGGAGCGCGAACTCGCCCCCAAGCGCCCCGTCGCGCTGCGGCTCAAGGACTGGCGCGAGGTCGTCGACCCCGCGGATCCCACGCTCGTCGCGCGCCAGTCCTCGCGCTGCATGGACTGCGGCGTGGCGTTCTGCCACCAGGGCTGCCCGCTCGGCAACCTCATCCCCGAGTGGAACGACCTCATGCACCGCGGCCGCGGGCGCGAGGCGATCGAGCGGCTGCACGAGACCAACAACTTCCCGGAGTTCACGGGCCGTGCCTGCCCGGCACCCTGCGAGTCGGCGTGCGTGCTCGGCATCAACCAGCCGGCGGTGACGATCAAGCAGATCGAGAACAGCATCATCGATCAGGCGTTCGCCAACGGCTGGGTGCAGCCGCAGCCGCCGTCGAGGCTCACCGGCAAGACGGTGGCGGTCGTCGGATCCGGCCCCGCGGGCCTCGCGGCCGCCCAGCAGCTCACCCGCGCCGGGCACACGGTGGCCGTGTACGAGCGCGACGAGGAGCCCGGCGGTCTGCTGCGCTTCGGCATCCCCGACTTCAAGCTCGAGAAGCAGCTCGTGGCGCGCCGCATCGAGCAGCTCAAGCAGGAGGGCACGCGCTTCCGCTGCGGCATCGAGATCGGGCGCGACATGTCGTGGAGCGAGCTGCGCCGCCGCTTCGACGCGGTGGTCGTCGCAACCGGGGCCACGGTGCCCCGCGAGCTGCCGCTGCCCGGGCGGGAGCTCGCCGGCGTGCACTTCGCTATGGAGTACCTCACGGCGTCGAATCGCCTGCAGACCGGTGCGCTGGAGTCCACGCCGATCGATGCCCGGGGCAAGCGCGTCGTCGTCATCGGCGGCGGCGACACGGGCGCCGACTGCATCGGCACCGCGCACCGTCAGGGCGCGAAGTCGGTGACCAACCTGGCGATCGGCCGCAGGCCGTCTCCCGAGCGCAGCGATGCGCAGCCGTGGCCGGTGCACCCCACGCTCTTCGAGGTGTCGAGCTCCCACGAGGAGGGCGGCGAACGCCGGTACCTCGCCTCCACCGTGGAGTTCGTCGGCAGGGCCGAGGGGGCGGTGCGCGCGCTGCGCGTCGCCGAGACCGGCTTCACGGAGGACGGGCGCGTGCCCATTCCCGGCACCGAGCGGCTCATCGAGGCGGACCTCGTGCTCATCGCCATGGGATTCACCGGGCCCGAGGAGATCGAGGACGCGGCGGTCACCCTGGCCCGCGGCTCCCGCGGAGCGTTCGAGCGGCAGCGGGACTACGCGACGGCGCTGCCCGGGGTCTTCGTCGCGGGCGACGCCGGTCGCGGCCAGTCGCTCATCGTGTGGGCGATCGCGGAGGGGCGCGCGGCCGCCGCATCGGTCGACGCATACCTCACCGGCGACACGGTGCTGCCCTCGCCGGTCACGGCCCACGACCGCGCCTTCGCCTAGAACCCGGGCCGGCCGGGACGCGGCGCCCGACTGCGCGGAGCCGCGTGCCGGGAATACCGCGCGCGCGTGCCGGGTTGCGGGGAGTGGGCCCGCGCTCGGCGGGCTCGGCGAAGGAGGGACCGACATGACCAGGGTGACGGTGATCGGCGGCAGCGGCTACGCGGGCTCGCACATCGTGGAGACGGCCGCGGTGCGCAGCCTCGAGGTGACGAGCATGGCCCGCGGCGAGGTCGCGGAGCAGATCGGCGGCGTGCGCTATCTGAAGGGATCGATCACCGAGGCGGCGGATCGCGCGGCCGCCCTCGACGGAGCCGACGTCGTGGTCGTCGCGGTTTCGCCCCGCGGCGACATGGTCGGCCGAGTGCGCCCCGCCGTCGCCGCCCTGGCGGCGGAGGCCGCCGCGGCCGGGGTGCGCCTGGGCGTCATCGGGGGCGCAGGCTCGCTGCTGCAGCGCGAGGGCGGCGAGCTCGTGATGGACGGCCCCGATTTCGCCGAGGAGGTCAAGCCCGAGGCCTCGGAGATGGGCGGCGTACTCGACGACCTGCGCGCCGCGCCCGCCGAACTCGACTGGTTCTTCGTGAGCCCTCCCGCGACCTTCGGCGCGTGGGCCGCGGGCGAGTACCGCGGGGAGTACCGCGTCGGCGGCGACGTGCTGCTGACCGATGCGGACGGCGGGTCGGAGATCTCCGGCGCCGACTTCGGGGCGGCGGTGGTCGACGAGATCGAGGAGCCGAAGCACCGCGGGTCGCGTTTCACCGTCGCCTACTGACGCCGCACCGCGACGGCCCGGGGGCGAAGCGCCTAGTCTGGTGTGGTGCACCCTGAACTCATCGACCGGCTGCGGGCAGATCTCGACGCGGTCGGCTACCGGGTGGAGGCTGTGGCCTCGCTGCTCGGCGCGCCGGCTGAGGCCGCCCGGCAGCGCGGCGTGTTCGCCCCGGCGCGGAGGGCGCTCCGCGAGCGGGGCGCGAGTTCGCTCGCGACGCTCGCGCGACTCTTCCTGCTCGGCGAGACGGCCGGCGGAGCCGAGGTCGACGCCGCTCTGCCGGCGCTCGGCGCCGCCGGGGCTCTCGAGCTGGGGCTGCTGGAGCGGAGCGGATCCGGCGCCCACCGGGCCGCGATGTCGCTGAACCCGGTCGCGGTCGCCGACTCGCGAGTCGAGCAGCCTCCGCACTGGTGGATTCTCTCCGACCTCGACGACCAGCTGCGCGGCGGGCCCGCGCGGCCCGACCACGTCATGGGGGTCGGCGGCGCGACGCGATCCCTCATCGCCCAGGCCCCGCCGCGCGACGCGGCCGTCTGCCTCGACCTCGGTACCGGCTGCGGCATCGTCGCCATGCACCTCGCGCTGCGCGGGCGTGTGATCGCCACCGACGTCTCCGAGCGCGCGCTCGTGTTCGCCCGGGCCAACGCACGACTGAACGGCGTGGGCTCCCGCATCGAGTTCCGGCGCGGCGACCTCTTCGAACCGGTCGCGGGCGAGAGCTTCGACCTGATACTCTCCAACCCGCCGTTCGTCATCACCCCCCGCGCCGCCGGCGTGCCCGTCTACGAGTACCGGGACGGCGGCATGACCGGCGACGCCCTCGCCGAGCGGGTCGTGCGCGAGGGCCCCGAGCTGCTCGCCGAGGGCGGCGTGCTGCTGTGCCTCGCCAACTGGGAGGCGCCGTGGGGCGGCAACGGGCTGCAGCGGGTGCGCGGCTGGATCGAGGAGGCGGCGATCGCGGCCGGCCCGCTCGACGCCTGGGCGATCGAGCGGGACCGCGTGGATCCCGCGCAGTACGCCGAGACCTGGGCCCGAGACGGGGGAGCGCGGCCCGGATCGCCGGAGTTCGAGCGCCTCATCGACGCGTGGCTTGAGGACTTCGCCGCGCGGAGGATCGTGTCGATCGGGCTCGGGGCGATCCGGGTGCGCCGACCCGGTGGCGCGGGGACTCGCGAGACGGTCGTCCACGCCGAGCAGGCGACGGGCGGGTACGGAGCCGAAGCGGCCGGATCCCGTCTCGCGGCGGCGTTCGACGCGGGCATCGCGGCCGAGCGGATGAGCGGCGACGAGATCCTCTCCATCCGCTGGCTGGTCTCGGACGCGGTCGTGGAGGAGCGCGAGCACGCGCCGGGGGAGGAGGCGCCCCGCTCCATCTCACTCGTCATCGACCGCCCGATCGCCAGGCGGGTGGTCGCCGACCCGCTGCTGGCTGCGGCGGTCGGCGCCTGCGACGGCGAACTCGCGCTCGGGCAGATCGCCGACGCGCTCGCGACGCTGCTGGAGGTCGACGTCGCCGCAGCGAGCGAGGCGCTCGTCTCGGGCGCGCGCGAACTGGCCTGGCTCGGCATGATCGCACCGGCCGGTAGACTGGTTCGGTGATGCGAACCATTGATCTGCGGGGACGAGAGCTCTCCCGCGCCGATCTGCTGAAACTCGTTCCGCGGGCCGCGGTGGGCGCGGAGGAGGCCGTCGAGCGCGTGCGCCCGCTGGTGGCAGACGTCGCCGAGCGGGGCGAGGCCGCGCTTCGGGATCAGGCCCGCGACTTCGACGGCGTCGAGGGGCACGCGCTGCGCGTACCGGCCGAGGCGGTCGCCGCCTCCCTGGCGGATTGCCCGCCCGCCGTGGAGGCCGCGCTGCGCGAGGTCATCACCCGTCTGCGTCGGGCCTCGGCCGCGCAGGTGCCTGCGGAGCAGGTGACGCGGATGGCCGACGGCGCTGAGATCCGCCAGCGCTGGCAGCCCGTCTCCCGAGTGGGCCTCTATGCGCCGGGCGGCAAGGCCGCGTACCCCTCCTCCGTCATCATGAACGCCGTCTCGGCGCAGACGGCGGGCGTGGCCGGCCTGGCGCTCGCGTCACCCGCTCAGGTCGATAGCGGAGGGCTGCCGCACCCCGCTGTGCTCTGGGCGGCGGCCCTCTGCGGGGTCGACGAGGTCTACGCGATCGGGGGAGCCGGGGCCGTCGCGGCCTTCGCCCACGGCGTTCCGCAGATCGGTCTCGAGCCGGTCGACGTGGTGACGGGGCCGGGCAACGTCTTCGTCGCCGCGGCCAAGCGCGTCGTGAGCGGGCGCGTGGGCATCGACTCCGAGGCGGGCACCACCGAGATCCTCGTCATCGCCGACGCGTCGGCCGAGCCCCGCTTCATCGCCGCGGACCTCATTAGCCAGGCCGAGCACGACGAGGCCGCGGCATCCGTGCTCGTCACCGACTCCGCCGACCTCGCGGACCGGGTGCTCGCCGAGGTCGCCTCCCGCGCGCGACGCACCCGGCACGCCGGCCGCGTCGCCGCGGCGCTCGGCGGCCCGCAGTCGGCCGTGATCCTCGTCGACGACCTCGAGACCGCGGCGCGCCTCAGCAACGCCTACGCCCCTGAGCATCTCGAGATCCAGACCCGCGACGACGACGCCGTGCTCGGCCGGATCACCGACGCCGGTGCGATCTTCGTCGGCGGGTACACTCCGGTGAGCCTCGGCGACTACCTCGCGGGCTCCAACCACGTGCTGCCCACCGGCGGCACCGCACGGTTCTCCGCTGGACTCGGCGCCCACACCTTCCTGCGACCGCAGCAGATCGTCAGCTACGATCGCTCGGCTCTCGCGCAGGTCGAGGCGCCTGTGCTCGCCCTCGCCGGCGCCGAGGGCCTGCCGGCCCACGGTGAAGCGGTGACCGCGCGGTTCGAGGGCGGGGGGCGCTGATGCACTGCCCGTTCTGCAGGCACCCCGACTCGCGCGTGATCGATTCGCGCACCGCCGATGACGGCCTCTCCATCCGCCGGCGCCGGCAGTGCCCCGAGTGCGGCCGTCGCTTCACCACGACAGAGACCGCGAGCCTCACGGTGATCAAGCGGTCCGGCGTCGTCGAGCCGTTCAGCCGCGAGAAGGTGATGAGCGGGGTGCGCAAGGCCTGCCAGGGGCGCCCCGTGACCGAGGCGGACCTGGCCGTGCTCGCGCAGCAGGTCGAGGAGTCGGTGCGTTCGAGCGGCATCGCCCAGTTCGACGCGAACGAGATCGGCCTGGCGATCCTGCCCCACCTGCGGGAGCTCGACGAGGTCGCCTATCTGCGCTTCGCGAGCGTCTACCAGGCGTTCGAATCGCTCGCCGACTTCGACGCGGCGATCGCCGAGCTGCGCGCGCACCCCGCCTCTCCCGCCTCCGCTTCGCCCGAGGAGTAACGCACATGCGTCTGTACCCGCTGCTGTTCAAGACCGTGCTGCGGCGGATGGATCCCGAGCGGGCGCACCACCTCGCGTTCCTGGTGATCCGGGCCGCGCCGCTGCTCGGCGGCGCCGTGCGACGGCTCTGCGCGCCGGACCCCTCGCTGCGAGTGCGCGCGCTCGGCGTCGAGTTTCCCAGCCCCTTCGGGCTCGCGGCGGGCTTCGACAAGAACGCCGAGGGGATGCTCGGTCTGGGTGCTCTCGGCTTCGGCCACGTCGAGGTGGGCACGCTCACGCGCCACGCGCAGCCCGGCAACCCGAAGCCGCGCATGTTCCGCCTCGTGTCCGACCTGGGTCTCATCAACCGCATGGGCTTCAACAACGGGGGATCGGCCGCGGCCGTGGCCCGGGTGGAGCGGGCGCGCCTCTCGCGCCGCCGGCCCGTGATCGGCGTCAACATCGGCAAGAGCCGGGTCACCGAGGTCGAGGACGCGGCGCAGGACTACGTCTGGAGCGCGCGACGACTCGCGCCGATCTCCGACTACCTCGCGGTGAACGTGAGCTCGCCCAACACGCCCGGCCTGCGCGGGCTCCAGGAGCTCGAGATGCTGGAGCCGCTCCTCGCGTCCGTGCGAGACGCCGCGGGCGGCACGCCGCTGCTAGTGAAGATCGCCCCAGACATGGAGGACGAGCAGATCGACGGCATCGTGGCCCTGGCCGTACGGCTCGGGCTCGACGGGATCATCGCGACCAACACGACGGTCTCGCGCGAGGGGCTGCGCGAGTCGGAGGCCGCGATCGAGCGCATGGGGGCCGGCGGGCTGTCGGGCGCACCGCTGCGCGAGCGCTCGCTGGAGGTGCTGCGCCGCATCCGCGCCTCCGCACCCGACCCCGGGTTCTGCGTGGTCTCCGTGGGCGGGGTGACGACCGCGGCAGACGTGCTCGAGCGGCTGCGCGCCGGAGCCACGCTGGTGCAGGGCTTCACGGCGTTCATCTACGAGGGCCCGCTGTGGGCCCGAGACATCAATCGCGGGCTGCGCCGCGCCGCCTGGCGCGGCAACGCGGCGCGCTGATCCCGGGGAGGCCCCGGCTCACGCCGGGCGCTGCCCGCGCTTCACCTGCGGCTTCGGCACTCGCAGGGGGCGGAACTGGAAGGCGCGCATGGCAGCGTACCAGCGGAAGCCCGGCTGGACCCGATCCTCTCCGAACTTGGCGCCCAGCAGCCGCCTGAGCCGGAAGCCCAGGAGGGCGGCGTCGAGGATCGCCAGGGCGACGAAGGCCCAGATCACGATGAGGCTGATGACCTGCACGACCCCCGGGATGAAGGTCATGACGAGCACGACCAGCATCATGGGGATGAGCAGCTCGCCGACGCTCCAGCGCGCGTCGACGTAGTCGCGCACGTATCGCCGCTGCGGCCCCCTGTCGCGCGGACCGAGGAAGCGCTCGTCGCCCTGCATCATGCCGACCCTGGCGCGCTCGCGGGCCGTCGCCTGCTGCCGACGCTGCTCCTTGATCGCCGCCTTGTCCCTCGACCCCACGATGGGGCGGGCGTTCGCGGCCTCGGCCTGCTTGCGCGACGGCGTGGGACGGCCCTTGCCGACCGCTCCGCGGTCGTTCGCCCCCTGCTCGTTCGCGTCGGCTGCGTTCTCAACGCCCTTCTTCGCCACGCCTGTCCTCTCGCTCCGCGCGTGATGCGCTCGATGTTCGCGGCGCCGGCTCCGCGCCGACGATTCCCACCAGGATACCGCCCCGCGACCCTCCTCCGTCTCCCCGCGTCCTCGGTTGCGGCGGTAGACTGGCAGCATCGGATCGACACGTGAGGAGTAGGCATGAGCACAGACACGATCGCCGCGGAGGGGCACGTCGCGGCTCCCGAAGGGGCCCACGGCGTGCTGCTGAGCGAGGCCGCCCGCGAGAAGGTGCGCAGCCTGCTGCTGCAGGAGGGGCGCGACGATCTGCGCCTCCGCATCGCCGTGCAGCCCGGAGGCTGCTCGGGCCTCATCTACCAGCTGTTCTTCGACGAGCGCGAGCTCGAGAACGATGCGGTCGTCGACTTCGGCGGGGTCGAGGTGGTGGTCGACGCGATGAGCGTGCCCTACCTGGGCGGCGCCACGATCGACTTCGAGGACACGATCCAGAAGCAGGGGTTCACCATCGACAACCCCAACGCGCAGGGCAGCTGCGCCTGCGGCGACAGCTTCAGCTGATCCGCGACTCGGCGAACCGAGTATGCGCGACACCCGTGGTTGGTTCGGGGAAGCCTCGGGTTCGCGCTAAGCTGTCAGGGAGTCATCAGCTTCGCCTGCCTTCGATGCCGGCGGAAAACGTTTCGAAAGGTATGCGGTGCGTTCCAATCGTCGAATGAAATGGGTCGCAGCCCCTGTGGCGCTCTCGGCGGCGCTGCTGCTCGCAGGCTGCACCCCCGAGCAGCAGCGCGGCTTCCTTCCCAAGGGGTCCGAAGGGGCGACCAACAACACTGAGGGCGTCACCGCCATGTGGGTGACCTCCTGGATCGTGCTGCTCGCAGTCGGCGTGATCACCTGGGGCCTCATCATCTGGGCGACGATCGCGTACCGCCGTCGCAAGGGGCAGACCGGTCTTCCCGTGCAGCTGCGCTACAACATGCCGATCGAGACCTTCTTCACGGTCGTCCCGGTCATCCTCGTGCTGGGCTTCTTCGCGTTCACCGCGCAGGAGCAGAGCAAGATCGAGCAGCGCTACGAGTCGCCGGAGAACGTGGTCGAGGTCATCGGCAAGCGCTGGGCGTGGGACTTCAACTACGTGAACGAGGACGTCTACTTCCAGGGCGTCCAGGTGCAGACCGACGACAAGGGAGAGCCCACGAAGGACACGCTGCCGGTGCTCTACCTCCCGGTCGGCAAGACGACCGAGGTGCGACTCGAGACCCGCGACGTCATCCACTCCTTCTGGGTGGTCGAGTACCTCTACAAGAAGGACATGATTCCGGGGCAGACCAACTACATGAGCTTCACGCCCGAGAAGACGGGCACCTTCATGGGCAAGTGCGCCGAGCTCTGCGGCGAGTACCACTCGATGATGCTCTTCCAGGTGAAGGTCGTCGAGCAGCAGGAGTACGACGCGTACATCGCGTCGCTGCGGAAGTCCGGCAACACGGGTCAGGTCACCAACGAGTTCAACCCGAACCAGGATCGGCTCGCCGGTGACAACGAGAATTCCAAGGCGCAGAACGAGTAACGAGGGAATAAGAACATGAAGAAGGGCAATGTCATCGTCTCGTGGATCACATCCACGGACCACAAGGTGATCGGGTACATGTACCTGATCAGCTCCTTCGTGTGGTTCCTGATCGGCGGCCTCATGGCGCTGGTCATCCGCGCGCAGCTGTTCGCCCCGGGGCTCGAGGTCGTCGCGACCAAGGAGCAGTACAACCAGCTGTTCACCATGCACGGCACCATCATGCTGCTGATGTTCGCCACGCCGCTCTTCGCGGGCTTCGCGAACGTGCTCATGCCGCTGCAGATCGGTGCGCCCGATGTCGCCTTCCCGCGGCTCAACGCCTTCGCGTTCTGGCTCTACACCTTCGGCTCGCTCATCGCGGTCGGCGGCTTCCTGACCCCGCAGGGCGCGGCCTCCTTCGGCTGGTTCGCCTACGCGCCGCTGTCGGATATGACCTACTCGCCCGGAGTCGGCGGTAACCTCTGGGTGCTCGGCCTCGGCGTGAGCGGCTTCGGCACGATCATGGGCGGCGTGAACTTCATCACGACCATCATCACCATGCGCGCTCCCGGCATGACCATGTGGCGCATGTCGGTGTTCACCTGGAACACCCTGATCACCTCCATCCTCATACTCCTCGTCTTCCCTGTGCTGGCCGCCGCGATGTTCGGGCTCGCCACGGATCGGATCTTCGGCGGGCAGATCTACAGCGGCGAGGGCGGGGCGATCCTCTGGCAGCACCTGTTCTGGTTCTTCGGCCACCCCGAGGTCTACATCATCGCGCTCCCGTTCTTCGGGATCGTGTCCGAGATCTTCCCGGTGTTCAGCCGCAAGCCGATCTTCGGCTACAAGACCCTCATCTACGCCACGATCTCGATCGCGGCGCTGTCGATGACCGTGTGGGCGCACCACATGTACGTCACGGGCTCCGTGCTGCTGCCCTTCTTCTCGCTGATGACGATGCTCATCGCGGTGCCCACCGGCGTGAAGATCTTCAACTGGCTGGGCACGATGTGGCGCGGCTCGATCACCTTCGAGACCCCCATGCTCTGGGCGCTCGGATTCATCGTGACCTTCGTATTCGGCGGCCTGACCGGCGTTATCCTCGCGTCGCCGGCGCTCGACTTCGCCCTCTCCGACACCTACTTCGTCGTGGCCCACTTCCACTACGTGGTCTTCGGAACCGTGGTCTTCGCGATGTTCGCGGGCTTCTACTTCTGGTGGCCGAAGTGGACCGGCAAGATGCTCGACGAGCGTCTCGGCAAGATCCACTTCTGGACGCTCTTCATCGGCTTCCACATGACCTTCCTCGTGCAGCACTGGCTGGGCGTCATGGCGATGCCGCGGCGCTACTACACGTACCTGCCCTCGGACGGCGTGACCTGGGGCAACCAGCTCTCCACCGTCGGAGCCATGATCCTGGGCGCTTCCATGATCCCGTTCCTCTTGAACGTGTACGTGACCGCACGTCGCGCGCCGAAGGTGACGGTCAACGACCCGTGGGGATACGGCCGCTCGCTCGAGTGGGCGACCTCCTGCCCGCCGCCCCGGCACAACTTCACCTCGATCCCGCGCATCCGTTCCGAGTCGCCGGCGTTCGATCTCAACCACCCCGAGGTCAGCGGTGTGGAGCAGCCCGTACGCGAACGCGAGTTCGCTGAACAGAAGTGACGCCCGAGGAGAGCTGACCCATGAAGTCCAACATCGTCATCTTCGAGATTCTGACGGCCTACTTCGTACTCGTCGGCGGGATCTACACCTTCTGGAACATTGCGGAGAACGGCTACATCGAGTGGGCCGGCTCCATCGCCATCATCCTGTCCGGAGCACTCTCGGGGTTCATCGCCTTCTACCTGGCGCTCACGCAGAAGAAGCAGGGCGGCGTGCTCGTCGAGGACCGCGAGGACTCCGACATCGATGACGGCGATCCCGAGCTCGGAGACTTCAGTCCCTGGAGCTGGTGGCCGATCCTTCTGGCCTTCGGCGCCTCTATCGTGGTGCTGGGCCTGTGCATCGGCTTCAACTTCTGGCTCTCGTTCCTCACGCTGCCGATCCTGGTGATCGGCGTGGTGGGCTGGGTCTACGAGTACTACCGGGGCAACTTCGCCCGGTAGCCGGACAGAGGAATCGATCCCTTGAGCATTATCATCCGCCGTGGCCGGGGCGAGGATGGATCAGCCGTCTTCGCTCTCGCCCGTCAGTTCACAACGGGAAGAGAGCCGATCGGGCGCGATGAGTTTCTCGTCGCCTTCGACAATGTGCTGCGTCACCGCGATCAGGAGACGAACGTGCTCTTCGTCGCCGAGCTCGATGACCGGATCGGCGGTTACTCGCTGATGACGGTTTCCCGGCTGCTGCACGCCCCCGGCTTGACGGCGCACCTGCAGGAGATCGTCGTCGACGAGCCCTCGCGAGGACACGGGGTCGGAGACCGACTCATGCAGGCCAACGAGCACTACTGCATGGGACGGGGAGTGAGGCAGCTTTCCGCCTCGACGGCGCGCATCGGCTCGTTCTACAACCACCGCGGTTTTGAGCCCGTGGGAGAGCACTACCGCAAGATCCTCGAACTGGGGTAGTCGTGTGACCGAACGTCGCACTCGAAGGCGTCCCGGCGAGAACCGGAGGCGTCTGCTGGAGGCCGGACTCGTCGAGTTCGGCCTCTTCGGCTATCACGGCGCGTCGACCACGGGGATCGCCGCTCGAGCGGGAGTTCCTCAGCCGCACGTGTACGCCAGCTTTAAGACGAAGCAGGCACTCTTTCTCGCGTGTTTTGCACGCCTCAGCGAGGTGCTCGCCGAGGATCCCGAGGAGGATCCGTCTACGCCGCTCGTGTGCTTCCTCTACCAGTGCGTCGCCGCGAACGGCGACCCCGGCATGAGCGACGCGCTGAAACCGGGCCTTCTCGCAGTGCGGGAGTCGCTGGGGGAGGCCCGCTTCGACGCGCTGCTCGTCGAGGGCGCGAGGGCGCTCATTCGACGCTGAATCCCGGCTCATCTACGATTCCCCGACGCTGGCGGGGGGCGGTATGGCGGGGATCCCCGCCCCGGCAAGCGAAAGGGCCCCGCAGGAGTGAACCTGCGGGGCCCGAGAGGCCTCTTTAGTGACCCTCGTCGTGACCCTTCTCGATCTCGCCCTTCGTGGGCGGGACGATGCGATCCTCGAAGAACCAGCGGCTGAAGCCGGCCCGGATGCGCTTCGAGAAGGAGATGCGACCTTCGTCGTCGGGACGCAGCATGAGCGGAGCGTAGTCGTGGTAGCTGACCAGCTGCCACTGCTCGTACTGCTCGACCGGCTTGTGCACCTCGACGTACTCGCCGCCGGGGAGACGCACGATCCGGCCGGACTCGTAGCCGTGCAGCGCGATGGTGCGATCCTTCTTCTGCAGGGCCAGGCAAATGCGCTTGGCGATCTGATACGCGATGATGGGGCCGAAGATGAGGGCCGCCTGGAGGGCGCGGATCACGCCCTCCATGGAGAGCTGGAAGTGCGTCGCGATGAGGTCTGAACTCGCACCGGCCCACATCACCGCGTAGAAGGTGACGCCGGCCGCGCCGATCCCGGTGCGGGTGGGCGCGTTGCGCGGGCGGTCGAGGATGTGATGCTCGCGCTTGTCACCCGTGACCCACGCCTCGATGAACGGGTAGAGCGCGACGAGCACGAGGAAGAGGCCGATGATGCCGAGCGGCAGCAGCATGTTCCAAGACCAGGTGAAGCCGAACCATTCGGTCTCGAGCCCGGGCGGTATCAGGCGGAGCATACCGTCGGCGAACCCGATATACCAGTCGGGCTGGGTACCCGCCGACACGGGGGAGGGATCGTACGGGCCGTAGTTCCAGATCGGGTTGATGGTCACGAGTGAGGCGATCAGCGCGATCACTCCGAACACGATGAAGAAGAAGCCGCCGGCCTTCGCCGCGTACACGGGCAGCACCGGGTAACCCACCACGTTCTGCTGGGTCTTGCCCGGGCCGGGATACTGCGTGTGCTTGTGGATGACCACGAACGCGAGGTGCAGCGCCACGAAGAGGATCACGAGCGCGGGGAGCACCATGATGTGCAGCATGTACAGACGGCCGACGATGTCGGTGCCCGGGAACTCGCCCCCGAAGAAGAAGAACGAGAGGTAGGTGCCGATGACCGGGATGGCCTTGATGATGCCGTCGATGATGCGGAGACCGTTGCCCGAGAGCACGTCATCGGGGAGCGAATACCCGGTGAAGCCCTCGGCCATGGCCAGGACGAAAAGTACGAAGCCGATCACCCAGTTGAGTTCGCGCGGCTTGCGGAACGCGCCCGTGAAGAAGATCCGCAGCATGTGCAGGCCGATGGAGGCCACGAACAGCAGCGCCGCCCAGTGGTGTATCTGGCGCATGAGCAGGCCGCCGCGCACCGAGAAGGAGATGTCGAGAGTCGACGCCATGGCGACCGACATCTCGAGTCCCTTCATCGGCACGTACGGCCCCGTGTACTCGACCTCGGCCATGGAAGCCTGGAAGAAGAGCGTGAGGAAGGTACCCGACAGCAGGATGACGACGAAGCTGTAGAGCGCCACCTCTCCGAGCAGGAACGACCAGTGATCGGGAAAGACCTTACGGCCGAACTCCTTGACGGCGACGCCGATCTTGGTGCGCTCGTCGATGTAGTTCGCGGCTGCCGCGGTGAACCGGCTGGAACCGCTCTGAGTCGACCCGTTCGACGCGGAACCGCTCTGCGCGGGGGTTTCAGTTGCGGTGCTGCTCACTTGAGGCGCTCCCAGTAGCTCGGGCCGACAGGTTCGAGGAAATCGCTCTGCGCGACGAGGTAGCCCTCGTCGTCGACGGTGATGGGCAACTGCGGCAGCGGGCGCTTCGCCGGGCCGAAGATGACCTTCGCGTGCTCGGAGACGTCGAACTGCGACTGATGGCAGGGGCAGAGCAGGTGGTGAGTCTGCTGCTCGTAGAGGGCCACGGGGCAACCGACGTGCGTGCAGACCTTCGAGTAGGCCACGATGCCGTCGTACGACCAGCTCTCGCGCTCCGGGAGCTGCTTGAGATCCGACGCGTCGAGGCGCATGAGCAGCACGATCGCCTTGGCCTTGGCGTCGAGCAGATTGTCGCTGCCACCCCGCTCGTCGAGGGTGAGCTTCTCAAACTCTTCGAGATTGAGGTTCTCGGGAATCACGTGAAAGGCCGAACCGATCGTGACCTCGCTGGCCTTGATGGGCACGCCGGAAGGATCGCGCGCCAGACGCAGGCCCTCTCTCCACATGGTGTGCTTGAGCAGTTGCACCGGGTCCCGGTCCTGCGGGGCGAGGCCGCGCAGGAGGGTGATGCCGGGCAGGGGGAACGCGATCAGCGCCCCGATGAGGCTGTTGCGCACCAGGGAGCGCCTGGAGAAGCCGGACTCCCGATCGGCGAGCTCGAACACCTCGGCCGAGGCCTCGCGGGTCGGCTCATCGCTCGGCACCGGGTGGCGCACATCGATCGACTCGTGATCGGCCATGAGGGCCTTGCCCCAGTGCACGGCGCCGATGCCGATGGCGAGCAGGGCGAGCGCCATGCCGAGGCCGACGAACATCGTGTGCAGCCGGATCGCCATGAGATCTCCCGTTTCGATCGGGAAGTACATGTAGGCGAGAACGGCACCGAGGCTGCCGGCGATCGAGATGTAGAAGAGCGTGTAGACCGTGCGCTCGGCCTGCTTGGCTTTTTTCGGATTGAGATCCGTCACGCGCTTGCGGTGCGGGGGAAGGCCCGGATTCTGCACGGGATCGGGCGCGATGACCGCGGTGCCTACCGAGGTCCCGTCCGAGCCGTGGTCCTGGGCTGCGACAACGGCGCCATCGCCGCCGTTGTTCTTCGCTTCCTCTGCCATGTTGCTCCTTGACTCCTGACTGATGAACTCGTTGGGTGCTGCCGCGCTAGTTCGACTTAGCGGTGACCCAGACGGTGAGGCCGACGATGGCTCCCAGGCCGATCACCCAGATGAACAGGCCCTCGGCCACGGGCCCGATCGATCCGAGGGTGAGGCCGCCGACGGCCGGCTTCTGCTCGATGTACTTGAGGTACGAGATGATGTCTGCCTTCTCCTGCGGCGTGATGTTGGCGTCGCTGAAGACGGGCATGTTCTGGGGGCCGGTGACCATCGCCTCGTAGATGTGGGTGGGGGCGACACCGGTGAGCTTGGGAGCGAACTTGCCTTCGGTGAGCGCGCCACCGGCAGCGGCGACGTTGTGGCACATCGCGCAGTTGATGCGGAAGAGCGAGCCGCCGTTCGCGACCGCGGCATCGCCGCCATTGGCCTGCAGGTACTTGCTATCGGGCAGTCCCGGTCCCGGGGCGAGGGAGGCGACGTAGGCCGCCATTTGCAGAGTCTGCTCCTCGGTGAACTGCTTCGGCTTCACCATGCCCTGCGGCCCCTGGAAGGCCAGCGGCATGCGACCGGTGCCGACCTGGAAGTTGACCGATGCCGCACCGGCGCCGATGAGCGAGGGGCCGGCGGCGGTACCCTGCGCACCTGCGCCGTGGCAGGTGGCGCAGTTGGCGGCGAACAGCTTCTGGCCCGCCTCGATGGTGGACGATGATTTCAGGTCGATCTCGGCGGTCGCGGATGTCTGGCTGAATCCCGTGTACGCGGCACCGGTCACGAGCAGGCCGATTGCGACGAGAGCCGCAGTGGCGAGCGGGTGCCGGCGGCCGGACTTGCGAACGTTCTTCTTGGCGCGAGCCATGTTCTCGATTACTCCTGACCCCTACTTGAGGACGTAGATGACGATGAAGAGGATGATCCACACGATGTCGACGAAGTGCCAGTAGTACGACACGACGACCGCCGAGGTCTCCTCCTTGTGCGTGAAGTTCTTGACCGCGTAGATGCGGCCGATGACGAGCAGGAAGGCGACGAGGCCGAGCGACACGTGGATGCCGTGGAAGCCTGTGGTCAAGTAGAAGGCCGAGCCGTAGGGGTCGGAGCTGAGGGTGATGCCCTCCGAGACGAAGGTCGCATACTCCCAGGTCTGGCCGGCGACGAAGACCGCGCCCATGAAGAAGGTGAGGTAGAACCACTCGACCGTGCCCCACTTCAGGGGGCTCGCGCCCGTCGCGCGCGGCTGCGCGCGCTCGGCTGCGAACACGCCCGCCTGCGCGGTGAAGGATGAGGCGACCAGGATCAGGGTGTTGACCAGCGCGAAGGTGAAGTTCTGCTTCTCGGTCTGCTCGGCCCACAGTTCCGGGTTCATCGCGCGGAGCGTGAAGTAGATCGCGAAGAGGCCGGCGAAGAACATGACCTCGCTGCCGAGCCACACGATCGTGCCCACGGCGACGAGGTTCGGTCGCTTCACCGAGGGCACGGCTGACTTGGTATTCATAGTGGTCGTTGTCACCCCTCCATTATGGCTGAAAGTTTGGTGTGCGTTTTCACCCGGACCCGGCGAGCCGAACTTTCTGCGAGTTTCCCGCCCAGCCTATCGGGTTTGCGGGGGCGGAATACGCGGAGCAGGAGACCGATTTCGTCTGATGAAGTCGGGCGCGCGAGGCGTCCAGAGACGTTCGCCCGAGGGCGTACTCGTGCCCGCGGGCCTGGATAGGATGGCCCCATGATCGATGAACGCAGCTGGCCCCACGTGCTCTCGACTCTCCTGGACGGAAGGGACCTGAGCCTCTCTCAAGCGGAGTGGGCGATGTCGCGATTCATGACGGGGGAGGCCACCGGTGCGCAGATCGGCGCGTTCCTGGTGGCGCTGCGGTCGAAGGGCGTCAGCGTCGAGGAGGTCATCGGTTTTCGGGACGCCGTCCTGGCGGAGGCGGTCCCGATCTCGCTGCCGCCGATGTCGCTCGACATCGTCGGCACCGGAGGGGACCGATTCGGGACCGTCAACGTGTCGACCATGGCCTCGATCACCGCCGCTGCGGCCGGGGTTCCGGTCGTGAAGCACGGCAATCGTGCGGCGAGCAGCCTCTCCGGGTCCTCCGACCTGCTCTCCGCGCTCGGGATCGACCTCTCGCTCGATGCCGAGCAGCTCGTCCGAGCGTTCGACGCGGCGGGCATCGCCTTCGTGCACGCGGCGCGATTCCTGCCCGGATTCCGGCACGTGGCGCCCGTGCGCGCCGAACTGGGGATCCCGACCGTCTTCAACTTCCTCGGTCCGCTGTGCAATCCGGTGCGTCCCGAGGCCTCGGCGGTCGGCGTGGCGGACCTCGATCGGGTTCCGATCTTCGTGGGGGTCTTCCGGCTGCGCGGCGCCTCGGCCCTCGTGTTCCGCGGCGACGACGGGCTCGACGAACTCACGACGACGGGGCACTCCCGGCTGTGGGAGGTGAGTCGCGGCGGGCTCTCGGAGCACGACATCGATCCGCGAGATCTCGGGATCCCGCGAGCCTCGATGGAGGATCTGGTCGGCGGGACCCCGGAGGAGAACGCCGCGGTCGTGCACCGCGTGTTCGCGGGGGAGAAGGGCCCGGTGCGGGACATCGTGCTGCTCAACGCGGCGGCCGGTCTGGTTGCCTTCGATCTGGCCCGGCGCCCCGACTCGGCCGAACGCGCGCTGCTCGAGCGGCTCGCCGAGAAGCTCCGCATCGCCGAGGAGGCGATCGATTCCGGTCGCGTCGCCGCGAAGCTCGCCGAGTGGCGGCGGTCGACCGCCGAGGCCGCGGCGAGGGAACCGCGGGGCTGAGGCTACGCGGTCCTGGGCGGAGGCTCGGACGCCGGGACGGCGGGCGCCGCCGGGGTCGCGGGTTCCGAGGTCGATGAGGAACCCGCCGTGCGCTTCTTGCGATTGTACTCCGCGATGAAGGGCATGGGATCCGCCGGTTTGTCGTCCACCCGGAGCGCGAGGTGCAGGTGCGGTCCGAACGACATGCCCGTGTTGCCCACCGCGCCGACCTGATCGCCCATGCGCACGGTGTCGCCGACCGCGAGCGAGTGCGAGTCGGCCTGCATGTGGCAGTAGCGGCTCGTCACATCCGCTCCGTCGATCTCGTGGCCCAGCTTGAGGGAGAAGCCGCAGCCATCGCTCGCCCAGCCGGCCTCGAGCACCGTGCCGTCGGCGATGGCCCGGATCGGCGTGCCCGGGGCGGCGGCGAAGTCCTGCGCATCGTGGAACTGCTCGACCGGCGCCGTGCGGTAGGCGAAGCCGTCGGTGAGGGTCACGGTCGTGTCGAAGGGGTAGTTGACCAGGACGGAGGGATCGAAGGCGTAGTCGCCCGACGATGCGACCTCGGCGTCGGCGGCGCTGATCTCCGTGAGCGACGAGGGCATCTCCTCGAGGGAGGTCTCGGAGAAGAGCCGCTGGGAATCGAGCACCGCGCCCGCGCCGGGGGAGGCCTGACCGGCCTGCTGGGTCACGGGGAGGGCGAGGGCTAAGGCCAGCCCGCAGGCGCTCGCGGCCGCCACGAGCCCCGCCAGGCGCCGCCGCAGCGGAACCCTCGGACTCTTGGGGGAGGCGGGAGAGACGGTGGTCACCGGGACGTGCTCGGCGACCGGAACGCGGACCGATCCGGTCGCCGTTCGCCGAGGGCCGGGCTCGCGCAGCGAGCGGCGCGAGGGATGGACAGACCGGCCGGTCGCGGTGTCAGAGGTGGGCATGCGGTCCCTCGAGGTCGGGGCGACGCCGGTGCTCCGGCGCAAACATAACGAACAGGTTACAGCGTCGATGCGGAATGCGCCAGAGTCGGTGTCGGACGTCTGGGAGAACCGGAGCGCCGGGGCTGGATCCGGATCCGGGGGCGTTACGCCCGTGCCGCGTCGATGAATCGTGCGATCAGCTCGGGATCCTTCTGCCCGGGAGACCGCTCGACCCCGCTGGAGACGTCCACGCCCCACGGGCGGGTGGCCCGGATCGCCTGCGCGACGTTGCGCGGATCGAGACCGCCGGCCAGCAGCCAGCCGTCGCCCAGCAGCGCACGGGCCTCGGCGCCCGCGGCGATCCCCGAGAGATCCCACGCCTCGCCCGAACCGGGGGAGGCGCCGTCGACGAGAAGCCGCTCCTCGCCGAACTCGCCGGCGCGCAGCCCGGGGTGGCGCTCCAGCGAGGCGGCGCGCCACAGGCGGGGGAGCAGCTCCCGTGCGGCCGCGAAGTCCGCGGCTGCGTAAGAGCCGTGCAGTTGCAGCACGTCGAAGCCGAGTTCGAGCGCTACACCTGCGGCCTCGGCGGCCGGCATGCGGTTCACCACGAGCACGGTGTCGACCGGGCGATCCTCGAGGCGCGCCGCCGCGCGAGCGGCATCGACCACCTCGACGGCCTGGCCCGCCGTCGCGTGGCGCGGACTCGCCGGGCTCATCACGACGCCAACCGCGTCGGCGCCGCTCGACACCGCGTGCCGGGCCGTGCCGGCGTCGCGCAGTCCGCAGATCTTGACGTACATGCCGCCCAGTCTAGGGCTGCGCGGCCGGCCGAAGCGCGGGATCCGGTCGCGGGGGAGCGGCCGCCGCACCGCCCCGATCAGCTCACGCGTCGTGTCGAGCGGGCCGGTATCGCATGGCGACCGTTCCGGAGCGGAACTCGCGGCGATCCACCAGCTCGAGCCGGATGCGCTCGCGCAGGCCGGCGAGCAGCGTCGGCCCGCGTCCGGCGACGACCGGCTGCACGAGCAACTCGTACTCGTCGATCAGTCCCAGACCAGCGAGCGCCAGGGGGAGCGTCACCCCGCCCACCCACAGGCGCTCACCGGGCTCCTGCTTGAGGAGTCGGACCGCTTCACCCAGGTCGCCTCGCACCAGCTCGGCGTTCCAATCAACGCCGCTCAGCGTGCTCGACACGACGTGCTTCTCCGCCCGGTCGATGGCCTCGGCGAACGGGATGTCCCACTCGTCCATCCAGTCGGGCCACGCGCCGTCGGCCGGTCTCCGCCAGGCCGACTCCATCATCTCGTAGGTCACCCGGCCGAACAACAGGGCGTCCGCTCGTTCCATCTCGGCGGTCCAGTAGCTCATCGACTCCTCGTCGGGCGGGATTCCCGCCTCGTGGTGGCAGCAGCCGTCGAGCGTGATGTTGATCGAGTATCGGAGCGCTCTCATCGCGTCGCCTTCCGTGCAATGCGCGCTGCGAGGGGAGCGCGCTCGTCTTCGCCCACTCAACACCGTGGAGGGCGTTCTGGCAACGGAACAGCATCCAAACTGACATAATATCGATTATCGTGCATATGACGCCTCCCGACCTCGGGGCCTCGGCTCCGAATGCGCGATGCAGCGCGGCCCAGGCCGCATCGCCGGCGCCGACTGGCGCGATCCCGTCGATGAACAGTTCCCACATGTCCTGGACGGCGCCCAGCAGGTCGTCGCTTCGCGAGTTGCGCGCGGATACTCTCGATCCAGTCCTCGTACGAGCTCCTCGAGGGGGCGCTGAACGTTCCCTCCTCGAGCGCGCTGATCGATCGCAGGAGCGACATCGATCGGAGCTGCTGCTCCTGCAGGACGGCCAGCGCGAGCTGCTCCTTGGAGCTGAAGTGGAAGTGGATCGACCCCGTCGGGATTTCCGAGGCCTCCGCGATCATCGGCAGGCTCGCGGCTTCGTATCCGAAGTTCCCGAACACCCGGGCGGCGCCCTCGATCACCCGTCTTTGCGCCTCCCGCCCCCGCGTCCGGGCCGCCTGCGGCGCGTCTCTCTCGTCACGGATCCCCCGATCGGCGCGTCTCAGAAACGGCGCAGACTCCCCATGATGAATACTCTAGAATACTCAGTCCTGTTCGAAGGAGGTTCGCCTGATGCACCCGACCCGTCTGCTGCGCGGAGGCAGCGAGCTGCTCCCCCGCCTGGAGGGCCTCTGGAACTCCCTGTTCGCGCACCACCTCTCCGTCGGAGCCGCCGGGCTGCCCACGATCCCGCGCCCGGAGAGCTGGCCGCTGCGCAGAGCGCACTATGAACGGCTCGCGTCGGGGCCCTCCGGCCTGTCCGTCTGGTTGGCGCTCGACGGCGACTCCGCCGTGGGCTACGCGCTGGCGCACGAGGAAGCCATCGGCGGAGAGCGGGCCCAGGTGCTCGAGACGTTGAGCGTGCTGCCCGGGATCCGCGGCGCGGGGCTCGGGTCCCGCCTCATGGACGCCGTGGACGCGCAAGCGCGGGAACGCGGCATCGGCGTGGCGGCGGTGGATGTGATGGGTGGCAATGCGCGCGCGAGGTCGCTGTACCTTCGGCGCGGCTACCACCCGCACAGCGAATCTTGGATGCGGTCCATGGTTTCGGAGGATCGATCCGCTCCTCTCCCGCCGCTGGGCGACCTAAGGGCGCGCGCGCGAGCGCTCGGGTTCGCTCTTGAGGTCTCCCCCGGACCGGACGACACCTGGGTCACGCCTTCGGAGATCGTCGAGCTCTCCGCGCTTGCCGCGTCCGAACCGCCAGGCGCCGTACTCGCCTCGCCCGGAGACGCGGCGCGGCTCGCGAGCCTGTTCGACGACCTCGAGCGGGCGGGCCGCTGGGCGATACGCTGTGCGACTCCGGTAGCCGTCGGAGCCGGCCAGCTGAGGCGCTTCCTCGTGTCGGAGGGGTTCGCGATGAGCACGGAGCGCCTGCTGCGCCGGGAGCGGGCGGGCCGAGCCGACGAGGCCGACCCGGGGCCGCGCTCCTGACTCCGGGCTCTCAGGAGCGGCCGGAACTCAGCGCGAACAGGGACCGAGCCGCCAGCGCGCCGACCCCGACCGCGCCGAACTCCCCCGCGATCAGCATCAGGTCGGGGCTGCTGCGCCACGCGGCGACCCCCGCCAGGGCGAGCGCGCCCGCCACCGTGATCCACCCCACGAGCGCCAGCCCGATGGAGGTCGTGCGGCCCAGCACCGCGCGTCCCCGCGCCGTCGTGGGCCTCATGAGGCAAGCCAGGGAGAACGCCAGCGTTCCGAGCGCGAGCCCGCCGAGCACGTCGCTGGGGCGATGCCAGCCGTACGCGAGCAGCTGCCACCCGGCAGCTCCGAGCAGCGCCGCTCCCCCGATCGCCACGAGCGAGCGAACGCGCGTCGGCACCGCCCAGACGAGCGCGGCGGCGAGCGCGGTGAACACCGTCATGTGACCGCTCGGGAAGGTGTTCGGCAGGTCGAGCTCGAACAGCTGCGGGCGCGTGAGCAGCTGCTGCTTCAGCATCTGTGAGGCGACGATCGCGAGCGAAGGCACCACCGTCACCATGACGGCGCGGCGGATCCCGTGCACGAAACCGGCGAGCACCCCGACGAGCAGCAGCGCGACGGCCACTGAGGGGATCGAGACGAGGTTGAGCGGAGGCGGCGGGCTGTAGGTGAACTCTGCCGCTCCGAGCGCGCTGTCCTCCGCCCGCTGGCCGAGGGCGTTGCGCACGCCGAGCACATAGGATCCGACGCCCACGACGGCCCAGAGTACCGTGGACCAGAGCGCCTGCAGCCTCCCTGCGGAGCCGGTCATGCACCGCCCCCCGGGATCCCCGCCGGAACCTCGCGATTCTCCGAAGCGCGCCGGTCGGCGGTGCGCACGGCCCACAGCGCCAGCGCGGCCGCGGTCGCCACGTTGAGCGAGTCGACGCCGTGCTCCATCGGGATCACGACCGAGCGGGTGGCGGACGCGAGCGCTCGGCGGCTGAGTCCCGCCCCCTCCGCGCCGAAGAGCAGCGCGAGCCGCTCGGGCAGCTGCTCCACGAAGCCGGCGAGGTCCTCCGCGCCGTCCCGCAGCGCGAACGCCGTCAGCTCGTAACCCTCCTCCCGCAGCAGCGGGCCGGCGACGGGCCAGTCGGGCAGGCGGGCCCACGGCACCTGCAGCACGGCGCCCATGCTGACGCGCACCGCGCGACGGTAGAGCGGATCGGCGCAGGCCGGCGAGAGCAGCACCGCGTCGGCTCCGAGAGCCGCGACCGAGCGGAACACGGCCCCGACGTTCGTCGTTGGTTCTAAAAAGTCAGAGCCGGTCACATCCATAGATGCCAGGCAGGAAGGGCGGCAAACAGTATGGATCGAACGGCTTTCAGCGCACTCAGTAAGAGAAACGCTGGTCAGAAGCGGAGGCGTCGAGATCGTGTGCTCGTCTACACACGCGTCTCGAAGGTCGGTGATCGAAAGGACACCCTGATATCCGACGACGTGCAGGAAGAGGTATGCCGCAAGTTGGCGGAGCGTGAAGGGCTCACTATTGTCGGCGAACCCATCATAGATCTTGACCTGTCCGGACGAGAGTTCAGCAAGAGACGTATCAGCAAGAGCATCGAGCGCATCCGTCGCAGAGAGGCGGAAGGCATCGTTGTCTGGAAGGCGTCCCGTTGGGGACGAAATCCTCTCGACTCGATGCTCAACGTCATGGCCCTGCACGAGACAGGAGGCTTCATCGGATCCGCAACCGAGAATCTCGACGACATCGAAACGCCGATGGGGAAATTCTCCCTGACGCAGACACTCGCGATCGCTCAGCTGCAATCCGATCAGATCGGTGAGACCTGGATGAACATCCAGGAGTACCGGGTAGGCAAAGGACTCCTCCGCAATGGCCATGTCCGATGGGGATACGTGAAGAGCGAGATCGGACGTGATGACGATCCCGCGGACCAGTGCTCGATCCACCCGGGGCAGGGGCCGTGGCTGAGGCAGGCCTACCAGGAGTTTGTTGCTGGACTCAGCTTCTATCAAATCGTGAAGGAGATGCGAAAGGCCGACGTGACTACCAACACCGGTCGGATTATGCAGACCACTTCCCTGTGGAAGATCATGGACTCTGGCATCGCAGCGGGGCTGCTCGTCGACCGTCGCGTGGTTGGATTCACGCCCAGCGGGGCTCGGAAGACCTACAACCCGAACGAGTGCAAATTCGCTGAAGGAGCCCGCCCCGCGATCATTGACCGGGATCTGTGGGACAGATACGTCTTGCGGCATGCAGAGAAGCATCCGCCAAGCGAAGCTCGGGTCGCTCACCGCCTGTCGTCGCTCAAGTACTGCGCGGTGTGCGGCCGCAAACTGATCATTCACAAGGTGCATCCCGGCACGCCACAAGAGCATCGCGTACACAAGTGCTTCCAGTCCAAGCACAACACCAAGGCGACGCGGTTCTGTCCGACTCCTGTGATGATCAAGCAGAGCTACGCTGAGGACGAAGTTCTCAAGTGGATCATCGCGAACTCCAGAGAAGAAAGGGCCTACAACGCCGCCATCGAGAAGGTGAAGGAAACCGAGCGCACTCAGGCAGCCCTCGCCGCTATCGACAAGAGAATCGAGGCCGTGACGAAGCTGCGCGGACGCTACCTCGATATGAAAGTCACCGCCGTAGATGACGACGAGATAGCCGAGATGGACGGGCGCCGAGCAGCGCTCAAGGTTGAGCTCGATGACCTCATCTCCCAGAAGCGAGCGATTGAATCGAGAGACACCTCTGTCACTATCCCTGAGCTTTCCGCGTTCGATGCGCTTGTTGCGATCTGGGAGCACGGTGACGTGGATATGGTGAACGAAGCCCTGCGCAAAGTCGTGAAGCGGGTCCTCATTCACCGAGCTAAGAACGGAGTGGGCAGCCGCTACACAACAGGCACCGGTCGTGTGCAAGTGATCGGCATGTGGGAAGACTCTCCTCCCCCGCTCGCCGAGGTCACGTGGCACAGCACGCTGCCTCCGAGTGGTGTGGCAGGAGGACGGCATTCATCCCTTTCAACTGAAGACCAACAGGAACTTGGGGCGATGAACACGGCCCATGACCCCATTCTAATTGCCGAAGTGTGGGCAAAGACTCTGCGGGATCCACAGCATTCCATGCCATGAGAATCCTCATTATCAAGAACCCATCGTCGGGACGGACGGGATGAGCACCATTCGGCGCCTCTTCCCCGCACCGGTCACCCCCGTCGACGGGGGCAGGTCACCTGCACGAGCTCGAAGCGCTTTCGCGGTCGCTCGAGGAGCACACCCACGCTTCGAACACGAAGCGCGCGTACGACCAAGCGTGGTGGGCCTTCACCGTGTTCTGCGATGCCAACAGTCTCGACCCGCTTCCTGCACACCCAGAGACCGTCAGATGGTTTGTCACTTCGATGACCGCACCCGCCGGGAGCCCGCCCTATGCCGTCTCCACGATCCGGCAGCGGCTCGCCGGCATCGTCGACCGGCACCTCCGCGAAGGCCACCTCGACCCGACCGGGCATCTCGGGGTCGTGAACCTCGTGCGAGGATCCCAGAAGCAGCACCCGCGTCGGCCGACACGGAAGAAGCCGCTGCTGCTTGACGATGTGGCCAAGATCATCCGCGCGATGGACCACCGCGCATTCCCCGCCGGTGTCGCCGCGGCGCGCGACACCGTGGCGATCTGGCTCGGCTTCGCGGGTGCCATGCACCGCAGCGAAGCCACCGGGCTCGCGCTCGACAATCTGGAACTCCACAGCCAGGACGGGGTGGTCATCCACGTCGGACGGTCGAAGGCGGATCAGGAGAACGTGCTGCCTGATGTCGTCGTACTCCTCTACGACCATCGCCCGAGCACCTGCGCACCGTGCGCGGTTCTCCGGTGGGTGTCCTTCGTGAAGGCAGCGAGGCCAGCGAACCGGACGCGGGTGACAGACGTCGACCGGCTACTGACCCGACAAGAACAGGAGCTCTCGTGACCATCGCGTCAAGCGAGCTACGCTCAGCTGGCATTCACGGGCCTTCGCTCCGCGCTCCCTGACGGCCAGGCGCTTGCGGGCCTCGTCGCCGACTTCGAGCGAAACGCACCTCTCCCCGGAGCTGCCGGTGTTCCTCATGGGACTGATGGCGTCCTCGGGCGACCCGGCGGTCGACTTGGACATCCTTGAGTCGGGACCCCTCAGGGTTCGTGTCGCCGCTCGAGGTCGCGACACGAACCCTGATCTCGGCGTCGATGAAGCCTGCGAGGACTATCTCGTTCAAACCTTCCCAGAACCGATAGGCACAGCCAGCAACGTTGCAGTCCTGAAGAGCACCTCACTGGTCGCTGCCGAGCGCTCGTAACCTCGGCAAAATCCCTCGTCGCACGGGAGCTCCCCGTGAGTGCCCAGGACATAGGCACCCGTAGTAACTGCGCCGGGCACACGCGGCCGCAAACGCCGACCAGACGCACTCAATCCTGGTGTCTCTGCAATGAACAGTGTAAGTGCGACCAATTCGTTACATCCGCGATGGTAATGTTAGATCGCCTGAACCACATTTGCCGGGTTTTGGGCGGTCCTGCCTCAACGCTGAGCAGGGCATATCCAGAGGAGGATGCTGTGCCGCTCGTAGAATCTCACTCATTCGACTACTGGCTCGGGGCCGAGCAAAGCCGCTACTTCGGGGCCGGCTACCGCGACGTCACTTACACAGACCTGGCTTGGAACGACGGCCAGGCGACGGCCGGTGTACTCTACCCGGAAGGCTGGTCGCTCGACGAGAACGACCGACCGCGTCAAGCGCACCTCAGCTCAGTCGACGCCGTCGTGCTCGCACTGATGGCGGCCCAAGCGCGCTGTCTCGACCCGTCAAGCCTCGCAGCAGCGTGCATCGTCGGAGTCGAGCTACGAGCAGGCCCCGAGCCATGGACCAAACTGGATGCCGTCCCGATCGAGCTCCTCGCCGCGCAGCGCGACGCCGCCACGGGGGTGATCGAGCTCAGCGTGAGAGCCGGCAACATCGGTGCGAGGATTCAGCTCTCCGGAGCCCTGCTGCGCGAGCACGACGTACGTCCGACGATTCAGGGCCGTCCGCGGCATGACGTGTATCCCGACTCTTTCGCGAGTATCAGAGGACGCACCCGCATCTTGGAGTGGGACCTCCCTGGCCGCACGGTCACGGCGGAGCACTGCTTCGACCTCGTCGCCCCTGTGCGAGACCTCTTCACCGGCATCCAGGCGAACGCTTGGCCGTCAGCGACGGTGATCGACTACCTCGTGACCATGGGGCAGATGACGCAGGCGCTCGTCTGCGCCGTGAAAGGCATCCAGCGCACCGACATGGGCAATCTCTGGATGCGTACGATGTCTATCAAAGCGAATGGATTCCCTTCCGAGCTTCCGACCATGCTGACCACTCGAACCCGCCTGGTCAGGGAGCGTGCTCTCAACCGGGATGGCGTCATCATCCATGATCTTCTCTCCGCGTCATCCTCCTCCGATGGGGTTGAGGCCAGCGCACGGCTTGCTTTCTTCGAGACACGGAACCCTATTGGTTCGACGGTCCAGGTGGGCAGGGCGGCATGATCGTGATCACGCAATCCGTCCTCGTGTCGGCAGCGAAGGAGTTCTCCGAGCGCGGCTACGGCGGCGCCGATATGAGAAAAGTGTTCGGTGGGGATCATGACCCCGCTCGGGTCGAGGAACAGCGTCACGAGGTCGCCAATGCCATCATGGACTCCGAGGGCACCGCTATGCGCGAAGCTCAAAGGCAGGCCGTCGCGGCGGCCGACTCAGCGCTCGATCGACTCGAGAGGGTGTTCGCGGCCGTCGGTCGACTCATGGCCGACGAACCGGTCGTGAGAGCAGGCATGAGGCTCGCCGCGGAGGCCCGCCATGAGTTCCCGGATCGCGTCATCGACCCGTACGGCACGTGGCACGCGTTCCTGCTGCAGACCCTCGAGCAAGCCCGAGATGAAGGTGTGCTGCGCGACGACTTCGACACGCGGTCGGTGGCATGGGCCCTCGTCGCTGTCGGTTACGGCGCCAAGGATCTCGCCGCCTACACCGGCGACTGGTCAATGCTTCCTGAGAGTCTCTCCCGCAGCCTCGGATACGTGCTCGATGGGATCCGCGCTTGAGATAAGCCGAGAACCTGCACACCTACCTTGGGACGGTAACGTCCGCTGCGGTAACGTTGGGTCATGCCTACCCCCAAAGGGAACGGACGACCGACCGACCCGAAGATCAGCGAGAAGCTGCTCGACACCGCTGAGCGCATTCTAGAGACCGATGGCTTCCAAGGGCTCCGTGTCGAGGCGCTCGTCTCGGAGGCGCAGACGAGTCGCCCAGCCATGTACCGGCGATTCCCTGACCTCGCGCACCTCACTCTCGAGGTGCTGCTTCGCCGGTACGGTGACAATCGGGTAGAACCCACAGGCACCCTCGCCGGTGACCTCTTGCAGCTGCAGCTGAATGAGGCGAAGATGCTGTCCGAGCCGTTGATGGCGAAGACGCTTCCGGCCCTGCTGAAAGCGGTGAGCGATGACCCCAAGTTGGGCAAGCTGCTCTACGAGGAGTTCATCCTGCCCCGTCGGCTACGGGTCAAAGAGGTGATCGACAACGCCGTCGACCGCGGTGAGCTGGGAACGGGGAGCTACAACCTCGTCTTCATCTGCAATCTCCTGCTGGGGCCGCTGATGTCGCTGTCTATGGTTCCGTCCGCAAGCGCGGATCTGAGCGCAGACGCTGCCCGGATGACCGCGGAGGTCGTCGAACGCGAGTTGCGCGTGGCGACCGGAAGCCCGGAGTAGGACTCACGGGTTCGGTCGCGCTACGGCACGTCTGGCGCGCTGTCGCTGACCCGATACGCTGTGGCGCTGTAGGCGATCACGGTCCCTGCGGGGATATAGGGCTGCAGCTCTGTCGTGCTTACCTGGAGTGTGCGGTAGCCGAGGAAGCGGCCGCTGTCTCGGTCCAGCACGAGCTCGTCCCGTGTGTCACCGGATTGATCATCGAAGGTGATCCCGACACCCTCGGCCCCCTCGATCGCCGCGGACTCGCTGGAGATCGTGACGCTGTCCAGGCTCGCGAGGGCGTCGAACGCGGCGGCGCGCAGGTCGGCAGGGAGGCTGGGGTCGGCGAGCACCGGTCGGAGCCATTCGAAGACCGCGGCGTCGCTCGGGCGCCCTTTGGTGCCGAGCTCCTGTGTGATGTAGGTCAGCAGCTCGTCCGGATCGCGAGGCGCATCGAGGATCTGCGCATCAGTGTCGATCGGATCGGGGTTCGCGAGGTCATCGGCTGTGGGTGCCGGACGTCCGCCCGGCCAGCGCATTACGCCGGGCGGGTCGGTCTCAGCCCGCTCCGCGAGATCGGCCTCCGCCTGTGCGTCGGTCCCGGCGGCGTCCGTCCCGGGCAGGGTGTTCACAAGCTCCGGCGCGCTGGTCTGCACGATCCAGTCGGAGTCTCGGTCGGGTGGGATGTAGGAGGTGATGGTCTGCCGGCTCAGGTAGCCGGACTCCTCACTCGGGTCCGCCGCGCCCAGGATCGTGAGCTCCATGGCGCTCGTCTCGACCTCGAGGAAGGATCCCGGGTCGAGCTGCAGGGCGTCGAACCTGGCGTCGTCTGCCGCCTTGTAGAGCAGCTCGGCGGCCTCTGCCGGCGTCTGGCCCGAGAACGGCACGATCACGCTGAACACGGCAACCGCGGCTGCTGCCAGGCCCGCTCCCAGCACGGGAAGCCAGACCCGTGAGCGACCGGGGCGTGTCTTCACGGGGAGCGCCGCGCGGTGTCGCGCCTTCTGCTCCTCCTGGATCGCTCGTTCCAGGCGTGCCTTACCGCGTGCCAGAGACTCCTCGCTCGGCTCGACGTCCGGCCGGAGGCGTCGCAGTGTCTCGAACTCATCCATGAGTGTGCTCCTTCTCAGCCAAGTAGGTCGCTCCAAGGTGGGTCTTGAGGGTCTTTCTGATGCGATGCAGTCGCGACCGCACGGTACCGACTGGCACCGCCAGGACCTCGGCGATGCCGACGAGATCCAGGTCGGTGAACGCGTAGAGGTGGAGGACGTCGCGGTCGCGAGGCTTCAGCTTGGTGAGCGCGACACGAAGGTGACTGGTAGCCACGGCTGCATCCAGTCTCGACTCGATCTCGGCGGTGGGGTCCACCACCATTCGTGCGGACCCCTCCCCCGCTAGATCCGCCTCTGTCGAGGTAATGCGCAACGCTTTGTGCTCGAGACGACGGTGCTTCTTGATCAGTCGGGTGCTGATCCCGAGCAGCCAGGGCAGCGCGCTGGGATAGCTCGGATCGTAGCCATCGCGCAGCTCCAGTGCCGTAAGAAACGTATCGTGCAGGAGGTCCTCGGCGCTGGGGCCCTGTCCGATCCTGGACGCCAGGTATCGTGACACCGCTGCGGCATGCCTGTCGTACAGGACGGCGAACTCCTGCGGACGCTCGCGTGAGGTCGCGATCACCTCCGCGTCGGTAGCCTGCTCGTGCCTCATACTCCGTATTGTCGTCTCGCGGCGTTCGCGTTCACGATTCATCCGCTCGGGTGCGCGCACGATCAGGTCCCCCGGACTGCGAGAGCGGGGTCCTGGCGGGCAGCGACCGCTGCGGGGTACAGAGACGCAAGGAGTCCTGTGGCGGCTCCGGTGGCGACCCCGAGGGCGAGGAACATGAGGTTGAAGGTCGGGGTCCATCCCTGCATGGTCGCGAAGAGCACGAGCATGGTGACGCCCAGGGCGCTGCCGAGCACGCCGCCGAGCAGGCCGACGATCAGCCCCTCCAAGACGAACTGGCCCCAGATCGAGCGCCTGCTCTCCCCCACTGCACGGCGCAGGGCGATCTCCGCGGCTCGTGCGTGAACGGAGAGATATGCGGCAGTCGCTGCGCTCAGCGAGGAGAGGACAAGCAGCACCCAGGACACGATGTTGATCAGGGAGACGAGGTCGCCGGCGACTCCCTGTGTGAGCGAACGCAGGTCGGCCACGGTCTCGGCCTTGAACAGCGATGCGTCACCTGGAGCGATGGCGATACCGATGCTCTCTGCGAGGCGGGCTGGCTCCCCTGGAGCAGTCTGGACGATCAGGGACGGGTCTGCGGCCGAGACCGTCGCGGCCAGGGCAGGGTTCACGACCAGGGCGGAGTCCAGTCTTGGCTCCTCCCCCAGGTCGTCGATGATCCCGACGATCGCGGCGGGAGTCGACCCGATCCAGAGCTGTGCACCGGGCACCTCTTGGTCGTACCCCAGCTTCTCCGCCAGCGCCGGGCCGAGTACGACCGCCGGGATCTGTGCGTCAGCGGCGAAGAGCCGTTGGACTGAGACCTCCCGGTCGGTCCTGACGCCTTGCAGCCGGAGGTACGTGCTGTCGACCACTCTGATGTCCGGAGACACAGCCGGTTGCTCGTGGACTGTCGTCGGGTTCAGCAATGTGATCTTCTCGTCGAACTCGGCGATCGCGGTGAGGCCGACGCTCCTCACCCCGTCCAGCGCGCCGACGCGTGCCGTGGCGACCTCTGCGACCTCGGAGGCAGAGGCCGTCTCCGGCAGCGCGAACTCCGATCGGACGGCCGATGGTGCGTTCTTCGGTACCACGAGGAACTCGTCCAGCGCAGCGGAGTCCAACCGCCCGACCACCTGAGCCGCGGCGCTTTGGCTCAGTCCGATGGCCGTCACCAGCCCTCCCGAGCCGACGGTGAACGCCAGTAGGAGCAGGGCTGCGCGGGCCGCATGGACGGTGTGGTTGGAGATGGCCGACCCGATACGTTCGCGGACGCGTGACCAGGTCGACTGGGTGCGGGCCGGCAGTGCCGCCGGTTCTCGGTGGAGGCCTTCGGCACTCCTGTGCACCGTCGGCTCGGATGAGTCGGACATGATCTTACCGTCGCTGATCTCAATGATACGGTCTGCCGCTTGGGCGACGACGGGGTCGTGGGTGATCATGATCACCGTCACCCCTTCGTCGTTGAGCTGTCGGAGCGTGCGCACGACACGCTTCGAGTTGACGGTGTCCAAGGCGCCGGTGGGCTCGTCTGCGAGCAGGATCCGGGGTGAGGTGGCGATCGCTCGCGCGATGGCCACTCGCTGACGCTCACCGCCGGAGAGGTTCCCTGCCAGGTCTCCCGCCTTCTCGAGCAGGTGGACTGTCTCCAGCGCCTCTGACACGATCGGCGGGCGCAGCTCGGGGTCCACCTCGTTGATGGACAGCCCGAGAGCGGCATTGCCGCCTGCGGTCTCTTTCAGGAGCATGTGGGATTCCTGGAAGACGAACCCGAACGTACTGGCACGCAGCCGATCCCGTTCTCGATCGCTCAGCTCGGCGATATCGTGCCCCGCCACCAGGTACTTCCCGGTGCTTGCCGTGTCCAGGAGACCGAACAGGTTCAAGAGAGTGGACTTGCCCGCACCCGAGGCGCCGATGACCGCGACGAACTCGCCCTGCAGGATCGAGAGGGAGACCTCAGAGAGCGCGGGGGCCTCGCTCGCTCCGCCGTAAGTGCGTCCGACGCCCTCCATGCGGAGGATCTCGATTCGCTCATTGGACACGGATCTCAGCTCCTTCTGGGAGTTTGTCGTTCTCGGCGATGGCCGCCCACCCACCGGAGACGGCGAGCACCTCGATGTCGACGCGCTCAGCGGATCGTTCCTCGCTGTCCGCTGCCTCCGTGTCGGCGGGCTGCAGGCGCACGAACTGGGACTGTCCGTCCTCGTCGATCGCGGCAACCGGCACTGCGAAGGAGGCTTCCTCGGGCTTCGCCGTCGCGATCGACACCGATGTGACCTCGCCTGAACGCTCGGCAAGATCTGGCGGGCACGCCACAGTCACGGTATGGCCGGAGACGCCGGTGTCGTCGTCGGTCTTCAGGTCGCCGATCGCGAGGACCTCCGCCTCGAGACTCTTGCCTTCGAAGAGCACGTAGACGGTTTTCGCGTCTCGGAACTCGCCCACCTGCACCGCGTCGACGGTCGCCTCCACCACCGGATCGCCTCGTCGCACTTTCATCAGAGCGGTGTCCCCGCCAAGCACGGTGCCGCTTCCCCCGGTCGTGGTGACCGTGAGCGAGCCGGATGGCAATGGGAGGAGCTCCTTCCACGGCAGGCCGCGCTTCCCGGCGCCGCTCTTGGGCAGCTCGTACCCGAGCTGCGAGTACCAGTAGGTGATCGTGTCCATGGTGTCCGCGTCGAGGATGCCGTCGACGTCGACCACGTAGCCGAGCCCGGCAAGCATCTGCTGAACGGCCAGCACGTCCTCCCCGGTGATCCCCAGCACGAAGTCGCGGTAGAGCGGAGTACCGGATGGGGCGGCGATAACTGGCCGACCGGAGACCTCCGCCAGCAGATCTCCGGCGGCCAGACGGTTCCCCTCAGCGGCGACCATGCGGCTGATCACATTTCGGTCCGACCCCGACGGGGCGGCCGCCTCGGTAGCCTCGGAGCCCTTCTGCTTCTCGCCACCAGCACCCTCAGGGTCTGGCGCCTCCTCCGTGGTGGCGACGACTCCGAGAGAGCCCTCTCCTGCGAGCTTGAGGTCGAGCGTCTCCGGTGCGGTGATCTTGCCGGGGACCTGGAGCCCCTCCTGGACGACGCGCATCTCGACCTGTGCAGTTACCGGTAGCGCGGTCGTCTCCTCGGCGGTGTTCGTCGCCTGTGGACTCTGTATCTGGGTCCCGGCGAGGAAGGCTACGACGACCATGGCCGCGACAAGGATCAAGGCTCCGAGGACGTAAACGGGGCGCGCGATCCGTTTAAGCTTGACCTCGGGCATCTCGGTCCCCGGAGCATCCTCGTTCACGAGGCCCCGTCGATGATGCTCTGGAGCTGCTCGTGGACCTGCTGCTTGTGCTCGAGCACGTCGCCCAGCTGAGCCTCGTACTTCTCGATGTACGCCGCCTCATACTGGGTGAGTTCAACCGGTCGATGCAACACCGGGT
>NZ_KZ984006.1 GCF_003569785.1 Leucobacter sp. wl10 | reverse complement strand
CCTTACAGATCGGGCCGAACCCTCACACACCGTTAATCAGACAGTCCCGCTTGAGTTCCAGATTTCGCCGTCCGTCGCTGTTGGCGGATGGCGAGGGTCTGGACGTCGCGGTTGAGGAAGACGTTGAAGGGGACGCCGGGTTCGCCGTGGATGGTGTCATCGTCGGTGACGATGAGCTTGTCGAAGAAGGCTTGGTTGGCGATCCGGCGTAGCGAGTCGTCGATGCTCATGTAAATGGCGTGCATGTCCCCGGCGAGGGCGAGGCAGTCATCCAGGTGGGCCTTGGCCTGTTCGTACTCGATGTCGCCGGCGTTGATCTGCGCGTCGAGGAACGCGAGCCGACGGGCGATGCGGTCCTGCTCCGAGCCGAGCAGGTCGAGAGGCACGGCGCCGGCGTAGTGGGCCTGCATGAGCTTGGTGCGTTCGTCGCGCAGCGCCTCGCGTTCAGCCTCGTACCCCTGGCTCTCCTGCTTGGCGACCTGGTGCAGTCGGTCGAACTCGCTGGTGACCAGCTCGCGCAGCGCCGTAGCCGCGTGTTCGGGTATCTGGACGTGGCGGTAGTAGTCCTCGACGGCGGCTTCGATGTCCGGCACGAACATGGACTTGCGTTCGCAGTTAGTGCGCTTGGCGTGCATTCGGCTCCGGGAATCCGCATGGGAGGAGTTCATCCCCTTCCTGGATTACGACCTCGAGATACGCACCGTGATCTGCTCGACGAACGCGATCGAGTTCCTCAACGCCCGATACCGACGCGCGGTGCGGGCGCAGCGGATCGGGCGCAGCGGATCGGGCGGCACCTGGAACCTCTCGGGCTTTCGGAGCGGTCGCGGTTCGACGTCGCATCCGCGCTGGTGAACTACCTGTTGGGGGCGGCCGGTCAGCATGCGGCCGCCGCGCGCGTATCGCCCCGCCTCGATCGCTCCCGGTTTCTTCGAGAAGCCGTGGAGCGCTGGGCTGCGAGTGCGGATCGCGATGAGCGTTCGTTCGTCTCGGCGGCATCGAGGCGGCTGGTCGCCCACGACGACAGGGAGCAGTTCCTCGCGGGCGTCGACCTCATCCTCCGGGGCGCGAACTCATAATTCAGGAAAGCCGTCACGCCGTCCGCTCGCCCAGCCGGGATCGCTGAGATCCGGCATCTCCTCGACCCGCGGCGTCAGCGTGCCCCTCGGAGCGCGGATGCGACGAGGCGTTCGACATTGAGATCCTCGAGGGGAATCCGGAGCACGAGGAGGCGGTGATAGCAGGCGCCCCAGAGCTGGTCGATGGTGATGTCGATATCCGCATCGGGGCCGATCTCGCCGTTGCGCTGAGCGCTGCGCAGGCGTTCGCGGGCCAGTTCTCGACGGGGGAGCGCGTAGGTGCGCGACCACGCCTCGCTGAGATCGGGGTCCATCTGGGCGGCGCCGATGAGTTCGGAGATCGGCTTGCCCGCCCCTCCGTCCGTGAGGAGGCGGACGAACGAGGTGAGCTGGGCGATCAGGTCCACGCGCAGATCACCCGTGTCGGGGAACTCCAGCAGGGGCTCGCTCTGCGCGAAAAAGGCTTCGGCGGCCAGCGCCCCGGGGGAGGGCCACCACTTGTAGAGGGTGGTCTTGCTCGCGCCCGCCTCTTTGGCGATCCGCTCGAAGGTCACCGCCTGGATGCCTTCGCCGAGGAGCAGTCGACCTGCCGCGGTGAGGACGTCGGAGCGCACCTCGGCGGCAGGACGGCGGCCTCTTCCTCTGCGGGACGGCGCTGCAGTCATCATTACTCCTATTTATGAACAATTCGTCCATTAGCGTGCTACGCTCAGTTATGAACGAAGTGTTCACATGATAACCCAGGGAGAGACCATGACCAGCAACCCGGACCGCGTCGCCATCGTCACCGGCGGCTCTGGAGGCATCGGCAGGACGAGCGCGGAGCGCCTCGCGAAAGACGGCCTGGCGGTCGTCGTCCACTATGCGGGCAACAAGAGCCTCGCCGACGAGACGGCCGAGCGCATCGTCTCCGCCGGGGGACGCGCGATCACCGCGGGCGGCGACGTGGCGGACGAGAACGCCATGGCCGCGGTGTTCGACGCTGCGGAGAAGGAGTTCGGCGGCGTCGACGTGCTCGTGCACACCGCCGGCATCATGCCGCTGTCCCCGATCGCGCAGCTCGATCTGGAGACCTTCGACCGCGTGCAGCGCACGAACGTCCGAGGCACCTTCGTGGTCGACCAGCTCGCCGCTCGGCGCATGCGCGAGGGCGGCGCGATCATCAACTTCTCCACCTCGGTGACCCGCCTGCAGATCCCCGGATACGGCGCGTACGCCGCATCCAAGGGCGCCGTGGAAGCGATCACGCTCATCCTCGCCCGCGAACTGCGCGGCCGCGACATCACCGTCAACGCCGTCTCACCCGGCCCCACCGCCACGCCGCTGTTCTTCGAGGGCAAGAGCCAGGAGCAGGTCGACGGCATCGCCCGGGCGAACCCGATGGGCCGCCTCGGGGCCCCCGAGGACATCGCCGAGGTCGTCTCCTTCCTCGCCGGTCCCGCCCGCTGGGTCAACGGACAGACTCTCCACATCAACGGCGGCGCGTCGTGAGCGCTGCGGACACGGTTCTCATCACCGGAACGTCCACGGGCATCGGACGCGCCACGGCTGAGACCCTGATCTCGGCGGGGTGCACCGTCCATGCGACGATGCGCGACCCCGAGGGGCGAAACGCCCGTGCGGCGGCCGAGCTGGAGGCCTTCGCCGCATCTCAGCCCGGTACCGTGCGGATCACGCACCTCGACGTCGCCTCGCAAGCCTCGGCGGATGCCGCGGTGCAGCGCGTCATCGACGAGGTCGGCCGGCTCGATGTGGTCGTGCACAACGCCGGACACCTCTTCATCGGATACACCGAGGCGTTCACCGAGGACGACCTGACGCATCTCCTCGACGTCAACACCGTCGGGGCGCACCGCGTCAGACCTCCATCGTGATGCCGGGGGCGATCACACAGGGCACCAACCACTTCCCCGGGGCCAGCCATGCCAGCGACGACTCGGTTGCAGCCGGATACGCCGCCCTCGGTCCGCTGGTGGAACGCACGAACGAGGCGCACGACGAGCTCTTCGAGCCCGGCCGCACCGCCGATCCGCAGGTCGCCTGGGGTACGCCGAGACACTGGAGCTGAAGCGGTGAACGGCCGCCGACGACCACCTGCGGATCGACATTGACGGCGTGCCGACCGGGGTCGCGACCGGCTCAGCCCTCGAAGTCCTCGGGTTCGACGTCGTCGAGAAATCGTCGGAATTCCGCGAGCTTCTCCTCCGTGAGCTGCTCCTCGCCCTGCTCCGCGTCACCCGGATCGGGTACCCCGGCCTGCTCCAGCACGGCATCCGAGACGTGTATCGGCGCGTCGGCCCTGCGCGCGATCGCCACGGCGTCAGATGGGCGGGCGTCGATGATCCTCACGCCGGCGGGCGTCTCGAGGCGGATCTCCGCGTAAAAAGTGCGATCCTCGATCCGGCTCACCTCCACCCGGTCGATGCGCGCACCGAGCGATGCCACGAGACGCACCATGAGGTCGTGCGAGAGCGGTCGCGGCGTCGTGGCGCCCTCGACCGCGACGAGGATCGACGCGGCCTCCTGCTGACCGATCCAGATGGGGAGGATCCGTCCCTCGCCGGGCGCTGCGTTCAGCGGTCGGAGCAGGAGAACGAACTGGCCCAGCGCGTCCTGCGCCATTCCCGCGACCGTGACCTCGACCATGCGTCCTCTCCGATCCTGTTCGCACGAGGAGTCCTCCCTTCGAGTCTCCTCGTGCTCGCGCCGCCCCGCAAGGCCCGGCTCGTGGAGTGCTGCGGTGCGAGCCTGACACGACGACCTCATCGGGCCGCCGGTCACCGCTGCGTACCGCCGTTGAGCCCGGGAGCATAACCGGGAGATGCCTTCAGAGGTCGCTATGCGCAGAGTCGCTCGGCGGTGAATTGGTCGGTGACGAGCACGTTCGCCCAACCTCCGCGACACGCGGCGAGGATCGCTCGGCTCTTCTGCGGCCCCCCGGCCACAGCGATACGACGCGGAACGGCACGAAGCTCGCCCTCGGAAATACCGATGACGCGGTCGCTCAGCTCGTCGGGCACAGTCGCCCCGTGCTCATCGAAGAAGTTCAGGCACATGTCGCCGACCGCCCCGGCCCTCTGCAGCCGCTCGGAGTCGGATTCGGCGAGCGCGCTCCCTCCGGTGCGGTGCGGTGCGCTCATCGCTCCGATGCCCGTCACGAGGGTGGTCAGGGAGCGCCAGGCGGACGCGGCCTCGGCGATGTGCGCATCTGCGAGCAACCCGTCGCGAACCACTTGGCTGGTCAGGACGCCGGGGGTGGCCAGGTAGATAGGGCGGGCGCGGGTCAGGTGGGCGAAGCTGCCTGTGAGGCGACTGGCCTGTGCGCGCATGGCCGCGTCTCCGACTGCTCCCAGCGACTGCACGACGGTTTCCACTGCTCCGGTCTTCACCGGCGACATGACGTCCACTGTGGCCTGGAGCGCCGCCGAACGAGAAGATACGCCCAAGCGCTCGCCGCGGCCGAGCGTGTGCTCGAGGTAGACGGCGGCAGCCGTGCCGATCGCGGACGTGACGGCGTGCGCATCATCGTCGGGTGCATCGGCGACGACGACGTCTAAGAGATCAAAACGGCGCCTCAGCTCCTCCTCGAGTTCGGAGTAGAGCCCCGTCGGGGTGACCACGAGAGTGCGGATCACCCCGTTGTCCTGCGCCTCCCTCAGCAGCCGGGAGATCTGCGACTGGGAGAGATTGAGGCGCTTGGCGATCGCCGGCTGGCCCATTCGTTCCTCGTGGTACATCCGAGCCACCTTCACCCATAACCGCATTCGAGGGTCGGTGCTGAGGGGTCTGAGGTGGCTCTGTCTGTGTGGCACGACGGACTTCTCTCGGGTCGCAGGGGGCTCGTGACTGGGGCCCAGATTAGCACCACGGTGCTGCAGGAGGTTGACGTCCCCGGAGGAGCGGTGGTAGATATGACATGTACGTTATTTATTCATATATGCGAAGCGGCGGACGCCGCACCACCGAAACCGGATTCATCAAGGACGATTGCAATGACGGACATCATGCCGAAAGGCCTCACCGGGAAGCTGATCAGACGGGTGGCGCTGCTACTCATCATCGGCTACTTCTTCAACTATCTCGACCGCACAGCGGTCAGTGTCGCCGCGCTCCAGATGCGCGCGGATCTCGGAATCAGCGCGGCCGCATTCGGGCTCGGCGCCGGTCTCTTCTTCGTCGGCTACGCGCTCTGCGAAGTTCCGAGCAATATCCTGCTGCACAAGATCGGCGCACGGGTCTGGATGGCCAGGATCATGATCAGCTGGGGCATCATCACGCTGCTCACGTGCTTCGTGCAGGGCGAGGTCAGCTTCTACATCATGCGTATCCTCCTGGGTATCGCAGAGGCGGGCGCCTACCCGGGCATTCTCCTGATCTTCACGACCTGGTTCCCTTCGAAGATGCGCGGCAAGGCGATCGCCAGCCTCGAGATTCTCGTCTTGCTGGCCCTGGCCGGCGGCGCTGTGGGTCTGGGGGCGGTGCTCAATCTCGACCAGTTCCTCGGTCTGGCCGGCTGGCGCTGGGTCTTCATCGTCGCCGGTGTGCCCGCTGTCGTCCTGGGTCTGCTCGTTCTCTTCTTCCTCCCGGAAAGCCCGCAGAGGGCGAAGTGGCTGACCTCGGCCGAGAGGACCTGGCTGGTGAACACCCTCGCCGCCGAAGCGCAGGAGAAGGAGAAGCTGGGTGTCAGCACCCTCAGGTCGGCGTTCCGCAACACCCGCATCTGGTACCTCAGCGTGCTCTACTTCATGATGGTCGTCGGCTTCTGGGGCATCACCTTCTGGCTGCCGCAGATCGTCCAGTCCGAGTTCGAGGGCATCAGCGACTTCGGGGCTTCCGCGCTCTCCGCGATCCCGTGGCTGATGGCCATCGTGGCGCTGATCTTCGTCTCCTCCAGCTCCGACAGACGGAACGAGCGCCGTTTTCACGCCGCCGTCCCGCTGGTGATCGCCGCGATCGCCCTGATCGTGTCCGTGGCCGTCGCGAACCCGTGGGTGGCGCTGCTCGGCATCGGTGTGGCAGCAGCCGGCCAGCGTTCGGCGACGCCGGTGTTCTGGAACCTGCCGGCCGGTCTTGTCACGGGGGCGGGCGCGGCGGGCGCCCTGGCCCTCATCAACTCCGTCGGCAACCTCGGCGGATTCTTCGGGCCCTACATCCTCGGATTCTTCGCCGACCTCACCGGCAGCAACAGCGGCGGCCTGATCTTCTTCGCCGTGTGCTTCGTCGTCGCAGCGATCATGATCGTCGCCTACAAACAGCCGAAGCTCTCTGCGAGCGCCTCCGGTCCGTTTGCCCCCGCCGAGTCGGCGCCGGTCGGAACCATGTCCAAGTGAACCCAGTCAGTGCTGTACCCAGAGAAGCGAGACTCCTCGATGCCCCCTTTCGTCACCGCCGTATACGAGGTCGAGACCACCCTTGGCCTCGAGACGGTCGCCGCAGAGATCGCCGGTGAACAGTCCAGCGGCACCTTCGTCGCCGTTGCCCGGGAGACCCCGGAGCTCAAGAGCAGGCATGCGGCGCGCGTGACGGGCATCGAGGAGATCGAGCTGAGCGGGCACAGCCCGCTGCCCGGGGCCACGGGCGACTGGTCGCAGGCGAAGCGAGCCCGGCTGAGCATCGAGTTCCCGCTCGAGAACTTCGGCACGTCGATCCCGAACCTGCTCGCAGCCGTGGCGGGCAACCTGTTCGAGATCAGGACAGTGGGCGCCATTCGGCTCGTCGACATCGAGCTGCCGATCGAGTTCGCGGACCGGTATCCCGGGCCGCAGTTCGGCTGGCGGGGAACACTCGACTCGATCGGTCGCAGGGGAGGCCCGCTGCTCGGCACCATCGTCAAGCCGAGCGTCGGTCTCGCCCCCGAGGCCCTCGGCGAGCTGGTAACCGAGCTCGGGCGAGCCGGGATCGACTTCATCAAGGACGATGAGCTGCAGGGCAACCCCCCGTACTTCCCGTTCGCAGACCGAGTCCGCGTGGTCACCGAGGCGCTCGACCGCGTCGCGGACGAGACCGGGCATCGGCCGATGTACGCGTTCAACATCACCGACGACATCGACCGGATGCCGGCGAACCACGACCTGGTGCGCGACGCCGGTGGCACCTGCGTCATGGTGACGGTGAACGCGGTCGGGTACTCCGGCCTCGCATATGTGCGGGATCGGTGCGAACTGCCGATCCACGGACACCGGGCGATGCTCGGGGCGACGGCGCGTTCCCCTCAGCTGGGCATCGACTTCCGCGTGTTCCAGAAGCTCGCCCGGCTGAGCGGCGCCGACCACGTGCACACCAACGGCTTGCGCAACAAGTTCTATGGCGATGATGATGAGGTTCTGGCTGCGATCGACGCCGTGCGCACGCCCCTCCTGGGCGGATACGGCGCGGTTCCGGTGCTCTCATCCGGGCAGACCCCGGACCTGGCCCCGGAGACCTACGACCAGGTGGGGTCGACCGAGCTGCTCGTGCTCGCCGGAGGCGGCATTCACGGACACCCTGGCGGATCAGCGGCGGGGGTCACGGCCATGCGGGCGGCCTGGGACGCGGCGCTCGCAGGAGTGGACATCGACGCTCAAGCCGCGAGGGTGCCCGAACTGGCGACTGCGCTGGCGAAGTTCCGGCCGGCAGCGTGAGGATGGTTCCGTGACGTTCGCTTACTACGCCGACGACTTCACCGGCGCGGTGGACAGCATGCTGCAGTTCCGGCGCGCCGGGCTCGCCGGCGTGCTCAGCACCGGTATCGACGGCCTGCCCGAGATGCGTGACGGCGCCGACAGCGGCGAAACGGTCCCGGACGTCATCGGTATCGCAGGAATCGCGCGCTCGCTCCCCACCGAGCGGCTCGAAGCCGAGGTCGGCCCCGCGCTGGCGCTACTGGCGGCCACCGGGGCTCGGGTGGTGCAGTACAAGGCCTGCTCGACCGCGGATTCCTCAGCCGAGCGGGGGAGTCTCGGCCGGGTCTGCGAGATCGCCATCGAGAGGTTCGGGCCGCAGCAGATTCCGACCGTCTTCGCGCAGCCCGGCTTCGGACGCTTCACGTTCTTCGGGCATCACTTCGCCGCGGAGGCGGGAGAGGTGTTCCGCCTCGATCGGCAGCCGACCATGCGCAGCCACCCCGCGACGCCGATCACCGAGTCCGAACTCGCGCTTCACCTCGGCGCCCAGACCGCACTGCCGGTAGCGACACTGAGCTGGCTCGAGCTCGAGGCGGCGATCGGATCGGGTGACGATGCCGCCGTGACCCGGAGTCTGTCGGGTGAGGGCAGCGGGATCGTCGTGTGCGATGCCCTCAACGACGCGCACCTTGAGGCTCTGGGGAGAGCGATCCTCGCCGGTGCGAGGGCGGCCAGCCCGGGTCCGCGTTTCGTGCTCGGCTCCGGCGGTCTGAGTCTCGGCATCGGTCGGGCGCTGGGCGGCGACGCGCCCGAGCTGCCCACCCGCGCGCCTGCGGCAGACGGCCCCTGCCTCGTACTCAGCGGCAGCCGTTCCATGCAGACCTGGGCCCAGATCAACGCGGCCGTCGCTGCGGGCTGGAGATGCGTCGACCTGCGTCGTCCGGGCGCCGTTGCAGAAACGGTTGCCCTGCACGCCGCGGGCCATCACACGATACTGCAGACCACGGACCCTTCCGGCGGATCGATGCGTGAGGCCGACATCGTCTCGGGAATGGTCGCCGCCGGGCGCGAGTGCTTGCGACAGCGCCCGGAGACGCGTCTGGTGCTGTGCGGGGGAGACACGTGCGGAGCGATCCTGCGCGAACTCGGTGTGCGTTCCCTCACTCTGAGCGCCGCACCGTGGGGCAACGTCGTGCTGTGCGAGGGAGTCGGGCAGCAGGGCCGGATCGAGGTGGTGCTCAAAGGAGGTCAGATGGGGCAGAACGGACTGTTCGAAGAGGTCAGGCTCGGCGAGGGGCGCGCGCCGGCACACAACATGGAGAAGAGAACAACGCTATGACGCGCATGGCATTCATCCACACCGGCGCGGTCGTCATTCCCACGATCGACGGACTGGCCGCGGAGCACCTCCCCGGCGTCGAGATCCATCACCTGCTCGACAGTGCGATCGTCGGTGATCTGCGCGCCGGCGCGAACCCCGCCGATATTCGGGCACGGCTCGGCAACCTGGCATCTGCCGCGAAACGGGCCGGATCCGAGGCCGTGATGTTCTCCTGCTCCTCCATCTCGGGCTATGCCGCCGACGTCGCCGCTGACGTCGGCATTCCCGTGCTGCGCATCGACGAGGCGATGGCCGACGAGGCGGTGAACTCGTCTGCGCGCGTGGCGGTCATCGCGACGCTGCCCACCACCCTCGCCCCGACCGTCGCGCTGCTGCGCGAGCGTGCAGAGCTGGCCGGCCGCACGGTGGACATCGCCGAGGTGCTCGTGCACGGGGCCTTCGAGGCCGTGGTCTCCGGGGATCGTGCGCGGCACGACGAGCTTGTCGGAGCGGCGATTGCCGCCCAGGCCGAGAACGTGGACTCCATCGTGCTGGCGCAGGCCTCGATGGCCTCGGCCGCTGCGACCGCGCCCGTCGGCGTGCCGGTGCTCACGAGCCCCGAACTCGGCGTGAAGCGCGCCGCTTCAGCGCTGCGGTAAGAACGGGTGGTGCGCCGCCGGCTTCGTGCGGCGCACCATGCTGGCCGCCTCAGCGCGTGGCCTCCTCGAGCAGCTCGAGCACGTGGCGGTACGGTCGATTCGTGGCGCGAGTCATTCCCAGTTCGCAGGTGCGGTTGCACGACGCGTGACGATCGGCGTTCGCCGCGATGACCTCGGCCGCCTGCGTCGCGGTGGCGGAGGCCGTCAGCTCGGGGTGCAGCATGCCGCGGTCGCCCGCGTAAGCGCAGCACCCCCAGCTGTCGGGGACGAACACCGCCGAGGCAACGGCCTCGCCGATGCGCTTCAGGTCGTCGTTCACTCCCATCTGGGTGGAAGAGCAGGTCGGGTGAAGCGCGAGCGTCTGAGATACCTGCGCGGGGTTCAGCCGCGGGAGGAGCTCTCGAACGGTGAAAGCGACCAAGTCCTCGACTTCGTACCCCCGCTCCTCGAGCTGTCGGGCAAAGCCCTCGGTGCAGCTGCTCGCGTCGCTCAGAATCGGGAGCGGCTGCGTGCCGCCGATAGCCGCGAGCGATTCCCGCACGCGCTCGGCCATCCGTCGAGCGCCCGATGCGAAGCCCTTGGAGGCCCACGGCGTGCCGCAGCACAGCTCTTCGACCCCTTCGGGCACGACCACGCCGACGCCGGCCCGATCGAGCAGTGCGGCGAAGGCGTCGGCGACACCGCCGTCGCCCGATTCGGCGCCGAACATGCTATTCACGCACGCCGGGATGTAGATTGCCTTCGGCGCGACGCCTGGCCGCCCCAGGTGGCCTGCGAGGCGCCGCCGGTTCTTGCCGCCGCCGGGGAGTTCTCCGGAATAGCGGGGAACAGCCTCCGATCCGAGCACGGCGCGGGCGGCCTCGGTCGCGCCGGCGACCAGACCCGTCGGCAGCTTCGACGCCAGTGTCAGCGCGCCTGATCCGACGCGAGTCACGGTGCCCCAGCCTGCTGCCGCGGCCCTCCACGCGGCGGAAGCGACGGGGCTCGCATCTTCTCGGCGGAGGCGTTTGACGAGGAGACCGGTGTTGATCTGCACCGGGCAGGCCGTCTGGCACATGCCGTCCACTGCGCAGGTCTGCTTGCCGTCGTACTCGTAATCGCGTTCGAGGCTCTCGGCCAGGGCGTCGTCTCCGGCAGCCACGGCCTTGGCGTGCGCGCGCCGCACGGTGATGCGCTGCCGAGGGGTGAGCGTCAGATCACGACTCGGGCAGACCGGCTCGCAGTAGCCGCATTCGACGCAGCGGTCGACCTCCTCTTCGACCGTCGGGGTGAGCTTGATGTTCTTGAGGTGCGCGGTGCGATCCTCTTCGATGATCACGCCCGGGTTGAGCACGCCCGCGGGGTCGCACAGTCGCTTGAGCGCCAGCATGACGCTGTACAGCTCATCGCCGTACTGTCGTCGCACGTACGGGGCCATGGCGCGACCCGTTCCGTGCTCGGCCTTCAGATTCCCCTCGGCAGCGAGCACGACATCGACCATTCGGTCGGTGAAATCGGCGAGTCGACCGACCGACTCGTCGCCCTCGAAGCGGTCGGTCAGCATGAAGTGGATGTTGCCGTCCTTCGCGTGCCCGAAGATGACCGAGTCCCGGTACCCGAACTCGGCGAACAGCTCCTGCAGCTGAACGCAGGTCGCAGCGAGGCGTTCGACCGGCACAGCGATGTCTTCGAGGAGCGCGGTGGTGCCGCTCGGTCTTGCGCCGGCGACCGAGGCGTACAGGCCCTTCCTGAACTTCCAAGCTGCTGCGCGCTCTGCAGGATCGCGTGAGAGCCGCGCCGGCGTCAGGAGGCCCAGCGAGTCGATCGCGGCTTGCCCGCGGATGGCCCGCTCGTCGAGTTCCGCCTGCGAGGCGGCCTGGTACTCGACCAGCAGGGCCGCCTGCGAGTCGACCTCGAACCCGAGGAGGGACGATGGCACCCCGGGGAGCTTCTGCCCGACGGCGAGTGACGCGGCATCCATGAGTTCCAGCGTGGCCGCACCGGATTCCACCAGAGCCGGAAGGCCGTCGGTTGCGGCATCGACCGACGGAAAGAGCGCCAGCGTCGTCGTCATGTGCGAGCTCGCTCTGACGGTGCGGAAGGTCGCTTCCGCTACGAACGCGAGTGTGCCCTCTGAGCCGATGACGAGATGGAGCAGCAGCTGGCTCGGGGTGCTGTGATCGAGGAAGGAGTTGATCCCGTACCCCAGTGTGTTCTTCAGGGAGAAGTGCCGTTCGATGATCTCCCGGGAGCGGGCGTTCGTCGTCACTCTGCGCGAGAGCGACAAGAGGCCGGCGACCAGATCGGGCTCGCGGTCGGCGAGCAACTGATCGGCCTGCGGGTCCGCGGTGTCGAGGATCGTGCCGCTCGGCAGCACGAGCACCGCTGACTCGAGAGTTCGATAGGTGTTCTCCGCGGTGCCGCAGGCCATGCCGCTCGAATTGTTTGCGATCACACCGCCGATCGTGCAGGCCGCCTCGCTTGCGGGGTCGGGGCCGAGGCGGTACCCGAATCGTGCAAGGCGGGCGTTGACCTGCCGAACGGTGGCACCGGGCTCCACCCGCACGCGCGAACCTCCGTCAAGGACCGTGATCTTGCGAAACGAACGGCGCGTGTCCGCCAGGATGCCGTCGGTGACGCCTTGGCCGGAGAGGCTGGTGCCCCCTGAGCGGAAGGTGACCGACTCACCCGCGCTGCTCGCGGCACGCATGAGGGCCCCCGCCTCGTCGGCGTTCTCGACGACCACCACCGCCTTCGGGGTGAGGTCGTAGTGGGAAGCGTCGCTCCCGTACGCGTGCCGATCGATCGGTCGGGTGAGGATTCGCGCTGCATCGGTGATCGCCGCTGTGATCCCGCCCGGAAGCTCGCTGGTGGCCTGCATGACGTTCCACACCCCGCAATTCTGTCTGACAAGAATACGAACCTAACAATATCGCAATCCCGATTAGAATGGGGGCGGGAATAGCTCGGGACGGGGGCGGACATGAACCTGCGACGGAATGTCGTATCGATCGTGGATGCATTGGTCACGGATCTCCGCACCCGCATTCTCGATGGCGAACTCGTTCCGGGCACGGCGCTACGAGAGGTCGAGGTCGCCCAGCGCTACGAGGTCTCGCGGCCGACCGCTCGCTCGGCACTCGACGCGCTCGTTGGAGTGAGACTGCTCACGCGCTCGGCGCATAAGACGGCCCGAGTGGTGAAACTGACCCCCGATGATGTGAGCGATATCTACCGCACTCGCGCACTCATCGAGTCGCAGGTCGTCCGTGAACTCGCGCTCGACGCGAAGGTTCCCGACGGGGCCGTCCGCGCGAACCGTGAGATTCGCGATCTTCGCGGTTCTGCCGCGGTCGAGGTGATCGGCCCCGATCTGACGTTTCACCGCTCACTCGTGAATGCGCGGGGAAGCGAGCGCACAAGGCTCGCGTACGACGTTCTCATCGACGAGGTCGGCATGTGCATGTCCCAGGTGCAGGGCGCCGGGCTGCTCGACGCGACACGCATCTCGGCCGAGCACGCCGCGATTCTTGACGCGATCGGCGGTCGTGACGGAGAGCAGGCCTCGCGGCTTCTCGTGGAGCATCTCGAGAACGCCCGGACTCGGCTGATCGACCACATGGCAGCGGCTCCGGGGCCGTCTGCGCAGTAGGCGCGAGACGCGATGCCGGTCGCCGCGCGGGGCTGGAGCGGGCCTCGATGAGGGAGGCGGCGATGGCTGCGGTCGCGACCCCGGTGGAACGCTGCTCGCGAGACCGGGCCCAGATTCCGCAACAGACGAGAATCAAGCATCTCCATGTATGGTGTGCGGTATGACCTCCTCACCAAGGAACGGGACGGCGAAGCCTGGCGAATCCAGCACCGAGCACGACCACGGCTCATCCCGGATGGAGCTCTGGTTCGCCATCCTGGCCGGGGTGACCTACGGCGCCGGGATGCTGGCGGAGCTCGTCTTCGATCTGCCCATGGTCGGGGTTCCCCTGATCTTCTTCCTCGCCACCTACTTCTTCGGCGGCTTCTTCACCATCCGCACGGCCGTCAGATCCACCCGGCAGGGCAAGTTCGAGGTCGACTTCCTGATGCTGGTGGCCGCGTTCGGCGCGGCTCTGATCGGGCGATGGGCCGAGGGCGCCGTCCTGCTCTTCCTGTTCAGCCTCGGGCACGCGCTCGAGGAGTACGCGATGAGCCGCGCGAGCAAGTCCATCGAGGCACTCGCCGAGCTCGCGCCCCGCACCGCGCTCGTGCGGCGCGGCGATGCCGACCCGGTCGAGGTGCCCGTCGAGGATCTCGCCGTGGGCGACATCATCGTCATCCGGCCCAACTCCCGGGTGCCCTCTGACGGCTTCGTGGTCACGGGTCGCTCGGCGATCGACCAATCGGCTGTCACGGGGGAGTCCATCCCGGTCGAGAAGGAGCCGGTCGACGATCCCGAGCGGGCGTTGCGGAACCTCGCGGGACTGCCCGCGGCCAACAAGGTCTTCGCCGGTACGGTCAACGGCGCCGGAGCGCTCGAGGTGGTGGTGACGGCCACGGCCGCCGATTCCACCCTCAGCCGGGTCGTCGAGCTCGTGCGCAACGCCGACCAGTCCAAGTCGCCGACGCAGTTGTTCATCGACCGGTTCCAGCGGTGGTACGTTCCCGCAGTCATCATCGGCGTTCTGGTGACGCTGCTCGTCTCGTGGCTCGGCCTTGCCAGCCCGTTCAACGCCGCCTTCTACCTCGCTATGACCGTTCTGGTGGCGGCGAGCCCGTGCGCGCTGGCGATCGCCACGCCGGCCGCCGTGCTCGCCGGAGTGGCGCGCGCCGCGCGCGCCGGTGTGCTCGTCAAGGGCGGAGCGCCCCTGGAGACGCTCGGCAAGGTGAAGGCCGTGGCCTTCGATAAGACTGGAACGCTCACCTGGGGAATGCCCGCGGTCACCTCCGTGAGCCCGGTCGCGGAGGACGCGGGCTCGAGGCTCGTCCCGATACTGCTCGCCGTGGAGGCGCTCAGCGATCACCCCCTGGCCGACGCCATCGTGCGCGACCTTTCCGGGCAGGTGCCCGAGCAGGAGAGGCTGACCGCGACCGATCTCAACTCCGTGACCGGCCGTGGTGTGCGGGCCAACGTCGAGGGCGAGATGGCCGAGGTCGGCAACCTCCGGATGTTCCAGGAACAGGATCTCGCCCTCCCCGAGCAACTCCAGGCCGCCTACGAACAGACCCGGAATTCCGGGCAGACCGTCATGATCGTGCGGTACGCGGGTCGATTCCTCGGCCTGGTGGGCGTCATGGACGCCGCGCGAGGCGAGTCGACCCAGGTCGTGTCCGCACTCCGCGACACGGGAATCGGGCAGACCGTCATGATCTCCGGCGATAATCAGCAAGTCGCCGATGCCGTCGGACGGGAGGTCGGGGTCGATACCGCCCTCGGGGATCTGCTCCCCGAGGACAAGGTGACCCAGATCGGTCAGCTCCGGGAGCGCTACGAGCCGATCGCCATGGTCGGCGACGGCGTGAACGACGCGCCGGCCATGGCTCGCGCCGATGTCGGCATCGCCATGGGCGCGGCCGGATCCACGGTGGCTCTCGAAACCTGCGACATCGCGCTGATGAGCGATGATCTCGGCAGGGTCCCGTTCGCGGTTCGGCTGAGCCGCGCGACCAGCAGGATCATCGCGCAGAATCTCGCCGCGAGTCTGCTCGTGGTGGCCTTCCTCATCGTGATGACCTTCTTCGGTCTCAACATCGGAGCGGTCGTGCTCATCCACGAGGGCTCCACGCTGGTCGTGGTCGCCAACGCTCTTCGTCTGCTCAGCTTCGGTCGCGGCAAGGAGCATCACGGAATCGAGCACGAGGATAACCCGCACGCGGCAGCTCAGCAGACCTGACGGCGTCCCGCGGGGCGGAATCGATTCGCAGCTTTATCACGGCAACATCGCGCTGGCGGTACGGCAAGCTAGTCGTCATGGAGTTCGCACTGGAGTTCACCCCCGACCTCGTGGCCGTGTTCCTCACGCTGTTCGTGCTGGAGGTCGTGCTCGGAGTCGACAACGTCATCTTCATCTCGATCCTCGCGGGGAGGCTCCCGGAGCATCAGCAGGCGAAGGCCCGCACCCTCGGCCTCACACTGGCGATGTTCATGCGAGTGCTGCTGGTGCTGTTCGCCGGGTGGATCATCACGCTCAACGAGGAGCTCTTCGAGGTGCTCGGGATCGGCTTCTCAGGCCGCGACCTCATCCTCATCGCGGGCGGGCTGTTCCTGCTGTACAAGGCCGTCACCGAGATCCACCACCGGCTCGAGGGCGCCGAGGAGCAGGAGAGCGGTTCGGCGGTCCGGGCGACCTTCGGCGCCGTGCTCGCGCAGATCCTCGTGCTCGACCTCGTGTTCTCGCTCGACTCGGTCATCACAGCGGTCGGCATGACGGACAACCTGCTCGTCATCATCACCGTCGTGGTGCTCTCCTTCGGCATCATGCTCTTCGCGTCGAAGCACATCTTCGCGTTCGTGAACCGTCACCCGACGGTGAAGATGCTCGCGCTCGCGTTCCTCGTGCTCATCGGCGCGTTTCTCATCGCCGACGGCTTCGGCGTCTACATCGAGAAGGCGCTGATCTACGGGCCGATGGCGTTCGCCATCTTCGTCGAGGTGCTCAACCTGGCCGCTTCCGCCCGCAAACGCAGGCGCACCGGCGCGAAGACGGAGGCGGTGCATCTGCGCAGCGCCTACGCGGAGCAGAGGGACGTCGTCGACGAGCACTAGCGCTGCTCGTTCGGGTCGTCCGGGGCACATCCGATCCCGACCGGGCTCCGGCTCGCGACCATCGGCGCGCGCCCGCTGCACCTGACGTCGAGGATCCGGACCCGCCCCACCAGGTGGGTCTAGGCCAGTGACAGGAACAGCCTCTCGAGCTCGTCCGGCTGCGGGGCGCCCTCGGCGTCGGGGTTCTCGAGGCACTCCTTCAGAGATGAGGAGATGACGAGGAACCCCGCGCGGTCCAGCGCCTTCGACACGGCGGCCAGTTGCTGCACGACATCCCTGCAGTGCGCCTCGTTCTCCACCGCGTCGATCACCGCGGAGAGCTGGCCCCGAGCCCTGCGCAGACGGTTGACCACCTTGCGTTTCGCCTCGGGGTCGTGGCCGAAGATCTTGGTCCCCTCGGAGTTCGCAGCGCTCATGACTATCCCTTTCCGAAGCCGGGGTTGACACCCCTCGTACCCTCGAGGGTATATTGCTAATAATACTCCTGGGGGTATTTTTTGCGGAAGGCGAACGAGAGATCGGAGGTCGCAGATGTGTCGACCCGTGAAGTGCCGCACCTGCGGGAGAACCACGTGGGCCGGTTGCGGCCAGCACGTCGCCGTGGTGAAGGCGAGCGTGCCGGCCTCCGAGTGGTGCGACGGTCGGCACACCCAGGCACAGATCGATGCGGCCAAGGCGGAGCGGAGCGGATTCTTCGCGCGCCTCCTCGGCCGCTGAACCCCTCAGCGCCAATCCAGGGCGTGGATCGAAAGGACGCACCTCAATGCTGCTCGAACGCATCTACGACGAGGACCTCTCCCAGGCGAGCTATTTCATCGGCTGCCAGGCGAGCGGCGAAGCCATCGTGGTCGACCCCCGCCGAGACCTCGACGTCTACCTCGAGATCGCCGAGAGAAACGGGATGACCATCACCGCGGTCACCGAGACACACATCCACGCCGACTATCTCTCGGGCTCCCGAGAGCTCGCGGCCCGCACCGGAGCGCAGATCTACATCTCCGGCGAGGGCGGTCCCGGCTGGACCTACGGGCCGGACTTCGACGACGGCCCGGCGGGCCCCGCCGTGCGCATGAGGCACGGGCACCGGATCCAGCTCGGCGACATCGGCATCGAGGCCTCTCACACCCCGGGCCACACGCCCGAGCACCTGTCCTTCCTCGTCACCGATGGCGCGCAGGCCGACGAGCCCGGTTTCATGCTCACCGGCGACTTCGTGTTCGTCGGCGACCTCGGCCGCCCCGACCTCCTCGACGAGGCCGCGGGCGGTGTCGACACCCGCTTCCAGGGGGCGAAAGATCTGTACGCGAGTCTCCGAGACCGCTTTCTCACGGTACCCGACTACGTTCAGGTGCTCCCGGCGCACGGCTCCGGCTCGGCCTGCGGCCGGGCGCTCGGCGCGGTCCCGGCCTCCACCGTCGGCTACGAGCGCAGCTTCTCCTGGTGGGGCGAATACCTCGCGAATGACGACGAGCAGGGGTTCTGCAACGAACTGCTCTCCGGCCAGCCCGACGCGCACGCCTACTTCGGGCGCATGAAGAGGCAGAACCGGGCCGGTCCCACCCTCATCGGCGAGCCGCCCGAGCTGGTCGAGTACTCCGCGGACGAGTTGTCCTCAGCGCTCGAGAGCGACAGCGTCATTCTCGTCGACACGCGAGACCATCGCGCGGTGCACCGGGGCACGGTCGCCCGCTCGCTCAACATCCCCGGCGTCGCGAAGGCCGCCAGTTACGGCGCCTGGGTCTACGACCCCGAGGTCGAGCACCGGCCGCTCGTGCTCCTCTCCGAATCACGCGAAGAAGCCGAAGAGCTGCGCGACCACCTCGTGAGGGTCGGCATCGACGGCGCGAGGGGTTTCATCGCCTCACTCGAAGGGCTGGATCTGGAGCAGCCGAAGCTGATCGGACCCGAGGATCTCGACGGTTTCGACTCCGCGCTGCTGCTCGACGTGCGCAACAAGACGGAGTACGCCGAAGGGCACCTGCCCGGAGCCGTGCAGATGTCGGGAGGCCGAGTGCTGTGGCGGCAGCAGGAACTGCCGGAGAAGGGCGCCGGAACCATCGTCGCCTACTGCCGGAGCGGCGTTCGCAACTCGGTCGCCGCCAGCGCGCTCCGCCGGGCGGGCTACGATGTCGCCGAGCTCGACGGCAGCTATCTCGCCTGGGTAGCCTTGCCGGGGAACGACCCCGTCGTCGAGACGCTCTAGCGCTCCGCGGAGGCTTCGGCGCCGTTCCGCGTGGACGAGAGGAGATCAATCGCACGCACGAGCCGAGCGGCGTTCTGACGCGGCGCGGCGCGGCCATCGGCGGCTCTCTCATCGGCGTCAGGCTCGCAGGCCGAAGCGGGCACTGCGTCAGTGACTCGAGAGCCGCTCCCGTCACGGGCAGGATCGCCCTCATCCCGCAAGTTCCCGGCCTCCTCTCGAATAGATCCAGCGACCGTTGAAGATTAAGGACCACTGATGACACTCTCCCGCATTTCCGCACTACCGCTCGGGCTCGTCGCGGCCGCCGCCCTGCTCGCCGCCGCCCCGGCATCGAACCGCAAGGACTCCTTCACGCCCGACGACGGCGCGATCCTCATCGACGCCCGCACGCCCGAAGAATATGCTGACGGGCACCTGCAGGGGGCACGGATGGTCGACTTCAACGCCGGGGAGTTCGAAGCCGTGATCCCGCACCTCGATCCCGACGCGGAGTACCTCCTCTACTGCCGCTCCGGCAATCGTTCCGGTCAGGCGATGGCGCTCATGCGCCGAGCCGGCATCATGAACGTGTCCAACCTCGGCTCCCGGGAACAGGCCGCAGAGGCGACCGGGCTCCCGATCGCCACCGGCTGACCTCGCCAGCTCGCCGCCGACCCGGCACCGACTCTCTTCTCCCGGTCTCGCATAAGGGATTGTTTGACCTGCCTTCATGAACTCTCGCTCGACCTGAGAGGTCACGCGCTTCAGAATCGTTGGAGAGGACCGCTTCGCGATCGTCGCGTGACGTGCTGCTGCCGGAGGGGAAGGTCGAGGGGTGTTCATGAGGGGTGAAAACGGGGGCGAGGCCGTCGTGGGCGGCTCCGCGGCCGCCGGGAATGCGTTGCTCGCGCGCATTCGCGATTCCGTTATCGGTGATGATCGGGTTGTGGGCGGGCCGTTCGGGCCGCGCCGGGTCACCTATGCCGACTACACGGCGAGCGGTCGAGCGCTCGCGTTCATCGAGGACTTCGTGCGCGACGAGGTGCTGCCCCGCTATGCGAACACGCATTCGGAGTCGAGCGGAACCGGTCTGCAGACCACGCGCCTGCGGGAGGACGCTCGGGCCGTGATCCATCGCGCGGTGAAGGGAACCGACGACACGGTGGTGATCTTCACGGGCAGCGGCGCCACCGCGGCGATCAACAAGATCATCGGGATCCTCGGGCTGCGCCTGCCGGCCGGACTGGAGCGACGGCTCGGATCGCCCGCACGGATCCCCGAAGAGCGCCGCCCCGTGGTCTTCATCGGGCCGTACGAGCACCACAGCAACGAGCTGCCGTGGCGGGAGTCCATCGCCGATGTCGTGACGATCCGCGAGCGGACGGACGGCCGTGTCGACACCGACCACCTCGCGGCGGAGCTCGAACGCTATGCGGATCGCTCGCTCAAGATCGGATCCTTCAGCGCCGCGAGCAACGTCACGGGCATCCTCACCGACACCGCGGGGATCACCGAGCTTCTGCACGAGCACGGCGCGCTCGCCTTCTGGGACTACGCCGCCGCGGGGCCCTACGTCGACATCGACGCTTCACGGGCGGACGCGGTGTTCCTTTCGCCGCACAAGTTCGTCGGCGGCCCGGGAACCCCCGGCGTGCTCGTCGTGAAGCGGGTGCTGCTGTCGAACGGGGTGCCCGACGCCGTGGGCGGCGGAACGGTCGCGTACGTCAATCCCTCTGAGCACAGGTACATCGCCGATCCCGCCCATCGCGAGGAGGCGGGCACGCCCGCTATCGTCGAGTCGATCCGAGCGGGGCTCATCTTCGCGCTCAAGGACGCGGTCGGGGTCGACACCATTCGCCGGCGGGAGCGGGCCCACCTCGAACGGGCGATGCGCTCGTGGGGCGAGCATCCGGCGCTTCGGGTGCTGGGCAGCCCCACCGTCGATCGGTTGTCGATCGTCTCGTTCGTCGTTACTCGTCCCGGCGGACGGTACCTGCATCACAACGCCGTCGTCGCCATGCTGAACGACCTCTTCGGTATCCAGGCGCGCGGGGGATGCTCGTGCGCGGGGCCCTACGGGCACCGTCTCCTGGGCATAGACCTGGAGCGCTCGCACGAGTTCGAGCGGGAGATCGTGCGGGGGTGCGAGGGCATCAAACCGGGCTGGGTGCGAGTGAGCTTCAACTACTTCATCAGCGACGTCGTGTGCCAGTACATCGTCGACGCGGTCTCGATGGTCGCCGATCACGGTCATAAGCTCCTTCCGCAGTACCGGTTCTCGCCCGCCACCGGGCTGTGGCGGCACGAGGGCGGCCTCGTCGAGCCGCCGCTGCGGCTGGATCAGCTGAGCTTCGCCGGCGGCGACGCGCTTGTGCCGCCGCGGCACGATGACCGGGCGCCCGAGTCGGTGCTCGCCGACTATCTCGTCGAGGCGAGAGCGCTGTTCGAGTCGCTGCATGATCCGGCCGAGGCCGAGACCGTGCTCACCTCCGACGAGCGTCTCAGCAGTGATTTCGAGCGTCTGCGCTGGTTCGAGCTTCCCTCGGCGTCGCTGCAACGGTGACCGCGCGGGGAACTCCCGCTCGCGCACCCGCTACCCCCGAGGGCGCCGATCCCGATCGTCGCGAGCCGATAGGGAAACCCGTAACGGCGCTTCCGGCTGGCTCGGTGCCGTCGGCGGAGCGCACGGCCTAGCGTAGAGACATGATCAGTTCAATAGAGGACGGCGCCGCGCCGGGCGCTCCGACCGCCGCCGCGGCGGCCGCGGCGCCCGCCGACCCCGCGGCGACCGCCGCTCCCGTTCCCCTGCCGACGGCACCCGTACAGCCGCAGAACGGCTCGCGGCCCCCGTTCCGCATCGCGCTCACGATCCTGCACCTCGCCGCACTCGGCGTGATCGGCTTCACCATCATCGCGTTCCTCTTCGCGGCGCTCGGCACCGGCATCGGCCTGCTCCTCATCCTGGGTCTCGGCGCCGTGGTGCTGGTGGGGCTCGTCTACGCGCTCTACGGCATCTCATGGTTCGAGACGCATCGCGTCAGCGGGCTGTACCGTCTCGACGTCTCGCCTCCCGCCTGGAGCGACCCGACCGGACCGGGTTTCAAGGCGTGGCTGCGGTCGGTCGGCCGCCAGTCGGTCGACGGCCGCATGTGGCGCGCGCTCGCCAACTTCGGGATCGCGAGCCTCATGGGCGTCGGCCTGCTGGGCCTCGTGCAGTGGTTCGTACGATCCGTCATCTCGGTCTTCACGTCGTTCTCGGTCTGGTGGCAGCCCGAGATCGTCGGAGCGCTGCTCAGCGTGGTCGGGGTCGTGGGCCTTGCGCTCCTGCATCGTCTCGTGTCCGTGGCGATCATCGGCGCCGGCGCGAACGAGGCGGAGCTGAGCGAGCGAGCGCAGGTCTCGGCACGGCAGCGCGAGGGCGCGGTGCGGGCCGCCGACGTCGAGCGCACCCGCATCGAGCGGGATCTGCACGACGGCGTGCAGCCGCGCCTCGTGTCGGTGGCCATGACGCTCGGCCTCGCGCAGCAGCAGATCGACGCCGATCCCGACGCCGCCAAGGCGCTCATCGCCGAGGCCCACACCTCGACGAAGGCGGCCATCACAGAGCTGCGGCAGCTCGCGCGGGGCATCTACGCCTCGGTGCTCGACGACCGCGGTCTCGACGCCGCCCTCTCGGCGCTCGCCGCGAGATCCCACATCCCGGTGCAGCTCGACGTGCGCCTGCAGCGGCGCTGCGGCCGGGACGCCGAGGCCGCCGTCTACTTCGCCATCGCCGAGTCGCTCACCAACGCCGCCAAGCACTCGCGAGCGAGCGAGTGCCGCGTGGTCGCGCGCGTGAGGGATGACGGCGCGCTGTGGGCCAGGGTCGAGGACAACGGCATCGGCGGCGCGCAGGTCGCGCCCGGCGGCGGCCTCGACGGAGTGATGAACCGCGTGCTCGCGGCCGGGGGCACCACGAGACTCGACAGCCCGCACGGCGGGCCGACCGCGCTGGAGGTGAGCGTGCCGTGCGCATCCTGATCTGCGAGGACTCCGTGCTGCTGCGGGAGGGACTCGTGCGCCTGCTCGAGCACGCCGGCCATGAGGTGGTCGCCGCGCTCCCGGACGCCGACGAGCTGCTGAGGCGAGCGGTCGAGGCCGATCCCGAACTCTGCATCCTCGACGTGCGCCTGCCGCCGAGCCACACCGACGAGGGCATCCGGGCGGCGCTCGAGATGCGCCGCGCTCGGCCCGGTCTTCCGCTGCTCGTGCTCTCGCAGTACGTCGAGGAGCGCTACGCGAGCGAGCTCATCGCGGCGCAGGGCGGCGCCTTCGGGTATCTGCTGAAGGATCGGGTGGCCGACGTGGGCGAGTTCGTCGATTCGATCGAGCGGATCGCGGCCGGCGCCACCGTGCTCGATCCGGAGGTGGTGGCGCAGCTGCTCACGAGGCGCGGACGCGACGACCGCATGCGAGCGCTGACCGACCGCGAGCGCATCGTGCTCGCTGCGCTCGCCGAGGGACGCTCCAACCAGGCCATCGCGTCGCTCCTCTTCCTCTCCGAGGCGAGCGTCGAGAAGCACATCACCGCCATCTTCCAGAAGCTCCGCCTCGAGCCGGACGACGGCAACCGACGCGTGCTGGCCGCCATCGCGCACCTCGAGAGCACGGGCGGGATCCCGGCGACGGGATCCGGCCCCAACGACCGCACCTCACAGACGGGAACGCACTCATGACCACCTCAGCATCCGGGCCCGGACGGGCGGCCGCGACGGCGATCGTCACCGCGACGGCCGTTGCCGGCGGGCTGGCGCTGCTCGCCATCGGCATCTCGACGACCGCGGAGGCTCTGGCTCCCGAGGCATCGGAGAACTACGAGTACGGCGGGGGCGTCGGCACCGCGTCGTCCGGCGCCGACTACGAGCTGTACGAGCCGAACCTGGAGGGCCTCGAGAGCATTCGCGTCGACGCCGCGGCCACCTCGTTCACCCTCGCGCTCGGCGACGTCGAAGAGGCCGCTCTCTCGGTGAGACAGAACGGCTACGACGGGCAGTGGTCGATGTACCGCGAGGACGGCGCCCTCGTCATCAGCCAGCCGCAGCTCCCCTCGGTGGGCGGCTGCCTGTTCAGCTGCGGACGCAACGGGTCGGGCGACGTCACCCTCACCCTGCCGCGGAGCCTCGGTGAGAGCGGTCGGCTCAGCGCCGACCTCTCGATAGCCGCCGGTGCGCTGCAGGGCGAGGGGCGCTTCGACGCGCTCGGTCTCGAGATGCAGGCGGGCAGCGTCCGCTTCGTCGGCGCCGCGCGCTCCCTCGACCTGAAGACGCAGCTGGGGAAGGCGAAGGTCGAACTCGCCGACGTGGAGGAGGCCGCGCTCGACGTGCAGACCGGCGACGCGACCGTGACGTTCACGGGCGACCCCCCGCGGAGCATCGAGGCGGTCGCGGAGATGGCCGGGCTGACCGCGCAACTGCCGGAGGCGGAGTATCGGGTCGACCTGCGCGATGCGCTCGGGGAGGTCGACAACGGCCTCGTCGAGAACCAGGGCTCCGATCGCAAGGTCCGCGTGCGGTCGACGGCGGCCGACGTCGTGCTGCGCTGAGGTCTCGCGTCGCCGCCCCGATCGGGGGCTCTCGAACCGTGAGGACGGGCCGGGGGCGGGCGATCTGCGGGCCTTCGAGCGGACGGCCGCCGCTCCGGCCCGGCCGTAGACTGGCGGTATGACGGCGTGGCGGGATGACATTCTCGGAGCCGGATTCGAGCGCGCCGACCTCGATCTCGGCGCCGACGAGGAGGGGCCGCTCGTCGCAACGCTCGTGCGCTCGCTGCCCTCGAGGCGGCCGCTCTTCGATCGCCTGCTCGGGTGGGAGCGTCCGCTCGAGAACGTCGACGTGCTGTACCTGCACGGCTGGTCGGACTACTTCTTCCAGCGGCGGCTCGCCGGCTTCTGGACCGAGCGCGGTGCCCGCTTCTTCGCCCTCGATCTGCGCAAGTACGGTCGCAGCCTGCGGAAGGGGCAGACGGCGGGGTACATCGAGAACCTCGACGACTATCACCGGGAGATCGAGCTCGCGCTCGCCGCCGTGGAGGAGGACCGACCGGCGGGCCCCCGGCGCCTCCTGCTGCTGGGGCACTCGACCGGTGGCCTGGTGCTGAGCCTGTGGGCCTCGCAGAACCCCGGCCGCTTCGACGCTCTGGTGCTCAACAGCCCCTGGCTCGAGTTCCAGCTCGCCAGCGCGGGGCGGCAACTGCTCGCACCCCTCGTCAACCTCACGGCTCGTCTCAACCCGCGCGATGTAGGGCCGCAGCTCGACTACGGCTTCTACAGCCGGGCGCAGCGGGAGGTGGGGCCGGCGGACGAGCTCGCGCTCATCGATCCGGCGTGGCGCCCGGACCGGACGAACGCCATCCTCAGCGGGTGGATGCGGGCCATCCTCGACGGTCACGCTCGAGTCAATCGCGGCCTGCGCATCGACGCGCCCGCCGCGGTGCTGCTCTCGGCTCGCTCGGCGGTCCCCCGGAGATGGAGCGAGGAGCTGACGAGAGCCGACACCGTGCTCGACGTGGACGAGGTGGCGAAGGCCGCGCTCAAGCTCGGATCCTCGGTCACGGTGGAGCGGATCGACGGCGCCCTGCACGACGTGTTCCTCTCGGGGGAGGGGGCGCGGCGGGAGGCGTACGCGCGACTGGAGCGGTGGGTGCTGGGCTGGCAGGCGTCGCGCGTGGTCGTGCTGCAGGGTGCATCGAAGGCCCAGCCGCGAGTGGACGGGGTGCCTAGCGCGACAGGCTAGGCTCATAGCATGGATCTGAGGGTGGCCGCGTATGCGGTGGTCGAGCGGCGGGGCAGGATCCTGCTCACGCACTGGCGCCGCGGCCACCTGCACGGGTGGACGCTGCCGGGCGGGGGCATCGAGAGCGGTGAGGATCCCCGCGAGGCGGTGGTGCGCGAGGTGCGCGAGGAGACCGGACTCGAGGCGCGCGTCGGCAAGCTGCTCGGAATCGACTCGAGAATCATGGTGCGCGAGGAGGTGCCCGAGGGCTCCGATCCCGAACTGCACACGATCCGGATCGTCTACCGCGCCACCGTCAAGGATGGCCCGTTGCGGCACGAGGTGGACGGCTCATCGGACGAGGCCCGGTGGGTCTCGATCCGCGAGATCCGCTCCCTGCGCACCCTCTCCCTCGTGCAGACCGGGATGCGCATGGCGGGCATGAACGGTCGCCGTGCTCCCGCACGCCAGGCGGGCAAGCAGGGTGGCAAATCCGGAAGACCCCGGAAGTAGCGCCGTGCCGGGCCGCCGGCGCCGCCGAGCCGCAACGGGGAATCCCCGCCCGTCTCGCGAGTCGACGGGCGGGGATCCGGGGCATGCCGCGAGCTGTCAGCTCTCCGGTGAGACCCAGAGCTCGTCGTCGGTGCGGAAGGCCTGCCAGAGGGCGTAGCCGACTCCCGCAGCGGCCGCGAGCCCGAGGCCCAGCGCGATGACGCCGCCCACGCCCTTCTTCTTCGACTTCAGGTAACCCGTGCGCTCGCCGAAGCCGCGCACCTGCTTGGCCGCGTCGTGGTTGTCGAGCTCGTCGAGCGTGCGGATGGTGCGCGCCAGAGCGCTGGCTACGAACGGCGCGGTGAAGCGCCGCACGTTGTCGGCCGCCCGACGGGCCGTGGCCACTCCCCGTTCGACGCCGGGGCGCACGGCCTCGAGGGTCTCGTCGACGCGAGGCGCCACGTGCTCGTCGCTCAGGCGGCGTGCCTGGCGACCGGCCTCGTGCAGCACATTCCCGGCGTGACCGAGCACCACGCGCTGCTGATCGAGCAGCTCCTGCGCGTCGTTCCGCAGTCGACGGAGTTCGCGGCGGCGCTTGCGTGAGAGTTTCATACCTGTCCTCCTAGCTCGGCGAGACTATGCACTGAGCGGCATCGCTCGTACCACCACGCTACACCGAACCGCCCCCGTAGCGGCGACCGAGCGCCCCCCGTTGCAAGTGATTCTCAGCCTGGTAGTATCCGGTCGGCCGCGCGCACAGCGATCGCGTCGGGGGTCCGGCCTACACTAGTGCCCATGACCATTCACACCTCGGTAGCCACCATCCACACCAACCAGGGCGACATCGTGCTCAATCTCTTCGGCGATCACGCGCCCAAGACGGTCAAGAACTTCGTCGACCTCGCGCAGAAGGGCTTCTACGACGGGGTCATCTTCCACCGCATCATCCCGAACTTCATGATCCAGGGCGGCGACCCCACCGGCACCGGTACCGGCGGCCCCGGTTACACCTTCGACGACGAGATCCACCCCGAGCTGGTGTTCGACGAGCCCTACCAGCTCGCGATGGCCAACGCGGGCAAGCGCCCCGACATGACGGGTCGCCTCGCCGGCACCAACGGCTCGCAGTTCTTCATCACCACGACCGCCCCCGACTGGCTCAACGGCAAGCACACGATCTTCGGCGCGGTCGCCGACGACGCCTCGAAGGCAGTCGTCGACGCGATCTCCGCCGTGCAGACTGGGGCGATGGACCGGCCCGTCGACGACGTGGTGATCTCCGGCGTCGACGTCGTCGAGGCGTAGGTCCCGAGGTGGCGAGCGGATCGGGGCCGGCGTTCGGCGAGCGCGTGGAGTACGGGCCCGAAGACGTCTGCTACCGCCACCCGGGCGTGCACAGCTTCACGCTGTGCCAGCGTTGCGGCCGCACCATCTGCCCGGAGTGCCAGGTGGTGTCGGCCGTCGGCGTGCTCTGCCCCGAGTGCGTCAGGCAGGCGCAACCGGGCACGGCGCAGCGCGCGGCGCGATCCGCGCGCGTGACGGGGCGCCGTGTCGCGGCGCTCGACACCCCCGTCACCTACGGCGTCATGATCCTCTGCGGCATCGTCTTCGCCGCGCAGTTGCTCAGCAGCTTCTTCGGCGCCGATGAGGTCACGCGCAGCCTCTGGTACGCGCCGCTCTATTCGCTGCCGGGCTCGCTGCTGCCCGAGGGCGCCGGCTTCGAGCCGTGGCGCATGCTCACGTCGATGTTCACCCACTCGACGGGCTTCCTGTTCCACATCCTGTTCAACATGTACGCGCTGTGGCTGTTCGGGCGCAACCTCGAGCGGATGATCGGTCGTTGGACCTTCCTGGTGCTGTACCTCTTCGCCGGCGTCGGCGGCTCGCTGGGCGTCATGTTCTGGGCGTACGCCGATCCGTCGACGCTCATCGTGCCCACGGTGGGGGCGTCGGGGGCGATCTTCGGCGTGCTCGCGGCCACGCTCGTCGCGTTCAGGGCGGCCCGGGTGAACGTCACCTCGCTCGCCGTGCTCATCGCGATCAACTTCGGTATCGGGCTCATCCCGGGAGCCAACATCTCGTGGCAGGCGCACCTCGGCGGGCTGATCGTCGGCGCGGTCACGATGTGGCTGCTGCTCGCGACGCGGGGCCCGAAGCGCAGGACGGTGCGGATCGTGGGCCTCGTGGGGTTGGGGGCGGTGCTCGCCGCGCTCGGCTTCGCCTACTTCGTGCAGCTGCCGGCGATCTTCTAGCCCGCACCGCGGGAGGATCGGGGCGGGGCGGCCGCTGCCTCCTCCGTTTGCGCGCACGTGCCGGTTCGGCGAGCAGATGGCAGCTCGATCGGGGATTTCGCCCAGTGCGCGACGCGGCGGTTATCCACAGACTTATCCCCGTCTGGGGAGGAATTACACCGGTGTGATTCGGTACGCTCCCGCAGCCCGGGCTGAGCGGGGAGTCCGCCTACTTCCACCAGGGCGTCATGAGGAAGCCCACGAGCACGAGGCCGAAGCCCACGAAGATGTTGGCCTGACCGAGCGCGGGGACGGGAAGCGGAAGGGGCGTCGCGCTTGTGATGTAGTAGAGCACGATCCACACGAGGCCGAGCAGCATGAAGCCGAACATGACCGGCTTGAACCACACCGGGTTGGGTGCGTCCTTCCGAGCGGAGGCGGCCTCGGCCCGCTCCTGCGCGAGCTCGCCCGACTTGCGCTTGCTTACATTCTTCCCAGCTGCTGCCATGGCCAAGAGTCTACCGGGTCTCCCGGGGTTCCGGCTGGGCCTCAGCCTGCGCGGCATACAATGTGAGGGTGAAGGAGTCTCGCGGAGTGCGCGGCCGGCGCAGGCGGGCTCGCCTGAGCCCGCTCACGGTGATCGGCGAGCTGCTGCTGCTCGGGGGGCTGGGCGTGCTCGGCTACATCGTCTGGCAGCCCTGGCACACCGGCCTCACCGTGACGGCGAAGCAGACCGAGCTCTCGGCCGGTGACTCCGCTCGGTGGGACGCCGCGGCCGCGCCCGTGCAGGAGGGAACGGTCCCCGTCACGGCGAAGCCCGCGGCCGGAGAGCCGTTCGCGGTGCTGTACGCCCCCGCCTTCGGCACCACGTATGCGAACCGCATCGCCGAGACCACCGATTGGTCGACCGTGCTCAATGTCGACGAGAAGGGCATCGGCCGCTACGAGTACACGCAGCTGCCGGGCGAACCGGGCAACTTCGCGCTCGCCGGGCACCGATCCGGTCCGCTCATCAACGCGTTCCGCGAGGTGATGAACCTGCGCGTGGGCGATCCGCTGTTCGTCGAGACCGCCGACGGCTGGTACACCTACCGCTTCCGCTCCATCGAGTACGTGCTTCCCGACGAGACCGACGTGCTCAACCCGTTCCCCCGGCTCGAGGGCGCCCCCGGCGAGGACCAGATCCTCACGCTCACCACGTGCCACCCGAAGCAGGCGGGCAGCGACGAGCGCGCTATCGCCTACTCCGTGTTCGAGGGCTTCCAGCCGCGCAGCGAGGGGCCGCCGGCGGAGCTGCTCGAACTCAATCCCACCATGGAGGGCACGCAGGCGCCCAGAGGGGACCAAAGCTGATGTTCTCGCTGCTCTGGCGATTCTTCCCGGGGCCGGCCTGGCTGCGGGTGATCGTGCTGCTGCTCGCGGCGGCGGTGCTGGTCTACGTGCTCATCGCCTATGTCTACCCGTGGGCTGCCCTGTACTTCCAGGCTGAGGAGGCGACGGTCGGATCATGACGAGCATTCTGGTCATCGACAACTACGACAGCTTCGTATACACGCTGAACGGCTATCTGCAGCAGCTCGGCGCGTCGACGCGGGTGATCCGCAACGACGAGGTGAGCACCGGCGAACTCGAGCACCTGGTTACCGAGTATGACGGGGTGCTCATCTCACCGGGCCCGGGAACGCCGGCCGATGCGGGCATCTCGATCCCGATGGTGGGCATCGCCCTGCGCTCGGGCGTGCCGCTGCTGGGCGTGTGCCTCGGGCACCAGGCGATCGCCGAGGCGCTCGGAGCGACCGTCACCCACGCAGACGAGCTGATGCACGGCAAGGTGTCGCGGGTGCACCACGCCGGCGACCCGTTCTTCGAGGGCGTCGCGCCCGAGTTCGACGCGACTCGCTATCACTCCCTCGCCGTCGTGCGGGACACGGTGCCCGACGCGCTCGTGATCACCGCCGAGACGGCGAGCGGGATCGTCATGGCCCTTCGGCACCGGGAGCTGCCCATCTACGGCGTGCAGTACCACCCGGAGTCGGTGCTCACGGAGGGCGGCTATCGTCAGCTGGGCAACTGGCTGACCGTGGTCGGCCTGCCCAACGCGGCGCAGGTGGCCGCCTCGCTGTCTCCCCTGATCAAGGGCTGACGGAGGCCTTCCCGGGTCACCGTCAGGAGGAGCAGTACTTGATCTCGAGCGCCGAGCCCTGCGCCTGCTCTCCCGCGAGGGACTGCCACGTGACGGGGAAGTTCGGCTGCGCCGGGCAGCTGTCGGGCGTCTCCGTGACCTCGAGATTGAGGCTGTCGAGCTTGGATCGGGCCACCTCCAGCGGCGCGCCCAGAACATCGGGCACCATCACCTTGCCGCTCGCGACCTTCACCTCGACGCTCGCGCCGGAGGCCAGCTCGGTGCCGGGCTCGGGGATCACCTCGAGCACGCGTCCCGCCGGCAGCACGGGATCGTTGACGCTGGTCTCGAGCCCGACGGCGAGCCCGAGGTCGGCGAGCGCCTGCTTGTAGTCCTCGAGCGACATGTTCTCGACCTCGGGCACCTTCGCCCGCTCCGGGCCGGTGGAGATGTACAGCGTGATGGAGTCGCCGACCGTGAGCACCGTGCCCTTCTCGGGGTCGCTCGATATGACGCGGTCGGCGGCCACGGTATCGCTCGTCTGCTCGACCGTCAGGGGGACGAGCCCCTTCTTCTGCAGCAGCTCCATCGCCTCGGCGCGCTCCAGGTCGACGAGCTGGGGCACCTCGCGCGAGTTGTCGGGGATGAACTGCTGAGGGGCGAGCGTGACGAGCCAGAAGACCACCGCGACGATCACGGCGCCGACGGTGAGGATCGCCGCCCAGGTCCACATGACCGGCGGGCGGCTCTGGGTGCGAGCTGCGCCCCCGCCCTCCGAGAGCTGGCGCAGCGCGAGGTCCGACTCGGAGACCTCCTCGCCGCCGGAGAACAGCACGGTGTCCTGCTGCTGCACCGCGAGCTTCGGCATCTTGCCGCTGGCGGCGACGCGCAGCGCGTCTCGGAACTCGGAGGCGGACTGGAAGCGCTTGGAGCGATCCTTCGCCATGCCGTAAAGCACCACGCGATCGAGCTCCGGGGGCACGTCGGGGTTGCGGTCGCTCGGCGGCTTGGGCCGCTCGCTCACGTGCTGGTAGGCGACCGCCACGGCGGTGTCTCCGCGGAACGGCACGTCGCCCGTGAGCAGCTCGTACAGCAGCACGGCCGTCGAGTAGAGATCGGTGCGCGCGTCGATGGACTCGCCCTTGGCCTGCTCGGGAGAGAAGTATGCGGCGGTGCCCAGGATCGCGGTGGTCTGCTGCAGCGTCGAAGAGGTCTCGGAGACGGCGCGCGCGATGCCGAAGTCCATCACCTTGACCTGGCCGGTCTTGGTGATCATGATATTGGCCGGCTTGATGTCGCGGTGCACGATGCCGGCGCGGTGCGAGTACTCGAGCGCGGTGAGCACGGAGTCGACCACGCGGCAGGCCTCGGACTGCGACAGCCGGCCCTCGGCGACCAGCTGACGGAGATTGGTGCCCTCGATGTACTCCATGACGATGAACGGCAGCCGCTTGGGCCCCTCGGCCGTCTGGATGAGGTCGTCGCCCGCGTCGAACACGCGCACCACCGTGGGGTGCGCCATGCGTGAGGCCGACTGCGCCTCCTGGCGGAAGCGGGAGCGGAACTCCTCGTCGCCCGCCAAGTCGGCCTTCATCACCTTGATGGCCACCTGTCGCCCGAGCTTCGTGTCGGTGCCACGGTACACGGTCGCCATGCCGCCCTGACCGACGAACTCGCCGATGGCGTAGCGTCCGGCGAGGATGCGCTGCTCGCCGTCGCCATCGGTGGTATCGGGCATGGTCACCTCTTCCGTGCTCATGGTTGCCTCCAAGTTTATCGGGACCGTTGCTGAGCGATCCCGCCGCGGTCAGTTGCCGCTGCGATTGCCGGGGTTGTTTCCGCCCCCGCCGCCACCGTTCTCGGGCCCGCTTCCCGAGCCTGCCTCGTTGACGGTGACCTCGAGGGCGCCCGACGGATTGGAAGCGCGCGGCTGGGCGCCGTCACAGGTGTAGCTGTAAGTGATGGTGACGGTGCCCGCCTTCAGCGCCTGAATCTGAGCGCCGCTCCGCGATGCGGGCCCCGTCAGGCGCGCGATCGTCGTGTCGCTGATCTGCACCTCGTAGCCCCCGAGCTGCAGGCCGGTGGGGCAGGAGGAGGCGAAGCCCTGGATGGCGAAGTTGTCGCCCACGTTCACCGTCGCGGGCCCCGTCGGGGCGGGCGGGTCGGCGATGGTGCCGAACGCCACGTTCACCGTGAGCACGATCTGCTGGTCGAACGGCACGCGCGCGCCCTTCGGGTTGACGTCCGAGACGGCGCCCACCTGGTCGTCGGCCACCTGGGCGCCGTTCTGCGGGGGCGCGATGTTGGTGAAGCCGAGCTGCTGCAGGTAGACGACCGCCTCGTCGTAGCTCTTGCCCACGATCTGCGCCGAGTCGATCTGGCCAGTGGTCGGGGTCTGAGTGGGCGGCGGCGTGGTGGTGGTCGGCGGCGGGGTCGTGGTCGTGGTGGTCGTCGTCTCGGCGGGCCTGCGGTCGTTCCCGCCGCTGAGCAGGGCGTAGGCGGTGCCCCCGCCGATGATGACGAGCAGTATCAGCAGCGTGATGAGCGGCCAGGTCCAGGGGTTGCGCTTCTTCTTCTCGGGCTCGGCGGCGGGGCTCGGGGCCTCATCGTCGGCGATCGCGGCGTCGGTCAGACCCGGCAGCGCCGTGGTCCGCGGCAGCGCCGTGGTGGCAGCGTCCATCAGCCGGGTCTGCTGCGGCATGACGGTCGTGGCCGGCTGGGGGTCTCCGAGCACCTGCGGCACGTAGCTCGCGGCCAGCGCCACGTCGCCCCGGTGCAGCGCGGTCGCGGCCTGGGCCAGCTTCGCGGCGGTCTGCGGCCGCCCGGCGGCGTCCTTCGCGAGGCAGGCCATCACGAGATTGCGCACCGGCTCCGGTACGTCGCCCGGCAGATCGGGCGGCGTGTCGTTGATCTGCGCCATCGCGATGGCCACCTGCGACTCGCCGGTGAACGGACGCTTGCCGGCGAGGCACTCGTAGGCCACGACGCCGAGCGAGTAGATGTCGGTCGCGGCGGTCGCGGTGTGCCCGCTCGCCTGCTCGGGCGCGAGGTACTGCACCGTGCCCATGACCTGCCCGGTCGCGGTGAGCGGCACCTGGTCGGCGATCCGCGCGATGCCGAAGTCGGTGATCTTCACCCTGCCCTCGGGCGTGATGAGCAGGTTGCCGGGCTTGATGTCGCGGTGCACGAGGCCGGCGTCGTGGGCGGCCTGCAGCGAGGTCGCGGTCTGGGCCACGATCCCGAGCACGCGATTGGCGGGCAGGCGCCCCTCGCGCTCGATGATCGCCGAGAGCGGCTCGCCGGGCACGAGCTCCATGACGATGTACGCGGAACCCTGCTCCTCGCCGTAGTCGAAGACGTTCGCGATGCCCTCGTGATTGACGAGTGCGGCGTGGCGGGCCTCGGCGCGGAAGCGCTCGAGGAAGCCCGGGTCCCCCATGTACTCGTCCTTGAGGATCTTGATGGCGACGGTGCGGCCGATGATGCTGTCGGTCGCCTTCCACACCTCGCCCATGCCTCCGACGGCGATCCTCGAGCTGAGCTCGTAGCGTCCGCCGAATGTGATCCCTGCCGCTGGCCTCATCCGTTCAACACCGCTTCCATTACTCGTTTTCCGACTGCCGTGGGGAGGTCGAACGAACCACCCTGAAATCCGTAGGCCTCGCCCCCGCCGTTAGCGATTACCACGGCGACCGCCACCTGCGGGTCGTCCACCGGGGCGAAACCGGTGAACCACAGCGTGTAGGGGAGGTCGTTGCCGTCCTCTCCGCGGCCGTTCTCGGCGGTGCCCGTCTTTCCGGCGACCCGCACCCCCTCGATGCCCGCCTTCTGAGCGAGGCCCTCGGGACTGGAGACGCCCTGCTCCATCATGCCAGCCACCGCATTCGCCGTTTTCTCCGAGACGGGCTTCGAGAACTCTTCAGGGGTGTACTCCTTCTCGACCCGCAGGTCGGGCGTGATGACCCGCTCGACGAGGTAGGGCTTCATGACGCTGCCGCCGTTGGCGATGCCGGCCGAGACCATCGCGACCTGGAGCGGCGTGACGCGCACGTCGAGCTGGCCGATCGAGGAGAGCGCGGTCTGCGCTCGGTCCTCGGGGACCGGCGAGGCGCTCGGGGTGACCTGGAGCGGGATCGAGAGCTCCCGGTCGAACCCGAATGAGCGAGCCATGTCGGGGACCACGTTGCGCTCCATGCCCATCGCCATCTCGGCGATCGGGATGTTGCACGACAGCACGAGCGCCTGTTCGAGCGTGGCCTTCGCCCCCGACCCGCAGGTGGTGCGCGACGCGTTCTGCATCACCGACGACGACTGCGGCAGGGTGAGCTGGGCGGGGTTCTCGAACGCGGTGGACGGGGTCGCCTTGCCGGCCTCGATCGCCGCCGCGGCCGTGACGAGCTTGTAGACGGAGCCCGGCGGGTAGAGGTCTCCCGCGATGGCGCGGTTCTGCAGCGGCCGCGTGGGATCCTCGTCGAGCTGCCGGTAGTTGGCGATGATCTCGGCGTCGCTGTTCGTCGAGAGCAGGTTGGGGTCGAAGCTCGGCGTCGAGACGAGCGCGAGGATCTTGCCGGTCTTCGGCTGGACCGCCACGACCGCGCCCTCGAAGCCGCCCTCGGCCATGGCCGCCGCCGCCGCGGACTGCGCCGCGGGATCGATCGTGGTCTGCACGGAGCTGCCCTGCGGTGCGACGCCGTTGAGCGTGTTCATGATCCGCGTGAAGAACTGAGCGTTGCCGACGCCCGAGAGGGCCGGGTTCATCGCCGACTCGAGTCCGGTCATACCCTGCGTGTGCGAGAAGTAGCCCGTGATGGGGGCGTAGAGCTGCCCGTCGGAGTACTGGCGCACGAAGCGGAACGAGTCGCCCGTCGGCGTCGAGAAGGCGACGGGATTCCCATCGACCAGGATCGAGCCCCGCTCGACCTTGTAGCCGTTCTTCACCGTGCGGCCGTTCAGCTCGTTGGCGCGCAGGTCGTCGGCCGACACGAACTGGATCATGGTGACGGCGAAGAACAGCACCAGGAACATGGCGAACACGGTGCGGGAGAGGAACTTCAGCTGCTTGTTCATGAGCGGATCACCAGCTTCGGTCGGTTGCGCACCGAGCCCGAGAGCAGGATCAGCAGCGCGATGATGATCCAGTTCGATACGAGCGAGGAGCCGCCGGCCGCGAGAAACGGCGCGGTGAGACCGGTGAGCGGGATGACGCGGGTCACGCCGCCGACCACGATGAACACCTGCAGCGCGATCGTGAAGGCGAGGCCCGAGGCGAGCAGCTTGCCGAAGTCGTCCTGGCCCGCGAAGCCGATGCGCAGGCCGCGGCCCACGAGCAGCAGGTAGGCGGCGAGGATCACGAACAGGCCGATGAGGCCCAGCTCCTCGCCGAGGCTCGGGATGATGTAGTCGCTGAACGACAGCGGCGTGTCAGCGGGATAGCCCTGACCGAGCCCGGTGCCCGTCATACCTCCGTTGGCCAGGCCGAACAGCCCCTGCACCATCTGGTAGCTGGAGCCGTGCGCGTCGGCGAACGGGTCGAGCCAGTTCACGAAGCGGCTTTTGACGTACCCGAGGGTCTGACTCGCTACGAGGCCGCCGACGAGGAACAGCCCGACGCCCAGGACGATCCAGCCGATGCGCCCCGTCGCGAGGTACAGCATCGACAGGAACAGGCCGAAGTACAGCAGCGACGTGCCGAGGTCGCGCTGGAACACGAGCACCGACATCGCGGCCAGCCAGAAGACCAGCAGCGGACCGAGATCCCGCGCGCGGGGGAAGCGGATTCCGAGCACCTTCTTGCCCACCATGGCCAGCGAGTCCCGGTTGCGCACCAGGTAGCCGGCGAAGAAGATCGCGAGCAGGATCTTCGCGATCTCGCCCGGCTGGAAGGAGAACTCGCCGATGCGGATCCAGACCCGTGCGCCGTTGATGGTGCTGCCGATCCCGGGCAGCATCGGCAGCAGGAGCAGGATCACCGCGCCGAGACCGGTCAGGTAGGTGTACCGGAACAGCACCATGTGCTTGCGGATCACCAGGAGCACGACGATCGCCGCGACGACCGCGATCGTCGACCACAGCAGCTGCCGCACCGGATCCGCGTCGTCGTCGTCCAGAGAGATGCGGTAGATCATGGCGATGCCGACCACGTTCAGCATGGTCGCGATCGGCATGATGAGCGGATCGGCATCGGGCGCGATCCGCCGGATCGTGATGTGCAGCCCGAGGATCGCCACGATGAACGCCGCCCCCATCGGCAGAAGCGTCGTGGTGGGCTTGCCGGTCACGGTCAGATCGATGATGACGACCGCCGCGATGCCGACGGCGATCGCGAAGAGCAGCAGCGACAGCTCGAGGCCCAGCAGCTTGCGGGGAGCGCGGAGCGCGGTGATGCGCTGCAGCACGGTCTCGCTGGTGCGGGTCTTCTCGAAGGCGCGCGGCTGGCCGGCCTGACGGCTACTCATCGTTCACCCCCAGCCGCAGTACGATCTCGCGCGCCTCCTCGAGCGAGCCCGCGCCGAGCGTGCGCTCCACCTGGCGCTGCTCGAGCCCGTCGAGCTCGGAGAGCGGGATCTCGGTGTCCTCGGCGACCGAGTACAGCGTGATCGAGCCGAGGTTCTGCTGCACGCCGCGGTAGATGATCACGGTCTCGCCGTCGGTGCCCACGAAGTAGCGGCTCTGCGTCCACTGGTAGCCGAAGAGCAGCGCGCCGCCGAGCGCGAGCAGCACGGCCACCACACCGAGCGCCCACAGCAGGCGGCGGCGGCGGTTGCGGCGTCTCGTCTCGGCAATGAGCTCGGCGAGGTACTCGTCGACGCGGGGCTCGAACTGGCTCTCGGCGACCACGGGCGGGCGGCGCACCAGGCGGCGGCGGCCCATGAGGCGGGTGCGGGCCGTCGTGGTGTCGCCGTCGCGCAGGTCGGCGGAGGTGGCCGCCGAGCCTGCGAAGCGGCGGTTCGATTCGGGCAGCTCACTGGTGGCATTGGGGTCGGTCTGCGGCGCCTCCTCGGTCTCGACGAGCACGACCGTGACGTTGTCGGGGGCGCCGTGCGCGAGGCTCTTGTCGATGAGCGCGTCGACGGCGCCCTGCAGCGAAGTGCGGCGGCGCAGGATCTTCTCGATATCGTGATCCTCGACGTACCCGCAGAGACCGTCGGAGCAGAGCAGCCAGACGTCGCCGGGCCGCGTATCGAGCACGTCGGTGTCGACCTGGGGCGACGCGTCGACGTCGCCCAGCACGCGCATCAGCACCGAGCGCCGCGGGTGGGTCTTCGCCTCCTCCTCGGTGATCTTGCCGCTGTCGACCAGGCGCTGCACGAAGGTGTGGTCCTTCGTGGTCTGCTGCAGGTGGTTGTCGCGAAGCAGATACAGTCGCGAGTCGCCGATGTGCGCGAGTGCGAGCTTGTCCCCGACTGGGATGAAGCCGGTGAAGGTGGTGCCCAGGCCCGCGAGCTCGGGCCGATCCTTCACGGCGGAGCGCAGCTTGGCGTTCGTGTCGAGGATCGCCGTGCGCAGCGTGTTGGTCGTCGCCTCGGGGCCCCCCGTGGGGGGCAGATCGAGCGCCGACATCTCCCGTGCGGCGATCGCCGAGGCGACGTCGCCTCCCGCATGGCCCCCCATGCCGTCGGCGACGAGGAAGAGGTGGTCGCCGGCGAAGCCCGAATCCTGGTTGTTCGAGCGCACCATGCCGACGTGGGAGCCGATGGCGCTGTCGTACTTGACCCGCACGCTCAGGGCCTCAGCTCGAAGGTCGTCGTGCCGATGGTGACGGGCGTGAATGGCGGAACCGGGACCGGTTGCGAGATTCGCTCGCCGTCGACGCGCGTGCCGTTGGTCGAGTCGAGGTCGGTGAGAACCCACTGCTCGCCGCTTCGGGCGAGGCGGGCGTGGTAGGTGGAGGTGTAGTCGTCGACGATGACGAGGGTCGAGTCGCTGCTGCGGCCGATCGTAATGATGTCTTCATCGAGCTGGATCGACGTGCCGTTCGCGACGCCGGAGGTGATCACGAGGTGCCGGGCGGCTCCGGATCCGCCGGCCGAGGGGAGCGCGCCGCCGCTCGGGGTGATCGCCGGGCCCGGCCGCGGTTGGGGTGGGGCGCTCGCGGCGGCGGGACCGCTCGGCGCGGAGACCACGGCCGACACCTGGCCGGCCGGCTGCGGCTGCGATCCCTCCTGCGGGTCGTTGCCGTCAGTGCGCAGGCGCCGCACCGGGGCGCCGAAGAGGTCGCTGCGCAGCGCGTACACGATGGCGAAGATGAAGAACCAGAGCAGCAGAAGAAATCCGATGCGCAGGATGAGCAGGGTGAGTTCGCTCACAGCCCCCTCCAGAAGTCCTGATCGATGCTCGGAGCCTCGTCGGGCTTCGAGGTCTGCGCAGGGTGGGCGCGCGTCGATGGTGCGGCGGGGGACGGGGGCGTCTGCGAACGGCGCGCCGGAGCGGGGCGGCCGCGCCCCGGAACGAGCTGGAAGCGGAGCGCCGTCTGCCCGATCGTGATGACGATGCCGGGGGCGAGCGCGGCCTCGCGGAAGCGCTGCCCGTCGATCTTGGAGCCGTTGGTCGAGCCCAGGTCGCGGGCGATGCCGGCCGACCCGTCCCAGATGATCTCGAGGTGCTTGCGGGAGGCCGCGTTGTCGGTGATGCGGATGCCGCAGTCGCTGCCGCGCCCCACCGTGGTGGTGCCGCGGCGCAGCTCGTGGCGCGCGCCCTCGACGTCGATGACCGCGACCCAGTCCACCGAGCCCTCGACGCGCGAGGCGTCGATCTCGAGCACGCCGGGGGTGAGCGAGGCGTCGGATCGGATCTCGACATCCGGATCACCCAGCAGTTGGTAGCTCTGGCGCTTCGCGTGCTTGACGACGACGCCGCGCAGCTCCTGCTCCAGCGTGTCGCCGAGCGTCTGCAGACGATCGGCGTCCTTCGGCGCCACGCGCGCGGTGAAGCGGTTGGGGGCGAGCACCCGATCGCGATCGACGATCACGGCTCCGATGTCGAGCTCGCGCTTCAGGGCCGAGGCGATCTCGACGGGCTGCACACCCGAGCGGAACGTGCGGGCGAATGCGCCGTTGACGGCGCGCTCGAGCCCGCGCTCGACGCTGTCGAGAATGCCCATGCGCCGCCCCTTTCCTCTCCCTCGGTCCTTTGCATCAGCTGCTGCTCGCATCGGCACCCGGAATCCACCTGCCGATGCGGCCTAGTTTAGCCAGCAGTTTAACCGGCTTTGGTGGGAGCGCCCCGCTGCTGATAAGCTTGGGGAGTTGTCCGAGCGGAGCAGCTCCGGACACGACTCGCGCGAGTGGCGGAATTGGCAGACGCGCTGGCTTCAGGTGCCAGTGCCCGCAAGGGCGTGGGGGTTCAAGTCCCCCCTCGCGCACGCGAATGAAAGGGCCCCTGACCTGGGATAACACTTCCCGGGTCGGGGGTCGTTTGCGTTGGAAGTGCTAGAAAAGGTGCTAAGCCTTGCCGAGGTGGGCGGCGAAGCGGTCTACGGCCGACCTCTGCATGGTCGGGGTGACGTGGGAGTAGATGTTCATCGTCGTCGTGATCGTTGAGTGCCCCAGGCGCTCTTGTACGACCTTGGGGTGTACGCCCATTTCCAGCAGCAGGGTCGCGTGGGTGTGACGCAGCCCTTTGATCGTGACGCGGTGCATGGTGTCGTACTTCTTCGTGAGCCAGTTCATACGGCGATCCCACCGGCTCGTCATCGCGTCAGGTGAGCGCAGCTTCCCGTCGTCGTCGCCGAAGATGTAGGCGTCGGCCTTCGCGAGCGTGAACGAGAGTTCCGCGCGGGCGACCTTGTACGAGGCGAGCACCTTCAACGTTTCCTCGTCTACGTCGATCACGCGGGCATTGCCGGTCTTCGGGGGCTTGGTCTTCGTCCAGTCGTCGGTGTCGACCGCGCGGCGGATACTGACCCGCATCGCCTTGGTGTTGACGTCGCTCCACTTCAACGCGAGGGCTTCGCTGCGCCTCATGCCGGTATAGGCGATGAGACGCCACAAGGGGAAGAGCTCGTCTTCGCGGTCGTCGCGGTTCCAGGTGAGGAAGGTCTGCAACTGCTCGGCCGTCCAGGTGACGATCTCGGGCTTCTGCGCCCGCACCTCGCTCGTGGTCGGCGGCTTGACGGTGCGCTTCTTCTTCGCCGGGTTCACCGTCAGGTGCCCGTCGTCGATCGCGGCATCGAGGATCGCACCCAACACGACATGCACCTTGTGCACCGAGTTCGCAGACAAGGGCTTGCCTTTGCCGTACTCGTCGTTGCGGCCGTGGTCTTCGAGGTCGCGGTAGTGGCGGGCGATCCGGGTGGCGGTGAGCTTGTCGAGCCGGATCGCGCCGAGCTGCGGGCGGATGTGGTTGCGGATGATCTTCTTGTACCCCTTGATCGTGGACGCCGCGAGCTTGAGCCCGGCTGCCCACTCGTCCGCGTACGCGCCCACGGTCGGCACCTTGCTGCCGAACTTCTCGTTCTGCTTCCGCTGCTTCAACGCCTCCTGCAAGGCGTCGTTGGCGTCATCGGTACTCGTGAACCCGGATCGAGTGAGACGCCGCATCCCCATCTCGGGGTACTCGGGGTCTTTCGGAACGTAGATCTGGAACCGCCACCGCTTGCCCTTGTCGGTCTGATACTCCTGGATCGAGCCGGGCTGCCGGGAACGCGAACGCCGCTGCTGCTTCTCACCCCCGCTGTTCCCGTCGGTGTCGGGCGGGGTCTTGATGGTCATGACAGGGTGCTCCTCGCTGTGGTCGTGCCGGGCTGGTGGGTCTGGGCGTAGTTGTCGATGTAGTCGGCGGCATTGAACACACGCCCCTCCGGGTCGAGCTGCACGCCCCGCTCCCGGATCACTCGCGCCCGCGCTCGCGCGGCGTCCAGGCGTTCTTGGTAGGCGGCGATGGTCTTCGGGTGCGCGCTCGGCTTCTCGGGATCGTCCTTGCCGGGGGCGGTCATTCCGGCGAGGGTGGTTTCGAGGTGGTGGATGCGGTCGGTGCAGATCACCCATTCCTGCTGCCAGTAGTTGAACAGCCCCTCGTCGGTGAGCACGAGTTCCCCGCGCATCCACCGGTCGATCTCCTCAGGCTCGAACCCCTCCGGAACCCCTGTGAGGGCTGTCTGCCCGTCTGGCGGGGTGAGGAGGGCTGCGGGGGTGGTGCGCAGCAGGTAGGCGATGACGGTGAGGTCGTCCACGTCGACCCGGCGATCCCCGGATTCGAGTTTGCTGATCCCCGACGGTGAGAGTTTCCGCCCGGTGGCGGCAATCCCGTCCGAGAGGGTGCGCAAGTCCATACCGATCGCTTGGCGGGCAGCGCGGATGTTGTGCGCGACGTGCGTGTTCGTGATTCCTGCGGGGTTGCCCCGCACCCGTTCTGTTTCCATGCAAGAAATCTACAGCGCGCTACTTGACAACGCAAGCCCCTTCGTTTTACTTTGGGATGCACCTCTTCTCGCGCGCGTGACTAGAACGGATGGTGTGATGATGCGGCAGAGCACTCTCGACCTGGACGACCTCCGCAAACGGCGCAGCCTGGTCATCACCCGCAAAGAGGCCGCCGAAGCGCTCGGGGTCGATCCCCGCACGATCACCACGAGCATCAATGACGGCACGATCCCCTCGGTCAAGCTCGGCAGGCGGGTCGTGATCCCGCGCGAGAAGTTCCTCGCCCTCTTCGCCGAGACGGATTCCGCGGGGGCGTGACGGCGGAGGGCGTGCCGAAGCGGCACCCCGCGCACCTCAGCGACCCCAGAACATCGGTGGGACACGTGAGCCGCTGACGCCTGAGCCACTGCGCCGAGGGCAAGGGCGCGACGCGCCCGCGGCAGTTCATTCATGCTGCGTCACAGGCCACGCGCTGGGCCGTTGTGCTGGGGCATGCTTCGGTGCTGCTCGTAGTCGTGCGACACGGCGCGTTCCCGCTCCGCGCGCTGTGCGTCGCGTGCGGCATGTTCGGCGCGGGTCTGCTCGATCCGCACCAGGGCCTCGTCGGGTGTGAGAGAGCGCAGCAGGTCGGCTTCGGCGCGGGCGCGCTTCGCGGTCTGTGCCGCGCGTGCGGCTTGCTGTGCGGGGTTCGCCGACAGGTAGGCGTACTGGTTGCGGAGCACGGTTTCCGCGCCGAACACGCGGCCGAGCGCGGCCAGCCGCATCGTCTGCGCTCGTTCCGGCCTCGTGACCAGCGCATCACGCGCGGCCCGGTGCTCCTGCTCGGCTTCGGTCACGCGCGGATCGGCGTCGATCACCGGCCTCGTGACGCGATCCACCCACGCCTGGGCGCGCTCGTTCCATCTCGGCGGGCCGCCCCAGCCGTCCGTGAGTCGCTGCCGCGCCTGCCGGGCGCGCGCCTGCGCGGTTTCGTGGTCGGTGCGGGCGCGGCGCTTCCCGAACCACGATGCCGCCCGCACCTGCTCACCGGCGACGTGTTCGGCGGCATCGGCATCCTGCCAGTGGCTCAGCGCCGCGCCCGCCGCCGCAACAATCGGGGCGGCAACCTCGGCCCGCACCTGCTCGGCGCGCTGCTTCGCTGCCGCCTCGGCCGCGCGAGCCTGCTCGCGCACGGCCGTCTCCTGCTCGTGCAGGTCGGCGAGGGCGGTGCGGGCCTGCTCCCAGCGTGCGGCCTGCGCCTCCGCCTTCTCCGCCCGCTGGAGGAGCGCAGCCACCTCATCGGCAACGAACTTCACCGGCCCCTCTGCAGTGAGGCCGGTGACGGCTTCGGTGGCGCGCTGGGTGGCATCGGCCAGGCCGCGGTCAGCGCGGTCGCGTTCCATCGCCGCCACGAACTGCGCCCGCGCATCCGCAGCGCTCTCCGCGACGACGTGCAGCGTGTTGGTCTCTCGTCCACGGGTCATGCCGACATAGACGCCCGCGGCGCTGGTCGCGTCGGTGAGGAGCGTGTGCGAGGCCGTCACGGTCGCGCCCTGCACGCCGTAGGCGGTCGCGGCATAGGACAGGTGCGCGTGCTCGGCCACGTACTCGGCCGGGAGATGCACGGTGCGCTGCCGCTTCCGCCCGCCGCCCGCCTCGCGCACGGAGAGCGCCCCGCCCGGTTCGACGTGCTGCACGATCCACTGCTGCCGGTTCGCCACTCCTACCGCGGCGTTGTTCTTCCGGGTCTGGATCAGGTCGCCTGCGCCGATGGGGAGGCCGTCGTTCCCGTACACGGTTCGCGCGTCGTCGACCTCCCCGCGTGTGACTCGTTCGGCCCGGATGTAGGCATTGAGGGTGCGGGCTTCGTCATTCGTGCTCACGGTGACGGCTTCGCCGTCCTGCCGCTGCTGGGCGATGTGCTCGCGCGCATCCTCGCCGCTTTCGTGCAGGCGGATCAAGCCGAACGCGGTGAGCTGGTCGAACACGGTGCCGGGGTCGCGGCCGTCGCGCATGCGCAGGGTGAGGTCGGCGTATTCGGGGTTGGTGAAGCGGTGCACTTCAGCCATATCGAAGACGCGCCCCCTGATGTGTGCGGCGAGGTCGAGTACGCCGCCGCGCCCGACCGCCGCGAGCTGCGCACGATCCCCGACCAGCGCGACGGTCGCCCCCGCCTCATCGCAGACGGTCAGGAGGGCGAGGGCGGTGTCTTGGTCGAGCATCCCGGCCTCGTCCACGATCACCCGCTCGCCCCGCGACAGCCGTGTCGCCTGGCTGGGGCCGTGGTAGGTGCGGCCCGTCTCGGGGTCGGTATCGCCGGGGGTCAGGCGCGTCCATACGCCGTCCTCGTTCCAGCGCCACCCGTGCGCGTGCACGAGCGCTTGGGCGCTCGTTGCGGGGATACCGAGTTCGTGTTGCGCGACCTGCGCGGCGCGCAACGTCGGCGCAACCACCCGCGACGCCTGCCCGTGCTGCGCGGCGACATGGATGGCGGCGCCGAGCATTGTGGTCTTCCCCGCACCCGCGGCGCCCTCCACAATCACGAGCGGATCAGGGGAGGCGACCGCGGCGGCGGCACGCTCCTGCCCGGCATCGAGGCCTCGTGCCTGCGTTGCCTCGCGCACGTCCGGATGCTCCGGCTCCCGCCTCGGCACCCGCGCGGTGAGAAGGCCGCGCAACTGTGTCTCAGCCTGCACGACGCGCAGGCTCGTCAGATGCGCGACATGCTCCGGGGTCGGTGCGCCGGGCGGGAGGATCGAGAAGCAATCCTCCTTCGCCAACGCGGTCGCGACGTGCACGAACTCGCGAATCTCGGCAGGCGTGGCTCGCACGCCGTGCTCGGTCATGATCCGGGTCGCGTGCTCCTGCACCGTGTGCCGCGTCCACGCCGACCCGCCCGCGGCGCACCGATCCAGCGCCCGACTCGCCACAGTCTGCACCGACAGGTCATCGAGCGACGCCGGCGCACGAACCGTAGGCCGGCGCAAGGTGTCCGGGTCGTAGCCGGCCTCCCGTAGCTCCGCCTCCCAGGCGTGTTCTTCGTGCAGGGTGGTGGGCTTCTTCGCGGGCCGCTCGTGCGCCCACGCTTTCGCGGCGAGACGGGCGGAGACGACCGGCCCCATCGTCTCGCCCGGATGCGCGGCCTCCCACTCCGCTTCGAAGCGTTCAAGATGCTTGCGGACTTGCTCACCGCGTTTGCTCATCACACTGTTGAACCGCTCGAGCTCGACCACCTCGCCCGTCACCGGGTCGAGGGTCAGGCCGTGCCGATCCAACACCGAAGCAAGCTCCGGGTGCGCGGCGATCACGGCGGTGCCGAGAGCACGGATCGCACCCTGCTGCCGGAACAACGCCGCGGTATCCAAGGCACGCCACTTCCCGGCGGCCCATACGCGGGTGCCGATCTGGAAATGGATATGCCGGTGCGGATCACCCGCTCGTGACGTGCGATGCGACACCGCCACGGTCTGCAACTGCTGGACGGGCACGACCTCTTGTTTGCCGCGCGGCCCGACCCGGGTCACGGAGTGCTCGGCGAGCCACCGCTGAATCTCCGCCACCGCGTCCTGCTGCGCCCGGTCGAGCACGTCGGAGACCTCCGGGTGCAGGGCTGCGGCGATCGAGAGCGACTTCGGAGCGTTCACGACCATCTCCGCGAACCGGGGCGACCCCTGCCGTGCCTCGCCTGGCAGACGGGGCGTGCCCATCGACTCGCCCGTGACCGGGTTCACCCAGTCCACCCACGCCGCATACGCCGCAGGATCAAGGCCCAGCGCCGCGGTCACGTTCCCCTCACCATCGAGAGCCGTGAACTCGGCCACGGAGGCATCCGCACCGAGGTAGTAGTCATCCGCGCGGGCACGGTCAGCCTCGACATAGCGGCGCGCGTCAGCCCCGGAGCCCCGGAACAGGATCACGCCGCCATGCATGACACTCACCACCCGCTGTTTCTAACACGGAAACTGAAGTATCTACCAGGGTAGCATACGTTCATTCAGAAGAACACATTCAGAAGAACATCCAGAAGGGAACTCAGCACATCCCGTGTATTCGCTTTAAGTAGATGCACGGTGCTGATCCTCTCGAGACAAAGAGTCGCCAGGGGTTCTGCGCGCTTGTGGAAGAACGCAAGATGTCGCTTTCGGAGAGCGGTTGCGTCAATCCTGATTGGGTCGCGACGTCTTGGAGTCCATGGACACAAGGCAGGGGGTGTCAGTTGTTGAATGACGTGAGAACTTCAGCGCAGAGATGCCATGCGTTCCTGATCCAAAAGTGCATATCTCGAAACAGTCTTGAAATATTCCGCACTCCGTGAGATTCTTTCTAAGGCCGCATATAGAACCAAGTTCCAATGGAGGAATCTTTGTGTCAATCGAACTGAAGAGTGTTTCGAAGCAGTATCCGGGGGTGGACCACTTCTCGGTTCGAGACGTGAACCTCACTGTGGCGACCGGGGAGTTTATCGCTCTCATCGGGGGCAGCGGGTGCGGCAAGTCGACGACGCTGCGTATGATCAACAGGCTCATCGAGCCGACATCGGGTGACATCCTCATGGACGGCGAGTCCGTCAAGGGCGTGGATCCCGTGGAGTTGCGACGCAAGATCGGCTACGTGATCCAGAGCGTCGGGCTCATGCCGCACCTCACCATCGGCGAGAACATCGGTTTCGTGGCGAAGTTGATGAAGCAGCCCAAGCAGCAAATCGAGTCGCGCGTCGAAGAACTGCTCGACACGGTCGGCCTGGAGCCGGCTCTGTATCGCGATCGCTTCCCCCGGCAGTTGTCGGGAGGGCAGCAGCAGCGTGCTGGTGTGGCGCGTTCGCTCATGCTCGATCCCCCGGTCATCCTCATGGACGAGCCCTTCGGAGCCATCGACGCGCTGTTGCGGAAGCAGCTGCAGCTCGAGGTGCGCGAACTGCAGAAGCGCCTGCAGAAGACCGTCGTCATCGTCACGCACGATATCTCCGAGGCCTTCCTGCTCGGCGACCGCGTTGCCGTGATGGACCGGGGCGAGCTGCTGCAGGTCGGCACGCCGCACGAGCTCATTAACGCACCCGCGCACAAGGTCGTCGCCGACTTCCTCGACGACGAGGTCCGTCTGCGTCGCCTGGACCTACTTACCGTCGCAGACGCGCTGGATCTCGCCCCGACGACCGATCCCGCCGACGACGAGATGCGGCTCGACGGCTCGCTCAGCCTGCGCAAGGGCCTGGTCAAGGTCGCGGCGAACTCGACCGACTCGACCATCGCGATCGAGGAGGGCGGCCGGGTACTCGGGCGGATCACCACACGCGAGTTCCTGCGCTATGTGGCGCAGAACACCAATAAGAACACAGAGGTCGTCAATGTCGTTCGCTGACATCCTTGACTACTTCGAGTACAACTGGGACACTTTGCTCGAGCTCACCGCCGAGCACGCCTGGATGAGCCTGATCGCGCTCATCGCCTCGATCCTTATCGGCTTTCCCCTCGGCTTCCTTCTGCTCGGCCGCCCGAAGCTCGAAAACTTCGCGCTGACCACCGCCGGGATCCTCTACACCATTCCCAGCCTCGCGTTACTCGCGGTGCTCATTCCCGTCACGGGCCTCGGGATCGAGACCGTAGTGATCGCGCTGGTGCTCTACTCGCTGCTCGTCATCATGCGCAACGTGCTGATGGGGCTCGCCTCGACGCCGCCCGAGCTGCTCGACGCGGCGAGGGGGATCGGGCTGAACGGCAGCCAGATCCTCTGGCGAGTCCGGCTGCCGCTGGCACTGCCGTACTTCGCGGGCGGCATCCGCGTCGCGGGCGTTTCCATCATCGGCATGGCGACTCTCGCGGCCTGGGTGGGAGCGGGCGGTCTCGGCACACCGATCTTCCGCGGGATCGCGCAGATCGACTTTGCGCAGATCTTTGCGGGCACAATCCTCGTGTTCGTCATCGGCGTCGTCTTCGATCTCGCCCTCGCGCTGATCGAACGAATGCTCAAGAAGCGGATGGGGGTAAACGGATGATCGACGCAATCATCGGAGCGTTCGAGGCCGTCGCGGCGAACCCGGGCGCGTTCTGGGCGACGGTGCTCGCGCACCTGCGCATTTCGGCGGTTGCCATAGTCATCGCCATAGTCATCGCGGTGCCGCTCGGCGTTCTCTCCGTGTACGTGCGGTGGCTCTCGATCCCCGTGATGCTGCTCGCGAACCTCGGACGCATCGTGCCGAGCCTCGCCGTGCTGGCGATCTGCCTCCCTTTCTTCGGGGTCGGCGACACCACGGCACTGATCGCGCTGGTCGCGCTCGCCGTGCTGCCGATCCTGGTGAATGTGCGCATCGGGATCCTCGAGGTGAGCCCCGCCGCGATCGACGCGGCGAAGGGCATCGGGCTGCGCACCTCGCAGATCTTCACGCGGGTGCAGCTGCCGCTCGCCATGCCGGTGTTCGTCAACGGCCTGCGCACCGCCGCCGTCTACGTCATCTCGAGCGCCACGCTCGCAGCCTTCATCGGCTCCGGCGGGCTCGGCGACCCGATCCTGCAGGGCGTCGCCCTTATGAATGACTCGATGCTGCTCGTGGGCGCGATCCCCGTGACGATCATCGCGATCCTGGCCGACTTACTGCTCGCGCGGCTGGAGCGCGGTGTCACACCCAGGGGAGTGCGCACCACCTGAATACCGCCAACGACGTTGGTATCCCGAACAAGAAAAGGAAACGAATATGCGTAAGAAACTGCGTGCCGTCCTCAGCGTCGCCGCCGTGGCCGGCGTGGCACTCACCGGTCTGACCTCCTGCTCCGGCGGATCCTCCGGCGGAGACACCATCACCGTCGGCTCGAAAGACTTCAGCGAGAACATCGTGCTCGCCGAAATGTTCTCGGCTCTGCTCGAAGAGGGAGGCTATGACGTCAGGGAGTCGCTGAACCTCGGCGGCACCCAGGTGGTCTTCGCCGCGATGGAGTCGGGCAAGGTCGACATCTACCCGGAGTACACCGGTACCGGCCTCACTACTCAGCTCGCGGAGGAGCCGCTCTTCGACGCGGACGAGGTCTACGCGGCGGTGAAGGAGGGCTTCGCCGAGAAGTGGGACATCCGCTGGCTCGAGCCCTACAAGATCAACAACACCTGGTGTCTCGCTGTGACTCAGGAGGCATCGGAGGAGTACGGCATCGAGTCGATCTCCGACCTCGCGGCTAACAACGGCAAGCTCCGCATGGCGCTCACTCAGGAGTTCATCGCCCGCGAGGACGGGCTGCCCGGCTTGAGCGCCAAGTACGGCGGGCTCAAGTTCGCCTCGGAGCAGGCGTTCGCGATCGGCCTGGGCTACCAGGCGATCGCGAACGGTGACGCCGACGGCGGGGTCTGCTTCCGCACCGACGGCCAGATCGCCGCGCAGGATCTCGTGGTGCTCGACGACGACAAGAGCTACTGGCCCCCCTACTACGTCGCCCCGATCGTGCGCGGCGAGGTGCTCGACGCGCACCCCGACATCGCAGACCTTCTCGCGCCCCTCGAGGACGCGCTCGATGAGGAGACCATGCGCGAGCTGAACTGGCAGGTCGACGGCGACAAGCAGGATCCCGAGAAGGTCGCGAAGGAGTTCCTGCAGGAGAAGGGCCTGATCTCCTAGGCTCGGGCCGGGATCGGGCTCCGACGACAAAAACGAATGTGAAAGAGGATCGATGAAGACTACTGGTGCCCTCCTGCAGGAACAGAATGCCCCGTTCGAGATCGCCGAACTCGAACTGGCGGATCCGGGACCCGACGAGGTTCTGGTCGATATCCGTGCAACGGGGGTGTGCGCCTCCGACGCGCATACCCGGACCGGCCGCATCCCGTCGCCGTTGCCCGCGGTGCTGGGACACGAAGGCGCGGGTATCGTGCTCTCGGTGGGTGAGAACGTGACGCACGTCTCCCCGGGCGACCACGTCGCACTGTCGTGGATGCCGAGCTGCGATGTCTGCCGCCACTGCCGGGCGGGGCGCCCGGTGCTCTGCTCCGCCGCGTCGCCATATCTGCTCGCGGGCACACTGCTCGACGGGACCACCCGGCTCAGTCATAACGGGCGGGAGGTGTACCAGTACTCGTTCATCTCGACGTTCGCGAACGCCGCGGTCGTGCCGAAGAACAGCGCGATCAGGATCGATGAGAGCGTGCCGTTCGACGTCGCCGCCCTCATCGGCTGCGCCGTGCTCACCGGCTACGGCGCCGCGGTGAACCGGGCCCGGATCACCCCGGGCAGCACCGCGCTCATCTTCGGCGCCGGTGGCGTGGGACTCAGCGCGGTCATGGGCGCCGTTGTGTCGGGTGCCGCGCAGATCATCGTGGTCGATCCCATTGCGCACAAGCGCGAAGAGGCTCTCGGCTTCGGAGCCACTCACACGCTCTCGAGCGAGGACGACGTGGTCGCCCGTGTGCTCGAGCTGACCGACGGCTTCGGGGCGGACTTCGCGATCGACGGCGTCGGCGCCCCGGGAATCCTCGATACAGCCTTCCGGGCGACGGTCAAGGGCGGCACGATCGTCTGCGTCGGCGTGCCCGCCCCCGATGCCCGTCCGTCCGTGTCTGGCCCCGACCTCGTGCGGCACGAGAAGGTCATCACGGGCAGCCTCTACGGCTCGACGCTCCCGCACCGCGATATCCCGATCATCGCCGAGCTCTATCGACAGGGCAGGCTCCCGCTCGATCGGCTGATCACGAAGCACTACGAACTGGCCCAGATCAACGAGGCTTTCGAAGATCTCGAGGCCGGAAAGCTCAACCGAGGCGTCGTCATGCTCGACGCCGAGAATGGAGGGGAATAACCGTGATCAATCTACTCGACGGCAAGATCCGGATCGGCGAGTCGTTCGTGAGCCTAGGCCCGAACGCGGCGCACACCAACGTCATGCTCGGATCCAACGAAGCGCTCGGGGCTATCTGGGCCTCGATCCTCGGCTCTCCCCGCGCCGGCCACGCGCCGTTCATGGCGGTGCTCGAACCGAACCGCCCGATCGTGCCCCCGACGGTCATCGTCAACAAGGCCGCGGTCGTGAACGATTTCCACGGCAATCTGCTCTGGGGCGCGGTGCAGGCGGGTGTCGCCCGCGGTGCGACCCGTGCGATCGCCGACGGGCTGCTCTCGAGGGAGGAGGCCGAGGAATCGGTGCTCGTATGCGCGGTGTGGGTGAACCCTGCCGCGGATGACGAGCGCCTCATCTTCGAGCGCAACGACGAGGCCGTCTACCAGGCACTGGAGCGCGCCATCAAGGGTTTGCACCGCGCCCACGAGAACGTCTCCGCCATCGACGGGATCCACAATCCGTTCTTCGACCCTCGCGGCACAGCAGAAGGAGAAGCATAACCGTGAACGATCTTTCATCCGTCGCAGTGGACGGAACAGCGGTGCGCACCGGACTCTTCATCGACGGCGAGTGGCAGCCCTCGGCTTCCGGCGCGACATTCCCGGTCTACGATCCGGCGACAGAGCGCCTGATCGCCGAGGTTGCCGCTGCGAACGCCGATGACGCGCGGCGAGCGCTGGACGCCGCCCATCGCGCGCAGAAGAGCTGGCGCAAGACTTCGCCCCGAGAGCGCGCAGAGCTGCTACGCCGCACCTTCGAGATCATCCAGTCGCGCAGCGACGAGTTCGCCGCGGTGCTCACCGCCGAAATGGGCAAGCCGCTCGGCGAGAGCCTCGGTGAGGTCGCCTACGGCAACGAGTTCATGCGCTGGTTCTCCGAGCAGGCGGCGCACGTCGAGGGCACCTTCGGCCAGAACCCGGCCGGGCAGACCAACATCATCGTCACGCGGGAGCCGGTCGGTCCGAGCCTCATGATCACCCCGTGGAACTTCCCTCTTGCGATGGGCACCCGCAAGGTCGGCGCCGCGCTCGCCGCGGGGTGCCCGGTCATCATCAAGCCGGCCGCGCTCACCCCGCTCACGATGGCGCTGTTCGTCGAGGCGCTCGAGGAGGCCGGAGTACCCGCCGGTGTCGTGAACCTGATCCCGAGCGATCGTGCCAGTGTCATCTCGTCGAGCTTGATGTCTGATGCCCGGCTGCGCAAGGTGTCCTTCACCGGCTCCACGGGCGTGGGCTCCACGCTGCTCGCCCAGGCGGCCGAGCACGTGCAGAACAGCTCGATGGAGCTGGGCGGAAACGGACCCTTCGTCGTGCTGAGCGACGCCGACGTGGAAGCGGCCGTGGAGGGGGCGATCACCGCGAAGTTCCGCAACGGAGGCCAGTCCTGCGTCGCGGCGAACCGCATCATCGTGCATCGCGATGTCGCCGAGCGGTTCACCGAGGCGTTCGTGCAGCGGGTCGAAGCGCTTCGTATGGGTGACGGCCGCGGTGACGGCACGGACGTGGGTCCGGTCATCGACGGTAAACAGCGGGATCGTATCGCGACACTGGTCGACGATGCCGTCGCAGGAGGCGCGACCGTGCGCGTCGGGGGCTTCGTGCCCGCTGGTGCGGGCAGCTTCTACCCGCCCACCGTGCTCACCGGCGTCGATCCGGGGAGCGAGATCTCGCGCGAGGAGATTTTCGGGCCGGTCGCCACCATCGCGGTGGCCGACAGCGATGAGCAGGCGATCGAGATGGCGAACGACACTCCATTCGGACTCGTCGCATTCGTGTTCTCCCAGGGCCTCGACCGGGCGTTCTGGGCCGCCGGCGAGCTCGAAGCCGGCATGATCGGAGTCAACCGGGGCCTCGTCTCCGATGCCGCAGCCCCCTTCGGCGGAATCAAAGCGTCCGGCCTCGGTCGTGAGGGCGGAGCGTTCGGGATCGAAGAGTATCTTGAGACGAAGTACGTTGCCCTCAACAGGTGACTCGCCTGAGTAGATCTGAGAAACACAGAGGGTCCGGGATGCGGCGTGTGCACGACTCGAGGAGGCGGACGAATGGTGAGAGCCGATGCGAACGTGAAATCCGCGCGAGTGGGAACGGTCTCCCCGAGCGTGGGGATGGCGCTGAGCGTTCTCGACGCCCTCGCCGAAGCGCACCGCGACCTCTCGGCGACCGAGATCAACTCTGCCCTGGCCCTTCCCAAATCGACGCTGCACCGCATCCTCAACTCCCTCGAGCTCGAGGATGCGGTGCAACGCCACCCCGTGACCCGGCGCTATTCGCTGGGATCGAGGGTGAGCAAGTACGCGCCCCAGCTCGGCAGCAGCCAGCTCGTAACGGACTTCATGGAACTGGCGACCGACTTCGTCGCCCAGTACGACGAGACGATTCAGCTCTGCACCTACTCGCAGGGCGTGGTCACGTTCATCGCTTTCGTGGAGTCGACGCAGCCCGTGCGCCTGAGCTGTGAGATCGGACGTCAGCGGGCTGCGCACGCAACCGCTTCAGGCAAAGCTCTGCTCGCCCATTCCGAGGCCGAAACGGTGAGAGCTTTCCTCGAGGAGGGGGAGCTCTTCCCTATGACCGGTTCGACGATCACGGATCCGGAGGTTCTGCTGACGCAGCTCGAGCTTGTGCGCCAGCAGGGGTTCGCAACCGAGTCCCAGGAGTCAGCGCGCAACCTCTCGTGCATCGCCGCCCCGATCCGCGACCGAAGCGGCATCGCGATAGCGGCGGTCACCTTGTGCTTGCCGACGCGATCCATCCAGCAAGAGGATCTTGACCGGCTCGTCGGCCCCCTTCTAAGAATTGCGGATCAGCTCGATTCGACGTAACGAGTGTGCCGATTGCTGTTGCCCGCTTGCCTGTCCTAGCGACGTGTCGAAAGTGCTAGCAGAAGTGCTAAGCAACTTGTAGGTCAGGGTATCGCAGTGGAGTTATCCACAGGCCATGCGTCGTAGACCGCTGATTTTATGCGGCAGAACGCTCCACCGAGATTCGCGACGCGAGGGGGTCGAGGTCAGTTCAAGTCCCCCCTCGCGCACAGAACGAAAGTAGCCTATCACCAGGGATTTCATGATCCAGGTGAGGGGCTGTTTCGTTGTCATGGGGTGGGATATGGAGCAAACACCCTTGTTCGCCCCATCGCGGGGTTCAGGTTCCGGCGAGGCGGCCTGCGAACTGGCTGACGGCGTTCTTCTGCATTGTCGGGGTGACGTGGCTGTAGATGTTCATGGTCGTGGTGATGGTGGAATGCCCGAGGCGTTCCTGCACGACTTTGGGCGGCACGCCGAGTTCCATGAGGATCGTCGCGTGCGTGTGCCGGAGTCCTTTGAGGGTGACGCGGGGCAGGTGCTCGAACCTCTTGACCTTGACGGCCCATTTGAGGCGGCGATCCCAGCGACTCGTCATCGCGTCGGGCGAACGGAGCTCGCCGTCATCGTCGCCGAAGATGTAGGCGTCGGCCCTCGCCAGCTCGAACGACAGTTCGGCGCGGGTCACCTTGTAGGCGGTGAGCGCTTTGAGGGTCGCGGCGTCGACGTCGCTGACGCGGGCGTTGCCCGTCTTGGTGGTCTTGGTGGTCGTCCAGTCCTCGGTGTTCACCGCTCGCCGGATGCTGATCCTGCCGGTTTTGGTGTTGAGGTCGTTCCATCTGAGCGCGAGGGCTTCGCTGCGCCGCATTCCCGTGTTGGCGATCAGCCATCACAGGGCGAACAGCTCGTCCTGCTTCTCGTCACGTTCCCACGCGAGGAACGCGGCGAGCTGATCGGCCGTCCAGGTCACCAGCTCCGCCTTCTCCGCCCGCATCCGGCTTGCGGTCGCCGCTTTCGCCGCCTTCCGCTTCGCGGGGTTGGTGGTGAGGAAGCCGTCCTCGATCGCGGCTCCGGTTCCCTTGCCCTTGGCACTGTCGGCTACTCGGCAGAGCCGAACCGGCCCGCATAGTCGGCGGCGTCGAACACGCGCCCGGTCGGATCGATCTGCACGCCGCGCTCTTGGATGAGCCGCTGGCGCTCTTTCAGTGCCGTGAGGCGCTGCGTGTAGTCGTCGTGGCTGGCCTGGCTGGGGCTGCCGTGCTTCAACGCGCCCTCGAAATGCTGGACGCGGTTCAAGCACACCACCGCCGCCATCCGGGCCAGCCGCCGGCACCGGCCCGGATGGCGGGTCGAGTTCGAGTACCGTCGCAGCGGCGTTCTACCATACGCGGAACGGCCCGCCCCCTTGAGGGCGGGCCGTTCCGGCTCGGCACACCGGGTGCGCGATGGCGTGGGTCAGACGCGCTCCAGCGCGGGGGCGGGAGTCGCGGCCGTCGCGGGCAGCCGCGTGGAGGCCGGCCGACGCGCGGCCCGCACACCGTTGAGGATGACGATCACCTCGGCGATCTCGTGCACCAGCACCACGCCGGCCAGGCCCAGCACGCCCAACAGCGCGATGGGGAACAGCACGATGATGAGCGCGAGGGCGAGCCCGATGTTCACGGTCATGATGCGGCGACCACGGCGCGCGTGGGCCAGTGCACCGGGGATCAGCCGGAGGTCGTGACCGGTGAAGGCGATGTCGGCCGACTCGATGGCGGCGGCGGAGCCCGTGAGCCCCATCGCGATGCCGACGGTGGCGGTGGCCAGCGCGGGCGCATCGTTGATGCCGTCGCCGACCATGGCGGTCGGACCCTCGGCGACCAGGGCCGCGATGGCGTCGGCCTTATCCTTCGGGAGCTGCTCTGCGCGCACATCGGTGATCCCGGCCTGGGCGGCGATGGCGCGGGCGGTGAGCTCGTTGTCGCCCGTCAGCATGACCGTGCGGATGCCCCGCTCGTGCAGCATGGCGATGGTCTCCGCGGCCTCGGGGCGCAGCTCGTCGCGCACGCCGATGAGGCCGGCGACCCGCCCGTCCGTCTCGACGACGACGACCGTCATGCCCTGCCCGGCCATCGCCTCGGCGCGTTCGCGCAGCATCTCGGGATCGAGCCAGCGCGCGTTGCCGACGCGCACGCGCACCGCGCCGACGCGCCCGTGGAGCCCGTGACCGGCCTCTTCGACGACGTCGGTCGCAGCCTCGGCGCGCGGCGCCGCAGCAGTGATCGCCGCCGCGAGGGGGTGCACGCTGGTCGCCTCCAGTGAGGCCGCGAGGGCGAGCACATCGTCGCGGGAGTGTCCCGGTGCCGTCTCGACGTCGACGACCTGCGGCTCGTTGCGCGTCAGGGTGCCGGTCTTGTCGAACACGACCGTGCGGATGGTCCCGAACTGTTCGAATGCCTCGCCCGACTTGATGATGACGCCGAACTTCGACGCGGCCCCGATGGCGCTGATCACGGTGACGGGCACCGCGATGGCCAGGGCGCACGGCGACGCGGCGACCAGCACCACGAGCGCGCGCTCGAGCCACAGGCCCGGATCGCCCACGATGAAGCCGAACACCACGACCAGCCCGGCGAGGATAAGGACGGTGGGCACGAGCGGACGCGCGATCCGGTCGGCCATGCGAGCCCGCTCGCCCTTGCGGGCATGGGCCTGCTCGACCAGCGCGACGATCTGCGTGAGCGAGTTGTCGCGGCCGTCGGCGGTCGCCTCGATCCGGAGCGTCGCCGAGCCGTTGACCGAACCGGCGATCACCTCGTCGCCGGGGGCCACCTCGACAGGGATGGACTCCCCGGTGACCGCGGAGGTATCGATGCTCGACCGTCCCTCGACGACGACGCCGTCGGTGGCGATGCGTTCGCCGGCACCGACTACGAGAATGTCGAGCTCTCGCACGTCGGCGGCGGGGATCGTGACGTCTCCGCTGAGACGCGACACTCGCACCGTCTCAGGGATCAGCGACAGGAGGGCCCGCAGGCCCTCCTTCGCCCGGTCCATTGCCCGGTGCTCGAGCGACTCCGCCAGCGAGAACAGGAACGCGAGGGCCGCGGCTTCGCCGACGTAGCCGAGGGCCACACCGCCGACCGCTCCGATCGTCATGAGCAGGCCGACGCCGAGCCGGCCGCGCAGCAAGCGGCGGATCGCGCTGGGGACGAAGGTGTACGCGCCGACCAGGAGGGCGATCCACTGCACGATGAGTGCGGGGACCCCCAGCCCGGTCCAATCGAAAAGGTATCCGAGCGCGAGCGCGACGCCCGAGATCGCCGACGGGAGCATGGCCGGGTCGCGCCACAGCGGCGGCCGCACCTTCTCCTCGTCGTGGCCGTGGGTGGCCTCGTCGGGGCCGCAGCACGCGTCGCCGTCGTCGTGGCGGGGCGAGTCGGCACTGCGGGTGCTCGCCCCGACGACCGGTTCGGGGCCGCAGCAGGCGTCGTCGCTCGGGGCGAGCGGACGGCTCAGCGGTTGGCGCTTGACCGGCGTGACGGTCTTGCGGGGCTCTTCGGGGCCGCAGCACTCCTCGCTCATCGTGCCACCTCCGCCGCGGTCTCCTCGGCGCAGCAGAACGGCACGTCGCAGTCGGGGTCGGTGCAGGGCACGCCGTCGTCGTATGCGACGACCGCATCGACCAACAGCGTGATCGCCCGCGTCAGGTGGGGGTCGGCGATCTCATAGCGCGTCTGACGCCCCTCCGGTGTGGCGACCACGACACCGCATCCGCGCAGGCAGGCGAGCTGGTTGGACACGTTGGTGCGGCTCAGCTCGAGCGATTCGGACAGTCGCGCGGGGTAGCCTGGACCCGACAGCAGCTCCAGCAGGATTCTGGAGCGCGTCGGATCGGCCATCGCACGACCCAGACGGTTCATGACGTCGACTCGGGAAGCAATAGTCAGAATGCGACGACTATACATCAAACGATGTCCTATTGTCCACGTCGCCTCCTCGTCGCCTCCACGTCTTTCCGAGCTCATTTCCCAGCGAGGCACCTCGCGTCCGGAACTCGTCGGCGACATTGCGACAATCGGCGCATGACCGACGAGTCCCTCTCCCGCCGCACGCTCCCGATCTTCCTGATCGTTGCATTTCACGCGGCAGAACGCTCGGTCGGGATTCGCGGCGCGAGGGGTCGGGGTCAGTTCAAGTCCCCCTCGCGCACGCGAATGATAATGGCTCAGGGCTTGGGGCAGAGATACCAGGCCGGGGTCGTTTTCGTGTGAAGTGCGATAGAAAGATGCTCGTCGTCGGGTGAGCGCCGCGTCCCGTCTTGGTGGTTTCGGCGTTGATGTCCGACCACCTGAGCGCCAGCGCCTCGCTCACGCCCCTTCGTCGATCGAATTCATTCTCAGATGTAGGCATGACGTCAAGATTCACGTCTTCCCCGTATGGATTCCGTAAGGACGCCTGTCTCGAGGCGGAACTCGGGTGTTGGATCGGGAGTTGCGTCCGGTTCGGACGTGCGGCCAGTCGTCCTGCTGCGGCTGATGTCTGTGAGGAGCTTGTTGTGCTTGACATCGTCTACGTGTTCGGCGGGATCGCCTTGTTCGTCGTCGTCGGGCTGCTGGGGAAGGCGGTGGAGAAGCTGTGATCGTATTCGAGCTTCTCGCCGCCGGTCTCGGGGGAGCGGCGATCGTGTATCTCGTGTTCGCCCTCGTGAAACCGGAGCGCTTCTGATGGCCTGGATGTATGCGCTCCTCGCGCTCGGGACCGTCGCCGCGGTCCTGGTCATCCTCTACCGTCCGCTCGGCGACTACATGGCGTGGGTGTACACGTCCCGCAAGGACTGGAAGGTCGAGCGCGGGATCTACAAGGTCATCGGCGTCGATCCGAAGACGGGGCAGACCTGGCAGGCGTACCTGCGCAGCGTCCTCGCGCTCTCCGCGATCGGGCTGCTGCTCGTCTACGGTCTTCAACGCCTACAGCAGTGGCTTCCCTATTCCTTCGGCCTCGGAGCCCCCTCGGAGCACCTATCGTTCAACACCGCGGCGTCGTTCGTGGGCAATACGAACTGGCAGTCCTATTCGCCGGAGCTCACCGTCGGCTACACCGTGCAGTTCGCGGGTCTCGCGGTGCAGAACTTCGTGTCCGCCGCGGTGGGTATCGCGGTCGCGATCGCACTGGTGCGAGGTTTCGCGTACCGGCGGTCCGGCACGATCGGGAACTTCTGGGTCGACTTGATCCGTGGCACGCTGCGCATTCTGCTGCCGATCGCCGTGGTCGGCGCGATCGTGCTGATGATCGGCGGGGTGATCCAGAACTTCAACGGCTTCACTCCCGTCACCACCCTCACCGGCGCCACGCAGACCATCCCCGGCGGACCGGTCGCGTCGCAGGAGGCCATCAAGCTGCTGGGCACCAACGGCGGCGGATTCTTCAACGCCAACTCCTCGCACCCGTTCGAGAACCCGACCGCGTGGACAAACATCTTCGAGATCCTTCTGATGCTGGTCATCCCGTTCTCCCTGCCCCGTGTCTTCGGTCGGATCGTCGGCGACAACCGTCAGGGCTACGCGATCCTCTCGGTCATGGCGATCCTCTTCGCGGCGTCATTCAGCATCCTGACCGCGCTGGAGAGCACGGGAATGGGCACCGCCCCGGAGCTCGCGGGTGGGGCCATGGAAGGCAAGGAGCAGCGGTTCGGCATCATCGGCTCGACCCTGTTCGCCACCACCAGCACCGGCACCTCCACCGGGGCCGTGAACTCCATGCACGACTCCTACACGGCGCTGGGCGGCATGATGCCGATGCTGAACATGATGCTCGGTGAGGTCACACCCGGTGGTGTCGGCTCCGGTATCTACGCGATCCTGATCCTCGCGGTCATCGCCGTGTTCATCTCGGGCCTGCTGATCGGACGCACTCCGGAATACCTGGGGAAGAAGATCGGCCCGCGCGAGATCAAGCTCGCCGCGCTCTACATCCTGCTGATGCCGACGCTCGTGCTCACCGGCACCGCGCTGAGCTTCGCGATCCCCGGTGTCCGGGAGGGGGTGGAGCGCACGTCCATCTGGAACCCCGGTATCCACGGCATGTCCGAGGTGCTGTACGCGTTCACATCCGCTGCGAACAACAACGGTTCCGCGTTCGCCGGGCTCACCGCGAACACCCCGTGGCTGAACACCGCGCTGGGGCTCGCGATCCTGTTGGGCCGGTTCGTGCCGATCGTGTTCGTCCTCGCCCTGGCCGGCTCTCTCGCCGCGCAGGACAAGGTCCCGCCCACCTCCGGCACCCTCCCCACGCACCGTCCGATGTTCATCGGACTGCTCACCGCGGTCACGATCCTCGTGACCGCACTGACCTTCTTCCCCGTTCTCGCGCTAGGTCCGCTAGCGGAAGGGCTGATGTAAACCATGCCCACCATCACTGAGCCCCGCCCGAAAACGGCGGGCACCCCCGCACGGAATGGCGGGTTCACCTCGGAACAGGTCCGGGCAGCGCTCCCGGGCGCGTTCCGCAAACTCAACCCGAAGGAGCAGCGGCGCAATCCCGTCATGTTCCTCGTCTGGGTCGGCGCGGCCCTCACCTCGATTCTCGCGATCGCCGAGCCCTTCATCGGCGGCCCCGCCGATTCCGGCGGCACCGTCGTGCCGTGGTCGTTCACCTGGGCGATCGCGGTGTGGCTGTGGCTGACCGTGCTGTTCGCGAATCTCGCCGAGGCCGTCGCGGAAGGCCGCGGCAAGGCGCAGGCGGAGACCCTCCGCAAGACCCGCACCAGCACGATGGCCAACCGCGTCACCGGCTACGACCCCGCCGCGGATGCTGCCGCCGAGCGGGCCGTGATCACGCGGATCTCGTCCTCGGATCTCGTCCTCGGCGATGTCGTGGTCGTGACCGCGGGCGGTCTGATCCCCGGCGACGGGGACATCGTGTGGGGTATCGCGTCGGTGGACGAGTCCGCCATCACCGGCGAGTCTGCGCCCGTGGTCCGCGAATCCGGAGGCGACCGGTCCGCGGTCACCGGCGGCACCCGGGTGCTGTCGGACCGGATCGTGGTGCGCATCGCCTCCAAACCGGGTGAGACGTTCGTGGACCGGATGATCTCCCTCGTCGAGGGCGCCGCACGACAGAAGACGCCGAATGAGATCGCGCTGAACATCCTGCTCGCATCGCTCTCGATCGTCTTCGTCGTCGTCGCGCTCACGCTGAACCCGATCGCGTCCTACGCGGCCGCTCCGGTGAGCGTCACCGTGCTGGTCGCCCTGCTGGTGTGTCTGATTCCGACCACGATCGGCGCGCTCTTGTCGGCGATCGGGATCGCCGGCATGGACCGGCTCGTGCAGCGCAACGTCCTTGCGATGTCCGGGCGCGCGGTCGAGGCCGCCGGCGATGTCACAACGCTGCTGCTGGACAAGACCGGCACCATCACCTACGGCAACCGGCGCGCCGGCGCGTTCGTCCGGCTGGGCGACGTGGGCGAGCAGGAACTCGTCCGTGCTGCCGCCTTCTCCTCGCTCGCGGACCCGACCCCGGAGGGAGTCTCCATCGTCGAACTCGCCGAGCAGGAACACGGCGAGTTCGATCGGAACACCGCGGGTGAGATCGTCCCATTCACCGCGCAGACCCGCATGTCGGGGCTGGACCTGCCCGACGGCACCCAGATCCGCAAGGGTGCCGGCGCGGCCATCATGAGCTGGCTGGAAGAGGGCGGGGAACGGTTGCCGTCGTCGCTGGTCGCCGAGCTCGACGAGCACGTCGAACACATCTCCCAGTCCGGTGGCACCCCTCTCATCGTGGCGACCAGGGACGCCGCCGGCGCGGGGCGCCTCCTCGGGGTGGTGCATCTGAAGGATGTCGTCAAGGACGGGCTGCCTGCGAAGTTCGCAGAAATGCGGGCCATGGGCATCCGCACCGTCATGATCACCGGCGACAACCCGCTCACCGCCGCGGCGATCGCGAAGGAGGCCGGCGTCGACGACTTCCTCGCCGAAGCCACGCCCGAGGACAAGCTCGCCTACATCCGCAAGGAGCAGGAGGGCGGCAACCTCGTCGCGATGACCGGTGATGGAACCAACGACGCCCCCGCGCTCGCGCAGGCGGACGTCGGGGTGGCGATGAACTCCGGTACCTCGGCGGCGAAGGAGGCCGGGAACATGGTCGACCTCGATTCCGACCCATCGAAACTCATCGACATCGTGCGGATCGGAAAGCAGTTGCTGATCACCCGCGGCGCGCTGACGACGTTCTCGATCGCGAACGACGTCGCGAAGTACTTCGCGATCATCCCCGCAATGTTCATGGGCGTGTTCCCGCAACTCGCAGCACTGAACATCATGGGGCTGCACTCGCCCGCCTCCGCGGTTCTGTCGGCGATCGTCTTCAACGCGATCGTGATCGTCTTCCTCATCCCCCTCGCCCTGCGCGGCGTGAAGTACCGGCCCGGGAACGCCTCCAGCCTGCTCGGCCGCAACCTCACCATCTACGGGCTGGGCGGCGTGATCACCCCGTTCCTCGGCATCTGGCTGATCGACATCGTTGTCCGCCTCGTCCCCGGCTTCTGACACCTCTGGAGGGAAGAGCATGATGAACACGCGAGCTCGCGGAGTTGGGCGCACCATCTGGGTCGCGACCCGCGCCATGGCGCTCCTCACACTGGTACTCGGAATCGGGTACACGCTGGCCATCACCGGGATCGGGCAGCTCGCCCTTCCCGCCCAGGCCAACGGCTCGATCATCACCGACCGGGACGGCGCCCCCGTCGGTTCGTCGCTGATCGGCCAGTCGTTCATCGACGACGGGGGCAACCCGCTGCCGGAGTACTTCCAGCCGCGGCCCTCCGCCGCCGGCGACGGGTACGACGGCGGCGCATCGTCTGGGTCGAACTACGGCCCGGAGAACGAGGATCTCATCGCCGCGATCGCTGAGCGCAAGACCCGGGTGGCCGAGTTCAACGGCGTCAGAGAGGCCGAAGTGCCCGCCGACGCGGTCACCGCGTCCTCCTCGGGTCTGGACCCGCACATCAGCCCGGCGTACGCGGCGATCCAGGTCGGCCGGGTTGCCGAAGCGCGCGGCCTTCCCGCAGAACAAGTGCGGCAACTGGTCGCGGCGCACACCCAAGGCCCGGACCTGGGGTATTTGGGAGAATCAAGGGTGAACGTTCTGGAACTGAACATCGCCTTGGACGAGTTGGGGGGCTGATCATGCCGAAACGGGGGCGGCTTCGGGTGTTGCTCGGCGCTGCCCCCGGCGTCGGGAAAACCTTCACGATGCTGGAGGAAGGGCGACGCCTGCTCGCCGAAGGAAAAGATGTCGTCATCGGGATCGTGGAAACCCACGGCCGCGAAGCGACCGTCGCGATGACCGAAGGGCTCCCGGCGGTCCCGCGAACGCTGGTCGAGCATCGCGGGGTCGCCCTCGAAGAAATGGGCCTCGCCGCGGTGCTGACCCGCAAGCCCGAGATCGCGCTCGTCGACGAACTCGCACACACCAACGCGCCCGGATCGGTCAATGAGAAACGCTGGCAGGACGTCGAGGAGCTGCTCGCGGCGGGAATCGACGTGATCTCGACCCTCAATATCCAGCACATCGAATCCCTCAACGACGTCGTCGAGCAGATCACCGGCGTCCCCCAACGCGAGACCGTCCCGGACAGCTTCCTGCGCGGCGCCGAACAGATCGAAGTCGTCGACCTCGCCCCGCAAGCCCTCCGCGACCGCCTCTCCGGCGGTTTCGTCTACCCCGCCGAACGCATCGACGCAGCCCTCTCGAACTACTTCCGGCTCGGCAATCTCACCGCGCTCCGCGAACTCGCCCTGATCTGGCTGGCGGACGAAGTCGACCAAGCACTGAAGGGGTACCGCAAGGATCACGGCATCGACCGCACCTGGGAAGCCCGCGAACGCGTCGTCGTCGCGCTCACCGGCGGCCCCGAAGGCGAGACGCTGCTGCGGCGCGGCGCGCGGATCGCCGCCCGCTCCGCCGGCGGCGAACTGCTCGCCGTCCACATCGCGAGCCAAGACGGGCTCCGCTCAGGAAACCCCGCCACCCTCGCAGAACATCGCGCACTCGTCGAAAAGCTCAACGGCACCTACCATCAGGTCATCGGCGAGGACATCCCCACCGCGCTCGTGGAGTTCGCCCGCTCGGTGAACGCCACCCAGCTCGTCCTCGGCGTCAGCCGGCGAGACCGCATCACGGCGGCGTTCACCGGACCTGGAATCGGCGCGACCGTCGTCCGCGAATCCGGAGACATCGACGTGCACATGGTCAACCATGCCGCCGCGGGCCGCCGCTTCACTCTCCCCCCGCTCACCGGGGCGCTCACCCGCAAGCGTCGAATCCTCGGCTTCGTCGTGGCGCTCGTCGGCGGCCCCGCCCTCACCTGGCTCCTGACGCTGTTCCGAAGCGAGGACTCGATCACCACCAATGTCCTCAGCTACCAGCTCCTCGTCGTCATCGTGGCGCTCGTCGGCGGAATCTGGCCCGCCTTGTTCGCCGCAGTGCTGTCCGGGGTCACCCTCAACTTCCTGTTCATCGAACCGCTCTACACGATCCATATCCACCAGTCCCGCTATCTCCTCTCCCTCATTCTGTATGTCGTCATTGCCGGCCTGGTGAGCTTCGTCGTCGACCGTGCCGCCCGCTACACCCGTGCTGCCCGCCGCTCCGCAGCCGAATCCGAACTCATTCAAACCATCGCCGGCAGCGTGCTCCGCGGAGACAACGCGATCCAGGCTCTCGTCGACCGCACCCGGGAAGCCTTCCAGATCCCCGGCGTCCGCCTGATGAAGGGCGACGAGGTGCTCGCCCGGTCGGGGGAACCGGTGCCCGATGACCACCACACCAGTATCCGCGTCACCGACGACACCACCCTGGAACTGCACGGCCCCGACCTCGCCGCCTCCGAACAACGCCTCCTCAGCGTCGTCACCGCCCAGCTCACCGCTGCCCTCGAACACGAGCACCTCACCGAGGCTGCGAGACAGATCGAACCGATTGCCGCCTCCGACCGTGTGCGCGGCGCGCTCCTGTCCGCTCTCAGCCACGACCTGCGCCGTCCACTCGCCGCCGCCGCCGCGGCCGTCGGCGGTCTGAAAGCAGCAGGGCCCGAACTCGTGCTGGCCGACAAGAAGGAGCTGCTCGACACCGCTGATGAGAGCCTCACCGCGCTCGCAACCCTCGTCACCGACCTCCTGGACGTCAGCCGACTGCAGGCCGGTGTCCTCACCATCGCCGATATCCCCACCGACCCAGCAGAGACCATCGCCCCCGCCCTCGATGAACTCCACTTCGGGCCCACCGATGTCGCCCTCGCTCTCGATCACGGTGACACCCTCGTGCACGCCGACCCGGTGCTCCTCCAACGCGTCCTCGTGAACCTCCTCGCCAACGCCCACCGCTACAGCCCTCCGGGCGCCCCGATCCATGTCAGCACCAGCACGTTCGGTGAACGGCTCGAGATCCGCATCGTCGACCGCGGCCCCGGCATCCCGCCCGAGAAGCTGGACGACATCTTCCTGCCTTTCCAACGTCTCGGCGACACCGACAACACCACTGGCCTAGGCCTCGGTCTCGCCCTCTCCCGAGGGTTCGTCGAAGCGATGCGCGGCACCCTCACTCCCGAGGAGACCCCCGGCGGCGGGCTCACCATGGTCATCTCTCTTCCCACCGCACGCACCAGCCAGGAGCAATCATGAGAATCCTGATCGCCGACGACGACCCGCAGATCCTCCGCGCCCTGCGCATCACCCTCACCGCCAAGGGCTACCAGATCTTCACCGCCGCCGACGGCGCCGAAGCGATCACCGCCGCTATCGACCACCACCCCGATATCTTCCTCATCGACCTCGGCATGCCCAAGCTCGACGGCATCGAGGTCATCCAAGGCATTCGCGGCTGGTCGCGGGCCCCCATCCTCGTCGTCTCCGGCCGCCCCGGGGCCGCCGACAAAGTCGAAGCGCTCGACGCCGGCGCTGACGACTACATCACGAAGCCCTTCGCCGTCGAAGAGCTCCTCGCCCGCATCCGCGCCCTCACCCGCCGTGTTCCCCAAGAAGACGCCGCCCCCGTTGTGCACCTCGGCACCGTCACCATCGACCTCGCCGCCCACAGCGTCGTCCGCGACACCCCTGACGGGCAGAAGCAGATTCGGCTCACCCCCACCGAATGGCAGTTCATCGAGATCCTCATCCGCAACGCCGGAAAACTCGTCACCCGACAGACCGTCCTCACCGCCATCTGGGGCACCGAACACGCCGAAGACACCGGATACCTCCGCCTCTACGTCTCCCAACTGCGCCGCAAGCTCGAAGCGGACCCCGCGAACCCCGTCCACCTGCTCACCGAACCCGGCATGGGCTACCGGCTGGACGGCATGACCACATGACCTCTCCCGAAGAACTCATCGCCCGTGGGACTGTCTGAATAACGGTGTGTGAGGGTTC
>NZ_KZ984005.1 GCF_003569785.1 Leucobacter sp. wl10 | reverse complement strand
GCGGGGGCGACCAGGGCGCTGCGGCCGGTGCGGGCCAAGGCGAAGATCAGCAGCACCAACCCGGCGGTGGCGACGACTTCGCCGAGCAGGTGGCCCGCCGAGAGGCGATCGGTCGTGGACACCGCCGTCGGCGCCTGGAACATGAGGTTCGCGAGGATCGCGCCGCCGATGCCGCCGGTGACCTGCGCGACGAGGTAGACCACGATCTCGGAGGGAGCGTGGCGGGTGCCGAGGAAGCGGTCGGCGAGGGTGACGACGGGGTTGAGGTGCGCGCCGCTGACGGGTTGGAAGATCAGGATGAGCACCGTCAGCCCGAGCGCCGTCGCCAGCGAGTTCTCCAGCAGCTGCAGCCCGACGTCGTCTGGCGAGAGACGCTGGGCGGCGATGCCGGAGCCGACCACGACGGTCACCAGCAGGCCGGCGCCGAGGAACTCGGCGACCGCGCGCCGCCACAACGGGGCGGGGGCGGATGTCGTGCTCTTTTCGTGGGTCACCTTGACGACGATACATTGCTCAGTCACTATTGAGGTAATGAACATTGAGCGAACTGACCTGGCGGGGCGGGTGGCGCGATATGCGGCGCTGGCCGATCCGGTGCGGCTGCGGATCATGGACCTGCTCACCCTCGGCGATGCCGCCCCGGTCGAGCTGCAAGCCGAGCTCGGCGTCTCCTCCAGCCTGCTCGCGCACCACCTGAACCAGCTCGAGCACGCCGGGCTGTTGCTGCGGACGCGGTCGGAGGCCGACCGGCGCCGCACCTACCTCCACCTCGCCCCCGGCGCCTTCACGGGGCTGACCCCGTCGCCGGCCCTCGGCGTGCGGCGGGTGGTGTTCGTCTGCACCGGCAACTCCGCACGCTCGCAGCTCGCCGCCGCGCTCTGGCACGACGCCAGCGACATCCCGGTCGCCTCCGCCGGCACGCACCCGGCAGACGCCATCGAGCCGGGCGCGATCGCCGCCGCCGACCGGCACGGCCTCACTCTCCGTGCCGCCCGACCGCGGACGCTGGCCGAGGTGCTGGACGTCGACGACTTCGTGGTCACGGTCTGCGACACCGCCCACGAGGAACTCGCCGGCGAGGGCCGGGTGCATTGGTCGGTGCCCGACCCGGTGCGCGACGGATCGGATGCCGCATTCGATGCCGCCTTCGAGGACATCGCCGCCCGTATCCAGAGCCTTGCCCCGAGGCTGACCACGACGAAGGGATGACGACGATGTCACCGCACCAGGAACCGCACGCCACGATCACGATCGACCAGGAGGCAGCCCTCGCCTCCGGCGCGGAGCGGCTGACCCGGGAGTTCGACGGCACATTCGGGCGGGAGACGATCGACCGTTTCCTGCACGCCTCCTACACCGACCTCGCCCAGCGTGCGACCGTGCCGAACTACCTGCCGCTGCTGACCGAGAAGTTCGCCAGGCAACGCCTGCGCGCCCTCGCCAAAGTCGACGGGCTCCACGTCGACGGAAAGCCGACGGTGCTGTTCCTGTGCGTGCACAACGCCGGCCGCTCGCAGATGGCCCTCGGCTTCTTCCAGCACCACGCCGGCGAGCACGCCGTCGGCTGGTCCGGCGGCTCCGAACCCGGCCACGAGGTCAGCCCGGTCGCCGTCGAGGTGATGGCCGAGCGCGGCATCGACATCGCCGGCGAGTACCCCAAGCCCTGGACCGACGAGGTCGTGCGCGCCGCAGACGTGGTGATCACGATGGGCTGCGGCGACGCCTGCCCGGTGTTCCCCGGCAAACGCTACGAGGAATGGACCCTGCCCGACCCCGCCGGATGGACCCCGGAGGGCGTCCGGCCGGTGCGCGACGAGATCGAGGCTCGCGTCCTGAACCTGCTCGCCGAGCTCGGCGTCCCCGCGAGAACCTAGACCGCAGTACCCGCGGGGGCACGTCCGAGCTGGATCACCTGCGGCGCTGCGGGTGCGCAGCAGGCGCCGCCCTTGGCTCCGGTCGGGTCGTCGAACAGTCCCGCGCCGCCGCACACGCCCGTGCCCGGCAGCACCAGCTCGCTCCGGGCCGCAGCCTCGTGGTCACCGGCGAGCTCGGCGACGACGCTGCGAACCTGCTCGTACCCAGTGAGGGCGAGGAAGGTCGGGGCGCGGCCGTAGGACTTGGCCCCCACGATGAAGAGGCCCGGCTCGGGCTGGGCCAGGTCCACAGCGCCGGTGGCGCGCACCGAACCACAAGAGTGGATGTTCGGGTCGATGTCCGCCGCGATCCGCACCGGCGCCTGCAACCGGGCATCCAGCTCCAGCCGCACCTCGGACAGGATCGACAGATCCGGCCGGAACCCGGTCAGCACCACCACCCGATCCGCGGGCTCGAGCACGCGCCCGTCCTCGGCAACCAGCACCGCACCCTGATCGGCGGTGTCGATCCGCTCGATACGGAACCCGGTCACCAGGCTCACGAGGCCCTGGTCGACCGCGGTGCGAGCGCGCTGGCCGAGTGCGCCACGCTCGGGAAGCTCGTCCGCCTCCCCGCCGCCGAACGTGTCGCCGACCGTCCCGCGGCGCAGCACCCAGGTGATCCGAGGGTCCGGGTGCTGGCGGGCGATGCGGGCCAGCTCGGTGATCGCCGTCGCCGCGGAGTGCCCATTGCCGACCACCACCGTGTGCCGCCCCGCATACGGCTCGGCGTCGGCGAACGACGGAATCCGATACGTGAGGAATCCGGCCGCGGCGGTCTCGCCGAGCGCAGGCAGCCCGTCGGCACCGGCAGGATTCGGGCTCGTCCAGGTGCCCGAGGCGTCGACACCGCCTGCGCCTCGATCCGCGACTGCGAGCCGTCGGCCTCCTCGACGTGAATCACGAACGGCTGCTCGGCGCGCCCGGCATCCACCAGCAGGTCACGTCCCTTGCGACCGACGCCGGTGACCCTTGCGCCGTAGCGGACGCGATCCCCAAGAACCTGCGCGAGGGGCGCGAGGTATCCGGTGATCCAGGCGCCGCCGGTCGGATACCCCCGCTCGGGTCGCTGCCACCCGGAAGGCTCGAGCAGCCGAGCCGCGGCGGAGTCGACGAGCTCGGGCCACTCCGAGAACAGCCGCACATGCCCCCACTCCGCCACCGCCGCCGCGGGACCCGCGCCCCTCTCCAGCACCAGCGGTTCCAGGCCGCGCTCCCGCAGATGCGCTGCGGCGGCCAGCCCCTGCGGTCCCGCGCCGATCACCACGACAGGAAGATCCACCACCCACTCCTCACATCGACTAACATCAATACATCGAGAATCCTCGATACATCGACAGATGTCAATACGACTGGGAGGATGAGCACCGTGACCATCGCGCTCCCGCTCCTCACCGAAGACGGCACCGCGTGCTGCGGCACTGTGGCCGGTGGCGCGCTCGAATCGGAGCAGGCCGAACGGATCGCCCGCGTGTTCAAGGCTCTCGGCGACCCCACCCGGGTCAAGCTCCTGTCCCTGATCGGCGGCAGCGACACCGGGGAGATGTGCATCTGCGACCTCACCGACCCCGTCGGCCTTGCCCAGCCCACCGTCTCGCACCACATGAAGCAGCTCGTCGAAGCCGGCCTTGCCACCCGCGAGCAGCGCGGCAAGTGGGCCTACTTCCGCGTCGTCGACGGCGCCCTCCAGAACGCAGCCCGCACCCTCCTGCCCGAATGATCCGCGTCGGCATCCGTCCGATGACGCCCGCGGACTGGCCTGCCGTCGAGCACATCTACCGTGAAGGCATCGCCACCGGGCACGCCACGTTCGAGGCAGAGCCACCCGACTGGGATGGCTTCGACAGCGGCAAGCTCCCCGATCTGCGCCTCGTCGCCACAGACACCGACGGCCTCGTCGTGGGGTGGGCGGCCGCCAGCCCCGTGTCATCGCGGCCGGTGTACCGCGGCGTGGTCGAGCACTCGATCTACATCGCCGATGCCGCCCGTGAGCAAGGCGCCGGAGCCGCCCTCCTGGAAGCGTTCATCGCTGCCGCGGACACGGCCGGCATCTGGACCATCCAGTCGTCGATCTTCCCCGAGAACACCGCGAGTCTGCGCCTGCACGACCGCCACGGGTTCCGCACGGTGGGCACCCGCGAACGTATCGCGCTTATGGGTTACGGCCCGTTGGCTGGCACTTGGCGCGACACTGTGCTGATCGAGCGCCGTCGATCAGGCGACTGAGGTCAGTCCGGCCGGTGGCCGCTGAGGTCGGGGTCGAGGACGCCGAGGTAGCGGGCGACCGACTCGATGCCGATCCCGAACAGGTCGCTGATGCGGCGGACGTCGCCGCCGCTGGCCTGGACTTCGTGCAGGACGCGGTCGGTGCGCAGCGTCTGCGCGGAGATGCCGGCCTTGAGCCAGGGGAACTGCCGGCTCGGGGCGCTGAGCCGTGGCGCGGTCTGCATCGTGACGAACAGGTGCGGGTTCATCGTGCGCGGCCATCTCGTTGCTCGGTGGTCGAGCCAGGTCCGCAGCCGGGCTCGCACCGGCTCGGCCAGCGGGATCACGCGCCCGTCAGGCAGGGTGAGCCGGCCGTCGATGATGTCGGTGAGCTGCAGCGCACGAATCTGGAGGTTGGTCAGGCCGTGGAAGGCGACGATCGAGGTGGCGAGGGCGACCGCTGGATCTGAGTGGTTCAGGGCGGCGAGGATCGTCTCGGTGTCGGCCGGCAGCGGTGTGCTGCGGCGCGGCTCGGTCAGGGGCATGCCGGTCGTCGGGTCGGCGAAGATCGCATTGCGTCCCTTGAGGATGCCGAACAGGGCACGGAATCCGCGCTCGGCCCAGTGCCGCTTACCTGCGTCGGCGGGCAGGGAGTCGAGCAGCAGCTCGGGGCTGATCTCGGCGAGCGACTCGATGCCGTCTTCGGCCCAGGCGGTGACGATCGGGGCGATGCCGAGGATCTGAATCTTCACCGTGGCCGGGTCGCGGGGCTTCCGCCGCGGTGGGATAGGACTGCCGTGGATCATGATGTCGAACCAGAGCTCGAGCTGGGTCCGCATCGCCGGCGGGAGGCCGGCGAACTTGCCGTCGAAGTAGCGGTCGATGTGCGGGGTGCGGTCGTCGATGAGCAGGCCGGCGGCGTCGAGGACATCGAGGGTGGAGACGATGTTGCCCTCGGCGTCATAGCGGCGCAGCCGGATCACTTCGGTGGCGCGGACCATCGTCGTGCCGTCGGGGGCGAGGATCTGGAGCATCTTCAAGGAGCGACGGACCTGATTGGTCTGCCGGTTCGACCAGCCGAACTGCCGGGCGTGCTCGAACACGATCCCGTCGGTGCGGTAGCTCCAGTCCCGGGCCTGCGCGGTCGCCCGCTGCCGGAGCACCTCGGGGTCCGGTGCGAGCTCGAACAGCGCCGGCTGCTCCCAGACGCTCGCTTCGGCATCGAGCACGATCCGCGACGCCCGCGTGGACTGCGCGGGCAGGGGCAGCTTGCGGCGGGCGGGCATGTTGGCGAAGAACAGCTGGAGCCCGTGCCGGGTGCCTTCGTCGAGGTCGATGTCGCGGCCGGGCTGCTGGATACGCCGCGCGGATTCGATGCAGAGCCGGCAGGCACCACGTTCGCCGATCGGGAGGCGACGATGGCAGAAGCGGCAGTCGCCGACCGGGTTGTGACTCGCCCACCAGGCGCAATGCCGGCACCGCCACTGGTGCCCCCGATAGACGCCCCAGGCGTAGCAGTCCTTGCACTGACCGATGTAGTGCGGGCTGCCGGGGTGGCACCGCTCGCACAGGCCCTGACTGAAGTAGTCCGGCGAGCCGCACCGCTCGCACGACGGAGCGGGGAACGGGCCGCCGGGGAGGCAGCCGTAGCAGTAGTCGACGCTCGGCCAGTGCCAGGCCGCGCGGTTCACGCCGCAGGTGAAACAGAACTTCGGCGGCCGGAACCGGGAGGTCACTCCCGGTTTGGTGCTCACAGCGGCGGCTCGGGCCGCTTGCCGTTGTAGCGGGGCTTGACGATCGACGGCGAGCCGTTCGCCGCCTGCTCCTCGACGGTCTTCGCCGGTCGACGCGCTGCCGCGCCGTCGAGGTCCGCGGTCAACAGGTCGCCGGGCGTGCAGTCCAGCACGAGGCAGATCACGTCGAGGTCGTCCAGCCGCAGCGTGGTCGGGGTGCCGGTCCACAGGCCCGACATCTTCCCGACGCTCATCTCCAGGCCGGCGTCCGCGAGCAGCCGCCGCAGCTCCGAAGACTTCCAGATGCCGCGCTCGGCGGCGGCCATGCGCAGGTTCCATTTCATGGGTTCACACTCTCCCTCCGAATCGGGTCTCCAGCCGCCGGTTCGCGGTCAGCCACGCCTGCTCGACGTGGTCGCTGGAGACGTGGATGTAGCGGGTCGTGGTGGATAGCCACTCATGCCCGAGGATCTCCTGGATCGCTTTCAGATCCATACCCGCGCCGTACAGCGACGAGGCGCAGTAGTGCCGCAGGACGTGCGGGGTCATCCGGCCGACCCAGGCCGGCAGGAACACGACGGTCTGCGCTTTGAGTCCTTGGCGCAGCACGTCGTCGCTCGCCCGTGAGCAGCGTCCAAGGTCCTGGTCGAACCGCTCCGAGGGAATCATCGGCGCGTCGGGGTTGTCCCAGTCCGGGCCGAACAGGTGCCGCACCTCCGCGAGCCACCAGTCGATCAGCCGATCGGCGCCGTTGATCGCCGGCACCAGCCGCGGCTTCACGCCGCGGCCGCGCGAGCCCTTCCCGAAGCGGACGTGGAGCTTGCCGAACTCGCCCAGATCAGGCCGCCAGTCGCGGATGTCGAGTTTGGCACTCTCGTTGATCCGCAGCCCCAAGCGCCGCCAGAGCGATGCGGCGAAGTAGTCCCGCGCCGCCGGAAGGAACTTCCGCGCGCTCGACAGCGAGCTGCGCCATCCCGCGAACAGATGGTCGACCTCGGCGTCCGACGGCGGCACGCGGATCTTGCCGAGCGAGTTGTTCGACTGCCGGTTGTACTCGTCGATGGGCTGCTCGAGGACGAACCCGGTCAGCGCATGCACGTCGGCCCGGTAACGGGCGATCGCGAAGTCGTAGAACTGAGCGAGCGTCTTCGCCTTGCCAGCCCGCGTGCTCACAGCCAGACCCGCCCGACGCAGACCCGCGAGGAAGCGATCGGCGTCGTCCGGCGCCGCGGCCCAGAGCGGGGCGGCGAGGCTCTGCCGGAACTCGAACACCGCGGCCCGCGAGGACTGGATGTGCCCGTCGGTCAGGCCGGCCGCTGCCATCGCCAGAGCGAACTGGTCGACGAGCTCCTGCTCGAAGTCGGCCACATCCTGCTCGTCGCGGAAGCCACGGGCGCTGCCGATGCTTCGCACCACAGCGAGCTTCATGAGCCCGTCAGTTCATCAGCACCGCACATACGTCAACAATACACAGATTCTTTCAGAAATCATGAAATCTCTACAAGAATCGGGTATCGGTGGCGATCCCTGCGTACCTCGCTCCTATGAGAGATCGAGGGAGCAGATGGCCGAACGAACTCACGGCAGTTGGGACAGGGGTGAAGTGATGACCCGCAAAGCCCCACGCCGCACGCCTCGGCCGGAACCAGAGGAGACGCCGGTTGTGCTGCCGCACGCGGTCATCACCGTCACCGAGACCGGCGCCCTGGGCGTCACCCTCGACGGCACCGACGTCCCACCACCTGAAGGCGAAGCATGGACGCGCAGCACCTTCGGGTCCCTGCTGGACGCCCTCACCCGGGACCGGACCATCACGGTGCGCATCGAGGTGCACGAAAGCGACGGGAGCGTGTTCACCGACGTCATCCGCGCCCGTCGCCGCGACAGGTCCGAACCGCCCGACACCGAAGCGAAGACCGAGGACGAACGGGAAACACGGGTCACGAGCAGGAGCAAGCGGGGGCCGGACCTGGTCGAAATGATCGGGGAGGGGTTCGTGCCCGGCGAGGACGTCGCGGCCGCGGTCATCGTCTCCCACACCGATGCTATCAGCACCGGTCATGCCCGCACGCTCCTGGACCGAGGTCGTCTCCGGTTGCTGCTGCCCGATGGCGGCGGCGAGGTGATTCTGTTCGGCCGCATTTCCGGCACGATCCACGTGCGGCGGCTGTCATGAGCACCCCATCCGGGCGGCAGGCCGGGGCGTTCGGTGACGAGCTGACCAACGCCGCTCTCATGGCCCTGGTGGGGATGTTCGGGATCGCGCTCATCCTGCGCGCTTCCGGGTCCGTTGCCGCGTTCCTCACCGGTACACCCCAACCCACTGCTGGACCGGCGTCGGGGCTCGGAGTGCTGTTCAACCCCGGCGACCCCGCGGGCGCGCTCGACGCCACCGGGCTCAACTCGTCCGTGTACTGGATCATCACCGCGGCGATGCTCGCTGGCCTGGTCACGGCCGGGGCATGGGTGTGGATGCGGCTGCGCCGCCACTCCCGCCGGGTTGAGACCGATCCGCGCCGCCTCGCCGGCACCGCCACTGCCCATGAAGTCACCCAAACCGCCTCAGCGAAGGCGCTGCTACGCCGGGCCGGGACACTGCGCCCATCCCTCGATAAACCCGCACCCGGTGATGTCGGGTATCGGATCGGCGCGTCCAAGGGGCGCGATGTGTGGGCGAGCGTGGAGGACTCGATCCTGCTCATCGGCCCCCCGCGCTCCGGCAAGGGCCTGCACATCGTCATCCCGACGATCCTTGACGCCCCCGGCGCCGTGGTCACCACCAGCACGCGGCCGGACAACCTCACCGCCACCCTCCGCGCCCGGCAGCGTGGCGGTCGGCCGGTAGCGGTGTTCGACCCCCAACACCTCGCCGAAGGCATCCCCGCCGGAATGCGCTGGTCACCCATCCGCGGATGCGAGGACCCGCTCACGGCGATGATCCGAGCCACCGGCCTGTCCGCAGCAACCGGCCTGTCCGCCGGCGGGGTCGAATCCGGCGGCTTCTGGGAAGGCAAGACCCGCACCGCCCTCCAAGCCCTCCTACACGCCGCGGCGCTCGACCACCGGCCCCCAGCCGAGCTGTTTCGCTGGACCCTCGACCCCACCGCCGCCGCCGAAGCCGTCGCGATCCTCACCAACAACACCCAGGCAGCCACCGGGTGGGCGGACTCCCTCGGAGCGATGATCGACGCCGACCCCAAAACCAGGGATTCGATCTGGCAGGGCGTCGCCCTGGCCCTCGGCGCGCTGGCCGACCCGCGCGTCCTGGACGCTGTCTCGCCTGGACCTGGTGAGAGCTTCGACCCCGAGACCTTCATCCGCGACCGCGGCACCCTCTACCTGCTGGCCACCGGCGCCGGCACCGGCGCATCCGCCGCCCTGGTGGCCGCGTTCATCGAAGACCTCATCGAAACCGCCCGCCGGATCGCCGCCCGCTCACCCGGCGCACGCCTCGACCCGCCCCTGCTGCTTGCCCTGGATGAGATCGGCAACCTCGCCCCCCTGCCCAGCCTCCCGACGCTGATGGCTGAGGGCGGCGGCACCGGCATCACCACCCTGCCTGTGTTGCAGTCATTGGCGCAGGCGCGCGACAAATGGAACGACAACGCCGCCGGCGCGATCTGGGACGCCTCCATCGTCAAGATCATCCTCGGCGGTGCCTCCAACAGCCGCGACCTCCAAGACCTCTCCACACTCATCGGGGAGCGCGACGAGTACACCGACTCCGTCACCCTCGGTGACCACGGCACCCGCTCCAACCAACGCTCCATTCGCCGCGTCGCGATCCTGCCGCCTGACCGGATCAGAACGCTCCCGTTTGGCACTGGCGTCACCCTCCTCCGGGCCGCCCCACCCATCGTCACCGATCTACGGGCTTGGCCGTCCCGCTCCGACGCTTCCACGTTGAAGGCCGACCGAGCAGAAATCGAAGCGCTGCTGCACCGAAAGCCCTGATCCGAGCATGGGTCGCGGTGTGCACCTGCCTGACACAGCGACCACGCCCTGGTGGTCGCGACTGATCGTCAGGAGAAGGTTCAATGGCTATCCGCACGCAGCAGTCCATCTCTGGATTCATCGCCACCGATCCGCAACTCACCACCACGGAGAACGGTGACGCTCGGTTCTATGCCCGGTTCGGGCAGGAGAACTACCACCGCGAAGAGGACGGGGCGTTCACGAAGCTGGAGCCGAGCTTCAGCAATCTCGTGCTGTACCGCGCAACGGCCGAACGCGCGTATGAGCGGTTCACCAAAGGCGACAACTTCGTCGCCGAAGGCTACGCGCACGAGTACTCCTACACCCGTGACGGGCAACAGATCGAGGGCGAGGAGTTCGTGGCCAAGAAGATCGGCCACGACACCGCGCGGACCCGCTACGACGTGGACCGAACACCTCGCCGTGCAGGTGTCACCGCAGAGCGCGAGAACGTATCCCGGCAGCAGAACCGAGCGTTCGACCCGCCACAAGCCTCACCGGCTGCCGATACGCCGGTGCTGGGTCGCTGAACCGGGAGAAGCAGGATCATGAACGCCCGCACTCCACCCCCCGAGCCCGATGAGAACGACCTCGAAGACGACCTGGACGACGACTTTGGCGATGAGATGACCACCGAGTCGTTGGGCGGACCGCCGCACCCGGTGAACTGGAACCTGCTCTCCGCCCACGATCTGGAGCAAGAGTGGCTGGAGCTGAACCGGTGGGTCGACTGGCTCCGCCACACCTACGGGCTCCCCGCCGCCGTGATCCCCCCGTTCTGGCACCACCACCCCGAATTGGTCTGGGAACTATCAGCCCTGCACCTGCACTGGCTGTGCGCCTACGACCCTGAGCAGAACGGCTCCGCACCTGTCGGCTGGCACCGCGACTTCGCCGACACCAGGGCGCGGCTGCGTGACTGGGTGGCGGCATCCGGCACCCGCCTCGACCGGGACCGTGCGACCCGGCAGACCGCCTGGCCCGGCGAAACGCCCCCACCACCGGTGGAGGATGTTGTGATCACTGACCGTGACGATGAGTTCATCGACTTCGTCCGAGAGCAGGTCAGGCAGCGGCAAACCGCCGAGGACGCGTTCTTCACCACCATCGACGACGCCACCGGTGAACTCCTCGACCATCGCCCCGGTGCGCAACGTGAGCAAGGTGAGCGCTGATGGTTCGCTCCTATGCGCGCAGGACCGATCGAGTCGGCGCCGACCGGCCAGTCCGGGTCCGGTTCGACAGGCGCGAGGACATCGACACCGAGAAGGTCGCCGAAGTCCTCATCCGCCTCGCCCTGCGAGCATCCGATGACGACGCCACCGCCCAAGCAGGCAAACACCTCCGACAACTACTCACGCCCAGACGGTAGAATCAGAAGCCAACACGACGATCACGGCGTCGCTGGCACAGACCCTAAACCCCTATCGGGGGTGTTCTTTTCGAATCCTGACGTGACCGCCATCCGGCGCCCCAGACGCCCAACCCACAGTTGGGCACCTGAAAGGCGGTCACTCCATGTCTCCCATCAGTCTCCCCTCCGGCATCGACGTCGCGACACTCCGCGCACTGGCAACTGACCAGCGGCACCAGATAGCCGGGACCGGTGAGGAAGGAGCTGACGGGCTGATACCAGCGGTCACCTACCTGCGGGTCTCCACCAAGGACCAGGCCACCCGCAACGGCCTCGAAGAAGGTCTGTCCATCCCCGCCCAGCGAGAAGCCGCCCAGCGCAAGGCCGAACAGCTCGGCGCAGTCATCGTCAAGGAGTTCATCGAGCCCGGCGAGTCCGCGAAGACCGCCCGTCGCCGCGCGTTGCAGGAAATGCTCGACTACATCGCAGCTAACCCGGTCCGGTACTGCATCATCAACAAGGTCGACCGACTCGCTCGCAACCGGCTCGATGACGCGATCATCCACTCCACCCTGCGCGGGGCGAACATCACCCTGGTCTCTGTCACGGAGAACATCGACGAAACCCCCTCCGGCATGCTCATGCACGGCATCCTCGCGTCGATGGCCGAGTTCTACTCCCTCAACCTGGCCCAGGAAGTCCTCAAAGGGATGACGCAGAAAGCGTCGATCGGTGGCACGCCGACCAAAGCACCGTTGGGCTACCTGAACGTGCGCACCACAGACGCCAAAGGCCGAGAAGCCCGAGATATCGAACTGGACCCCGATCGCGCGGACTTGATCCGGTTCGCGTTCGCCGCCTACGCCACCGGCGACTGGTCTCTCTCCTCCCTCGCCCGCGAGTTGAAGACCCGCGGCCTGACGACCCGCTCCACACCCTCACAGCCGGCAAAGCCGGTCTCCACCACCGGGCTGCACAAAATCCTGACCAACCCCTACTACCAGGGCACCGTGACCTTCCGCGGCGTCACCTACGACGGCGCCCACATCCCGCTGGCCGACCCGGACAACTGGCTGCGGGTCCAGACGCAGCTCGATGCGAAGAACGCTGTCGGTGAGCGGCCTCAGAAGTACGACCACTACCTCAAGGGGAGCTTGTGCTGCTCGTGTGGCGCCAAGCTCATGATCGAACGGCCCCGGGACAAGCAAGGAGATCGCTACGAGTACTTCACCTGTTCAGGGCGGCGCAAGAAGAACGGCTGCACCCGCTCGGCGATCCTCGCCGAACGGATCGAGGACCGCGTCGAACGCGACTACGGCACCAACGGGCTCACCGACGAGGAAGCCGAGCACGTCAGCCAGGTACTGCACCAAGTGTTCGACCAGCTCGAAGCCTCCAGCGACAACGAACGCACCGTATTGACCACCCAGCGCGAGAAGCTCGATGCCGAACGCCTCAAGCTCGTCCAAGCCCACTACGCCGACGCCATCCCGCTCGACCTGCTCAAGAGCGAACAGGACCGCATCCGCACAAGCCTCGACGCCATCAACAGCCGGCTCGACAACCTCGCGAACACCTACCACAGCGCTCACGAGGGGCTCGATCAGATCGTCGATGTCCTCACCGACCTCGGTGACCTCTACAGCAAGTGCGAACCTGCTGAACGCCGCATGCTCAACCGCGCGCTGTTCAAGCGAATAGTCATCGACGAGGACGAACACGTCACGTTCGTGCCAGCAGAACCGGCGGCCGCTGTCCTCGCCCAGGAGCACGGGGGCGAGATGCCCCAACCGTCCCCGGACGCGAAACTGCCCCGCCATCAGACGGGGCAGATTTCGAATTTCTCAACTTACGTGGATCTGAGGGGAATCGAACCCCTGACCTTCTCATTGCGAACGAGACGCGCTACCAACTGCGCCACAGACCCTGACAGCGATCAACTGTAGCAGGACCGGGGCGGCGACGCGAAATCCGCTCAGGGGCGCTCGGAGCGCCACCGGTTTCGGCCGCCGAGCGGATCCGGGATATCCGGAGGGCGGCGGCGAATACGGCCGTACGAGACGCCGACAGGCTCGGCTCGGACGATGAGCGGCCCGGGCGCTGACTACACTGTGCTGGTGACCCCCGCGATCTGGCTCTCCCTGTTCACCGCCTCCGTCGTGATCAGTCTGACTCCGGGGGCGGGGGCCATCAATACGATGTCGAACGCGCTCACCGTGGGGTGGCGCCGCTCGTTCTGGGGCGTGCTGGGCCAGCAGCTGGCACTGATCCTGCACATCCTCATCGTCGCCGCCGGGGTCGGCGTGCTCGTCTCGAATACACCGGTGCTCTTCAACGCGATCCGGTACCTGGGCGCCGCCTACCTCGTGTACCTCGGCGTGCGGCTGCTCCTCGCGAGGCCCCGGCAGGAGGCTTCCGCGTCGGGGGAGGCTGCGACCGGCGGGCGGGGCGAGAGCGACTGGTCGCTTCTGCGCCGCGGGTTCTGGGTCAACCTGCTCAACCCGAAGGCGATCGTGTTCTTCCTCGCGTTCATCCCCCAGTTCATCCGCGCCGACGCGCCGCTGTGGCCGCAGTACGCGGTGCTCATGTGCACGGTGGTGGGCGTCGACGTGCTGGTGATGTGGCTCTTCTTCGCGGCGGCCGCGAAGCCGTTCAGGCGCTACGCGGCGAGCGCGCGAGGGCAGCGGATCCTCAACACGGTGTTCGGGATCCTGTTCGTCGCGGTGGCGGCTCTGCTGCTCTTCGTGCGCTGACGGGGCGGCGGGCGCGGCCGGACCCGGGCCGCCGCCCTCGACTCCGCCCAGATCGCGCGGTTGGACGGATGGCAGCGCGATCCCGAAACACGCCCGTGCCCCGCTCGTAACGTCGCGGTCCTAGGCTCGCAATCATGACGGTCAGCCGGACGGAGCAGGGCGAGGGCATCAACTTCTACACGCGGAAGTGGGTGAAGCCCGAGGATCTCAACGCGCACGGCACCCTCTTCGGGGGGAGCCTGCTGCGGTGGATCGACGAGGAGGCGGCGATCTACGCCATCATCCAGCTCGGCAATCCGCGGGTGGTCACGAAGTTCGTCTCCGAGATCGACTTCGAGGCGTCGGCCCGGCAGGGCGACCTCATCGAGATGGGGCTCGTCGCCGTCGACTTCGGGCGTTCCTCGCTGACCATGCGGGCCGCGGTGCGCAACATGATCACCCGCAAGACGATCCTCACGATCGAGCGCATCGTCTTCGTGAACCTCGGCCCTGACGGGCGGGCCGCCCCGCACGGGTATACGTCGATCACCTACGATCGCGACCGCGCGCCGATGCCCGCCGAGGAGTAGGCCCCGTGGGACTCGAACCCACGACCCGCGGATTAAAAGTCCGATGCTCTACCAACTGAGCTAGAGGCCCGTGGTCATCGATTCTATCGGGTCCCGCCGAGGCTCCGGTGCATGCGACGGCCGCTCCGGCGGCGTAGACTCGCGGGGTCCAGCTGAACGGGCGGTGCAGGATCCCGATCGCCCCTCCGACCCTCGAAGGAGCCGCGTGACCCGAGATCACCAGCGCCCCCTGCTGCAGCCGACCTCCAGCTTCGACTGGATCATCGGCTCGGACGAACCCGGCGCTGCGCACCGCATCGCGCAGGAGACCTCCTGGGCGCTGCTCGACCGCGTACGGGCCGTCGCCGACCCCGAAGTGGTCGAACGGGTGGTGGGGCTCGCCTCGGGAACCGGCATCGACGACATCGCCGAGCTGTGGGCGGGGGAGGGCGCGCACTCGCTCGCGGGAGCGTTGTGGCGGTTGTACCTGCTGCGGCGGGTGGTTTCGGCCGACCCGGAGGGATCCGCGGAGCTCTTCCGGCGCGGCGCCGCGGCCGCGGCGACGATCGACCCCGTCGTGGCGGGAGCGGCCGAACCGGTGACGCCGGTGTCGATCGCCGAGCTCTGCGACACGATCCTGCGCGGCGCCTTCGCCGGCGATCTGGGCGGGGCGCTCGACCGGGCGGCGAGCTACTGCCGGGTGATGGCGCTGGGCGCGGCCGATCTCGCCGACGCGCGCGACGCCCACGACGACGACCACGCCGCGCAGCTCACCACGCGCGCGCTGCGCTATTCCACGATGGCCCACGAACTGCACGCCGGAGCGCGTCGCTGGCGCGACGGCACGCTCGACTGATGCGGCCGAGGCGGCTCACCGGGCTCGAAGCACGCGAACCCCTGAGGTAGACTGTTGCGTGCCGGGCCGCAGTAACCCCGGGCTCCAATTTCCGCCGCCTCGAGCGGCCTCTCGCCGAGAGGCGTTCTGCGGTCCGGCCTTTTTCATGCCCGTGGTCCAGCGCCCGGGGCCTGGTCGGGCCTCAGCGGCTCCGCGCCGGCGCGGGGGAGGCCCGCTCTACCGCGCTCGGCCCGGCGCGGGGGAACGCGCCTCACCCGGCCTGCGGAAGATACGGGATCTGCAGAAGACACGGCCGATCCTGCGCAGAATCGCATATGTTCCGCAGATCCCAGTTCTACCGCAGCGCCCGGACCCGGGGGCGGACGCGACGGGCCTTCCGACCTAGCCGAACCGGCCGCTGACGTAGTCCTCCGTCGCCTGCACCGACGGCGTGGAGAAGATCTTCGAGGTGTCGTCGTACTCGATGAGCTTGCCCGGCTTGCCGGTGCCCGCGATGTTGAAGAACGCGGTTCGATCGGAGACGCGTGACGCCTGCTGCATGTTGTGGGTCACGATCACGATCGTGTACGCCTTCTTCAGCTCGTCGATGAGGTCCTCGATCGCGAGGGTGGAGATGGGGTCGAGCGCCGAGCAGGGCTCGTCCATGAGCAGCACCTCGGGTGAGACCGCGATGGCGCGCGCGATGCAGAGGCGCTGCTGCTGGCCCCCCGAGAGGCCCGAGCCCGGCTTGTCGAGGCGATCCTTCACCTCGTTCCACAGGTTGGCCCCCAGCAGCGAGCGCTCCACCAGCGCGTCGGCGTCGCCCTTCGAGATCTTACGATTGTTGAGGCGCACCCCGGCGAGCACGTTCTCGCGGATCGACATCGTGGGGAACGGGTTGGGCCGCTGGAACACCATGCCGACCTGGCGGCGCACGAGCACGGGATCGACGCCCGGCCCGTAGAGGTCCTCGCCGTCGAGCAGCACCTCTCCCTCGACGCGCGCGCCGGGGATGGCCTCGTGCATGCGGTTGAGCGTGCGCAGGAAGGTCGACTTGCCGCAGCCGGAGGGGCCGATGAACGCGGTCACGCTGCGGGGCTCGATGTTGATCGACACCCCCTCGACAGCCAGGAACTTCGAGTAGTAGACGTTGAGGTCGGAGACCTCGATGCGCTTCGACATGCGGTGATTCTTTCGTTCGGGAGGCTGGAAGCCGGTGAGGGCGGAGGCGGTCGCGACTAGCGCCCGTTCTTCGGCGCGAACCACCTCGCGATGAGACGGGCGACGAGGTTGAGAGCCATGACGATGAGGATGAGCACGAGAGCCGCGGCCCAGGCGCGGTCGACGAAGGCGAAGGCGGGATTGCCCTTGTTCATGAACTGCGTGTACACGTAGACCGGGAGCGACTGCATGCGATCGGAGAACAGGCCGTAGTTCATCGATGCGGTGAAGCCCGCGGTGATGAGCAGCGGGGCCGTCTCGCCGATGACGCGCGCGATGGCGAGCATGATGCCGGTGGTGATTCCCGCGATCGAGGTCGGCAGCACCACCTTCAGAATCGTGCGCCACTTCGGCACGCCCAGGGCGTAGGAGGCCTCGCGCAGCTCGTTCGGGACGAGGCGCAGCATCTCCTCGCTCGAGCGCACGACGACCGGGATCATGAGGACCGACAGGGCGACCGAGCCGACGATGCCCATGCGCACGCCCGGGCCGAGGAACAGGGCGAACAGTGCGAAGGCGAAGAGACCGGCGACGATCGACGGGATGCCGGTCATCACGTCGACGAGGAAGGTGATGATCTTGGCGAGTCTTCCGCGCCCGTACTCGACGAGGTAGATCGAGGTCATGAGCCCGAGCGGAACCGAGATGACCGTCGCCGCGAGCGTGATCAGCAGGGTGCCGATCATGGCGTGCAGCGCCCCGCCGCCCTCTCCCGTGACGTTGCGCATCGACGAGTTGAAGAACTCGGCGTCGAACCTCGCGAGTCCGTTGCTGACCACGGTGATGGCGACCGAGACGAGCGGTACCATCGCCAGCAGGAACGCCCCGGTCACGAGGCCGGTCACGAAGCGGTCCGCCGCCTGCCGGGTGCCCTCGACCGAGGCGGACATGATCGTGATGACCGCGAGGTAGGCGAGGGCGCCGATGAGCACGGCTCCGACCACGGAGAACTGACCGCCCGACGCCGCGGCGAGCAGGGCGAAGAGGGCGAACGACGCGGCGACCGAGGCGCCGAGCACGATCCAGGGAATGGCCGGCGACAGGCGGTTGCCGGCGAGTGCGGAGCCCGCGCGGACAGGGCGAACGGTGAGAGCCACGGGTTCGGTCCTCTTTTCTGTGCTTGTCGAGGGCTGCAGCATCAGTTCGCGCCCGAGAACTCGGCACGGCGGCTGACGATCCAGCGCGCAACGGCGTTGACGAGGAAGGTGACGATGAACAGGATGAGACCGGTGGCGATGAGCACGTTGATGTTCTCGCCGTAGGCCTCGGGGAAGGAGAGCGCGATGTTCGCCGCGATCGTGGAGGGGTTCTCGGAGGTGAGCAGCTGGAATGACACGACACCGGTGGCCGAGAGCACCATGGCCACCGCCATCGTCTCGCCGAGGGCGCGGCCGAGTCCGAGCATGGCGGCCGAGACGATGCCCGGGCGGCCGAAGGGGAGCACGGCCAGGCGGATCATCTCCCACCGGGTCGCGCCGAGCGCGAGCGCCGCCTCCTCGTGCAGCGCGGGGGCCTGGAGGAAGACCTCGCGGCAGATGGCGGTCATGATGGGCAGGATCATGACCGCGAGCACGAGGGCGGCGGTGAGGACCGTTCGGCCCGTGCCGGTGACGACGCCGCCGAAGAGCGGAATCCATCCGAGGTACTCGTTGAGCCAGACGTAGACCGGCTGAGCCGCCGGGGCGAGCACGCCGATGCCCCACAGGCCGAAGACGACACTGGGGACGGCGGCGAGCAGGTCGACGACGTAGCCGAGCACCTGGGCCAGCTGGCGCGGCGCGTAGTGGGAGATGAAGAGTGCGATGCCGATGGCGAGCGGGAGAGCGACGATGAGGGCCAGCGTCGCCGCCCAGACCGTGCCGAAGACGAGGGGGCCGACGTAGGCCCAGAAGTTGGAGGTGAGCAGCGATGCGCTCTCGTTGGTCGCGACGAATGCCGGGAGGCTCCGAGCGATGAGGAAGATCGCGACGGCGGCGAGCGTGACGAGGATCATGCTGCCGGCGAAGACGGCAGAGCGCGAGAAGACGCGGTCGCCGAGACTCAGGACCGGCTTGCGCGCAGCGGTGGTGGCGGACACTCGAGCTCCTGGTTCGTGTGAGGAGGGGGACGCAGGATTGCGGGGGGCGAGGCCGACGGCCTCGCCCCCCGCACCGGGGATTACTTGATCGCGTCGATCGCTGTCTGGATCTTACCGCGCAGGTCGGCGGAGATCGGCGCGCTGCCCGCGGCGTCCGCCGCTGCCTTCTGGCCGTCCTCGCTCACGACGTAGCTGAAATAGGCCTTGACGAGCTCGGCGTTGGCCGCGTCACTGTACTGCTGGCAGCCGACGAGGTAGCTCACGAGCACGATCGGGTAGACGCCGGCCTCGGTCGAGGTGCGGTCGAGCGAGATGGCGAGGTCGTTGGCGGAGCGACCCTCCTCGAGCGGCGAGGCGTCGACGATCGCCGCGGCGGCCTCGGGGGAGTACGCCACGTACTCGTTGCCCACCTTGATGTCGACGGTGCCGAGGCCGCCGGCCTGCGACGCATCCGCGTAGCCGATGGTGCCGGTGCCGTTCTTCACCGCGCTGACGACGCCCGAGGTGCCCTGAGCGCCTTCGCCGCCGAACTCGGTCGGCCAGGACTCGATGGAGCCGACCGTCCAGTCCGAGGGAGCCGCGGCAGCGAGGTAGTCGGTGAAGTTGCCGGTGGTGCCCGACTCGTCGGAGCGGTGAACGGCGCTGATGTTGAGGTCGGGAAGATTGACGCCATCGTTCTGCGAGGCGATCGCGGGATCGTTCCACTTGGTGATCTTCCCGGTGAAGATCTGCGCCAGTGTGGGCGCGTCGAGCTTGAGCGAGTCGACGCCCTCGACGTTGAAGATCACGGCGATGGGCGAGATGTACGCCGGGAACTCGACGATCTCGCCGGTGGAGCAGCTCTGGAAGGGGCCGGCCTTGATCTCCTCGGCCTTGAACGCGCGGTCCGTGCCCGCGAAGGCGCTCGCGCCCTGCTGGAACGTCTCGCGGCCCGCACCCGAGCCGGTCGGGTCGTAGTTCACGGTGACGTCGCCGTTGGCGGTCTGGAATCCGGCGACCCAGGCGCCCTGTGCCGAGTCCTGCGAAGAAGCGCCGGCCCCGACGAGCTCGCCCGAGAGCGAGGAACCGGAAGACGCGCTGCCGTCGGCCGGAGCGTTCGAGGCCGACTCGTTGGCGGCGCAGGAGCTGAGCGTGAGGGCGGCGATGCCGCCGACGGCCGCGACCTTGGCGAATGCTGAAAGCTTCACTTTGGAGTGATCCAATCTGAGAGCGGATGTTGGGGTGATGACCATGGCTGGCCACACGTCCACGCTAGGGACGCTGAGTGACGCGTGGTCTGCCGGTAGGTGAACAGCAGGTGAACTCGCGGAGCCGGAAAGTGGCGGAAAGGACACCCCGCAGCACGTATTCGCGTGGCTCGAGTGAACAGGATCGCCGGCGGCGCAGCCGCGAGGGAAGCGGCCGATCACGCGGGAGCGGGTGGGCCTCAGTGCCTGAGCGGGTACGTCTCGACCCCGAGGATCCCGGCCTCCGGATGGTGGCGCGAGAAATGGAACACCGAGAACCCGGCGGGAGGCAGAGCCGCTGAGGCGTTGAGGTACGAGCCGGGCGCGCTGCCCGTCGCCAGCATCAGCTGGCGGGCGAGGTCGGGGAGCACCGGGCGGTGGCTGCACACCACCGCGTTCTTGCCGCGCATGACGATCTTGCCCATGCGGCGGCGCAGCGACGCGAGATCGCCCGTATCCCAGTTGTCCTGGCTCAGAGAGGGCTTCGCCCGGACTCGTTTTCGCAGGTGCTCCGCGAGCGGCGCGACCGTCGACAGGCATCGGTCGGCTGTGGACGAGTAGATGCGACGCGGCCCGAAGGCGGCGAGCATCGGGACGAGCACCTCGGCCTGTTCCTCCCCGGCGGGGGCGAGCGGACGGAGGTGATCCGCCCGCAACTCCGTGCTGCGCGGCTGGGCCTTCGCGTGCCGCAGCAGCGTGACCGAGAACGAGTCGATGAGGTCGCGCGACGCGAGGCGCAGGAACACATCGAACAGTTCCCTGTCGGCCTTGTAGCTCAGCCGCGCGCGCGCCTCTGCGAGCGGCGCCCACTCGAGGTCCGCGATCTCCCGGTTGGGGGTGAAGGTCGAGGCCTGCACGGCCTTCTCGCGCACCCTCGCCGACCAGTACTGCACCGTCTTGGTGCGGTTGCCGCTCAGCTCGTAATGGATCGTGCCGAGGTTGACGTCGAGCGACACGGCGAGCCCGGTCTCCTCGAAGGTCTCGCGCACCGCCGCCTGCGGCATGCTCTCGCCGGGGTCGAGCTTGCCCTTGGGGAACGAGACGTCGCGCTGCTTGGCGCGGTGGACGAGCAGCACCAGGATCCGCGGATCGCCGTGCTCGTCGTAGACCCGTCGCCAGCAGACGGTGCCCGCCGCGAGCACCTCCTCCTGGGAGACCTTTCTGCTCCCTCCGCTCACCGAGCTCTCCGGAACCGGGCCTCCGTGCGATCGGCCATCACCAGATCCTGCAGATCGGGCAGCGGCTCCCCGTCCTCGCCGGCCACGCGGCGCTGCCAGCTGCCGTCTCGCAGCATGTGCCACGACGACACGTCGTCGCTGAAGGCGAAGCCGAAGAAGCGATCGATGCGATCCAGGTGCTCGCGGACGGTGAGCTGAACCAGCACCTCGATGCGACGGTCGAGATTGCGGTGCATGAGATCCGCGCTGCCGATGAACACTTCGGGGTTCCCGGAGTTCTCGAAGGCGTAGATGCGGGAGTGCTCGAGATAGCGTCCGAGGATCGACCGCACGCGGATGTTCTCGGAGAGCCCCGGTACTCCGGCGCGGATCGAGCAGATGCCGCGCACCCAGACGTCGATGGGCACCCCCGCCTGGCTCGCGAGGTAGAGCGCGTCGATGATCACCTCGTCCACCATCGAGTTCGCCTTGAGCCTGATGCCGCTCGGCCGCCCGGCGAGGGCGTGCTCGGCCTCGCGCTCGATGCGCTCGAGCAGCCCGGCGCGCAACTGCAGGGGAGCGACGAGCAGGCGGTCGTAGTCGGTCTCGATGGCGTAGCCCGAGAGCACGTTGAACAGCTTCGTGACGTCGCGGCCCACCTCGGGGGAGGCGGTGAAGAGGCCGAAGTCCTCGTAGATGCGGCTGGTCTTGGGGTTGTAGTTGCCCGTTCCGATGTGACAGTAGTGGGCCAGACGCCCGCCCTCGTCGCGGATCACCTGCACGAGCTTGCAGTGCGTCTTGAGGCCGACGAGGCCGTAGACCACGTGCACGCCCACCTGCTCGAGCTTGCGGGCCCAGGCGATGTTGGCCTCCTCGTCGAAGCGCGCCTTCACCTCGACCAGCGCGAGCACCTGCTTGCCCGCCTCGGCCGCCTTGATGAGCGACGCCACGATGGGGCTGTCGCCGGAGGTGCGGTAGAGCGTCTGCTTGATGGCGAGTACGTTCGGATCGGTGGCGGCTTGCTCGACGAACGCCTGCACGCTCGTGGAGAAGGACTCGTAGGGGTGGTGCACGAGCACTTCGCGACGGGCGATGGCGGCGAACGTGTCGGGCTTCTCGCTCGGCGAGCCCGATCGGAACTGCGGGTGCGTCACCGGGATGTGCGGCTTGAACTTGAGGTCGGGGCGGGCGATGCGGGTGAGCGCGAAGAGGCCGCTGAGGTCGAGCGGGGCGGGCAGCGTGTAGACCTGCTGCTCGTCGATGTCGAACTCGCGCACCAGCAGCTCGAGCGTCGCCTCGTCCATGTCGTCCGAGATCTCGAGGCGGATCGGGGGGCCGAAGCGACGGCGCAGCAGCTCCTTCTCGAGGGCCTGGATGAGGTTCTCGGTATCGTCCTCCTCGATCTCCACATCCTCGTTGCGGGTCACGCGGAACACGTGATGGTCGATGACCTCCATGCCGGGGAAGAGGCCGTCGAGCTGGTTGGCGATGAGCTCCTCGAGCGGGATGAAGCGCACATCGTCGACGCTCTCGCGGCGGTCCACGCGCACGTAGCGCGGGATCATCTGCGGCACCTTGAGGCGCGCGAACTCGACCTTGTCGGTGCGCGGGTTGCACACGCGGATGGAGAGGTTGAGCGCCCGACCCGAGATGTAGGGGAACGGGTGAGCGGGATCGACCGCGAGCGGCATGAGCACCGGATAGATGTGCTGCTCGTAGTAGGCGGTGAGGTGCGCCCGATCGGCGTCGTCGAGCTGCTCCCAGTCGACCACGCGCACACCGGCCTCGGCGAGCGCCGGCTGTACCTGCTCGCCGAAGCAGCGCGCGTGCCGGAGCTGCAGCTGGTAGGCGGTGCGGTTGATGTCGGCGAGCACCTCGGTGGGAGCACGGCCCACGTTGGTGGGCACGGCCAGCCCGGTCACGATGCGGCGCCTGAGGCCCGCGACCCGCACCATGAAGAACTCGTCGAGGTTCGACGCGAAGATGGCCAGGAAGTTGGCGCGCTCGAGCAGCGGCACCGTCGGATCCTCTGCCAGCTCGAGCACCCGCTGATTGAACGCCAGCCAGCTCAGCTCGCGGTCGATGTAGCGATCGGCGGGCAGCTCGGCCGGGAGCGCGATCGCCCGCGCATCCTCGCGGTTCGGTGCGGCTTCCGTGGTCTCTTCGCTCATGCGTCCATTCTGGCATCGACCTCTGACAATGCTCGTCTCCGCCACTGACGGCTGCGTGAATCGAGGGTGAACGAGGCGTGCTCGTACATGCGCACCGCGCGCTCGTTCTCGCCGTCGACGTAGAGCGTCACGCGCTCGGGGCTGTGCTGAGCCATCCGCGCCAGGGTGACGTCGAGCAGCAGCCTGCCGAGCCCTCGCCCGGCGTACTCGGGGCGCACGCCGACGGCGTAGAGCTCGGCCTCGGCGCCGACGGCCTTGATCCAGGTCGAACCGGCGAGCTCTCCGGAATCATCGTCCGCGAGCAGGATCAGGTCGGCCGGATCGAACCACTCCTCCTGCCGCATCAGCGCGAAATCGGCCTCGGTGATGCGCCCCTGCTCGGGGTGGTCTGCGAAGGCGGCGGCATTGGCGCGAACCCAGGCCGCGGCGTCGGCCGGGCGATCGGGCTCGAAGGCTCGCAGGCGCAGACCGGGCGGGGCGGGCAGGGCGAGCGGATCCCGTCCGTCGCCCGGCAGCAAGGCGGGATCGAGCGCCATCCGGTACAGCGATCGCACGGGATCGAAGCCGGCTCCCCGCAGCAGGGTCTCGGCGGCCGGGTTCTCGCCGTGCGCCCAGGCGAGCAGCTCTCCCGTCTCGTGCTCGAGCAGCAATCGAAGCGCGGTCGAGCCGATGCCGCGCCCTCGATCCTCCGGGCGCACGACGAGGTCCAGTTCTCCCTGCCCGATCACCCCGACCGCGGCCGGTCGGACCGATCGACCCGGTTCGGAGAAGAGCAGCAGCGCTCGGCGCCCTCGCGCGGCGGCGAGCATGGCCTGATCCGAGAGGGGCGAGGCGCCGTCGAACGACTCGGCGGCGGCGACCACCTCGCGGGCGGCGTCGAACGCCCGTTCATCGGCCGCGCCGACGACCTCCAGATGCTCCGTCATGCTCGCACGCCCCTCCGAGATCGATGCTCCGAGCTTCCAGGCTACTCGTCCTCTTCCGCCCGGGCCCTGGCGAAACCGTAGCCCACGCCGCGCACCGTGCTGATGAGGCCCTCGTGCTCGCCCAGTTTGGCGCGCAACCGCCGCACGTGCACATCGACCGTGCGCGTTCCGCCGAAGTAGTCGGTGCCCCAGACTTCGCCGAGCAGCTGCTCTCGGGTGAAGACGCGCCCCGGATGTCCCGCGAGGAAGTGCAGCAGCTCGAACTCCTTGTAGGTCAGGTCGAGCGGCCGGCCGAAGAGCCGAGCGGTGAAGTTCGACTCGTCGATGACGACGCCCGCGGCCTGGACCGCGGGCGGAGGCGCGGCTGTGGCGGGCCGCTCGAGCAGGCGCAGGCGCAGCTCGATCTCGGCGGGGCTCGCGTTCGGCAGCAGCAGCTCGCTCACGCCCCAGTCGGGGGTCAGCGCGGTGAGGGCCAGCTCGGGCAGGATGACGACGCGCGGCGTGGCGGCGCCATTGGAGAGGCTGAGGCACGCGGAGCGCGCGCGACGGGCGTCGAGGGTGCCGTCGATGAGGATCGCGTCGAACCGTTCGGCCATGGTCTCGGGCACGCGCAGCGAGAGCGGTGAGGTGCGCAGCTCGTGCGGAAGCAGATCGAGACCCGGGAGGGAATCCGCGGGATCACGGTCCGTGAGGCACAGCAGCTGCATCGATCCGCCTCCCTTGACCGCTTGCTCGTTCCGAGGCAATAGTACTGCGAGCTCTGTTTCACCTCCGTTTCGCCCGTGTTAACCGGCATACTTCGTCGGTGCAGGCGCGGCCTCTGTGGGAGGATTGGGCTGTGAGCACCACCGATGACGCACCCGAGAGGCCGATCGCGCACTCGTGGCACATCCCGCGGCTCATCACGGCGTGGGCCGTCGCCGCCGCGATCGGCGTGGTGGTGACGCTGCTCGTCCCGGGCGACCGACGGTTCTCCTGGCTGGTCTTCGCCATCGGAGCGAGCACGCTCGTCACGTTCGCGCTGCAGATCGGCACGGCGCAGCGCGAGGGCTTCATCACGCGCGTCTCGTTCAGCGTGGCCGGATCCGTGCTGGTCATCGCGCTGGTCGATGTGGTCGGGGTCCTCTTCGGGTAGCCGGTCGAGCGGTCGCGCAGAGGGGCGTAGGCTCGCGGCGGCGCGCCCCGCGCGGTGTAGACTGGCGTCATGCTTCTCGCCCTCGAACTCTTCTTCCTCGGACTCCTCGGCCTGGCGGGGCTGGCGATCGCGTGGGTCTCCGGCACCGTCATCTACAAGCTCTTCAAGGGCCAGCGCTGATCCTTCGCGGGAGCCTCGCGCGCGGTGAACGATGAATCCGTTCCTTGATCTGCCCGGCGCCGTCGCAGACCCCGGGGCGGGGGTCGCCGCGCACTACGGCGAGCCGCTGCCGGAGCAGCGCGCGCTCGAGGCCGGCCGCGCCGTCGTCGATCTCTCGCACCGCGGCGTGGTCGCGGTCTCGGGGCCCGATCGCCTGAGCTGGCTGCACTCGATGACGAGTCAGCAGCTCATCGGGCTGCGTCCGGGGGAGAGCGCGGAGACGCTGCTGCTCGACGCGAACGGGCGCATCGAGCGCGCCATCCGCGTGGTCGACGACGGTGAGCGCAGCTGGCTGCTGGTCGACAACGGGTCTGCGGCGCCGCTCGCGGACTTCCTGCTGCGCATGCGCTTCGCGCTGCGCGTCGAGGTGCGGGATGTCTCGATGGAGTACGCGACCGTGCTCGCGTTCGAGGGCGCCGCTTCCGAGGCATTGCGCGCCTCCTCGCCGGTGTCTGAGTGGCGCGACCCCTGGGGCGAGGTGGCACCGGGCGGCGTGGAGTACGCGAGAGCGGGGGATCGCGTGCCGTGGACCGCCTCCCAGTTCGTGTTCGCCCGTTCCGAGCTGTCGGCGGTCGCGGCGCTCATGCGGTCGGGCGAACTGCGAGCGGCCGGGCTGCTCGCGCTCGATGCGCTCGAGGTGCGCGCGTGGCGCCCCTCTCAGCACGGCGAGGTCGACGAGCGGGCGATCCCGCACGAGTTCGACTGGCTGCGCACGGCGGTGCACCTGAACAAGGGCTGCTACCGGGGGCAGGAGACCGTCGCCAAGGTGCACAATCTCGGCCATCCGCCCCGCAGACTCGTGATGCTGCACCTCGACGGCTCAGGGGGCGAACTGCCGGTCGCGGGAGCGCTCGTGTACTCCGAGGGGTCGGCGACCGACGCCGCGGCGCGCCCCGTGGGGCGCGTGACGCGCGCGGCCATGCACCACGAGTGGGGCGGCATCGCACTGGCGCTGCTGAAGCGCTCGGTGCCGGAGGACGCGGCGCTCGAGGTGCGCGCCGGCGCGGAGGGCGCGGATCCGGCGGCGGAGCCGGCCGCCGAGCCGATCGCCGCGACCCAGGAGACCATCGTGCCGCCGGATGCGGGAAGAACTCGCACGATCCCGAGACTCGGACGCCTCTGAGCCTCCTCCGGTGACTCGTCGTGCGCCGAACCGCGTGGCGCAAGCGGGGCGGCGTCGGCGGAGCGAGCGGCCGATGCCGCCCCGCCCGCGGCTCTCGGTAGACTGACCGCATGACGAATACGCTGATCCTGCTCCGCCACGGCCAGAGCGAGTGGAACCGGAAGAACCTGTTCACCGGGTGGGTCGATGTGCGGCTCAGCGAGCAGGGCCGCGGCGAGGCGGCTCGCGCGGGCGAGCTGCTCGCCGAGTCGGGCATGCTCCCCGATGTGCTCCACACCTCGCTGCTGAGTCGCGCCATCCAGACCGCCGACCTCGCTCTGGACCGCGCCGATCGGCTGTGGATCCCGGTGAAGCGATCGTGGCGGCTCAACGAGCGCCACTACGGCGCGCTGCAGGGACTCGACAAGGCCGAGACGCTGCAGCAGTACGGCGAAGAGCAGTTCATGGAGTGGCGCCGTTCATTCGACACCCCGCCCCCCGCGCTCGACGACGCGAGCGAGTGGTCGCAGGCCGACGACCCGCGCTACGCGGGGATCGACGGCGAGCTGCCCCGCACCGAGTGCCTGAAGGACGTCATCGAGCGGTTCGTACCGTACTGGGAGAGCGAGATCCTCGCCGATCTCAACGCGGGCAGGACCGTGCTCGTCGCCGCCCACGGCAACTCCCTCCGCGCGCTCGTGAAGCACCTCGACGGCATCTCCGACGCCGATATCGCGGGCCTCAACATCCCGACGGGCATGCCGCTCGTCTACGAGATCGAGGAGGACGGCGCTCCCGCCGGTCCCGGCCGCTATCTCGATCCCGAGGCGGCCGAAGCGGGCGCGGCGGCGGTCGCCGCTCAGGGCAAGCAGGGCTGACCCGCACAGCGAAAGGGCCGCCTCAGAGGAGGCGGCCCTTTCGCATGGTCGACGAGGCGAGGGTCAGTCCTCGTCCTCTTCGTCGCCGTTGTACTTGCTCGCGTACTCCGCCCAGGGATCCTCATCCGAGCGCCGACTCGCCTGCGCGGCGAGTTCTCGTTCGAGCTGAGAGAGATCGGTGCTCGGGGTGTTGTACTTCAGCTCCCTGGCTACCTTGGTGTGCTTCGCCTTCTGACGGCCGCGCCCCATGCGTGACCCCCTTACACATTCAGGCCTCGCGGTTGAACACCGCGAGGCAGGACCGATTCAAACTAGACGTATGGAGCAGATTCTAGCATGCGCTGCTCTCGCACAGAGCCGACCATTACGATGAGGGCATGACTTCGCGGCGCCCATTCAGGATCGTGCTCGTCGTGATCCTCGTCATCGCGGCGCTCGTGCTCGTGGGCGCGCTCGCCGTGCTGATCCCGATCCTCACCCATCGCAGCGCGGGGGGATCCGGCCAGGAGCTGCCCGGAGCGTACGTTGCGGAGACGACCGCCACGGGCGCCGACGGACGCACCCGGAACCTGAGCGTCGAGACGGGCGATGGCGCGACGCCATCGCTCGACGCGCTCCGCCCCGGGGATCGCGTGGTCGTGCGGGGGAGCGGCTTTGATGCCGGTATCGGCATATACGTGGCGTTCTGCGCGATCCCCTCGTCTCCCGAGGAGAAGCCCGGGCCCTGCCTCGGCGGCATCCCCAAGGGCGCAGCGACGGGAGAGGCCGACAAGGCGTCCCTCGCGAGTGCGTGGGTGACCAATGACTGGGCGTGGCGCGCCTTCGCCACGAACGAGTTCGGCGATGGCGGTTCCTTCAAGGCCGAACTCACCGTCCCCGAACCGACGAGCGACGGACTCGACTGCCGCGTCGAGCGCTGCGCCCTCGCGACCCGTGCCGACCACACGGCGTCGGGTGATCGCGTGCAGGACATGCTGCTGCCGATCGCCTTCAAGGACTGATCGCCCCGCCTCCGCCCAGCCTGTCGGCCCCGGCTCCGCAGGATCCGACGGAGCCGGTCGGCGGGGTGCGCTCAGATCGCGGGCAGCGCGGACGCGAGGAGCGTGGCAGCCGTGTAGATCGCGAGGCCGGCCAGCGAGCCGACCACCGTGCCGTTGATGCGGATGAACTGCAGGTCCTTGCCCACCTGGAGCTCGATCTTCTCGGCGGCCTCGCGCGCGTCCCAGCGCTGCACGGTCTCCGAGACGACGCTGGCGATGTCGTGCCGGTAGCTGCGCACGAGATGCTCGGCCACCTCCATCACCCAGACGTCGATCTTGAACTGCAGGGTGGGGTCTTCGAGCAGCTTGCGGCCGAAGTCCTGCAGGGCGCCGGTGATCCGCTGCCGCAGCTCTCCCCGGGGATCCTCGAGCATCTCGACGAGCGCGGCGCGCGCGGTCGCCCAGGTGCTCGCCGCGAGCGCGCGGATGCGCGGGCTGTCGAAGACGTCGTGCTTGAAGCTCTCGAGCTGTCGCTGCAGACGCTCCTGCTGCTGCAGGTCGCGGGCGAGATCGGAGAGGAAGCGGCCGACGGCGAGGCGGAACGGATGGTCGGGCTCCTCGGCCACGCGCCGCGCGAAGCGCACCGCCTCGGCGTGCAGCCGATCATCCACGAAGCGGTTCACCGTGCCGGGCACCCATGACGGCAGCCGAGATGAGGCGACCCGGTCGAAGGCTCCCGGGTGCGCCAGCAGCCAGTCCTCGAAGCGGTCCGCCGCGATGTCGATGAGGGCCTCGTGGTGGCCGCCGTCGATGAAGGATTCGGCGGCCCGCCCGAGCAGCGGGCCCCACTCGGGGTCCACCACGTGGCGCCGTACGAGCACCTCGATGAGCTCGCGCACGTCGTCGTCGTCCAGCACCGTCAGCGCGCCGAGCGCCGCGCTCGCCACCATGCCGCCCAGCCGTTCGGCGTTGGGCCGTTGCTCGAGCCACTCGCCGGCCGCACGGGCCCCGCTGATGCTCGAGAGCTTCTCGTGCACCACGTCATCGGCCAGGAAGTTCTGCTCGATGAACGAGCCGAGGCCCTCGCCGATGTCGTCCTTCTTGCTCGAGACGAGGTTGGTGTGGGGGATCGGCAGGCCCAGGGGACGCCGGAAGATCGCCGTGACCGCGAACCAGTCGGCGAGGGCGCCGACCATGCCGCCCTCGCTCGCCGCGCGCACGTACCCCAGCAGCGGGTATCGGTCCTGCAGCAGGAAGGACACGACGAACACGGCGCCCATGAACAGCAGCAGCGCGAGCGCGATGCCCTGCATGCGCCGCAACTCGGAGAGCCGTTCGAAGTCCGCGGGGGTGACGGCGCCGAGGGTGCGGGCGGCTCGGCTGGATCTTGGCAGCGGCATACCGGCTATTATCCCGCGACAGCATGCCTTCGCTCATCCCCGGGCGACTTCGCGGTCGGCGGTGCATGGAATAATCGTCGGCATGCACCTGCTCACGGCGCTCAGCCTGAAGAACCGCGCACTGATCGCCCTCGTGACCATTGTCGCCGCGGTATTCGGCTTCCTCGGCGTAGGGTCTCTCAAGCAGGAACTCATGCCCTCCGTGGAATTTCCCACCATAGCGGTCGTCACGACTTACCCGGGGGCGTCTCCCGAGGTGGTCAACAACGATGTCTCCGAGCCGATCGAGACCGCGTTGCGCGGCGTGCCCCAGCTCGAGAGCACCACGGCCACCTCCAGCACCGGTGCGTCGACGGTGCTCGCCGAGTTCACCTACGGGGTCGACCTCGCCGCGACCGAGCAGAAGGTGGATCGGGCCATCAGCCGTATCTCGCAGATGCTGCCCGAGCAGAGCGACAGCCAGGTGATGTCAGGCAGCATCGACGACTTCCCGGTGATCCAGATCGCCGTGACGCCGACCGAGGGCGAGACGCCGGAGCAGGCGGCCCAGGTGATCGATCGCGTCGCGATTCCCGAGATCAGCGACCTCGACGGCGTGCGGGAGGCACAGCTCACGGGCGCGCGCGCGGACCGGATCACGATCCAGCCCGACGCCGAGGCGCTCGCGGCCCAGGGCCTCAGCGCGCAGTCGGTCACGGATGCGCTCCAGCAGAGCGGCGTGCTCGTCGCGGCGGGTACCATCACCGATGGCAACCGCACGCTGGCGGTGCAGGCGGGATCCGAGGTGGGTTCCGTCGAGGAGATCGCGGCTCTGCCGCTGCCTCGCAGCGCCGAGGCGCTCCTGGCCGAGCAGCAGCTGCCGGACCAGGAGCCCCTCCCGGGGGAGGCGGCGCAGGCGCCGGGGGCGCCGCTCACCATCGGGGACGTCGCGGAGGTGCGCCTCGAACCCAGCCCGCAGCAGAGCATCTCGCGCGTCGACGGGCAGCCCGCGCTGACCATCGCGGTGACCAAGATGTCGGCCGCCAACACCGTCGACGTCTCGAACGCCGTGCAGCAGAAGCTCGACGAGCTGAAGGATCAGCTGGGCGGAGCGAAGCTCACCGTCATCTTCGACCAGGCTCCCTACGTGGAGCAGTCGATCGAGACGCTCACGACCGAGGGGCTGCTCGGCCTCGTCTTCGCGGTACTCGTGATCCTCGTCTTCCTCCTGTCCGTGCGCGCCACGCTCGTCACCGCCATATCGATCCCGACCTCGGTGCTGCTCACGTTCGTCGGCCTCAACTTCGCCGAGTACACGCTCAACATGCTGACGCTCGGCGCGCTCACAATCTCCATCGGCCGCGTCGTCGACGACTCGATCGTGGTCATCGAGAACATCAAGCGACACCTCGTCGAGGGCGGAGACCGCGCGAAGATCATCATCGAGGCGGTGCGCGAGGTGGCGGGAGCGATCACCGCCTCGACCATCACCACGGTCGCCGTGTTCCTGCCGATGGCGTTCGTGAACGGCATGGTGGGCGAGCTCTTCAGGCCGTTCGCGTTCACGGTGACGATCGCGCTCGTCGCGTCGCTGCTGGTTTCGCTCACGATCGTGCCGGTGCTCGCCTACTGGTTCCTGCGCACGGATCGTCCCAAGCGCCGCACCCCGGCGGTGGTCCCGGAGCCCGAGCGGTCGACCGCGCTGCAGCGCGGCTACCGCCCCGTCATCGAGTGGACGCTGAAGCGCCCGGCCGTGACGCTGCTCATCGCCGTCGTGGTGTTCGGCGCCACGATCGCGGCCAGCCCTTTCATGAAGACCAACTTCATGGGGGCCGACGAGCAGAACTCGGTGGGTCTCGTGCAGACGCTCGATCCGGGTACGAGCCTCGAGGCCCAGCTGGCGCAGGCCGAGCGCGTGGAAGAGGCGCTCGCCGGGGTCTCGGCGATCGAGACCGTGCAGGCGACCATCGGCAGCGCCGACAGCGGCGCGGGGGCCCTCTTCGGCGAAGGCGGAGACGGATCGGTGAGCTACTCGCTCACGACCGACCCCGCCGCCGACCAGCTGACGGTGCAGGACGAGATTCGCGCCGCGGTCGACGCCCTCGACGGCGCCGGCGAGTTCTCGCTCGGCCAGTCGGGCGGCGGAGTGACGACGTCGAGCGCCATCGAGGTGAACGTCTCGGCTCCGGATCAGGAGACCCTGAGCAAGGCCAGCGAGGCCGTGGTGACCGCGCTGCAGGATCGCCCGGAGCTCGAGCAGGTGGAGAGCGACCTCGGGCGGTCGCGACCCTTCCTGCGCGTCGCCGTGGACCGCACGGCCGCCGCCGCCGCGGGACTCACCGAGGCGGCCGTCGCCGGTCAGGTGTCGCAGCAGATGCAGCCGCAGCAGGTCGGCGAGATCACGATGGACGCCGACAGCGTCGCCGTCTACCTCGCAACGGGGATCGTGCCGAGCGACCAGCCGAGCGTGGCGGCGCTCCAGATCCAGACCGCGCTCGGCCCGCGGAGTCTCGACTCGCTCGCGGCGATCGAGGTCAGCGACGGCCCGGTCACCGTGCGCACGGAGGACGGCGTGCGCACGGTGACGGTCTCCGCCCTTCCCAAGGGCGACGACCTCGGTACCGCGGGAATCGCGGTCGACGCCGCGCTCGCGGGCGTCGACCTGCCCACGGGGGCCACGGCGAGCGTGGGCGGCGTGATGTCGCAGCAGGCGGAGGCCTTCCAGCAACTCGGTATAGCACTGCTCGCCGCGATCCTCATCGTCTACGTGGTGATGGTCGCCACCTTCCGCAGCCTGCTGCAGCCGCTGCTGCTGCTCGTGTCGGTGCCGTTCGCGGCGACGGGTGCGATCCTGCTGCTCATCGTCACCGGGATCCCGCTCGGCGTCGCGTCGCTCATCGGCGTGCTCATGCTCGTGGGCATCGTGGTCACCAACGCGATCGTGCTCATCGACCTCGTCAACCAGTACCGTGCCCGGGGCGACGGCCTGCGCGAGGCGGTGCTGCACGGCTCCCTCCAGCGTCTGCGCCCCATCGTCATGACGGCGCTCGCGACCATCCTCGCGCTCACCCCCATGGCGCTCGGGATCACGGGGAAGGGCGGCTTCATCTCGCAGCCGCTCGCCGTCGTGGTGATCGGCGGGCTGCTCTCGTCGACGGCGCTCACGCTCATCGTGCTGCCGACGTTCTACTACGCGGTCGAGAGGCGTCGCGAGGGCCGCGCCGTCCGGCGGCGCGGGTCCGAGAACGACGACGATCCGCTGCCGGGAGGCGGGGGCCCGGCGCCGATCCCGGCCTCGGCCGCGGCGCCCGTCGCGTTCGCCCCGTCGCCCGGGCCCGGACCGCACGAGCGGACGGGCCTTCCGGGGGCGCCGTTGCGCGGCGGTCCCGGTGCCGACTCCGCCCCGGATCTCTCTCCGGTTCCCGCGCCTCCCGTCGGCGCGCGGCGCGGCGAGCCGTTCTCCGCCGACGCGCACGTCGAGCAGGCCCCGCTCATGGACGTGGACACCGCGACCCGTCTTCCGATGGAGCCCGACGACGAGCCCGTTCCGCTGGTCGAGCGCATCGAGAACCCGCTCCCCTCCGCCTCGGCGGACGAGGAGCCCGTCCCTCTGCTCGAGCGGCACGACCGTGCCGATGCGCCGTTGGATCCGGTGGCGCGGCGGTCCGTCGACGAACCCGCTCCGGTGGTCGCCGATCTCGAGACGCAGAGAGCGATTCTCAGCCAGTTGTTCAAGGCGGGCCTCTCGGCCCCCGAGGTTTCGGGAGGCCGCGTTCCGCGGGACATCGAGACCGAACCTTCAGCGCAGGCCGAGGCTCCGGAGCGGGCCGAGGCTTCGCCGCGGGGCGAGAACCCGGAGTCCGGCACGGTCGGCCCAGAGACCGCCCAGATGTCCTTGGCGCTCGCCGACCTCGGGTTCACCGGCGCGGACAGCCCGCTGAGCGACGACGCGGACTCGGGGTCGCCCGATCCGGCGGTCGTCGATCCCGCGGATGCTGATCCCGCGGACGCCGGTCGGGACGACACCCATCCGGTTCCGCCGGTGCTCCCCGAGCCGGTCGTCGCTCAGCCGGAAGCGGAGCCGGTCGATTCGGAGCCGATCGCCCCGGAGCCCGCCGATCCCGAAGCCGCGGAAGCGGAGCCCTCGGGCGACGGTCCCGTCGATCCCGAAGCCGAGGAAGCGGCGGACCGCGGGCAGGCCCCGCCCATCCCCGGTGAACTCGACTGGGAGCAGCTGATGTGGCAGGCGACGCAGGAGGTCGACGAGGCCGACCAGGCCTCGCGGACGGAGCCCGGCGCGGATGACGGCCAGGGGCGCGGGGAGGACTAGAGTGGCGCAGAAGGGGCGGCGGGGCTATCGGCCGCCCGCCAACTACGAGCCCGGTCGCAAGCCGGGGCGCCGCAGGCGATGGGCGGAGCACGAGCCTCCCGGGGGGCGCTCCCGCGATGGCGAGCCGCGCGGCGAACGACCGGGGGAGGGAGCCGGCGGGAGCGCGAAGGCATCGCCGGCACCGGCACCGCCTCATGCCCGGAGGCCGCCCGCGCCCCCCGAGAAGAAGTTCGCACGACTCGACGCCAAGCTCACCACCGCGCGCGACGTCGAGGGGCTGAGCTTCGGCGATCTCGGGCTCGGCGGCAACATCGTGCGCACGCTCGGCGAACTGGGCGCCGAGCAGCCGTTCCCCATCCAAGCTGCGACGATCCCCGACGCGCTGCGCGGGCGGAACGTCCTCGGCAGGGCGCGCACCGGAACGGGCAAGACGATCGCCTTCGGCTCGGCGCTCGTCGAGCGACTGCTCCGGTTGAAGGCCGAGGGCGCATTCGCGGGCGATCCCGCACCGGCCCGCGAGAGGCCTCCACGCGGAGAACGTCGTGAGCGCGCGCCGAGGCGAGCCGCGCGCAAACCGAAGGCGCTGATCCTCGCTCCGACCCGCGAGTTGGCGCTGCAGATCGATCGCACCGTGCAGCCCATCGCCCGCTCCGTCGGGTTCTTCACGGCGCAGCTCGTGGGCGGGGTGCCGCTCGACCCGCAGGTGCACGCGCTCGAGCGCGGGGTCGATATCGTCATCGGTACGCCGGGACGGGTGCGGGATCTGGTGAATCGCCGAAGGCTCGATCTGCGCGAAGTGCTGGTCTCGGTGATCGACGAGGCCGATCACATGTGCGAGCTCGGGTTCCTCGAGCCGGTGCAGTGGCTGCTGCGGCAGACCGCGTCCGGGGGGCAGCGACTGCTGTTCTCGGCCACGCTCGACAGCGGCGTGTCGGAGCTCGTCGCGGAGTTTCTGCGCGACCCCGCCGTGCACGAGGCGGAGGAGCGGGCGGCAGACCTCGGATCCGTCGAGCACCGCGTGTACATCGTGCTGCGCGAGCACAAGGACGCCGTGCTGCGAGAACTCGTGCGCGATGCCGACCGCTCGTCGGGCCGCAGGCGGACCATGGTGTTCTGCCGCACCCGGGCCTACGCGGCGCGGCTCGCCGAGACCTTCTCGGAGGCGGGGATCTCGGCGGTGCCGCTGCACGGCGACCTCAGCCAGGCGAAGCGTGAGCGCAACCTCGCGCGCTTCTCGTCGGGCAAGGCGGATGTGCTCGTCGCGACCGACGTCGCGGCGCGCGGCATCCACGTCGACGATGTGGATCTAGTGCTGCAGGCCGATCCGCCCGACGACTACAAGAGCTACCTGCACCGAGCCGGGCGCACGGGCCGGGCGGGAAAGGGCGGGCTCGTGATCACGATCATCCCGCGCACACGCCAGAAGCGCACGCGGGACCTGTTCGCACAGGCGGGCATCGAGCCCGACGCCTTCGGCGACTTCGCGCCCTCCCCGTCGGGCTGAGGATCGGCCGGCGGCGTTCCGGGATGAGGTCGCGCGCCGGGTGGAGCATAACCCGGCGCCCTCCCGAGCGAAGGGTCGGCGAGTGACCGCTGGAGGTGGTCTCCATGCCCGTGGTGTTCGAATTGGAGAGAGTCGACAATCGCTATCGGCGCGGGGGCGGTAGCTCGTTGTGGGGAGCGGGCCGCCCGGTTGTCCGCGTCCGAGGCCGCTTCTAGTCTGGCAACAGCACTGGGACACGAGGACCGCTCCCGTCGAGCGAGATCCCGAACGGCACGTCGAAGGAGCACCCATGAGTGGCATCAACAGCGGATCCGGACCCCGCATCGACGTTCAGCAGGTCGGCGACGCGCTGCTCGGCAAGTGGAAGCAGGAGCGACGGGAGTCGCGGCGCCTCGCCGAGGACCCGCGGCTGCACACGATCCCCGGCCAGCCGATGGCCGAGCACCGGGAGCGCGTGCTCGGGCAACTCGGCATTCTCGTCGAGGAGGGGGCCATCCAGCGCGCGTACCCCGCCGGTCTCGGCGGGGGCGACAATCACGGCGGTAACATCGCGGCGTTCCAGGAGCTCGTGCTGGCCGACCCCTCTCTGCAGATCAAGAGCGGCGTGCAGTGGGGGCTCTTCGGGGCGGCGATCCTGCATCTCGGCACCCGAGAGCACCACGAGCGGTGGCTGCCCGACGTCATCAGCCTCGCGTTGCCGGGTGCGTTCGCCATGACCGAGATCGGGCACGGCTCCGACGTCGCATCGATCGGCACCACCGCCACCTACGATCCCGACACCGAGGAATTCGAGATCCACACGCCGTTCGCGGGCGCGTGGAAGGAGTTCCTCGGCAACGCGGCCCTGCACGGCCAGGCCGCCGTCGTCTTCGCGCAGCTCATCACCCGGGGCGTCAACCACGGCGTGCACGCCTTCTTCGTGCCGATCCGCACCCCCGGCGGCGAGATGCTGCCGGGCGTCGGCAGCGAGGACGACGGGGTCAAGGGCGGCCTCAACGGCATCGACAACGGGCGACTGCACTTCACCCGCGTCAGGATCCCGCGCGAGAATCTGCTGAACCGCTACGGCGACGTCGCACCCGACGGCACCTACTCGTCGGCGATCGAGAGCCCCGGCCGCCGCTTCTTCACCATGATCGGCACGCTCGTGCAGGGCCGGGTATCGCTCGACGGCTCGGCCGTGCGCGCCATGCAGGCGGCCCTCGCGATAGCGATCCGCTACGGCAGCGAGCGACGCCAGTTCCCGGGCGCCTCCGGTCGCGAGACCGTGCTGCTCGACTACGGTCAGCATCAGCGGCGGCTCATCCCGCGGCTCGCGCAGACCTACGCGATGGCCTTCGCGGACGAACGGCTGCTCACCGTCTTCGACGAGGTGTTCTCGGGTGCCCGCGACACCGAGGAGAACCGGGAAGATCTCGAGACGCTCGCCGCCGCGCTCAAGCCGCTCTCCACGTGGGCGGCGCTCGACACACTGCAGGAGGCGCGCGAGGCCTGCGGCGGCGCCGGATTCATGGCGAAGAACCGTCTGGTCGGGCTGCGCGCCGACCTCGACATCTACGTCACCTTCGAGGGCGACAACAACGTGCTGCTGCAGCTCGTGGGCAAGCGCCTGCTCACCGACTACGCCGAGCAGTTCAGGGGGGCAGACAGGGCTGCCCTGCTGAGGGCAGCGGCCAGCCAGCTGGGCGGCAGAGTGAGCCGCTTCGGCCTGCACCAGCTCGGACAGAGCATCGCCGACCTGGGGCAGGTGGCGCGCTCCGTCGAGAGCATGCGCAGCCCGGAGTCGCAGCGCGCGCTGCTGACCGACCGGGTGCAGACCATGATCTCCGAGATCGCCCTCGCCCTGCGCGATGCGGCCAAGGGCGTGCCCAAGGACGACAAGCGGGCCCGCGCGACGGCGAACGAGGAGGTCTTCAACGCACAGCAGCACAAACTGATCGAGGCGGCGCGCGCGCACGGCGAGCTGCTGCAGTGGGAGGCCTTCACCGAGACGCTCGAGCGGATCGAGGACCCGGGGTCGCGCCAGGTGCTCACCTGGCTGCGGGACCTGTTCGGTCTCGGCCTCATCGAGCGGCACGCGACCTGGTACCTCGTGAGCGGTCGCATCTCGGGTCAGCGGGTGGAGGCGGTCACCGCCTACATCGACCGGCTCATCGCGCGGTTGCGCCCGCACGCGCTCGACCTGGTCGACGCCTTCGGCCTCACGCCCGAGCTGCTGCGCGCCGAGATCGCCACGGGCATCGAGGAGGAGCGCCAGGACGACGCCCGGGCGTACGTGGAGGCGCAGGTGGAGGCGGGCACCTGGCCCGTGCACGAGAAGGAACTGCGCAAGCGCGGGGCGGCCGCGGTGGCATAGTGCCTGCTGGGCGCTGCACGGGGCCTCTCGGTACGCGCCGCCAGCCCGGCACCCTCCGGGCGCCGCCGGTCCGGGATCGCGGTCGGGACGGGGGCAGGCAATAGGCTGGCTCCATGGCTGAACTGCGCACTCTCTATCCGCCCATCGAGCCCTACGCGTTCGGCAGGCTGCCGGTGGGCGACGGTCACCAGGTGTTCTGGGAGACCTCGGGCAATCCCGAGGGCAAGCCCGTCGTGTTCTTCCACGGCGGGCCGGGCGGCGGCTGCAGCCCCGACCACCGCCGCTACTTCGATCCCGAGCGCTACCGCATCGTGCTCTTCGACCAGCGCGGCTGCGGCCGCAGCACGCCGCACGCGAGCGCCCCCGATGCGGACCTCTCGAGCAACACGACCTGGCACCTCGTCGCCGATATCGAGCGGCTGCGCGAGCACCTCGGTATCGAACGTTGGCAGGTCTTCGGCGGATCCTGGGGATCGACCCTCGCGCTCGCCTACGCCCAGACCCACCCCGAGCGGGTGACGGAGCTCGTGCTGCGCGGCATCTTCACGCTTCGCGGCAGCGAGATCGCCTGGTTCTACCAGGAGGGCGCCTCGCAGCTCTTCCCGGACGCGTGGGAGGAGTATCTGTCGGTGATCCCGGCCGCCGAGCGCGGCGATCTGGTCGCGGCTTACCGTCGTCGCCTCTTCGATCCCGACCCCGGCGTCCACACCCCGGCGGGGGTGGCCTGGACGGTGTGGGAGAACTCGACCATCCGTCTCATCCCGGACGAGTCGAGCATCGCCGAGGCGCGAGCCGACGAGGCCGCCGCCATCGCGTTCGCCCGCATCGAGAACCACTACTTCTCGAACGGCGGCTGGATGGAGGACGGGCAGCTGATCCGGGACGCCGCCGCGAGGCTCGCGGGGATTCCCGGCATCATCGTGCAGGGGCGCTACGACGCGTGCACGCCGGCCCGCACGGCCTGGGATCTGCACCGCGCCTGGCCCGAGGCCGAGTTCGAGATGATCCCCGACGCCGGCCACGCGGCGAGCGAGCCGGGCATCGTCGACGCGCTGGTGCGCGCGACGGATCGCTTCGCGGGGCGGTAGTCGCAGATCCGACCCGCCTCTGCCATGCCCGGGGTGCGGCCTCAGCGTCGTCTGGCGCGCCGCTCTTTCGCCGCCCGCTTGCGCTCGGCTTTCTCGCGCTCGGCCTTCTCGCGGGCCGCGGCGAGTTGCGCCCCCCGCGAGTTCGGCTTGAGCGGTTTCCTCGGGGCCTGCGATCCTCGCTGTGTTCGCGCCGTCCGCTGCGTCTCCGATCCGCCGCCGGAGCGCTCGGAGTCACGGCCGTCTCCCGCGACGCGCGGCGCGGCCGGTCTCGAACTGCGGGCCGTTCGCCCGCGCATGATGCCGACGAGCTGCTGCACGTCGGCATCGTCGCGATCCACTTCCCAGCTCGCCCAGATGACGGTACCGGCCGGAGCCGGTTCGCCCGTGACGGGCAGTACCGCGTGTTCGCGCTTGCTCGCGAGATGGCGGGCGAGCGGCAGGGGGAGCAGGATCGCGCCGACCCCGGTCGCGACGAGCTCGAGCGCGGCCGAGGCGTCGGCGGGCATCCACTCCGGGTCGTCCCATGGCCGCGCCGCCGGCCACTCCTCCGCGTGATCGGGGTGGTCGAGCAGGGCGACCAGCGCGAGTTCGTCGACGGCGATGCTCGGAGCATCGGCCAGCGGGTGCTCGGCGGGCAGCACGACCGCGACGGCCTCCTCGTAGAGGCGCAGCGCGTGTCGGGCGCGGCCGGGGCCGGAGGCGTTCCGGGGCGTTGCTCCCGGCAGGGTGCGCTCGAGCAGCACGTCGATGCCGGGCGCGGCACCGGGATTCCCGGTCTCGGCCGCGAGCTCATCGCGCACGAAGGCGGCCTCGATCGGTACCAGTTCGAGCGGCGCGCCGACGGACTGCTCCCAGCGCTTCGCCCACTTTCCGGGCGCGGTGCCGCGGACGAAGCCGAGGCGCAACGGTGCGACGCCATCCCTCACGGCGCGCACCGGCTCTCCGATGCTCACAGCGCCACCTCCGAATAGATCTCGTGCGTGTAGGGGAGCCGTGCCGAGGAGAGCGCGATGCGGTAGTCCTCGGGGGACTGCACGTGGCGAAGCGGCGTGCCCTCGTCGCGGTAGTGCGGCAGGGCGAGGCGTGCGTGGCCCTGCGGCGGCAGGCCGCTCGCCGGAACCACGCGCCACCAGGGCGCCGCGTGCCCGTACAGCGCCATGACGCGGCCGACGGCGCGAGGCGCTTCGGAGCCGATCGCGATGCCGATGTCGCCGTAGGTCATCACGCGTCCCGCGGGAATGCGCGCCACGATGGCGAGCACCTGCTCGGCGAACTCCTCCGACACCATGCCCCCAGCATAGGCGCTGCCTCGCAGGGCGGAGTCCTGGTCGGCTATCCGAGGGCCGAGACCCCCATCAGCCGCCCGATGCCGTACGTCACGGCCACCGCGATGCCGCCGAAGAGCAGCTGGCGCGCGGCGCCCGACAGCGGGCTGCGGTCGGTGAACCTCGCGGCTGCGAAGCCGGCGGCGAGCAGACCCACGGCTCCGAACATCAGTCCCCACCACAGGGTTCCGAAGCCGAAGAGGAAGGGCAGCACCGGAATGATCGCGCCGATGCTGAACGCGATCAGCGAGGCCATCGCGGCGACCATCGGGGAGGGTCGGTCGTCCGGGCTGAGACCGAGCTCGTGCGCGAGATGCACCTTGAGCGCCTGCTCGTGATCGGTGTGCACCTGCGATGCCGCCGCGCGAGCGGTCCCCTCCTCCATGCCGAGCCGGCCGAACATCGCCGCGAGCTCGGCCTCCTCTCCCACGGGGTTGCGGCTCAGCGCGTCTCGCTCGGTGTTCACCTCGACCGCGAGCTGCTCGTTCTGCGTGCGCACCGAGGTGTACTCGCCGAGCGCCATCGATATCCCGCCCGAGATGAGGCCCGAGAGGCCCGTGATGGCGATGAGGCCCGGGCTCGCGCCGGCCGCCGCGATGCCGGTGATGAGGCCGATGTTCGAGACGAGCCCGTCCATCGCGCCGAACACCGAGGCGCGCAGCCAGCCCGATCCAGCGGAGGAGGAGTGCGTGTGATCGTACTCGTGCGGGTTCGCTACGTTGATGGTCTCATTGTTCATGGGTCGGCGCTCCTGGTGAGTTCTGGGCCGCTCGGTGCCTGCGCCTGCTGGGGGGCCGCGGCGCACGAGCAGCTACGCTAGCAAGGTTCGAGCGAGAGGGAGAAGCCCGATTCCCACCTCGTCAGGGGTGCTTCCCGGAGTTCGCCGGGGCGAACTCGAACGCCTCCCGCCCGGCCGCCGCGAGATTGAGGCGCCGCCCGCTCCACCGTCGCCGCAGCCAGCGGTCGTGCGAGGCGATCAGGACCGTTCCGGGGTAGTCCTGCAGGGCGTCCTCGATGGCGTTCACGAGCGGCAGCGAGAGGTGGTTGGTCGGCTCGTCGAGCAGCAGGACGTCGGGCGGGCTCGAGAGCAGGATTGCGAGCGCCAGGCGGCGCTGCTGGCCTACGCTGAGCCGGGCCGCGGCACGGTTCTCGTCGCGCCCCGCGAGCAGCCCGAACGTCGCGAGCGGCACCGCCTCGGCCCGTTCGGGCCCCACCCCCGCCTCGTAGACCTCGCGGGCGGTCGGCTCGCCGTCGCGGCCCCGGGCGGCGGGGAGGGCGACCTCCTGATCGAGCAGCCCCACTCGCGCGCCTGCGCGCACGTGCACGGCGCCGCTCGACGGTCGCAGCCGCCCGTCGATCGCGTGCAGGAGGGTCGATTTCCCCGCCCCGTTCGGGCCCGTTAGCAGCCACCGCTCACCGCGGCCCGCTGACAGGTCGACCGGGGCGAGCCGGCCGGCGACCGCGACGCCCGCAACGGTCAGGATCGGGCCGGGAGCGACGTCCTGCGGGCGGGAGCCCGCGACGGCGAGGCCCGCGAACCGCAGCTCGGCCGGCGGCCTGCGGATCTGCCGCCGCTCCAGATCCTCCAGCCGCGAGCGGGCGTCGTTCACCCGCCGCGACACCACCCTCGCGTTGCGGTCGGCGTAGAACTTCTGCGCCATCTTGCTCTCGGTGCGGGGCTTCCAGTCGGCGTGTCCCACGGTGTGGTTGTCGTGCACGGACGCCCGCAGGCGCGCGAGCTCGGCCTGCTCGTCGCGGAACCGCTGCTCCCACCTGCGCCGCTCATCGGCGCGCGCGGCGAGGTAGTCGCCGTAGGCGCCCGTGAAGCGGGTCACCCCGATTCCGCTCTCCGACCCGTCCTGAACCAGATCGCCCGTCACCGCGTGGGGCCTCGGAGACGGGTCGAGGTCGATCAGCGAGGCGGCCGTCTCGTCGAGGAAGGCACGATCGTGGCTGGCGAAGAGCACCGGGCCGCGCCAGCCCGTGAGCACGCGCTGGAGGAACTCGGCCGCCTGGTCGTCGAGGTGGTTTGTGGGCTCGTCGAGCAGCAGCACATCGGGGGCGTTCAGGAGGGTCCACGCCAGCGACAGGCGTGCCCGCTGCCCGCCCGACAGCTCGCCGGCCCTGCGGTCCCGCGCGATCCCGGCGAGGCCGACCCCCGCGAGCATCGCGTCCACCCGGGAGTCGATCTCCCAGGCGCCGAGTCGCTCGGCGGTGTCGAGCGCTCGGGCGTAGGCGTCCGCGACCGCGGGGTCGTCCGACGCGTCGGCGAGCGCGCGGGCCCGCCGGTCGACGTCCGCCGCCGCCTCGCGCGCCGGACGGATCGCCGACTCCACGGCCGCCTCGATCGTATCCGCAGGCGAGAACGGCGGCTGCTGGTGGAGGAGCCCGATCCTCGGCTCGCCGCCGCCGGGCACGACGGCCCGTACCGAGCCGGCGTCGGCTCGGGATCGCCCGGCGATGATCCGCAGGAGCGTGGACTTCCCCGATCCGTTCTCGCCGATCAGCCCGACGCGGTCGTCGGCCGGGACCGTGAACGAGATGTCTGTGAGCACCCGCCTGCCCGCGAAGGATTTGGAGACGCCCTCGATGCGCAGGTGCGCCGAGGCGTCGGAGGACGACGGGGAATACGAGTGCGAAGCGTGCGCTGGCAAGAGAGTGCCTTTCGGTGCGGAGCGGCGTTCCGCCGGGCAGACGCCTCGGCCGCGGAACAGGGCTGCGCTACTTCTTCACGCGTTCGAGTGTGCCAGGATCCCGGCGCACTCGCAAGCACCGGACGCGTCTCACCCCGGGATCCGGACGCCCGGTGCCTCTTCCCGCGCCTTCGCCGGGGAGCCCGGTTTCGCGCCCGCCGCGTCCGCTGCGGCCTCCGCGCGCCGCCGCCGAACCGCGGCGACGCGATCGACGACGAGGCCGATCGCGATCGCGAGTGCGATGCCCAGCGCGGCGCCGAGCAGCGGGCGGCCCTCCAGCCAGCGGCCGGCGAGGGTGCCGATGCCGGCGCTGTACAGCGCCCAGGCCGCACCGCCGACCGCGCTGAGCGGCAGGAAGCGGCGCCAGGGGTAGCGCAGCGCGCCGGCGCTCATGTTGACGGCCACGCGGCCGACCGGGACGTAGCGGGCGCCGAGGATGAGCGGTGCGCCGCGACGCTCGAGTGCGCGCTGCGCGCGGGCGAAGGCCGTGGAGACCCGGGGGCCGCGCATCCAGCGGAAGCGCGCGGTGCCGACGGCGCGGCCGATCCCGTAGGCGATGTTGTCGCCGATCATCGCACCGACCGCTCCGACGAGGCACAGCAGCGCGACGGCGGGGGCGTCGCCGGCGGACCCCGTCACGGCCGCCGCTGCCACCAGCACCGTCTCGCTGGGGACGGGCGGAAAGAAGCCGTCGACGACGGCGGTGCCGAACACGACCAGGATCAGCCAGGGGGAGGCGGCGGCCTGGAGGATGAGCTCGTTGATGACGTCCATGTCGCACCGACCCTCAGCCGAGCGGCAGGCGGGCGTGCACGCGGAACCCGCCCGATTCGGTCCGGCCGGCGTCGACGGCGCCGCCGAGCGCCGCGGTCCGCTCCCGCACACCGGAGAGCCCGAGACCGGCTCCGGGAGCGGCCTGCGGCGGATCGGAGCCAACAGGCGGCCCGTTGACGACGTCGACCGCGACCCGGTCGCCGGTCACCGTCACCGCGACCTCGATCTCCGCGCCGGGGGAGTGCCGCACGGCGTTGCTCAGCGCTTCCTGCACGATGCGGTAGACGGTGAGCGCGGTCGCGGCGGGCACCGATCCCGCGTTCGACGGGGCCTCCGCGCCGTCGACCTCGGAGCGGAACACGATGAGCGCGCCCGAGCGGCGGGTGGCCTCGATCAGCGCCGGGATGTCCGCGAGGCCGGGCTGGGGCGCGAGCTCGGCCCGACGATCGGGCGAGCGGAGCACCCCCAGCAGCCCCCTCATCTCCGCGAGGGCCTGCCGCGACGAGGCCGCGATCGACTCGAACTCCCCGGCGGCGTCGGGATCCATGCCGGGAAGCCGGTACTTCGCGGTCGTCGCCTGCACGCTGATGACCGACATGCTGTGGGCCACCACGTCGTGCAGCTCCCGCGCGATCCGGTTGCGCTCGGCGAGCTCGCTGCGCTGCCCGGCCAGCTCGGCGCTCGTGCGCTGCTCCTCGCGCAGGGCGCCGCGGCTGGTCAGCAGCTGGCGCACGGCGATGCCGATCGCGAGCACACCGAGGGAGACGCTCGACGACACGATGACGCTGCTCCAGGCCCCGGGGGTGAGGCCGATGGCGAGGGCGACGGCCAGTACGCCGGCCTGCGGCAGGGCCCAGGCGGCGACCGCCCGCGGCCAGGGGTTCCGCAGCGCGACGAGCAGCACGAGCACGGCCTGCAGGATGAGCGTCATGACGGGCCACGGCCACGGCCAGAACGGATCCGGGGCACCGAAGGAGAGGAGCGCCGTGGCGACCGCGGCGATCGTCTGCAGGGCGACCCCCGTCATGGGCCACCGGATCGCGATGAGCAGGGCTGTTGCGGAGGCCAGCGTGACGCACATGGCGAACACCACGGGCACCTCGAGCAGCACGGCGAGCACCGGCCATCCGACGGCGATCGAGACGACGGCGGTGAGGACCGCCGCGATCCAGACCCACCCTTCGCCCGACGCGAATCGCGCGAGACCGTCCGCGGGACGCCCCGCGCCCCCTGCGGGGGCGGCGGAGGCGGCGGCCGGCTCCGGAGCGGGGGAGCCAGCGGAGCCGGGGATGCCGCGCTCCGCGTCGGGCCCCCCGAGCGCCGCCGACGTCGTGGCGGCGTCGAGCAGCGCGAGCCCGCGCATCACCATCGGCAGCGTGAGGAGGAGGATCGCCCCGCACACGACGTTGAAGCCGGCGTCGAGGAGGAACGAGCGCGAGACGGCGTCGGGCGCGGATCCGTCCGTGATCGCCTCGAGGATCCGCCCCGCGAGCGGGGGGTCGTCCTGCGGCAGGAAGACGCCCCAGATCGGGAAGGTGAGCCCACCCGCGGCGCCTGCTGTCCACGTGACGGCCACGACGAAGGTGAAGGTGCGCAGGGGAAAGGCGACCACCGTCTCGAATGCCAGATCGAGCCAGCGCCGCGGCTCGGTCATGCGCTGGAGGAGGCCGGGGAAGCCGCTGGACGGGGGCGCGTATCGCACGGCGGGGAGCTCGCGGCCCCAGAGGCGCAGCCGGGTGCGGGACAGCTGTGCGAAGCCAGACGCGATGACCAGCGTGAGCGGCAGCAGCAGAGCGCCCACCCAGATGATCAGCGTGCCGATCGACAGCGCGGTGAGCGGAACGAGCACGACGAACGCGAACAGCGAGATGACGAAGCCCGGCATAACGTAGGCGTAGTCCCTCGCGAGCTGCGCGGGGTCGAAGAGCGGGGTCCTCCTCGTCGCGGCGGGTGACGTGTTCACCATGTCAGCTTCTCCTATTCGGGGTAGAGGCGCCATCGGCGTCGAGGGTTTCAACGTGGGAGACGGGTTCCTGATCCGGCCCGGGTCGACGTGCTGATGCGAGGGAGGGGTGGCAGCGCACGACGAGGGCGATCCCCGCGAACGCGGAGAGGCCGCTCAGGGTGAGCGCCAGGATCCCTGGCTGCGGGATCCGCGCGTACTCCCCGAGCACGATCGCCCCGATCGCGACCGCGGCGAGCGGATCGATCACGGTGAGGCCCGCGAGCACGGTCTCGGGCGGCCCGCTCGCGTACGCGGTCTGCACGAGCCACATCCCGAGCGCCGAGGCGACGGCGAGCAGCGCGATCAGACCCCAGAGGCGGGACGCAGAGACCGCGTCGGTGCCCGCGACCGTCCCCGTGTCGAGAGGGCCGGCGCCGGTGAGGCTCGGCCCGAAGCGGGCGAGCGCCTCGACGGCGACCACGTGCACCGCGGAGGCCACCGCGCCGAAGACGATGCCCGCGCAGGCGACGCGCGCGATGTGACCGGAGCGGGCGCGGGCGACGAGCAGGGCGAGCGCGCTCAGGCCGAGCAGCAGCCAGGTGAGCAGCGACACGGCTGAGTCCGTCGCCCGGGCCCCGCTCGCGAAGCCCGCCGAGACCCCGACGAAGACGGCGACGGAGACGACGGTCAGCGAGATCCCGAGCACCAGCCCGCGTCGCACGGGCACCCGCAGCGCGAGGGCGCTGATGATCACGGCGCACACGAGCGCGAGGGAGCCGACCGGCTGCACGAGCGCGATCGGGGCGAGGCCGAGCGCCGCGACGTTGAGCGCGGTCGCGACCGCGATGAGCCCGAGGCCGAGCAGCCACACCGGTCGGAGGAGCGCGCGGGCGGTGCCGTTGCGGACGTCGCGCGGTCTCCCGGCCGCGCCCTCCCTGACGGCCCGGTGCTGCAGGTGCGTGCCGACCGCGAGGCCGACGGCTCCGAGAGCGGCGAGGGCGATGGCTGTGACGAACATGATGCTCACGCTAGGAGGGAGGACGGCCGGTCGGCGTCGTACCGCGGAGTGAATCCGCGTCATACCGCAGGGGGATATCCGCTCCGCCCGCACCCGACTAGCATCGATGGCATGCCGGATCCCTCGCCATCACCCATCCGAGTAGTGATCGTCGACGACCAGGCGATGGTGCGCCAGGGATTCGGCGCGCTGCTCGACGCGCAGGAGGACGTCTCGGTCGTGGGCAGCGCGTCCGACGGGAGCGAGGTCGTCGAACTCGTGCGCCGCACGAGGCCCGACGTGGTGCTCATGGACATCCGCATGCCGCGGATGAACGGACTCGACGCGACGCGCGCGATCCACGCCATGCCCGGCCTCGCGCATCCGCGGGTGCTCGTGCTCACGACCTTCGACGCCGACGAGTACGTCTTCTCCGCTCTGCGCGCGGGCGCGAGCGGCTTCCTGCTCAAGGACGCGACGGCCGAGGATCTCGTCTCCGCCGTGCGGGTCGTGGCCTCGGGCGAGGCGCTGCTCGCACCGTCCATCACCAGCAGGCTCATCGCCGACTATGCGGCCCGGCCCGCGCCGCGCGACACCTCGGCGGTGCTCTCGCTGCTCACGGAGCGCGAGCTCGACGTCATGCGCCTCGTGGCGACCGGGCAGTCGAACGCGGAGATCGCCGAGGGGCTCTTCCTCTCCGAGCAGACGGTCAAGACGCACGTCTCGCGGATCCTCGCCAAGCTCGGGCTGCGCGACCGGACGCAGATCGTGGTCGCGGCCTACGAGTCCGGGCTCGTCTCCGCCGGCGGCTGAGCGAGATCCGCGCGAGAACCGGTGCGCGACCCGCACCTCGGCGCTACCCTGGAGGACCGGGGGACGACGCGGAGAATGGAGACCGCCATGACTGAAGCGACAGGAAAGCTGGTGCGCACCGAACGCGGCATCGATCTGACGCTCGTGCGCTCGCTCGCGCTGCCGGTCGAGGACGCCTGGGGCTACCTCACCGACTCCGAGCTCACGGAGCGGTGGTTCGGGCCGTGGGAGGGAGACGGGCGCGCCGGCGGCGCGGTGCGCGTGCGCATGAGATTCGAGGATCACGAGCCGGCGATCGGCATCCGCATTCTCGCGTGCGAAGCACCGTATCGGATCGCACTCAAGGCGGAGGACGAGGTGGGCGGCTGGCACCTGGAGCTGCTCGTCGAGGAGGACGGCGACGACTCCCTGCTCAGGTTCGTGCACCACCTCGACGAGGACGGGCTCGACGCCGTCGGTGAGATCGGCCCGGGCTGGGAGTACTATCTCGACCTGTTGGTCGCCGCGACCGAGGACACGGAAAGACCCGGCTTCGACCAGTACTATCCGGCCCTGCGGGAGACCTACCTGTCGCAGCGGTAGCGAGGGACGGGGTGTGAGGCCGCGCCGGTCGTTCTCGCGGGCGAGCCTTCTCAGTGCTCGGTGGTGGTCTTGCCGTTCATCGCCGCCTCGCGAGTCCGGGGATCTGTCGTCGTCTTGCGCTTCATGAGGTTCTTGCGCACGAGCGGCCAGCAGAGCACGAGCACGGTCGTGGCTATGAGGCTTGTCCAGACCTGCATGCGCCCGGTCTCCGATGTGAGCATGACTACCAGCACTCCCGCGATGGCGACGATCAGCAGGAGGTTGAGCCAGGGGTGCAACCACATCTTGAGCTTCAGGCCCGCGACCTGCTCGGCCGTCATCTTCTGGCGCAGGCGCATCTGAGTGAGCGCGATGAACACGTAGACGAAGAGCGCGACAAGACCCGCCGAGTTCATGATGAAGTCGAAAATGCCCGAATCGGGTGCCGCGAAGTTCACGATCGTCGCGACGACCGCTCCACTTGTCGAAGCGATGAGCGCCCACATGGGGACCCCGTTCTTGGACCGCCTCGAGACGAACCTCGGCGCGAATCCCTGATCCGCGAGTGCCGCGAACATGCGAGAGGCCGAGTACAGTCCGGAGTTGAGTACCGAGATGACCGCGGTGAAGATGATGAGCTGCATGATGACCGCCGCCCCCGGGAGTCCGAGCAGGGTGAACACCTGAGTGAACGGTGCGGCGGCCACGTTGACGGGTTCGGGGAGCTCGTCCCAGGGGATCACCATCGTGATGATGAGCACGGCGCCGACGAAGAAGAGCAGGATGCGCCAGATCACGGTGCTCGTCGCCTGCCGTATGCCCTTCGCGGGGTCCTCCGACTCGGCAGCGGCCATCACAGCGATCTCGGTACCGAAGTAGGAGAAGATCACCAGGGCCACGCCGGTGAATGCGACGCCCAGCCCGTTCGGGGCGAAGCCGCCGTGCTCCCACAGATTGGGCACGGAGAACGTCGCGTTCGGCCATAGACCGAGGGCGAAGAGGATGCCCGCACCGAGGAACACGACGATGGCGATCACCTTGACGCTGGCGAGCCAGAACTCGACCTCGCCGAAGGTGCGCACTGAGATCGCGTTCGCCCCGATGAAGATCAGGATCAGGATGAGCGACCACGCCCAGGAGGGCAGGAAGGCGAACCAGGTGTGGAGCGTCTCACCGCCGAGTACCGCCTCGTAGGCGAGTACACCGACCCAGAAGTACCAGTAGAGCCAGCCGACCAGGTAGGCGGCCCAGTTGCCCAGCCCCACACGGGCGTACTCCATGAACGAGCCGATCGTGGGTCTGGCCGCCGCCATCTCGCCGAGCATGCGCATGGCGAGGAAGACCAGCAGGCCACCGATGAGGTAGGAGACGATGGCTGCGGGGCCGACTGAGCGGATGACGTTGCCCGAGCCGACGAACAGGCTCGCGCCGATGATGCCGCCGAGGGTGATCATGGTGACGTGTCTCGGGCGCAGCTTCTTGTGATTGACCGGGATCTGTCCCGCGGAGGTCTCCGGTGAGACGAGGCGAGCGGCCGTTGATTCGACGTTGTCCTGTTGAGCTGTCATACCCTACCCTGATGTCTTGCTGTATCCGCGTACCGTCTCGATCGAGTGGTGCGCAACTGACTCAGAGTAGCAACGGGCGTCCGGGCCGAGAAATCAGACCGGCGAGATCGCCTCGCCGGCGACCGGCCCCTCCGTGTTCGGCTTCCAGCCCAGCGCGGGCGCGACGTGCTTCGCGAACGACTCCAGGATGTGCAGGTTGTACTCGGGGCCGAGGGTGTTCGGGATCGTGAGCATGAGCGTGTCGGCCGACATGACGGCCTCGTCGGCCCTGAGCTGCTCGACGAGGCGCTCCGGCGTGTCCGCGTAGGTCTTGCCGAACGTGGAGCGCAGACCGTCGATGATCCCGATCTGATCCTGCCCGTCGCGACCGCGCACGCCGAAGTACATCTCGTCCTGCTCGCTCACGATGGGGAACACGCTCCGGCTCACGGAGGCGCGCGGCGTTCCGGTGTGCCCCGCCTCCCGGTACGCCGCACGGAACCGGTCGATCTGCTCGCGCTGCAGCACGTGGAACGGCTCGCCCGTAGCCTCGGTGAGCAGTGTGGAACTCATGAGGTTCAGGCCCTTGCGGCCGGTCTCCTCGGCCGTGGGGCGGGATCCGGCTCCCCACCAGATACGGTCGCGCAGCCCGGGGGATCGCGGTTCGATCGCGAGACGGCCCGGAGGCGCCATCTGGGGATCGCTCGCGACGAGCGGCTCGCCGTCGATCGCGCGCAGGAAGAGCTCGAACTTCTCGCGGGCGATATCGGACCCGCGCGGATCCTCGGATCCGGTGTAGCCGAACGCCTCGTAGCCGCGCAGCGCGGTCTCGGGGGACCCCCGGCTCACGCCGAGCGCCACGCGCCCGTCGGCGATGAGGTCGAGCGCGGCGGCCTCCTCGGCGAAGTAGAGCGGGTTCTCGTAGCGCATGTCGATCACACCGGTGCCCACCTCGATGCGCTTCGTCCGTGCGGCCATGGCGGTGAGCAGCGGGATGGGCGAGGCCGCCTGGCGCGCGAAGTGGTGCACCCGCACGTAAGCGCCGTTGACGCCGATCTCGTCGGCGCCCTCCGCGAGCTCGATGGTCTGGCGCAGCATGTCGCCCGCGGTGCGCACGCGCGACCCGGGCACGGGGCCGTAGTGGCCGAAGGAGAGGAATCCGAACGCTTTCATGCCGGGTGCAACATCGCTGCCCAAATTGTATTCCCATGCATATAAATCGCCCGGGCGCGGCCGCGCGGGACGGTACCCAGGGACCATGCGGGCGGTACCGGAGCGCGATCCGCCGGTCCGGTCCCGGGCCGTAGCGTCGAAGCATGGAGATTCAACCGAGCGAAATGGGACTGGTGGCGCGCGTCGCTCACCTCAGCAAGCACTACGGCGACGGCGCCCACCGCGTCACCGCCCTCGACGACGTCTCGATCGGCATCAGGCGCGGCCAGTTCACGGCCATCATGGGCCCGTCTGGATCTGGCAAGTCGACGCTGATGCACGTCATGGCCGGTCTCGACAGCGCCAGCGAGGGGCGCGTCTGGCTCGGCGACGACGAGATCACGAACCTCGGCGACGCGGCGCTGACCAAGCTGCGCAGGCGCCGCATCGGCTTCGTGTTCCAGTCGTTCAACCTCGTGCCCACGCTCGACGCGATGGGCAATGTGCGGCTGCCGTTCGAGCTCGACGGCCGCAAGCCGTCGCCGGACGAGCGGGCCCGGATCGACGCGCTCGTCGAGACGCTCGGCCTCACCGGGCGCACCGCTCATCGCCCCCACGAGCTCTCCGGCGGGCAGCAGCAGCGGGTGGCGATCGCGCGCGCACTGGCCACCCGGCCCGACGTCGTCTTCGCCGACGAGCCCACAGGCGCCCTCGACTCCCGCACCGGCCGCGAGGTGCTGGGCCTGCTGCGCTCGGCGGTGGTCGAGCGCGGGCAGAGCATCGCGATGGTCACCCACGATCCCGTCGCGGCGAGCTACGCCGACCGCATCCTGTTCCTCGCCGATGGCCGCATCATCTCCGACCGCGGACCCATGCGGCCCGAGCAGATCTCCGAGACGATGCTGAATCTCGAGAGCGCCGCGGCATGAGCGCGGGTGCGGGCGGGCGGATCCGCGAGCACGCCGCCACCATCGTCGTCTCGGCGCTGTCGTCGCTCTTCGCGGTGACGCTCATCCTGTTCACCGGGATACTCACCGCGTCGATCGACCCGGCGCTGCAGGAGTCGAGCGGCACGTTCTGGCTCGTGCTCATGATGGTGGCGCTCGTCTTCATCCTGATCGCCTTCTATGTTGGAGCGATCGTCACGGCGAACACCTTCTCGACGATCATCGCGGGGCGCACGCGCACCATCGCGCTGCTCAGGCTCGTCGGGGCGACGGCGACGCGCGTGCGCGCCAGGGTCGCGGCCGAGGGGCTCGCGATGGGAGCGCTCGGTGCGGGCGCCGGGTTCGGGCTCGCGATGGCCCTCTGCGCCGCCGTCGTCGCCTGGGGGCCGCGGCTCGGGTGGCTGCCCGAGGGCCGCGACTACCCGCTGTTCCACCCGCTCGCGCTCGTCGCGGTCGCGGCCGTCGCGCTCACGACCTGGGCCGCCGCGTGGTCGGGATCGCGTCGCGTCGGCACCGTCTCGCCCATCGCCGCGACGGGCGCGGCCGTCGAGCTCAGCCCCGAGGCCGCGCGCCGCCGCCCCGCGCGCACCGTATGGGCCGTCATCCTCCTCGTCCTCGGGGCCGTGCTGCTCGCGCTCGGGATCGCGCTCGGCCTCGTGTCGCCGCTCGGACTCTTCGTCGCCTTCTTCGGGGGCCTCTTCTCCTTCACCGGCATCGCCATCGGCGCGCACATCGTGATGCCGCCGCTGCTCGGCCTCTCGGGGCGCCTGCTCGGGAAGACCCCCGCGGGCCGTCTGGCGGCGGCGAACTCCGTGCGCTTCCCGGAGCGCAGCTCCCGCGCGACGATCGGCCTCGTGATCGGGGTCACGCTCGTGACCATGTTCGCGGTCGCCCTCGCGAGCTACGAGACGATGGCTCTGCAGGCGTTCGCGAACGATCCCGAGCTCGAGGCCACGCTCACCGAGACCCTCGCCGTCACCACGGCGATCTTCACCGGGCTCGTCGGCTTCTCGGCCGTGATCGCCGCCGTCGGCATGGTCAACACCCTCTCGCTCGGGGTGCTGCAGCGCACGCGCGAGCTGGGCCTGCTGCGAGCGCTCGGCTTCACGGGCGGCCAGGTGCGGGGCATGGTCGTCGCCGAGAGCGCGCAGATGACGCTGACCGCGCTCGGCTTCGGGCTGCTGCTCGGCGTGTTCTACGGCTGGGCCGCCGCGCAGTCGCTGATGGGGTCGCAGGCCGGGCTCATGGCGCCCTCGATCCCGTGGCCGATCCTCGCCGGGGTGGCGGTGTTCGGGGCGCTGCTCGCGCTCGTCGCGGCGGCGGCCCCGGCGCGGCGCGCGATCCGGGTCTCGCCCGTGGCGGCGCTCGCCGTGGACTGAACCCGACGGGCCGGTCCGCGCTCGTCAGGCTCCGGGCCGCCCGCGGCCCGGGCGGGATAGGGTTGGATCCATGACCGTTGTGATTGATCCCGCTTTCGATCCCGTTCCTTCGCTCGAGCGCTCCACGCGCGTCAGCGTCTCGCACCGGCCCCCCGAGGGTCCCGGTGCGACCGCCGTGTTCGTCGCCTCGGAGGGCGAGCTCCCGGGCGGGGCCTCCCGGATCGGGCGCGAGGCGCTCGCCGCGGCCGGCTTCACCGGCGCCGCGAACCAGACGCTGCTGCTGCCCGGCGCGCCGCTGCGCGTGCTCGTCGGCACCGGCGAGAAGGGTATCGAGACCGACGCCCAGCTGCGCGACGCCGTGGCGGCGTTCGCGCGTGCGGCTCGCGAGGCGGGGAGCCTCGCGGTGGACCTCACCGATCTCCTGGCCTCCGGCGACTGGGACGCCGGCATCGCCGTGCAGGCCGCGATCGAGGGCGCCGTGCTCGCCCGCTACCGCTACGACGCGCTGAAGGGCGACCCGAGCACCGTGGCTCTCGACGAGCTCATGCTGCAGATCGCCGAGGAGCACGCCGAGGCGGCCGAGTTCGGCGTCGAGCGGGGCCTCGTGCTCGCCCGCACCGCCGCGCTCGCCCGGGATCTCGCCAACACCCCGCCGCGGCACCTCAGCGCCGTCAAGTTCGCCGAGGTGATCGAGCGCCTCGCCCCCGAGTTCGGGCTCGAGGCCAAGGTCTTCGACCGCCAGGCGCTCATCGAGCTCGGCGCGGGCGGCCTGCTGGGCGTGAACGCCGGCAGCGTGGAGGAGCCGCGCATGATCAAGGTCTCGTACCGGCCCGCCGACCCCGACGGGCACCTCGCCCTCATCGGCAAGGGCATCATGTACGACTCGGGCGGCATCAGCCTCAAGCCGTCGAACGCCATGCACGCCGCCATGAAGTTCGACATGATGGGCGCCGCCGCCGTGTTCTCGTCGATGACCGCGCTGCGCGAGCTCGGCGTCGCGACCGCGGTGACGGGCTGGCTGATGTGCACCGACAACATGCCGTCGGGCAGCGCGACCAAATTGGGCGACGTGCTCACGATTCGCGGCGGCAAGACCGTCGAGGTGAAGAACACCGACGCCGAGGGCCGCCTCGTCATGGCCGACGGGCTCGTGCTCGCGACCGAGGACGACTCCGTCGCGGATCGGCGCCCCGACGCGATCGTCGACATCGCCACCCTCACGGGCGCGGCGATGATGGCGCTCGGCACCCGCACCGCCGCGATGCTCGCGAACAACGACGCCGTCGCCGCACAGCTCGAGGCCGCCGCCGAGGCGACCGACGAGAACATCTGGCGCTTCCCGCTCGACCACCGCTACCGCGATCAGCTCAAGTCGAGCACGGCCGATCTCTCGAACATCGGCGGGCAGTACGCGGGCGTGATCCTCGCGGCGCTGTTCCTGGGCGAGTTCGTGGACGGTACCCCGTGGGGGCACCTCGACATCGCGGGCACCATGCAGGCCGAGAGCGACGACCTCTGGCGCTCGGCCGGGTCGACCGGTTTCGGTGCTCGGCTGCTGGCAGAATTCGCGGCCGCGTTCGAGAAGCCGCGCGTCGAGGAGGCCGACACCGAGGCGGGCGAGACTGCGGAGGACTCGGAGCCGTGCTGATGGAGCAGCGGCGCCCGGGCGCGCGGAGCCTGCTGGCGGATCTCGACGCCTACATCGACGACTTCGCCGACTTCGTGGCGTCGGCGCCGAGTTCGTACCATGCGGCCGGTGCGCTCGCAGGGGCGCTCGCCGCCACCGGATTCGAGGCGCACGACGAGACCGAGGCGTGGGCACCGGTGCGATCCGGATCCCGCGGTTTCGTGGTGCGCGACGGCGCGCTGATCGCCTGGCGCGCGGGGGAGGGCGTCGACGCGACGAGCCCCGTGCGCGTGCTGGGAGCGCACACCGACTCGCCCGGTTTCGCGCTCAAGCCGCGACCCGACTTCACCGCCGACGGCTGGGCGCAGGCCGGGGTGGAGGTGTACGGCGGCCCGCTCATCAACTCCTGGCTCGACCGCGACCTCGGCTTCGCCGGGCGCTTCGTGACGCGAGACGGTGCCGAGCATCTGGTGCGCACGGCGGCCGTGGCGCGGATCCCGCAGCTCGCGATCCACCTCGATCGCGAGGCGAACACGGGGCTCGTGCTCGACCGGCAGCGCCACGTGCAGCCCGTGCTGGCCGCGGGCGCCGAGGGCGTGTCGGTGCTCGAGCTGCTCGCCCGGGAGGTCTCGCCGCCGCGGGGCGGTGGCGCCGCCGCGTCGTCCACGGACGGCGGGATCCCGCCCGGTGACGTCGTGGGCGCCGACGTGCGCCTGTACGACACGCAGTACCCGCAGCGCATCGGCGCGCGGGCGGACCTCTTCGCGTCCCCGCGCCTCGACAACCTCAGCTCGACCTTCGCGGGGCTCGTCGCGCTGATCGAGAGCGAGCCGGCGCCCGGCACCATCGCGGTGCTCGCGGCCTTCGACCACGAGGAGCTGGGCTCGGGCACCCGATCCGGAGCCTCCGGGCCGTTCCTCTCCGACGTGCTGGGCCGGATCCGGGCGGGCCTCGGGGCGAGCGCGGAGGACGCGGCCCGGGCGAACGCCCGGTCCTGGTGCCTCTCAGCCGACGCCGGGCACTCGGTGCACCCCAACTACCCCGAGAAGCACGATCCCCGCGTGCGGCCGCTGGCGGGTCGCGGGCCGATGCTGAAGGTCAACGCGAACCAGCGCTACGCCAGCGACGCGCACGGCGCGGCGCTGTGGCGCGGCGTCTGCGAGGTCGCCGGCGTGGCCACGCAGGAGTTCGTCTCGAACAACACGGTGCCGTGCGGTTCCACCATCGGCCCGCTCACCGCGACGCGGCTCGGCATCCGGACCGTCGACGTGGGGGTGCCGCTGCTGTCGATGCACTCGGCGCGCGAGCTGGCCCACGTGGACGACCTGCACGGTCTCGCCCGGGCCATCGGGGCGTTCTTCGCGTGAGCGCGTTCTCGACCGTTCCGGGGGTGCGCTGTCCGAATCGTGCCGCTGTTCGCTAGGATCGTGCTATGAGTGAGATGCAGCAGGCGGGTAACGGCAGCGTGGCCCTGACGCGCGAGACGCTGACACCGAGCGTGCAGCGCATCGGCGGCCGCGACATCGAGATCACCTTTCTCGGCGAGAACGCCTACGGGCAGCCCACCTGGATCATGTGGAACGCCGAGGAGCCGTACCTCATCGGCATGCTCTGCCAGGGCAGGATGGGCTATCGCTTCGAGCAGCGCACGAGCTCGGGCACGATGCTGCACGAGAACATCTCACTGAGCCGGGTGCAGCGCGCGCTCGGCGGCTGAGCGGTACCGGATCCCGACCCGCGTGCGTCGGAGGGAGCAGGGGGAGTTGACGCCCCCTGCGGCGCGACGCTAGTGAGTCCCTGCTCCGCGGTCGCACTCGCAGGATCCTCCCGTGCAGCACGACCCCTTCGCGGGGGAGCGCGGTGCGTCGAGCGACGGGTTGCGATCGAAGAAGCCGAAGGGCTTCAGCGTGAAGGAGACCTTGTCGACCGGCATGATGGGCCAGTCCTCGCTGCGCGTGATGTGGTGGATGCCGAAGACGTACCAGAGCACCACATCGGTGTCGACGAGGCTCTCGTCGTCGGCGATCCAGGCGCTCATGCCGTTGCCGAGGTCGTTCTTCGACTGCGTGGGGTAGTCGCCCGCGGGCCAGCTCTCGCTGTCGTGGTGCCTGGTCACCCACAGCGTGTTGCCGATGACGGGGTTGCGGCGCAGGATCGGCGACGACTCGTCGAACATGGCGGGGAACGAGGCGCTCGGTACGAGCTTGTACGCCGTCGGGGCGCCCCAGGCGTTGAGGCGGCCCGGGTTCTGCACCTTCCACGCGCGCTGCCGCTCCCAACTGTACGGGCGGCCCGCCTCCCGCTCGGAGGCGATCACCGTGGCCTGCGTGTTGAGGTCGAGACCGAGGGGGTTCGCGTCGCCGATGGGGGCGGGCAGCGAGTCCGACTCGACCACCGTGTTGGCGTCTCCGTCGACGTCGAGGTCGAGGCGGGCCACCAGGAAGTGCTGGTGGTACGGCGCGTAGGTGCGGCGGTCGACGACCGTGCCCGTGGGGAACGCGGCGCCGTCCTCCTCCATCGGCGTGCTCACCATGATGCCGGTCGCGCGGATCTCGCACTCGATGTTGCCGTCGGGGTAGAAGCGCCAGTAGACGAGGTACTCGTAGTTGGCGACGGTCGCGTGCACGGAGACCACGAAGCGCCGCATGCGACGCACCTCGGTGCCCGCGTCCGGGTCGACGTGCTTCCACAGCACCCCGTCGTCCTCCTCGTGCAGGCAGATCGCGTTCTTCGTGATGCGCGGCTGTCCGCTCGTGTCGGGCAGCACGCCGTCGAGGTAGGTGATCTCGCCCAGGCAGTCGCAGCCGAACTCGAGCGAGGTGCACATGTAACCGAAGCCCCACTCGCCGATGTCGAAGGCGGTGCGGCGGTAGTGGTCGAAGCTCGAGTCGCGGTAGGGCACGATCATCTCGGCGAGCGACATGCGGTACGCGATGTCGCGGTACTCGTCTCCGTCCCTGAAGCGCACCTGGTAGAGCACCGGGCCCTCGCGGTAGTTGAAGCCGAGGCGGAACTCCCAGTCCTGCCAGCGCAGCAGCGAGCCGTCGAGCTCGAATGACACGCCGTCGGGCTGGATGATGTCGAGCGGCTTGAGATCCTTCCGCTCCTCGATCCCGCGCAGCTCGGGCGCGTACTCGGCGTCGACCTCTGGGAAACCGCGGTCGTGCCCCTCATCGATCTGCAGCACCTCCATGGTGTTGACGTCGACGACGACCTTGATGCCGCTGACCGGGTGGGCGTAGGGGTTGCCTCCCGGCCGCGCCCGCCTCCAGATGTCCACCCAGCCGAGGCGCCGATCCCGCCACTGCTCCGGCATCACCTCGTGACCGTAGGTCCAGAGGTCGAAGAGCACGAGTTCGGGATCGACGCCGCGCCGCGCCAGGGCGTCCCGGACTCCGGGATCCCGCCGCAGCGTCGCGTCGCAGTCGTGATACTCGTCGACGGTGAAGTTGGGCGTGACGCCGGGAACGTGCGCCCAGCTCTCGAGCGCGCGCTCCGTGAGGTTGACGACGGCTTCGTAGACCTCGTTGCTCTGCTTCTTCCAGAGCACGGCGAGCGAGCGTCGCACGATCGGGTCGCCGGCCCTCCACGCCTTGACCTCGGCCTTCGGGGGTTCGCGAAGGATGATCGACGCGTAGCGCCAGCTGTCGTCCACGCCCCTCTCTGCGGCCAGCAGGGCAGAGGTCGCCGAGAGCTCGTCTGCCGTCAGCGAATCGAGTGGATGCGATCCCATGATTCCTCCAGTCGATGGGCGGCGCCGTCGCAGCTCATCAGCTCCAACTGTGCCACGACTCGGGGCGGTTTGTGAATTCAGCCGCGGTTCCTCGGGTGCGCACCACCAGGCGACACGCCGGAGATTCTGCGTTCGTCGGTCCGATTTGCGCTGAACGCGAGATTCGGCATAGGATTTCATCTCGGTAGCAAGCGAGCAATCGCTTCGGCCCCATCGTTTAGCGGCCTAGGACACCGCCCTTTCACGGCGGCAGCACGGGTTCGAATCCCGTTGGGGTCACTGACACCGAATACAATTGAATACACCATGGCCCTGTGGCGCAGTTGGTTAGCGCGCCGCCCTGTCACGGCGGAGGTCGCGGGTTCAAGTCCCGTCAGGGTCGCCAGATGAAGAACCCTTCCCTGGAAGGGTTTCTTCGTCTCTGGCGGTCGCCGTATGGTGAGTGCCCGGCTCTGTAGCTCAGTTGGTAGAGCGTTCGACTGAAAATCGAAAGGTCACCGGATCGATGCCGGTCGGAGCCACGTAGCGGCTATTACACCGCTACTGAACCCCCGCGTAGCTTCTACATCGCGGGGGTTCTTTATTTTCCCTGGTCAGGCGGTGGTTCTGAGCGCCGCGTTGCCGGTTGAGGTTCGGTGCCATGAGCTTGTCGAAGGGTCGAAACCAAGGTGCTGTTGAGGCTCACAAACCGAGTCCGCGATGACCTTGGGCCAAATTTGGGCCATTGCGGCGGCCGGAGTTGCGGCCTATAGGACAAAACGTGTGGATAGCGTTGGGCGTGTCATCCCCGGCCAGCCCACCCTTGGCGTAGCCGGAGCCCTTCGGTAGCGTCGAGGCCGGTGTCGTAGAGCACGGGTCCGGGATCTGGCTCGCTCAGTCGCGGACGAGGCGCTCGACGGGGCCGGCTTTCGTGCTGGGTGAGTACTCGCATTGGGTCGGGTTGTTCGGAATGGAGGTAGAGCCACCACTCGATCGCTCGGCGTTGATGTTCTTCTGGCATGCTCCGGTGATGGAGCAGCTGGAGCCGCATCTGTGAGTTCGTGCCGCCCTCGATCCCGTTCGTCGTCGAGGGCACATGCAGATGTGTCAGCTCGGGGTCGAGGAAGGTGAAGAGATGACCGGCGCGGATCACTCGACGCAGCACCTGATGCCCTGAGCGGAGCCGCTGATGGGTGTACCACCACGTCTGCCCGGGCTTCGCCCACGAGGGCACCTCGAGAGTGTCTTTCCGGTAGCTGCGCTCCTTTGTGAGGTGGAGAAACTCGCCCTCCCACGCGAGCAGCAAACTCGTCCACTTTTCCGCATCAGCGATGGTCTTGACCTTGGTGAGTTTCAAGGCGAGGCCCCATAACGCCTTCCCTGCAGCCGTTTTCGACCGAGTAGTGACATATCTGCGGACGTTGCGTTGCAGGTGCACCAGACACCGTTGGATGCGGGCATTTGGCCACTGCTCTTTCAACGCAGCATGCATGCCGGGGCCGCCGTCGCACACCACGACCTGAGGGGCGGGAAGTCGCTTCATGAGCGCGCTCCATGCGGCGTATCCCTCGCGTGAACACCATTGCGCGGCGATCACAGTTCCTCGGTATCTGGCCGTTAGCACGCACCAGCCAGTACGGAGATTGAAGCCATCGATCTGGAGCACGTCATACACGGCTCCGGTGATCGGGAGGTGTGGGCGGAGTTCCCAGCACCAGGCGGTCTTGCGGCGGAACTGGCGGGCGGCGCTCGCGCCGCCCGGGTCATGTTGCGCGGCTTTGCCAGTGATCCAGTCGAGGAACCGTGTGAGCTGGGCTCTGCGTGTGACATCGCCGCGCTGACGGGTGGACGAGGCCCCGCAATCGGGGCATTTCCAGCGTTGACTCCCTGCCGCGGTTCTGCCGTTCTTCACGAGCTTCGTATCGCATACCAGACAGAAGGTCGTGTTCAGGGTGTTCGGCACAGTTAAGGGTGCCGGAGCATAACTATCCCTGTTTTGCGGCTCTTGTGACTGATCCGTGGGTGAGTGAAGCGCGCGGGAAGCGGGACACGCCGTTCCTGGCCTAGGTTTTGAGGTGTTGAATCTCCAAAACCAGACCAAGAGAACGGCGTGCAAGAAACCACCCTATGGCGGCGTGTGCTCGGAGTCGAGCAGACGACCGTGATCGAAACCATCGAATACGACGAAGACGACGGCTGCGTGACCACTCACGTACGTCCCTCGAAGCGGCTGAAACCCCGCTGCGGGAGATGCGGTCGGCTCGCTGGCCGCTACGACCAGGGCGAGGGGCGCAGGCGCTGGAGAGCTCTCGATCTCGGAACAGTGCCGACGTATCTCGAGGCCGACGCGCCCCGGGTCGTTTGCCCCGACCACGGAGTGACGGTCGCGCAGGTGCCCTGGGCCCGTCATGGGGCTGGGCACACGAGGTTCTTCGATGATCAGACTGCGTGGCTAGCGACAGTGACATCGAAGAGCGCGGCGACCGAGTTGATGCGCATCGCGTGGCGAACTGTCGGATCAATCATCACCAGGGTGTGGGCTGACACCGAGGCCGAGCATGACCTCTTTGCGGGGTTGACCCGGATCGGGATCGACGAGATCAGCTATCGGAAAGGTCAGAAGTACCTCACCGTCGTCGTTGACCACGACACCGGGAGGCTGGTGTGGGCGGCGCCTGGCCGTGACAAGCAGACCGTGAGACGGTTCTTCGACGAGCTCGAAGCCTCGGGAGCAGGCCGGTGCCAGCAGATCACGCATGTCACCGCGGACGGGGCGGAATGGATCAGCAGCATCGTGACCGAGCGCTGCCCCCAGGCGGTACTCTGCGCTGACCCGTTCCATGTCGTGAAGTGGGCGACCGACGCACTCGATCAGGTGCGGCGGGAGGCGTGGAACGATGCCAGGAAAGCCGCACGGCAGCTCCCCAAACGAGGGGTGGGGCGTCCCGCGAAGCATGACACGTCAGCTGGTGAGCGCGACAAAGCTCGCGCGTTAAAAGACTCGAGGTACGCGCTCTGGAAGAACCCGGAAGACCTCACCGGGCGGCAGTCGGAGAAGCTGGCATGGATCGCGAAGACCGACCCGAGGCTGCACCGGGCCTACTTGTTGAAGGAAGGGCTGCGTACGGTCTTCAAGCTTGACCACGAATCGGCAGCAGTGGCGCTTGATAGGTGGGTGGCGTGGGCGCGGAGATGCCGCATCCCGGTGTTCGTGAAGTTGCAGCGCACGATCACGCAGCATCGTGACCGGATCCTCGCCTCGATCGAGCATCGCCTTTCGAACGGGCGGATCGAGGCGGTGAACACGAAGATCAGGCTCCTCACGAGGATCGCGTTCGGGTTCCGCTCGACCGACGCGTTGATCGGTCTCGCGATGCTCACGCTCGGCGGCCATCGGCCCCGGCTCCCAGGGCGGTGACCCACGGATCAGTCACAAGAGCCTGTTTTGCCGCGTGATTATGCGGCTAGATCAGGTTTCCATCCACACGTTTTGTCCTATAGGCCCTTAAGGATCGGCACGACCGCGAACGCCTCTCGCTACTCGCGCAAGAGTTGGGAGCCGAACGGGTGCGCCGCGACCCGGTACGAGCACGGTTCATCCGCCCCGACCGCGAAGCCCGCAACGCGCACGCACAGGCGACGGTGGCGCGGCGCGAAGCCGAGGAACTGCGCGCCCTACTGCCTGAGGAAGCCGCCGTGCTGATTGAAGCGAAGCGTGCAGCGGCGGAAGAAGCGCGGCAGCTCGCCGCCGATCGTGCACGACGGTTGCGCGGGGCAATCAACCGAGAACCTTCGAGCACGCAGTCTCGACGCGATGATCCTGGTCTCGGGCTGTAACCAGTGCTCAGTCGAGACTGTCGAGGATCAGAGCCTCGTAGTCGCTGCCACCGTAGTAGACGCCGTGAATCTCGACCTCATTGCTGGCGACCAGGAACGCGATCATCGCTCGCCGACGGAACCCGATCACTCGCATCCCGGGCGTTAGGCCATCCCGAGCACGACCCCGGAGGGGGAAGTCTGCTAGATCATCGCAGTAGTCATAGATCGAGAGCACGAATCGCTGTGCGATTTCCGGCCCAGCTTCACCCGCGATCCAATCGTAGATCGCGCGTAACTGTCTATGGGCACGCGGTGAGTAGACGACCTGATGCGTCACGAGGAGCTGTCTGCAAGGCGCTCGGCATGCCAGCGGGAGAGCTCGGCGCGCATCTCCTCTGAGCTGATGGCCCGCGAGGGATCGGCGCGCAGCTCTTCGACGGAGGCGACTACCTCGGTGCGCAGCCAGTTCTCGACTGCTTCGTCGCGCGCGAACAGTGCGCGCAAGCCATCGCGCACGACCTCGCTCTCGCTGGCGTATGCACCGGAGGCGACGCGCTCCTTGAGAGCGTCCGCCATGCTGTTGGGGAGAGTGATGCTGAGTTGCTTCGTGGTGCGCATGATCGAACCTCGCTTTCGAGTATGACTCAATCCTACTAAACTTGAGCCAGCCCGAATATACTCTTCCGCCCAATACCTGGTGATGAATTTCCCCGAGGCTGATGAGGCTTATCCTGAGGTTGAGTGAGAGGAATAGCATTGCCGAAAAGTGGAAGCCCTGGGTTCAGTGCCTTTGAAGGAAGAGATGACCTTCGCAAATTTGGCGACAATGCGCTTTTGCTTTTTCTGGCGCAGTTACGTCTCGGGATTGACGACGTTGAAGCGTTTGCCGCCAATGCGCTTACCGACCATAGCAACGATAAGAAAGCTGATCTCGTTGCCGTGGTGAATGACGGCACAAAGGTGGTTGTAGCTCAGGGTTATTTTTCCGAGGTGGTCAAGCCTAACGCGCCCGCGAACAAGGCGTCAGATCTGAATACAGCTGTCAGCTGGCTTATTTCTGGGTCTCTCGAGGGTGTTCCTGCTGTTCTGCGTGGGGCAGCGGAAGAAGTTCGTGCCGCGTTGGAAGCCGGAACAGTTGCAGAATTTGAAATCTGGTACTCGCACAATCGCCCGGAGTCGGTAAATGTGCAACAGGAGCTAGATCAGGCTGCCAAGACGGCTGACGCTCTCATACGGCGGGAGTATCCAGAGGTCGATGTCGATGTATCCGCCATCGAGTATGGTCTTGCAGGTTTGGAGTCCGCTTATGCCCGAACGCAAGCTCCGATTCTTGTTGATGGTGAGTTCGATTTTTCCGTTCCGGGCGGATTTGAAACTCAGGATCGAGGTTGGTCGGCGTTTTCTACGATTCTCAGCGCAGCAGACCTAAGGTCTTTGTGGAAGAATCACGGAACTGACTTGATGTCTCCAAACGTTCGCGATTACCTGGGAATGACTAGGAAGCAGGGCAACATCAACTTTGGCATTAAGGAGACCGCCAAGACCCAACCCGAGAACTTCGCAATCTTCAACAACGGCATCACTATTCTCGTGAACGCCTACTCTTATGATCAGGTCAAGCAGGAACTCTCGGTGCGGGGTCTGGGTATCATTAATGGCGGACAGACTACTGGCGCCATAGGTGAACTCTCCGATACTGAAGCGGCACGACTTTCTGATGCCCGAGTGATGGCGCGTTTTGTCAAGTGCACAGAACCCGAAGTTCTAGAAAGTATCATTCGTTTCAACAATACTCAGAACAAGGTGGAGGCCACCGACTTCAGGAGCAAGGATCCGGTTCAAGAGCGTCTTCGGGCAGAGTTCAGCCAGATTCCCGAAGCCGAGTATCGAGGTGGACGGCGTGGCGGCTCGAGTGACGCCATTCTGAGAGTAAAGGGTCTTCTACCCGACTCGTCGGTGGCCCAGGCGCTTGCTGCTTTCCATGGGCGACCGAACCTTGCTTATAACGAGACCCGTGCGATCTGGGACAACGACGCGGTCTACGCGAGCATATTCCGTGATTCCCTTACGGCTCGCCATATAGTCCTCGTGTTTAGCCTGCTTAAAGCGATCGATGATGCCAAGCAGTCGATTATGGTGATCCCGGAGAGCGACCGAACAGAAGCTCAGAAGCGACATGCGGAGTTCTTCCGTTCTCGGGGCTCGAACATGATTTTTCTGGCGGCACTTGGAGGATGTATCGAGACAATACTGGACCGTCCAGTGACCGACCGGATGCAATTGGTCTTCAGCGACAATCTCTCTCCGGCAGACGCGCAGAATATTTGGCAGCCGATAGTCGAAACTCTTATTGCATTCTCCAAGAACCTCTCTTCTGCGACAGACCAAGGCCTCAAATCGCAGGACAAGGTGGCAGAGGCTATTGAGAGTTTCTCCTCCATGGTTGAAGCCACGAGGGCTGCGAATGTAGCTCCATTTGAAACGGTCTCACAACGAATTGCTTCCCTTCCAGCCCGGGACAAGAGTTAGGTGAGATACGTGGGAAGGGGCATTAACCGGAAGCTACTGTGCATGGGCCATCGTTGGGCCATTCTTTCCGCGAAAAGCAACTGAAACCAACTGACACTCGCCGATCCGAACCGCGTGATTCTGCCGATCAGTCTATATATTAAGGTGCAGGAAAACCCCTGGTCAAACTGAAAATCGAAAGGTCACCGGGTCGATGCCGGTCGGAGCCGCGTAGCGGAGATTGCACCGCTACCGAACCCCCGCGTAGCTTCTACATCGCGGGGGTTCCTCTGTTTTGCCTGGTCAGGCAGGGTTTCTAAAACGTCTGGTACTCGCGACGATCCTGCCCCTGCGACTCCGAGAACAGCGGATAGGGCTCCTTGCCGTTCATGGCCTTGCGCACATGCGGCAGCAGCGCCTTGACGATCGGTACCTGCCGTTCCTCGTGGTTCTTCGGGGTGGCTCGATCAGCTCCCCGTTCAAGCCCAGCGAAAAGCTGCGGCTCGCGCGCAAGCCGCGAAGATCGAGGCCGCGATCAACAAGCGACTGTTCGCGATGGAGCGCGTCACCACGCTCGCTGGCAACAAGATCGTGCTCCCAAGCGGCGGCAGGGTCGGTGACCGCGACGTCTGGAAACCGCTCGGCGACATGAAGCAGGGACGCGACCTCTACGAGCTTGTCGTGTTGCGGCACGGCAGGGCTCTCGGGACAGGGCGACCGGAACCCGTCGGCAACGATGACGGAGATCAATGGCCCTGGGCTAGAGAGAGCGGACGGGGAACACCTGCGTTCGCTTGATTACTCTATCTCGCTCCCGACTCGATAGCGCCCTGCGCGAGTCGGCCAAGTACGAGTCGAGCGAAGCCCGTGAGGTGAAGTGCAGCAGTTGCACCTCGTTGGGGCTGTCGTTGCTGCCGTCGCTCTGGGCGCGCTGGATGATCTGCCCGCCGTGCGGGTCAAGTCCTTGGACGTGGTGTATCGGTGATCG
>NZ_KZ984004.1 GCF_003569785.1 Leucobacter sp. wl10 | reverse complement strand
CGCATAACAGCGGCACCAAACCCCCGGCGATTCATCATCGGCATCGTCCGACTTGCACGGTCGCCGAAAGTGAGGTGAACGGTGCGCGGCCCGCTGCGGTTGTGGTGGTATCGGTGTGCGCGCTGACGAGGAGTCGATACTGGGCGGTCTCCTGACGGCGTTTGCTTCTACGAATGATCAGATCCCTGAGTAGGTCACTATTCAGGTGCATAACCACTCCCGTCACTCTGGAGTTCGCTTCCAGAAGGTTCGCCGAGCCGCGTCGTCGCGGCGCATGCCCAGCCCTCTCACGCCTTCCCGCGGTTCACTCCAACAGGTTGTCACGCGTCTTGCAAGCGTGTGGCGCCACCGTAAGCACCGGCTTCCTGGGGAGGCGAAACTGGCGCACGAGAGGAGCGAAATCTGGTACGGGCGACGGTGGAGCTCCTTGTTTGCAAGAGGCGTGACAATGAGGAGGGTGCGATGAAGTGACCGTTTCGGATCCGTCATTGAACGTCATCCTGAGATGGGGCGTGCTGAACGATTTGCCCGATATGGACGATTTGAGCGTTTTGAGGGATAATGAGTGGCATGAGTACGACGATCAGCCGAACCACAAGGGATCCCCAAGTCGTTGAAGCGCCCCAAGACCTCAGCGAGATGCTGGAGCTTGCCCGCTTTCTCGACAACCACTCGACACCCGCAGTGCTGCTCGGCCCCGACGGTGAGCAGATTCCACTGCCGCTGGCCGCCTATGAGGTGCTCAGGCAAGTTGTCAGTGCGATGGAGCGCGGTGCGTCGGTGAGTGTTGAGCCGATTGATCGACAGCTGACGACGCAGCAAGCGGCTGATCTCCTGGGAGTGAGCCGAAACACACTCGTTCGGCTGCTGGACGATCATGAGCTACCCTTCGAACGGTTGGGGGAGTCGAGGCACCGCCGGCTTCGATTGCATGACGTGCTGGCCTATCGCGAGCGCAAGCGAGCAGATCGACGCAGTCGTTTGGATGAGCTCACACGGCAGGCTACAGAGGATGGTCTGTACGACGTTGATGCAGATTCCTACCGTGAGGCGCTTGCTGAGGCGCGGAGGTCGTAACTGGTGGCAAGGTTCACCGCGTTCCTCGACGCATGTGTGCTGGTGCCGATCGCGCCGTGCGACACGCTGCTGCGTCTGGCCGACTCCGGGGCGTTCCGTCCGCTGTGGTCGGCCCGTGTCGTGGATGAAGCTCTTCGAGCACTCGAACGAATCCATCCCGATGTCGATCAAAGCCGATTCCTGAGCCGATTCCGATCGATGGATGAAGCATTCGAAGATGCCGGTGTCGAGGGTTGGGAATCACTCGAGCAAGCAATCGACCTCCCCGACCCTGATGATAGACATGTCGTTGCTGCGGCGCTCCGTGGCCGAGCGGATGCCATCATCACAGAGAACACCAAAGACTTCCCTCCAACGACCCTGGCGCCTCTCGGGCTTGAGGCCATTCGGCTAGATGATTTCTTGCTCGATCAGTACGATCTCAATCCCTCGGTAACACGCCGCGTTGTTGCAGAACAAGCCGCTGCGATGACGCAGCCGCCAGTCGAACTGGATGTATTGCTATCGAAGTTGGCACGAAGCGGTGCGCGTGAGTTCGCCAAGACTCTAGGCGGCGCAGGAATACTCGAGACTAAATCGTCTTGAGTAGAAAGCTATGCTTTCGAGGGAGACGGCGATTCGTTAAGGCTATCTACGAGGGTCGGCCAATCAGATATTAGCGAAAGGGCATCTCTTACTGATGTAACTCCTCTGCGAGCGGGCCTTGCGGCTTTACGAACAGACGCACTGAGAGCTTCCGGGCCGCGCATCTTCTCCAGCAAGCTATTCAACTGGTCGTCTACAGCCGAGAGTTCTGAAAGTGTTTTGATATTCGGTGCGAGTGAAGTGTAAAGATTGTTTCTTATCTCTTCTGAGCCCGATGCATCGGCAACGCGAACAATCCTCCTCAGGGTAGCGTCGCATCGCCGGGTTGCTTGAAAGAGTTTTGAGCCATGCTGTTCTATTTCCTTCGCGGGATCTCTCATGGCGTTTGCGGCCAAGATCATGTACTTTGTTGCCGCAGCGGGGGACGAAGAAGCATCTTTCGGTGGATCCGGGAGCGTGCCTAGCCCTTGCATGGCTGTTCCAAGCAACTCGGCTTCTCTTGTCATGACCTGAAGGTCTGAATTCATCATTTCACTCAGCTCAAAGAGGCCATCATCATCTTCATCCTCGACCTCATCGTCGGGGTCCTGACGTACGCTCAGGTTTGATGCGCCTGACTGGGCCTCCGTCACTTCTTGGGGCGAGGCCCTTTGAATAGATCGTTCGACAACATCTCTTTCTTTTGCTGCGAGCGTATCTTCTACTTGGGAGGTGACTTGCAGCACTCTTTCCGCGATCTTCAGTACGTTTCGTTTAAATGGAGCGGATGCAGTTCCCTCCACCCATGCTTCTTTGAAGTCCGCGGCTTGATGAGTGCGCACATAGTCAGAAATCTCATCTTCGCCTTCTGGTAAAAGGCTGTCGAAACCCAGCCAGACAACGGGTATGAGAAGAGTTTGCACCTCAAGTTGTCTTGACTGCTCGAGGAACAAGAAGAACTCATCGCGACAGGGTTCTCTTCGCAAATAGTTGCCCGTATATACGGCGACGAAAACGAGCGAGTTGCGAACGCCATTCTCGATCTTTTCTTTCCAGTTCTCGCCGAGTGGAATATCGTCGCGGTCGAGAAATACTTCGGCCGTACGCCCTGACATTCCGGAGATCAGTTGCTTCAATGTCGTCTTTAACGGATCGGCAAAGGAGAAGGCTGCGTCGTCTTCTCGTGCATAGCTGATGAAAACCTGTATCGCAGGTAGGTCGTTCGAAACGTTCGCCATGTATGGACTCTATTTGAGTGTGACCTGAAGCGAAAGACTTGGCCAGGCTTCCCTCCGCCTGAGGCTCGTGGCATGATGCCGGAATTTCAGCGATGAGTCAAGCGGCTGCTGGTTCGACTCGCCTGCAGATCGATTGGGGCGAGTAGTGCGACTTGCAAAGGCAATGAGCTATACCCCTTACCTGCGCGGTGTCGGAAACGGGGTCCTAAACCCCTCTGAGGTGCCCGAGTGGGGTCGTATCAACACGGAGCAACCGGTAGAGTGATGGCGTAAGAACCGCGTAAATCCGCGGATCAAGCGAGTTGCGCGGGGTAACCCGGATCGCCAGAGCCCCTCAGTTGTTCTTGGTTCGAGTCCTCAACTCAGGTCCTCCACCTCCGCTAGCAATAGCCCGTATGCTTCTTCATTGAACGCCGCGAACTGCACATCCTCGACCCGAGTGCTCGCGCTCGTAACCGCTCGCACCGCCACCCGCGCCGCGTCCTCGAGCGGCCAGCCGTAGATTCCGGCGCTGATCAACGGAAACGCGATGCTGCGGGCAGCCAACTCGTCGGCCACCTCGAGCGAGCGCCGGTAGCAGGACTCGAGCAGCGCCCGATCGGTCTGGCCCGCCGTGAAGTTCGGGCCCACGGTGTGCACCACCCACTTCGCGGGCATGAGGCCCGCGGTCGTGTAGCCGGCGTCGCCCGTGGCGAGGCCGTTCGGGAAGCGGGCGATGCACTCCTCGAGCACCGCGGGTCCTCCGGCTCGGTGGATGGCGCCGTCGACGCCTCCGCCTCCGCGCATCCGATTGTTCGCGGCGTTCACGACAGCATCGACCTCGAGCGTGGTGATATCGGCGAGGAGCACCGAGACATGAGGGGAGGGCACGGGGCCATGGTATCCCGGGTGGGCAAGTCCGCCTCTTCCTTATGGCTCTCCGGCCACCTCGTCCTGGCCCGGCACGCCCGTCAAGAGGCTCCACGCGCTGGTGAGCGGGGAGATTGGCATCCCCAGAGCGCACGCGATCTGGCGCACCGCGACGTAGGGGCACCGCTGCGAAGATCGAGATGGAGACGCAACCCCAAGGACCATCCTTACAGTTCGGAGCGGGTCGCGATCCTGCAGGATCCCGCGCGGCTGCCGCTAGTGGAGGGCTCGTGGACGCAGGTTGACTGGGAGCATGGAGGACCGCCACCGCGGCGCCGGAGTTCCAAGGCCCGGGTGCCGAAAGGGCGTTGATCCTGGCGCAGCATCGTCGAGCACCTGCCCGACAGCGGCGGCAAGCCGGACCTGCTGCGGCGGCCCTTCGAACAGCTCAAGCGGGTGCGCCCTGAGAGCGTGCTCGGCGGATAACTCGCGGGAACGCCGATTGCCGAAGAACCGGACGAGCAGGTCGTCCCCATCTTCCCTTCTCCTCCAACCTCAGCCAGCACGAGGCCGTCAGAGCCGCGATCCGGTACCCGTCTCCGTCATCGACCGCTCCCGAAGCGTGACCCGCGCCCCGAAGGCGCGCGGCATCGCGATCGGCGCCGGATGCCGTGGCGGCTGCGGCTCCCGAGACGGGCCGGCCGCGCTCCGGAGCGCTACAGCAGTGCGGCGAGCGGATCGCCCCGCTTCTCCACGCGCCTGAGCACCTCGCGGTACTCGAGCTGGCGCAGGTGCGGAGAGGCGAGCTCGCGCCAGGTGCGGGGCGCGGCGACGGTGGGGCGGATCCTGCCCCTCAGCGAGTACGGGGCGACCGTGGTCTTCGCGGCGCTGTTCTGGCTCCAGTCCACGAACACGCGCCCGGGGCGCAGCGAACGCTTCATCGAGCCGGTGATCTGGTCGGGGTGATCGGCCTCGAGCGACCGCGCGAACTCGTGCGCGGTCGACGAGGCCTCGTCTGAGGTGAGCGTGCCGTCGAGCGCAGCGTACAGGTGGATGCCCGAGCTGCCGCTCGTCACCGGCACGGCGGTGAGCCCGCTGGCGCGCAGCAGGTCCCGCAACAGAAATGCCACCCTCGCGCACTGCGCGAGCGGCACGCCCTCGCCGGGGTCGAGGTCGAACACCAGCCGATCAGGGCGGCCGGGCCGCCCGGAGGCGTCGAAGCGCCACTGCGGCACGTGGATCTCCAGCGACGCGAGCTGGGCGAGCCACACGAGCGTCGCCTCGTCGTTCACCAGCGGATAGGTGTTGACGTGGTCCCGGTGCTGGATGTCGGCCGTGCGCACCCAGTCCGGAGCCGAGCCGCCCAGATTCTTCTGGAAGAACGAATCGCCGCGGCCGTCGGGGCCGACCCCGTCGGGCCAGCGCTTGCGCGTCGCCGGCCGATCCCGGCAGTGCGGCAGCATGGTCTTCGCGATCGCGCGGTAGTAGGCGATCACGTCGCCCTTCGTGGTTGCGGTGGAGGGGTAGAGCACCCTGTCCGTGTTCGAGACCCGGATCCGTCGCCCGCCCACCCGCAGCGCTTGCTCGCGCGTGTCCATTTCTCAGTCTTGACCCGTAGGCGCGTCGACGCGCACGAAGTCGCCGGGCACGGTGCCGTGCGGATCGGATTTGGCGCAGGCGGGGTCGGAGCAGTGCGTCACGTCGGGCACGATGATCTCGGCGCCCTCGGGCACCGTGTTGCCGTCGGGCGAGACCGTCACCGCCTCGGCGCCGCACTCTGCGCACAAGTATCGAGTCATGGGGTGCTCCCTTCCGTGGGGTTCTGTGGGCGCTGCGGGTGCTGGGGTCGCTGGGCGACCTCGCGGAGCAGGGCGAGGGGGTCGATGAAGGATCCGCCAGGCTCGTGACCCGTGACAGCGCAGGTCGCGCCCTGCGAGACCTCGGGCTGCGCGAGACTCACGCCCAGCCCGGGAAACCGCGACGATCGCCTGCCCTCCGGTTCCACAGCCACGGGGACGCCCTCCAGCGGGAACCGCGTCGAAATCTCCTCGGGCAGCTGCTCGGGCGATACGAGTGCGATCGGCTCATCCATGCGTTCACGGTAGGCCTTGTCGGCGCCGCACGGCCACCCCCTGGACAACGCGGACGCGGCGCGCAAGGGGCCTCCGGGTCAGCGGGTGAGCATGAGGGGCGGTTGCGATCGCCCATCGATGCGGGCGACGGTGATCTTGACCTCCGTCACGTCCCTTTCCACCTGGTCGATCCGCGCGGAGAGTTTCATCTGCACCTCGTCGATCCGCGTGGAGAGCTTCATGTCGAGGGCGTCGATCCGCCGCACCACCCACGCGAGGCCCGCGGCCGCTCCGCCGCCGAGCGTTACCAGCAGGCCGAGCGCGCTCAGGATGACAGCGATCGTTTCGTTCGACACGCGAGAGCCTCCTGTCTTCCGGTGCGCTACGGGGCGTGTGAGAACGACTCTACGGCACGCGTGCGCCCGATGAGAGCGGGAGAGTCCGATCTGTGGACAACTCGTTCAGAACCCCGGGAACCCCGCGTTGTGAGCGAAGCGAAGTCCTCCGCTCTCAGCCCATCCGCGGATCCTCGCTCGGGTCGGCGTACTGGGCCGGGCAGCCCTGCTGCACCGCCGCCGGGCGCAACTCGTAGTGCCAGGGCTCGTTCCCGTAGACCTGGCACAGCCCGTACGCGGCGCCCGAGCCGGAGAGCCAGGACACCGCGTCGGAGCCGTCGATGTCGACCGCGTCGCCCGACACGTGGGCTGAGGTCCCGACGGACGCGACCCACCGCGCGGCCTCCGCCTCCGAGCCGTACTCGGCGATCGCCTCGCGCAGCAGCCGGGCCTGCAGCTCCGTCGAGCGCCAGCCGCGGTTGACCGCGAACGCGACGCCGAACGCGCTGGCTCCCTCGGGGAGCACCCCGTCGGCCCCGGTGACGACCCCGACGACGGCGACCGCCGTGAGGAGCAGGCCGGCGACGGCGATCTGGAGCGCTCGGCGACCGGTCCGCGGCGGGGAGGTGAACATGCTCATGCCGCCAGTCAAGGCCGCCCGCCGTTGCATCGGCGTAGGCGATTCTGCATATGCTCCCGACACGCCGCGACTCGTAGCATGGAGGCCATGCGCGTACTGGTGGTGGAGGACGGGCCCTACATAACCGAGGCGATCCGCGACGGCCGCTACGTCGCGCTCACCCGCAAGCAGCTCGCTGTACGATAGACCGGATGGCCTCGTCGCTACCCCCGCTCCTCACCGTTCCCGACGCCGCGGCCTGGCGCGCCTGGCTGGACGCCAACGAAGGCACCTCCGACGGGGTCTGGCTGGTGCTCGCGAAGAAGGGGACGACCGAGCCGACGACGCTGAGCTACGCGCAGGCTCTCGAGGAGGCGCTGTGCAGCGGGTGGATCGACGGGCAGAAGGGGAGCCTCGACGCCGCGACATTCCGGCAGCGGTTCACACCGCGCCGGCGCGCGTCGATGTGGTCGCAGCGCAACATCGGCATCGTTGAGGAGCTGATCGCGCAGGGGAGGATGCGGGATCACGGCCAAGCCGAGATCGACCGGGCGCAAGCCGACGGGCGCTGGGATCGGGCCTATGCCGGATCGGCGAAGGCCGAGGTTCCCGAGGATCTCGCGGCCGCGCTCGCCGCATCCGAGACGGCCGCGACCATGTTCGCGTCGCTGAACGGTGCCAACCGCTACGCGATCCTGCACCGGCTCATGACCGCGTCGAACGCCACCACGCGTAGCAACCGCCTCGCACGGATTCTCGCCATGCTCGAGAGCGGGGAGACGCACCACCCGCAGTGAGAGCGCAACGGCCGAACGAGACGAGTCACCGATCCCGATCCACCGTCACCAGCTCCACCTCGACTTCGCGCCCGTCGACCGTCACCAGCATCATGGTGCAGCGCGGCTGGCGCCGGCGGTCGGTGGGGGAGCCGGGATTCAGGAGCCGCACGCCGCCCGGCGTCACGGTGTCCCAGGGGATGTGCGAGTGGCCGAACACGAGCAGGTCGACGCCGGGAAAGGCGTCGTCCATGCGCTCCTCGCGGCGGCTCGCAGGTCCCGTCTCGTGAATGACGGCCACGGAGAGCCCCTCGACCGTGAACCAGGCCACCTCCGGCAGCCGCGCCCGCAGCTCGGGGCCGTCGTTGTTGCCGTGCACGCCATAGAGCACCTGCGCCCGGGAGTCGAGCAAATCCAGCGTCGCGGCGTCCACCCAGTCGCCCGCGTGCACGACGGCGTCCGCCGTCGAAACGGCGTCGAGCACATCCTGCGGCACCCGCCTGGCACGCGCCGGCACGTGGGTGTCCGCGATCAGCAGCAACGTAGTGGTCACGGTCCCATCCTGCCGCCGCGCGGCACCCCAGGGCAACGCCGCTACCACCGTCGGCACGAGCAGCGCCACCCCACGTGCGCCCCTTGCCCGACCGGCGCCGCCCCGGCAAGGATGGAACCACCGGAGCAGAAAGGCAGGCCCACCATGGTCACCGTCGCACAGAACATCGTCGATACCCTCGCCGCGAACGGGGTGGAGCGCGTCTACGGCATCCCCGGCGACTCGCTCAACGGCTTCACCGACGCGCTGCGCACCTCCGACATCGAGTGGGTGCACGTGCGGCACGAGGAGGCCGCCGCCTTCGCCGCCTCGGGGGAGGCAGCCACCACGGGCAGACTCGCGGTGTGCGCGGGCAGTTGCGGGCCCGGCAACCTGCACCTCATCAACGGCCTCTTCGACGCCAACCGCTCACGAGTGCCCGTGCTGGCGATCGCGGCGCACATCCCGAGCGACGAGATCGGCTCCAACTACTTCCAGGAGACCCACCCGCAGGAGCTGTTCCGCGAGTGCTCCGTCTACGTCGAGCACGTCGCCACCCCGGCGCAGATGCCGCGCGTGCTCCGCATCGCCATGCAGACCGCCATCGAGAAGAGGGGCGTGGCCGTCGTGGTGCTCCCCGGCGATGTCGCCCTGGCCGACGCCGTCGACGAGACCGTCACGACCATCACCCCGTCGCGGCCGCGGGTGATCCCGAGCCAGAGCGAACTCGGCCGCGCTGCCGAGCTGCTCGACGGCGCCAAGAAGATCACGATCCTGGCCGGGGCGGGCGTGGAGGGCGCGCACGACGAGGTCGTCGCGCTCGCCGACCGGCTCGCCGCCCCCGTCGTGCATGCCCTGCGCGGCAAGGAGCGCATCGAGTACGACAACCCCTTCGACGTGGGCATGACCGGCCTGCTCGGCTTCGCCTCCGGCTACCGCGCCATGGAGCAGGCCGACGCGATCCTCATGCTCGGCACCGACTTCCCGTACCGGCAGTTCTTCCCCGAGAAGGCGGTCAAGATCCAGGTCGACGTGCGCGGCGAGAACCTGGGCCGCCGCACCCCGCTCGACCTCGGGCTGGTCGGCGACGTGGGGGAGACCGCGACGGCCCTGCTGTCGCTCCTGAAGCACCGCCGCAGCCGCTCGCACCTCGACGGCTCCGTCGACCACTACCGCAAGACCCGCAAACGCCTCGACGAGCTCGCCACCCCGGCGGGCAAGGGCAAGCCGATCCACCCGCAGTACGTCGCCCGGCTGGTCGACGAGCTCGCGGCCGACGACGCGGTGTTCATCCCCGACGTGGGCTCGCCGGTGGTGTGGGCCGCCCGCTACCTCACCATGAACGGCCGCCGCCGCCTCATCGGATCCTTCAGCCACGGGTCGATGGCCAACGCCGTCTCGCAGGCCATCGGCGTGCAGGCCGCGCACCGCGACCGCCAGGTGATCGCGCTCGCGGGTGACGGCGGGCTCGCGATGCTGCTGGGCGAGCTGCTGACGCTGGATCAGAATGCGCCGCTCCCCGTGAAGATCGTGGTCTTCAACAACTCGTCGCTGAACTTCGTGGAGCTGGAGATGAAGGCCGCCGGGTTCGTCAACTACGGCACGGAGCTGAAGAATCCGGATCTCTCGGCCGTCGCCCGCGCGATCGGCCTGCACGCGGTGCGGGTCGCGGAGTCCGACGAGTTGGAGCCCGCGCTGCGAGACGCGTTCGCGCACCCGGGGCCCGCGCTCATCGAGGTGCTGACGGATCGCCAGGAGCTCTCGATGCCGCCCTCGATCTCGGCCGCGCAGATGAAGGGCTTCACGCTCTACGCGCTGCGCACCGTGCTCTCGGGCCGCGGCGACGAGATCGTGGATCTCGCGAAGACGAACCTGCGGCAGATCCTGTAGGCGAGGCGAGGCGAGGCGGGGCGCCACGCCGCGAGCGCCGGCGCACGACGGGGCGGCGCACGACGGGGCGGCTCACGGGGGGGCGGCGGCGCGCCGCGCGCGCGGAGGACGCGCGGCCGGCGACGCCTCGAGGGCGCCCCGCCACCGCTCGAGCAGGCCGCGCAGCGTGACCTCGAGCCAGCGGCGGTACCGCTCCTCGTGCCACCCCGACCGGGTGACGAAGAACGCGTACGTCTCGGGTCCGACGAGGTGGTTCAGCTCGTCCGTCGCCTGCTCGATCTCGTCGCCGGAGAGCATCCCCCGCTCGACCAGCCACCCGGCCGCCAGCCCGATGTCGGAGCGCCGGCGAGCCTCGAGATCGGACACGGCCTCCGCGGCGAGCGCGTCGGTCTCGGCGGCGACGGTCATCGCCCGCACGAGGCCGGCCGTGCGCGCGTTGGCCTGCGCGACGTAGTCGAGCCACCCCCGCACGGCGTCCTCGGGGTCGCTCCGCGACATGATCTCGGCTATCTGCGGGCGCTCGCTGAGGCTGTGCCGGCCCTCGTCGCCCGCGAACGTGCGCTCGAAGGCCGCGACGAGCAACGCCGCCTTCGAGCCGGCGAGGTGCACGGACTGCACCGAGACGCCGGCTTCCTGGGCGATGCCCTTCTTCGTGGTCGCCGGATACCCCTCGCTTGAGAACAGCGCCGCGGCCGCGTCGAGGATCGCCAGTCGCGTCCGTTCGGCCTCGGCCCGGCGCAGGGGGGATGAGTATTTTCTCGGTGTCACGGGGTTCCTCGAGTATGGTTAGAGTATTAATCTAACGAATGGAGGCCCGTATGGCCACGTATCTGCTCGCCTCCAACCCGATCCACGGCCACGCGGGTCCTGTCCTGCAAACCGCAGCCTACCTGGCGGGGGAGGGGCACGGGGTGACCGTCGTGACCGGGAGCCGGTTTCGCGAGCGCGTCGAGGCGTCGGGATCCCGCTTCATGGCACTGCTCGGTTCGGCAGACTACGACGACCGCCTGCCCGACACCTACCTTCCCGACCGCGAGCGCTATCGGGGCGTGCAGCGGGCCCAGTACGACATCCGCACGATCTTCGTCGAGACCATCCCCGATCAGCACCGCACGATCCGCCAGGCGATCGACGCCGTCTCGCCGGACGCGATCCTCGTGGACAGCGCCTTCGGCGGGGTGCTTCCGATGCTCGCGCGCCCGGGGCGGCGCCCGCCGATCCTCGGCCTCGGCGTCACGCCGCTCACGCAGTCGTCCCGCGTGCTCGGTCCGCACGGGATGGCCCTGCCCCCCGCCGAGGGCACGGTCGGCCGCCTCCGCTACTCCGCGATGAACGCGATCGCACGGCGCGTGATCTTCCGCCCCACCCAGCGGGCGGGGGCGCGGGCGTTCCGCGCGTGCGATGCCCGGCTCTCCGGGTTCATCATGGACGCCTCGCGGCGCTTCGACAGATTCCTGCAGACGGGCCCCGCGAGCCTGGAGTACCGGCGGCCCGACCTCGACGCGAACACGCGCTTCGTCGGTGTGCTCCCGCAGGCGGGGTCGGACGCGCCGATCCCCGAGTGGTGGGGGGAGCTCGACGGCGGGCGCCCGGTGGTGCACGTGACGCAGGGGACCATCGATAATCACGATTTCGGGCGCCTCGTGCGGCCGACGCTCGAGGCCCTCGCCGATAGCGACGTGACCGTCGTGGTCACCGCCGGCGGCCGGCCCGTCGACTCCGTCGGCCCGCTGCCGCGGAACGCGCGGGCCGAGCGCTACCTCTCCTACGACGCGCTCCTGCCGCGCACGGACGTCTTCGTGACCAACGGCGGCTTCGGCGGCGTGCAGGCCGCGCTCGCGGCGGGGGTGCCGCTCGTCGTGGCCGGCGACACCGAGGACAAGCCGGAGGTCGCGGCGCGCGTCGCCTGGACCGGCGCGGGTGTCGACCTCGGAACCGGGGCGCCCGATCCCGCGGCCGTGCGCCGCGCCGTCGAGGCGGTGCTCGCCGACCCGTCTTACCGTTCGAACGCCCGCCGCATCGCCGAGGACGCGGCGGGGCACGATGCGCTCGCCGAGATCGCCCGCCATCTCGCCGACACCCGGATCGGGATCGGGTGACGGCCCCGCCGTCCCCGCCGCGCCGCGATTCGGCGTCGGGTCACGGCGACGGCGTGCCGCCGTTGACGTTGAGGGTCTCGCCCAGCACGTAGCTCGACTCCGGCGAGGTCAGAAAGACGTAGGCGGGCGCGAGCTCGGTCGGCTGACCGGCGCGGCCGAGGGGGGTATCCTTGCCGAACTCCGGCAGCGCCTCCTTCGGCTGGCCGTCGGATACCTGCAGCGGCGTCCAGATCGGCCCCGGGGCGACGGCGTTCACGCGGATCCCGCGCGGTGCGAGCTGCTGAGCCAGCCCCTTCGTGAAGTTGTTGATCGCGGCCTTCGTCGAGGCGTAGTCGAGCAGGTGCGCGGACGGCTTGTAGGCCTGGATCGACGTCGTGTTCACGATCGTCGATCCGGAGGGCATGTGCGGCAGCGCCGCGCGGGTGATGCGGTACATCGCGTGGATGTTCGTCTCGAAGGTCTTCGTCCACTGCTCGTCGGGGAGATCCGCGATGTCCTCCACCGAGATCTGCTTGCCGGCGTTGTTCACGAGGGCGTCGAGACCGCCGAGAGCCTCCACCGCGTCGGCGACGAGGCGCTCGCAGGCGTCGCGGTCGGAGAGGTCGCCGGGCAGCAGCACGGCCCGCCGCCCGGTCTCCTCGATGACCGCCCCGATCTCCTGCGCGTCCGCCTCCTCGGCGGGAAGATACGAGAGCGCCACGTCCGCGCCCTCGCGGGCGAAGGCGATCGCCACTGCCGCGCCGATGCCGGAGTCGGCGCCGGTGATCAGCGCCCTCCGGCCCTCGAGCCGCCCGGTGCCGCGGTACGAGCGCCGGCCGCGATCGGTCCGGGGGACGAGCTCCCGGTCCAGGCCGGGCTCGGGCTGATCCTGCACGGGCGGCGAGATATCGGGGAACCGCGTCACCGGGTTCTGGAATGTCAGCTGATCGGTCGAGTTCTCGTGCATGTCGTCCTCTCCTCTGCGGGTGATCGTCCCCACCATGCTGCGGAGACCCGGAGCGTGCGGCAAGGGCCTGGATTCCCGGCCGCTCATGGCGTAGCCTCACGCGAGACGCCGGATCAGCGGGCGCAGCGCCCGCCCCGCCCCGCGCCCCGGTCGAAGCCCATCGTGTAGGCCCGGGCGGCCAGCCGCGCACCGGGCCCCCGCGCGGCGGCTCCGATCGCGGCGCACAGGGCCGCGTGCGCGCGAGGCGACCGCGGCCGCCCGAGCGCCGTGTTGAGGCCCGCGAGCCGCGCGGCCGCGCGCGCCGACGCCAGGCGATCCCGCTCCCACCGCGCGAGCTCCCGCTCGGCCTCCGAGTCTCCCTCATCGCGCCGCAGCCACCGCGCGAGGGCGGGCGCGAGCGTCGCGGCGTCGAGCAGCCCGAGGTTCATGCCCTGCCCGCCGATCGGGCTCACCTCGTGCGCGGCGTCGCCGATCGCGAGGAGGCGTCCCCTGCGCATCCTCCGCAGCAGCGAGCGCCGGATCCCGAAGGCCGTCGCCGTCCCCACCAGCTCCGCGAGCGCGGCGTCTCCCGACCGCCCGGCGACCGCCCGGCGGAGGCGCTCGGCGCGATGCGCGCCGGTTCCGGCGTCGCGCCCGCCCCCCGCGCCGTCCCACGCGACGAGCCGCCGGCCGCCCCGAGGCAGCGGGAACGACTCGAGCACGCCCGCGGCGTCGAGCGTGACGACGGCGGTGCCCTCGGGCTGACCGGGGGCGTGCGGCAGGTCGGTCATGAGGTAGCGGTCGGTGTAGTCGCGGGCGTGCAGGCCCAGCCGGGGGAGCACCAGGCTCCGTCCCGAGGCGCCGGCCGCCACCACGACGATCCGCGCGCGCATCTCGGTGTCGCGCGCGCCGCAGCCGCTCGCGCGCACCCGCAGCACCGCGCCGCCCGGCACCTCGGCGATGCCCCGCACCTCGGAGCCCCGGTCGGGAGGGGGCGCCGTCGCCTCGAGCGCGGCCTCCGTGACCGCCTGCGGCACCGCAGCGACGAACGGGAAGCGGGAGCCGATCCGGTCGAACCGCACCTCGCCGATCGTACGCCCGCTCGAGCGGGCGATGCCGCGCGGAATGCGGGCGGCGGCGGCGAGGATGCGCTCGGTGGCGCCCGACGGCTCGAGGGCCGCGAGCGCGGGCGGGTGGACGCCGATGGCTCGCGTACCCGGTTCCGCATCGCCGCGGCGCTCGAGGATCACGACGTCGATGCCCCGGCGGCCGAGCTCGCCCGCGAGACAGAGGCCCGCCGGCCCGGCGCCCACGACGACGACGTCGTGCACCGCCGGGCTCACATCGCCGCCCCGCCGCGGCGCACCGCGAGCAGCCGGAACGGGCCCGGCTGCTCCGCCCGCCACCCTTCGGGCAGCCGCGCGGCGAGCTCCTCGCGGGTGTAGCTGCGACGGATGCTGCGCAGCCCGTCGACCCGCAGGAAGGTGCCGGGCGCGAGCGGCACCGATCCCACCGCGAAGGCGGCGTATGCGACGCGACCGCGCGCGATGTCCGAGTGCACGCACAGCCGCGTCGCGAGCGCCTCCGAGTCGGCCAGCACGCCGGCGAGCGGATCCGCGCCCGCGGAGCTCCCGCCCAGGTGGTGGAGCAGGTGGTTCGAGACGACGATGTCGAAGCGCTCGCCGGCCTCGACCAGCTCGCGGCTCAGGGCCCGCCGGAAAGAGACCCCGTCCACGCGCTCACCGGCCCGGGCCGCCTCGAGCGCGCGCGGATCCGGATCGACGCCGACGCCCTCGACCCCGAAGCCGTCTCGCCGCGCGAGCCGCACCAGCCGCCGCAGCACGTCGCCGCCGCCGCACCCGATGTCGAGGATGCGCGCGGTGCCGCCGCCCGCGAGCGCCGGGCGCAGGTGCGAGCGGTAGACCCGCCCCCAGCGGGAGACGACGCGATTGACCACCCGGAACCCCCGCAGCGTGCGGCGCAGGCGATCCGGATCGCAGTCCGGATCGTCCATCAGCTCCGCGAGCCGCTCGTCCCGCGCGGAGAGCCTCACACGGCGCCCCTGCCGAGCGTGAGGCGCGCCGTCTCCACGGTCAGCCCCGGGCCGAAGCAGAGCCCCGCCACGCGGGCGCCCTCGGCGAAGGCGTCGTCGGCGAGGATGCGCTGCAGGATGAACAGGATCGTGGCGCTCGACATGTTGCCGAAGTCGCGCAGCACGGCGCGCGAGTGGGCCATCGCCTCGTCCGGCAGCCCGACGCCGCTCTGCACCCGGTCGAGCACGCTGCGCCCGCCGGGGTGGACCGCCCAGGCGTCGACGTCGGCGTGCGGATCGGCGCCGCTCAGCATGTTCTCGACCACCGCCGCGATCTCGCGCCCGATGATGCGCGGCACCTCGGCGGTGAGCCGCATCTCGAAGCCGCTGTCGCCGATGGTCCAGTCCATGTCGCGCTCGCCCTCGGAGGTGATGGCGGTGGAGAAGCCGTCCACCCGCAGCGCCGCGCGCCCGCCCCTCGGCTCGGCCGAGGAGACGATCGCGGCGCCCGCGCCGTCGCCGAACACTGCCGAGGCTACGATCTGCTCGGGGTCGCTCGACGAGCGGATGTGCAGCGAGCAGAGCTCGGCGCACACGACGAGCACGACCGCGCCCGGGCGGGCGTCGCTGATCGCGGTCGCCGTTCGCAGCGCGGGGAACGCGGCGGCGCACCCCATGAAGCCGATGTGGGTGCGCTCGGCCGTCGGCGGGATGCCCAGCTGCTTGACCAGCAGGTAGTCGGGGCCCGGGGCGAAGAAGCCCGTGCAAGAGGCGGTGACGACGTGCGTCACCTCGGAGGCGTCGAAGCCCGCCCGCTCGAGCGCGTCGCGAGCCGCGGCCGCGTAGAGGGGCGGCGCCTCGCGCCGGTAGACGGCGTTGCGCTCGCCGGTGCTGGGCACGCGCAGCAGTTCGCCGTCGTCCGAGAAGAGCGTGCCGCCCGATCCGATCTCGCCGATCACCGAGTAGCGGGTGTCGATGGCCGACTGGTCGAATGCCGCCCCGATGAGGCGGGCGGTGAGCCGGCCGACACCGGGCTGCGACGCGAAGAAGTCGCGAGTCTTCGGCTGCTCCAGCCGGGCGGAGGGCACAGCGGTGCCGATGGAGAGGATCCTGGTGGGCATGCTTCAATATACGTCGCGAATCCGAGCGCGCGGGAGGGGCTTGACACGACCGGCCGCGGTCGGCGGGCCGCGGCGACCGGCTCAGGCCCGCAGATGGTCGCGCAGCGTGGCACCCGTATACGCCGAGCGGAATACGCCGCGCCGCTGCAGCTCGGGCACCACGCCCGAGACGAAGTCCTCGAAGGAGGAGTGGTGCAGCGCCGGGAACACGACGAAGCCGTCGGCCGCCTCGCCCCGGAAGAGGTGCTCGAGGTGCCCGGCGACCGTGGCGGGGGAGCCGACGACCTGCGGGTGCAGCTGGTTGAGCGCCTGCTCGATCGCCAGGTCGGCCACCGTGAAGCCGCGCCGATCGCTCACCGACGCCAGCATGTCCTCGAAGCCCGCGCTGCCGGTGGCGCCGCGGTGCGCGGATGGAGTCGGGATCGCGGCCGTGGTCGAGCCGGGCCCGCTCCCGCAGCTCGCTCCGCAGCTCGCGCATGCCCTCCTCGGTGTCGCCGATCGCGAAGACCACTTCGGCCCAGCGCGCCGCGAATGCCCGGCCGCGCGGCGACGACCCCGCCTGCATGAGCACGGGGTGCCCCTGCGGGCTGCGGGGCAGCGTGAGCGGCCCGCGCGACAGCGTTCCAGGCGGCGCGCCCGCCGGAGAGATGGTCGACCGAGAGCAGCTGCCGCGCGATCGCGTAGGGCGGCACGAAGCTCGTGGAGACGGTCGCGCCGAGCCCGATGCGGCTCGTGGCGCCCGCCGCCAGCGAGACGAGGGCGATCGGGTCGAGGTAGATGCTGCCCTTGCCAGCCGTGCGCAGGGTGGAGGCGTAGCCGCCCTCCCGGTCCTCCGGCACCGCGAGGGCGTCGGCGAAGAACACGAGGTCGAACAGGCCCCGCTCGAGCGTGCGGGCGAGGTCGGCGTGGAAGCGTCCGCTGAGCCAGTCGGCGCGTCCCAGCGGATCGCGCCAGTTCTCCGCGTACTGGCTGGTGGGCGGGTTGACCATGCCCACGAGGTGCATCTGCCGCTGCGCCATCGCGTCAGTCCCGGATCGGCGACGGGCTGTTGACGGAGACCGTGAGGTGCGTCACCACGTGCTGCACCCTCCGGCCGACGCCGATCCAGGCGTTCGCCGCGGTCTGCAGCACCGCCGCGAGGTCGCCGTCGAGTCGCGTGGCGTAGTGGTCCGATCCGGAGTACACGCCCTCGGCCTTCGCGCGCTCGATCGCCGCGTAGATCGGGGCCATGTGGTCGGCGGGCGCGCTGTCCGGCGATGCGGCGGCGTCGAGCAGCGGGTACAGCGACCAGTGGGCGCGGGCGCGCACGCCGGTCGCTTCGAGAGACACCGGATCCGCCGCGAGCGCCGCCGTTCCGGGAGGCAGCGCGCACTGCAGCTCGCCGGGGCAGCCGCGTGAGAGCAGGATCGACGCCGACAGGTGCGCCCCGCTGCGCGCCGCCCCCGCGACGACGTCGAGAACGTATGCGACCACCCGCTGCTCGGCACCGGCGACGAAGGTCGAGATGTCGTTCGTCTCGAGGGTCAGCCCGCTCGGGTCGGCCGCCGCGAGGGCTCCGAGGATGATCGCGACGTAGTCGGAGTCGTACACCGACAGGGTGAAGCGGGCGCCCACGCCGTACTGCTGCGGGGTCATCGGCGCCGGATCGGGGACGGCGGGGTCGGGAGCTGCGGCTTCGTTCGGCGTGGTCACGCCCACCACGATAGGGGAAGGGCGTCGCGCGCCGCGACGCAATGTTGCTAGCATGTGGGGCACACGGGAGTCCGGTAGGCCGGGCTGAGAGGAAGGTCATCAACCTTCGACCGTCGAACCTGATCTGGATCATGCCAGCGCAGGGAGACACTCTACGAACCCGTGCCCGTCCATCACAGAAGGGGCACGCTTCATGCGCCACCACACGTTCACCCGCACGGCCGCCGCGGCCGCGCTCCTCGCCGGATCCCTCGCGCTCACGGCATGTGCGAGCTCGCCGCCCGCCGGGCAGGCCGCCGGCGAGCTCGCACCCGTCACCTTCGCGCTCGACTGGGCGCCCAACACCAATCACATCGGGGTCTACGTGGCCCAGAAGCTCGGCTACTTCGCCGAGGCCGGTCTCGACGTCAAGATCTTGCCCTACGGCTCCACCTCGGCCGCGCAGCTCGTCTCGGCGGGCGAGGCCGACTTCGGCATCGGCGGGCAGTCGGGCGTGCAGATGGCCCGCACCTCGGGCCTCGACGTGATCTCGGTGTACCGCGTCACGCAGACCGACACGGGGCGGCTCGTGGTGCCGGGCGACCGCGAAGACCTCAAGCGCCCTGCCGACCTCGACGGGCGCCTCTTCGGCGGCTTCGGGGCGCCGCTGTACTCGGCGCTCGCCGCGTCGACCATCCGCGGCGACGGAGGCGAGGGCGAGTTCGAGGAGGTGGTGCTCGACACCGGCGCGTACCAGGCGCTCTCGCGGGGCCGCATCGACTTCACCCTGTCGGTGTCGACGTGGGAGAACATCCAGGCGCAGATCGACGGCCGACCGTACCGCGCCTTCCGCTACCAGGACTACGGGGTGCCCGAGCAGCAGTCGATCGGCATCATCTCGAGCGGAAAGTACCTCGACGAGCGCCCCGAGCAGGCGAAGGCCTTCGTGCAGGCGGTCGCCCGCGGTTACGCCTACGCGGCCGAGTACCCTGAGGAGGCCGCGCAGATCCTCATCGAGGCCAACCCCGACACGCTGGGCGCCGCCGAGGAGCTCGTGCGGCGCAGCGCCGAGCTGATGGCGAAGGACGGCTACCTCGTGTCGAAGGATCGGCGCATCGGCGCGGCCGACCCCGAGGCCTGGGAGCAGTTCGGCGCGTTCCTGTTCGAGGGCGGCTTCCTCACCGATTCCCGGGGGGAGCGGATCGCCGAGGAGCCCGACTGGACCGAGTACTACACCGACGAGTACCTGTGATGCGGAGGCGGGGGGCCGATCCGGGGGCGTCGACGGCCGCGCGCCTCGCGGGCGCGGCGATCCCCCCGGTTTTCGCGTCCCTCGCGCTGCTCGCTATCTGGCAGGCCGTGTCATCGGCGGGTCTGGTGCCGGCCGACATGCTGCCGGCGCCCACCCGCATCGTCGCGTCGGGCATCGCCGAGCGCGGCGCGCTGCTGCAGCACACGGTCCCGACCCTCACCGCCACGCTCCTCGGCTTCGCGCTGTCGGTGACGGTCGCGTTCGCCACCGCCGCGCTGCTCGACTTCTCGGAGCCGCTGCGACGGGCGCTGCTGCCGCTGCTCATCGTCAGCCAGACGCTGCCGCTCATCGCGCTCGCACCGCTCGTGGTGCTGTGGTTCGGTTTCGGCCTGCTGCCCAAGATCCTGCTCGTGGCCTTCGTCACCTTCTTCCCGATGGTGGTCGGGTTGCTGCGCGGCTTCGGCTCAGCCGACCCCGAGGCCGAGCACCTGCTGCGCTCGATGGGCGCCGGGCGCGCCATCGTGTTCCGCGTGATCCGGCTGCCCGCCGCCACGGCCTCGTTCTTCTCGGCGCTGCGCATCTCCATCACCTACGCCGTGGTGGGCGCCATCTTCGCGGAGTATGCGGGCGCGGCGGCCGGGCTCGGCGTCTACATGCAGTCGGCCAAGAACGTCTTCCGCACCGACCTCGTGCTCGCCGCGGTGCTCATGAGCACCGTGCTCACCCTCGCGCTCTACGCCGCGGTGGTGCTGATCGAGCGGTGCTGCGCGCCCTGGCTGCGCATCGAGCAGGGGGGCGAGCGGTGAGCGCGGCGGCGCGTGCGCGCGGGGCGCTCGAGGTGCGCGGGCTGGGCGTGAGCCTCGGCGCGCGGCGCGTGCTGGATCGCGTCTCGTTCGGGATCTCGCCCGGCGAGATCGTGGCGCTCGTGGGCGCGAGCGGCAGCGGCAAGTCGACGCTGCTCTCGATCCTCACGGGTGCGCTCCATCCCGACGTCGGAGAGATCCGCTTCGGCGGCGCACCGGTGCCGGTTCGCGACCGCCCCTTCGCGTACATGCCGCAGCGCGACGTGCTGCTGCCCTGGCGCCGCATCGTCGACAACGCGGGCGTCGGCCTCGAGGTGGCGGGGGTGCCGCGAGGCGAGGCGCGAGAGCGGGTGGCGCGGCTGCTCGAGCCGTTCGGGCTCGTCGGCACAGAGCGGATGTACCCGCGGCAGCTGTCGGGCGGCATGCGGCAGCGGGTGTCGTTCCTGCGCGCCGTGGTGCAGGATCGCCCCGTGCTCCTGCTCGACGAGCCCTTCGGCGCGCTCGACGCGATCACCCGCGACGAGCTGCAGCGCTGGCTGCTCGGCATCTGGCGGCTCAACGAGTGGAGCATCCTGCTCATCACGCACGACATCCGCGAGGCCCTGCGTCTCGCCGACCGCGTGCTCGTGCTGCCCTCGGCTCCGGGACCGCTGGCCGGAGAGGTGCTCGTCGACCGCGGCATCTCGCGCATCGACGGGTTCGTCACCGACCCGCGCGTGCCGGCGCTCGAGGAGCGGCTGCACGGGCTGCTCGCGGCGGCGTCCGGACGAACCCTGTGACCCCGCGGAGCGTCGCGTGCGAGCTGCCGGAGCAGGACAATCCGGGGGAGGCGACGCTGCTGGTGGTCGAGGGCGCGGTGCGCTTCCTGAATCTCGACACCGGATCGGTGCACGAGCTGCGCGCCGGCGACCTGCTCGAGGTTCCGGCCGCCAGGCGCGCCGTGGAGGCAGACGAGGAGTCGCTGCTGCTGCTCACCTTCGTCCTGCACTAGGGCCGCCGGTCCCGGCCGGCGCAGCCCGACGACAATGGCGGGAGCGGCTGACCCGCAGGCACTGGCGAAGATCGCGATCCGCGCCTATCGTGGCCGGTATGAACGCCACCGAGATACTCAAGGATCTGGCCGACCGCCCCCGACGGGCGGCCGAGATGCTGAGGGGATCGCTGACCCCGGAGCTGCTGAACGCGCATCCGCACCACGACAACTCCATCGCGTGGCTGCTGTGGCACGCCGCCCGCGAGCTCGACGAGCAGCTCGCGGCGCTGTCGGGGCGCGAGACCGTCTGGCTCTCGGACGGCTTCGACCGCCGCTTCGCCCTCGACCTCGGGCCGCACGAGATGGGGTACGGCCACACCGCCCGGCAGGCGCGGGCCGTCGAGGTCGGCGATCCCGAGCTGCTGCTCGAGCACCTGAGCGCCGTCGTCGGTGCGCAGATCGCCTACCTCGAATCGCTCGACGATGCGGCGCTCGCGGAGGTTGTCGACGAGGGCTGGGACCCGCCCGTCACGCGGGCCTCGCGCCTCGTGAGCATCTCGGTCGATGCCGCGGAGCACGTGGCGCAGGCCGCCTACATCGCAGGCATGGGCCCCGGGGCCTTCGAGTAGGGTGCCGGTACCCCCGGATCCGAGAACACGCGCCGAGCGGAAGGAGCGGAGATGACCGCCGATCGTTTCAATGGTCGCGGGGACGACCCCGAGGCCGAGATCCCCGAGGCCGACCGGCTGGAGCAGCTGGCGCCGGTCGACCCGAACGAGGACGACGAGGCGCCGCAGCCGCTCGCGGCGGCGAAGCAGCCGGTCAGCGAGGGCGACTGGGTCGAGCAGCAGCGGGCCGTGCCGCTCGACGACGAGGACGCCGACGCCGAGCTCTCGTAGTACCCGGGTGCGGCGGTTCGCCCCGCCCGCGACGGGGCGCCTCAGACCGTGCGCAGCCGATGGAGCAGCCACAGGAAGTACGGGGTCCCGATCAGCGCGACCATGAGACCCGCGGGGAGCTGCGCGGGAGCGATGGCCGCGCGTCCGATGAGGTCGCTGACCACCACGAGGACCGCGCCCAGGAGCATGGCCAGCGGCGTCATCGTCGCGTGCCGTTTGCCCACCAGCAGCCGGGCCGCGTGGGGGGCGACGAGCCCCGCGAAGCCGATCACGCCGATGCCGGCCGTCGCCGCCGCGGAGAGACCGGCGGCGAGGGCGATGCAGGCGAGCCGGTACCTGCTCACGTGCACGCCCAGCACCCGTGGAGTGACGTCGTCGAACTGCAGGAGGTCGAGCTCGCGGTGCCATCTCGCGGCGAGCAGCGTCCCCGCCGACACCAGCAGCGCCAGCGGCAGCAGCACGGCCCAGGTCGTGCCGTACGTCGAGCCCCCGAGCCAGGTCAGGGCGAGCACCTGGTTGAAGGGGTCCGTCTTCACGATCGCAAGCGTCGTCAGCGCGCTCGCCGCGGCGCCGATGCCGACGCCCACGAGCACCAGCCTGAGCTGCCCGCCGCGGCCCGCGAGCGCGAGGAACGCGGTCGAGACGGCGGCCATGACGGCGGCCGCGGCGAACACCAGCGCGTCCGACCGCCCGTCGACGAGCGTGATCACGGTGACCGCCCCGAGCCCGGCGCTCGCCGAGACGCCCAGGAGGCCCGGCTCGGCGAGCGGGTTCCGTGTGACCGACTGCATGCAGACTCCCGCGAGCGCGAGGCCGGCGCCCGCGAGGACGGCTCCGGCGACGCGGGGCACCCGGGATCCGAGCGTGATGTCGATGACCGCCGATGCCGAACCGCGCAGCCAGTTCGCGACATCGCCGAGCAGCACGAGCCGGTCGCCCAGAAGCACGGCGGCGAACACCGAGGCCACGAGCAGCGCGCCCGCGATCGCGATGATCGTGCGGGGATGCAGCCGTCCCCAGGCCGAGCCCGTCAGCATCGTGGCGAGCGATTCGCCGTCGCCTCGGCCCGACGGGAGCCGCCGCGCGAGCACGATCAGGAAGACGGCGCCGAGCACGCTCGTCAGAACGCCCGTGGGGATCGCGACACCGGCCGCGCCCCCGAAGAGGGCGCGGAGTGCGACGTCGGCGGTGAGCAGTAGGGCGACGCCGACGACGGCGCTCAACCCGATGAAGACGCGCTGGTGCCGCAGGCCCGGTATCGCCGGCGTCAGCACCCGCAGGAGCGCGGGGGCGCAGAGGCCGACGAAGCCGATCGGCCCGGCGACCGTGACCGACGCCGCGGTGAGCGCGACCGCGCTGACGATCACGATGAGGCGCGTGCGCGCGACTCGAACGCCGAACGATGCCGCGGCGTCGTCCCCGAGCTGCATGAGGTCGAGCCGCCGGGCGAGCGCGAGCAGCACGGCGAACGCCGCCACCAGTACGGGCAGCAGCCTCGAGAGCGCGCCCGAGCCGTTCTGCGCGAGGGATCCGGCGCCCCACGCGAAGAGCCCCTGGGTCTCCCAGGGAAAGAGGATCAGCAGGGCGGAGGACACCGAGGAGAGCCCGAGGGCGAGCACCGAACCGGCCAGCACGAGCCGCATCGGGGTGAGCGCGCCTCCCGCGGTGAGCCCGATGACCGCGACGGCGGCGAGGAGGCCGCCGAAGAACGCCGTCAGTATCCCGCCGATCGGCCCCGCCGACAGCCCGGCGACGGCGGAGAGCGTGAGCGCCAGCGACGCTCCGGCGCCCACGCCGAGCGTGTCGGGGGAGGCGAGCGGGTTGCGCAGCACGGACTGCAGCGCGGCCCCTGATGCTCCGAGGGCGACCCCCACGAAGAGCGCGGCCAGCAGGCGCGGGATGCGCGACTCCAGCAGAATCGCGGTGGCCCGCGGAACGTCGCCGCCGAACGCCGCGCTCCACAGCGTGCTCGGGTCGAGAGACGCCGTGCCCTGCTGCAGGTGCGCGAAAGCGGCGAGCAGAAGCCAGAGCATCGCGGCCGAGGCGACGAGGACCGGTCCTCGTCGCCTCCCGGTCCCGGTCCTCGGCTCCGGCGCCGCGACCGCCGCGGCCCCGCTCGCCTGACGGGTCATCGAGCCGTCATGACGTTCGCGATCTCATCGCTGAAGAGGCCGAGGGATACGGGCCCGCCGTACAGCCAGACGCCGTCGGCCACGCCGCGAACGCGATCCGCCTGCACCATCGGCAGCCCGTCCCAGACGCCGTTGCCCTTCAGCTGGGTGGCGACCGGGTCGTCGGAGTCCGCATTGGCCCAGTAGAAGAGCCAGGCGTCATCGGGAAACTCCGTGAGCCCCTCGATGTCCGAGGAGGCGAGGCCGTACTCCTCGACCTTGCCCGTGTAGGCGGCCTGCAGGCCGAGCCGGTCGAGCACCCCCTGGGTCAGCGATCCCTCGCCCTCGAGGCGGAACACGATGCTGCCCCCGCTCTCGTAGATGGACGTGAAGGTCGCGGGCGTGCCCGCCGCCCCCGCCTTCGCGATGCGCCGGGCGTTCGCGTCGAGCTTGTCGCTGAAGTCGCCGAAGAGCTTCTTGCCCTCGTCGGCCCGGTCGACGGTCTTCGCGAAGGTGTCGACCACGTACTTCATCCGCTCAAGCGGTCCGTCGTCCGTGCCGGTGGCCGAGGCCCCCAGCAGCAGGATCGGCGCCACCCGGTCGAGCTGCCCGCGGACCGCGTCGGGGACAGAGCTCGCGCTGCCCACGATGAGGTCGGGCTCGAGCTCGGCGATCGCCTCCACGCTCGGCTCTCCACGGGTGCCGACATCGGCGGGCTTGCCGCTCAGGGGGACGGAGTTGCCCGCCCAGCTCGTGTAGCCCGCGACATCCGCGACGCCGACGAGATCGATCCCGAGGCTCGTGAAGATCTCGGCCTGCTCCCACTCGAGGGCGACCACCCGCTTCGCGGGGCCGTTCTCGAGGGTGACCTCCTGGCCCTGGTAATCGAGTACGGTGATGGCCTGGCCGGCCGGGGCCTCGTTCGCCGGCTCCACCGCGGCCTCCGTCGTGCCGCACCCGGTCAGCGCCGTCGCGATGACCGCGGCCGCGGCGCCGGCCATCAGTTTCCGTCTGAGTTGCATCGTGCTCCTTCTCATCGTGGTATCGGGTCTGAGCGGCAATCGGAGGGCGGCGGGCGTCACCGCCCGGCGCCCTCCGCCGGCGTCAGGCGCTCGCGCCTCGCTCGGTTGCGCCGAACGCGGATCTCGAGCGTGCCGTCGATCGGGTCCTCGTCGACCTCGATCGGAATCTCGTAGACCTCGCTGAGGAGCTCCGGCGTGAGCGCGCGGGGCGGGCTGTCGTTCGCGACCACCCGCCCGGCGTGCATGATCGCGACGACATCGGCGATCTCCGCCGCGTGGGCGAGGTCGTGCAGGACGACGCCGACGGTGACGCCGTGCTCGTCGGCGAGCGCCCGGATCAGGTCGAGCGTCTCGGCTTGATAGCGCAGGTCGAGATGGTTGGTGGGCTCGTCGAGGAGCAGCACCTCGGTGTCCTGGGCGAGCGCGCTCGCCAGCCAGGCGCGCTGCAGCTGCCCGCCGGACAGCGTCTCCAGCGTCTCCGCGCGCAGCGGGGCGAGCCCGGTGAGGCGCAGCGCTCGCTCGATCGCCGAGGCGCCGGCTTCGTCGTGCCCGCGCCAGCCGGATCGGTGCGGGTGCCGCCCGTAGCCGACGAGGTCCTCCACGGTGATGCCGGCCGGGATCGGCCGCTGCTGCGCCAGCATGCTGACGCGACGGGCGAACGCCTTCGGCGAGAGGAGCTGGGCGTCATCGACATCGGAGAGGCCGACCGTTCCCGCGTTCGGGCGCAGCAGCCTGGCCAGGGTGCGGAGCAGCGTCGACTTGCCCGACCCGTTGGGCCCGACGAGCGCCGTCACGGCTCCCGTTCTCATCGCGATCCCGACGCGGTCGAGGGCGGTGGCGCCGCCGAACGCGACGGAGATGCCGGTGCCCCGGAGGCTCGCGGCGGGTCCCGTCGCGGCAGGCGGCTCCGGCGCGTACGCGGTCGTCCCGTAGGCACCCGGGTCGGTCATCGCGACTCCTCACTCGAATCACCGGTGTGCGCGGACTCCCAGGCCCGCCAGAACCGGGCGTAGGGCCCGCCGTCGGCGAGCAGGCGCTCGTGGCTGCCGTCTTCGACGACGCGGCCCGAATCGAGCACGAGCACGCGGTCAGCCAGGCGGACCTGCGAGAGCCGATGCGCGACGCTGACCGTCGTGGCCGACGCGGCGATGCCGGCGAAGGCGTTCTCGACGATCTCCGCCTGGCGCCGGCCGAGGCCCGCCGTGATCTCGTCGGCGATGAGGAGCCGCGGATTCGCGAGGGCGGTCTGCGCGAGCACCAGTTGCGCGCGGCGCACCGGATCAGACCTGAGCCGGTGATCCACGACCTGGTCGAGCCCGAGCGGGTGCTCCATGACCCAGCCCGCCCCCGTCCGCTCGAGAGCCCGCGCCATCGACGCCGCATCGGCGTCGGAGGATGCCAGGCGCAGGTTGTCGGCGACCGTTCCGCGGAAGAGGTGGGAGCGCTGCGGCACGTAGACGAGGGAGGCGCCTTCGCGCCTGTCGTCGGCCTCCTCCCCGTCGATGAGAGCCGCCCCCCGGGCGGGTCGTCGTGCGCCGGCGATGATGCTCGCGAGCGTCGACTTGCCCGATCCGCTCCGGCCGATCAGCACCGCGTGCTGGCCCGGCTCGATCGTCAGCGAGATCCCGTCGAGCACGGAGGTCCCGTCGTACCGGTGGCCGACGTCTCGCAGCTCCACGAGTCCCGGCAGGAGCTTCGCGCCGCCGACCTCCCGTGCCGCGTCGGCCTCGGGCACCCCGAGCACGCGCGAGAGCGCGGCCGCCGCGACCTGCATGTCGTCGAAGCTCATGACGATGACGCCGATCGGATTGAAGAGCCGGTGGAAGAACAGCGTCGCCGCCGACACCTGCCCGATCGTGGCGGCATCGGCGCCGACCAGAGCGTACCCCGCGGCGAGGATCGCGGCGAGTCCCGCGAACTCGGCGAAATTGATCCACTTCCCCCACGCGGTCGAGAACCACAGAGCCGTCCTCGCCGCGACCCTGGCTCGATCCGAGGCGCCCCGGACCCGATCGGCAGCGGCCTCGTGGCCCGCGTAGGCGCGGATGGTCTCTGCTCCGTCGTGCAGAGCCACGAAGGCCCCGGTGCGTTCGGCCGACGCCTCGCGCTCCGCCCGGTACAGCGGTGCCGAGCGGGGGAGGTACCAGCGGATCGCGAGGACGTAGACGGGCGCCGCCGCCAGCCCCGCCAGCGCCAGCCACGGATTGAGCAGCGCGAGCCCGCCGATGGTCACCGAGACCGTCGTCAACGCGAGCACCCAGGGGGTCAGCAGCGCGCTCGCGGTGCGGGAGGCCACCGCGAGATCGTCGCCGATGCGGCTGAGCAGGTCTGCGCGCACGGCGGCCCCGGAGACGGCCTCGGCCGGCAGCTCGAGGGCCCTCTCGACGGCGCGCATCCTGATGCGCGCCAGGCCTCGATGGATGGCGCGATTCATCGCCATGCTGCCGAGGGTGCTCAGCACGGCGCTCGCGATCACCGGCCCCGCGGTCAGGAGGAGCGCGGTCCCGAGCCGCGGCTCGCCCCCGCCGCGCGCGCCGTCGACCAGGTAGGCCACCCCGAAGGGGAGCACGAGCCCGGCGAGCGCTGCCGCGATCGTGAGCCCGACGCCCGCGAGCCATCGGGCGCGGTCCGGTCTCATGTCGCGGCCGAGCGATGAGACGAGCGCCCTGCCGCGCGCCAGCGGTAGCGCCGTCACCCCGCCACCGCCTCGCGGTAGAGCGGTTCCGTCTCCAGCAGCCGGGCGTGCGGCGCGCTCACGCGGGTGCCGTCCTCGCGCACGAAGACGACGCGGTCCGCTCGCTGGAGCAGCATGCCGCTCAGGGTGAGGATCGCGGTGGCGCTCGAGGGGTCCGTCCTCCGGTACGCCGTCGCGCGCGCCGCCACCCGCCGCTCCGTCACCGAATCGACCGCCGAGGTCGGCTCGATGAGGACGAGTCCCTCGGGGCGGGTCAGCAGCGCGCGGGCGAGGGCGAGCCGCTGCATCTGGCCGCCGGAGAGCGTGTGGCCGCCGTCCTCCAGTCGAGTCTCGAGGCCGCCCGGAAGCGCGGCGACGAACTCGGCGTCGGCGGCCTCGAGCGCGGCGCCGAGCTCGCCCTCGCCGGGGGGATCGCCCGCTCGGCCGAGCGCGAGATTCTCCCTGACGGTGCCGCGGAAAAAGTAGGGCGAAGCGGGTTCGCGCAGGACCCGCTCGGTGCGGAAGCGAAGGTGCGGCGGGTTGCCGGCCGGGGCGGCGATCGCGAGCACCTCGCCCGGCTCGACGGTGACGGCGTCGTCGTCGGCGGCGTCGGCGGCGGCTTCCGGCGCGGGGCCGCTCGTCGCGGCGGCGGCGTCGTCGAGCGAGGCGAAGCGACCGGTGCTCGCCCAGGCGATGGCCGCGAACTGCGCCTGCCGTCCGAGCGAGGTGAGGGGCTCGGTGATGAACTGCGCGAGGCCGATGACGGTCACGAGCCCGCCGATGGTCAGGTCGCCCTCGAGCCAGCGCTGACCGCCGAATCCGAGAGCGACCACGACGACCGCGGTGGATCCGAGCGCGGTGAGGCCCGACTGCACCGCCGCGGTATCACCGGCGGCGATCGCGCTGTCGCGAGCGGCGTCGCTCCGCCTCCCGAAGCGGTCGATCGCGGCGCGAACCCGGCCGAGGCCCCGGATCGTGGCGAGCCCGGCGGTGAGGTCCGCTCCCATGGCCAGAGTCTCGGCCAGGGTCTGCTGCTGCCGCTCGACGCGACGCGCCAGTCGCGGCGAGACGATCAGGATTCCGAGGCTGACGACGACCGCGGAGGCGATCAGTACCGCCGCCACCACCGGGTCCGTGACGATCAGTATCGCGCTGCTGACGGCGATCGCGGCGAGCGAGCCGGCCATGGCGGGGACCACGACGATCCACCGGCCGTGCGCATCGGCGTCACCGGTGAGCACGCTGATCGCCTCCGCCGAGTCCGCTCCCCGTCCCTCGTCGACCGGCTCGACGAGTCTCCGCGACGCCCGCACCCGGTGCCGGTGCATCTCGTCGAGAGCGGCGCCCTCGCCGATGCGCGCGAACCACCTCCAGCACAGGGTCAGGACCGCGAAGAGGGCGAGGAGGCCGGCGAGGCAGGCGAGCAGCGGGAGGGCTCCCTCGCCGCCGAAGCCCGCGTCGAGGGCGATGCCGATCGCGGCTGGGATGAGCGCCTCGCAGGTCTGGTGGCCCGCCAGAAAGAGGGCGGCGCCGATCATCGAGCCCCGGCGCCTGTGCAGGCTCTCTCGCAGGAGCCGGCGCGCGGGCGCGTTGGAGGTGATCCCTGTACTCATCGCCCGCAACACTAATACATCAGATAAAGATGAGGCAAACCTTACTTAGCGAGGCGGGCGCGACGCCGAGCTATAGCGCATGCGCGGCGCGTCGGGAACCCCTAGCGGGCCCGCCGCGGCCCGGCCGTAGTCTGTTGGCATGGGGAACGAAGCGAAACCAGGAGTTGCGGGAGTCGCGCAGCGCGCCATCGCCTGGGCCCTCGAGCGGCGCATCGTGCGCGCGTACCTGCGCTACTCCGAGCACCGCGGAGCCATGCTCGCCGACAGCATCACGTACCGCGCGCTGTTCAGCGTCTTCGCCGCGGTGCTGCTGGGCTTCTCGATCGCCGCGCTCTGGCTCTCGGGCAACCCCGACGCGATGCGGGCGCTCGTCGACGCCCTGGGGCGCGTCCTGCCCGGCCTCACGGACATCATCGACCCGACGCGGATCGACGCCCCGGCGGGCTTCACCGTCGTGGGCGTCGTCTCGCTCGCCGGCCTGGTGGGCGCCGCGATCAGCGCGATCGGCAGCCTGCGCACCGCCCTGCGGGTGCTCGCCGACGAGCTGCACGACGACGGGTTCTTCGTGTGGGTGCTGCTGCGCAACCTGCTGGTCGGCGTCGCGTTCGGCGGGCTGCTGGTGCTCGCCGCGGCGCTGAGCGTCGTCGGATCGGTCGGGATCGAAGCCGCGGCGTCCTGGCTGGGGCTCGGCTCGGGCGGCGTCGCCTCCGGCCTCACCCGCGGTTTCGGCATCGCCGTGGTGTTCGCGATCGACACCCTGGCGGTGGCGCTCGTCTTCCGGCTGCTCTCGGGCGTGGCGGCGCCGGCGCGCGCGCTCTGGAGCGGCGCGCTGTTCGGGGGGCTGGGGCTGACGGTGCTGCAGGAGCTCTCGGGGCTCTTCGTGCGGGGCGCGACCTCGAACCCGCTGCTGGCCTCCTTCGCGGCGCTCATCGCGCTGCTGCTCTGGTTCAACCTCTCGGCGCAGGTGATCCTGCTCGCGAGCAGCTACATCGTCACCGCGACGGCCGAGGCCAGGGACCGGGTGCGCGAGCGGTACGGCGCCGAGACGCTCGTGCAGCACCGTCGCCGGCGGGCCGAGGATCTCGTGCGCGCCGCCACCCGCGAGCTGCGGGCCGCCGAGGAGGCGGAGGCCGAGGAGCGCAGCGGCGCCGGGAATCGCGGCGCGGCGAAGCGCTGACGCCGGATCAGCGGAGCGTCTCGCGCACCCGGTCCACCGCCGCCGAGCCGCTCCACCTGGGCGTCGCTCAACTCGATCGCCGTGGCGGGCCCCCGGGGCTCCAGCACGGTGCTCACCTCTAATGACATAGGTCCGTGCTACCCGCCGGCGTCGCGGCCCCAGAGGGGATCGCCGCAGCTCCGGGGAGGCGGGAACCGAGGCGCGGTAGGCTGAGCGCTGGACCGGGCCCGGAGCGGGCCCGCGCACAGGGGACGGAGGATCGCGCATGGCCGAGCGGGCCGAGCAGAACGGGCGGGCGACGACGCGCGAGGCGGCGCTGCGAGCGATGGTCGACGCGCAGTTCGAGCGCACGATGGGGGACCTGGAGCGCCTCGTGCGCATCCCCTCGGTGTCGTGGCCGGCGTTCGATCCGGCTCACGTCGCCGCGAGCGCCGCGGCCATCGCCGAGCTGCTGCGCGAGACCGGAGTCTTCGACTCGGTCGACATCCGCCGCGCCCCCGTCGGCGACAGCGGCGACGCCGATCCCGAGCCGGGCCAGCCGGCGGTCGTCGCCCGCCGCGAGCCGCGCAACGGCCGCCCGACCGTGCTGCTCTACGCCCATCACGATGTGCAGCCGCCCGGTAGGGACGAGGACTGGGAGACCCCGCCCTTCGAGCCGACCCTGCGCGGCGGGCGCCTCTACGGTCGCGGCGCGGCCGACGACAAGGCGGGCGTCATGGCGCACCTCGGAGCGATCCGCGCGCTCGCCGCGGCGGCGGGAGCCGAGGGGCGCGAGCTCGACGTCGGCATCGCGGTCTTTATCGAGGGCGAGGAGGAGTGGGCATCGCGGTCGTTCGGCAATTTCCTGCGCGAGAACCGGGACATCCTCGCCGCCGACGCCATCATCGTCGCCGACTCCGGCAACTGGGACGAGCGGACCCCGGCGCTCACGGTCGCCCTGCGCGGGGCGGTCGCCTTCAACCTGCGCGTGGACACGCTGGATCACGCCTCCCACTCGGGCATGTTCGGCGGGGCGGTGCCCGACGCCATGCTGGCGGCCGTGCGCCTGCTCGACACGCTCTGGGACCCCGACGGCTCCGTCGCGGTCGAGGGGCTCGTCACCGCCGAGCTCGACACCCCCGAGTACGGAGCGGACCGGCTGCGCCGCGAGGCCGGCCTGCTCGACGGGGTGAGCCCCATCGGGCGAGGCGAGATCCTCAGCCGCCTCTGGGCGCAGCCCGCCGTCTCGATCACCGGCATCGACGCGCCCGACGTGGCGAACGCATCGAACACCCTGATCCCGAGCACCCGCGTGCGCATCAGCGCGCGGATCGCGCCGGGGCAGGATCCCGCCGAGGCGTTCGCGGCGCTCAAGCGGCACCTGCTCGCGCACGCGCCGTTCGGGGCGCGCCTCTCGTTCGAGGACGCGGGGCTGGGGCAGGCGTTCCTGGTCGACACGAGCGGCTGGGCGGTCGCCGAGGTGCGCCGGGCGATGGCCGACGCGTGGGGGCGCGAGCCCGTCGACATGGGGGTGGGCGGGTCGATCCCGTTCATCGCCGAGCTCGTCGAGGAGTTCCCGGGCGCGCAGATCCTCGTCACGGGCGTCGAGGATCCCGACGGCCGCGCGCACAGCCCCAACGAGTCGCTGCACGTGGAGTCGTTCCGCAAGTCGGTGCTCGCCGAGGCGCTGTTCCTCGCGCGCCTCGACGAGCGCTCGCGGGAGCCGGGGTAACGGCGGGCGGGGTCCGGGGCTCCCGGCATCCGCCGATGCCCGAGCTCAGTGCCTGTGCTGGTCAGTGCCTGTGCTGGGGCGGCTCGCCCGACTCCTCGCCGGCCGCGGGCACCGCGTCGACGTCGCGGCCGCCCTGCGCGCGCAGCAGGTCGCGGATCTCGGTGAGCAGCTCGGTCTCGGTCGGGGCCACCGGCGGCTCCTCGGGCTCGGGCCGGCGCAGCTTGTTCATCGGGAGGACGAACACGAAGTAGACGACCGCGGCGACGATCGCGAAGTTGATGATCGCGCCGAGCACGGCTCCGAACGCGAGGGTGCCGCCGCCGGGGAGGGCGACCCGCATCGCCCCGTCGAGGGAGTCGGCCCTGAAGACCATGCCGATGACCGGGTTGATGAGGGAGGTGACGACGCGCTCGACGACGGAGTTGAACGCGGCCCCGATGACCACGGCGACCGCGAGGTCGATGACGTTCCCGCGCAGCAGGAACTCCTTGAAACCCTTGAACATGTACTCTCCTCGTGTGGGTCGGACGGCGCTTTACCGCAGCTCTACGTTATCCGGCCCGGCTCGCCAGCGAAACAGGACCGGGCCCCGGGTGATTCCGGCTCGACCGCCTCGGGGATGCCGGGAGACGACGACCCGAGATCCTCGGTGAGCTGCTCGATTCCGGTGACGGCGGTCCGGACCGCGGTGGTCGCGAAGCCGAAGATCAGGATCCAGATGACGATGCTGATGATGGAGAGGACGATCGCGACAGCGCCGGTGACGATGCCGGCGACCGACATCCCCTTCGACTGCGCCTTCTTCACCGCGACGATGCCGAGGATCACGGCGGCGATACCGCCGCCGATGCCGATGGCGTTGCCGACGAACGGCAACCAGCCGAGCACGAGGCTCGCGATGCCGACGATGAGGGCCGCGATCGCGAGGCCCTTGGGCTGCACGGGTCCGAACCGCTGAGGGGCGGCATAGCCGGTCGCCTGGGGCGGGAACGCGCCGGCCGGCACGGCGCTCGCGGGCGGCGGCGGAACCGCGGGCGGCGGCTGCAGCGGGGTGGTCGGCTGCCGGGGCGTATCGCGGCCCGGGGCGTTCGGATCGGACATGTCCGGCTCTAGCTCCTCTGACTTCTCGGCGTCCCCGAGTGCTGCGCCCGGGGGCTGGGCGATGGATCCGGGATTCTCCGTGCGCGCGTCGGGCACGACGCGCGCCGCAGCCATCCTATTGCGGTCACCCGACGACGCGGGGAGGCCCGGGTGGGGCGGTAGCGTTGGAGGCATGGAATTCATCGGTGCGATGCCCACGGTCGACCTCACCTATTCCGACGTCTTCCTGGTGCCGCGGCACTCGGATGTCGGCAGCCGTCTCGCCGTCGATCTGGCGCCCGTCGACGACACTCCGGCGACGCTGCCGCTCGTCGCGGCGAACATGAACTCCGTCACGGGCCCGCGTCTCGCAGCAGTGCTCGCCCGCCGCGGCGGCCTCGCCGTGCTGCCGCAGGACATGGCGCTCGACGAGATGGAGCGCGCCATCCGGTGGGTCAAGGGGCAGTCGGCCGTGTTCGACACGCCCGTCGTGCTCCCCGGCGAGGCGACGGCGGCGGACGCGCTGCGGCTGATCCCGCGCGCGGACGGGCAGACCGTCGTGGTCGCTCGCGGCGGAGCGGTCGAGGCGGGGGAGCGGATCCCGGCCGCGTCGATCCTGGGGGTGCTCTCGGCGAACCGCCTGGCGTCCGTTCCCGCCGATGCGCTGCTGGGGGATCTCGTGCACGGCGCGCCTCCGGTGATCGAGGCCGCGGAGCTCGAGGATCCGCGTGCGGCGTTCGAAGCGGCCGCCGCGGCGGGCGAGCGGGCGGCAGCCGGCGGCGCCGACGCCCATCGCGCCGAAGCCGTGTGCGCGGTCGACGGCGGCGTTCTCGTCGGCACGCTCTCCCGGCGGTCCGCGCTGCGCCGTTCCATCTACCGCCCGGCGCTCGACGGGGAGGGACGTCTCGCGGTCGCGGCCGCGGTCGGCATCAACGGCGACGCGGCCGCGAAGGCCCGGGCGCTCGCCTCCGCCGGCGCCGACGTGCTGGTGGTCGACACGGCGCACGGCCATCAGGACGGCATGCTGCGGGCGCTGCGGGCGGTGTCCGAGCTGCGGCTGGGGCTGCCGGTCGTCGCCGGCAACGTCGTCACCGCCGACGGGGCCAACGACCTCGTCGCCGCGGGGGCCTCGATCCTGAAGGTGGGCGTCGGCCCGGGGGCCATGTGCACCACCCGCATGATGACCGCCGTCGGGCGCCCCCAGTTCTCGGCCGTGCTCGAGACGGCGCAGGCCGCGCGCGAGCTCGGCGCGCACGTCTGGGCCGACGGCGGCGTGCGCTACCCGCGGGATGTCGCGCTCGCGCTCGCGGCGGGAGCCGCATCGGTGATGGTCGGATCCTGGTTCGCGGGCACCGCGGAGTCGCCCGGCGAACTGCGGACCGACGCCGACGGGCGCCAGTACAAGGAGTCGTGGGGCATGGCCTCGACGAAGGCGGTGCAGGGGCGCTTCGGCGCGCTCGACGCCTATGAGCGGGCGCGCAAGGAGCTCTTCGCCGAGGGCATCTCGTCGTCGAAGATCTACCTCGACCCCCAGCGGCCGAGCATCGAGGACCTCGTCGACATGATCACGTCCGGCGTGCGCTCCTCGTTCACCTACGCCGGGGCCGAGAACCTGCGCGAGTTCCACGTGCGCGCCCGGGTCGGGCTGCAGTCGGCTGCGGGATACGAGGAGGGCAAGGCGCTGCCGGTGAGCTGGTAGCCCTCACGGGCGGGCGCCGCCCGTGAGGGCTACCCGTGAAATGCCCCGAGGACGCCGACGACCGGACCCGGGGGCGTCCGCGCCGAATAGGATGGAGGAGTCGGCTAATTGACTGAGGAGCACCGGTGAAGTACATCTCGACCCGCGGCGGCATGGAGCCGGCCCCGTACAGCGCGATCCTGCTGGAGGGTCTCGCCACCGACGGCGGGCTCGTGGTGCCCGAGACCGTGCCGCGTGTCTCGCCCGAGCGGCTCGAGGCCTGGCGGGCGCTCGCCTACCCCGAGCTCGCCGCCGAGATTCTGAGCCTCTACGCAACCGACATCCCGCGCGACGACCTCGCCCGCATGTGCCGCGCCGCCTACAGCCCCGAGAACTTCGTGGCCGACGAGGTCGTGCCGCTCACACCGATCGGCGACGGGATCGCGCTCGTGGGCCTCTCGGAGGGGCCGACCCTCGCGTTCAAGGACATCGCGATGCAGTTCCTCGGTCAGTCGCTCGAGTACGTCCTGGCACGCAGCGACCGCGCGCTCAACATCATCGGGGCGACCTCGGGCGACACCGGATCGGCGGCCGAGTACGCGCTGCGCGGCAAGGACGGCATCGCGGTGTTCATGCTCTCTCCGCAGGGGCGCATGAGCGACTTCCAGCGCGCGCAGATGTACTCGCTCGTCGATGACAACATCCACAACATCGCCGTCGCGGGCGTCTTCGACGACTGCCAGAACCTGGTGAAGGCGCTCTCGGCCGACCTCGGGTTCAAGCGCGAGCACCACCTCGGCACGGTCAACTCGATCAACCTGGGGCGCATCAGCGCGCAGATGGTCTACTACTTCTGGGCGTGGCTGCGGGCCACCGACGCGCTGCCCGAGGCGGAGCGCGCCGGCTTCGAGGTGTCGTTCACGGTGCCCTCGGGCAACTTCGGCAACATCCTCTCCGGTCATCTGGCCAGATCGATGGGGCTGCCGGTCCGCCGCCTCGTGCTCGCGGCCAACGAGAACAATGTGCTCGACGAGTTCTTCCGCACCGGCGTCTACGCGCCTCGCGCCGCCGCCGAGACCCACGCGACCTCGAGCCCCTCGATGGACATCTCCAAGGCGTCGAACCTCGAGCGCTTCGTCTTCGACCTGCTGGGTCGTGACCCGGAGCGGCTCGCCGCCGCCTGGCGCGAGCTCGACGAGACGGGCAGAGTCGACCTCACCGCCGAGCTGCCCCGCTTCGAGTCGGAGTTCGGCCTGCAGAGCGGTACGAGCACCCACGCCGACCGCGTCGTGACGATCCGCTCGGTCCACGAGCGCAGCGGCGTGCTGATCGACCCGCACACGGCCGACGGCGTGAAGGTGGCGCGCGAGCACGCCGAGCCCGGGGTGCCCATGCTGGTGCTCGAGACGGCGAAACCCGCGAAGTTCCCCGAGATCGTGCTCGAGGCGACGGGTGAGCGGGTCGGCATCCCCGAGCACCTGGCCGGTCTGCTCGAACTGCCGCAGCACGTCACCGCGATGGAGAACGACGAGGCGAGGCTGCGCTTCTTCATCGCGTCTCACGGCGTGCGGAGGTAGCCGGGGTCTGAGGGGCTTGTCGCGGCGGGCCGACGCCGGATCACCGGAATGTCGGTGGGAGATCCTAGTCTGAATAGGGACGAACGGAGGTCCGGGATGCTCGGATGGTGGGGGAGACGCGAACTCGAGGATCGCGTGGCGCGGCTGGAGGCCGAGGGGCGCACGCGAGGAGGCGGTGCGCCGGGCGGAACGGGTGAGTCCAGGAGGGCCTGGGGAGACGGTTTCGGCCTGCTCGCGACGCGCTCGCTGCAGATCATCATCGTGCTGGTGCTCACGGCCGGCGCGATCTGGGGCATGCGCACGCTGACCACGGTCGTGATCCCGATCCTGCTCGCGCTGATCTTCGCGAGCACCTTCGCACCGGTCATGGCCTGGCTGCGCGCGCGGCGGGTGCCGTCCGCGCTCGCGACCGTGATCGTGCTGCTCGGGATCCTGCTGATCCTCGGCGGAGTCGGCTGGCTGATCGTGTGGGCGGTGCGCGATCAGTGGGACGAGCTCTCGGCGCAGGCCCAGGACGGGTTCGTGCAGGTGGTCTCCTGGGCGGAGACGCTGCCGTTCGTCGACGATCAGGCGCAGCTGCTCGAGTGGCGCGACAACGTCATCAGCTTCGGCACCGACTTCCTCACGAGCGCGCAGTTCGGCTCGGGCGCGCTGGCGGGGGTCGGAGCCGTCACGAGCTTCGCGACCGGGCTCGTGCTGATGTTCGTCGTGCTGTTCTTCTTCCTCAAGGACGGGCCGCAGATCTGGCGCTTCCTGCTGCGTCCCTTCGAGGGCCGGTACCGGGACCGTGCGGAGCGGGCGGGCGCCAAGACCGTCGAAACGCTCGGTTCGTACGTGCGGGGCACGGCGTCGGTCGCCGCGGTCGACGCGGTGGGCATCGGGATCGGTCTCGCGATCCTGCAGATCCCCCTGGCGCTGCCGCTGGCGGTGCTCGTGTTCCTGCTGTCGTTCATCCCGCTCGTCGGTGCGACGGTGGCGGGCATTCTCGCCGCGCTGGTCGCCCTGGTGACGCACGGCCCGGTCCACGCTCTCATCGTGATCGGCATCGTGGTGCTCGTCAACCAGCTCGAGGGCAACTTCCTGCAGCCGGTGCTCATGGGGCGCGCGCTCAAGCTCCACCCCCTGGTGATCCTGCTCGCCCTGACCATCGGCACCGTGGTGAGCGGCATCCTGGGCGCCGTGCTGGCCGTGCCCATCGCGGCGGTCGCCTGGGGAGTCATCCAGGTGTGGGACGGCCCCGAGCTGCCGGCGAGGGCCTTCCGGCCGAAGCCCGGCGAGCGTGCGGGCTGAGGGGAGCGCTCGTGAGGCGAGGAGCGGTGCTCGAGGCCCGGGGGGTCTCCGTGGAGATCGACGGGGCGACACTGCTCAGCCCGACGTCGATCGGGCTCGCGCCGGGCGAGTGCGTGGCGGTGCGAGGGCCGAACGGGGCGGGCAAGACCACGCTGCTCCGCGTGCTCGCGGGGCGGCTGCGGCCGAGTTCGGGATCGGCTGCGCTCGCGGTGGCTGGCGATGACGTCCCGATCGACGAACGCCGGCCCGAGGTGCGGCGGCACGTCGCCGCGCTCATCGGGCCTCCGACCCTCTACCCGGACCTCACGCTCCGGGACCAGCTCGCGCTCATCGAGGCCGCCTGGGTCGGAGCGAGCGCGGGCGGGAGGATCCCCGTGTGGAACGGCCTGGGAGTCGAGGCACTCGCCGCCTTCGGCATCGAGGGCCTCGCCGGCCGGTTCCCGCACGAGCTGTCGAGCGGGCAGCGGCAGCTGGTCTCGCTGGCCGTGACCTTCGCGCGACCCTGCTCGGTGCTGCTGCTCGACGAGCCCGAGCAGCGGCTCGACCCCGACCGGCGCGCGCTCGTCGGGCGGGCGATCCGGGCGACTCGCGAGCGGGGCGTCGCGATCGCCTTCGCCTCGCACGACGAGGAGTTGGTGGGGCGCGTCGCCGGCGCGCAGATCGCGGTGGGCGCCGAGTGAGTTCGGCGGGGCCTGGCCTGCGCGACGTGCGCGCGGTGCTGCGCCGCCGGGGAGAGCGCATCGAGGCGGGCGAGGTCGCCTACCGCGCCTATCTGGTCATCATGTTGGCGATCATCGTCGGCGCGCCGGTGGTGCGGGCGGTGGTGCTGCGGCTCGCCGAGGCTCCGCCGACGTGGGCGACCGGCCCGTGGCCTGCGGCTGCGCTCACGGCCGGCGCGGCGCTGCTGGTGCTCGCGGGCGCCCGCACCGGCCCCCTACGGGCGTCGCTGCCGCAGCTCGATCTGCTGCTCGTTGCCCCGCTGTCGCGCGCACGCCTGCTGAGCGCAGGCGCTCTCCGGTGGCTCTCCGCGGGCACCGCGGTCGGCGCGGTCGTCGGGGGCGTCTTCGCAGCGGCCGGGCTGCTGCGCGGCGACACCGGCGCTGCGCAGGGGGCCGCGCTGGTCCTGGGCGGCGCATGCGTCGGTCTGTTGCTCGCGAGCGTCCCGCTCATCGGCCAGATCGGGATCCGCGCGCGGTTCGCGGCGGCCGCACTGCTCGGCACTGCCGCTGCGGCGCAGGGAGTGGTCGCGCTCCTCGGCGAGAGCGACGCCGAGGACAGCGGCGCGACTCCCTCGGCACCGGGGTGGTCGGCGATGGCCGATCCGGCCGCGCCGCTGTCCGCGGCCGGCGCGCTGATCCTCTCCGCCCTGTCCGTCGCGCTGCTGGTGCGAGCGGTGGCGGGGCGGCTGCGGTGGGAGGTTATGCGCGAGCAGTCGGCGCTCTGGGACACCGTGCGGGTGCTCGCGGTCTCGGGCGATCCGGGCGCCGCCCTGTCGCGACTCGGAGCACCCGTGCGGGTGGGGCGCCGGCTCCGACTGCGCGTCGGTTCGCGGCTCACGGTCTCGCTGGTGCTGCGCGATCTGCTGGGCCTCGTGCGCGCGCCCGGCCGCAGCCTCGCGGGGTGCGCCGGAATGCTCGCGGCAGGGGCCTTATGGGGAGCCGGGCTCGCGGCCGCGCCGGCGTCGGGGCCGGTCGCGGCCGCTCTCTGCGGTGCGACCGCGCTGCTCGTCGCCTACCTGGCGCTGGCGCCGTGGTGCCGCGGCATGGCGACGGCCTGCGCCGCCGCCGGGTCTCCGCCGCTGCTGCCGGTCTCCGGGTGGGCGCTCATCTCGCGCCACCTCGTCGTGCCCGGGGCGCTCGCCTGCGCGGCATTCGGAGGTGTCGCCTCCGTCGTCTCCGCGCTGAGCGGGGGCGCCACCGGATGGGTGCTGCTCTCCGTTCCGCTCGCGATCGCGATCGCGCTGCTGCTGCGGGTCGTCGCCGCGCTCAAGGGCCCGATCCCGATGAAGCTGCTGGCGCCGGTACCGACGCCGGCGGGCGACCTGGCCGGCGTGAACGTGTTCCTGTGGACGTTCGACGGCCCCGTCAGCGCGCTCCTCGCCGGTGCGGCGCTCGGGGCGCTCTGGTGGTTCGGGATCGCGACGACGCCCGTCCCGGCCCTGCTCGTATCCGCGCTGCTCGTCGCCGCGCTGTTCGCCTGGGCGGCCGCGCGTCTCGAGCGGTGAGCGGTGCCAGCGCCCGCGCCGTCCCGGTGCGCTCCGCGCCCGGGACACACCCGAGACGCGCGCCCCGATTTGGCGTCGGGCGGGGGGATGTGCCAAGATGTATGAGTTGCCACGGCAGCGGGGGTGATATCCCGAGGCCTGGAAGCGCCCGGCCCCATCGTATAGCGGCCTAGTACGCCGCCCTCTCACGGCGGTAACGCGGGTTCGAATCCCGCTGGGGTCACCGGAACGAAAACCCCCGCTCAGGCGGGGGTTTTCGCATATCCGGCGGTGGGTGTCGAAATGGCGCTACGCGGCTTTTGGCAACAGATTGGCAACATCCGATTGCATCGCTGCCTGATTGAGGGCCGTGGCAACACCGTCGAGGTCGTTATCGAACAGATCGGCATACACGTCGAGTGTCACAGCGGCCGAGGCATGCCCGAGCATCCGCTGCACCGCCTTGACGTTCGCCCCTGCGCTCACGGCGAGCGAGGCAGCCGTGTGCCGCAGTTCGTGGGGCGTGAGTCCATCGAGGTCGACCGCTGTAGGCGCAAGATCGAACCACCCGACTCGGTAGACGTGGTTCCGTAGCCAGGTTCCCGTGCGGATGCCGTAGAACACGGGAGCGTCGGCGGGGCGTCCGGCGATCTGTGTGCGGAGCAGGGCGACGAGGAACGCCGGGATCGGGATGCTCCGGTGCTCGTAGTCCTTCGGCGGCTCGATGCGCTGAAAGCCCTTGTCGGCCACGACGGTCTGCTCAACCGTCAGCCGTGGATTCTTGGCGTCGAGGTCGAGGTCACAGATGCGAAGCCCCGACAGTTCACCCCATCGCAGCCCACAGTAGGCCAGCACGAGCACGACGAGGCCGTAGCCGTGTTGCCGACCATCCTTTGCCGCGTCGATCGCCTGAGCGAGCGCGGCGACCTCGTTGTGAGACAGGTAACGCTTGCGCGTCTTCGTCGGCTTCGGGAGCTTCAGCCGTTGTGCCGGGTTCGACGGTAGCCGTCCATCCTCGACCGCGAACCGCAGCGCGCCAGAGAGCACGTTGACGATCTTCCGCACGGTAGCGGGAGCACCGGGCAGCGCCGAGGCCCACTCCTGCACCCGCAGGCGAGTGAGGTTGCCAATCGGGATCGAGCCGAGTTCGGGCACGATGTGCTTCTCGATGATGTTCTCGACACGGCTCCGAGTCGTCGCGCGCAGATCGCCCCGAGCTTTGAGCCAAATGTCCAACCAGTCAGCCACGGTCACTCGGGCGAGAGAAGGGTCGAGGTAACGACCCTGAGCGATGTCCACCTCGGTGGTTGCCAGGAACAGATCGGCTGCCTTCATTGGTTCTGAAACCGCGCTTCTGCGTCTGCTTCCGATCCGGCCGTCGGTACAGCGCACGGTAGCGACGACCCTTGGCCGTCTCGTAAGGTTTCGACACTTCCCATCGCTGCCTCGCCTACTGCCTCAGCCCGGCGAGGCGTTCGACATCGACACGGCGATAGACACGCTTGTGCTGGGTGAGCCGAATCGGCTCCTCCGGAGAGCGCCCCTCCAAAGCGAGAGTGCGCAGCGTCGTGCGGTGGATGCCGAGTAGCGCCGCCGTCTCCACCTCGGAGTAGAACAAGCGCGGAGAAGTGGAAGGCGCGGCGGCTTTGCTGTTCTCGTCCATCGCCTCGTCTCCTCCTAGCTAAGATATTTGCTGATATTTGAGCATACTAAGTCTCAAAGATAACCGCAAGTATCTGAGATAACTCTCTGGTTCGATAGACTCAATCCATGCACCCATCCCCGCAGCGCACCGGCGATCAGTCTTACGACGGCCTGATTGTCCAGTCAGACCTGCCCGATGGGTGGTACCTCCCGAGCCGATTCCCTGGCGAACGCGACGACGACGCCAGCGAACAAATCGACGCGATCCTCGGCTACAACGATCAGTCCAGCACCGAGGCCGACCGGCAAACGCAGCTCGACTCGGAGACCAACGAAACTATCGACGGACGCTGGCGCTACATCGAGCACACCGCCACCGCAACCCGCGTGATGATCCGCCTTCAGCGACAGACGTTCGCGGTACCCGAGGAAGTACGGATCACCGGCGTCATCTACCTGCCGTGGCGACCTGGCGACCCGATCACCAGCCAGCTCTTGCGTGAACTGCCGACCGCTCGAATCGAGGCAGCGATCAACAAGCGCCTGTTCGCGATGAGGCGCACCGAGACGATCACTGGCGGCAAGATCGTCCTGCCCTCCGGTCGCAAGGTTGCAGAACGAGACCTGCTGAAGCCGCTCAGCGACCCGAAGAAAGACCCAGACTTCTACGAGCTGGTCGCACTCCAGCACGGCCGACTCACTGCCAAGGGCGATCCCAACCCGTCAGCAACGATGGCCGAGATAAGCGGCGTTGCTCTCTCTACTGCACAGGGCTGGGTCACTCGCGCCCGCGCCCGTGGACTGCTCCCGCCTGGAAGGCAGGGTCGGGCCGGTTAGTTGGGAGTTCTGAACTCATCCGTTCCCCCTCGCACACGAAATCATGAATCGGCGTTCTGCCGCATGATTCCGCGGCTTCCGCGAGGCTCGCCTGTGGATACCTGCACCGCGCTCCACGACCGAGCAGGGTCGGTAGCACATGAGTTAGCACATGAAATGCGCCCCGCTCCTGCCTGATTCAGTTGGAGAAGTCGGCTTCGTGTGCGGTGCCAACGGCGAGGCCCGGCCCTCCAGCCGACGCCGTCGCAGGCCCGTAGCGGCGATACCCGCTCGGGGTGGTGCCGCCACCTCTTTCCGAGGTTCGCGCACATCATCGCCGCGGTCTCCGCGACTAGCAACGGGGCAGGGTGAAACACGCGTCACCGTGGCACTCGCGCGCGCGGGCCGAGCGAAACCGGCCACTGGACGCCCGGCGCGGTACGAATGTGCGGGGCGATAGCTGAGAGCACCTCGTCAACCAGGCTTTGCAGCCGGAAGAAACCCGCCGCCTCTGGCAGTTCAGCGGTGAGCGCGGTGAGGTCGTCCAGCACCGGCCCGAGGCGTTCGACGGCAGGTTCGCCCAGGCGGAGTACTTGGATCGGGTCGGGATACATGCGGGCAGCAAGCTCGGCGGCGTCTGCGAGGTCGGCGGCGTGTTCGAGGTGCTGCCAGAAGAACACCCCGAGCAGATAGCCGGTATCCAGCGGCACCGTCGTGACTACCGTGCGGCCCTCCGGTTCCCAACCGAACGCCACACCCGTCGTGACCAGCACCACATCACCCGACGACACGGGGCGAGGTTCCGCATCGCCGCGCAAGACAATCGACCCATCACAGACGAACACGAACCGCACGCAGTCGTAGACCGTCACCGACTCCGCGACTTGCCGATGCATCACCCTGTGCGCGGCGACCCATCGAAAGGGTGCCAGCGCTCCCCGATAGGACGGCGAGCGCTGATTCGGCGCGGTCGCTCGTCCCGGCGCGGTGTCGGCCGGTGTGGTCTCCGGCTGTTCAAGTAGAAGTGTGACCACCGTCTCCCTCCCTCACGATGGCATGCCCGATGAGCACGCCTGGTGTGCATTGGACTACCGTTCGGCGCGGAAGAAGATCCGCAGATCCTCGACCAGCGCCTCGGGCCTTTCCAGGGACGCGAAGTGCCCGCCGTCGGGGAACTCCGACCAGTGCACGATGTTGCTGTTGTCTCGCTCGGCGAAGGCCCGGATCGTCTGGAAGTCGTCCGCGAACACGGCGACCCCGGTGCGGGAACGGTTGACCGCCGCGTCGGCGCCTGCACGCGCTTCCTCGAAGTGGTATCGCCCGGCCGTCGCCTGGGTGTTGGTGAACCAGTACAGCGAGACCTGCGCGAGAATCTGGTCTCTGCTGACCAGGCTCGTGCCATTGCCGAAGTTGTTGAAGAGTTCGCTCCACGCCAACTGACCGACAGGGGAGTCGGCAATGCCGACCGCGACGGTCTGCGGCCTTGAGGCGTTGATCTGGTTGTAGCCGCCAACGGACTGGAACCACTTCATGTGTTCGAGTCCTTGATAGTCCTTGGGAGTCAGCTTCTCGAACTCGGAGGGCTCACCGGAGGGGAACGAGAACAGTTGCAGCACATGCAGCCCGAGGAACCCCTTCGGCTCCAGCACTCCCAGCTCACGGGCGATAATCGCACCGCTGTCGCTGCCATGCGCCCCGTAGGAGTCGTAGCCGAGTCGGCGCATCAGCTTGTCGAAAGTCTCGGCCACCCGACGCATCGTCCAGCCTCGACCGTTCACCGGTGTGCTGAATCCCATGCCTGGGATCGACGGCAGCACGATCGAGAACGCATCCTCAGCTTTGCCCCCGTGGGCGACCGGATCGGTCAGCGGGCCGATCATGTCGAGAAAGTCGATGAATGACCCTGGGTAGCTGTGGCCGAGCAGCAGAGGCGTGGCGTCCTTCTCCTTCGATGGCACATGGATGAAGTGCACAGTCTGACCGTCGATGTCGGTGAGATAGTGCGGGTAAGCGTTCATCCGCGCCTCCCATTCGCGCCAGTTGAACCGTGTCCGCCATTGCTCGACGGTCTCAGCGAGGTAACTGTTCGGGGTGCCGTACTCCCAGTCGTCGGTCGGCGCGGGGCGTGGGAGACGGGTTCGCGTGAGGCGGTCAGCAAGATCGTTGATGTCGGCCTGAGGTACCTCGACTCGGAAAGGGCGGATGGTGGTGTTTGCGGTATTTTTCGTCATGACTAAGACGCTAGAGGTCATATAGGAAGATTAGATTCCTAAATCGCGTATGATTTTTCCATGCTAGAAACGTCCTCCCGGCTGCTCGCCCTGCTGGCGCTCTTACAGTCTCGGCCGGAGTGGCCCGGGGCCGAGTTGGCGGAGCGTCTGGGTGTGAGCCGACGTACGATCCGCAACGACATCGACCGACTGCGCGAACTTGGCTATCCGATTGAGGCGACACGGGGCGCGACCGGGGGTTACCGGCTCGGGCCGGGAGGGAAGATGCCGCCTCTGCTCCTTGACGACGAGGAAGCGGTGGCGGTCGCCATCGGGCTCCGCGCAGGCCGTGGGGTGACTGGGATCGAGGAGAGCAGCTCACGAGCTCTTGCCAAGCTGGAACAGGTGCTTCCGCATCGACTCCGCCGCATGGTCACCGCGCTGCACGAGACCACGACAGACGGGCCAACAAACACCGGCAGCAATGTGCCGGATCCCGAAGTGGGCGCTGAGACTCTTGCTGTGATTGCCGCAGCAATCCGCGACCAGCACCTACTCCGGTTCGGCTACTCCGCTCCCATGCGTCCCGAAGACGGGCCGGTGCGCAACGATGCCTCGGCGGAGTTCTCCGACTGGCCGATCCTCGTTGAGCCGTACCGGCTAGTGAGCTGGGAGCGACACTGGTATCTCGTCGCCCGCGGCCCTGAGACCGGAGCATGGAACACCTACCGCGTCGACTGGATGACTCTGAAACTGGCAACCGCGCGGAAGTTCGTTCCGGTCGAGCTGCCGGGCGGAGACTTCACCAGTTTTGTGCTTCGCGACGTGGCGGCCGCAGGCTGGCGAGTACACGCGCGGATCACCGTGCATGCACCGGCCGAAAAAGTGCTGTCGCGGATCAACGCAACTGTGGGCGTGGTTGAGGCGATTGACGAATCGAGCTGTGTTCTTGTCACCGGCGCGGACAGCCTCGAGATTATCGCGGTGTACGTCGGCATGCTCGGTCTCGACTTCGAGGCGACCGAGCCGCCGGAGTTAGTGGAGCATATGCGGACGTTGGGCCGCCGCTACCTTGCAGCCGTCGCGACCGCATAGCCGTTAGGGGTCGTGACTGCGCACTACACGTCAGATCAACGCCGTGTGATCTTGTGATCCTGTGGTGTCCAGGCGCTGGGGTGATCTCGGACAATGCCGGTTCGGTCTACATCGACCCTGAATGCTGCGGCAGCAAGGAAATCTCCGCGTCTCCGACGGCGGAAGGCACCAGTAACGTCATCCTTACCGTTGAGCCGCATGGCGACAGCGACACACAACCACACCAGCCGATTCCACTGATGCCTCGAGCGCTCTTGCCCCTGTTCCTCCGAATGAACGTATGCTACCGTAGGTATTTGCAAGAACATGAGATAGTGAAAGGTCGGAGCATGAAGGGCGGCGTGATCCTCTTCCGGGGCTCCGGCGCGGATGCCCGTCGCTACCTGGAGTCCGACCGATCGCGAGCCGACGACTATTACCTGGAGGGCGGAACCGCTCTGGCGGAGTTCACCGCAGTCGACGCCGAGGGCCGTGTGATTGGCGAGCTTGGACTGACCTCGGACGAATATGCGAAATGGGTGGACTGGACGAATCCGCTCACGGGAGAGTCGATGGGCAAGCCGCGCCTGCCCGGTCATGGACGGCGTGGGTCGCCGCGGTTCGCGGAAATGGTGGTGAATGTACCGAAATCTCGGAGGTTGGGGCGATGCTTATGACAGGCCGTCGTGTTGCACTCCTAAAGGACGGATCGATCGAGAAGATGCCGACCGACTTTGTGGGAATGATCTATAAGTCAGTCGACCTCTCGGATGAGGCCGCAGTTCGTTCTCATGTCGCGGATTGGCTTGTAAACGACCTGCGCATCGGCAACATCTAGTGGCAACATTTTGGCAACGAACCCCGACGAAGAGAACTTTCGCGCCGCACTCGACACACTCGGGAAGCACTGAAACACAGGCAAGTCCCGAGGCGATCACGTCGATTCGGGCACTCTGAACTCCCTCTCGCGGCGGTAACGCCGGTTCGAATCCCGCTGGGGTCACCGGAACGAAAACCCCCGCTCAGGCGGGTGTTTTCGCATTCGTGCCGTCAAGCGCCGGTGTCCCGCAGCCTCGGGCGGCAGACCCCGCCCCGGCACCGATCCGGCCCCGCCGCCCGCCGCCCGCCGGGGTCGGCGCGGCCGTCGAGCCGATCCGTGTGCGCCTTTCGGGGGGTTCACACGAGCCGAAGCGGCAGAAAGGCGCACACGGATCGGAGAAGTGCCGAGAACCGGGCCCAGAACCCTGCCGAGCGTGAAGTCCGGGGGCGGCCCGGGGGCGAGACGCGAGTAAGCTGGAGGCGCTCAGTCCCAGCACGAAGAGGAGCGTTCAGTGACCCGCACCATCAGGCTCGCCGTCATCCCGGGCGACGGTATCGGACCCGAGGTGATCGAGCAGGCGAATCGCGTGCTCGACGCGGTGCTGGCGGGCGGCGACGTCGCGCTCGACCGCACGGAGTTCAAGCTGGGGGCGGAGCGCTACCTCGAGACGGGGGACACGCTGCCGGCCCAGGAGCAGGCCGCGATCGCACAGCACGACGCGATCCTCTTCGGCGCGGTCGGCGGCGCTCCGAACGACCCGCGCCTCAAGCACGCCAACATCGAGCGGGGCCTGCTGCTCAAGCTGCGCTTCGACTTCGAGCACTACGCGAACGTGCGCCCCTGCACGCTGTTCCCGGGGGTCGAGTCGACGCTCAGAAACCCGGGCGAGGTCGATTTCGTGGTCGTGCGCGAGGGCACCGAGGGCCCGTACGCCGGCAACGGCGGTCGGCTGCGGCCCGGCACCCCGAACGAGGTGGCGACGGAGGTCTCGGTCAACACGGCTCTCGGCATCGAGCGGGTGGTGCGCTACGCCTTCGAGACCTCGCGGAATCGTCCGCGCAAGAGGCTCACCTGGGTGCACAAGACCAACGTGCTCGTGCACGCCGGCGCCGCCTGGCAGCGCATCGTGCAGGCCGTTGCCGCGGAGTATCCCGAGATCGCCGTCGACTACATGCACGTCGACGCGGCCACCATCTTCATGGTGCAGGATCCTGCTCGCTTCGACGTGATCGTCACTGATAACCTGTTCGGAGACATCCTCACGGACCTGGCCGGCGCCATCGGCGGCGGCATCGGGCTCGCGGCCAGCGGCAACATCAATCCCGACGGCTCGTTCCCGAGCATGTTCGAGCCCGTACACGGATCTGCGCCCGACATCGCGGGGCAGCAGAAGGCGGACCCGACAGCGGCGATCCTCTCCGCGGCCCTCATGCTCGACCACCTCGGCCTCGGAGCCGAGGGCGATCGCGTGCGCGACGCCGTGCGCGCGGACCTCGCCGCTCGCGTCAGCGCTCGGCGCTCCACCGCCGAGATCGGCGATGCCGTGATCGCGCGGCTGCCGCGCCGCGGCGACTGACCTCCAGCCCCTCGAAGCAAGAGAGCACACCCATGACTGACCTGGCATTCACCCGCACCGAGGCCGAGAGGCTGCCCGCCGCCGATCGCGAGGCGATCCTGAGCGATCCCGGCTTCGGCAACCGCTTCACCGACCACATGGTCTCGATCGTGTGGACGCGGGATGCCGGGTGGCACGACGCCGAGATCATCCCCTACGGGCCGATCGCGATGCATCCGGCCTCCTCGGTGCTGCACTACGGCCAGGAGATCTTCGAGGGGCTCAAGGCGTACCGCCGCCCCGACGGTTCGATTGTGACCTTCCGCCCGGAGGCCAACGCGAGGCGCCTCAACGAGTCGGCCCACCGGCTCGCGCTGCCCGAGCTGCCGGAGGAGCTCTTCGTGCGGGCCATCCGCGAGCTCGTGCGCATCGACGCCGACTGGGTGCCGGGCGGGCAGGATCAGAGCCTCTACCTGCGGCCGTTCATGATCGCCGACGAGAACTTCCTCGGGGTGCGCGCGGCCGAGCGCGCCCGCTTCCTCGTGATCGCGAGCCCCGCCGGGCCGTACTTCAGCGGTGGCGTGCAGCCCGTGTCGATCTGGTTGTCGCAGGATCTCGCCCGCGCGGGCCGCGGCGGCACGGGCGCTGCGAAGTGCGGCGGCAACTACGCGGCCTCGCTGCTGCCGCAGCGGGTCGCCGCCGAGAACGGCTGTCAGCAGGTGCTGTTCACCGACTCCGCGACGGTCGACACCATCGACGAGCTCGGCGGCATGAACCTGTTCCTCGTGCGCGCCGACGGCACGCTGCTCACCCCCCGGCTCAACGGCAACATCCTCGACGGCGTGACCCGCCGCAGCCTGATCCGGCTCGCGAAGGATCGCGGCCACGAGGTGGAGGAGCGCGACCTCACCGTGACCGAGTGGCGCGAGGGCGTGACCGACGGCAGCATCACCGAGGCGTTCGCCTGCGGCACCGCGGCCGTGATCACCCCGATCCGGCAGCTGAAGGGCGAGGGCCTCGACATCGACTTCTGCGACGCCGCTCCCGGCGAGCTGACCATGTCGCTGCGGGAGGAGCTCACGGGCATCCAGAGCGGCACCCGGGAGGATCGCCACGGCTGGCTCGACGTGATCGTGCCCGCCGCTCAGCCCGCGGGGGCGCAGGCGTGAAGGTCGCGCGCTTCCAGTTCGAGGGCGAGATCTCGTTCGGCATCCTCGACGAGGCCGAGGGGAACGGCGACGGCCGGGGCGGGGGCCTCGAACTGGTCGAGCTGAGCGGCGATCCGATGATCTCGGGCTTCGACACCACTGGCCGTCGGATCCGCCTCGAGGAGGCGCGGCTGCTCGCGCCCGTGATTCCCCGCTCGAAGGTGGTCTGCGTCGGCAAGAACTACGCCGATCACGTGGCCGAGATGCGCTCGGAGACCGGCGGCGACGCCCCCGAGGAGCCGCTGCTGTTCCTCAAGCCCAACACCTCGGTGATCGGGCCGGGCGAGCCGATCGTGCGGCCCGCGATCTCGGACCGCGTGGAGCACGAGGGCGAGCTGGCCATGGTGATCGGCGCGGTGGCCAAGGACGTGCCGGAGGAGGAGGCGCTGCAGTACGTCTTCGGATTCACCTGCGCCAACGACGTCACGGCCCGCGATCTGCAGATCAAGGACGGGCAGTGGGCGCGGGGCAAGGGCTTCGACACGTTCTGCCCGCTGGGCCCGGTGATCGAGACGGATCCGGATCTCGCCGATGCCCGCTTGGTCACGCGCGTGAACGGCGAGGTGCGCCAGGAGGGCCGCACCTCGCAGCTGATCCACTCGCTCGCCCGCATCGTGGCCCACGCCTCGCAGGCCTTCACGCTGCTGCCCGGCGATGTGATCCTCACGGGCACGCCCGCGGGGGTCGGCCCGCTCGAGTCCGGAGACACCGTCGAGGTGGAGATCGCGGGGGTCGGGATCCTGCGCAACCCCGTGCTGTGATGCGGCCTCCGCGCCGCCGCCGTAACAGTGGCGATCGCGGAGGGCGGCCTGTGCCACACTGGAACTCTTGCGAGAAGGGCAGGTGGTGCGATGGTCGCAGCTTCCACCCGCGCGCCGAGGTTCGGTGTCGAAGAGGAGTACCTGCTGCTCGACGCGGAGTCGGGGCTCCCGAGCGACGGCGCCGAGGAGCTGATCGAGGCGCTGCCGGGACTGCGCGCCGAGCACGAGTTCTTCCACTGCCAGCTCGAGACCGCCACCCCTGTCTGCGAGCGGGCCGACGAGGCGCGCGACGCTCTCGGCGGGTTCCGCGCGACGGCGGCGGCCGCGGCTGAGGAGCTGGGACTGGTGCTCGCGGGCACCGGCCTGCCCCCCGTCGGCGGCGACGAGCCCGGCCGGGTCGTCGCGAAGCCCCGCTACCTCGAGATCGCCGACTCGGCGCGCGGATCGGTCGCGCGCTACTACTCGACGGGCGCCCACGTGCACGTCGAGGTTCCCTCGCGAGACGCCGGCGTGCAGGCGATCGCCCGCTTCGCCCGCTGGTCGCCGACCCTCGCCGCTCTCGCCGCCAACTCGCCCGTCTACCTGGGCGAGCGCACAGGGTACGCCAGCTGGCGCTATCTGCTCACCCAGCAGTGGCCCACCTCCGGTTACCCGCCCGCCTTCGCCGACGGCTCCGAGTACCGGAGCGTGGTAGCCGGACTCGTGCGGGCGGGGGCGCTCGTCGACACGGCGCTCGTGAACTGGTCGATCCGGCTCTCGGAGCGATTCCCCACGATCGAGCTGCGCACGGCCGATGCGCAGCTCGAGTCGGAGGACGCGATCGCCCTCGCCATGATCTTTCGCGCACTCGCGGCTCGCGGCCTGCGCGAGTACGAGCTCGGCGAGCTCCCGACGTACCCGCAGCCCGACCTGCTGCGCGGCGCGCACTGGCTGGCCGCCCGGGACGGGCTGCGGGGCCGGCTCTTCGATCCACTGGACGGCGAGCCGCGTCCGGCGTTCCAGCTGGTCGACGCGATGCTCGAGCACGCGGCCGACGAGTTGAGCGCAGCCGGCGACGCCGAACTGGTCGAGCGGTTCGTCGCGCGGCGGCGAGCCGACCGCGGTCCGGCGCAGCAGCAGCTCGAGGCCTGGGAGTCGGACGGCGTCGCCGGGCTGCTGGCGCTCTACCGCTCGGGATCGTAGCGCGCCGACGACTCTGCGCCCCGGGGCGGATCCGCCTCGCGCGACGGTCGTGGCCGGCGCGGTTCTCGGCTACCCTCGGAAGAGGCGGGGGACGGGCTGCGAAGGAGGAGCCGGAGTGGCGAGCGAGTGGCGCGCACTGCGCAGCGGCGAGTCGGCCCGTGAGCGGCGCCGACGTCTCGCACAGGCGCACGAGGCCTTCATCGCCGGGGCGGTATCGGCCGACGATCCCGCCTCGCTCGAGCGATTCGCCGCCCGGGCCGAGCTGCGCCCGGTGGTCGTGGAGTCCTGGCTGAGGTCGCAGCAGGGCACGATCGATCCGTTCCGCGCACCCGAGGGGCCCGCCCTCACCGGCGAGGAGCTGGCGGAGCTGCGCCGCGTCCACCCCATCGCGCGGGTGCTCCCCGTCGTGCAGCGGCTGCTCTTCGAGGAGGCCGGCGACTCGGGACTCATCGTGGCCGTGGGTGACGCGGCCGGCCGACTGCTGTGGCTCGACGGCGATCCGGGGCTGCGGTCGAGGGCCGAGGACATGGGATTCCGTGCGGGGATGGACTGGTCGGAGGCGGCGGTGGGCACGAGCGCCCCCGGCAGTGCGCTGGCGCTCGACCACGCGATCCAGGTGCTCGGAGCCGAGCACTACAACCGCGCCGTGCACCAGTGGAGCTGCACCGCCGCACCCGTGCACGACCCGGCGAGCGGGGCCATCATCGGCGTCATCGACGTCACGGGCGGCGACGTCGCCGCGTCGCCGCACATCCTCCCGCTCGTGGAGGCGACGCTCGCCGCGGTCGAGGCCGAGCTGAAGCTCGAGTCGCTGCGCTCGCTCATCGAGAGCGAGCGGCCGAGGCGCCGGGCCGCGCCGATCGCGCCGCGGCTGGTGCTGCTGGGGCGCGATCCCGCGCTGCTCGAGCACGCCGACGGATCGATGCCCGTCAGCGGCAGGCACGCCGAGATCCTGCTCGCCCTCGCGGGCGCCCCGCAGGGGCTCGGGGCCGCCGCCCTCGCCGAACAGGTCTACGGCGACGCCGCGTCGGAGCAGACCCTTCGCGCCGAGATGGTGCGGCTGCGCAGGTGGCTGGGACAGCGCGGGATCGGCCTGCTCTCGCGCCCCTACCGCCTCGACCGCGCGCTGCGCATCGATGCGGTCGAGACGCTCGAGGCGCTCGGGCGCGGAGCGCACCGGCTCGCGCTCGCCGCCTACGAGGGGCCGGTGCTGCCGGCCTCCGATGCTCCGGTCGCCGAGCGGCTGCGCGCCGAGGTCGACGGGACGCTGCGGGAGTCGGTGCTGCAGTCGGCGGCGGCCGATCCGCTGTTCGAGTACGCCCAGAACTGGGCCGCCGACGACGCGGAGGTGTGGGAGACGCTGCTGCAGGTGCTGCCGCCGCTCTCCCCGAAGCGAGCCCGGGTCGTCGCGAGGCTCGAGACCCTGCAACGTTGATGCAACGTCGGCGCGCGTAACCTGCCCGTAACCGAATCCCGACGAGGGATGAGGGGTCCTGACAGCGACGTCGAAGGAGACAGCCATGACCGTCTACGCAGCACCGGGCCAGCCCGGCTCGCCCGCGAGCTTCAAGAGCCGTTACGAGCACTACATCGGCGGGGAGTGGGTGCCGCCCGTTAAGGGGCAGTACTTCGAGAACGTGTCGCCGGTGACCGGCAAGGCCTTCTGCGAGGTCGCCCGCGGCACCGCGGAGGACATCGAGGTCGCTCTCGACGCGGCCCACGCCGCCGCGCCTGCCTGGGGAAGGACGAGCGTCGCCGAGCGCGCGGTGATCCTGAACAGGATCGCCGACCGCATCGAGCAGAACCTCGAGGCCATCGCGGTGGCCGAGACCTGGGACAACGGCAAGGCGGTGCGCGAGACGCTGGCCGCCGACATCCCGCTCGCCATCGACCACTTCCGCTACTTCGCCGGCGCGATCCGCGCGCAGGAGGGCGGGATCTCGCAGATCGACCACGACACGGTCGCCTATCACTTCCACGAGCCGCTCGGCGTCGTCGGGCAGATCATTCCGTGGAACTTCCCGATCCTCATGGCCACCTGGAAGCTCGCCCCGGCGCTCGCCGCGGGCAACGCCGTCGTCATCAAGCCCGCCGAGCAGACGCCGGCGTCGATCATGTTCCTGTTCGAGCTGATCGGCGATCTGCTGCCGCCCGGCGTCGTCAACATCGTGAACGGCTTCGGCGCGGAGGCGGGCAAGCCGCTCGCGTCGAACAAGCGCATCCGCAAGATCGCGTTCACCGGCGAGACCACGACCGGCCGCCTCATCATGCAGTACGCCTCCGACAACATCATCCCCGTCACGCTGGAGCTCGGCGGCAAGAGCCCCAACCTCTTCTTCGAGGACGTGATGGCGAAGGACGACGCTTACTGGGACAAGACGCAGGAGGGCTTCGCGATGTTCGCCCTGAACCAGGGCGAGGTCTGCACCTGCCCGTCGCGCGCGCTGATCCAGGAGTCGATCGCGGGCGACTTCCTCGACGCCGTGGTGGAGCGCACCGAGCGCATCACGCGGGGCAACCCGCTCGACACCGACACGATGGTGGGCGCGCAGGCGTCGAACGACCAGTTCGAGAAGATCAGGTCGTACCTCGACATCGGCCGCCAGGAAGGCGCCGAGGTGCTCACGGGCGGCGGGATCGAGGAGCTCGGGGGCGAGTTCGCGGAGGGGTTCTACATCCAGCCGACCATCTTCCGCGGCGACAACTCGATGCGCATCTTCCAGGAGGAGATCTTCGGGCCGGTTGTGTCGGTGACCACCTTCGCCGACTTCGACGATGCGATCCGCATCGCCAACGACACGCTCTACGGTCTCGGCGCCGGCGTCTGGAGCCGCGACGGCAACACCGCTTATCGCGCGGGGCGCGCGATCGAGGCGGGCCGGGTGTGGGTGAACAACTACCACAGCTATCCCGCGCACGCGGCCTTCGGCGGCTACAAGTCGAGCGGCATCGGGCGCGAGAACCACCTGATGATGCTCGACCACTACCAGCAGACGAAGAACCTGCTCGTCAGCTACGACGAGAATCCGATGGGCTTCTTCTGATGAGTGCCGGCGACAGCTGCGATCTCCCCGCGGGGGCTCCGGCCCCCTCGGGGAGCGCCCCGATCCCTGGCACGGTGGACGCTAGAGCGGAGGTGGAGGGTGAGATCGAGAGCCGGCTGGCCTTTACGCCGGCGGCGCTCGAGCTGATCGAGCGGTTGTGGTCGATGCATGGACCGCTCATGTTCCACCAGTCGGGCGGCTGCTGCGACGGCAGTTCTCCTATGTGCTACCAGGACGGCGAGTTCAGGACGGGCGGGCAGGACGTGCTGCTCGGCACCCTCGAGCTGCCCCCGCTCCCGGGAGCGGCCGGTTCCGGCACCGGCGGTGCCGAGGCGAACCGGGAGATCGGCTTCTGGATGTCGCGCGAGCAGTTCGGGGTGTGGGCCCACACCCATCTCACGGTCGACGCGGTGCCGGGGAGGGGGAGCGGCTTCTCGCTGGAGGCGCCCGAGGGGCAGCGCTTCTTGATCCGCTCGAGGCTGCTCTAACGCTCCGTCGCCTCACGGGCCTAGAGTGGAGGGCATGATCGAACAGCGCGCACACGACGGATTCGCACTGCCGGCCATTGGGCTCGGCACCTACGGGCTGAACGGGATCGCCGGGGCGGCCTCGGTGCGATCAGCCGTGGAGGCCGGCTACCGGCTCGTCGACTCGGCTTTCAACTACGAGAACGAGGGGACCGTGGGTCGCGGGGTGCGCGACGCGGACGCCGACCGCGCGTCGGTGATCGTCACCAGCAAGCTGCCGGGCCGCCATCACGAGTTCGACGCCGCCCTGCGCACGGTCGAGGAGAGCGTGTACCGCACGGGGCTCGACGCGATCGACCTGTACCTGATCCACTGGCCCAACCCCGCTGTCGGCCGGTACGACGAGGCCTGGCGAGCCCTCGTCGAGGCGCGCGATCGCGGGCTGGTGCGCCACATCGGCGTCTCCAACTTCCTGCCGGAGCATCTCGAGCGCCTCGAGGCTGAGACCGGCGTGCGCCCGGTGGTCAACCAGATCGAGCTGCACCCCTACTTCCCGCAGGCCGAGGCCGTGGAGTACCACCGCGAGCGCGGCATCATCGTCGAGGCCTGGAGCCCCGTCGGGCGCGGCAACGACGTCACCGCGCAGCCCGTGGTGGGCGAGATCGCCGCCGCGCATGGCGTCTCGCCGGTGCAGGCGATTCTCGCCTGGCACGTGGCGCGCGGGGTCGTGCCGCTGCCGAAGTCGGCCGATCCGGGCCGCCAGCGCGAGAACCTGGCCGCGGCGGAGGTCTCGCTCGCGCCGGACGAGGTTGCGGCGATCACCGCGCTCGGCCGCCCCGACGGCCGCCTGAAGGGTCAGGATCCCGCGGTCTACGAGGAGTTCTGAGCTCGCCGCCGGGGCGCACAGCCGGCGGATGAGACAATGGGAGCGATGGATCCGAACAAGCTCAACCACGACGCGCAGCCCGCGCGCCCTTCCCAGCAGGCGCCGCGGGGCGAGCTGATCAAGACGCGACCCTCCGGAGGGGCCCGCCCGCAGATCCGCCCGAAGGCCGAGGGCTGGAAGCAGATCACGAACCCCGATGGCCGGCCGACGCTGCAGTTCGCGTCGCCCCGGGTGCAGCAGCCCGACACCCACCTCGCCGACATGACGCTCGCGGAGCGCGAGGCGAGGGTCGTCGAGATGGGCCTGCCGAAGTTCCGGGCCAAGCAGCTGTCGAAGCACTACTTCGAGCACCGCACCACCGATCCCGAGCAGATGACGGATCTGCCGAAGGATCGCCGGGACGAGTTGGCGCGCGCCTTCTTCCCACCGCTCCTCACCGAGGTGAAACGGCTCGTCACCGACGACGGCGCGACGATCAAGTTTCTGTGGCGCCTCTTCGACGGGGCGCTCGTCGAATCGGTGCTCATGCGCTACCCGGGCCGCATCACGCTGTGCGTCTCGAGCCAGTGCGGCTGCGGCATGAACTGCCCGTTCTGCGCGACCGGTCAGGCGGGCCTCACCCGCAACATGTCCACCGCGGAGATCCTCGACCAGGTCGTTCAGGCCAACCGGGTGATCGCCGAGGGCGGTCTCGGGCGCGCGCGCGAGCCGGGCGACGGCGCGGAGCCCGAGCGCGTGAACAACATCGTGTTCATGGGCATGGGGGAGCCGCTCGCCAACTACAAGCGCGTCATGAACGCGGTGCACCGCATGATCGCCCCGGCGCCCGAGGGCCTCGGCATGTCCGCCCGCGGCATCACCGTCTCGACCGTGGGGCTCGCGCCCGCCATCCGCAAGCTAGCCGACGAGCGCATTCCCATCACCTTCGCGCTGTCGCTGCACGCGCCCGACGACGAACTGCGCGACGACCTCATCCCGGTCAACAGCCGCTGGAAGGTCGAGGAGGTGCTCGACGCCGCCTACCACTACTACGAGACGACGGGCCGGCGGGTCTCGATCGAGTACGCCCTCATCAAGGACATGAACGACCACGGCTGGCGCGCCGATCTGCTGGCCGACAAGCTCAACGCGCGCGGCCGCGGGTGGGTGCACGTCAACCCGATCCCGCTCAACCCGACGCCCGGCTCGATCTGGACCGCGTCGACGCGCGAGGTCACCCGCGAGTTCGTCGACCGCCTCAACGCGGCCGGGATCCCGACCACGCTGCGCGACACCCGCGGCAAGGAGATCGACGGCGCCTGCGGGCAGCTCGTCGCCACCGAGCAGGACAGGGCGGAGGCGGCGGCGTTCGCGGCGTCCTGACGGTTCCTCGGCGCGGGAAGCCGCCGGCCGTCACAGCCGGCCGGACGTCTGCGGCACCTCGACCGCGAGGGCGTCGCGCCGCCAGCCCTCGATCCGGCGCTCGCCCTCGGTGCGGCCGAGCTCCCGCCGAGCACCGGGGTGCGCGGCGTACCAGCGCAGCGCGGAGTAGAGCGCGTCGATCGGCACGGTGTACCCCTCGGCCGCGAGCATCTGCACGTTCCCCGGAACGCCCGCCGCGGGGTCGAGCTCGAGCCGTATCGCGGCGGTCGGCCGGCGGTGACTGCCGATGATCTCGGGGCGGACGGTGCGGATGTACTCCCACGTGATCTCGCTGTCGCGACCCGGCATGCGGATGCTCACGGTCTTCTCGCCGAGCGCGACACCGCTCGGGCGCGCCCCGAAGCGCCCGTTGCGCCATTTCCGCGCGACGTTCAGATAGGCGAGCGCGCCGCTGACGACCGCGAAGAGCAGGCACGCGACGATCGCGATCAGCAGCGCGGCGGGGGTCGTCTCGGCGTTCAGCCGCGGGATCGTGCCGATGAGCTGCAGCGCCGCGAAGACGAGGCCGACGCACATGCCGAGCGTGAAGAGCACGTTGCCGAGCAGGAGAGGCCAGGGGAGCGCCTTCGTCGGTGCGACGTGCACCCATGAGTCGACGGGCGCGCGCTCGGCCCGAGTCATGACGACGGCGTTGAGGAAGCGGAACGGCGCGCGAGCCGGGCGCCCCATGAGGCCGATGCCGACGCCTCCGAGTCCCAACGTGAGGGCGAGCCAGACGGTGCCCGCCGCCGTGAGCCACTCGCCCTCGCGGGCGGAGCCGACCGAGGCGTAGACGCCGAGTGCGAGGATGAGGATCCCCACGATCATCGCCTGCACGGTCGGGTACTTCTTCTTGCCGCGCTCGGGGTAGCGCTCGAATCCGTCGGTCACAAGTGCCACAGTAACGCAGCGCGGCCTCGGTGCCGCCGATCGCCGGCCAGGCGGGGGAGACGTCGAATCGCCCGGCGCCCGCGGCGAGCGGCACGAGCTGCTCGTCGAGGCCGGCCCGCACGGTGAGGAAGGCCGTGCCGCGGGGCGCGCACAGCCACTTGTAGGCGTGGCAGACGGTGAAATCGAAGGATCCGGCGCCGACGGGCAACCACCCGAGCGCCTGGGTGAGGTCGACGAGCGTGCGGGCGCCCACCCGCGCGGCGGCGGCGCGGACCGCCTCGGCGTCGGCGAGTTCACCGCTCGCGGACTGCACGAGCGAGAACGCGACGAGCGCCGTCTCCGGCCGGAGCTGCTCCGCGAGCCGGTCGACCGGAGCGTAGCGCACGCGCACCCCGCGACCACGGAGACCAGCTGCGACACCTGGGAGCCGAGCGCAACGCGATCGGGGGCCACTCCCGCGAGGCCGGCGGTGCACGCGGAGAGGTAGCCGCGCCCCGCGGCGAAGCCGAGCTCGGTGAAGGGCGACGCTGCGGCGTCGGCCGGCGAGGTGCCGAGTGCGGATGCGGTCATGCAGCCAGACTGGGAGAACGCGACGCATAATGAAACAGAATCATTCCTGTGCTTTGTTTCATTTGAGGTTATGTTGGCGTTACCATCGGTGGCATGACGACGCTGCGCAACGCCGATCCGCTCGGCTCGATCGACTCGACCGAGCTGCGCATCTTGCACGCCCTCGCCACCACCGGCTCGCTGACCGCCGCAGCTGCGAGCCTCGGGTTGAGCCAGCCGGCCGTGAGCCAGCGCATCAAGCGCGTCGAGACGAAGCTCGCGGTGCCCCTCATCGAGCGCAGCGGGCGGGGAATCCGGCTCACCTCCGCCGGTCGCATCCTCGCCGGTCACGGCCGTACGGTGGTCGCCGAGATCGACGCCGCGATCGCGGCCATCGACGATCTGCGCGGCGAGCGGGCGGGCACCCTGCGGCTCGTCGGCTTCCCGAGCGCGAGCGCGACCATCGTCCCCGCGCTGATGCGCGAGCTCGCAGAGGAGGCCCCCAACGTGTCGCTGCAGTACCGCGAGGCCGAGCCGCCGGCCGCCACCGCGATGCTGCGCGACGGCGATGTCGACTGCGCGCTCGTCTTCGACTACGCGGGGGCGGCCGAGCTGCCGGCGGGCAGCGCGTTCCTGCCCCTCTGGCGCGAGGAGGTGCGACTGGTCGTCTCCGACGAGCGCGATCACCGCGGCGAGAGCGCGCACCTCGCGGACTTCGCCGCGGAGCACTGGATCGCGGGCTGCGAGAAGTGCCGGGGGCACCTGCTCACGGCCGCCGGCGAGGCCGGCTTCGAGCCGGACATCATCCAGGAGACCGACAACGTGCCCGCTATGCTCGCGATGGCGGCTGCCGGCGGTGCCGTCGCGCTCGTGCCGGGCCTCGCCCTGGCCGCGGCGCGCACGCTGCCCGAGGGCGCGAGCGCACTGCCGCTCGAGCCCGCGCGCCACCGCACCATCGGCCTGGTCTCGATGGTCACGGCGAACGAGAGCCCGCAGGTGCGCCTCGCGAAGCGCCTGCTCGCGGGCGTCGACGGTGCGCGCTGGGGGCTGGAGCCCGTCGGTTGAGCGCGGTCTCCGGGCGCGCGGTCGAGAACGGCGCGCAGCGCCGCATCGTCGCGATCCTCTCCCTGGCGACGGTGCTGGGCGGCCTGGGCGTCGGCGCCTCGCTGTCGGCGGGCGCGCTGCTCATCGCCGAGGTCACCGGCAACGACGCGCTCTCGGGCCTCGGGTCGACGATGAACGCGGTGGGGGCGGCGCTGGCGGGCATGCCGCTCGCGCGGCTCGCGGCCCGCCGGGGGCGTCGCGTCGCCCTGGCGTCCGGCAACGCCGTCGCGGTGCTGGGGGCCGTCGCCATCATCGCCGCCTCGGCGGCCGGCTTCTCCCCGCTGCTCTTCGCCGGGCTCGCGGTGCTGGGCGTCGCGAGCGCGGTGCAACTGCAGTCGCGCTTCGCGGCCGCCGACCTCGCGGTACCCGAGAACCGGGCGCGCGACCTCTCGCTGGTGGTCTGGTCGATCACCGTGGGCGCCGTCATCGGCCCGAACCTCATCACACCGGGCGAGATACTGGGCGAGGCGCTCGGCCTGCCGGGCCTCGCGGGGATCTTCATCTTCACCATCGGCGCGCAGCTCTCCGCGGGGATCGTCGTCTGGTGCGGCCTGCGGCCCGATCCGCTGCTCGAGTCCCGGCGGCTCGCCGAGGCGGCCGCCGCGGACGGCCCCTCCCCGCGGCGGTCGTCGACGGGCGGCGGGCCGGGCGGGCGGGCGCCGCAGTTCCTGGCGATCGCGCTCATCGCCCTGGCTCACGCGACGATGGTGTCCGTCATGGCGATGACCCCGCTCCAGATCGCGCAGCACGGCGGCGGCATCACGCTGGTGGGGCTCACCATCAGCCTGCACATCGCGGGAATGTACGCGCTCTCGCCGGTGTTCGGCATGCTCTCGGGCAGGATCGGCGCGCGGCCGGTGCTGCTGCTCGGGTTCTCCGTGCTGGCGCTGGCCGTGCTCGGGGCGGGCCTCGGCGGCGAATCGATGCCGGTGGTCCAGGTCGCGCTGGTGCTGCTCGGCATCGGGTGGAGCATGGTGACGGTCGCCGGATCGGCGCTGCTGACCGAGGTCACCCCGGTGGAGGCGCGCCCGAGGCGCCAGGGGCAGTCCGACACCGCGATGAACGCCGCCGGAGCGGCGGCCGGCGGGGCCTCCGGCCTTGTCTTCGCGATCGGGGGATTCCCGGTGCTCGCGGCGGTCGCGGGGGCGCTCGTCGTTCTGGGCGTCTCCGCCGCGGTGTCCCTGCGCGGGCGGCGCCAATCGATAGACTAGGGGGCGATGTCAACTAGCGCCTCTCCCCAGTTCTCCAGCGCCACCGGCGGCGACGTGCGCGTGCGCTTCTGCCCTTCGCCGACGGGCGTCCCGCACGTCGGCATGGTGCGCACGGCCCTGTTCAACTGGGCGTACGCCCGGCACACGGGCGGTACCTTCGTGTTCCGCGTCGAGGACACCGACGCGGCGCGCGACAGCGAGGAGAGCTACGCGCAGATCCTCGACTCGCTGCGCTGGCTGGGCCTCGACTGGGACGAGGGCATCGACGTCGGCGGTCCGCACGGGCCCTACCGGCAGTCGCAGCGCGGCGAGATCTACCGCGACGTCGCCGCCCGGCTCGAGCAGGCGGGCTACCTCTACGAGAGCTACTCGACCGCGGAGGAGATCGACGCCCGCAACGAGGCGGCCGGCCGGCCCAAGCAGTTCGGCTACGACAACCACGACCGCGACCTCACCGACGAGCAGCGCGCGGCCTTCCGCGCGGAGGGCCGTACGCCGGCGCTGCGCTTCCGCGTGCCCGACACCGATCTCTCCTTCACCGACCTCGTGCGCGGTGACATCTCCTTCCCCGCCGGCTCCACGATCGACTTCGTGGTGGTGCGCCCGGGCGGCGCGCCGCTCTACACCCTCACCAATCCCGTCGACGATGCGCTCATGGGCATCACCCACGTGCTGCGCGGCGAGGATCTGCTCTCATCAACGCCTCGGCAGATCGCGCTGCACCGCGCCCTCGTCGAGTTGGGCATCGAGCGGGAGATACCGCAGTTCGGCCATCTTCCCTACGTGATGGGCGAGGGCAACAAGAAGCTCTCGAAGCGCGACCCCGAGTCGAACCTGCTGGGCCACCGCGCGCGCGGCTTCATCCCGGAGGGGCTGATCAACTACCTGTCGCTGCTGGGCTGGTCGCTGGCCCCGGATCGCGACGTGTTCTCGCGAGAGGAGATGGTGGCGGCGTTCGACGTCGCCGACGTCAACCCGAACCCCGCCCGCTTCGATCAGAAGAAGGCCGACGCCATCAACGCCGACCACATCCGGCTGCTCGCCGAGGACGACTTCGGGCGGCGGATCCTGCCCTATCTCATCGCCGGCGGCGCGCTCCCCGTGGAGCCTTCCGAGGCGCAGCGCGAGACGGTTCGCAGGGCCGTGCCGCTCGTGCAGAGCCGCATCACGGTGCTCTCCGAGGCGGTGGGCATGCTCGGTTTCCTGTTCACCGCAGCCGAGGCCCTCGTCTACGAGGACGACGCGCTGAAGTCGCTCAAGGACGACGCCCCGCAGACGCTCGAGGCCGGGATCGCCGTGCTCGAGGCGCTGCCCGAGGAGTCGTGGCGCACGGAGCCGATCCAGGCCGCCCTCCAGGCCGCCCTCGTCGACGGGCTCGGTCTCAAGCCGCGGCTCGCCTTCGGGCCGCTGCGTGTCGCCGCCTCCGGTCGCCGCGTGTCGCCGCCGCTGTTCGAGTCGTTCGAACTGCTCGGCCGCGAGGAGTCCCTCGCGCGGCTGCGGCGCCTGGCTGCCCGCCTCGCGGAGGACTCGGAGCCGGCATGACGGCGGAGGACCGCGAAGCCCCGATAGGCGTCGCCGTGATCGGCGGCGGCCCCGCCGGGCTCTCGGCGGGCCTGCAGCTCGTGCGGGCGAATCGGCGCGTCGCGATCCTCGACAGCAACCGGCCGAGGCACTCCGCGACCCTCCGCTCCCACGGCTTCCTGACCCGCGACGGCGCGCCGCCGCTCGAACTGCGCCGACTCGGCCGCGAGGAGTTCGAGTCGTACCCCACCTCGATCTACGCGCAGGCCGTCACCCGGGAGGTCGCGCCGCTCGACCGCGGCGAAGCGCTCGCGGCCGGCTTCCCCGACGGCATCGGGTTCCGCGTGCGCGGCACCGGGATCCGCGGCTCGACCGACGCCGAGTTCGTCGCACGCCGCGTGCTCATCGCCGCGGGGCTCACCGAGGAGCTCCCGCCCTTCCCCATGATCCGCGCCTACTACGGCACGGCACTGCACAGCTGCGTGGAGTGCGACGGATTCGAGAAGACCGACAAGCCGCTCGCGCTCATCGGCGAGACGAGCGATGTCTTCGCGCGGGCGCTGCTCATCAGCCGCTTCAGCTCCGATCTCGTCGTGTTCACCAACGCCGCCGCAACCGTGACGCCGCCGCAGGAGCGGCAGCTCGCCGCCGTCGGCATCCGCGTCGAGCGGCGCCCCATCGACGACATCGTGGGCGAGCGGGCGGAGATGACGGGCGTGCGGCTCGTTGACGGCGAGGTGATCCCGCGCGTCGGCGGTTTCGTGCGCCCGCGGTGGCACGCGCCCGTCGAGTTCCTGGGCGACCTCGGCATCGATCGCGACGACTGGGGGCTGGTGGTGACGGACGACCGCGGCGAGACCTCGATCCGGGGCGTCTACGCCGTCGGCGACATCGTGCCGCCGGGGCCTCAGCAGCTCATCATCGCCGCGGGCAGCGGGGCCAGGGTTGCGGCCAAGCTCAACATGGACATGATCCGCGGCGCGCTGGGCGTCGGGCTGATCGACGCGTGAACCGGCTACAGTGGGCGAGATGAGGGGGACGGACGAAGTGGTGACCACGATGGACGCGCGGACCGACGACGACATGGCCCGTTTGACGCCGGGCGCCCGCGCGGCTGCCTCGGGCAGCCGATACGCGGCCATATCGGCGGTGTTCGTGGGGATCCTGCTCATCTCGAACGTGGTCGCGGTGAAGCCGATCGCGTTCGGCGCCGTCGGCTTCGGCGATTTCTCGCTGCCGCTCGTGTTCGACGGCGGTGTGTTCCTCTTCCCGCTCGCCTACATCCTGGGCGACGTGATCGCCGAGGTCTACGGTTTGAGGGCGTCGAGGCGCGCCATCTTCACCGCGTTCGGGCTGGCGCTGCTCGCGTCGCTCACGATCCTCGCGGTGCAGGTGTCGCCGCCGGCCGACGGGTGGGAGAACCAGGAGGCCTTCGCGGTGGTGCTCGGCTTCGTGCCGCGCATCGTCGCCGCGAGCCTGGTCGCGTTCCTCGCGGGGCAGCTGCTGAACGCGTGGGTGCTGGACCGCATGCGCCGACGCACCTCGGGCCGTCTGCTGCGCACCCGGCTCATCGCGTCGACCGTCGCCGGTCAGCTCATCGATACGCTGCTCTTCTGCACGATCGCGTTCGCGGGGATCATCACCGGCCTGGACTTCGTGATGTACGTGGTGCTCGGGTACGCGGTGAAGGTGCTCGCGGAGGTGGTGCTGCTGCCGGTGACCACCCGCGTGATCAGGGCGGTCCGAGACGCGGAGAAGCGCGCGGCCGCCCGTTGAGCCCGGGTCAGCGCCCGCTGAGGCGTCCCAGGGTCTCCTCGCGGAACTCGGCGAAGGCGTCGTCGATGATCGACTGACGGATCCGGTCGACCAGCCGCACGATGAAGCGCTCGTTGTGGATCGTGGCGAGGGTCGACGCGAGCATCTCCTTCGCCTTGAAGAGGTGGTGCAGGTACGCCGCGGTGTAGTTCTCGCAGGTGTAGCAGTCGCACTCGGGATCGAGCGGCTCGAAGCGCCGTCGCTGTGCGGCCGCTTTGGCGTTGATCCGCCCGGTGCTCGAGTACAGGGTGCCGCCGCGGGCCTGTCGTGACGGGGCGACGCAGTCGAACGTGTCGGCGCCGGCCGCGATGGCGGCGAAGAGGTCGTCGGGCTCCGAGATTCCGAGCAGGTGCCTCGGCTTGTCCTCGGGCAGCTCGTCGCCGACCCAGCCGACGATGGTGCCGAGCTCGCGCTTCTCGAGCGCGCCGCCGATGCCGAAGCCGTCGAAGCGCAGATCCTCGGCTTCGGCGCCGGTCATCTCGGCGATGCCCCGCGCCGCCCTGCGCCGCAGGTCCTCGTACTGCGCGCCCTGCACGATCCCGAAGAGCGCCTGGTAGGGGCGGTGGCCGCGCGCGGTGGTCTGGCGGGCGTGCTCGTCGAGACAGCGCACGGCCCAGCGCGCGGTGCGGTCGACGGAGTCCTCCTGGTAGCGGCGCGTGTTCATGAGGGTCGTGCACTCGTCGAAGGCGAAGATGATGTCGGCCCCGAGCTGGTGCTGAATGCGCATCGACACCTCGGGGGTGAAGCGGTGTCGATCCCCGTTGAGGAACGACTTGAAGGTGACGCCGTCCTCGTCGACGTGAGCGAGGCGCTCCTTGTTCTCGGCGATCACCTCGTCGCTCTGGTGGGCGTTCTCGTCCATCGAGATCACCTTCTTGAAGCCGACGCCCAGCGACATCACCTGGAAGCCGCCGGAGTCGGTGAAGGTCGGGCCGTCCCAGTTCATGAACGCGCCGAGCCCTCCCGCTTCGTCGACGAGGTCGCTGCCCGGTTGCAGAAAGAGATGGTAGGCGTTGGCGAGCACCGCCTGGCCGCCGAGCTCGTGCACGGTGGCCGGGAGCAGCGCCTTGACCGTCGCCTTGGTGCCGACCGGGATGAACGCGGGGGTCTGAATGTCGCCGTGCGGGGTGCGGATCGTGCCCGCGCGGCCGAGCGGCTTGTCGCCGGTGCCGCGGGCCCCGCCGCGCTCGAGGCGGCCGACGATCTCGAAGCCGAAGTCGGCGGGGGAGGGCAGGTGCTGCGCGGGTGCGGGGCTCTCGTTCACCCGTCCATCTAAGCACCCTGCGGCCGTGCGTTCGGATCGGTCCCCTCGAGGGCCCGTTTCGGCCGCTCCGCGCCGAGCGAACCCCGTCAACCTTGCTTGACTTCCTGAGGTCACGTCAATCGGAATTGACGCATGGACACGGACAGGCTGCGGGAACTCGCGGAGGCGAGCGAGAAGGAGAACGTGCTCATCGCGCTCGACGCGGTGATGCGGATGCGACGCGAGCTCGAGCGGCAGGAGGCGGTGCTGGTGCGGCGGGCGCGCAACGCGGGGGAGAGCTGGGTCGCTATCGCGGCGGTGCTCGGCGTCTCGAAGCAGGCCGCGCATCAGAAGTACGGGCGAGGCGCGCGTGAAGCTCGGAGGGGGTGAGGCGCCGTGATGAAGAGCGCGATGGCGACTGCGGGCGGACCGGGGCCCGAGGAGTACGGCGAGTGAGCGATCTCGGCGACCCCGTGTGAAGACGCTGGATCGCTGGATCTGCTGAATTCTGCGGGGACACGCCCGGGATCCCGCCCCGTGTTGCGGGGCGGTCTGGATCCGCGTAACGTATTCCCTTGTCAGCGCGACGAAGCGGGACGCGAAAGCGGCCCGGATCGGTTGCGAATCGGATCTCACGAAGATCACCCGGATGGGGCTTGAAAGGTTCTGTCCTGGTGGGTAAAGTGGGACTCTCGATCTCACCACTGAGACACTTCCTCGAAGAGGTCAGGTTTCTCGCGCTCACTCGTTGCGGGTGAGCGGATTTGCGGAGAGCGAATCAGAGTGGTAAGTTAGGCAGGTTGCTGTTCGGGGTCTTTCGGTGTGTGCCGGGGG
>NZ_KZ984003.1 GCF_003569785.1 Leucobacter sp. wl10 | reverse complement strand
GTCATCCACTCGATGGGCGACACCTTCGCCCTCGATCACGACCTCACCGCCCGGCAGCCGCAGTCGGCGATCATCGTCGGCGCCGGCTACGTCGGCCTGGAGATGGCCGAGGCGTTCATCGCCCGCGGCATGACCGTCGTCCAGCTCCAGCGCGGCCCCGAAGTGCTCTCCACCCTCGACCCCGAGCTCGGCGCCTTCGTCCACGAGGAACTCACGACCCACGGCGTCGAGGTGGTCACCGGCTCGACCGTGACCGGGATCGAGAAGACCCCAGCCGGGCTCACCGTCACGGGCACCCGCGACGGGCAGCCGTTCACGCAGACCGCGGACCTCGTGCTGGTCGTCGTCGGGGTGCGGCCGAACACCGAGCTGCTCGAGCAGGCCGGCGCGAGCCTCGGCGCGGGCCGCGGGGTCGTGGTCGACGAGCACATGCGCACCGGCCTCCCGCACGTCTGGGCCGCCGGGGACGGCATCATCACCCATCACCGCCTGCTCGGGGTGACCTACTTGCCGCTGGGCACGACGAGCCACAAGCAGGGCCGCATCGCCGGGGAGAACGCCCTCGGCGGTGACCGGGCCTTCGCCGGCTCGGTCGGCACCCAGGTCGTGAAGGTCTTCGACCTCATCGCTGCCCGCACCGGCCTGCGTGACCACGAGGCGATCGCCGCCGGGTACGCGCCCGCGACGGTGAGCTCTGCGGCGGACGACCACAAGCGCTACTACCCCGGCGCGCACCCGATCCACTTCCGCATCACCGGCGACACCGGCGACGGGAGACTGCTCGGCGCGCAACTCGTCGGCAGGCGCGGCACCGAGGTCGCCAAGCGCGTCGACACCTTCGCCACCGCCCTCTACGCCGGGCTGACTATCGAGCAGTTCGCCGACCTTGACCTCTCCTACACGCCGCCGCTGGGCTCACCGTGGGACGCGGTGCAGGTCGCCGCGCAAGCGTGGGAGAGCCAGCGCGCGAGGGTGCTGGTCTAGGAGCCGACGTTGAGCGCGGCGAGCTGGCGAGGAGCCGGTCGAGAAGGTTCCCGATCGCGCCGCCCCCGACGAGCATCCAGGTCGCGTTGGTGCCGAGGGACATGACGGTGCCGGGGTTGAACGCGAGTTGCAGGCCGAGCACGTTGCCCACCGGCGAGAAGCGCTCGTGCTCGCTGAGTTGCGCGATGGTCTTGGTGCCCTGATCGACCGGCGCGGCGGGCGCAGGCGAGCAGGAACCAGCGCGGCCGGACGCGGCCCGTCGCGGCGCGGCGCGGCGGGGAATCGTCGCCTCCGTGTCCGTCGCACTCGTTGCCGCTGGGGCGATCCCGCGGTCGAAAGGGCGACTCATGCCTTCCGCCGTCGGGCTGCCCGCAGACCGTTGAGGATGACCACGACTTCGGCGATCTCGTGGACGAGGACGACGGCGGCCAGGCCAAGCACTCCGAGGATCGCCAGTGGCAGCAAGGCGGCGATGATGAGGATGGAGAGCACCACGTTCTGGTTGATGATGCTGCGGCCGCGGCGTGCGTGGGCGAGGGCCTGCGGGATGAGGCGCAGGTCGTGGCCGGTGAACGCGACGTCGGCGGATTCGATCGCCGCGTCGGCTCCCTTGGCTCCCATCGCGATTCCCAGGTCGGCGGCGGCCAGCGCGGGGGCGTCGTTGATGCCATCGCCGATCATGGCGGTGGGCTGGGACTTCGACAGCGCGGCGACGGCGGTGGCCTTGTCCTCGGGGCGCAGCTCGGCGCGGACATCGGTGATGCCGGCTTGTGCGGCCAGGGCGGCGGCGGTGCGGGCGTTGTCGCCGGTGAGCATCGTCACTCCCACTCCTCGCTTGAGGAGCGTCGCGATCACCTCCGGGACTTCGGGGCGCAACTCGTCCCGGACCCCGACGGCGCCCACCGGCACGCCCTCGCGGTGGACAATGACGACGGTCATTCCCTCAGATTCCATCGCCTCGACCTCGCCGGCCAGCGTTCCGGCGTCGAGCCAGCGGGGGCTTCCCACGGCGAGCCGGGCACCGCCCAGCGTCCCGGTGATGCCGTGCCCTGCCGTCTCCGTGACCTCCTGCGCGGTCGGAGGTTGCCGGACGGCGTTGGTGATCGCGGCGGCCAGCGGGTGCGTGCTGTGCGCCTCCAGGCTCGCCGCCCATGCGAGCACCTCGTCCTCGGCCACGTCGGTGGTGACGACGCGGCTCACAGTGGGCTCGTTGCGGGTCAGCGTCCCGGTCTTGTCGACGGCCAAGTGCCGGATGCCGCCGAACCGCTCGAACGCGGCGCCGGACTTCACCACGACGCCGAACTTGGAAGCCGCCCCGATCGCGGAGACCACGGTCACGGGAACGGCGATCGCCAGCGCACACGGCGACGCCGCGACCAGCACAACCAGCGCGCGGGTGATCCACAGTTCGACATCGCCGGTCAGCAGCGACCCGAGCAGGGCCACGAGCACGGCGAGGATCATCACGCCCGGCACGAGGGGGCGAGCGATCCGGTCGGCCAGGCGGGCGCGGTCGCCCTTCTCGGCCTGGGCCTGCTCCACCAGCTCCACGATCGTGGTCAGGGAGTTGTCGGTGCCGTCCGCGGTGGCCTCGACCTCGAGCACGCCGGAGGTGTTGATCGACCCGGCCGATACCGCGTCGCCGGGCTCGACCTCGACCGGGATCGACTCGCCGGTGATCGCGGACGTGTCCAGGCTGCTGCGCCCGACCCGCACGATCCCGTCGGTGGCGATCCGCTCGCCAGGTCGAATCACCAGCAGGTCGCCGACGCGCAGCTCCTTCGCCTCGACCTCGGCCGTGGCGTCACCTCGCTTGACCAGCGCCGTCTCGGGCACCAGCTTCAGCAGCGCCCGCAGGCCCGCGCGGGCGCGGTCCATCGCCTTGTCCTCCAGCGCCTCCGCGATGGAGTACAGGAACGCCAGCGCCGCGGCCTCCTCGACATAGCCGAGAATCACCGCGCCCACCGCGCTGATCGTCATCAGCAGCCCGATGCCGAGCTTGCCCCGCGTGAACAGCTTCCGCAGCGCACCCGGCACGAACGTGGACGCGCCCAGCAGCAGGCCGATCCAGAACAGCACGAGGGCGGCGAGATCCGCGCCGGTCCACTCGCACACCAGCCCCGCGGCGAACGCGACACCGGAGCCGATCGGGATCAGGACGCTCGGACTCCGCCACCACGGCCGGTCGTCATCGTCGTCATCGTCGAGCTGCGCGACCTGGGAGCCAGTCATCGTGCTCACGCGATCGCTCCCGGCTCGCAGCAGCCGACGACCGAGCACGCCGGGTCGATGCACGGCGCGTTCTCGTCCACAGCCAGCGTGACCTCCACCAGCGCATCCAGCGCGGCGGCCAGGTGCGGGTCGGCGATCTCGTAACGCGTCTGGCGGCCCTCCGGCTCGGCCACCACGATCCCACAGTCCCGCAGACACGCCAGATGGTTCGACACGTTCGATCGGGTCAGTTCCAGACTCCGCGACAGCACCGCCGGATAGCTCGGCCCGTCCAGCAGTGTCATCAGAATCCGCGACCGGGTCGGGTCGGCCATCGCCCGGCCCAGCCGGTTCATCACATCCAACCGCGAAGCAATAGTCAGCATGAGATGACTATACAGCAGGCGCTGACGTATCTGAGCCCCACGCCGATCACGGTCTTGCACAGCCCGCCGATCCTGCCGTCCGCATCGACACAACCATCACCCCCCTACAAGCCACGGAACTCACGGCCCCAGATACCCTGAACCAGGCCCTCATGCCGTGAGTTCCTGCATCAACCGACTTCAGGAATCGTGAACTTACGGGGTTCCGAGGTGAGCCGCGAGCTGGTGTCGAACAGTGTCAGCTCGGCGGGATGGAGCTGGTGCTGGGTGACGAAGGCCCGGTCTTTGATCCGCCACAGCCCCTGCCCGACACCCAGGCCCGGGAGGAGCTTCTGCTCGGTGCCGGTCAGGCCAAGAGCCTGGGCGGTGGGGCCGAGCTGGTCGGATTCTTGCCGGTAGACGATCCGAGTCTCGGCGTTCGCGAGGAGGCTGTTGGCGAGGGATCGCATGGCGGAGCCGGCGTCGCCGACGTTGTCCAGGTCGGAGAGTTTGTGGAAGATCAGCATGTTCGCGATCCCGTAATGCCGCGCGAGACGCCAGTGCGCGTCCATCCGCTTCAACAAGGCGGGGTGGGACATCAGCCGCCACGCTTCGTCGTAGATCACCCACCGCTGCCCACCGTTCGGGTCCAGCAGCGCGGACTCCATCCACGCCGACGAGCACGTCATCAACACCGAGATCAATGTGCTGTTCTCGGTGACGCGGGACAGGTCGAGGCTGATCATCGGCAGGCTGGGGTCGAACCGGACCGTGCTGGGGCCGTCGAACAGGCCGGCGAGGTCACCGGCGACCAGGCGGCGCAGGGCATGGCCCACGAGCCGTCCGTCCTCGGCCAATCTGCCGTCGGCGGCCTCGTCCGGGGTGAGGATGCGGTCGACGACCATCGGCAGGATCGGCACGGTGTTTTCTGCGACGACTGCGGTGAGAGCGAGGTCGATCGCGGTGTGCTCCAACGGCGTCAACCCGCGGGCCAGGACGGTCTCGACCAGAGCGCCGATGAGGTCGCGGCGGCGGGAGGCGACCGTGATGGCCCACTCCCGGTCCGACAGTCCGGTGGGCCGGTGGCCTTCATCGAGGGGGTTGAGGCGTGTGTTCAGGCCGTGGCCGAGGACGATTGCCCGTCCGCCGACCGCGTTGGCGACGGCGGTGTGCTCGCCCTTCGGGTCGCCGGGGACGTAGACGCGCCGTCCGAACGGCAGCGACCGCGTGTAGAGCGATTTCGCCAGCGAGGACTTGCCGGAGCCCACGATGCCGGCGAGGACGACGTTGGGGGCGGTGATGATCCCGCGGGCGTAGAGGACCCAGGGGTCATAGACGAACGAGCCGCCGGAGTAGAGGTCTTGGCCGACGAACACGCCGTCGGCGCCGAGGCCGCCTTCGGCGACGAACGGGTACGCCCCCGCCAACGTCGCGGACGTGTCCTGATGGCGCGGGAGCCGGAACCTGCCGGGTGTGCGCAGCGCCGCCGGGCCGGGCTCACCGGCGGCAGGCAGGTACGTGGTCGCGCGTCGCTCAGTGCGTTCCGCATCGGCCTTCGCTCGCGCGGCAGCCTGCTCGGTACGGTGCTGCTCGGCCCGCAGCGCTGCGGCAGCCCGCCGGCGTCGCTTGCGCAGCCGGCGACGCTCAGCGGCCGGGGCCACCAGGACCGATGCGTGCAGCCGCTCGTTCTCTCGCGCGCTCACAGCGACAGCCCCCGCCCAGCCGACCGTGCGGAGCGGGCCGGCCCGGCGAACCAATCCCGGTCCACAACCGCCGGCCCCTGCTGCGCCCGCGCGGACGCCGGTGTCACCGAGGACCTTGGCGTGCTCGAATCGAGCGGGCCGACGCCGCTGATCGCTTCACGCGCGGGCACCACGCCGGTCTCATCCAGGCCCGGGTCGGACATCGCGGCAGGGTGTGCACGCAGGAGGCTGACGTGGCCCATGAACGGGTTGTACGTGAGGGTGTAGTCACCATCCGTGATCACCCGGTCGAGCTGCCCGGTGGGTGGTTCGTCGTAGACGTACCCGTTCTCCAGGGCCGCGTCGGTGGTCTCGTCCCCGTAGTCCCAGCCGCGCAGGTGCTCGACGGCCGCATCGGCGCCGTCCCGGTCGATCAGGTCGAGCACCTCGTCGGCCTCGGCGCCTTGGAGGAAGACGACGCTGATCCAGCGCCGCGGCGCGTCCGTGGACACTGCCTCCCCGTCGATCTCCTGGGCCGGGGCGTGCCAGGCGACGCGTCCCGAATGGGTCATTGCGGCATTGACGCGCTCCTCGACACCGTCCAGGAGTGTTCCGGCGTGGTGCAGGTCGTCTGCCGCGGCGAGGGCTTCGGCGGCACCGATCACGTGGTCACCGTCATCGTCGTGAGCGCGGTCGCGATGAGTGAGATGCGCGGAGCCGACCTGGTCGAGCACTTGGCGCAGCGATCGGACGCCCGAGAGGAGGTCACCGAGCACGCTGTAGGTGTCGGCGGGGTTGTCGAAGACGCGGCTGGCGTGCGCGAGCCCGCGCAGCGCGTCGGATGCTTCGGCAGCATCCTGGAGTGGGTCGTGATAGGTGGGCATGAGCGGCCTCCTGTGACAAGCGCGAAAGCCCCGGTCATCCGGGGTCGACTCTCAGGTGCACGCGCACCCCCACGGCGCGAGGGTCGGGGTGTACGCGGGGCGTCAGATGCGGCGGCACAGCGGCAGCGCCGCGGCGGTGAACGCAGCGGCCTGCTGTCCCACGAGCAGCCGGGTTTCACAGGAGGCTTGGATCGCGGCCTGCTCGATCGCGGCCACCCCGGCCTCCAGCTCTTCGACGGTGGGTGCGGAGACGCTGATGAGGCCGGTGAACCGCAGCACTCCGTGGCCGGCGGTCAGGTCGGCTTCCTGCTGGAGCACGTCGTGGTACTCGGCGGTCTGGGTGGCGTCTTCGATCTGCCCGATCTTCGCCCGCTGGGCTTGGTCGGAGATGTGCTCGACCTTCTTCTTGCGGATGTCGCGGGCGGCTTGGTCGGAGCGCATTGGGGTGCACAGCAGCGAGAACGAGCGTTGGATGCCGGTGGACAGCAGCACCGGGGACAGGAAGCCGGGGTAGACCATCGAGCGCGGCCACTCGCTGACCCACAGCACCGCGTGGTGGGCGGAGTCGGTGCGCAACCGGGCCCAGGACTCGTTGACGGCCACGGGACCGGCGGTGGCGAGGTGCTGGCCGAGTTCGCCGTGGCGCTCCAGGGTGGCGGCGATGGCCGGGTCGTACGCGCTGCGCAGGATCACCGCGATCTGTCCCGGGCTCAGCCACCCGGAGGGTTTCAGGTCGGCGGAGCGTAGGGCTGCGACCAGGGTGGACATCTCCTGGCGCAGGACGGCGGCGGCCCCGCGGATGCCGCCACCGGCGTTCCTGATCTGGCGGGCGGCGGTCTTCATATCCAGCGACAGGGACAAGGTGGTGGCGTGCCGTTCCCCGGCCGGCCCGGCACGCTCGATCAGTTCGGCGTAGGTGGTCGCGGCCCAGGTGTCGTCGGCGGTGCCGTGGGAGGCCCACCATTCGGCCAGTCCGGTGCCGGAGTCCGGCAGCGTCCGTTCCAGCACTTGCAGGGTGGCGATCCGCCCGGAGCGGCACACCGTGGCCAGCACGCGCCCCCAGGAGGTGACGCGGCGTTCCTGCTCACCCGGGTCCAGGAGCACGAACGCCGGATGGGTCACCTCGCAGACCACGGTGAGGGTCGCAGCGTGGGGGTCGTGGATCATCCCGGCGCCGGTGTCGGGGTCGGTGTACTCCCGCAGCCGGGCCATGTCCCCGGGCAGCGCGAGCGTGCCGACCGGCCGCGGTGCCACGATCCGGCGCCGGTACAGCAGCTGGCCCGCGGTGGAGCGCCACAGCCACCAGCACGCCACCGGCAGCCACTCCACGGCCGGACGCCCAGCGACGGGTACCCAGGTCAGGGCGGCGGCGAGCACCCAGACGGGTGCGGTGTAGGCCAGCAGGATGCCTCCGCCGGCATACAAGGCGCCGACGACGGCGAGGACGCCGGTGGCGAGGGTGATGAGCTGGGATAGGGACAGGCCGAGGAGGATGCCGCGGCGGGTGAGGCGGGAGAACTTGACCGGCACCAGCTGCGTGGTGGACTCCTTCTGCTTCGAGGTCATGGCCCCTTCAGTCCTTCCCGGTCGACTTCGGCGCCGGCGGCGGGGCCGGCTTCTGCGCACGCGGCTCCGGTTGTGCCGAGCCCGGACCCGCCGATGGTGTCTTCGGCTCGACCGGAGGCGGAGCCTTCGTGGCCGGTGGGGACGACGTCGGGGACGCCGCCGGAGGGGGCGTCGCGCCGGTCTGCCCGGCGCTGTCGGCGGCCGTCTCAGCCTGGTTGGCGAGGGCCGTGCCGGCCTTGGGGCCGGCGGTTGCGGCGTCCTTGGCGACCTTCGCCGCGATCACCGCTGCCGCGGCCGGTCCCGCCGCCGCAGCACCCGCACCGGCGCCAGCGCCCGCACTGGCACCGCCGCCTGCTCCTGCGCCGGCTCCAGCGGACCCACCGGCGGAGCTGGCGCCACCAGCGGCACCCGTCGCGCTTCCGGATGCCTGCGGTGTGGAGGTCTTGGCCCGGGGCGGCGCCTTCCCACCGCCCCCAGCGTTCCCCCTGCTGCCGCCGCCGCTTTCGTTACCGCTGTTGTTGGCGCCGTCGAGGACCTTCTTCGGGCCGTCACCGGCCGGTTTCGTCGGGGTGGGGACGGGCCGGTTGAGGGCCTGTTTGGCGTCTTGTTCGGAGCCGATCGCGTGGTACATGTCGAAGCCAATGAAGCTGATGAACTTGTAAGTCAGGTAGGGGGCGAACGCGGCCATCGCCATCAGCACGATCCCGGCGAGGGGGTCGCTGATCGAGGACAGGTCCGCGTCGATCGGTGCCGACACCTGGGTGATGGCGACGAGGAACATCACGACCAGGACGAGCTTGGAACAGATCAGCGCGATGACGAACATCGCCCACTTGCCGATCCACCCCCTGCTGGCGTCCCAGGAGGCGCCGGAGAACGCCAGAGGTGCGAACACGATCGCCACCAGCAACAGTGCCTTGCGCACGAGCAGCGAAAGCCACACGATCGCGGCCGCGGCGATCGCCAGGCCGGCGAGGAAGATAGTGATGATCGCCCCCACCCCGGGCGCGGCGATGTTGATCCCGACCAGGCCGGCGGCGAGGAGGGTGATCTTGTCGCCCATGGACTCGGTGGTTTCTCCGGCGGCCTGGATGATCCCGACACAGAGCTGGTCGACGATCTCCAGCAACAGCGCCGTCAGCGTGATCACCACGAACGAGCCGAGCACAGACTTCGCCAACGCGAGCGCGGCACGGGACAAGGCGGTCGGGTCACGGCGGACCAGGCCGGTGAGCAGCTGGAGGCAGAAGAAGATCAGCATCACGAACACGGCGATGCCGAACAGCAGGTTGTAGACCGCCACGTACTCCGGCCGGGTGACATCGACGAGGGTGGTGGTGTCGAACACGGACCACACGGCCTCGAACAGCCACCCGGCGGCGGCACCCATGGCTTGGGCGAGCCAGTCGAACGGAGCCGCCACCAAGCTCGCGGCGGCTTCGCCGGCGGTGTCGCACACGGTCGAGATGACGGGGATATCGCACACACCCACCGCAATCACTCCTTCAAGGGGTCGGTCAGCGGGTGGTCAGACCTGCTGGCCGACGTCCCAGAAGAAGTTGATCAACGTCACGCTGGCGCCGCAGATCACCGCGGCCCCGCAGCTGACGAGGACGCCGACCTTCCCGCGGCCGGCCAAGTGCGGGTTGGAGGAGTTGGCGCCGAATCCCCACACGATGGCGGAGATGATCAGCGCGAGGACGGACAGGATCAGGCCGATGGTCATCACCGCGCCGACGATGGTGCGCAGTTGGGCGATGCCGGGCAGGCCGTCATCGTTGGGGGTGATGTCGACATCCATCGGCAGAAGCGCCGGCAGAGCGGTGATGAGATCGAACACGGTGAGTCTCCTGACGAGCGAACCCGCCCTTTCCGGGCGGGGAACACGGATGGGTTCGCAGATCAGGTGCGCGACAATCCCCAGGGCGGTCCGCGGCGGCCGTTTCGAGCGTGTGCAGGGATCAGAGTTGCTGGCCGAGTTCGATGAGCCAGTTCATCCACGCCACGCCGGCACCGGCCAGGACCGCGGTGCCGAGGGCGACCAGGACACCGGTGCGGCCCTTGCCGGCTGCGCTGTAGTTGCCGTTCGCGGCAGCGACGGCCCAGATGATGGCGGAGACGATGAGCATCAGGACGGCGGTGATGAGCACGAACGTCAGCAGCGCTCCGATCACCGCACGCAGGTCGCCGATCCCGCCGATTCCGTCGAAGTTGGGGAAGACGTCCATGCCGTTCAGCTCCCCACCGGCAGGGTCGGATGATGGAAGTGCCCGAATACGGAGTTAATAAGTGGCAGCTGCATGTCACTCAGGTACGTCGGGCCGCCCGCGATCACCGGGACGGTCGGCAGCAGCAGGAGGGACAAGGCAGTTATTCGTCGGTAGAACGCTGGTGTCCTGGGCGGGGGACTTAGCGTGGTGATCACGGCGACCAAGGACAGCGGTGAGCCCGGCGGTGAAGACTGACGGATGCCGCATAACGCCAACGAAACCGGTCAGCACTCCAGCAGCAAAGAGGGTTGGCCCGGGCGTCAGCAGGCGATCACCACGATTGCGGCTTCGCCCGTCTCCAGAAAGGTCAGCACGGTACGGGACTGGTGGTGCGCCGCTTGTTCACCACATCGGGTCCGCCGGTGAAGGCGTCATACCGCGCAGCAGGAGAGTTTGGAGACGTCGGTGGTGAATGATTGGGCAGCGATCCTGATGCCTTCGGCCATCGTCAGATACGGGGCCCAGCTTCGGGAGACCTGTTCGAGTGTCATCCCGCCTTCGAGGATGTAGACACCGGCCGCGGCGAGTTCACCGGCGTCCTTGGCGACCGCAGTGAGTCCGAGGATGTGACCGGTGTCGGCGTCGACGACGATCTTGATCAAGCCGCGGGTGTCCCGGTTGACCAGCGCGCGGGGCACGTATTTCAGGGGCAGGACCCGGCAGTCGCAGCGGATCCCCGAAGCGAGGACGTCTGCTTCGGTCATGCCCACCGCGGCTAGAGCGGGACTAGTGAACGTCACTCGTGGCAGGCGGGCGTAGTCGACAGTGCGGTCGGTGCTGGTGAACGCATTGTCGACGATCATCGCCCCGTGTTGCGCAGCGACATAGACGAACTCGTGGTGCCCGGTCACGTCCCCGGCAGCCCAGACCCGCCGGTTCGTCGACTGGAGCTGGTCGCTGACCACGACTTCTCCGGCCTGGCCGGTGTTGACCCCGACGGCGTCGAGGTTGAGTCCCTCGGTGACCGGGCGACGGCCGGTGGCCACCAGCACACGGTCGGCTCGGAACTCCTGCTCGATGCCGGAGACGTTCGCCGTCGCGACAACCTGGCTGCTGGCCGGGTCGTGGAGCACGGAGGTGACCTCGGCGGGTCGAACAACGTGGATGCCTTCGTCGGCGAACACGTCCTCTAGGGCACGGGAGGCTTCGGGTTCCTCTCTTGATGCCAGCCGGGAGCGGACCACCATGGTCACCCGGGCGCCGAGTCGGGCGAACAACTGTGCTTGTTCCATCGCCACGTAGCCGCCCCCGAGCACGAGCAGAGAGTCGGGGACCTCGGTGAGTTCCATCGCGGTGGTCGAGGTCAGATAGTCCACGGTGGCCAGGCCGGGGATTGGTGCCGCCCAGGGGGCTGATCCCGTCGCGATCAGGTAGTGATCGGCCCTGATCGCCTCAGCCTTGCCGTCACCGGTGACGGTGTGCAGCAACGGGCCGTCCGGGGTCCCGGCGAACGACGCGTCGGCGTGCAGGACCCGCCACCCATAAGCGTCGGCCACGTCCTCGTACTTCTCACCGCGCAATGACTCCACCAGTGACTGAGTGGCACCGACCAGGCCCGGCATGTCCACGGGGCCGGCCGCCGCCGCGATCCCCGGAAACCGCGCGGCATCGGAAGCTGTATGCCGCGCTTCTGCGGCTGCGAGCAGGCTCTTGGAGGGAATGCAACCGGTATTCACGCAGGTGCCCCCGAATGTTGACCGCTCGATCATCACCACCGACTTGCCTAGCCCGGTGGCCCGGATCGCTGCGGCGAAGGCCCCGCCGCCTGATCCGATAATCGCCAGATCGACCTTCGAGCCCATGATGTGTTCCTCCCAGACGTCGGTTCTCGCTCCGACCATCATTCTCAACCTTCCACTACACTGGAAGGTCAAGCGAGGGCGGAGGAGGACGTCATGCGTATCGGGGAGCTGGCCCAAGTGGCGGGGACGACCGCCAAGACGCTGCGGTTCTACGAAGACCAGGGACTTCTACTACCTGCCGCGCGAACCGCATCGGGCTACCGCCATTATGGCCCGGAGATTCTGGCCCGGCTCGACTTCATCCATCGCGGCCAGGCAGCAGGACTGACTCTTGCGCAAATCAGACAGATCCTCCAGATCCGCGACAGCGGGACGGCCCCGTGTGACCACGTTCGGGAACTGCTGGATATACGCCTGGCCGAAGTCGATGAGCAGATTGCCGAACTCGGCCGGCTGCGTGAGACCATCGGTCAGCTACGGACGGCGGCTGAGCACGTTCAGCCCGAGACGTGTCAGGCTGGCGCGGTCTGCGCCTACCTTTAACGATCCCGGAACCCATTCGCCTGTGGGATCAATCCTGTCACCTCGGAGCGGTCGCGTAGCTGTTCCAGGCGGCGCCGGCGATCCCGGCCCATCGGGTGGCGGTGCCGATGTCGACACCGATGAGGTTGGCGAAAACGGCTGGCGGGGTGGTCGACGCGAGGTGCAGCAGGGCGGTGTTGCGGCTGGCTCGGATGGTGATCCCGAGCCGGCTCATCCGGGCCATGAGCGAGGGCGGCTGGAGGTGGGTGCCGGCGTTCTTGCCGGTGAACAGCCACCTGCGGTCGGCCAGGGCGCTTGCGGTGCCGAACGGCTTGGCGACGGGCAGCGCGGTGATCAGCGCGTCCAGGGGCGGAATGAGCAGCAGGGGTTCGCGGCCCAGGGCCAGATAGGTGTCGCTGTCGACGGCGCGGATGTCCGCAGTGGTGAGGGTGACGATCTTGGCAATGGGTTGGGCGTAGAGCAGGACCAGGCAGGCCGCGGCGCGGTCCTCGATGCTCGCACTGTCGCCGTCGTGCAGAAGCTGGCGGGCCAGGTCGAGTTGCTGGCCGGGGTCGATGTCGTGTCGCGGGTCCTTGCCGGGGATGGGTTTGGGCAGTCGGGTGCGCGCCAGGTATCCGCCGCGTTTGAGCCACCGGATGAAGCCCAGCCGTCGGCTGCGGTCGACGATGATCCAGCCGTCGAGGCAGGCCTGGGGGCAGTCGTCCAGGTCGTGGTTGCGGGCGGTGAGGTGGTCGAAGAACGCTTTGGCGGTCTGGACGTCGCGGCGGCACCGGGCGGCGGTGGCTGCGGAGATATGGCCGTGACGGTTGGTCTTGGCGCGGCCGACGACGTGCCAGCGGGCGTACCGGGTGAGCACGCCGCGCAGCTCGGGATTGTCCACGCCGGCGACAGCGCGGATGGCGTAGCGGTGCAGGCGGGCAGCGTGCTCGTCCCGCGGAGGCAGCGCATCGGTCGCGACGAGCATGGCGCGCAGGTAGGTCACCGAGAACGTCTGCGGCCGGGCATCGAGGGCGTCGTGGGTCAGGCCGAGCTGGCCTTGGGCGATCTCGGCCAGCAGGTGCAGGCTGGCGAGGTTGTGCCAGTTGCTCAACAGCGATCGCGGGCGGCTGGTGGCGGTGAGAGCGTCGCGCACGGGCAGGAGCTCGGGCCGGATCGTGCCGTCGGGTCCGGTCAGCGCGGCCTCGATCTGCGCGGTGGCTTGGCAGGCGAAGCATCGTGGCCGGCCGTTGTTCGTCCTCAGGCGGCCGAGGGCTTGCTGGCCGCAGATGGAGCAGTCGATGACCGGGGCCTGGTAGCAGGTCGGGCAGACATCCGGGCTGGTCGCGGTGGCCTTGAGCGCGATGCGTTTGAGCCGGCCGCAGATGCCGCAGGGCCGTCGCGGGTTCCGGTAGCAGCGGGTGCAGAGATTCCGTGACGCTTCGCTCTTGCCGCCGCCTCTCGTGGCGAGCGGACCGATGGCTCCGCACTCCTCGCAGACGTCGTCGCCGGTGCGGACGCGGGCGTAGCAGGTCACGCAGAGAGCCCCGCCGTCTGGCGTGCGGGCATTGATCCTGCGCTGTCGTCCGCAGCCGGTGCAGGTCTCCTGCGGTGCGCGGGTGGCGCGGCAGGCTCGGCACTCGCCCCGGTCCAGGCTGTGGTTCCAGCGCAGGTTCTTCTCCCGTCCGCAGCGGAAGCAGACGCCGCGGACGATCGCGCTGGCCACCAGTCGGTCAGTCCTGGGCCGGCTTGATCACCGCGCGGGTCGGGCGGTTCCTGCTGCCGGACTTCGGCGCCTTGGGCGTCCCGGTGGTGCCGGTCTTGCGTCCCCGCCGGGAACTCGAAGCGACGTAGGGCTCGATGAGGTCGTTGGGGGTGGCGCCGAAGATGTCACACAGGGCCGCGAGGAGTTGCATGTTCAATCGCTCCGGGGTGCCGGTGACGATCCGGTAGACCTGCGTGGAGGTCATCACCACTCCCCGGTCGGCCAGCAGCGGCACCAGGCTGGTGGTGGAGTGCATGCCGTGCTCGTTCATCACCTTGCGCAGGTGCCAGTGGTAGGCGACGGTCTTGGTCATCGGCTTGAGCCTTCCTCGATAGCAGGTGGCGGCGCGAACGCGGCGTCGAGGGCGCGGCGCAGGGTGCGGTTGCGGTAGTCGCCGGAGACCCCGGTGTAGAGGGCGGTGGTCGAGCCCCAGCGGTGGCCGACCTGCTGCTGGACGAACAGCGGATCGAAGCCATCCTCGATCAGATGGGTCACATACGAGTGCCGCAGGCAGTGCGGGTGTAGCACCGGGTCCAGGCCGAGGTCGTCGCGCCAGTCGGCGAACCGGTCGTCGATATGGTCCAGGCGGATGCGGCTCTGCCGCTCGGTCGGCCACAGGACGGACTCGTCGGCGGTGTCGAAGCGGGGCCGGACCTCGGTGACATACTCCTCGATCACCGGTCGGGTCCAGTCGAACACCGCCAGCACTGCCCGGCGCCGCGGTTGGGGAGCCTGTCAAGTTTTCTGTGTAAGTGGGTTCCGGTTCCCTAGTTGATGTGTTGCGCGAGCCGGTCAGGGTAGGTGATGGCGAGGGCTCCGAGGGCGGCTTTCCAGCCTTGGACGGTGGCGCCTTCGACGAGTTTGCCGGGGGCTTTGCGGCTCGTGCCCTTCGGTAGTCCGGCTTCCTTCACGCGTTCTCGGGCTCGTTTGTCTTCGATGTCACGGATCGCGAGCCAGAGCAGCTTGATCACGGCGTCGTCGTTCGGGAAGTGGCCGCGGTTCTTGATGATCTTGCGCAGCTGGTAGTTCAGCGACTCGATCGCGTTGGTGGTGTAGATGATCTTGCGGACCTCGGGCGGGAACGCCAGGAACGGGATGAACCGTTCCCATGCGTTCTCCCAAGTCGCCACCGCGGCCGGGTATCGCTTCCCGAGGTCTGAGTCGGCGAAGGAGAGCAGCGCGTTCTCGGCGGTGTCGGCGGTCGGGGCGGTGTAGATCGGTCGCAGCGCCACGGCGACGCGTTTCCGGTCGGTGTAGGACACGAACCGCATCGCGGCGCGGATCAGATGCACCACGCAGGTTTGCACGGTGGTTTGCGGCCACGTCGCCTCGATCGCCTCCGGGAACCCGGTGAGCCCGTCGCAGCAGACGATCAGCACGTCCTGGACGCCGCGGTTCTTCAGCTCCGCGCAGACCCCGGCCCAGAACTTCGCGCCCTCTGTGGCCTGCACCCAGATCCCGAGGACGTGTTTGATCCCATCGAGATCGACGCCGATCGCGATGTGCGCGGCGCGATTCTTGACCTGGTGTCCGTCGCGGACCTTCACCACCAGGGCGTCGAGATAGACGATCGGGTAGATCTCCTCCAACGGCCGAGCCTGCCAGCCCTTGACCTCCTCAGCGACCGCGTCGGTGATCTTCGAGATCGTCTCATGGCTCAAATCGGTGCCGATGGTTCTGGCCAGGTGGTGCTGAATGTCGCGGATCGTCATCCCGCCGGCATAGAGCGAGATGATCATCTCGTCCAACCCGCCGACCCGGCGGGCGCCTTTGGGCACCAGCCGCGGCTCGAAACTCCCGGCCCGATCCCGGGGCCCGTCGAGGCGGAGATCGCCGACCTCAGAGGCGAGCGTCTTCGGGGTCGTGCCGTTGCGTGAGTTCGGCGAACCCCGACCGGCAGGGTCGCCCTTCTCATAGCCGAGATGCTCGGACAGCTCCGCCTGCAGACCCCGCTCGAGGACAGCTTTGACCATCTCGGGCAAGAACCCGCCCTCACCGGTCAGCTGCAGATTCCCCGCGTCGATCCGGCTCATCACATCGTCGAACAGGCCCGCATCGACCATCTCATTGACAGTCTCCCGAGCCGTCTTCGGCTGCTCAGAACCCGGCCCGAACGTGCCCACCTCGTCGTCGTGTTCCGTCATAGTCATGCTTCTTACTCCTCATCATCGAGGAACCTCCTACACAGACCATCTGACACCCCCCGGTTGGGAGCCGCGCATCGCCTTGCCCCAGCGGACGTTGCAGACCCCGAACCGGCCGAACTCCGGGCCTTTCGGGTTGCGGGTGAAGTCGTGCAGGTCGAGCATCGCCGCCTCACGGCGGCGCAGGCCGAAAGCGTAGATGATCTTGAACAGCGTCGCATCGCGGAACAGCGTCTGCCAGCCCTTGCGGCCCGACGAACGTGCCCGGTCCACCAGATCGTCGGCGTAGTCGAAGAACGCCTGCAACTCCAACCTGCTCAGCGGTCGCACCGCCGGCCGCGCCTCGTGATCGCTGGTGTGGATGACGGTGTTCCACTCGTGGCAGACCTGCACCGGGTGCGTGCCGAACAGCTCCATGCACCGATCCGCCCACCCGTACCGGTGGTCGGTCAGATAGTCGCAGAACAGCGCCACCGAGTTCTGGTACGCCCGCACCGTAGAGGTCGACAACGGCCGCGCGCCCGAGACCAACGAGGTCGTCCACTCCTCGACATCGGCCGGGGACCACTCCCACGGTGGCGAGCCGCAGAAATCACCGAACCGCCGCACCTGCGAGGCCCTCGTCTTGATCGTCTGCGTCGTCAGCATCCGGGAGGTCTGCTGGGCCGTCCAGCCGGTCAGCATCTCATCGAAGAACTGCTCCGACGGGCGCAGCAGCGTCACCTTGCCAGCCGACGCTGAAGCCCCGGAACCAGGCCCCTGGCCGTCCACGAACACCATACGACCACCTTACATTAGATGTACGAATCATGCGTCAAATGTAAGATCTGTTGCGAAATAACTGGTCAGAGGGGGTTGCCGGTGCTACGTTCCAGGAGCACGCGCCCCCGTGGCCGGGTGTGAATCCGCCGTACATCTAATGTACGAATCGTACAGTAGATGTAACTTCCGAGATTATGTCCGGACGGTGATGTGGAGGTGGTCGTAGTGGCCGCCGGTGACGTCGTCGGGGTCGTGCATGCCGCCGCCGGTGTAGTCACGCCACCCCTCGGCGTCGCGGGCGAGGGACCAGATGCGGCCTTGCCAGATCAGGTATTCCACGCCGAGGACCTCGGCGTGGTCTTTCATCCAGTTCGTCACGGCCCAGCCGGCTTCGAGCTGGGCGGGGGTGGGGTGCTGGCCGATGGCGTTGCCGAAGGTGAGGTCACAGGCGCGGCCGAGGGGGTGCTCGGAGCGGGTGCCGGGCCGGGGTGAGTAGCACGCCCAGGACGTGTCGGGGAACGCCGCGATGCCCTGGGTGTAGAGGTGCAGCATCCGGGTGGTGATCTGCCCGCCGGAGATGGGGTCATCCACGAGCGCGTCCGGGTCGCCATCGATCGGGTCAGGGTCACCGCCGGGCGGCGCGGTGGCGGGGTCGCAGCCGGCGGGGGCGCCGGTCTCGGGTTCGGGCAGGTCGGCGGCGTCATGCGCGTTGAGCCAGGCGGCGGGGTCGGTGTGCTCTCCGTCGGTGCCCCCTTGCCGGACTTCGAAGTGCAGGTGCGGGCCGGTGCTGTTGCCGGAGGAGCCGATGTCGCCGATGTGCTGCCCGGCGCTCACCTGGTCGCCGGCGGTGACGTGGATGCCGTGCTCCCACATGTGCGCATACGCGGTCGCCACCGTCTGCCCGGCGATCTGGTGCTCGATGACGACGAGGCCGCCGTAGCCGCCGGAGAACTCCGCGATGGTGACGGTGCCGTCGGCGGCGGCGAGGATCGGCGTGCCGTCCGGGGCGGCGAAGTCGGTGCCGGTGTGAAACGAGTTCTCCCCAGAAATCGGATGGACCCTCGGCCCGTATTCGCTGGTGAGCACCCAGGTGCCTTCGGGTACCGGGAACACCACCCGGGAGGACTCCGCCGTGACCGTCTGCGCTGCTGGCATGGCCGCGTCGCCAGTTGCTGGGCTCGCGCTGGTGGTGAGGGTGGTGAAGATGGTTTCGGCGACGGGCTCGTAGTTGCGGTAGCGGTCGGGGTAGGCGGAGACTTCGACGGCTTGGGCGGCCTCGCCCTTGTCCATCTGTTCCCAGCCGGGGATATCCAGCAGCCCGCGCGGTGAGGGGTAGTTCGGCCCGTCGGGTCCGCCGAAGAACGCCCGCGCCTGGTAGACGGGGTCCATCAGGTCGGCGACGGTGCCCCACCCCGATTGCGGGCGCATCTGGAACAGGCCGAGCGAGTCGTTGTCGGAGCCGTCACCGTCGTTGGGGTAGTTCGCCGACTCCGGATACGCGGAGGTGTTGGACAGCATCCGCAGGGTGGACTCGGTCAGGGCCGCCATTAGCGCGATCACCAGGCCGTCGCTGGTCACTCCGTCGATGCCGGAGCCGGTCGCGATGATGGTGGCCGCGTGCGTCAGCTGGGTGCTGTTCAGGGTGAAGGTCTCACCGTTGGCGGTGGTCACGGTCAACGAGTTAGGGACGTCCCCGATGGTGACGTTCGTGCCGGTCACGGTGCAGGTGGCCGACGCGGCCGGGTTCATCACCAGACCGACGCCGATCAGCCCGAGCGAGGGGCCGAGCAGCACCAGGGCCAGGGCGACGATACCGAGCTTCTTCAACACTGTGGGCACCCCTTGTCGTTCAGCGCAGGGGGTTGTCGAGCTGGGACAGCCGCAGCAGGTGGCAGGTGTCGTAGGTCGGCGCGCAGACGATGAACACGGTGAACGCCACCGGATGCTCGGAGGTGACGGCCTGGTCGTTCCAGAGGCCGGTGCGGTGCCGGGTGCCCTCGATCGTGTACGCGATAGTGCCCTCGGCAAGCTGCCCGGGCTGTGCCTGCGCCACGGCGTCACTCCACGCGTCGGGGACGTAGATGGTGTCGATGGTCAGGTGCTGGGTCGTGGCGTACTGGCGCAGTTCCACCCAGGCCTCCCGGGAGGGGAGGTAAGTAGCGATGTCAGCGGCGAGCCCGGCCTGTTCCGCACCCGACGGGTCACCCACGGCCAGGATCACGGCGGTGTAGTCCAGGGGCATGAACCCGCTGGCGGTATCCCAGCTGAACAGCGCCGAGGCGACATTGCCGGCGAACGTCGCCGGATCAGCTGAGGGCCGTAGCACGGGAAGGCGGGGTGCCTGGGTGGGTACCGGCTCGCTGGGCACGGTGACAACAGGCCCCGGCCCGCTGCTCTCATCGCTGCCGGGCTCGGTGCTGGCGGGTGGTCCGGCCAGCAGGCCGTAGACGCCGACCCCGGCCAGCACGAGGACGGCCACCAGGGCGGCGAGCACCGCGATCATGCGGTGACGGGAGCGAGCATCGGACAGCTCAGGAGTCTTCATGCCCCGTAGGTGCACCCGCGCGCCCATGTGATCGGCATGGTCAGAGGGCGCGGAGGTGGCCGCGGCCTGGCGCCGGGTCATCGCCGCGCTGACGGTTGCGCGCGGCGCGCAGCTGCTCCCCGAATCGGCTAGTGCCGTCCGCAGTGGCGAGGAAGGAGTCGATCTGCTCGTCGGTCAGCTCAGCGGCGAGCTGGTCGAGGTCGTAGTGGGTCCACCAGTCGACCAGTTCGCTCCAGGTAAGCACGAACGCCCGCACCGGATACCGCACCGTCTCACCATCACCCTGACCAGCTGCTGGAGTGGATCGCGGGGTGCGTCTCTGTGGTGTCGTCGCCTTGATGCGGGCCAGCGCGTCGGCGGCGAGCTGGTGCAGGTCCGCGTCGCGGTCACCGCGTGCGGTGTCGGCCTGTTCCCGGATCTCCCGGTAGAGCGGGTCGACGGGGTTGCCGGCGTCGATGCGCTCCAGCGCGGTCGCCGCCTCCTGGCGTAGTTCGTCGGGTTGAGCGGGGTCCTCGGCGATGTGCTGGAGGTAGCTGATCTTGTCCAGCGTCTTGTAGGACGCGCTGCCGGGGATCATCCCGGCAGCCTGCTCGCTGGCCCGCCCTTGGTCGGACGGTGCGGGAAAGTTTCCCGCACCGTCGTCCCCGGGCTGCCGCTGCGCACTGAACCGGGTCGCGGTCTGCCGGCGGGCGGCGTCCTCGGCCATGACCTGCTTCAGTTCCCGGTACAGGGCGGCGGCTTCGAGCTGGGTCAGGGGCTTGTGCAGGACGTTGTCATCCTGCTCGGCGAGGAGGTGGCCGAGGCGGTCGGAGATACCCGAGCGGACCCAGACATTGACGGTCTTCCAACCAAGCTGCCGGATCGCGGCCAACCGGCGAGCCCCGCACACGAGGACGCCGTCGGGGGTGATGGTGATGGGTTGCAGGAGACCGTCGCGGGCGATGGAGGCGGCGAGTGCGTCGATGTCGCCCAACTCGGTGCGGTGCCGGTGGCCGATCTGGATCGAGGCGACCGTGCGCTCCAGCTCGATGGACCCCGCCGGCGCGCTCATCACGCACCACCATGGGTGTCATCGGCGTGGTTCCGACGGCGGCGTGGGGCGGCGAGCGAGATCGAGAGCACGAGGTCGTCGTCGCGCAGCAAAACCGGCAGGCTCTCGCCGATCAGCAGGCGCAGCAGCACACCCCGGCCAAGGCCAGTAGCGGTGTAGGCCGGGTGGGGGTGGCCGAGCAGGGCCTTCAACAGCGCGGTCCAGGAGTGGCCGGGGATGTCGAGCAGGGCGCGGGCATGCTTGTCGCGACGCAACGCCTCGTAGGCGGTCTGTCGGGTGCCGGCCCGGGTGAGCGCTCCGCACACGTGCTCGACCGCAGCCCGCGCCGTGTCGGGCGGCCAGTCCAGCAGCGTGAACAGCGCGATCGCGTCGTCGACGGCCGAGCCCGCCGAGGTGCTGGCCCGCGCCGATGCCGGTGTCTCGGGAGCGTCCGGTGCGTCGGCGGCGGGGATGTGGAAAGCGGGGTGGTAGTCGGTCAGCGGAGTCTCGCGGTCGGAGAACCGTTCGGGGTCGTGGAACGCGGAGATGTGGGGGCGGCGGGCTTGATGGACCGAGCACAGCAGTCCTTGGGCGCGTTCTTCGAAGATGCAGGTGATCCGCACCGCGTGCGTGACCACCGCCCACGGATCGTGCGCCTCGCGGGCGGCCCGGGTGTACATCACGTCGAACGCCGCCGACGCGGCCTCCCACGGGTCCAGCCCATGCTTGCGCGCCAGCGACGCGTACTTCTCCGCGGTGAACGCCATCAGCTCCGCCGCTTGCGCATCGTGCTGCCAGGCGCGCCGGCCGCCGTGGTCGAGCCGGTGCAGCACGGCGCGCAGGCCCTCACCGGTCGTGAAGTCCGCGCGGTCAGCAGCTGCCGCTGGGGCGGTGGTGGGGTGGGTGTTCTCGGTCATGGTCAGGGCACCTCCTGACAAGCAGGTGCACACCCCATCCCCACGCTCCGTTCCTGCTGGCATCCGCATCGCTTGTCACCGCCCTCCTCAGCTCATCCCGACACCGAGCCGGGACGGAGCGACCTGCCCCGAGCTGCCGCGGCCGAACGCCGACAAGGGCGGCAGCCGGCGTGCCCGCTCACCCAGCCGGCGGGCACCAGTGGCGATCGGGGTGCCGGTGCGGCGGGCCAGCTCTACCTCGAAGTCGATACCCCGCCCGGCGAGGGCCGCCCCGTGGCGGGCGATGAGGTCCGTGGGCCGCACCCACTCCACACCCCGCGCCCGCCTCGATTCCGCCGCTGGTGTCTGCCGTTCGGCTCCGCGTCGGTGGGAGGCCCGTGTTGCCCGGACCGCGTCCGGTGCCTCGCTCTTCTCGACAGACTCCGCCGACGTGCGCGCGGAGTCCTGCTCGGGTACCCGCTCGTCGGCGTCGGGCCGCCGGGGATCGTGGTCGTGTTCGGAACTCATGGGGTCGCCTCCTCGACATCGGTGCTGTCGGGAAGGTGCGCCGCGGTGAACCAGCGGCCCACGGTGGAGGGATGCACGCCGAGTTCTCGCGCGATCTTCTTGTTCGACCACCCCTGCCCGCGCAGCTCCGCTGCTCGGGCACGCCGATCGGTAAGGACCGCCCGGGGGTCGACCGACGGTTCGGCGCTCTCGTGCGCCGATGCCGGGTCGATCGCTTCCGGCGTTGGCGCCGGCAACGTGACGACCGTTTGAGCCTCTGCTGACTGCTCCGCTCCCAACTCCGGCGCCGGCACCCCGCCCCACCCGGCTTCATTGATGGACGCGGACGTGTCACTGGCCACGGTGTCGTCGTGGGACACGGATGCGTCGGTGTTCCGTTGGGGTCGGGTGAGGATGACGGTCAGGTGGGTGATCGCCAGCAGCACCACCGGCGGCACCGCGGCGACGGCCGCGGCCAGCACCCCGGGGACATCGGCATCCGCGGCGACGACGGCGTGGAGGGCGTTGGCGGTCACGGAGACGGCAGCGCCGCCGATCAGCAGCGCCCACGGGTACCACGCCGACCGCTGACCGGCCAGGGCGACGACGGCGACGGTGGCGACGACGATGATGCCGTCGACGATCAGCGGCCACGCCCACGCCTGCGAGCCGCCAACGCCGGAGCGAGCGGCGAGATCGGCCAGCGCTGTGAACGACAGCCAGAACGCGCCGGCGGCGATGAACACCGTCCCGGCCACGGCGGTGACCACCGCCCAGTGCCGGCTCCTCCGCCCCGTGCCGGCATGGACGGTCATGACAGCCCCCGCACCGGAGGGGAGGGCCGCACGGTCGCCTCCCGACTGAACCAACTATCCGTTGCCGGCGACAAGCCGCCCTGGACCTGTGAGGAGGTCTGGGGGCGGGGTTGGACGGTGCAGTAGGCGGAGCGGACGGTCGCGGTGATCTCTCGCTCACCCAGTCCCGCCTCCGTGGCTGCGGCCGCGAGCACCTCCAGCGCTTCCGGCGCCGGCATGTTGTTCTCGGCGAGGCGGCAGGCGGCCCAGAACAGGCCTCGGTTGCGTTCTCCTTCGCCGCGGCCGGCGACCCACGCCGCCAGGCGCGACACATCCGCTGACCGTTCCACCTCCCGGCCCGACCTGCCGGAGGACGTGGGACGGCGATCGAGGAACTCCCGCAGACGGTCGGCATCGAGCACCGACGTCGCCCCGCTGTTGATCCGCCGCACCCGGTAGCCGGCGCTCGTACCGGCGGTGGACACGGTCGAGGGTGGGACGACGATGTACCCGCCGTCACCACGGAAGTCGATCCCGGCGCGCGCGGCTTGCCACGACCGCTGTTCCCGGTCTGGGGTGGCCGGGTAGTAGGCGTGCATCCCAGCCGAGGGCGTCGCCACGAGAAGCTGCCACCCCGACACCAGCCCCGTCCTGTGGGCGCGCTCGAACGCCCGGTAGCCGTCGACGGGCCCGTGCACGTCGACATCGACCACCACCACCCCGGACGCCGCGCCGGTGGGCACGGCGAGGTTCGCTTCCGGATGCTTGTGCCACCACGCTGTGATCTGTTCGAGGTCGGTGTTGGCGTCGTGGAAACCATGCGTCGTCAGGGGACGCTTGCCGCCGGGCAGGCACGGGAACACCGGCACCCCGGCGGCGGCCAGTTCCCGTGCCACGACCGAGACCGGCCGCGGGTCGGCGGCGTGTCTGAGCACGCTGGCGACCGCGTCTACCGCGGCCGTCACAATGCCCTCGCCGGTGTTGTCGCGGACGCGGTGACCGTCCGGGTCTCGGGCTCGGGCAGCGGCGTCACCTGGCGCGATGCCGGGACCTCGTGGGTCGGCTGAGTGCGGGAGGTCTCCTCGCGCTGTGGTGCGTCGCGGTCCAGGCCGGGCGGGGCGCCGTCGGTCACCTGTGCGGTGTCGAGCCGTTCCAGGATCGACAGTGCCGTCTTGCGGACCCGCTCCCCGGTGGCCTTGACAATCTCGCCGGGCTCTTTGCCATCCACCCGCGCGGCCCACGTGGACACGTACGGGATCGTGTACCCGGAGGTGTCCATGCCGTGGGCGGCGCCGATCATCAGCGCGACCGACTCCGTCTCGACCTCCCCGATGCCACGATGCTGACGCGCCTCGTCGTTGTCGGGGCCGTGCAGCAGGACGTGACCCAGTTCGTGGGCGAGCGTCTTCACCTGCGCGGCAGGGTCCATGTTCTCCCGGATCGCCACCGTCTTCGCGGTGTAATCGGTGACCCCGTTGGCGCCGTGGATCATGCCCTCGTGCGGCACCCGCAGCACCGCAAACCCCTGCGCGCGCACATGATCGGCCAACCCGTCCCACAGACCGGTGGGAGCTTCACCCTCCAACAGCGTCGGCGCCGGCGGCTCCGGGATCGGCTCCCCGGAGGTCTGGGAGGCATCCCACACGTAGGCAGGCTTGGCGGTGATCATCTTCGACCGGACCACCTCGCCCGGCCGGGGCCTCTCACCCTTGCCCAGGCGCCGCCACGACTCCGCATCCGCTGGATTCGAGGAGGCGAACCGGCCGGTGACCGGGGCCAGAATCTGGTACCCGGACTGCCCTTTCTCGACCTGCCGCCCCAGAGTCTGCCACTGCCGGTACCCGGCCACATACGACGGCATCGGCTCCGGTACCCGGCCCGCCTCGAAGGCCGCTTGGTGCTGCGCCCAGATCAGCAGCGTGTTCGAGAACGATCTGGCCCTGAACCGTGCCGCGAACGCGAGCGCCCGCGCCCAGTCCTCCCCGGACACGAGCTGGTCGACCGCACCGGTCAGCCGTTCGTGCAGCTCGTCGAGCTTCGCCTCGCGGGCCGCCTGAGCGTTCTCCCGTGTCGTGGCCATCGTCGCCGTCTCCTCCCGCTACCCTGGTCACCGGGCCGAACAGGCTCGGTGACCATCAGGTACGCCGGGACCACCAGCACGGATGAGACGGACAACGACGGGGTGGGCGTCAGGCGCAGCGGTGAACCCGACAAGTCCTTACCGGCCTACCAAACCGAAGTCCGGCCGTGGGCCGGGAGGGGCCGATGATGCCGATCCGCGTATCGAAGATGCGCTAACACGAATCACGCGGTCAGTCGGAAGTGCCCTGCCGGCTGCGGTGGCGGTACCGTATAGGGGTGAGCCCGACCGCTTGGCGGAACAGACGAGCGGCGTGGCCCCGGCTGTGCCAGCCGACCTGGGCCATCGCTTGCTCAACCGGCAGGTCGGTCTCGCGCAGCAGCCGGGCCAGGTGTTCGGCCCGCAGCGTGGTCAGGTACGTCATCGGGGTTTGACCGTAGGCCTCGACGAAGACCCGTCCGAGCTGGGACGGCGACAGATGCACCACGTCAGCCAGCGCGCTCAGCGTCCATGGTCGTGCCGGGTGCTCGCGCAACAAGTCAGCCGCAGTCCGGGCCTCGATTCGCAGGGGCGCCAGCCGCCGCAGTGCCGGGGTGCCGGGCCAGGTGGCCTTGCGCTGAGTCGGGGACCGGCGCACCGCCGTGGTCGCCACGAAGGGAGAGACCACGTCCAGGACGGCGAACAGCAGCGCCTGCATCCGGTAGAACCGCTCCGGGGCGGGCCCGTCGAGACTGAGCTGGCCGAGTTCGTCCAGCCACGGCATCAGGCACCCCACGCGATGCTCACCCAGCCGCAGCACTTGAGCGGGTTCGGCATACCGGGCGGCGAGAAAGTCCTTGGCCTCCAGACGGTCGGCCAGGATCGCGGCGTGCTGCCAGAACACCTGGTCCACCACGTAGTCCCGGTTCAGGTACAGCGTCGTGGTGGTGATCCAGTCCTCAGATTCGGCGCCACAGAGTGTGTTCGCCGCGAGAAGTACTGCATCCCCGAGCCGAATGGGACGTTCACCGAACTCGCTGAACAACCACGCCGACCCGGCCCGTACGAAGATCAGCTTCACGCAGTCATAGGCGATCGGATCACGCCGCTGGTGCACACATTCGGTCCGCGCCACCACCGGCGAGAAGCCCCGGTCAGATGGCGTGGTCGATGAGCCATACACCCCGTCACCGCGCCCATCCATCCTGACGTCTCGCTAGTGGCTTTCCCTCGGCTGGAAGGTGACCGTGCCCCCGGCGGGGATTGCCACAGTCCGCGCGCCCTGGCGAACCAGCAGCTGGGAGTTGGTGGTGCCCGGGTCGGCATTGATGATGAGGCTGTGGTGGTCGAGGGTGACGCGCAGGTGTTGGCCGCGGTGCACGAGTCCGAAGCGCACCGAGCCTAGGGCCCGCGGGAGGTGGGGGTCGAAGACGACGGTGTCGCCGTCGGTGCGCAGTCCGGCGAAGGCACGGGTGACGATGTCGACGGTGGCGGCCATGGCGCCAAGGTGGATGCCCTCTCCGGTGGTGCCGCCCTGGGTGTCGTCGAGGTCGGCGACGAGCGCCTCCCGGAAGGTGGCCCAGGACCGCAGCGTGTCCATCTGGGCCAGCGCCGAGGCGTGCACGACCCGGCTGAGGGTGGAGCCGTGGGCGGTGCGGGCGAGGTAGTAGTCCACCGTGCGGGCGAGCAGGTTCTGGTCGGCTGGGTAGCCGAGTCGCCCCAGCGTGGCCATTAGCTCCGAGGGGCCCAGGAGGTAGAGCAGCATGATCACGTCGGCTTGTTTGGCGAGCCGGTACCGGTTGGTGGTGTCGCCCTCGGCTTCGAGGATCAGGTCCAGGCGGCCGATGTTGCCGTACCGGTCGCGGTAGGCGCCCCAGTCCAGCTCGGCGAGGTGCTCGTAGCCGGCGAACTGGGAGATCACGCCGTTGTGGAAGGGCACGGCCAGGCGCCGGGAGAGGTGCTCCCAGCGGGCGAGTTCGTCGGCGCGGATGCCCAGCCGTGCACGCAACTCGTCGCAGTCCTGGCCGTGGGTGACCCGAAGGGTGTCGAGCGCGCGGGTGCAGAGCCAGGCGGTGAGCACGTTGGTGTAGGCGTTGTCGACCAGGCCTTGCCCGGGGGCGTCGGGGTAGCTGTCGTGGTATTCATCGGGCCCCATCACGCCGGCGATGTGGAACCGGTCCTCGGTGCCGTCGTAGGTGGCCAGGGAGGTGAAGAACCTGGCTACCTCGATGATGAGGTCTGCTCCGCGGTGGGCGAGCCAGGCGGTGTCCCCGGTGGTTTGGTAGTACTGCCAGGCGTTGTAGGCCACGGCCAGCCCGACGTGGCGCTGGTGGCGGGAGTTGTCCGGCATCCACCGCCCGGAACGGGTGTTGAACAGCATGACCGGGGTTTCCTCCCGTCCGTCGCTGCCGCTCTGCCAGGGGAACATGGCTCCACGGTGGCCGGCGGCGGTGGCGGCGCGGCGGGCGGCGTCGAGTCGCCGGTGCCGGTAGTCCAGCAGTGTCCGGGACACCCACGGCTGGTGGGCGGTGAGTACGGGCAGGACGAACAACTCGTCCCAGAACACGTGCCCGCGGTAGCCCTCCCCGTGCAGGCCCCGCGCGGGCACCCCGGCGTCGACGCCGGCAGTGTGTCCTGAGAGCGACTGGAGCAGGTGGAAGACGTGCAGGTTCAGCACCAGCTGGGTCTGGGTGTCGGCGTCCAGGGTGACGCCGAAGCGGTCCCACAGCCGCGCCCAGGCGTTTTCGTGGGCGGGCAGCAGGTCGGTGAACCCGCCGCGCGCCCAGCCCAGTTCACCGGCTGCGGCCAGCGCGGGGGCGGCGATCGCCCGGTCTTTGGAGGTGAACATCGTGACCGTCTTGTCGACCGTCACCGGCACGCGGTCCCGGAGCGAGAACTGGAAGAGCTGGGCGTGCCGGTCTCCGACGAGTTCGGGCACGGGAGGTGCAGCGGCCGCGCCGGTGATGGTGGTGCGCGCTGCGGTGGCGATCCGGATCCGGCTCTGCGTGGTCTCCACTTCCACCAGCAGGGAGCCGTCGCCGAGCGTGTCGGCGCCCAGGACGCGCAGGTGACGGTTGGCCAGCGCCCGATACTCGGCCACGTTGGCGTTGACCACCCCGGCGTCGATGCCGGACCGGACGCTGACCGGGCCGCTCCAGCCCTGTGCCACCAGCGTGGTCTCCAGGGCGGCCAGGTGGGGGCGGGCCATGGACACCAGACGCCGCTGCGTCAGGTGCAGCCGCCGTCCGGCGGGGTCGGTGAGCACCGCGGTGCGGGTGAGCACCCCGCGGCGCAGGTCCAGCTCGCGGCGCTCGTCCATGACCGTCAGACCACCCTCGGACCACCACGGCCCGTCGCCGACGCGGAGGTCCAGGACCAGCCAGTTGGGGGCGTTGACGAGGTGCTCGTCCTCGACCTGCCGCCCGTGCACGGTGGTGACCAGCCGGTTGTACACCCCGGCCAGATACGTGCCCGGGTAGTGGACCCCGTCCGCGGCCCGCTCCGGCGCCGTCCCGCGGGTGCCGAGGTACCCGTTGCCCAGCGCGGTCAGCGCCTCCCGGTGGGTCCCGTGGGCCGGGTCGAACCCGGCATAGACCAGGGTCCAAGGGTCGGCGCGCAGCGCCCCGAGGTCCAGTTCGGAGACGTCGGTGACGACGATGCTGGCCCCGGCGGCCTCCAGGGCGGCACGATCACCGGCCCGGTCCACCCCGACCACCAGGTCGAACCCCCCGGCCCGGGCGCCACGGACCCCGGCGACGGCGTCCTCGACCACCGCCGCGCGGGCCGGGTCGACGCCGAGCCGTTCGGCCGCCCGCAGGAACATGGCGGGGTCGGGCTTGCCCGGCAGACCGAGTTCCTCGGCCTGCCGGCCGTCCACGACCACGTCGAAGAGCCCGTTCAGTCCGGTCGCGGCCAGCACCTGTTCGGCGTTGCGGCTGGCGGTCACCAGGCCCACCGGCACCCCACCGGCCCGCAGACGCTGCAGCAGGTCCACCGTGCCGGGGAACACCCGCACGCCCTGCTCGGCGAGCAGGTCGAGGTAGATCCGGTTCTTCCGTGCTGCGAGCCCGCGTACCGACCAGTCGTCGGCCGCCCCGCCATCAGCGCCCGGTTTGATCTCGATGCCGCGGGCGGCCAGAAAGGCGGCCACGCCGTCCTCGCGGGAGCGCCCGTCGACGTAGCGCCGGTAGTCCTCGGTGACGTCGAAGGGAGCGTACGGGCCGCCGTCCAGCCGGGGGTCGGCCAGCGCCTCGTCGAAGAGGCGCTTCCAGGCGGCAGCGTGCACGGTGGCGGTGTTGGTGACGACGCCGTCCAGGTCGAAAATCACCGCCTCCTGCGGGGGCGTGGCGCCTGCTGGTGCGGGCGGTCGACCCTGCTCGTGTGTCGTCGTCCGGGTCATCGCGCGCCTCCAGATCGGTAATGGGGATCAACCGGAGGGTCCGCCGCCGGCGCCGGATCGGTCGGTCGGTGTGGCGCTGGTGGGGCCGGGCGCCGCAACACGATCCACGTGGCGGCCAGGACCACGACCAGACCCGCGGCGGTCCACCCAGTCGGGCGTTCGCCGAGCACCGCAAAACCGATCCCGATCCCGACGACCGGGGTGAGGAACGTCCAGGCGGTGAGTGTGTCAAGGCGCGAACGGCGCGCCTCCGCGAACCACGCCACCGTGGTGGCCGCCGTGCCGACCAGGGCGAGAAAGAGCAGGGCGAGCACGAACCGTGGGGTCCAGACGATCACTGCAGGTCCCTCCGCCACCGCAGCCACCACCGCCAGGGCGGCCCCGCCGACGAGCAGGTGCCATCCGGTGAACACCACGACATCGACTCCGCGCAGGCGCCGGGACAGCAGCGTCCCGGCGGTGACCGCCGCGGCGGACACCAGCGACAGCACGGCCCCGCTGCCCCCGCCGCCAGGGACCGCGACCAAAACCAGGCCGATGAAGCCCAGGCCCAGTGCGGCACTGGTGCGGGCCGACAGCTTCTCTCCGTACAGCCACCACGCGGGGACCAGGATGAGCAGGGGCTGAGCATTCGCGAACACCGCCGCGGTGCCGGTCGCACCGGTGTCGACGCCGGCGAACATCGCAGCGAACGCGACGGTCACGTTCACTAGCCCCAGCACCGTGATCCAGGCCCAGTCCCGTGCCGCTGCCGGTGCCGGGCGGCGTTGAGTAGCACCCAGCGCGACCAGCGCGGCACCCGCGAGCAGGGCCCGCAGCGCGGCGTACCACAGGACGGGCGCGTCCCGCAGGCCCCACTCGATCGCCACGAAGCACGCGCCCCAGGCTGCGGTGATCCAGATCATGCGGCCAGCGCGCGGTGGTCGCGGCGCTCCGGACTCCCGGCCGAGGGGGTCGCTGGCAACGACGGGGGTGACGGGGGTGGCCATCTACATCTCGACCCTTCTCAACAGCTGAGCGTTGAGGGAGACGACGATGGTGCTCGCCGACATGAGTACCGCACCCAGCGCTGGCGTCAGGAGAATTCCCCACCCGGCCAGTACCCCTGCTGCCAGTGGGATGGCCACGATGTTGTACCCGGCTGCCAGCCAGAGGTTCTGCATCATCTTTCGGTACGTGGCCCTGGACAATGTGACGATTCGAGGGATGTCGCGGGGATCGGACCGAACAAGCACGATGTGACCGGCTTCCACGGCGACGTCAGTTCCGGCGCCGATGGCGATCCCGAGGTCAGCGGTGGCCAGCGCCGGAGCGTCGTTCACTCCGTCGCCCACCATGGCCACCTTCCGGCCTTCCTGCTGCAGCTCGCGGATCTTTGAGGCCTTGTCCTCGGGCAGCACCTCGGCGAACACGGTGTCAATCTGCAGCTCCTCAGCCACCGCGTTGGCAACTGGCCACGAGTCGCCGGTGAGCATGGCCACCTCGATACCACGCTCGTGGAGCGCGCTGATTGCCTCACGGCTCTCTTCGCGGACGGCGTCCGCCACGACGAACACGCCCAGGGCCTTGCCGTCTTGAAGGAGGTAGATGGCCGCCTGACCCCGCTCGGAGGCCTGGGCCGCGGCCGCCCGCAGGGCCTCAGGCACGTGTGCCTCCTCGGCCTCGAGAAGACGGGGTCCACCCATGTGGTACTCCGCTCCGTCCACCGACGCCGCAACGCCCTTGCCGGTGATCGAGCGGAACCCCTCTGGGGAGGGAACGTCGATTCCACGGTCCTGCGCCGTGGTGACGATCCCCCGGGCGATGGGGTGTTGAGATTCCGCCTCGACACCGGCAGCGATCCGTAGGGCGTCCTCCTCCGTGACGCCATCCGCTACCGCCAGATTCACGACGCGAAACTCACCCAGGGTCAAGGTGCCGGTCTTGTCGAAGACCACCACGTTCAAGAGGCGGGCCTCTTCCAGGCCCCTTCGATCGCGCACCAGCAGCCCGTTCCGGGCACCGAGGGTGGTCGAGATCGCCACCACCAGCGGGACGGCCAGGCCCAGCGCGTGCGGGCAGGCGATCACGAGCACCGTGACCACGCGTACGATGGAGAAGTCGATAGGGGCCCCCAGGAGTTGCCACACGATCAGGGTCAAGACGCCGGCAACCAGGGCCACCGCGGTGAGCAGCTGAGCGGCACGGTCGGCCAGATGCTGGGCTCGGGACTTCGACCCCTGCGCCTCCGAGACCAGCCGCATGATTCCCGAGAGCATGGTGTTCGTTCCGGTCCCGGTCACCTCCACCCGCAGGGAACCCTCGCCATTGATCGTCCCGGCGAGGACGTCCTGCCCCTCGCTCTTCTTCACTGGGCGGGACTCCCCGGTGATCATCGCCTCATTGAGTTCGCTTGTTCCGCGTCGCACGACCCCGTCAGCGGGGATGCTCTCACCGGGTCGCACGAGCACCACGTCGCCGTCCTGCAACTCCGCCACGGCCACGGTCTCCTCGCCGCCGTCGGTGATGCGCGTCGCCAGGTCCGGCAGCAGCTTCGCCAACTCCTGAAGCGCGCCCTGGGCTTGGTCGATCGAACGCATCTCCACCCAGTGCCCGAGGAGCATGATGGTCACCAGGGTGGCCAGCTCCCACCACAGGGGCTCGGCATCGAGGAGCCCGAGCTGCACCACCCACGAGAACACAAACGCCACGCTGATGGACAGGGCGATCAGCGTCATCATGCCCGGGAGCCGGGCCCGCAGCTCGTGCCAGGCCCCCTGGACGAAGATCCATCCTCCGTAGATGAAGATCACGGTGCTCAGCACCGGAGGAATCCAGGTGGAACCCGCAAATTCTGGCGCCTGGTAGCCAAGCAGCTCTTGAATGTGCTCGGCCCAGAACACGACCGGCAGTGTCAGGACGAGTGCAACCCAGAACCGGTTGCGGAACATCTCCGGGGTGTGGCCTTCATGCTTGTCGTGCCCAGCATGATCATCCGGGCCAAGCTGCGGATCGTGCGCTGCATGCCCGGGGTGACTCACGACCTCGTCGTGCCCCGGAGCCGGGGCCTCGGTGAGCTGATTCCGCCCGCGTGATGCAGCGGGAGGTGCTGTCGGTGGATCTCGGTGCTCGCCGGCACGGTGCCCAGCGTTCCGACGGATGGACTCACCCGATCCGCGGTCCGCACCCCGGTGATGGCGCTTATTGGGGTCTGCCTCTGACATTGGTTATCTCCTCACTCGATCAGCCCTGCGCTGTCCGGCCCGACGGCACACCTGCAGCGGCCAGGAACTCCTGCCGCATGCCGAGGACCTCGTCGGTCAGTCCGATGGAGGTGGCGGCGTCGCGGGCCGTGCTGGTCAGGGCGCGGATGGCGTCGATGGTCTCCGGGACGACGATAGCCTCGTTGTTGACCTGGTAGGTCAGGTAGGCCTCGTCGCCGTCGACGCTGAGGACGTCCTCCCACAGCGCGACCTCCCACATGTCCCCGCGGGGCCGGCCCAGGTCGCGCATGAGTTCCACGGTCGTGTTGAGCGCCGTCAGCCCGTCGGACATGCGGATGAACGCGATCCGCGGTGCCGACCGCAGGGCCTGGAGGACGTCCTCCCGGTCTGCTGGACGGGTCAGTTGCAGCGTCCAGAAGTGGTTGTGGGTCTGGGTGTGGGCGGCCTTGGCGGCGATGGTCACCACGTCCAACTCGGGCAGGACGGTCTTGGCGTCCGGTCCCTGGTGGGAGGGGATGGCGGCCTCGGGCACCATTGTGTTCATGATCCCGCCCTCGTGGGACTCGCTGGGGTCGGTGGCCCGGCGGATCAGCACCCCGCGGGCCCGGGCCAGCAGCCCGGCATCCTGCAGGGCGCCGAGGACGCGCACGATGCTGGTGGTGTTGCAGGAGACCACCCGGGTCATGTCCCGGCCCAGCGCGCTGGCGTAGTTGGCCTGGGCGACGAAGGAGTGCCCCGTCGTGGTGTGGGACTCCCCGCCCTGCAGCACCACCTTGACCCCGGCGGCCTGGTAGGTGGGCAGGTTGGTGGCAGCAACTCGCTTTGGCGTGGTGTCGACAACGACGTCGACCTGGTCAAGCAGGTCGGTCAGGGTGCCGGCCACCGGCACGCCGGCCTCGCGCATCGCTGTGCCAGCCGTCTCGGTGGCGGCATACACCGTGATGCCGAGTTCGGCGGCGGTGCGGATGCGCCAATCGGGGGCCACATCGGCGACCCCGACCAACTCCATGTCCGGCATCGAGCGCACCGCGTCGGCGACACGTTTGCCAATCACGCCGTAACCGTTGACGGCAACCTGAACGTTCATTGTGACCTCCCGGTCGACTGCTTGGTCGTGTTCTCTGTTCTTGATCTGTGGATGGCGGGGCGAACCGGCGGCGGGGGATGCACATACGTCGTTCGCGTGCGGGTCCGGTGCGAGGCAGTGGGTCGGGGTCGGTCACTCCTGTCGCCTCGCCGGAGCAACTCGGCTAGCTGCGCACCAGGCGGGCGATGGCGGCGGAGGCTTCCTTGAGCTTGGTGTCCTGTCCCGGGCCGCCGGTGCGGGCGGCGTCGACCACGCAGTGACTCATGTGTTCCTCCAGCAGGGCCAGCGCCACCCCCTGCAGGGCCCGGTTGACGGCCGAGACCTGGGTGAGGACGTCGATGCAGTACTTGTCCTGCTCGACCATGCGCGCGATGCCACGGACCTGACCCTCGATCCGCGCTAGCCGCACGAGCACGTCGTCTTTCGGGTCCCGCACGGCTTGGATGGTTGTCATTGGCCTGTCTTCCTTTCTCCGGGGGCACCCGCATGCGTGCGAGTGCCCCCGCGCGAAGCTGGGTCAGGGCGTCCCCGCTCCGGTGTACGCGGCTGGGTCGGCAGTGAACGTCTGCGCGCAGTGGCTGGAGCAGAAGTAGTAGGTCTGTCCCTCGTGTTCGGTGCTCGACGCCGCCGCTGACGGTTCGAAACTCATCCCGCAGACGGGATCGGTGACCGTCGTGGACTTCTGGGACATGATGTTCTCCTTCTCTTCGGGGGTGTTCTCTTCGTCGGGCCCGTGCCCGACCTCCACCACCGGGTCGGTGGCGGGGACCTGCGTCACCTCGGGGATCGGCTTGGGGGTGAAGGCGCGCAGCCGGTTGGCGTTGGTCACCACCGACAGGGAGGACAGGGCCATCGCGGCCGCGGCGATCATCGGGCTGAGCATCCAGCCCAGCGTCGGGTAGAGCACCCCGGCGGCGATCGGGATGCCCAGGCCGTTGTAGATAAAGGCAAAGACCAGGTTCTGGCGGATGTTGCGCATCGTGGCCCGGGACAAGTCCACCGCGGTGACCAGACCGGACAGCGACCCGGAGATCAGGGTGATGTCGGAGGATTCGATCGCCACGTCGGTGCCGGTGCCGATCGCGGAGCCGACGTCGGCCTGGGCCAGGGCGGGAGCGTCGTTGATGCCGTCTCCGACCATCCCCACCACCCGGCCCTCGGCCTGCAGGCGCTGGACCTCGGCGGCCTTGTGTTCCGGCATGACCTCGGCGACCACCCGGCTGATGCCGACCTGGCGGGCGATCGCGGCGGCGGTGGCCCGGTTGTCGCCGGTCATCATCACCACGTCGATGCCGCGGGCCTGCAGCGCGGCCACGGCAGCCGCGGAGCCGTCTTTGACGGTGTCGGCCACGCCGATGACCCCGGCGAAACGGCCGTCGATCGCCGCGAACATCGGGGTTTTGCCGTCCGCCGCGAGACGGTCGGCCGCGGCCGCCTCGACCCGCACGCCGGCGCCCTCCAGCAGGCGCCGGTTTCCGACGGCGACCTCACGACCCTCGACCAGGGCGCGCACGCCCTGCCCGGTGACCGAGTCGAAGGCGGTGGCCGCCGGCTGGTCCAAGGCGCGTTCGGTCGCGCCGGCGACGATCGCCGAGGCCAGCGGGTGCTCGGAGGAGCGCTCTACCGCCGCCACCAGGCGGAGCAGTTCCGCCTCGCTGAAGCCCTCGGCGGGCAGGACGTCGGTCAGCGCGGGGGCGCCCTGGGTGATCGTGCCCGTCTTGTCCAACACCACCGTGTCCAGCTTATGCGCGGTCTCCAGCGCCTCGGCGGAGCGGATGAGGATGCCGTGCGTGGCGCCCTTGCCGGTGCCGACGGTGATCGACAACGGGGTGGCCAGCCCGAGTGCGCACGGGCAGGCGATGATGAGCACCGACACGGCCGCGACCAGGGCGAACACCAGTGCCGGGGCTGGCCCGACCAGCGCCCAGACCACGAAGGTCCAGATCGCGATGGCGATGACCGCCGGGACGAAGTAGCTGGACACCTTGTCCACCAGGCGCTGGATCGGGGCCTTGGAGCCCTGCGCCTCCTGGACCAGTCTGATGATCTGGGCGAGCATCGTGTCCGCCCCGACCTTGGTGGCGGTGTACCGGAACGCGCCGGTCTGGTTGATCGTGGCCCCGATCACCGTGTCCCCGACCGTCTTGGTCACCGGGATCGGTTCCCCGGTCACCATCGACTCATCCACCGCCGAGCTGCCCTCCGCCACCTCGCCGTCGACGGGCAGCTTCTCGCCGGGACGGACCACGACCACGTCGCCGACGACGACCTGCTCGAGCCCGATCTCGAACTCTTCCCCGCGGCGGACCACCCGCGCGGTGCGCGGCTGCAGCCCGATGAGGGCCCGGATCGCCTCTCCGGTGCCGGCCTTGGCCTTGGTCTCCAGCCAGCGGCCCAGCAGGATCAAGGTCAGGATCACTCCGACCGCCTCGTAGTACACCTCGCGGGCCTCGACGGGTACCGCGCCGGGGGCGAAGGTCACCACCAGGCTGTACCCGTAGGCCGCGATCGTGCCGAGAGTGATCAGGGAGTTCATGTCCGCGGTGCGGTGTGACAACGCCAGCCATCCGGTCTTGTGGATCGGCCAGCCGGTATAGACAAACACCGGGGTGATCAGCGCCAGCTGCACCCACGAGTTCAGCAACGCCTCGGGCACCCAGGTCGCCGCGAAGAACTCGTGGACCATCACCGCCAGCAGCACCGGCAGCGTCAAAACGGTGCCGACGATGACCCGCCGACGCAGATCCTTGATCTCCGCGGCCCGTTCCCGCGCCTCGGCGTCCTCGCCCGGCGCAGTGCGCGCAGCGCGGTCACCGGTGCCGCTGTGCCGGCCATCATCGCGGTCCCGGTCGTCGTGGTTACCGACGTCGATGGCCCCGTGCAGCATGTCCATCCCGCAGGTGACCTCGTGGCGGCCCTCCGGCAGGGCCGGCAGCTCGACAGTGGTCGTTGCGAAGGCGGGCACCTCCACGTCCACCCCGAGGGCGGGGACCACGAACCGTTCCGAGCACGCCGCCTGCTCTTGGCGGGTCAGCTCCAGCCGGGTGGGCAAACCGGCGGAGAGCCGCACGGTGTCGGGGTGGTAGCCGCCGCGGATCGTGACCTGCGCCACCTGCACCCCGTCATCGACTCGGACGCCGGGCACTGGCCCGGCCGGCACGTCGGTGACCGGCCGGGGTCGGTCGGCCACCGCGACGGCCGTCTCGGTCGGGGCCATCGTGGTAGGTCCGGGCCGGTCCACTACCCGCACGCGCCCGTGCAGCATGTTCATCCCGCAGGCGAAGGTGTACTCCCCGGGCACCTCGGGTAGGAACTGCACCGCCGTCTGGGCGTTCGCGGGCAGCGTCTGATTGATCTTGAAGTCGGGGAAGACCACCCGCGAGGAGCACTCGCCGCTCTCCTGGCGGTCGAACACCAGCCGCACCGGCACTCCCGGCTGCACCTCGATCAGGTCCGGGCTGTAGCCGCCCTTGACGGTGACGGTCACTTCCTGGACACCATCGGCCACCTCGGCCCGGCGGGACTTCTTCGGCCCGAAGAAGTACCAGCCCAGTAGCACCGTCACCGCCAGCGCCACACCCACCACCAGCCAGTCGTTGAGATTCACCGCTCACACCTCCGACTCACGCACTGTCACGGTGAAGCCCCCGGCTCGCAGCGCCCCGCGCACACCCTCGATGTCCGGGGCAGGGGCGCCGACCACGGTGAGGGAGTACGCGTCCGCGGTGCGGTTCATCGTGGCCTCGTCGACACCCGCGAGGTCGAGGACCTTCCGGAGCACCTCGCCGATGCAGGCCCCGCACGTCAGGCCCTCGACCTCATACGTCGTCGTGCTCATCCGCCGTCTCCTTCCGCGACCCGATACCGGTAGGTGGTATCGCCATTCATGTAACGCCGGGTGGGGTGGGGTTTTGGCGGTGAAACAGTCAAGATTCGATGAAGACGCCGTCGTGCCCGGGCGGACGCGCGAGGCGCGGCGATGATGCTGGACCTTCTCCCGCGCCGGCTCCACCCCCGGCGCTCGTCCCGCCGCGGCTGCGGTCAGGTGCGCGATGCGTCGGCGATCGATTCGATCGCCCCGTCCAGAACGGCGTCGAATTCTTCGTCAGTCTGGTCGATGGCCAGGCCCTCGGTCAGCGCGCGGGAAAAGCTGGCGATCACCCCGTGATTTCGAGCCAGTCGGGCAGTGGCCTGGGCCCGGGTGTAGCCGCCGGACAGCGCCAGCACGCGAACCACCTGCGGATGGGCGACGAACTCCTGGTAGAAGTCGTCGACCTCAGGCAGGGTCAGCTTCAGGATGACTGCCTGGTCCTGGCCCAGCCGGTCCAGTTCGGCGCGGATACTCGTGCGGAGCTGCCTTTCCGCCTCGGTCTTGCGGGGGCTGTGGATGTCCACCTCGGGCTCGACGATGGGAACCAGGCCGGCACGCAGGATCTGCCGGGCGAGGGTGAACTGCTGGGCGACGACCTGGGTCAGGCTGGCACCGGGGAGACGGATGAACGAGCGCATCTTGGTGCCGAAGCATCTGCTCGCCGCGGCGCGGGTCAGCAGGGCGTCCAGGTCGGGGATCGGCTTCATGAGTTGGGCGCCGTCGGTCTCGGCGGTCAGGCCCCGATCGATCTTGAGGAACGGGACGATGCCCTTGACCGTCCACAGGTACTCAGCTGTCCGGACTCCCTCGATGTCCCGGTCCATGGTGTCCTCGAAAAGGATGGCCCCGATCACGCGGTCGCCGTCGAAAGCCGGGCTTGTGATGATCCGGGTGCGCATCTGGTGCACCAGGTCGAACATCTGCTGGTGGCCGGTGTAGGCGTCCTCGCCAATTCCGTACAGTCCCAGCGCCTTCGGCGTGCTGCCCCCGCTCTGGTCCAGGGCTGCCACGAATCCGGTGCCGGTCCTGAGTCTTTCGGCCTGATCCATGTCCATACGTCAGTTCCTCGTGTTTCTCCTCTTCGTTCGGCGAATCGGTTCCCGCAATTCGCTCGCTGTCGATGGCCAGCCACAGGAAGTGCCCCTGCGCGTTGAAGGTCACCGAACTTGACGATGCCGCCGCCTCGCGCGGTGGGCGGTGGCCCGCCTTGGGTTTGTGGGGGAGGGGGGACCGCCGCCAGTCGAGGGGTGGTCACAGGGTCTGGTGCAGCTGCTCCATCTCGGCGATCTCGGCCTGCTGGTCGTCGATGATCTTCTGTGCGAGTTCGCGCGCCTGGGGGTTCTGCCCGTCGGTGAGTTCGTCCTCGGCCATGGTTACGGCGCCCTCGTGGTGGGCGATCATCAACTCCAGAAACCGCCGGTCGAACTCGGTCCCGGATAGTCCTTCGAGTTCGGCCATGGCTTCCTCCTGGCTCATCCCATCCATGTCCATGCCGCCGTGACCTTCCATGTCGTCCATCGGCGTGGTGCTCTCACCCCAGGCTTCCAGCCAGGAGGTCATCTGCTCGATCTCTGGCCCCTGGGCGGCGGAAATGCCCTCGGCCAAGGTCCGGACCTCCTCCGAGGCGGCCCGTTCCACGGCCAGGTCGGCCATCTCGATGGCGCCCTCGTGGTGGACGATCATCATCTGCGCGAACATCGTGTCGGCGCCATTGTGGGCCTGATCGATCTCCCCCTCACCGGCCGGCCCGCTGGTCTGCGTCCCACCCGGGTCCTGGGTCACGGTGCCGGGCCCGGTCGGTTCACCCTGGTCCTGCGGACTGCCGCAGGCGGCCAAGGTCAGGGCGAGGGCAAGCGCGCTGGCACCAGCGGCTAAGCGGGAGGTGATCTTCACGGGGAACTGCTCCTAAAGACGGTGACGTAGGGTTCCCTCCGAGTGAAGCAAGAACACGGGAACTGCCACCAGCCGGGCGGCCGATCTTCATCACCTCTTCATCGAATCCGGTCGAGACCTTCGTGGCGCGCGCGATCGAAGGGCCCGCCGCGTGACCCGCCCACCGTGGGTGCACCGGCCAGCTGACCACCAGTAAGCATTCGCGACCGAACCCGGAAGATCACCGCGACACCTCGGGTCGCCTCACCAAGCCAGGTCGTGCGCCATCTCGGCCGGGGTCGTGGAGCATCGCTCGCGTGGGCCCGAAAAGATCCTGGACCTCCGGGGAAATCCAGGACCAGTGGCGAGCCGCGCCTCATGCAGCAGTCTTCGGCGGGGGCAGGAGGGGCAACGAGGCGCTGTCGGTCGCGCGTGGACTCGATTCCGTCCTGATTCGCCCAGCGGACATCGGGCAGGCCTCCACCGAGGCGGAGGCTGGCTGGAGGCTTCAGGGTTTCTTCGTCATTCCTCTACCCGAAGCACAAGCGACGTGCCCGAAGGTGGGATTGAACGAGGAGCAGCGGACATGGCACCCACCATCTGGTTGACGCTCACGGCGGTCGTCCTGCTCTATGTCACCCTCGGCATCTGGGCCGTGGCGACGATCTTCCCCGTCCGCGCCGACGATCAAGGAGAAGCATCCCATGCACACCAACCACCGTTCGCACCTGCTCACGGCATACTAGGGATCGCTGCGCTGGTCGTGTTGGCCCTGCTCGCCGCAGGCCGCTCGCTCGGTGAAGCGCTTCCACTGGCTGCCCTGCTCGCCTGCCCGCTGATGATGATCGGCATGATGTTCATGGGCCACGGCGCCCATGGTCACCCGCACCGGGGCGCCGATGCCCCACCGCCGGCCGAGCATCCCTCGGCAGACCGCTCACCCGGCGGCGGTAGCGAAGCCGTCCGCCGGTAGCGTCACGGTGAACGTGGCGCCCTGGCCTGGTCCCGCGCTGGTGGCGTTGACTGTTCCGCCGTGGGCGCGGACGATGGCGTCGACGACCGCGAGCCCGATCCCGGACCCGCCGTGGGCGCGGTCCCGGGCCGTGTCGGCCCGGTAGAACCGGTCGAACAGGCGGGGGAGGTGTTCAGCCGTGATGCCCTCTCCGTCGTCGGCCACCCGGAGCAGGACCGCCGGCCCCTGTCGTTCCGCGCTCAGCTCCACTCGTCCGCCAGCCGGGGTGTGCCGCAAGGCGTTGTCCAACAGGTTGGTCAGCACCTGCGCGAGCCGGTCGGGGTCGGCGTCCACCCGGGCTTGTGCCGCTGCGGCCGAGACCGCCCGTTCCAGGCGGACGCCACGCTCCAGGTAGCGCGCCTGCGCCTCGGCGTGCGCCGCGGCGAGCAGGGCGGTGACGGTGACCTCCCGGCGGTGCATCGTCAGCCCGCCCTCCTCTGCCGTGGTCACCAGCGCGATGTCTTCCCCGAGCCGGGACAAGCGGGCGACCTGGTCCCGCAGCAGCGTGATCGTCTCTTCGTCGGCGCCGCGCACCCCGTCCAGGATGGCTTCGAGGTAACCGTCGAGGGTGGCCAGCGGGGTGCGCATCTCGTGAGCGAGGTCCCCCAGCATCCGGGTGCGGGTTGTCTCGACCTCCGCCAGGTCCGTCGCCATGGTGTTGAACGCCTCGGCCAGGTCGTCGAACTCCCGGCCCAGCCCTACCCGGGGCACGCGAGCGGAATGATCGCCGGCTGCCACGCGGTGGGCGGCGTCGGTGGCCGCCACCAGAGAGCCGTTGACCCGCCGAGCCAGGAACAGGCTCACCACGACAGAGGCGACTAGGGCGGCGAGCAACGCCCCGGCCAAGGAGAGTGCCGAGGCGGACTGGAAGGCCTCCCCGGCGTGTTGGACCACGCCGGGCTCACTTGCCTGGCCCCGGATCATGTGGTCATGGAAGATGGCGGGGCCGACGGCGGCCACGACCACCCAGGCGGTCGCCCAGCCCACGAACACGACAACCGCCGTGGCTGCGAGCAGGCGCGCAGCCAGTCCCGACAGCCGTGTCATTCGCCGCTGCCCATCCGGTACCCCACCCCGCGGACGGTCTTGATGAAGATCGGGGTGGTGGGATCGTCGCCGAGCTTGCGCCGCAGATGCCCGATGTGCACGTCGACCAGGTGTTCATCACCCACCCAGCCCTCACCCCAGACCGCCTCGATGAGTTGGCGCCGGGTGAAAACCATCCGCGGTCGGGCCGCCAGCGCGGCCAGCACGTCGAACTCCGTGCGCGTCAGTTCCACCGGCTCTGCGTGCAGGTGGACCTCGCGGCCGGCGGCGTCCACCGTCAGGGCACCGAACCGTCTGGTCTGCGCGTCCGGGTCAAGGCTCGAACGCGGGCGGCGCAGCATGGCCCGCACCCGGGCGAGGAGTTCACGCGGGCTGAACGGCTTGGTGACATAGTCGTCGGCGCCCACCGACAGGCCGATGAGCTTGTCGACCTCTTCCACCCGCGCTGTGAGCATGACGATGTAGCAGTCCGAGAAGGTGCGCACCGTGCGGCAGACCTCGACCCCGTCGATCCCGGGCAGACCGAGGTCGAGGACGATCACGCCCGGGTCAAGCTGCCGAGTCAGGTTGATCGCCTCGCGACCGCTGCCCGTCGTCTCGACCTCGAACCCGTCGCGCTCGAAGTAACTCGCCACCAATCTCGCCAACGGCTCCTCGTCGTCCACGACGAGCACGCGCGGCAGGCCACCCATCGAAATCATGCCCCTATTCTCCCAAAGAGCGCGCCACCCGTCGGCGAGGCCATGCGCAGGGTGGTGAGCTATCTGGTGATGTCGATGTCTGTGGCGTTCTCTTGGCTCGGGCAGGTTTGTTCGAGCTGGAGGGTGGAGAAGTAGACGTCGAAGCGGTCCTGGAGCAGGGCGGTGGCCTGGTGCAGGACCCGGTCGCCGGTCGCAGGCAGGTCGGGCACGCGTAGGTGGGCGGAGAAGACGGTGCGCCCGGAGGTGATGGTCCAGGCGTGGACGTGGTGGACGTCGGCCACCCCATCCAGATCCCGCAGTTGTGCGGTCGCCTCGTGTACGTCGAGGTGCTCGGGGGTGCCTTGGAGCAGGACGCGCATCGCCGAGCGCAGGATGGTCCAAGATGCCCACAGCAGCACCAGCCCGAAGGCCATCCCCAACAGGGGATCGATCGCCAGGAACCCGGTCAACTGGATCACCACCGCGGAGACGATAATGATGAGGCTGCCGACGAAGGTCTGCAGGATATGCCAGAACGCGCCCTTGAGGTTCAGGTTGGTCTTCTGGCGTTGGTAGAGCAACCAGAAGGCGATCAGTTCGGTGACGATGCCGCCCGCGGCCACCCAGAGCATCACCGTGGTGGGCAGCTCGATCGGGTCGGCCAGGCGCATCGCCCCCATCCAGAACACGTATCCGGCCATGACGACCAGGAAGACCCCGTTGAACAGCGCCCCGAGAATCTCCGCGCGTCCCCATCCGAACGTCTCTCTGCCGGTGGCCGGACGCTGGCTGAGGCGTTGGGCGACCAGCGCGATCAGCACGCCACCGACGGCCGAGAAGGTGTGGAACGCATCGGAGAGCACGGCCACCGACCCCGACCACAGCCCCACGATCAGCTCGATGACGAAGTACACCCCGGTCAATGCCCCGGAGATCCGCAACGCGCGGCGATCTCCGTGGGCGGGGACGTGCCCGCCTGCGGCGTGGTCATTACTCATGCATTCTCCTGCTCGTCACTCATGCATTCTCCTGCTCGTCGGGACCGGGGTGTCCTGTGGTCAGCGGGCCTCGACGCTGGCCATCATGCCGGCGTCCTCATGGTCGAGGATGTGGCAGTGGTAGACGCTGCGCCCCGGGTGGCGGACGAAGTCGACCAGGACCCGCACCTGGCCTTGGGCCGGGACGTTGACGACATCGCGCCGGGCCGGCTCGTTGACCGGTTGCCCGCCGCTCTCGATGAGCTGCATCGGCCACACGTGCAGGTGGAAGGGGTGGTCCATGGTGGTGGGGTTGGCGATCACCCACTCTTCGACTGTCCCGGCGCTCACCTGCTGGTCGATCCGGTCGGCGTCGAAGGCGCGACCGTCGAACCCGAGATCCATCATGTCCCGGCCGGGGCCCATCATCGACCCCATGGTCATCGTGAACGCGATCTCCCGCTGCCGGGCGACGGGCTTCTCGCGCAGATCCGGGACCGGCGGAGGGTCCGGCACCGGGCCTGGGGCGGCAACCTCGTCCCCGGTGACGGTGAGTATGGCCAGGGCGCCGGGCCCGGACAGGCCGCGGCCCCCCATCATTCCCATCCCGCCGCGGTCGTGACCCCGGTTGCGCAGCTCGCTGGTGCCGGCGCGCATGCTCACCAGCAGGTCCGCGCGGTTGCCCGGCGCCAAGAGCACGTCGGTCACCTCCCGCGGGGCCGGTTCGCGGCCGCTGTCGATACCGAGCAGCTCCAGACGCTGTCCGGGCAGGTTCAGGCGTAGGTAGCGGGAGGTGCACGCGTTGATCACGCGCCAGCGTTCCCGCTGCCCGGGACGCGCCGACAGCTGCGGCCGGTGTTGGCCGTTGACCAGCACCAGCTCCCCTTCGCGGCCCATCATCACCTCCGGGCCCGAGACCGAGGCGACCTGCCCGTCCGCAGTCAGCGAGAGGTCCGAGACGACCAACACCCGGTCCCGGCTGACCGGCACCTGATCGCCCTCGACGATCAGGGCACCGTACAAGCCGCCGAACAGCTGATCGGCGACCGTGCCGTGCCGGTGCGGGTGATACCAGAACACCCCGGGCGGGTGGTCCGCGGGCAGATCGAAGCGGTAGTCGAAGACCTGGCCGGGTTCGATGGACAGGAACGGGTTGTCCCCGTTGTCCTGCGGGGAGACCTCCAGTCCGTGGGTGTGCAGGTTGGTCGGGATGTCCAGCTCGTTACGCAGCCGCACCTCGATGCGATCCCCGGGCCGGACCAGCCAGGTCTGGCCCGGCACCGTGCCGTTGTAGGTCAGCACTCGGGCCCGCCGCCCAGCGACGGTCGACTCCTGGCGGGCGGCGACCAGTTCGACCCGCAGCACCCCGCCCCAGCTGCGCAGCACCTCCGGCTCCACCAGGGACCCTCCGCCGCCCCCGATCGAGCTGGAGCGCGGGGCTAGCCAGGGCAAGCCGCTCCACGACAACCCCACCCCACCGACCAGGACGCCGAAGCCGCCGAGCATGCCGAGCCGGAGCGCCTCCCGCCGAGTGATGGGCCTCACGCCTCAGGCCTCCCCGGCTCGTCCAGGCGCCGGCGGCGCTCGTCGTACTCGGTGTCATCGATCTCCCCACGGGCGTATCGCTCGTCGAGCACCTCCCGGGCCCGACTCCGCCCTGATCTGTGCACCTCGTCGGACCGCCGATCGCGACCGCTCAGCAGCCGGACCAGGACCACCATCAGCACGACCAGGCCCACGACAAACAGCGCCAGGAAAAGCCAGCCCCAGACCATGCCCCACCCGCCCATGTGGCCCCAGTTCCAACCCATACCTCACCTCCATCACTCAGTGCCCGCTCCGGACCGGGATCACAGGATGCACCGGGGGATTGGTCGTCCCCTCGATCCCAGTGGACATCGGTGACATCCGACATGTGCGGAGAACCTCCCGATCGAGTCAAGCAGATCGGCCCGCCGAGGCCCCGCCCCGCCCGTCGATCTTCATCGAATCTTCAACGCTCGACCACACTGAGGTCGGTGGGCCTGTCACAGAATGCGTTGTATGAAACGACCCGTGATCCTCCTTGCCGCGTTCGCCTTGGTGCTCGCCGGATGTTCCACCACCCCCGACGCGAGCCCGACGGCCAGCCCCCCAGCCAACACCGCCGCGCAGGCCGACTTTCTCGCGGCGCACGACCTCGATGGCATGGACGGGCAGCAGATCGTCGACCACCTCGACCGGATGCCCGTGGCCGAGCGGCCGACTGACCTCATGGCATCCGTGCGCGCGGACCAGCTTGTCCTCGCCGATGTTGAGCAGGAGGTCATGGTCCCGCTGGCAGAGGACCGGTTTTATCTATCCGTGGCGCCCTACGTCGATCAGACCCACGAGTGCTACTACCACTCTCTGACCACGTGTCGCGGCGAGCTGGCCAACGAGGACATCGGCGTGCGCATCGTCGACGAGACCGGCGAGGTCCTCGTCGATGAGCAGGCCACCACGTTTGACAACGGCTTCGTCGGGTTCTGGCTTCCGCGCGAGGTCGACGGCACCATCGAGGTCACCTATGACGGGCGCACCGGCCAGAGCCCGTTCTCAACCCGCGAGGACGGGGCGACCTGTTTGACCACACTCCGGATTGACGCCTGAGTATGAGACGCACCTCGGTCAGCGGGGACGGGCACCGCAGAGCCCGCGCCGGCAGACGCCGATTTCACCATCCTGATGGACCCCCGTTTTTCATGGAACCTTCATCGATTCACCGGCGTATCACCCATCGTGACGCCGTAGCGTCAGAAGGACCCTGCGGCGCCCGGTCCGCTCCGGCGTCGCACCCAATCACATGAGGGAGCAAGCCATGAAGACCGCCGAGATGATGAACACCTACCCGGCCGCGATCAACCTCGACCGAGACCTGCTCGCCCGCACCGTCGACGCACTCGTGGCGTGCGCCCAGGCATGTACGGCCTGCGCCGATGCCTGCCTGAGCGAGGAGATGGTGGCCGACCTGCGCAAGTGCATCCGCACTAACCTCGACTGCGCTGACATCTGCGCCACCACCGCCCGAGTCCTGTCCCGGCATACCGGCTACGACGCCAACCTCACCTGCGCCCAACTCCAGGCCTGCGCCCAGGCCTGCAAGTCCTGCGGCGACGAGTGCGAGCAGCACGCCGGCCACCACGAACACTGCCGCATCTGCGCCGACGCGTGCCGGGCCTGCGAACAAGCCTGCAACGAACTGCTCGCCGCCATCGGGTAACCCGTCGCCACCGACCGCTCGCCACTCAAGACGTGGGGGGCGTCCAGCGTCACCGGGCGGGCGGGCCAAGGGCATCCCAAATGTTGAGCGACGCCGCGTGCGCTTCCAAGCCACATGGCGCCATCGGAGGCCGTAGCCGCCAGCTTGAGCATTCACGGAGTCAGAGGAATACATGCAGAGCGCGCGGTCGGGCATGGCGCCCGGCCCGCCGAGGTGCTTGCTACCCGATTCGACCAACTGGCCTCGGGGAGGACTGCACCGGTGTGCTGCTCAGCCTCCAGCTACGGTCGTGCCCTTGGGATCAGGGATGCACTGCGGGATCAGGGATGCACTGCGTTCGCCAACGCGTAGCCGCAACTGGAGGCATGCGGGAGTGACCCTGCCTGAGGTCAGCGTCGACGACACCGACTGCCGGGCGCAGATCGACCGGCTCCTCCAGGACGAGCAGATCTCCCTCTGCACCCGTGTCGGTGACACGCTCTTATCCCGCCACGGGCTGAGCGATCCATTTAGCTGGATCGGGGGGTGCCCCTATGTCTTCTGTCAAGCGGCGAGGGCTGGCTCAGCTGTGCGTGGCTGGTAGAGGGTGCCGTCGCGGAGCATGGCGAAGAGGACGTCCGAACGGCGTCTTGCGAGGGCGACGAGGGCCTGGTTGTGCCGCTTGCCTTGGGCGATCTTGCGGTCGTAGTAGGCGCGGGATTCAGGGTCGCGGAGCGCGGCGAATGCGGAGAGGAACATCGTCCGCTTGAGGGTCTTGTTGCCGCGTCGCGATGGGTGTTCGCCGCGGATCGAGGTGCCGGAGCGTCGGGTGACGGGGGCGAGTCCGGCGTAGCGGCGAGGTGCCCGGCAGTGGGGAAGGTCTTCGTGGTGATCTCGGTGAGGAGTCGGGCTGCGGTCCTGACGCCGACTCCGGGCATGCTCGTCAGGACCGGCTGAAGAGGGTGCGCGTTGACGATGTTCTCGACCTCTGCGGCGATGTCGTCCCGTTGCCGGCGTAGCGCGGCGAGCTGTTCGGCGAGTCGTGGGAGGACGAGGGCTGCGGCGTTGGCGCCGGTGACAACGACGGTCTGCTCACCCAGCGAGGCGATGATCTCCGTCGCCCAGATGCGGCCCTTGCGTGGTGCGTTCTTGAGCAGCCGGTTCCCGAGCCGTTTCTCGCCAGCTGCCTTCATCGCTGCTGGTGACGGGTAATGCTGGAGCAGGTCGAGGATCGCCGGGTGGTCGAGTGGCGGCCCGAGAACCCGCTCCAGGGCCGGGTGGATCTGAGTGAGCAGCCCCCTGATTCGGTTGGAGACTTGGGTGATCTGTCCGGCGAGGTCGTCGTCGAACCCGCAGAGCATGGTCAGCTCCGCGACCTGCTCGTCAGCGACCTGGATCGAACGGAGCGTGTGCGGCATCGTGCGAGCAGTCTCCGCGATGATCGCTGCGTCTCTCGCATCGGTCTTCGCCTCGCCAGGGTGCAAGTCAGCGATGCGCCGCATCGCTAGGCCGGGTAGGTAGCCAACGAGAGCCCCTTCGGCCTGGGCGACCGCGACTGGCAGCGCGCCGATCGTCGCAGGCTGATCAACTACCAGCAGCACGAGCCCCTGCCGCGCGAGTTCGCCGAGTACGGCCCCGAGCCTGCGCTCGTCGTTGGGCAGCGCCTTGTCCAACAGCCGCTTGCCGGTCTTGTCGAGGGCGACCGCGTGGTGCTCTCCTTTGCCGACGTCGAGTCCGACGAACACCTCGACGTCTTCGTAGTTGTCGATGCTTGTGGCCACTGCTCCTCCGTTCGTGTCGTCGACGGCGTCCGCGACGGTGCGTCTCGGCATCCACGTTACGAACGGCCTCGAGCGCGCTCGGGTCCAGCCCCTATCAGCGATCACACACCGCCAACCAGGCCCGGTGACAACACCCCCCAGATCATCAAGGACAGGGGGCAGCAATCATGCCGGGCCCGGCAGGCCGTCACCGCCAAGCATGCTCACCAAGCGGCTCCGAAGAAAGTAACGGGGGCGCCGCATGTGGGTCGGCGCGGACGCCGGGGGGTGAGCTCCGCTACTCGTTGTCCCCGCCGGTGTCGGAGCCGGGCGCGCCCGAACCCTGGGTGTTGTCGCCGTCCTGCACGACCCACTGCGTCACCTCGGGGAGGTCCTGGCCGTGCTTGCGGGTGTGCTGGCGGGCGCGTACTCGGGAGTCGAGCATCTCTTGGCGCAGGGACGACTCCCGCTCGGCCAGACCCACCCGGTCGATGGCGTCGATGACCAGTCGATAGCGGTCCAGGTCGTTGAGCATCAGCATGTCGAACGGTGTGGTCGTGGTGCCCTTCTCCTTGAAGCCGCGCACGTGGATGTTGTGGTGGTTGGTGCGCCGGTAGGTCAGCTGGTGTACCAGTGACGGGTAGCCGTGGAACGCGAAGATTACTGGCCGGTCGGCGGTGAACAGGGCATCGAAGTCGCGGTGGCTCAGGCCGTGCGGGTGCTCCCGCTCGTCCTGCAGCCGCATGAGGTCCACCACGTTGACCACCCGCACCTTCAACTCCGGCAGCCGCTCGCGCAGCAGCCTGGCCGCGGCGATCGCTTCCATCGTGGGCACGTCGCCAGCGCACCCGAGCACGACATCAGGTTTGCTGCCCGGCTCCTCAGAGCCGGCCCAGTCCCAGATACCGATGCCGCGGGTACAGTGCAGCACGGCCTCATCCATCGTCAGCCATTGCGGCCCGGGCTGTTTGCCGGCGACCACGACGTTGACGTAGTTGCGGGTGCGCAGCACGTGGTCGAATGTCGACAGCAGCGTGTTGGCGTCCGGGGGCAGGTAGATGCGGGTGACGTCGGCGGTCTTGTTCATCACCACGTCGAGGAAGCCCGGGTCCTGATGGGAGAACCCGTTGTGGTCCTGACGCCACACGTGGGAAGACAAGAGATAGTTCAGCGAGGGCACTGGTACTCGCCAGGGTATGTCCCGGCTGGAGTCGAGCCACTTTGCGTGCTGGTTGAACATCGAGTCGATGATGTGGATGAATGCCTCGTAGCTGTTGAGCAGCCCGTGACGGCCCGTGAGCAGGTAGCCCTCCAGCCAGCCCTGTACCTGGTGCTCGGATAGAACCTCCATCACCCGGCCTGTGCGGGACAGGTCGACGTCGGTGTCGAGCAGTTCTGCTTGCCAGGCCTTGCCGCCCGCTTCCACCGCGGCGCCGAGCCGGTTGGAGTGGGTCTCGTCGGGTCCGAAGACCCGGAAGGTCTGCCGGTTCCGGTCCACGACGTCGGCCACCCAGCCACCAAGTACGCGTGTCGCTTCCACGGTGGCGCCACCCGGTACTGGGACGTCGACGCCGTAGTCACGGAAGTCCGGCAGATCCAGGTCGCGGGTGAGTAGACCACCGTTGGCGTGCGGGTTGGCGCTCATTCGCCGCGTGCCGACCGGGTTGTTCTGCGCGACGAGGTCCATGATCCGCCCCTCGGGACCGAAGAGCTCCTCCGGGCGGTAACTGTGCATCCAGCTCTCCAGCAGACGGGTGTACTCCTCGTTGCCGCGGACGGCAGACATTGGGACCTGGTGGCTGCGCCAGCTGTTTTCGACCGGCAGTCCGTCGACCTCCTGCGGCCCCGTCCAGCCCTTCGGAGTACGGAAGACGATCATCGGCCACCGCGCCCGCTCGGTGAGGCGTCCGTCGGCAGCGCGAGCGCGGATGTCGACGACCTCGTCAAGGACCTGGGCAAGTAAGCGGGCGAACCGCCGGTGCGTGTTGGTGATGTCCTCGTCGTCGAAGCCGCCCTCGAAGAAGTAGGGCTTGTGGCCGTACCCGACTAGCAGCGACTCCAACTCCTGGCGCGGAATTCGATCGAAGATGGTGGGATTTGCGATCTTGTAGCCGTTGAGGTGCAGGATCGGTAGGACCGTGCCGTCCACCTGCGGGTCGAGGAACTTGTTGCTGTGCCACGCCGTCGCCAGCGGCGCGGTCTCGGCCTCGCCGTCACCGATCACTGCCACCGCGATCAGGTCCGGGTTGTCGAATGCCGCGCCGTAGGCGTGAGACAGAACGTAGCCGAGTTCGCCGCCCTCGTGGATCGATCCGGGCGTCTCGGGTGCGACGTGGCTGGGGATGCCGCCCGGGAAGGAAAACTGTCTGCACAGCTCGTCGACACCGCGGGCATCCGTGCCGACGTGGGAGTAAACCTCCGAGTACGTGCCCTCCAGCCAGGAGGCGGCTACGAGGGACGGGCCGCCGTGACCGGGTCCACTCAGGTAGATCATGTCCAGGTTGCGCTGGATGATCTGGTGGTTGAGGTGGGCATACAGGAAATTCTGCCCCGGGGAGGTCCCCCAGTGCCCGAGCAGCCGGGGCTTGATGTCTTCTTCCGCCAGTGGACGCTTCAGCAGCGCGTTGCCCATCAGATAGATCTGTCCGACCGCGAGATAGTTCGCTGCCCGCCACCACGCATCGACGGCCGCGGCGTCGTCGGGTGCAAGCAGGTATTCGGTGGTCTTGTCCTCGGCAGCCCCTCCGGCCACCCGCGCGTCACGAGTCATACCTCCACCATGTCAGCCCGCGCCCGAAGAAGTCTTCGCACTTCGCCCAGACGTCACTGAAGGAACATCGTTTCGCCACAATCGAACGGCGACACCGCCCCAGGTGTTGGGGGATGACGAGGGCGATGTCACCCAGAAGCGATTTCGTAACTGACCCACAGGGATAAGAAGCCCGACAGCAGGAACACCATGTAGCCGATTGACATTTCACCTGAGGAGCGGCGCTGCAGCGTAGTGCGCAGTTGCAACAGTGAGCGAGTGCCATGACCACCCCCGAAGTAGCGCAGGGACGGCAGGAAGAGTGCGCAGGACGAGTCCTAATTGGAAGCCCTCGTGCCGTGGGCGCCCAGCCAGCAAGAACGAAAAAGGGCCCGCAGTCGCCGTCGAGACGTGAATCGAAATCTGGTCTCCCTGGACGTGACAGAGCGCACGCAGCTGACGACGAGCGCGGCGGCCGGCTTCTCAGCCGTGCGGATCTCGCCCTGCTTCCGTCGATGAGCGACGCAGTCTCCCTTGGCAGCGCACAGAAGAGGTCCTCGCTTCGCCCTGTCTCCGAGTCGCCACGCGTCTTGCAGATCGAGGTGTCAACCAAAGTTGACAGCGCGTTCGCGTGGTCAGCGTCCGCTCACCTGACCGTCGAAGGGCGGTGTCGTGGTGACGGTTTCGATGCGCGTGATGAGCGCGGGCGATGGCTACAAGTACCTGCTGCGCACGATCGCGGCCGCGGATGGGGATCGTGAGCTGTCGACGCCGTTGACGAGGTACTACGCGGAGGCAGGTACGCCACCGGGCCAGTGGCTCGGGTCCGGCGTCGCCTCACTCGGCAAGGGTCAGCTCGTCGTGGGTGATCGGGTGTCGGAGGCTCAGCTCCAGCTCTTGATGGGCATGGGCCGTGACCCGATCACCGGCGACCCCCTCGGGCACGCGTTCCCCGCTTACAAGTCGGTGCCGGAGCGGATCGAGGCCCGGATCGCCGACCTTGACCCGGACCTGAGTCCGGGCGCGAAGGGTGAGGCGGTCGCGCAGATTGAGGCGGAGGAGACCGAGCGCGGCAGGCGGCGGGCGGTGGCGGGGTTCGACTTCACCTTCTCGATCCCGAAGTCGGCCTCGGCGTTGTGGGCGGTCGCCGACGCCGGCACGCAGGCGCTGATTGGGGAGGCGCATCATCGGGCGGTTGCAGAGGTGGTTGCGTTCATGGAGCGGGAGGTTGCAGCCACCCGCTCGGGTGCAACCGCCGGGGACGGTGCCGTTGCGCAGGTCGATGTGACCGGGTTAGTGGCGACGGCGTTCGATCACTTCGACTCCCGCGCCGGCGACCCGCACCTGCACACCCACGTCGTGATCTCCAACAAGGTGCAGACCGCGTTCGACGGGAAGTGGCGGAGCTTGGATGGGCGGCCGGTGCACGCCGCCGTGGTTGCCCTGTCGGAGTTGCATGAGGCGGTGTTCGCCGATCACATGGCCCGCACCTTCGGCATCGAATGGGAGGCCCGAGACATGGGGCGCGACCGCAATCCGGCGTGGGCGATCAGCACAGTTCCGGAGGAGCTGGTCCAGGAGTTCTCGACCCGTGCCCGGCACATCGACGCCGAGAAGGACCGGCTGATCGCAGAGTACGTCGCCCGGCACGGCCGCCAACCGTCCACAGCCACGGTGATCAAGCTGCGCGCCCAAGCCACCCTCGCCACGCGCCCGGAGAAGGAAGTACGGTCGCTGGCCGACCTGACTGCCGAGTGGCGCACCCGCGCCACCGGGGTACTCGGCCAGGACGCCACCGGCTGGGCGCGCACGATTACCGACAACGACAAGGTGCTGCTGCTGCGCGCCGACGACGTACCGCTCGATGCCATCGGCGAACTCGGGCAGACCGTGGTCGAGGTGGTGGGTGAGAAGCGGTCCACCTGGCGGCGGTGGAACCTGATGGCCGAGGCGTCCCGGCAGACGATGGGCTGGCGATTCGCCACCATGCAAGACCGCGAGGCCGTCGTCGGCATGATCGCCGACGCCGCCGAGCAAGCCTCGCTGCGGTTGACCCCGCCCGACCTCGCCACCAGCCCGGCCGCGTTCCGGCGGGTGGACGGGACGAGCGTGTTCCGCCCGAAGCACTCGACCGTGTTCTCCTCCCAGTTGCTGCTCGGCGCCGAGGACCGACTGCTCGAACACGCCCGCACCATGACCGGACCGACTGTGCCGCTGGCGATGGTCGAGAAGTTCACCACGAAGCCTGATCGTGAGGGGCGAATGCTCGGTGAGGACCAGGCCGACGCGCTGATGAAGATCGCGGTCTCCGGTCGGGTTCTCGATGTGCTGGTGGGACCTGCCGGCGCCGGGAAGACGACGGCGATGTCCGCGCTGCGGCGGGCGTGGGAGAAGGAACACGGCAAGGGCTCAGTGGTTGGGCTCGCACCGTCCGCGGTGGCCGCGCAGGTGCTCGCCGACGACCTCGGGATCAGATGCGAGAACACGGCGAAGTGGTGGCAGAACCACCTCGTCCACGGCGAGGACTTTCGGGCGGGTCAGCTTGTGATCATCGACGAAGCCTCCCTCGCCGGAACCCTGTCCTTGGATCGGATCACCCACCTGGCCGAACGGGCCGGCGCGAAAGTGCTCCTGGTGGGCGACTTCGCCCAGCTCCAGTCCGTGGACGCTGGTGGCGCGTTCGGGCTCCTCGTCGGTGACCGTGACGATGCGCCCGAGCTCGTCGACGTACACCGCTTCACCAACGCCTGGGAGAAGACCGCCTCCCTGGCCCTGCGCCACGGACGTACGCAGGTGATCGACACCTACCTCGACCACGACCGCGTCCGCGACGGTGACGCCGAGGCGATGACCGATGCGGCCTACACCGCCTGGCGCGCAGACCGCGACCAGGGGTTGGTGTCGGTGCTGGTCGCTGAGACCCGCGACGACGTGACCGCCCTCAATCAGCGTGCTCGTGCGGACCTGATTCTCGACGGCACCCTGAAGCCGGGTCGGGAGGTCGAGTTGAACGACGGCGCCATCGCCGGGGTTGGGGACACGATCATCACCCGACGCAACGACCGCCGCCTACGCAACGAGAAGACTTGGGTGCGCAACGGCGATGCCTGGACCATCACCGGCGTTCGCGACGACGGGTCGGTCACGATCCGCCCCATTGGGCGCAGGTTCGGCGGCTCGATCGTCCTGCCTGCGTCGTATGTGTCCGACCACGTCGATCTGGGTTACGCGGTCACGGCGCACAGGGTGCAGGGCGTCACCGTCGACACCGCACACGTCCTGGTGGAACCGACGACCACGAGGGAGAACTTCTACGTCGCGATGACCCGCGGCAAGCACGCCAACCAGGCCTACGTGGTGCTGGACCGGCCTGACGACGCTCACGCCGAGCCGCATCCGGGCGACACCCCCGACGCCACTGGCCGGTCCGTCCTGTATGGCGTCCTGCAACACGTCGGGGCCGAGCTGTCCGCGCACGAGACCATCACCGCCGAACACGCACACTGGGGCTCGATCGCGCAGCTTGCTGCTGAGTACGAGACCATCGCCGCCGCAGCCCAGCACGACCGCTGGGCCACCCTCATCCGCGACTCGGGTCTCAGCGAGGAACAGGCCAACACGGTGATCGAGTCCGACGCCTTCGGGGCACTGACCGCGGAACTCCGCCGAGCAGAGGCCAACAACCACGACCTCGGCCGCTTGCTCCCTCGCCTCGTGGCCGCTCGCGGGTTCGATGATGCCGACGACATCGCCTCCGTCCTCCATTACCGCGTCGCGCGCTCCACCGCACGGCCAGCAGGATCGGGCCGTACCCGCAAGGCACCACGACTGATCGCAGGACTCATCCCACACGCTGGAGGATCGATGCCCGAGGACATGCGCCAAGCGCTCGATGAACGACGCGAGTTGATCGAGCAGCGGGCCGACGTTGTGCTCGGTATCGCCCTCGACGAGAAGGCCACTTGGACGAAGGCACTCGGTACGCCACCTGGTGATCCGCGCAAGGCATTGAGCTGGCGGCGCCACGCCCGCACTGTGGCTGCCTACCGGGACCGCTATGGCATCACCGATGACACACCACTGGGCACGGCGGACGCGACAACCGCACAGAAGATCGACGCTGCCCGAGCCCGCAGTGCACTTGAGCGAGCAGGCGACATCACCCGCGGGAGCAGTGCCCGCGCAGAGCGCAAGGTCATGCGCAGAGAACAGGGACGAGCGCTATAGCGCAACTCGGAGAGGACAGGGGCGCACCCGAAGGCGCTGATAGGCTCAAACTACGGTACCTGGGCCCTCCGGGGAGGATGTAGCCGCCATCACCACGGAAATCGATACCGGCGCGCGCGGCCTGCCACGACCGCTGTTCCCGATCTGGTGTGGCCGGGTAGTAGGCGTGCATCCCACCCGATGGCGTCGCCACGAGGAACTGCCACCCCGACACCAGCCCCGTCCGGTGGGCGCGCTCGAACGCCCGGTAGCCGTCGACGGGCCCGTGGACGTCGACATCGACCACCATCACGCCGGATGCCGCGCCGGTGGGCACGGCGAGGTTCGCGGTCGGGTGCTTCTGCCACCACGCCACGATCTGTTCGAGGTCGGTGGTGGCGTCGTGGAAGCCATGCTCAGTCAGCGGACGCTTCCCACCAGGCAGGCACGGGAACACTGGCACCCCGGCGACGGCCAGGTCCCGCGCCACGACCGAGACCGCCCACGAGCTGGTTGCGCGTATCAGCAGGCTGGCGACAGCATCCACCGAGGCCATCACAAAGCCCGCGACTGTGCCTTCGAGGATGCGGTGACCATTCCGGTCTCGGGCTCGGGCAGCGGCGTGACCCGGCGCGACACAGGGGTCTCGTGGGTCGGCTGCTTGCGCGAAGTCTCCTCGCGCTGTGGTGCCTCGCGGTCCAGGCCGGGCGGGGCGCCGTCGGTCACTTGTGCGGTGTCGAGCCGGTCCAGGATTCCCAGTGCCGTCTTGCGGACTCGCTCACCGGTGGCCTTGACGATCTCGCCGGGCTCTTTGCATCCACCCGCGCTGCCCACGTGGAGACGTACGGGATCGTGTAGCCGGAAGTGTCCATGCCGTGGGCGGCGCCGATCATCAGCGCGACCGATTCCGCCTCGACCTCCCCGATGCCGCGATGCTGACGCGCCTCGTCGTTGTCGGGACCGTGCAGCAGGACGTGGCCGAGTTCGTGGGCGAGCGTTTTCACCTGCGCGGCAGGGTCCATGTTCTCCCGGACCGCCACCGTCTTCGCGGTGTAATCGGTGACGCCGTTGGCGCCATGGATCATGCCCTCGTGCGGCACCCGGACCCCCTCAAACCCCTGAGCGCGCACGTGGTCGGCCAGCCCGTCCCAGAGACCGGTGGGGGCCTCGCCTTCCAGCAGTGTCGGCGCCGGAGGCTCCGGGAGCGGCTCGCCAGCAGTCTGGGAGGCGTCCCACACGTAGGCGGGGCGGACGGTGNAGCAGTGTCGGCGCCGGAGGCTCCGGGAGCGGCTCGCCAGCAGTCTGGGAGGCGTCCCACACGTAGGCGGGGCGGACGGTGATCATCTTCGACCGGACCACCTCGCCCGGCCGGGGCCTCTCACCCTTGCCCAGGCGCCGCCACGACTCCGCATCAGCTGGGTTCGATGAGGCGAACCGGCCGGTGACCGGCGCGAGAATCTGGTACCCGGCCTGCCCCTTCTCGACCTGCCGGCCCAGGGTCTGCCACTCCCGGTACCCGGCCACATACGACGGCATCGGCTCCGGTACCCGGCCTGCTTCGTAGGCGCCCTGGTGCTGGACCCAGATCAGCAGTGTGTTCGAGAACGATCTGGCCCTGAACCGAGCCGCGAACGCGAGCGCCCGCGCCCAGTCGTCCCCGGAGACGAGCTGTTCGACCGCGCCGGTCAGCTTCTTGTGCAGCTCGTCGAGTTTCGCCTCCCGCGCCGCCTGGGTGTTCTCCCGTGTCGCGGCCATTCTCGCTGTCCCCTTCCCGATACCCTGAGCACCGGGCCAGTACTGGCTCGGTGACCCTCAGGTACGCCGGGACCACCAGGGGCGAGGAGACGGACAACGAAACGGGCGATGTGACCGTCAGGCGCGGCGGTGAACCCAACGAGTCCCTCCCGGACTACCAGCCCACAACCCAGATACGAGCCGGGATCGACCGATGATGCGGATCGGCGTATCGCAAATGCGAAGATGTGTATCGAAACGGTCAGACGTCGCCCTCATCCCGGCTGAGTTGCCGGTACCGCGTCGGGGTGACGCCGACGGCCTGGCGGAACAGTCGAGCGGCGTGACCCCGGCTGCGCCAGCCGACCTCACCCATCGCCACCTCGATGGGCAGGTTCGTCTCGCGCAGCAAGCGGGCCAGGAGTTCGGCACGCAGTGTCGTCAGGTACGTCATCGGGGTGGCGCCGTAGGCCTCGACGAAGACCCGACCGAGCTGCGACGGCGACAAGTGCACGGCACCGGCTAGTTCTCGCAGCGTCCATCTCAGAGTCGGCTGCTCGCGCAGGAGGTGGGCCGCAGCGCGGGCCTCGGAACGCAGGGGTGCGAACCGGCGATGGTGTGGCAGGCCGGGCCGGGTCGATTTCCGTTGTCTCGGCGTCCGTCGCATGGTAGTCGTTCTCACGTACGGCGTCACGATATCCAGCACGGCGAACAGCAGTGCTTGCAGCCGGTAGAACCGCTCTGGCGAGGGGCCGTCAATGCTCAGCGCCACAAGCTCATCGAGCCACGGCATCAGCATCCCGGCCTGGTCCTCGCCGAGCTGGAGTATCTGGGCTGGCTCGGAGTACAGCTTCTCGGCGAAGTCCTGCGCGTCCCATCGATCCGCTAACTGCGCGGCGTACTGCCAGAACACCTGATCGACCACGTAGTCATGGTCGAGGTAGAGAGTGGTTACCGTGATCGAGCACTCAGGTTCACTGCCGCACAGCGTGTTGGCACCGAGCATGACGACGTCGCCGATGGTCACCGGTTTCTCGCCGAACTCGCTCAATAAGATTGCTGAGCCGGCGCGTACGAAGATCAGTTTCACGCAGTCGTACGCCACCGGCGCGATGGGGTGGTGTATCGACCTCGTACGTGCGACGACCGGCGCGAACCGGTCGAGATCAGGTGTATCGGGGTCCCCATCTCGACTCACCAGTGGTCCGATTGATCCTCGCGGCCAGCGCTCCGAGTCATCCTTACGTCACACGGGTATGCGTCGTCCGGAAGCGTCGGCTACGGCGCTGAGCCTGGCGTCAGCAACAGGCCTTGACAGCGCGGGTGGACGCTTCAACGACCCAGTGAGTCCGTCTGGGACTGCTTGACGTCTGGAGGCCTGCTTCACGTTCTGTCGAGGTGCGGAGGTCAGCGTTTGGAATGCAAGCAGCAGAGGTTTGAGACAGGTGCATGCGGGGCGCATCCAACCACGGCCGTTCAAAACTTGACCAAGCGGTGTTTTGGTCTCGGTGGCCATCCTGTCTGCTCCTGTTTCGTGGCTTGGCGAATCTGATGTCGGTCCGGTCGGGTATTCACCCGGACGTATCGCGGTCGAGGAACCTGGAGGTGCTGTGGGCTGGAGTCAGATCTAGCCGACGCAGCAACTGGGCGTTGAGCGCGACCACCACGGTCGAGGCGGACATGAGGATCGCGCCAACGCTCATCGGCAGTACGAATCCGATCGGTGCGAGCACTCCGGCGGCCAGCGGTACGGAGATGAGGTTGTAGCCGGCGGCCCACCAGAGGTTCTGCTTCATCTTCCGGTACGAGGCCCGAGAGAGGTCGATGACCGACAGCACCGAGCGCGGGTCCGAGCTGGCCAGGATGACACCGGCGGAGCCGATGGCCACGTCGGTGCCTGCGCCGATGGCGATGCCGACATCGGCTTGGGCCAGTGCCGGGGCATCGTTGACTCCATCGCCGACCATGGCCACCTTGCGGCCCTCGCCCTGAAGTTCGGCGACCATGGCGGCCTTGTCCTCCGGCCGGACCCCGGCGAAGACTCGGTCGATGCCCAGCTCGGCGGCGACGGTGTCGGCCACGGCCTGGGCGTCGCCGGTGATCATCACGACCTGCGCACCGGCAGCGTGGAGCGCATCGATGGCGTCGCGGGACTCGGACCGGACCTCATCGGCCAACCGCAGCGCGCCGATCACCTGGCTGTCGGCAAGGATGTGCAGGATGATCGCGCCCTCGGTGCGCCACTCATCGGCGACGGCGAGTTCGTCGAGGCCACGCTGGTCCAGGAGGTGGGGGCCGCCGACCTCGACTACGGTGCCGTCCACCCTGGCCCTCACACCCACAGCGGGCGAGGAGGAGAAGTCGGTCGCCTCGGCCACGGCCAGCTCACGGGCGCGCGCCGCCCCGACCACGGCCCTTGCCAGCGGGTGCTCGCTGTCGCTCTCGGCTGCTGCGGCCAGAGCCAGCACCTCGTCTTCGGTGTGCCCTTCGATCGGTTCGATCCCGGTGACGTTGGGCTCGCCCTTGGTCAGGGTTCCGGTCTTGTCGAACAGGACGGTGTCCACCGTTCGCATCGACTCCAGCGCGAGGCGGTCCTTGACCAGCACTCCGCCGCGGGCGGCGCGTTCGGTGGCGATCGAGACCACCAGCGGGATCGCCAACCCCAGTGCGTGCGGGCAGGCGATCACCAGCACGGTGATCGTCCGTACCACCGCCGTATCCGGCATCCCTAGGAAGCTCCAGATGACGGCGGTGATCGCGGCCGCACCGATTGCGAACCAGAACAACCAGGCCGCCGCCGTGTCGGCGATGCGCTGAGCGCGCGAGGATGATGCCTGCGCGTCGGTCACCAGCTTCTGGATACCGGCCAGGGCGGTGTCCTCGCCGATCGCGGTGACCTCGATGCGCAAGCCTGAATCGGTGGCCACCGTGCCGGCGACCACCTGCTCGCCGGTCTCGCGTCGGACGGACTTGGATTCGCCGGTGACCATGGATTCGTCCATGCTCGCCGAGCCGTCGGTGATTCTGCCGTCGGCGGGCACGGAGGCGCCGGGGCGCACGATGACGATGTCACCGACCGCGAGGTCGGCCGGAGCGACTGTGACCACGTCGTCGCCGTCGATCTTCTCGGCCTCGTCGGGCAGCAGGGCAGCCAAGGAATCGAGTGCGGAGGTGGTCTGCGCCAGGGAACGCATCTCGATCCAGTGGCCCAGCAGCATGATGACCACCAGCAAGGCCAGTTCCCACCAGAAGTTCAACTCGTGATCCAGAATTCGCAGACTCGCGCCCCAGGAGGCGATGAACGCCACGGTGATCGCCAGGCCGATGAGAAGCATCATGCCGGGTTGGCGGGCGCGGAGCTCGGAAACCGCGCCGGTCAAGAACGGCCGGCCGCCCCAGACATACATCACGGTGCCCAGAATTGGGGAGACCCACCACACCCATCCGGCATCGGGGAGCTGGTAGCCCAGGAGGTCGGCGAACATGTCGTTGAAGCCCACCACTGGCACCGCCAGAACCAGCATGATCCAGAACAGCCGCCTGAACTGCCCGACGTGGTCGCCGTGGCCTGCATGACCGCCGTGGTCCTCGTGCCCGGCGTGGTGCTGGCCGGCCTGACCGTGATCGCCATGGTGGCCGGCGTGCTCGTCACGGTGTGCTGGGTCATGATCTGGACTGCCGTAATGGAAAGGCGCGTGATGATGGTCGTGACCGCCGCCATCGGAGTGCTTGTCGCCGTGATCCGTGGCGCCCGAGTGCGTGTCGGGATGGTCTCCGTGCTGCTCAGGTGTGGGTGATTCTGGCGTTCGGTGATGATCGGGTCGCGTCATCATGCTCCTTTCTTTACCCGGTATGGGTATGCGGCGGGCGGGCTTAAGGACACCCGGCTCGTCAGCCAATGGAAGCGGCCCAGTGCCGGTGGTCGTTCCCATGGTGGTTATCTGTTGTCATGTGTTCGTCTTCGGATTTGCCGGTTAATCACCCACGCCCCCGGTGGTGTCGGTGGAGCCAGCCTTAGGGCACCACGATGATCTTTCCAGCGGCGTGTCCGGTCTCCACTGCGGCAATCGCCTGATCTGCTTGATCAAGGGCGAACTGAGCGTCCACGTGGGGATCGACCAGTCCGTATTGGATGACCTCGGTGATCTTGGCCATGGCCTCATCCGTGCGTGCCAGGGCCAGGCCGCCCAGCTCGGCGGCGGTGTCTGGGTCCGCTGCGGAGATGATCCGGGTTCGGTCGGGCACCAGGTCCGCAACAGCACGCAGCGCATCGCCACCGACGAGATCAACAATCAGGTCGGGGCCGTCGGCACTCACCTGCCGCACCCGATCGGCCACCCCTGGACCGGATTCGATGAAGGTGGCACCAGTTGACTCGACGAGTTCCCGCTTGGTTGCGCTGGCCACGCCGATGACCGTGAACTCGTGCACGCGACCAATCTGGGTCGCCATCAGTCCCACTCCGCCGCCGGCGCCGAGCAGTAGCAGGGTCTGGCCAGGTTTGAGTTCAATCTGGTGGGTGGCGTCGTAGGCCGTGGCTGCGGCCACCGGGATGGTGGCCGCGTCGGCGAAGGAGATCTCCTCGGGCTTGGCCACAGTCGTGGAGGCGCGCAGCAGTGTGTGCTCGGCCATTCCACCCTGCCCGGGCGCCACCAGGCCGAGCACCTCGTCGCCCACGGCGAAGTCCTCGACCCCGTCGCCGACCTCAGTGACTACGCCGGCGGCTTCACGGCCCATCGGCGCCGGCAGGCTCCAGTGACGGCCCAGCTGGCCTTCCCGGATCTTCCAGTCCGCCGGATTTACACCGGCGGCTCGGACTTCGATGGCCAGTTCCCCGGGCCCGGGCGTTGGAACAGGCCCCTCGATCAGTTGCTGGGTCTCGGGTCCGCCGTAGCCGGTGAAGACATAAACCTTGGACATGAATCGAATCTCCTTCTGATCTGGACTGGGTGGCGCGTCGTCGACGTCCCGGGTGGGTCTTTCGTGGCGGTGGCGGTGGCGGTCAGGACCGGGGCGGTTCGTCCTCACCGGCGGCTTCGGCGGCGTCAGCCTCTTCCCGGGTGGCGAATACGGCGCCGGTAGCGTGCTCGGGTGGGCTGTAGTTGGTGTACAGCACCAGCGGCTCGTCGCCGGTGTTGCGGAAGTTGTGCTGGGCACCGGCGGGTACCGCGCACTGGTCACCGGCATCGATGGGGTGGGTGTGGCCATTGAGGTCGGCTTCGCCGGTTCCGGAGACGAAGGTCAGGATCTGATCGGTGTGTTCGTGGACCTCGTCTCCGATCTCGCCACCGGGCGGAATGGTCATCACCACGATCTGGGTGTGTTCTCCGGTCCACAGCACCTTCCGGAAGTCAGGATTATCCCTGGCCACGTCCTCGATGGTGAAATGCTCGACGTTGTCGCCAAGGGTGAAGTTCTTTTCGCTCATGGTCGGTCTCCTCTGTTTCGTGTGTTGATTTTGGTGTTCGCGTCGTTGTTTTGAGTCTTGGAGGTGCCCGGTGTCCGGGGTGGGTCCATTGCCCCGGGATGGGCGTCAGGCGGCCACCTGCTCCGCAGCTGTCCCGATGGTGCGTTCACTCTTTGGCATCGTCGTGGAGTCTCGGGTGTTTCGCAGCAGCCGCATCGCGTTGGCGATCACCACGAGCACGGAGGCTTCGTGGACGAGCATGCCGATCGACATGGTCACTCCGCCGGCGAAGACTCCGGCCAGTAGCAGCACCACGGTGATCAGGGCGATCGCGATGTTCTGCTTCATCACGTTCACGGTTCGCTTGGCCAGGCCGATGGCCTCGGGCAGCTTGAGCAGGTTGTCGCCCATCAGGGCGATGTCCGCGGTCTCCACGGCCACGGCCGAGCCTGCCGCACCCATCGCCACGCCGATGTTCGCGGTGGCGAGAGCCGGAGCGTCATTGACGCCGTCACCGACCATCGCGATCGTGTGGCCCTGGCGCTGTAGCTCGGTGACAGCGTCCAGCTTGTCCTCAGGGAGCAGGGAGGCGTGGATCTCGTCGATCCCGGTGGCTTTGCCGACGGCCTCGGCCACCAGTCGGGTGTCACCGGTGAGCATGACGACCTTCTCGACGCCGGCCCGGTGCAGTCGCGCGACCATCTCCGGTGCGTCCTGGCGGATCTGGTCCGCGACGGCGACGACGCCGATCACCCTCCCGTCAACAGCGACGATCATAGGTGTTTTCCCGGCGGCGGCCAGGTCCTGGGCGGCCTGCGCAGCCTCGGCGATGCCCGAGGCAATGCCGTACTGCTCCAGTAGCGGCGGGTTGCCGATCAGCACCTGGCGGCCATTGACGTTCGCCACGATGCCCTTGCCGGGGACCGGGGTGACGGCGCCGGGGATGCCCTGCGGGGCAACGCCCTCCTCGCGGGCGGTCTCCAGGATGGGGCGGGCCAATGGGTGTTCGGAGCCGGCCTCAGCTGCCGCGGCCCAGCGCAACACCTCCGTACGGTCGAGCGTGGAATCCAGGATGATGACGTCGGTCAGCTGCGGTTTGCCCTCGGTGAGGGTGCCGGTCTTGTCCACGGCGACCGCCGTGATCTTCGCGGAGGTCTCCAGGAACTCGCCGCCCTTGATGAGGATGCCGTTGCGCGCGGCGCGGCCGATGCCCGCCACGATGGCGACCGGGATGGAGATCACCAGGGCGCCCGGGCAGCCGATGACCAACAGGGTCAGGGCCAGCACCACGTCTCCGCTGATAAGTCCGGCCACCAGGGCCAGGACCATGACGGCGGGGGTGTACCACGTGGAGAACCGGTCGATGAAGGCCTGGGTCTTGGCCTTGGCGTCCTGAGCCTCTTCCACACGGTGGATGATGCGGGCCAAGGTGGTATCTGCGCCGATGCCAGTGGCCAGGACCTGTAGGAAGCCGCCGCGGGAGACGGTGCCGGCGAAGACCTGCCCGCCTTTAGTTTTCTCCACCGGGATGGACTCGCCGGTGATGGAGGCCTCGTCGATGGCACCGGTGCCGGAGACGACCTGGCCGTCCACGGGGACCTTCGCACCGTTCTTGACCAGGACGATCTCGCCCATTCTCACTTGCCCGGCAGGGATCTCCTGTTGCTCGCCATCGCGCACAACGATCGCGGAATCCGGGGCGACGGCGACGAGTTCGGCCAGTGCCGAGCGGGTCTTGTTCAGGGTCGCAGCTTCCAGCGCGTGGCCGATCGCGAACAGGAACGTGACCGCCGCGGCCTCCCAGAAGTTGCCGATGATGACCGCGCCGATAGCCGCAACCGACACGAGCAGGTCGATGCCGACGACCTTGGCGATCAGCGCGCGCACCGCCTTCACCACGATCCCGTAGCCGGCAACCACGGCCGCGGCGATCATGAAGACATCCCCGAGGGTGAAAGCCGCGCTGGCGTGAGTGGCGTGGGCCCCGGCGTCGAGCCACCACTGGGGGCTGACGGTGAGGTTGGCGACACCCCCGGCCAGCCACTGGATGGCGAAGGAGATGATGATGAGCACGCCGGACACGACGGGGACTGACCAGTTCCCATAGACCCATTTTTGGAGCCTGTTCACTTTCGGGTACGACCTTTCTGGGTCTCGTGCCAGCAGACCGGCAGAGTGGAATGTCGGAAGGATGTCCGCAGGCGGCCCGCGGGGGCCGTTGGCCTCAGAAGGCAGACGGTGCGGCCCTGTAGCCGGCTTTGGCGATAGCGGCGACGAGGTCATCCACGGAGATGCGCTCGGCGTCATGGTCGACCTCGATGCGGGCGGAGGCGAAGTGGACCTTCACGTTCTCGACACCCTTGAGTCGCCCGACCTGCTTCTCGATCTTCGCCACGCACGACGGGCAGGAGAATCCCTCCGCTCTCAGGACGGTGTGAGTGGTGGTGGGGGTGGAGGTGGAGGTGGCCATTGTGGACCCCTTTCGTGATGTGTTCCTTATTGGTACCTTCACGATAGGTTTGCGGCGCCCGGAACTCCTTGACATAGATCATGTTCGGTGCGCGCCTGCTACCGAGGCGTCGCTGCCGCTGCCGCTGCCGCTGTCCGGTCCCGCGGCGCCGATGCCGACTCCGGTAGACTTGCCACATGCCTGTGGATGATTTGTGCGTCAGCCGCGTGCCGATCTTCCAAGGACTCACCCGCGAGGAGCAGTTGCGGGTCGCGGAGTTCGTCCGCCCGGTGCATGTTGCCAAGGGAGAGACGGTCTATTCGCCAGGACAGTCGGTGTCGCGTCTGTTGGTGATGCACAGCGGACAGCTCAAGGTCAGCCATGCGGCGGCCAATGGCCAGGAACAAATCCTGCGCACGGTGACCGACGGTGATGTCGTGGGCGAACGGGCCTTCCTGACCGGCCACCTGCCCAATGACCTCGTCGTCGCGCTGGAAGACAGCCGGATGTGCGTCTTCGACCACACCGACCTCTCGGCCCTGCTGCGCGACTACCCTGATGTCGGTCTGCGGATGCTGCGGACTCTGTCCGACAGGCTCGCCTCCGTCGAGCGATTGCTGGCCGCCATCACCTCCAGCGATGTCAGTGCCCGCATCGCGGCCTACTTGCTGGATCTGCCCGGCAGCATCCGAGACGGCGTGCCCACAGTGTGGCTGCCGTTGGCGAAGTACGAAATCGCCTCCTATCTGGGCACCACGCCAGAAACTCTGAGCCGACGCCTTGCCGCGCTCTCCGCCTCCGGTGTCATCGAACTCCACGGGCGTCGTGATGTCACGATTCTCGACATTGATGGGCTCGAACGCGTAGCCACACCTCGATAGACCGGTATCGCCATGGCTTGGCTAAAGGTGGCGTGCGACCGGGCCCGTATGCGGCTTGCCCCGTCCTCGGGTGCGTAAGCATGGTCACATCAGCATCATGAGGATGAGAAATAGCAGGAAGCCGCCGGCTGCCATCGCGATGGTGCCGGTGCTCTCTTTGATTTCGTAGGCTTCGACCAACAGCTCTGCGACGGCGGTGAAAAGCAGGGCGGCGGCACCAAAGCCGAGGCCTGCGATCAGCACGGGGGCTGAGACACCGGCGAAGACGACAGCGCCGAGCACCGCGCCGATAGGCATCATGACCGCAACGAAGGCGCCGACACCGATCGCGGTGCCGAGGGAGCCGCCGCCCGCGCGCGCGGATCCCGCTGTGGAGGCGGCGACGAACAGAAGCTCGATCGACAGCGCGATCGCGATCAAGAGGGCTGCCGCCCCGCCGGCGGACAAGGCGATGCCGATGATGGCGCCGTCGATCAAGACAACGACCGCGAGGGCGACGACGAGGCGGAGATTCACACCCGTGACCGCCTTGGTCTGACTATCACCGTGCCCGTGCCCGTGCCCGTGCCCGTGCCCGTGCTCGTCGCCGTGGGAATGGCCGTGGCCGAACCGGGTGAGGAGCGCGCGCAGCGCCAGCATGAACGCAGTGCCTAGCACGAAGCCGATGATCAGCGGCCAGCCGCCACCCAGGTGGAGCGCCTCCGGGAGCAGATCCAGTGTTGCCGCGGCGATGATCAAGCCTGCGGCGAAGTGTTGTACATAACTGGTGAGTGTGGAGGTCTGGCCACGCGTCGCGAGAGCCGCGATCACCGCCCCCAGGACACCTGCCACCAGGCCGATCGTGCCCAGTCCGAGCGCCTGTCCGAACAGTTCCATGTCGATTCGCCAGTTAGAGGCTGGCGTCTTTATTTTGCGGGGGCAATGCCGCAACCAATGGATGATCCCTGCCGGTGTTGCCGAGTTTGACGGCGCCACCCGGTGAACCCAGTTCGTCAAAGAACTCGACATTCACTCTGTAGTACTCCGCCCATTGATCGGGGGTGTCATCCTCGTAATAGATGGCTTCAACCGGACAGACGGGCTCGCAGGCCCCGCAGTCCACACACTCGTCCGGGTGAATGTAGAGCGACCGCTCGCCTTCATAGATGCAGTCCACCGGGCACTCTTCAACGCAGGCCTTGTCCTTGACGTCTATACAGGGCTGGGCGATTACATAAGTCATGGGTGAACGCCACCTTCACGGTCAGCTGGGTTCAGCG
>NZ_KZ984002.1 GCF_003569785.1 Leucobacter sp. wl10 | reverse complement strand
CCGCGCCTACCCGGTGTACAAGACCCCGGCCGAGCGCATCGCCGAGCGTGTCGAGGCTCTTGACGCGGATCTCGGCCCGGCCTCGCGTGCGGAAGCGATCGCCGAGATCGAGGCCGAAGAACACGGACGCGGAACGAGGAAGGCCGTCGCGGGATACGATTACACGTTCTCGCTGCCGAAGTCGGCGTCGGTGCTGTGGGCGGTCGCTGACGCCGGAACCCAGGCGCTCATCGCCGAAGCGCATCACGCGGCGATCGCCGAGGTGATCGACTTCATGGAACGAGAAGTCGCCGCGACCCGTGTTGGCATGACCGGCGCCGACGGTGGAGCGGTCGCGCAGGTCGATACCTTCGGTCTCGCCGCGACCGCCTATGACCACTACGACTCCCGTAGTTCCGACCCTCACCTTCACACGCACGTCGTCGTGTCGAACAAAGTGAAGACCACGCTGGACGGGCGGTGGCGGTCTTTGGATGGGCGGCCGATGCACGCCGCGACCGTCGCGCTCTCCGAACTGCACGAGGCGATCATCGCCGACCACCTCACCCGACTGCTCGGAGTGGAGTGGGAGGCGCGGGATCGCGGCCGCGACCGCAACCCCGCCTGGGCGATCTCGACGGTGCCGGAAGAGCTCGTGCTCGAGTTCTCCACCCGCGCCCGCCAGATCGACGCCGAGAAAGACCACCTCATCGCGGAATACGTCGAGAAGCATGGGCGGCAGCCCTCGGCCGCGGCGATCATCAAGCTCCGTGCTCAAGCCACGCTGTCCACCAGGCCCGAGAAGCAGGTGCGATCCCTTGCCGACCTCACGACCGAGTGGCGCAAGCGCGCCACAGCACTGCTGGGGCGGGACGCGTCGGAATGGGTGCGAGAGGCGATCCCGGCAGCACCCGCACGGGTGCTGCGCGCCGACGACCTTCCCTTGGATGAGATCGAGAAGATCGGCCGCGCCGTGATGGAGGCCGTTGGTGAGAAGCGGTCGACCTGGCACCGCTGGAACCTGACCGCCGAGGCCGCACGGCAGACGATGGAGTACCGCTTCGCGACAACACGGGATCGCGAGGCCGTCAGCGGGATGGTCGTCGATGCCGCCGAACACGCCTCGCTGCGACTGACTCCGCCGGAACTCGCGTCGACGCCGGCCCGGTTCCAGCGTCCGGATAGGTCGAGCGCGTTCCGCCCCCGCCACGGCATCCTGTATTCCTCCGAGGCGCTGCTCGATGCGGAGAAGCGGCTCCTCGAACGCTCCCGAACCCTGACCGGCCCCGAGCTCCCGCTCGCCCTCATCGAGAAGGTCACGAGACGCCCGGACAGGGAGGGGCGGATGCTCGGCTCTGACCAGGCCGACGCGCTCACACGGATCGCGGTCTCAGGCCGTCAGCTCGATCTCCTCGTCGGCCCGGCCGGCACCGGGAAGACGACCGCGATGCTCGCGCTCCGCACCGCCTGGGAACAGCAGCACGGCACCGGCTCCGTGGTCGGACTCGCCCCGTCAGCGGTCGCTGCGGAAGTGCTCGCCGGAGATCTCGGGATCAAGACCGAGAACACTGCACGGTGGTGGACGCTACACATCATGACCGGCAGCACCTTCCAGACGGGTCAGCTCGTGATCGTGGACGAGGCGAGCCTCGCCGGCACCCTCGCACTCGACCGCATCACCGGGGCTGCGGCGAAAGCCGGCGCGAAGATTCTGCTCGTCGGCGACTACGGGCAGCTCCAATCCCCGGCAGCGGCAGGTGCGTTCGGGCTCCTCGCCGGCGACCGCCCTGACACCCCGGAGCTTTCCACGATCCACCGCTTCACGCACGAATGGGAGAAGACCGCATCGCTACGCCTCCGCCTCGGAGAACCCGACGTGATCGATGTCTACCAGGACGCCGACCGGATCATCGGCGGCACCACCGACGACATGACCGCCCGCGCCTACGAGGCGTGGAGGGCGGACCGTGAAGCCGGGATCGAGTCGATCCTGGTCTCGGACTCCGGCGAAGCGGTTGCAGCGCTGAACCTGCGCGCCCGTACCGAGCTCATCCTCGCCGATGTCGTGAACCCGCTCCGAGGCGAAGTCACGCTGAACGGCGGCGTGCAAGCGGCTGTGGGTGACACGGTGATCACGCGGAAGAACGAGCGGAAGCTGCGCACCCGGTTCTCGTGGGTGCAGAACGGGAACAGGTGGACGATCACGAAAGTGCGCCCCGACGGATCAGTGACCGTGCGCCCCGCCGGCCCAGGCCGTGGCGAGTCGATCGTGCTCCCCGCCGACTACGTCGCCCAGCACCTCGACCTCGGCTACGCGGTCACGGCGCATCGTGCGCAGGGCATCACCACTGACACCTCCCACGTCGTGGTCGAGCCGACGACGACGCGGGAGAATCTCTACGTCGCCATGACCCGCGGACGCCAGTCGAATCAGGCGTACGTGGTCCTGAACCGGCCCGACGACCATGCCGCCCCGCACCCCTCGGACAGCCCCGACGCCACCGCCCGCTCGGTGCTGTTCGGAGTGCTCCAGCATGTCGGCGCCGAGCTCTCCGCCCACGAGACCATCACCGACGAGCAGGAGACCTGGGGGTCGATCGCCCAGCTCGCCGCCGAGTACGAGACCATCGCCGCGGCCGCCCAGCACGACCGGTGGGCAGGTCTCGTCCGCACCAGCGGCCTCACCGAAAGCCAGGCCGAGGCCGTCATCGACTCGGAAGCGTTCGGCGCCCTCGCCGCCGAGCTGCGTCGCGCCGAGGCCAACCACCACGACATCGACCGGCTCCTGCCACGCCTCGTCTGGGCGCGAGGATTCGAGGACGCCGACGACGTCGCCTCCGTCATCCACCACCGCCTCGCTCGGGCGACTGCCCGCCCGGCTGGGTCCGGGCGCAACCGCACGGCCTCGCGTCTCATCGTCGGCCTCATCCCACACGCCGACGGTCCCATGAGTCGGGACATGCGCGACGCTCTGGATGAGCGCCACCGCCTCATCGAGGCCCGAGCCGATGCCGTCCTCGACACCGCTTTGCAGTACAACGAGCCCTGGACCAGCGCGCTCGGGCCGATGCCGAACGACGCACCCGGGAAAAGTCTGTGGCGGCGGCGTGCACGGGTGATTGCGGCCTACCGCGACCGGTACGCCATCACCGACCCGATGCCTCTCGGCGCCTCACCCGATTCGACCGCTCAGAAGATCGACCGCGCCCGCGCGGAAGCAGCACTTCGTGCACTCAACACTCAACCGAGTCCGGCTCCGGAGCGGCGATCGGCACAGCGGATCACCCCTGAACGGGGCTTGTAGGCGGGCTCCCGCGCAGAGAGGGCCACGCACCGACTCGTGTGTGGGGCCCTCAGGGGAACGCGGGTGGTGGCCTACATGGATCGCGTGTGCCCGGTCCCGTGCGGCGTCGGCGGGCGGGAGAACTCCGGGCCCAGCTCCGAACGTTCGACTCCATGTTCCGGTGGGCGACGGGTCAGGTGCTCGACGTCCGTGGCATTCGTGACGACATGGGCTGTCCCATCGCGCAGCAGCATGTGTGGTCCCGCGCTGGTCACCGAGGTCACCGGACCGGGCACCGCGCCGACGCCGCGGCCCAGCACGCGCGCTTCGGCCGCGACACGGAGTGAACCTGAACGCGCTCCTGCTTCCACGACGACGCTGGCTTCGGACAGAGCCGCCATGAGTCGTCCGCGGGCCAGGAACCGATGCCGCGTTGGGGTTGCGCCCGGCGGGATCTCGCTCATCAGCAGGCCGACGTCCGCGACACGGTCCAGCAGTTCCCGGTGGCCGGCCGGGTAGGGGCGGTCGACGCCACCGGCCAGTACCGCGATCGTGTCCCCGCCCGCAGCCAGAGCGGACCGGTGGGCCGCGCCCTCGATCCCATATGCGCCCCCGGCGACGACTACATGCTCGTTTCCGGCGAGATCGGCGGCCAGCTCGCCAGCCACGTGTTGTCCGTAGGAGGTTGATGCTCGCGCGCCGGTGATCGTCACGAGGTCCTCCATCGGACGTGCGAGGAACGATGTCGCGCCTCGTGCCCACAGCACGTACGGGGTGCGATCACCGAGGTCTGCGAGGGTCTTCGGCCAGTGCTCGTCATCCGGTACCAGCACGGTGAAGCCGCTCTTCTCGATGCCGTGCATCCGCTTCGCCACATTTTCCAGTCGGTGTGGTAGCGCCAGGCGATCACGCCACATCGTGGCGTCCACACGGTTCATCCCTGGGATCGTGTCCCCGTCGTCGATGAGCCGCAGTGTCTCGATCGCACCGACGTGGGAGAGGACACGGCCGGTGACGGGATCATCTGGCTCGGCAAGGATCGACAGCAGCATGCGCGCGGTGCGCTCGTCGTGGGCCAGGTCGGTGATCGCGGACATGATCTGGGCTCCTTCTCGGTCGGATGACGTCGAGAAGGTGCACGGCACCGGTCAGAGGCGGGTATGTGCGGGCGGTTACGCCGCGACGACGGAATGGCGAGCGACTCGGCGATCCCGCCACTCTGCGGCCCGGACGCGGAGCAGCAGCACCAAGCTGACCGGGCCCATGATCGCGAACTTCATCGCGTTCCAGACGCACAGCAGCACCAGCAGATGCAGCCAGCCGGGTCCGCCATCCTCGATCAGCACTCTCAGGATGCCCGCGACGTACAGGTAGGGGATGACCAGCAGCATCGCCGGGAGCCCCCACTTGAGCCCGCGGCGGGTGCGAATTGCATCGAGCACGATGTTCGTGGGCATGGAGCGGCGCAGGAAGTAACGGGTGTGGACGCTGGCGGTCCAGATCAAGCGGAACATGAGCGCAGTCCTCTCCTCGTCTCCGGCGACAAGGAATCAAGAAGGACCGCTCCGGCCGTGGCCGTCTGGTCGTCCCATCGCGTCCGGCGATGGTCAAGCAGGTAGAGGCCGCCTACCATCAGGTTACTCCCACCGCTCTCTCTGTGGAAGGGGGCGCCAGCCCAACGTCTGGACGGGCTATCGAGTGCTCGACAGGAAACGTTCTTGATTCGTGACGAGGACGCGCGTCGAATCCTCAAGGTCCGTGCCCCACACGCGCGCGAGGGCGAGGGCTACAGACTCGAGTTCGTCTGGGTGGACCGGGCGTCCGCCGTTCTTCGCATACGGTCCGTCGGTCTCCAACAGGACGCGATCGCGAGGAATGGCTTGGATCAGCCCTGGGAACTTGCGGGATCGTGTCATCGCGATGTTGATGGAGAAGTAAAGCCCCGCCTGTAGCGCGTCGTCAACGAGACCCAGGGGGCCGGTGTACCAGTGCAGGATCGCTGGCAGCCCCGCGTCGGACAGGCGGCCGATGACGTCCTTCTCGGCGCCTCGACTGTGGACAGTCAAGGGGTGTCGTCCGGGTTGAGCTTCCGTCAGCACGACGTCGAAGACTCGCTGCTGAGCCTTGGCGGTGGAAACACCCGCCCGTGAGTAGTCGAGACCGACTTCACCGATCCAGCGTGTTTGTGGAACGAGACGGAAGAACCGAGCGAGGTCGTTCGGACTGAACGAGGCCGCACGGAGCGGGTGGAGACCGAGGGCCACGCGGACATGGTCGCGTCGGCCCAGCCGTGTGCGGAGTCGTCGGTACTCGTCGGGGTCCTCGGTCACCGCAACGATCGCTATCCCAGCCTCATCCGCCGCGCGGAGCATCGCGACGGGGTCGGCGTACGCGGCCACATGGCAATGGGTATCGAGGAGGCGCGCTGGAGTCACTTCAGCCCCTGCACGATCTTGGCGGTGGCGCCGGTCGCTCCGTCGAGCCATGCTCGAAGTTCGTCGATGCCACTTCGCCACACGCGTAGGAACGCGCGGTGCTCGCTGCCTGGGATCGGTCCGTTGCGGAAGATGTCTCGGTCTGGGCGGTCGGCGTAGACACCGTTGATGACTGCACGCAGGTCCGCGGCGCGGCGCGTGTTTCGGTCGAGGAGATCCTTGCCGCTGAGCGCGTCCCACGCGTAGCCGTCGGCGCTGTCCCAACCGACATGGGCCATGGACGAGCGGCGGATGAGGCAGGGGAAGCAGTATCCGCAGTTCCCTTGGTCTCGTTCGGCATAGCGCGCGGCCTCCGGGTGGGAACAGGAGATGCTGTCGGGCGCTAGCGAACGGAGCAGGTCGGGGTTCTTGGAGCCTGCGAGGATTTCCCCCTTGGTCTTCAGGCGGAACGGGTTCAGGATCGGGTTGCGTACGCCGACGCTGTCGGCGGCATCGCGGAGCAGGCTTAAGAACTGCGGGTGGGTCGTGCGGGTGCTGTAGCTACCGGATCGAGCGCGGGTGAGGGGGACGTTGATGCCGATGAATCCGTTCTCCGGGATGTATACGGGCACGTCGGGGCCTACGGACGACGCGAGGGCAAGGCCCGCGGTGAGGAACAGCATCGACCTCGCTCGAGTCGTTGTTTCGCGTCCTTCAGGGAGAGGACGTGCTTGCCCGGCGGAGGCAGGGGCTGGCCGAAGAAAGAGGCTGCGGACTTCCAGGCGCTCTGCGCCGTAGTGGGCGCGAAGCGCGGCGATCAGTGTTTTCTGCGCGGTGGAAGCTTGGTCGCCCTCGTTGTGGGAGATGAGACAGAGACGGCGGTCCTGGTCTTCTTCGAGCAGGTCGATGACGCCGGTCAACGAGTCAAGACCTCCGGAGAAGAGGCTGACGGCATCGACTTCCGCGACAGGGGTGACGTCGTCGGGCACGCCTCGCACGCCGTCCAACGGTGATCGGCTTTCGCTGTAAGGCGTCAGTTTCCAGCGGTCACCGGTCAAGAAGTCGAGTGTCTCGCTCCACGGCCCTTCGCGCCAGGAGTCGACCTCTGCCACCGGCAGTTCTGCAGAGAGTTCACGTGTCCATACGTCGGCTGCGGTGTCGCGTCGGGTGGCTTTGTCCATGCAGTAGACGGAGGCGCCGAGGAGAAAGAGATCCAGAGCCTCTCTCGGAGCTCGCCAACCGTTGAAGAACCGCGACCCGGCACGGCTCCCGAGTTGAATCGTCGACTCCGCGCTCCCGGGTATCCAGTCGAGTAGTCGTAGTTCTTCCGGCCCGGTGGGCGTTGCGGCGTCTGGGTGGGTGCGGACTCGGTAACTGGTCATGTGCGCTCCTGGTCTTCGAGGGCGGACAGGAGTTCGTAGGTCGAGGCGATGGAACGCTCGGCGATGGTCCGCCCCTCTGCGCCACTCCAGTCGACGGAGAGCGGATCGGCCGGCAGCTCGATCGCCACTAGATCGGCGATGATCTGACGCATTTCCTGGTCTGCCTTCCGCATCGCGACCGGATCGGTCAGTCGACTGAGTCGTTCCGCGACGACGGGGACGCGGTTGTATACATACAGCGCTAGGAAGCGCTCCAGGATCATGCCCAGTTGGTCACGGTCCACACTGACCTGATCTAGCTCCTCCCACGCGTCGGCGTCGCCGAAGACCTCGTCCAGGACGTCGCAGGCGGCGTCGCGCGCCGCGCCGGAATCGAGGTCGTCGCCGGTGCCGGCGATGTAGGTGACGAGTTCGTCCAGGACGGTGAAGCGGTCCTGGCCGACCAGGTGCCCGAGTCCGAGCGCTGTGAGCGTCTGTCCTGGGGTCCCCGTTCCCAGCCCTGCGAGTAGGCCGCCGAGCCTGGTGATGCCCGAACGTCCTGCACGGGCTGAGGCCGTCGCACCGCCCGCGCCCCCGAGGAGAGGGACGTGTCGCGCGAGAACGCGATGGGCTCGCCCGGCCGAATCGGTCCGACCGAGCCCACGAACGTAGGCGTTTGTCGCGTGTTTGAGCGGTGTCCAGTTCCCGCCGGTACCCGCAGCTCGATCAGCTGACGTTCCCACTGCCCGCTCCCTTCGCCCTGGCTGACGCCTCCCGAGCCCTTTTCACGACGGTGCTGAGGCCGACGTTGTCGCTGTCCTCCCAGCGCTGCAACAGCGCGGTGACGTCTGGATGGTCGCGGGGAAGGCGGCGGACCGCAGCGGTTCCAGCCCGTTGAGGGATGGATGCCGGTGGTACGCGTTGGAGCGCGGCGCAAACGACGGTGACGATGTCCGGGTTCTTCTCCGCAAGCTCCAGCGCGGCCGTAAGCGCGACGGACCCTGGATCGCGTTGAACGCGGTCGAGTAGCGCCTCGACGAACTGCATTCGCTCGGTCGAATCCAGTGCTGCCACGGTTGGGTAGTGGCTGCGCCGGTTCGCCTCGACATCGGACTGTACGTCGGTGATCAGTCGTTGCAGATGCGGCGCGAGTCGCGACGCGGACACGCCGAACGACAGCTTGTCGCGCGAGTATGTGAAGTAGGGGCGCAGGTCTGTGCCCGCAAAGGGCGGGTCGGCTCTCAGCCACTCGGCGATGTGATTCTTGTCTGCCCAGGTCTCCGCGTCAGACAGTTGGCTGTCGGCCTTCGGTTGTGTCGTCGGATTCTTGCGTTGCTTGGGCTCAGTTTCGGACTTCCTGCCAGACGTATCGGGGGTCTCGGGAACTGGATCGGTATTGCTCTGGCTTCCCCTAGCCCGGGCCTCAGCGGCGACGATCTCGGTGCATGCCCCCTCGGCTGCCATCTCCCAGTCAAAGAGCTTCTGGAAGTCGGTGTTGTACTGATCTTCCAGGACCATGAGCTTCGCGAGCACGGGCAGCTCGATGGGTGCGCCGCGTCGGGTTGCGCTTCGATGCTTCAGGAGCAGGTTGTTCAGGAACCGCTTCAACTGTCGGGGATTGCCGCGCAAGGATGCTCCGAGGACAGGTGAAATGTCGGCGGCCCACTTCAAGTCAGCAGCGAGACCGGGTGGGATGTCGTCGAGCACGGTCCCGGCGATGCCGGTGTTGAACGCGACCGCGAGACCGTTCTCGCGCCGCACCTCCGACGCCTTCTCAAGAACCTTATCGAAGGAAGACTCCGGCAGGTGTAGCTCCGCAAAGAGCAAGTTGACATATGTTTCGGCTTCTGGCTCCGCCAAGGGAGGGATCGCGACCTTGAGCTGGAGCATCTTCTCCAGGTAATCGCGACCGATGCCTGCCCCGTCGGGCTTCTTGAGCTCGGGATAACGCGAGTCGATCGCCGACTCGACGACGTTTTGATTCAGCGCAAGCACATACGCGGTCTTGGGAGTGTTCAAGAACAGTCGGATCGCCTCGAAGGTGTCGACAACCGTCTCGGGCAGGCACCGGTCGAGGTCGTCGATGAACACGACCACCGCCTCGCAGTCCGGAATCTGCTCGACCAACTTCGCGAACTCCCGACGGAACGCATCGACATCGCCTCGGGGTGTGGACGGCTCCGTGGCGGCTGCATCTTGCCTCTCATCAGACTCTTCGAAAGCAGCGTCGACCTGCTTGGCGGCGGCACCTGTTAACGCCGTCGCCACCTGCAAGGTGCCGGGGTCCATGTCCGGCATCGAGCCTTGGATGAACAGCGGCACGACCGTTGGCGCGGCAGCAGTCGCGGTTCGCCCGAGCCGGCGTCCCCACCGACGCAAGCCAGCAACGATCGCCCGGAGTTTGCTGACTTGTTCGGCGGCCTCCGGCACACGAACCGCGATCGTGTCCAGCACGGCGGTCATCAGCGCGATCTTGACGTCGTCGTGATCCTCGTATTGCCAAGGGCTGAAGTCGACGGTCAAGTACGGCGAGAGACGCTCCGCGTCCTGACGGTCGCTCTGCGCGTGCTGGTCGTCTTCTCCCCCGGGCAGAAGGGCGGCGAGTTCCTGCGCCGCGATCCGCATGAGACTGCTCTTTCCCGAGCCCCAATCGCCCAGCACCCCGATAGTCAGTGGAAGCAGCCGCGGTTCGGTCAGCGCGACGACGAGGCCGTCGACGAGGAAGTCAAAGCCCAGCAGATCGAGGTCCGCCTCGTTATCAGCCCACATGTGGATCTCCCGACGTCCGACAGGCCAGCGTCAGGAGGGATGACGAGATGGCTGTCGGAGTGCCCACCCAGTCGCCTGCGACTACATCGATCGTACGAGTTCGAGCCGCGCTTCGAGCGTGAACCAACTCTTCACGGGGCTTCACGCGGGGGAGCCTTTGCCGTGAGGTTCGACGAAGTGTGCCTGGAGGTCTGCAAGCGACACGTCCGCCTTTGTCAGAATCTCGGACGCGCAGACCGTGCAGTAGGTTCTCTGGCTCTGTGGTCCGTCTCGTACGACGAGGCACGGGTCGCCTTTGAGGATGACGTGTGCCTTCTTCCGGTAGCACTTCCGTCGACGTCCCGCGACCTCTGCGCTGACGTGTTTCAGGATGTTCTTCACTGCGGCCATCGGTTTACTCCTCGGTCGCTGTTCTGATCGTCTCGGCCACCTGGTCTCCGATCTCGTCCAGGGAGTCGTAGGCGGCCTGTAGCTGGTCGAGTGTCCACTTGTCTCGACTCCTCTTGCCCTGACCAGCGAACGTGTTGATCTCCCGGTTCAGCAGTACGTAGAGAGCGTCGGTGTTGTTACCGCGTGATGCCTTGATGGCGCGGCTGATGTCGAAGCCGGCACGGGCTAGGCCGAGGTCGGCGAGGATGCGCTGATGGATCGACTTCGAGCGGCTGTCAAGCCTGCTGCGCAGCGTCTGCCGCCTGACCTGTGGCTGGACGGGTACCGATTCAGCCGGCCTCTCCTCGTGCTCCTCGCGGTGCGCCGACTGCGCTCGCAGCATGTCTGCCGTGATGCCGAGTGCCCGGTATGTGAACCCGCCCGGACCAGGGGTGTCCAGCATTTCCTCGATGACTCGGTCGTCGGTGGGGTCCAGGAACGAACGATTGAGGAAGTGGCTGAGGCGCTCGTCCTGCGCGACGGGGTCATCGAAGCGCTGCGCGACCTGCTCGGGATTACCGCTGCCGGTTCGTCCGATAGAATCGTTCCCCTCGCCGCGGGTCCATCCTCGGACCATCTGTTGGTCCTGAGTGTCGAGGTCGCGGAACTCGTCCCACTGCTCTTCGTTGTTCAGGCCGACGTGCGACACGACGAAACCCTGGTTGTTGGGGCTGTTCGGATCGTTCAGCTCGACGGTGCGCATCACACGGCCGACGAACTGGATGTAGGGCGACAGTGAACGGTATGGGCGGAAGATCGCTGCCACGCTCAGCGGCGGGTGATCGAATCCCTCGCCGAGCATAGCCACCTGCACGATGACGTCGATCTGGTTGTTGCGGAGTTTGGCCAGCACCGCGGCCTTGCGATCGTCAGGAAGGTTGCTGTGGATGGCCTCGGCTTGCAGTCCCATCTCTTGGAAGATCGCGCGCACTTGGTCGGCGTGGTCGATCGACATGGCTGAGGCCGCGATCTGGTGGGGGAAGCCGGTCGCTGCCCGGAGAGACTGGAGCTTCTCGACCGCCTTCTCGGCGATGTGGCGGTTGCATTCGTCCGAGAGCGCGACCCCGCGACGGAACCAGGCCTCTTCCTTCAGGTCCAGGATCTGATCCAGTGTGTAGGTGTCGCTTTCACCGCGTGCCTGGAACGTGATCTCGGCCGGGTGCGCCGAGGCCGAGACGATGTGCTTGATGTAGCCGTTGAGCATCGCGCGGGCGAATGGGTAGCGATAGATCAGCTCGCCGAGCAGCTCCTTGTTGTCCGCGCGGAAAGGCGTGGCCGTCAGACTCACGAAGCGCGCCTGGGGAAACGCCCGCACGACCTTCTGCCAGCTTTCGGCGGCGACGTGGTGCCCCTCGTCGATGATGACGAGGTCGAAGAAGTCGTGCGGAAACTGTGACAGCCAGCGGTCGGCACTGCTCGCGAGCTGTTGGATGTTGGCGACGACGATGTGGCTGTTGACGCAGTCGTCCATGTTGGCCTTGGGGCCGTCGACGAGCGCCGTGAACGGTCCTGAGGTGAACGAATCGAGGACGCCTGCCTTCTTCCAGAAGCAAGAGGCGTTCGAGATGTTCAGGTCGGCGTAGAGACCCTGACGGATGGTGGTGTTCGGCGCGATGATGAGCGTGCGCTTGTGAGACAGGCTGAACGGGAGGATCGCCGCGACGCCCGTCTTACCGCAGCCGACCGGCAGCTGGATGATCGCCGGCGTCGCCTTCTGGGCGAAGTGCTCCACGGCGGCCTCGTAGGCCTCCTTTTGAGGTTCGCGGAGCTGCGGGTTGCCATCGATCTCGGCGTCCGCGGCGTCGAAGAAGCCAGCGACGACGTCCTTCGCCTTCTCGGCGGTGTTGTATTCGAGGCGGAACGGTTCCAGGTCGGCGATGCGATAGAAGCGGTACTGGCTGCCGGGGCGACGGACAGCGGTGAGCGTGCCCGCAGCGTCCCATCGCCGCAACGTGGCTGCTGAGACGCCCACGTAGGCGGCGGCCTGGGCGATGGCGAGGTAGTCGTCGTACTGGTCGCTCATAGTTCGTCAGGATATCACAGCTCCCCTCAACCTTATGCAACCCCTTCACCAGTTGTTCTCCGCACGTGCTTTTCGTTCACGGCCGTGCGCGTCCCGCGTGCGCTGCCCCGCCTCCAGCAGGTGTAGTCGGACAGTGCCGGCGGAGAATCCCAGGCGGGAACCCACGCGTTCGAGTGACTCGCCCGCGGAGTAGCGCCTTACCATCTCGTCCACCTCGGCAGCGGATGGGGTCCGACGCCGCAGCCGTATCCCCCGGGCCTGGAGTAGCGCAGCAAGTCGTTGCCGGCTGACATCGAGATCAGGGGCGATTTCGCGAAGAGTTGCCCCGGCTGCGTAGCGGGCTTCCGCCGCAAGTAGAGCTGCTTCGCTGACGCGTGTTTGTTTGCGGACGAGGGGGGCGCGACGCGCTGGATGAGCAGGGCGGCGCCTAATCTGTGGGTGCATCGCAGCCATGCGCATCAGCGGCGGGGCAAGTTTCGACAAGCCTCCCGCTAGGTCCACCAGAAGGTCGTTGTTCAAACCAACGACATCACCGGTTTGACGCCAGGCTCGGCGATTCGAAGGTGTCGTTCGATGGAGATTCGTGGCGCTCTTGCCGGATCGGGGTCTCAGCTCCGCGAGTCCCAGCCGAGCCGGTGCGCTCGCCCACTCCATACTGACTCCTTCTCAGTGGGGCGCTGTTGCTTGGCAGAGTAGATCCACTGCAGGCCCGCTGATCTCCAATCCCATCGGGGACGGCCACGACCCAGATAGGTCAGGGCTCGAAGCTGGGTGAACGTGTGCCCGGTCGTCGGCAGGGGCAACGCGAGCTCGTCTGCGGCCACCACGCCCATGCCTTTCAGCGGTCCCGCCCCGAGGCTCGCTATCCCGCAGAGGACCAGAGGTGCCAGGGCGGACCGGCTCAGACGAGTCACGGGATCTCCGAGTCCGTTCACGCCCGGTGAGTTCCCGAGGTTTCGGTCCATGCCGCCGTCGCACTTTTCCTGCGAGAACCCGGCCGAGGTTGTCATGAGGGCCTTCAACGCGTCGTCAACGGCATGAGGAGGTACTCCTTGTCGTCCGGCGGCGCGTTTGAGAGCAACACCCACATAGGAAGCGTTGTTGGCAAAAGGAGCGATGGAGAGCGGAACCTGCAACGAGCCTTCGGCAGGCGCCAGGTCGTTCAGGAGTCCCATGAGCAGCCAATCCTGATGCTCGTCAGCTTGCTCTACCGATCACGGCCGGGCCGAGCGTATCGAGCACGGCCAGCCCGAGCACCGTCCCGACGGCGACGACGGACATCGGTGAGCCCCGCTCCGTCTCTCCTCGCGCCGGGAGGCCATGATCCTCCCGAGAGACCAAGGTATTCACGCGATTTTCATGGCGCCTCGGGAGGATCATGGCTTCTCGGAACGACACTCGAGAGGCAGGCGCGCGGCATCGCGAAGATGATCGACGAGGAGCAGTACCGCATCGACATCCTCACCCGGATCAGCGCGCTGACCCGCGCGATCCAGAGCGTGACCACGGGACTGCTCGACGACCACCGCCGGCACTGCGCGCTCGAGGCAGTCCGGCTGGGCGACGACGCGGCCAGGGAGAAACTGCGGGAGGCCACGGGCGCCATCAACCGGCTCGTGCGCTCCTGAGCCCGCGCGCCCCGAAGCACGCGGAGCGGCGCGGGATCCCGGATCTGGCTAGACTGCACCTGCCCCACCTTCCGACTCGAGAGGCAGCACGCCATGCAACTCATTACTGACGAGGATCCGCCCCGTTTCGTCCAGATCTGGCCGAGCGAAGCCACCGGCGAGTGGGTGGTGCGCGAGGGCGTGCTCGGCCGGGCAGGGCGCCTGCGCGAGACCGGGCTCGACCCGGCGTCCTCACCGCTCGACGAGCTGACGGCCCCGTACCTCGAGCGAGCGTACGCCGAGGCCGACGTCGACCGGTACGACTATGTCGTCATCCAGTTCCCAATGCGCAACAGCGCCTACGACCGCCGCCTGATCGAACGGGCGAGCGAGTGGCTCGATCAGTACCTCGACGAGCGCGGTCTCGGCTACGTCGACGGCTACGACCGCGGCAAGCGCGAGAGCGGCGGGAGGATCGTCGTCAACATCTTCGCCAGAGCGAAGGACGGGGAGCTCGGGTCGGTCGCCGCGATGGCCGCGCTGCGGAAGGGCGCCGCCGACGCCACCCGGGCGACGATCGCCCACCGCGGCGTCGACGTCGACGACTGGACGATCCGATATGAGCGGAGCTCCGGGAAGCTGCCCGGCGGCTTCTCGCTCTAGCGTCCCGCGTCCGGAGAACCGCTGCGCTAACGCGGAAAGGGTTGTGTCCACTCCCAGCGCGGCTGACCGCGCTCGGATAGGAAACGCTCCATGTCGAATGAACACCCCTCCGACCCCGCGGAGTCTCGGTGCCCCGCCTCCCCCGCTGAAGCGGCGGGCGCGATCGCCTACAGCGCCTACCGGCGCGGCCGCGCGCCGCTCATCTCGGCCCTCTTCGAGCCGGTGTTCCCCGGCTCGAGCCATCGCGTACTGGGGAGGTTCATCGACTTCTTCGCGATCCTCGTCACCCTCTTCGGCACCGCGGTCTCGCCCGGGATCGGCGCGCTGCAGATCCAGAGCGGCTTCGTGCTCGTGACCGGGATCGGGCCGCTCGGCAACCTGTTCCTCATCGGATCCATCGCGATCCTCACCTCGCTCTTCATCGCGTCGGCGGTGTCGGGCGTGAAGCGCGGCATCCGGTTGCTGTCGAACACGAACATGATCCTCACCGGCGTGCTCGGCCTGTTCGTGCTCGTGGCCGGTCCCGCTGTGTTCATCCTCGACCTCCTGCCGACCTCGATCGTCGAGTTCGTGCAGCAGCTCGGCGCCATGCTCACCCTCAACGCGAACGACGGCGAGGAGACGGTCTCGTTCCCCGGAACGTGGACCACCTACTACTGGACCTGGTGGGTCTCGTGGACCCCGTTCGTCGGCATGTTCATCGCGAAGATCTCCCGCGGGCGCACCCTGCGCGAGTTCGTCACCACCGTCGTACTCGTACCATCGGCCATCGTGATCGCCTGGTTCGTGGTCTCCGGCAGCACCGCGATCTGGCTGACCATGCGCGGCGAGGACCTGCGGAGCGGCGGCACGAACGAGGAGGTGCTCTTCAAGCTGCTGCAGCGGCCGCCGCTCGGGTTCATCACCTCGATCGTGGCGATGGTCGCCGTCGTCATCTTGTTCGTCACCGCCGCCGACTCCGCCTCGATCGTCATGGCCTCGACGTCGCAGGGCGGACGGCCGGAGCCGTCGAAGCGGGTCACGATCCTCTGGGGCCTGCTGCTCGGCCTCATCGCGATCGCGCTGCTGCTGGCCGGCGGGCAGACCGCGATCTCGGGGCTGCAGTCACTCATGGTGGCGTCGGCGCTGCCGTTCGCCTTCGTGGTGATCGGGATCATGTACTCGTGGGCGCGGGACCTCCTCACCGACTGGTACGTCGAGGCCACATCTACCGACCCCAGGAGCGCAGTCACCGCGGACAACGTGCGGCGCACGCTCGAGCCGGGGCGCATCCAGTCGCACGGCGAGGGTCTCCCCGAGCGCACGTCCTCGGGCGAGGCGTCGCAGACCGTCGGCGGCGCAGGGGGCGTCCCGGCGACTCCGAGACTGAGCGTGCGCCGAACCGGGCGCTCGAGCCTCAGCCGGCGTTGCGCCGGCGGCGCAGCACCGCGTCGAGGTCGGGGAGTCCCTCGCTCGTGTCGCCGACCACACCCATCTGGCGGAGACGCTCGCGAGCGGCGCGCTGCTGCGCGTTGACGCTCGAAGCGGGCGCCCGGCGAACGGAGGGCGCCGCGGCCTCCCCAACTGCCGGCGAGGCCTCGGAGGAGAGGGGCGCGGCACCGGCCCGGGAAGCGGGATCGGGGCGATCCGCCGGCCCGCCGCCGGGCTCTCCGACCGAGCCCTGCTCGCCGCGCTCCCGCGCCACCTGCTCGCGGGCCTCGCGCAGCAGCATCGAGTCGGGCTGATTCTCTCTCGCGGCGGGTCGCTCGGCTCGCGCCCGGGCGAGGGCACGCGCGCGCTCGATGCGCTCGGCGGCGGCGCGCTGGGCCGCCGCGTGCGCGGCTGCGGACTGCTCGGTCTCCCCCGTAGCCTCGATCTGCTGCGCGACGGGCTCGGGCTCCGTCTCCACGGGCGCGACCTGCTCGGCCGCAATCGGCTCCAGCCGCACGCGCCCCGGCGCCATCAGCACCAGGGCTCCGAGCGAGGCGAAGAAGACCAGTCCGCTCCACACGAGGATCGCGGCACCGCTCCCGGCCACCGCGAATCCGACGCCGACGAGGGCGCCGAGCAGGCCCGCCAGCGCGCCCAGCGCCGCGAGCGCCCGAACCCGGCGCACGACGGGTCGTCGCAGCCGCGCCGAGCGCTGCACCGCGGCCTGCTTGCGCCGCATCTGCTGCGCCCGGATCTCGGCCCGCAACTGCACCGCCCGGGCCTCGGCCAGCTCCGCGTCGCGCTCGGCCTCCTGCCGCTTCTGGGCGGTGCGCAGCAGCTTCTCGTGGGCGAGCGCCTGGCGCGCGGTGGCCTCGAGCCGCATCTCCTGCGGCACCTCGGTGGTCTCCGCGAGCACGCGCAGAGTGCGCTGCAGCCGCGCCGCATTGCGCTCGGCGGCGCGGAACTCCCGCCGGCGGGTCCACGCGGGCACCAGCACGGCGATCCAGAGCAGCGCAGCGATCACGAAGATCACTCCCCCGCCCAATGCGCCGCCCGTCATGAGGATCACTGTACGGCGTTCGCGCGTCGCGGGCCCTCCGGCACGCCGCGCTCCTCAGCGAGTCGTGGAAAAAGCGTTAGCTCCGCGCGCCGCCGCGGGGCCCTACCCCACGCGGCGCAGCATGCCGCCCGCCGCGTCGCCGCGCGTCACCACGTAGCACTCGTGATCGCGCCAGGCGCCGTCGATGTGGATGTACGCGTCGCGCCGCCCCTCGTACCGCAATCCCAGTTTCTCGACCACGCGCAGCGACGCCGCGTTCTCCGGGCGGATGCAGATCTCGACCCGGTGCAGCCGCAGTTCGTCGAACAGGTAGTCGATGGCCAGCGCCACAGCGGTGGGCGCGATCCCCCGCCCGGCGACGTGCTCGGACACCCAGTAGCCGATCTGCGCCGACTGCAGCGCCCCGCCGCTCAGCTCCGAGACGCTCAGCTGCCCCACGACCTCGCCGTCGTAGAGCACCGCGAACGGCACGCCGCTGCCGGCGCGCAGCTGGCGGCGGAGCAGACGCACCGTGGGCCGCATCGACACCGATCCGGGCACGACCCCCTGCCCGGAGGGGTGCGTGGCCTCCCACCGCTGCAGCCATCCGCGGTTCCGCTGCAGCAGCCTGCGCAGCGGTTCGGCGTCGCCCCGCTGAACCGCGCGCAGCGTCACCCGCCCGAAGCTCAGCGGAGTCGGCTCCTCGATGGGCCGGCCGAGCGGCGCCATGCCTCAGACGTCTTCGCGGCGGGCCCGCAGGCGGTCGGCGAAGTCGATGATCCAGCTCGAGATCTCGTCGCCGAGCTCATCGTGGTCGACGCCGAGCAGCACGTTCGCCTTGATCCAGTCAGCGCGGTCGCCGGTGTCGTAGCGGCGTCCGCGGAAGATGACGCCGTAGACGGGTCCATCGCCCTTCCCCTCCGCCAGGTGGTTGAGGGCGTCGGTGAGCTGGATCTCGCCGCCGCGCCCGGGGGGCAGCTCATCGAGGATGTCGAAGATCTCGGGGCGCAGCACGTAGCGGCCGATCACCGCGAGGTTCGAGGGCGCCTCATCGGCGGAGGGCTTCTCGACGAGGCCGGTGACGCGCACCACATCGGGGTCGTCGGTCGGCTCGACCGCCGCGCAGCCGTAGAGGTGGATCGACTCGTGCGGCACCTCCATGAGCGCGATGACGGTCGCGGAACGGGCGTCGTGCTCGGCGATCATGCGGTCCAGCAGCGGATCGCGGGCGTCGATCAGGTCGTCGCCCAGCAGCACGGCGAACGAGGCATCGCCCACGTGCTTGCGCGCGCAGGCCACGGCGTGGCCGAGTCCCAGCGGCTGCCCCTGCCTCAGCAGGTGCACCTCGGCGAGCTCGTTCGGCTCGTGCACCTTGCTGAGCTTGCTCTGATCGCCCTTGCGCTCGAGCGCGTACTCGAGTTCGGGCACGCTGTCGAAGTGGTTCGAGATGTTGGTCTTGTTGCGCCCGGTGATGATGAGCACGTCGTCGAGGCCCGCGGCTGCGGCCTCCTCGACCACGTACTGGATGGCGGGCTTGTCGACGATCGGCAGCATCTCCTTGGGCATCGCCTTCGTCGCGGGGAGGAACCTGGTGCCGAGGCCCGCCGCCGGCACGACCGCCTTGGTCACCGAGCTGCGCGTGCGCTGAGTGTCAGTCATGCGGCCAAGCCTAGCCGCCCTCGCGAGGGCGGCAAAGTCGCGCCGGGACCGTCGAGGGCACGCCGTATGCTGACACGCATGAGCGAGGCGGTCGAATCCAGGAAGCAGCGGGTGCGCGCCGCCGTGCGCGCCAGGCGCCGGAGCCTGAGCGACGAGGCGCGCGCCGCCGCCCGCGACGGCCTCACGCGCCGGCTCATCGAGCTCTGCGAGGAGCGGGATCCGCGATCCCTGACCTGCTACGTCGCGGTTCCGGGCGAGCCCGACACGAGTCGCTTTCTGACCTGGGCCGAGGAGCGGGGCGTCGAGCTCTTCCTGCCCGCCACCAGACCGGGGGGCGCCATGGACTGGATCAGGCCGAGCGGGGTCTTCGCCGAGGGGAGCCTCGGAATCCCGGAGCCGGTCGGCCCGCCCGCCGCGCCCGCGGAGGTGGCGGGCGCCGATCTCATGCTCATCCCGGCGTGCGCCGTGGACCGCCGCGGCGTGCGGCTCGGGTGGGGCGGCGGCTACTTCGACCGCTTCCTGGAGCGGATCCATCCCCGCCCTCCCGTCTACGCCGTCGTGTTCGACGACGACCTGCTCCCCGCGCTACCCCGGGAGCCGCACGACGCGCCGGTCGACGGCGTCGTGACACCGTCCGTCGTCCGCAGCTTCGGCACCAGGTAAAATGACTTCTCGTGCCTACCTATGCTTATCGATGCGCCGACTGCGGCCACGCCTTCGACGTCTACCAGTCGTTCTCGGATGATGCCCTGACGGCGTGTCCGGAGTGCGGCGGCAAGCTGCGCAAGGTCTTCGGATCGCTCGGCGTGACCTTCAACGGATCGGGGTTCTACCGCACCGATTCGCGCTCGGCCGCCGCCGAGACCTCGGGCGGCTCGGCCGCCGGTTCCCCGAGCGGTTCGGGCGCATCCTCGGGATCCTCGGCGCCGAGCGGCTCGGGCGGCACCGCGGCGTAGCCCGCCTCGATCCCGCACCCGGGCAGCTGCGCTCGGGAGGGGTCACGGCCCCTCCAACCGGGACGAGAGCTGCTTCGCACGCATCCCCTCCTCGTCGTCGAGCCAGTTCTGGCCGCGGTTCTTGAGGAACACCACGTACACGACGAGCGACACGGCGATCACCGCCGTCACGTAGCCGATGAAGAGCGGCACCTGCCCGGCGTTCCCCGCGGCCGCGTAGAGCATCGGGGCGGTTCCGCCGAACACCGAGTTCGCGAGCGCGTACCCGAATCCGACGCCGAGCGCGCGGATATGGGTGGGGAACAGCTGCGCCTTCACGGCCGCGTTGATCGAGGTGTACCCGGTGAGGATCACGAACCCGACGACGAGGATCGTGAACGCGACGATCGGGTTCCGCTGCTGCGGCAGCGCGGTGAGGAGGAACCACGTGTAGAGCACGCCGCCGATGCCGAAGAACACGAGCAGCGTCTTACGCCCGACGATGTCCGAGAGCCAGCCGCCCACGGGCTGCAGCAGCATCAGGATCGTGAGCGCGATGAGGTTGATGACCGTGCCCGCGATCGCGTCGCCGCCCGAGAACGCCGACTTCACGATCCCGGGGCCCGTCACCGAGTAAGTGTAGAACGCGACGGTACCGCCCGCCGTCACGAAGAAGCACAGCAGCAGCGGTCGCCACTGGTGCGCGAACAGCTCGCGCATCGAGCCGGCCTCCGCCGACTGCCCGGAACGTACCGCGGCGAGCGTGTCGGCGCCGAGCGACTCGTCCATGGTGCGCCGCAGCCAGAGCACGACGAGCGCGCCGACGCCCCCGATCGCGAACGCCAGGCGCCACCCCCACTGCGTGATCTGCTCCTCCGTCAGGGTGAGCATCATCACGAGCAGTGTGAGCTGCGCGAGCACGTGCCCGCCGACGAGCGTGACGTAGTGGAAGGACGACAGGAACCCGCGTCGGCTCGAGATGGCGGTCTCGGACATGTAGGTGGCGCTCGTGCCGTACTCGCCGCCCGTCGCGAACCCCTGCACCAGCCGGGCGAAGACGAGGATCACGACGGCCCAGCCGCCGATCATCTCCGCGGTCGGCGCGAGCGCGATGAGCATCGAGCACGCGGCCATCAGGGAGACGGAGGTCGCGAGCGCGAGGCGCCGTCCGTGCCGGTCGGCGAAGCGGCCGAAGTACCACGACCCGATGGGTCGCATGAGGAACGTCACGGCGAAGATCGCCCAGATGTAGACGGTCGAGTTCTGCTCGTCGGCCGAGAAGAACTGCGACTCGAAGAAGCTCAGGAACACCGAGTAGACGTAGACGTCGTACCACTCGACGAGGTTGCCGGCCGAGCCCTTGAGGGTGTTGGAGATGGACCGACGTATCGTCGGCGAGGTCGCCGTCGTCGTTGACACTGACATGGGGAGTCCAATCATCGTCAATTGGGGAGGATGCGGGAATGCTCAGAAGAGCACGCGGCTATTGTGGCGGCGGCGGCGCGGCCGACGCGAGCGGGCCTTAACACTGCCTTTACACCCCCGTTACACTCGGCGCACAATCCGACCGCGCCGGAGGAGCGGCTCGGCGGGCGGGCGCCGACCGGGCATACTGGAGCGCATGCGCGTACTGATCGCCGAGGACGATCCCTCGGTCGCCGCCGCGCTGGCGGCGGCGCTCACCCGCGCCGGTCACACCTGCGCGCGGGTGGCCCGCGGAGGCGAGGTGCTCGAGCAGCACCGCGACGCGGAGGTGCTCATGCTCGACCTCGGACTCGCCGACATGGACGGGCTCGACGCGCTGCGCATGCTCCGGCGCGTCAGCGACGTGCCGGTGATCGTCGTCACGGCGCGCGGCGACGAGCGGTCCACCGTGCAGGCGCTCCGGCTCGGCGCCGACGACTACCTCGTGAAGCCGGTGCGCGTGCACGAACTGCTGGCACGCCTCCTCGCTGTCACCAGGCGGTACGAACAGCCCGCGCCTCCGGGCATCGCGTTCGGCGGTTTCACGCTGGACACGGTCACGAACGAGGTCCGTGACGGTGCGTCGCGAGTGAGTCTCACCCCGACCGAGTCAGGGCTGCTCGCGGTGCTCGCTCGTCGGCCCGGAACCACCGTGCCTCGCGAGGATATTCTCGAGGCGGTCTGGGGCGAGGCGTACGCCTCGCAATCCCGTGCGTTCGACGTCCACCTCGCCCAGCTCCGCAAGAAGCTCCCCGCCGTCACGATCACCACCATCCGCGGGGTCGGCTTCCGGCTCGAAGAAGCCTGATGCGGCTGCGGGTGCTGCTGCCGATGCTCGCGCTCGGCCTGCTCGTCATCGGCGCGATCCTGATTCCGACCGGAAACGCGATCGCCGAATCGCGCACGCAGCAGATCCAGCTGCAGCGCGCCGCTTCGGCGAACCAGATCGTGCAGCGCGCCTCCGCGACCACCGAGCGCGGCGAGGTCGATGCGCTCGAGCGATATCTCGCGCGGTTCTACGACACCTACGGCGAGTCCGTGCTCGTGGTCGACGAGGCGGGCGGCATGGTCGCCGCGGTCGGCGACATCGCCCTCGCCGGCGACGCTGCGCAGGCCGTCACCGCCGCGCTGCGCGGGGTGCCCCAGTGGCGCCTGCCGACCGTGTACCCGTGGAGCGAGGACACGGTCTACGTCGCCGAACCGATCGTCACCGACGGTGCGGTCTCCGGCGCCGTCGCGCTCCGCGTGAATCAGTCGGTCGCACGGGCGGACGTCGTCGCGGGCTGGACGCTCGCGGGCGGCATCGGTGCGGCGCTGCTCGCGCTGCTGCTCCTGGCCTCGGTGCTGTGGACCAACTGGGTGCTGCGGCCCGTGCTCGCGCTCGACGCCGCGACGAACGCGCTCGCGCGGCACCGAGCCTTCGACCTGAACGGTGCCTCTGGCCCGCCCGAACTGCGACGACTCGCCGAGTCGTTCACCCGTATGGCGCGCAATGTCGAGACCGCGCTCGAGCAGCAGCGCGGCCTCGTCGCCGACGCCTCCCACCAGTTGCGCAACCCGCTCGCGGCGATCCGCCTCCGCATCGACACCATGCCGCGCTCCGGCGCTGAACCCGAGTTCAGCGCGGTCGACGCCGACCTCGACCGCCTCGAGCACACGGTCGAGCGCCTCCTCACGCTCGCCGACGCCGAGCACCGGGCCAACCTGAGCGGCTCCCCCGCGGCCGCCCCGACGGCGGCAGGCGAACCGCACGGGTCCGACACCGCACCCGTCTGCGCGGTCTCGGGCGCGGGGCTCGCCGCACCGCACCGCGAGCTGCTGGCCGCTGCGGGCATCGACCTCGTCGCGCGAGGACCGGCGCAGCGGGTCGTGTGCCGGCGGCGGGATCTCGACGAGATGCTGGAGATCCTCGTCGACAACGCCCGGAAGTACGTGCCCGCGGGCGCCGTGCTGACGATCTCCCTGGCCCGCCGCGCGGAGCGCGTCGCGCTCACGGTGTCGGACTCGGGCGCCGGGCTGAGCACCGCTGAGCTGTCTCGAGTCGGCACGCGGTTCTGGCGCGGCGCGGCGCACGCGCAGCATCCCGGGAGCGGGCTCGGGTACGCGATCGTGGCGCAGCTCGCGCGCGCCAATCGGAGCACCGTGACGGTGGACCGGGCGCCCGAGGGCGGGTTGCGCACCACGATCCTCATGGAGGCGGCATGACCGCGATCACGCGCCGCGCCGCGCTCACCGGCCTCGCCGTCGGCCTCGCGCTCCCGCTCGCGGGCTGTGCCCGCGGGGCGTCCGCGGAGCCGCTCGCGATGGCGTGCGGGGAGCGCGGGGGCAGCTATCTCGCCTTCGGAGAACTGCTCGGCGCTGCGCTCCGCCAGACCGGCGCCGCGGCGCTGCGCCCGCTCGTCACCTACGGCAGCGCGGAGAACATCGCGCTGCTCGACACGGGCGTGGCCGACCTGGCCATCGCTCTCGCCGACACGGCGGAGGGGCGCTCGTCCGATCTGCTGACGATCGGCAGGGTCTACCAGAACTACCTGCAGTGCGTGGCGCGCGCGGACGCCGGGATGGCGCAGCTCGCCGACCTGGCAGGAGCGACGATCTCGATCGGAGCTCCGGGTTCGGGGAGCTCGGCGACCACCCGCCGCCTGCTCGGCGCTGCGGGACTCGGCACCGGCGCCGCAGCCCCGAGTGTGCGCGAGCTGCCGTTGGAGGGGGCCCTCGCGGCCCTCGCCTCGGGTGAGATCTCTGCGTTCTTCTGGTCCGGCGGGATCCCCACCCCCAAGATCATCGAGCTCGACGCGCGCCTGCCGCTGACCCTGCTCGATCTTTCGGCCGCGCTCCCGAAGCTCGCGGCGGCGTATCCGGAGCAGTATCTGTCGACCCGCGTCCCGCCCGGCGTCTACAGCGCCCGGCGCGCCACCCCGACGGTCGGCATCCCGAACTATCTGCTCGTGCGCAGGGACTTTCCCGACGATGCCGCCGCAGCGCTCGTCGAGGTGCTCGTCGAACACGCGGCCGAGCTCATCCCGGAGGGAACCGTCGGCGTGCAGTTCCTCACGCCGGCGAACCTCATCGACACCGGCGCCCTGCCCCTGCACCCCGGCGCCGCGGACGCCTACCGCGTCCGCTACGGCTGATCCGCGCCGGTTCTCCGAGCGGTTCGGGCGCATCCTCGGGATCCTCGGCGCCGAGCGGCTCGGGATCCGGCGGCTTGAAGCGTGTCGGGTTTGATGGAGGGTAAATCAACCCGGAAGGACCCCAATCGATGGGAAACTCGAAGTCGCCCGCGAAGCCGAAGAGCTGCTGCGCACCCTCGCGCACTCGACCCGCGATGTTCCGAACCCGCGCGATTCCTACTCGATGCTCGGAGAGCTGGGCGCGATCATCGACCATGTAGCGCAGGTCTGCGACCAGCTCGCGAGCTGGCACAGCCGCGCCGAGGACGGCAAGCACTACGAGGGCGAGGACGACAACCGCAGCGGCAGCCCCCGCGCGGCCGCCACCGAACTGACCACCGCCGCCAGCTCACTCCGGCTCGCCTCGAACCACGTCAACCGCGCGCACTCGCACAACGCCGTCGTGCGCTGGTATCCCGAGCCGCAGGAGAGCTGACGATGAGCACCGAGACGAACTTCGAGGAACGCTGGCCGGAGCTGTTTGCCAACCTCACCCCGACTCAGCATGAGCAGGCCGTGGCCGCGTGTTGGTACGTTCTGAACGATGGTTTCACCCTCGAACGGGAATCCGTTGAGAGGATCACGACGCTGCTCGTCGACGACCCGCAGCAGTTCGCGATCCTGTACGGCCCATACACTGAGGCCGACGACACACGCTACGCGGAGCTGGCCGACCGTGCCGAGCGCGGTGAGCTGCGCGTCAAGCCTGGCACTGAGCGCCACGGTGCCGAAGCCTCGGCTGAGATTCGCCAACTTCTAGCCGAAGATGACAGTTCGTAATCTTGTACAGCCCGTATCTCGAATATGCTGAGGACAGCGGATGCTGTAGACATTCACAGCATCCGTTTATACGCAGATGAGAAAGCAGGCGTCAATGAAGACTCCGAAACACACTCCATTCTCCAAAGGCCGCTACCGAGGCAGGAGGCTTCTGGTTTTCCCGATTGTTGCGGGAATTTTGCTCGGGGCAACGTCGATGACCCCGGCGGCAGCCCAGGAGCAGAGCGGCGACTCGTTGGTCACAAGTCTTGAAAATGAACGGTTCTCTGTGTCGACTTCGAATGGAGAAGAACTCCGCCTCAAGGAGGTTTCCACGAGTCCTGCCGAAAGCATCCTCGTCGGTTACAACGAGAAGTCGGGCCCGGCTTACATCCGCACTGTAAGTTTCTTCACCGGTGAACCTGAGAAGCCCCTGTTCGACGAGAACGACAGGTCGACCGTTCCCGAACTCGACGACCCTGATAACGAGAAGGTGCAGGAAGAGTTCATCCCGATCGACGACGTCCCCGAAGTCAACCCGGATGAGCTGAAGCTCGGAACGGTTATCGCCGTTAATGCCAATTCAGCATCTCTCGCTTGGACGGCACCCGAGAACGCAACTGGGGTAACCGTTCTGTTCGATGGCAAGGAAGCCAAGGCATCTGAACGTGGGATCGAACTGAAGAACCTCGAACCCGCGTCAGAACACGAAGTCACCGTCACTTTCACCAGTGGATCCGGTGAGGATCTCGTCTCAATTAGAGAGGACACTCACACGATCCAGACTCTGCAGAAAGGGATCGCAAACCCTCTCGAAAGTTCGGATGCCGCCAATATCGTGGCTGCTGCGGCCAGCATGAAAACGGCCAAGGCAGTTCGGCTCGTAACCTTCTTGAAAGACAACTACTATCCGTCGGGATGGATGGGGGCTGCAGGGTGCTTCACTAACCCCTCGTGGTATTTCAAGGGCGACAATCGTGGGTACTCTGCACCGACAGGCCCCACGACGGTCGACACGCATCCCTCCTACAGAACCGGCCTCGAAGTGATCGCTGAGCTGCAGGCTCCTGCCGCTTATCAGGGCATCTACACCAACAAGAAGGTGGGCCTGACGAAGCGTTACGATGCGAACAAGAATTTTATTGATTCTAAGCGCGCAGCAAATACAGGCATGGTCGTTCAGAACCCCACTAAGTCGGTGAATAACTATGTGAGGTTCGGAGTCTCACACGAGATCGGTGATCCTTACTGCTGGGTTGGGAAGATCCGTTACTCCCTGCCGCTCGTTCAAATCTATAAGTCAGGAACGATCTCACTCTCGGGCTCGCGACAGCCGATACCGACGTTCGAGTTCTACGGATCGTTCGTCCGGTCGAACGGCACCAGCCACTGGCTGACTCTCTACCGAGGCGCAGAGGGAAGCCTCGGCTGCCTGACCGGGGGCTGCATTTCACAGAACATCAGTAAGACCGCCAGCACTACATAGCGGCAAGCTGCTCACGCTATTGAGGGGCGCAGGGAAGAACAAGTCCTCTCCCTGCGCCCCTCAATAGCGAGGTGAATTACTCACTTTCCAGGTGGCGTGCTTCTTCGCTGGTTGCCCACATGCTGCGAGTACCGTCCTTAGCGGTTTGAGTGGCAGCCACGCCCGGGACTCCCCAGTTCGTCACTGAATATTCGTCGCCGGGGTCGCCCTCGAAAGGCACAAACTGATGGATGCTCACAGCCCCGACTTCGACGGCTGGTTGACGAGTGCCGTCGGGAAAGATGACAGTTGATCCTTCGAGGTTGCATCCAGGCGACCCAATTGCAGCAAGATCTTCTGCTGGAATTTCCTGCGGAGGGCACGGCGGAAGATCCTCCCATCCGTTCGGAACGTATACACCCTCTGTGCAAGCGGTCAAGAGCAAGCTGAATGCGAGAATCGCGACCGCTGCAGAAGCACCCTTCATAAAGCCAATCTACCTGTTGTGGGCCTTGTATTAGAGGCCAAGACTCGGGCCGCGCGATGGGCCTGGCTGGTGCTGGGTTGGTGAGCGATAGGGGTCTTGCTTGCGGAGTCGTTCGGTGCGTTCGCGTGCGAGCTGTTTTTCGCGTGCCGCGTGCTCGGCTGCGGCCTGTCGAGAACCTGCCGACACCTCGAGATCGCGACCGCGGAATGGGTGGACTGGTTCAACGAACGCCGCCTCCACGGCGAGCTCGATCAGCGGCCCCCAGCCGAGGTCGAGGCTGCGTACTGGGAGATCAGACAGCCCCAACTCTCACTACCCGAATCCATGTAAAACACTCTCTACAAAACCCGACACTTGACAGCTCCGGCTCCTCCAGCGCGTCGAGCATCTCCGCCGTCTGACCACCGCCGCGCCCCAAGCCTCTGATCCGTGTGCGCCTTGTCGCCGCTTCGCAGCTGACCAAGCACCAACAAGGCGCACACGGATCCAGGGTCTCGCACCCCGGGGGTTTCCTGACCAGCTCGGCGGCGAAGGCCCCGGGAGCGGGCGTCGTCGGGGGGCCGCAGACGCGCGCCCGCCACCCTACCCCCAGTGCGGCGGGCGGTCCTCCCGCAGGCGCGCGTCGTTCTCGTCGCTGCCGCGCTGCTCGGCGGGCGGGTCGCGGGGCTCGGGATCGCTGCCCTCCGGTGCGGGCAAGGTCGCGCGGCGCGGACGACGCACGGTCCGCGCCGCACCGCCGTCACCGGGAGCGCCGCGGTCCCGGCGCTCCCGGCCCGCGCTCATCCCCGTGCGCCGCCGTCCTCGGACGCCTCATCAGCCTCGTACCCGACGATGCGGGCGATGCGCCGCGCGACCTCGTCGGGGTCCGAGAAGAGGTCGAAGCTCTGCACCCGGTGGTAGTGCCAGCCGAGGCGCCGCAGCACCGCGGGGCGCAGGCGCAGCGTGTCGCGCAGGCTGTCGCCGGCGTCGCCGCCCGCTCCCAGGTCGAGATCGATGGCGATGGCGCGCTCGCCCAGCGACGCGGCGAGCGGGATCGCACCCCGGTAGTCGATCGCCACGGTGAGGCCCAGCGCCTCCAGCCGGTCGGCGAGCTCGCCCAGCATGGGGTCGCGCTCCGCCGGCAGCGACGGCGGCTCGGGGGTCGGGTGCTCGAACGCGAGCAGCTCGGCCAGCTCGACCACGCCGTGCTTGATGCGGGCCCGGTCGAGGTCTTCGGGCTTGAAGCAGCTCACGATGGTCATGGCACGACGCGCGCGAGTCATGGCGACCGCCAATAGCCGCTCGCCGCCCGGGCGGCCCAGGCCGCCGAAGTTCGACAGCACGCGCCCGTGCGGGGTGCGCCCGTAGCCGATCGAGAAGATCACCCGGTCGCGGCTCTGCGCGGTGGCCTGCTCGAGCGTCAGCACCGCGAACGGCTCGGCGCGCTCGCCCAGCAGGAACTCGCGGTATTGGGGGAACTTCGAGAACGCCTGCAGCACCGCTTGATACACCCGCACCGCGTGCCGCTCGCTCGCGGTGATGACCATCAGCGACTCGCCCGTCCGCTCGCTCGCGTGCTCCAGCACCAGCTGCACCACCCGGTCCACCTCGGCGTCGGTGCTCTCGACGGCGCCGGTCTGCTGATCCGGCAGCCCCTGGCCGCCGCGCACGAACTCGTAGGTGAGGCTCGAGTGCCCCAGGAAGCTGCCGGCCCACGGCAGCGACTGGATCGCGCCGTCGTAGAAGCGGGTGTTGACGAGGTTGGTGAGATCCTCGCCGCCCGCGCGGTAGCTGCGGGTCAGCGTGAGCGTGGGCAGCACCTCGCCCAGCTGCGCGAACGCGGAACTGCGGTGCAGCGCCTCGATGTCGCCCGTCCGATCCGGCTCATCGGCCGGATCGCCCACCGAGATCTCGAAGCGCGACGGGGTCTGCGTCATCGTGTCGCCGAAGGCCACCACCTGCTCGGCGCGCCGGATCGCGCCCAGGCTCTCGACCAGCGTCGACGCTCCGGCGTCCACGAGCAGCGCGGTGTCGAAGCGCATGGAATCCGGCAGTTGCGCCACCTCGTACGGGGACATCGTCCAGACCGGGGCGAGCACGGAGATCAGGTTCGGCGAGCGCTGCATGAGCGCCGTCGCCGACACGTAGCCGCTGCGCAGCGCGTCACGCATGGCGAGCGCCTCCTGCTTGTGGTCGAGCACGGCCACCCGCCAGGCGTCGGCCAGCGAGCCGGCGAGATTGACCCCGTTCGCGCCCGAGTGGGCGTCGTCGACGAGCCGGAAGTCGGCTTCGAGGCGCTCGATCACACTCGTGTTGGCGCTGAGCAGCGCGGGATTCGTCTGCAGCATGCGCTCGAGCGCCGACTGCCACCACGCGAGCTCGAGTTCCGCTGAGACGTCCCCGGCCGGCACGTGGCGGGCCGAGAGGTCGTCGAGCAGCGGTTCGAGGTGCGCGGCGCGCAGCCGCTCCACGATGGTGGTGCGCTCCTGGATGTTCTGCAGCACCTCGGACTCGCGGGCGAGATCGGAGATGCGGCTCGCCAGACGGCCGAGCGAGAGGTTCTTGAGCCTGTCGGCGTCGGCGGTCGTGCTGAGCACCCGATCGAGCTGGTCGAGATCCTGATACGCCGACTGGAAGGCCACCACCACGTCGGCGATGCCGAGCGGCACCTCGGGCCGCGCCCCGACGATCGTCGTGTAGCGCTGCCAGAGCACCCGCTGCTGCTGGATCTGCACGAGCCGCGAGTACATGTCGGTGATGTGCACGCCGGGGCGCACGTACTCGCGGGCGAGCTTGCGCAGCCGGCGCTTGTTGGCCGAGTTCATCTCATCGCCGCTCCTGGGGGCGTGCGCCGCGATGACCTCGGTGAGCGAACGGTCGTAGACCTCGGGCGTGAAGCGGTCGAGCGTGTCGCGGATGCCCATGAGCAGGCGCAGGTAGACGCCCAGCTCGGCGATCGTCTCGTAGGGGCGCATCGACGTCTGGCTGACGACCTCGTTGGCCATCGAGATCAGGCGGGGCAGCTGCGACTCGGCGAGGTCCACGGCGAGCGCGTAGGCCGAGCGCGCCTCCTCCGTCGTGCCGAAGTCGACGCCGTACCACGGCGAATCCTCGGGTCCGTACTGGAACTGCCCGAGCCGCGCCACCTCGGTGAGCGCCTCGGCCACCGAGGAGCGGTCGAGCGTCAGCTGGCCGAGCGCCTGGTCGTCGAGCCGCACCGTGGTGCTGGGCGGCCGCTCGCCGAGGGCGAGCACCGTGAGCCTGCGCAGGGCGTCGAGCGGCGAGACGCCGAAGCGCTCGTCGGGCTCCGACAGGGCTCTCTGGTAGTCGAGCAGCACGCCGCGCAGACGGGTGAGCGCCTCGTCGACGTCGCGCAGCTGCTCGGGTCGCGCGTTCTCGTTGCGACTGATCGCCTCGACCAGGTTGCGGCGCAGGCGCGGCGGGCTCACCGAGAGGCCGGCGAGCCCGGCTCGGGTGAGCCGGTGGGTGATGCCGTCGAGTGTGGCGCGGCGGGGAGACACCACGAGCACCCGCCTGCCCGCGCGCACCAGGCTGCCGATGGCGTTGACCACGGTCTGCGTGCCGCCGGTGCCCGGGAGCGTGTGCACCACGAGCGAGTGGCCGGCGTCGATCTGCGCCAGCACGTCGTCCTGCTCGACGTCGGCGTCGTAGAGGTAGCGGTCGGTGTCGGGCGAGCGCTCGTCGGGCGGCGTCGGGTTGACCGGTTTGTAGGATTCGGCGAGCCGGCGCCTGGCGGGCTCGCTGCCGCAGACGGCCTGCAGGATCGGCACGTCCAGGTCTCTCGCGTCGACCGCCATGCGATGCGACACGTTGTGGAACGACGACACGACGAGCCGCGGCTGCACCACGAAGTCGGGCACTCCCGCCACCATCTGCCGCAGCCGATCGATCACGGGCTGCGGCTTGAACACGCCCTCCGACTGCGAGAGCTCGATGAGCGCGCGCGCGTCGAGCGTGATGCCGAACTGCTCGCGCAGCACCCGGATCAGCTCGGAGTTGACCACCGGGAACTGCTTGAGCTTGAGCTCGAAGTCCCGGCCGTAGCGGCGGATGGCGAGCGGTCGCAGCAGCACGGGGGCGCAGAAGTCCTCGCCCTCGAAGCTCCACTTGGCGATGCCGACGCCCAGGTTGACGGTCTCGAGGCCGCGCACGGTGCGCATCTCGATGGCCTTGTCCGTGACGCGCCCCGCCGCGACGCGAGCGTGCCGCAGCGCGAGGTCGTCGCGGATCAGCGCCGAGAGCAGGATCTTGTTGCCGGTGATGAACTGCGGCAGGCCGCCCGGATGCGTGGTGGAGAGCTCGATGCGGTTGGCGGGGCGGTCGTCGAAGTGGAGCAGCGGGTTGCGGCCGCCGATGTCCGCGAGCTCGCGGCGCCAGTCGGCGTGCTCGTCGGCGTAGGTGTCCACGAGAGAGACGGGACCCGTCAACTGGGCGGCGAGGTCGGAGTCGGCGGCTTTCGGCGCTACGGGGTCGGGCCCGACCGGATCCGGCGCCTTCGCGAGCGCGCCCTCGTTCCGGGGCCGCGCCGCCTCCGCGGCCTCGCCCTCAGCACCGTTCTCGCCGCGCCCCCTGTCGGGCCGCCGTCGCCGATCAACACTCCACACACCGCCACCCTAAGCGGTGAGCCGGGGAATCCCCGCAATCCGCGCGGTGTTTCGCGGCCCGGTCGCGATCTCCGACCATCACCGGCCGAACGCCGCGCGGATCTCCTCGTGCGGCAGCGCGTAGCTGACGTGGCCGTCGCGACCCTCCATGTCCTTCGCGGCGACGAGCACGTTGAGCACGGCCTCCTCGGTGGCCTCGACGACGGCCGCGTAGAAGGGATCCATGCTGCCCCAGCTCACGTGCTCGATCTGCTCGACCTGCACCTCGCCCTCGTTTCCCATGCGGGACATGAGACGGCCCTCGTTCGCGGTCGAGAACGCAAGGAAGATGTCTCCTGAGAAGTGGCTCCCGGTGGTGCCGGTGCGCGCCAGACCGAGCGTGACGCGCCGGGCCAGTGCGCGGCACTGATCCGGCAGCATGGGGGCGTCGGTCGCGACGATCACGATGATGCTCCCCGCCCCCGGTACGGCGTGCGCGCCGGTGCGGGTGTCCCGCTCGAACCAGTCGCCGGTCTCCATGGTGTTGGGCGCCTCGGAGTCGGGCCCCAGCTGCTTCCCGGCCACGCTCAATTCCTTGCGCGAGCCGAAGTTGGCCTGCATCAGCACCCCGACCGTCCAGGCCTGATCGTCCGACCGGACCACCCGCGAGGCCGTGCCGGTGCCGCCCTTGAAGCCGTAGCAGTTCATGCCCGTTCCACCGCCGACGTTGCCCTCGGCGAGCGGTCCGCTGGTGGCGGCGTCGAATGCCGCCACGGCGTGCTCGGGCCGCACGGAGTCCGCGTTGATCGAGTTCAGATAGCCGTCCCAGGTCTCCCCCACCACGGGCAGCATCCACTGCGCCGCGCTGAGGGGGTCGTGTTCGGCCATCCACGCGTCGACTCCCCGGTGCACGGCGCCCACCGCGTGCGAGTTGGTGATGGCGATGGGCATCTGGAACTGTCCCGCCTCCTCGATCCAGCTCCGTCCCGTCAACTCGCCGTTGCCGTTCAGCGACTCGATACCCGCCGCGCACGCCGATGCCGGAGCCCGCCTGCCCCGCGGCAGGATCGCGGTCACCCCGGTGCGGGCGACCGCGGGGCCGTCCTCCAGGATCGTCACGTACCCGACCTCGAGGCCGGGCACGTCGGTGATCGCGTTCCAGGGCCCGGGTTCGCCCTCGAACGGGATCCCCAGGTCCCGCGCGCGGGTCGGCGCAGTGCCGAGAGTAGACAGGCTGTCGGTCATGCGAGCTCCTTCGTGTCGAGAGCAGACGACGTGTCGGCTGCCCGGTCATGCAGTGTGCAGTCCAGCGCGATCTCGGCGAAGCCGACCGCGTTCCGCAAGTAGCGCTCCCGCCCGTTGTCGGCGGGATCGAGCATGTAGAGGCCGTAGGCGTCCTCGAGCGCGACGAGGTTGTCGGCGATCATGTCGACGCTCATGCGAGGCGCGAAGGAACCGAGAGCGATGCCGACCTCGATCACGGTGCGGTAGAGCGCCAGCTGCCGCTCCGTGAGCTGCACGAGGCCCGCTCGGAACTGCGGGCGATCCCGGATCACGCTGCTCACCTCGTAGACGACGCGCAGTTCGTCGCTGATGCGACGCGGGATCCCCGCGTCGAGGAGCATGCGCAGGCGCTCCGCAGGATCCCGCACTCCCTCGATCAGGCGCCGCCGACGCTCGCTGAACTCTTCGAGCACCCCCCGGACGGCCTCGGCGACCAGCTGGTCGAAGCTCTCGAAGTGGTAGAGCACGCTTCCCGCGCTCACCTCTGCGCGCTGGGCCACGGCCCGCACACTCGCGCCCGCGAGCCCCTGCTCGCCGATCACCCGGCTCGCAGCGGCGAGCAGTTCTTCCCGTCGCAGCTGGCTCTTCGCCGTCATCATTCACGTACCTCCGCATCGACCGCTTCACGTGCTGGCTCGCTCGGAATCACCGTAACCGACTGCGTCAGGGCTGCATAGCGATGGGGGGCGCGCCGCTTCATCACCAGACCGACGACGATGCCGCCGATGAACACGACGGGCACGCATGCGAGCAGCAGCCAGTTCACCGGACCCTCGAACCCCGACACGAGATCGAAGCGCAGCACGATGACGGCGAAGGCGCTGAGCAGGCCGATCGCTCCGAGGATCGGCGCGACGACGACGCGTGCGAAGCCGAATCCGCGGCGGTCCTTCCAGAAGAACCCGATGACCGAGACCGCAGCGACTCCCTGCGCGAACACGAGCCCCGCGACGCCGATGGCGTAGGTCCACAGGCTGATCCCCATGTAGGGATCGGCCCCGGAGAGCGCCCCGATGATCATCGTCACCAGGCTCAGCACCGTCAGCACAAGGCTCGCGACGTGAGGCGACCGCATGGTCGGGTGCGTCCGCGCGAAGACGGCGGGGAGCAGACGCTCGCGGCCGAGGGAGAACAGGTAGCGCGCGCAGGCGTTGTGGAAGGCCAGGACGGCGGCGAAGAAGCTGGTGACGATGAGGATCTCCATGACCACGCCGGCCCAGGCGCCGAGCGCGTTGTCGCCCGCGATGAACATCATCTCCTCGAAGTCGTCGGAGTTGGCGAGCGCCATCAGCCCGTCGACCCCGAATGCGACCACCAGGATCCAGAAGGTGAAGGCGTAGAAGATCGCGAGGAACGCGATGGCGATGTACGTCGCCCGCGGCACCGTGCGGTCGGGCTGCTTCGCCTCCTCCGCGTAGATCACGGTGCCCTCGAAGCCGAGGAACGCGCCGAAGCCGAAGACGAAGAGCGCGCTTGCGCCGGCGGCGAAGAAGACGTTCTGCGGCGCGAAGGAGGCCACGGCGGGCTCCCCGAGCGCGGTGCCGTTCTGGATGATGACCGCGATCGAGACGATCAGCAGGATCGCGATCTCGGCGGTGAGGAGCACGGCGAGCACCTTCGCGCCCACGTCGATGCGGCGGTAGCCGAGCACTCCCACGATCACCACGCACAGGCCGGCCCAGACGCCCCACGGAAGATCGATCCCGAACAGGTGCGCGAAGGTCAGGTTCGCGAAGAAGCCGAGCATCGTGTAGAAGCAGATGCAGAGGAAGCCGTACGCCACCACGGTGATGAACGCGACTCCGATGCCCACCGGCTTGCCCAGTCCCGCGGCGGCGTAGGCGTAGAAGGCGCCGGTGTTGCGCACGAACCGGGACATCGCGGTGAAGCCGATGGCGAAGAGGATCAGCACCACCCCGCTCGCGAGCATGGCTCCCGGGGCCCCGATGCCGCCCACGAGGAACGCGAGCGGCGCCGAGCTGACGGCGACGGTGAGCGGCGCAGCGGCCGACACCACGAAGAAAACGATGTCAAAGGTGCCCAGCTTGCCCTTGGCGAGCGAGCCACTCGATGGTGTCACGGTTGTATCACTGGTCATGTGCAGATACTCCTCAGCACTTCGTCGTGCGGTTGATTTCTGAACAACTGTATCAACTATTTTGAGCAATACAAGCCTTGAATATCAATGTTTTCGCGTTAAATCTGAACGATTGTTCAATAATACTTCGAAGGTGACGACGGAGCCGCCGAAGATCCACGCACCGGCGCCCCGAATATCCCGTCCGCGGTGCAGATACACCGGACGCGAAACGGGCCCGATCCATGCGTGGTTCGGGCCCGTTCCAGGCTCCTCGAGCCGCGCAGCTCGAGGGGTTTCGCGCTACCCCCGGGGCTCGGCGGGGTGCTCAAGCGCCCCCGTCACCACGGGATCCGCCACCTCGACCTCTCCCCCGCGCAGCCTCGCGAGCCCGCTCATGAGGTGGTACACCGCGATCGCCGCGACCGTGCCGAGGGCGATGCCGTTGAACACCACCGAGCCGACCTGCAGCGTGAAGTCGGCGATGCCCACGATGAGCGCGACGGCCGCGGTGAACTGGTTGATGGGCCTGCCGAAGTCGACCCTGCTGTCGATCCAGATCTTCACGCCGATGAGGCCGATGAGGCCGTACAGCGCGACCGTCACGCCCGCGAGCACGCCGGCCGGGATCGTGTTGATGAGCGCGCCGATCTTCGGCGAGAAGCTGAGCAGCACGGCGATGGCGCCGGCCACCCAGTACGCCGCAGTCGAGTAGACGCGCGTCGCCGCCATCACGCCGATGTTCTCACCGTAGGTGGTCGTGCCGGATCCGCCGCCGAAGCCGGCGAGCACCGTCGAGACGCCGTCGGCCAGCAGCGCCCGGCCCGTGACGGGATCGAGGTCGCGATCGATCATGAGGCCCACACTCTTCACGTGGCCGACGTTCTCGGCGACGAGCACCAGCACGACGGGAAGGAACGCGGGCAGCAGGCCCCACAGCGTCGGGTCGGCGAACGGGTTGCCCACCGCGTGGAAGGCCGGCAGGCCGATCCACGCCGCCTCGTCGACCGAGGAGAAGTCGACCTCGCCCATCGCCACGGCCGCGACGTACCCGACGACCACGCCCAGCACGATGGAGAGCCGGCCGATGAGCCCGCGGAACAGCACCGTGATGAGCAGCATCGCCACGAGCGTGACGAGCGCCACCCACCCGGAGAGCTCGGTCGCGTTCCAGTTGTTCCTGACGGCTGGGCCGAGGTTGAAGCCGATCAGCGCGACGATGGCGCCCATCACGACGGGCGGCATGAGCGCGTTGATCCACCCGGTGCCCCACTTCGCGACCACGACGCCGACGATCGCCACGAGTACGCCGATGGCCAGGATCCCGAACGAGGCGCGCGCGAGACCCTCGGCGCCGAGGTCGCCGCCCGCGGTCGCCGCCGTGATCGGCGCGATGAACGCGAACGAGGATCCCAGGTAGCTGGGCAGCCGGTTGCCCGTGATGAGCAGGAAGAGCAGCGTGCCGAGGCCCGAGAAGAAGAGCGTGGCCGTGGGGCTGAAGCCGGTGAGGAGGGGCACGAGGAAGGTGGCGCCGAACATCGCGACCACGTGCTGCGCGCCGAAGCCGATGGTGCGCGGCCAGGTCATGCGCTCCTCGGGCAGCACGATCGCGTCGGATGAGACGCGCCTGCCGTCCTCGTGCAGCTTCCAGGGCAGCGCCATCGGGGCTCCTTCGTTTCCGGGGTCGACGCGGTCGCGCCGACCCACCATCCTAGCGGGCCGTCGCGCCGCCTACCTCCCGGTCGCGCACACGGGATCGGCCGTGGATCCGGGGTCCTCCCCGGAATCCGCCGTGTCCACGGCAGATCGCATCGCTGCGGTCGAGGGCTCTACGCCGCGGAGATGTAGACCTTGCGGATGTGGTCCTCGACCGTCCAGCGGGTGCGTGTGCCCGCCACGAGGCGCATCACGTCGCCGGGCCCCACCTCGACGGTGCGGTCCTCGTCGAGCAGCTCGATGGTCGCACCGCCCGAGAGCACCACGAAGAGCTCATCGACCTCGGTGTCGGTGACCGCGCCGCCGCGCAGCTCCCAGATGCCCGTCTCGGCGCCGCCGACGGCGCCGAGCTCGGCGACGCCCTGCCGGGGCGAGCCCGAGACGGTGTCATCGGCGGGCACGTCCTCGAGTTCGACGGGGGCCGCGATCCCGCGCACCGCCCCGTTGCGCCCGTCCGGCAGCAGGTGCCCGCTCACGAGTCGAAGCCCAGGCCGAGCGCGTCGAGCGTCTTGAGCAGTACGTTGCGCTTGCCGTCGTTGTGGTCGGCGCGGTCGAGCGACCAGCGGGTGAGGTTGATGCCGATCGACGCGGCGGGCTCGGGCGGGAAGGGCAGGGGCACCTGCTTGACCATCTCGAGCTCGGTGCGCTCGGTGACGCGCCCCTCGAAGCGGTCCACCAGCACGTCTGCGGCGAAGTGCGTCGCGCCGACGCCGAGGCCGGTGAACCCTGCCACGTACTGCACGCGCCCCCCGTGGGCCTGGCCGAAGAACGCGCAGAACCGGGTCGAGGTGTCGATGACGCCCGCCCAGCGGTGCGTGAACTTGACGCCCGCGAGCTGCGGGAAGGTGGTGAAGAAGTGGCTTGCGAGCTTGCGGTGGCTCTCCATGCGGTCCTCGTACTCGCGCTTGATGCGCCCGCCCGCGAAGTAGACGGCGTCGTAGCCGCCCCAGAGGATCCGGTTGTCGCCGGTGAGGCGGGAGTAGTGGAACTGGTTGGCCATGTCGGCGAGGCCCTCGCGGCCCTCCCAGCCGATCGAGGCGAGCTGCTCCTCGGTCAGCGGCTCGGTCATCAGCGCGTAGTCGTACACCGGCACCGTGTGGAAGCGGTAGCGCTTCAGCAGCGACGGGAAGACGTTGGTGCAGAGCGCTACCCGCTCGGCGGTGACGGTGCCGCGATCCGTGGTGAGCAGGATCGGAGCCTCAGCCGAGCCCTCGAGGCTCTTGACCGGCGTGTGCTCATGGATCTCCACGCCGATCGATGCCGCGTGCCTGGCGAGCTCCGCCGCGAGTTTGGCCGGGTGCACGTTCGCGTTCTCGCGTGGCGAGAACTCGCCGCCGAGGAACGTCGGCGACTTGATGCGCTGCTGCACCTGCTCGCGGTCGAGCGTCACCACCTCGGGGTCGTCGCTCTCGCCCAGCCACTCCGCCTGGTAGGGCTCGTTGGCGACCGAGAGCTGGCCCGTGCGCTCGAAGTCGACGTCGAGCCCGTGCTGCTCGATGAAGCGCTCGATCGCGTCGAGGTTCTCGTAGCCGAGCCGCCGCAGCGTGCCCGTCTCGTCGGGCCAGCGCGACTCGGCGTTGGGCTCGCCGTGCGTGATGCTCGCCTCGCAGAACCCGCCGTTGCGCCCCGATGCCGCCCAGCCGACCCGCACGGCCTCGAGCAGCACCACCCGCCGCTCCGGGTGCTCGGTCTTCAGCTTGATCGCGGTCCAGAGACCCGCGTATCCGCCGCCCACGACCGCATCGTCGACGCGCTGGTCGCCGTCGAGCGCTGGGTACTTCGCGGCCGAATCGGCGATGTCCTCGGTCCAGAAGACGCCGAGCCTGGTCTCTGCCAGGGAGTCCTCGACGGTCCTGGCGGCCGGGCGATGGGTTTCAAAAATGGTGGGGTGCATGGGGTCCTCGTCTTCGGTGTCCGTTACGATCCTCGCACATCGGCGCGCAGATGTACATGCTCATGTCAACGTTATTGACATTACTCGGGGCGCTCAGGCGAAGGCTGCATCTCCGCCGCGCGCGTCGCGCTCCGACCCGCCGCTCACGTGGCCAGCCTACGCCCCGCCTCGCGGTCGGCGGCGTCGAGTTTCATGAGAGCCTCGAGCGTCGCCTCGTCCGCTCCCCCGGCGCGGGCCGCGGCGAGCAGGCGGCCGGTCGAGCGGGCGATCTTCGCGAAGCTGAGCGAGTGCACGCCCCCCGCCGTGAGCAGCACCGACTCGACGCGATCCAGCACCTCTGCGTCGACGCCCGGCATCAGCTCGGCCTCCCACTCCCGCCACGCGCGCTCCACCGCTTCGATCAGGTCCAGGGCGTGCACCCGGTCGTCGGCCAGCTCGACCGCAGGGCGCCCCTCGCGGTCCCGCAGCATCACCACGGTGCGCTCGGTTCGCAGCTGCGCCACGGGCAGCACCTCCGCGGCCGCATCGCCGATCCTGCCCCGCAGCTCCTCGCGCAGGCCCTCCGGCACGGCGCCGCTCGGAGGCCACAGCAGCTCGCGCACACCGGCTCCCCCGCGCTGCTTCAAGTGCCACCCCGCGTCCTTGCCGCCGTGCCGCTCGCGCATAGCGAGCCCCCGGTCGGCGAGATCACCGCGCAGCGTATCGAAGTAGCGCGCCGAGAGACGGTGCGTCACGGGCGGCTCCGGATCGAGCCCCACCTCTCTGAACCGCTCCGCCGCGGGCAGCGGGATCCCCACCGACACCTCGTACTTGCGCTCGATCTCGAGCGCCTCGGCTCCGGGATCCGGTGGGTTCCGTGCGCCGCTCGCCTGTTCCGCCACATCGACAGCTTACGGCCCGCGCCTCCGGGACTTCTGCGAGCACGCCCGCCCGGGCGGATGGGCGGTGCCCGCCCGGTTCGAGGCGCACCGGCCCGCGGCTACACTGGCCGGGTGGCGGCGGAGGCGGAAGCGGAGGCGGGCAGAGCGGCGGCGGAACGCGCGACGCTGGCCTGCGCCACCGCGGTCGCGCACCTGCGGGCCGGCGGGGTGCCCGTCGAGTCCCTCGCAGAGTACGTGGCGTCCAGGCGCGTTCTGCTGTGGACCCGGCCCGCGACCATGCGACCCCTGGGCGAGGTGTGGCGGATCGGTTCGCTGCTGCTCGGGACCGACGGCGATCTGTACGCGCTGGGAAAGGCGACCCGAGCCGCCGAGCGAGGACGTCCGGGATACCAGTCGGCGTCGCGGGAGGAGCGGCGCGAGATCGCCGCGGCCGCGCTGCGCGGCGGCTACCCGGCGGGCGCTCCCGTCAACTTCGACGCGCAGCGCATCCCGCTCTCCTCCGAAGGGGACGGCGCGCCGCGGACCGGCTCCGATGCCGCCGCCTCCCGCGAGCTGCCGGTCGGCTACGCGGACGGAGAGTTCCGCGTGCGCTGGCGCGCCGGAGCTCCCCTCGCGGGCGCGCCGACGCTCGCGGCGTTCCTCCGCGAGCGGGTCGATCTGCTGCTGCACCCGCCGTTCCGCGACGGTTGACGTCCCAGCGGGGGCTCGGCGGCTCCGGCCGCCGCGCCCCGATCCCGCGGCGTCATCTCCGACGGGACGTCGCGGGCCCCTCAGGGGCGCTGGCGCGCCAGCGCCGCCCGATAGCTCAACCGGAAGAACCGCAGGTGCACCCCGTCGTCGCCTTCGTGCCCGCGTCCGATGATCACGCTCTCCCTGAGCCACGCGTACTCCCGCGCCGCGGTGTCGAACCGCGGGAAGGCCTCCCCCCACTCCGCAGCCCCGTCCTCCGTTTCCGGGGCCTCGTCGGATTCTTCCGGCTCGTACCGCCCGGGGTTGTGGATGCTGATGATCGCGCCGTCGTCGGACCTCAGCAGGTACCGCGCATCCAGCACCAGGCTCCCCGGCGGACGAGTCGACCACCAGTCGCCCCCGTAGGGGAGAACCTCGCCGTTCAGGCGCGGGCCGGAGACCGTCCCACCCATGATCGGCGAGAACCAGCGTTCTTCGCCCCCTGCCCCGCCGATGCGGAGGGGCTCACCGACGCGAACTCGCACCTCGAACACGAAGTCCAGGCGCGGATCGATCAACTGCATGGTCATCGGGACCTCCTTTCACACATGATTCTCCGCTGCGCCGCTGGGCTGCGCGGAGAAAATCACAACCATCGCGGCGGCTGAAGCAGCCGCCCGCTCGCCTCTCGCACCCCCGCAGCGCCCCGTCCGGTTCCCCAGGCGACGAGCGCGGCTGCGCTCCCCCGCACGACGGCGTCGGTGTCGGAGGCAGCGGCGGCGCCCCGCGCCGGTGCCGCGAGACGCGCGTCGTCGGGGGCGAGCCTGATCACCGGGTCGCCCGCGGCTCGCCTGCGCGCCCACACGGCCGGGATGTCCTCCAGAAGCAATTGCAGCAGCCGAGGCGGAAGGTCGTCGAAGCGCGCCCCGTGCGCGAGATCGATCGCGTGCAGCCAGACCTCGCGCGTGCGCATCCACACCACCTCGGACACGGGAACCTCGCGCCCCTGCGCGGTCCGAACCGTCCGGCTCCAGGCCTCGGAGGGGAGATCCCGCAGTTCGACGTTCAGGTGCACGGCGGCGTGCACGGACAGGTGCCGGAGCGCCTCCGCCGGCAGAGACGCACCGAACTCGATCTCCCGGGCCCGTTGCGCCTCCGACTCGTACATCGGAGTCTCGATGCCGGTCCGCGCCCAGCGCACGAGGCGCGCAAGCGCCCGTGCGTTGAAACCCACATGCGCGACGACCATGCGCCTCGTCCACCCCGGCAGCAGGGAGGGGGCGTCGAAGCCCTCGTCCTCCACCTGCCTCAGCTCACGCGCCCAGAACGCCTGCCCGCGCCGCATGAGCAGCAGCGCGCGGGCGAGAACCGGGTCGTCGACGTTATCCGTCCGCGCCGCCATCGTCCGCCTCCATCCTCACCGTGTTCTCGATCCTGCCGATCCCCTCGACGGAGGTCGTCAGCCGGTCGCCCGGCGCGAGGTACCGGGGCGGCTTCCGGGCGTGGCCGACGCCCCCCGGCGTTCCCGTGGCGATCACGTCGCCCGGCTGCAGGGTGACGATCGTCGAGATGTACGCCACGAGCGCGGCCGGCGAGAAGACGAGGCCGTCGGTTGCCGCGCTCTGAACGACCTCGTGATTCACCTCGGTCCGCAGGACGCCACCCGGCTCGAACTCATCGGTCGTCACGAGCGCCGGGCCGAACGGAGCCGTGCTCTCGAAGGTCTTGCCCTGGAACCACTCGGGCGAGCGGTACTGGTAGTCGCGCATGGTCACATCGTTGATGATCGAGTAACCGGCGATGGCCGCAGCCGCGGCCTGCTCCGATGCGGCGCGCACCGTCCGGCCGACCACGACGGCGAGTTCGCCCTCCCAGTCGACGGCCCCGGGGGCGGCGGCCGGGAGCACGATCGGATCGTACGGCCCGATGAGCGCCTCGGGGTACTTGGCGAACAGCGTCGGGTACTCGGGCAGTTCACGGCCCATCTCGAGGATGTGGTTGCGATAGTTCAGACCCACGCAGACGATCTTGCCGGGCCGAGGGATCACCGGCGCCCACATCTCAGGGTCGAGGTCGAACAGGCCGTGGATCGGACCCTTCGCCTTCATCGCCCGCATCCGCCAGCCCGGTGTGCGCAGCACCGCGCCCACGTCCGCCGCCTCGGGGATCTCTACGGCGAATGCTCCATCGAGGCGGACCGCGACGGTTCCCGTGGGCTTGCGCAGGGTTGCGAGGCGCATCAGCGCTCCTCTCGGCTCGGAATAAAGGTGCGGGCGAAGCCGAGGCGCTCGATGACGGGGGCGTCGCTGAAGCGGAACAGATCGAAGCCCGTCTCCGCCCGGAGCGTCCACGGCACCCAGCTGGGCACCGCGAAGAGATCGCCCCGCTCCAGCCGGTGCTCGGTCCCGCCGAGCACCACCGATCCCCGCCCCTCGAAGACCTGCCACACCGACGATCCCACCTCGTGCCGCAGCGCCGTCTCCGCACTCTCCCGCAGGCGGTGGAACTCGCAGCGGATGGTCGGCATCACGTCGCCGCCCGTCGTCGGATTGGTGTAGCGGATCGCCGCGTGGCCCTGCTCCACCGTCGCGGGCTGCCCTTCGTCCTCCAGCGCGAGCTGCTCGCGCAGCGCCGCGTCGGTGTACTCCCAGCGGTAGGCGCAGAGCGGCGAGCTCGTTCGCCCCTCGAGCTCGGACAGCGGCCGGAGCCCGGGGTACGCCCACAGGCGCTCGGCTCGCGAGATAGGCGGCGAGGCCTCGTCGGTGACGCGGTCGGCGCCGAACTCGAAGAATCCCACGTCGGTGTAGTTCGAGAACGGGATGTCGAGGCCGTCGAGCCAGGCCATCGGCGCGGCCGTGTCGTTGTGGTGCCCGTGGAAATGCCACCCCGGCGTGAGCAGGAGATCGCCGCGGCTCATGCGCACGGGATCGCCGTTCACCACCGTCCACACTCCCTCCCCCTCGACCACGAAGCGGAACGCGTTCTGACTGTGACGGTGCTCGGGGGCGGTCTCGTGCCCGCCGAGGTACTGGATCGCCGCCCAGAGCGTCGGCGTGGCGTAGGCGGTGCCGGGCAATCCGGGGTTGCGCAACCCGATCGCGCGACGTTCCCCGCCCCGGCCCACGGGAACCAACTCCCCCGACCGGCGGGCGAGGTCCAGCAGCGTCGTCCAGCGCCACACGTGCGGCACCGCGGCCGGCTCGGGCACGACGGGCATCAGGTCGTCGCGCTGGGTCCACAGCGGGGCCAGTTCACCCGCCTCGAAATCCTCGTAGAGCCGCCGCAGCTCCGGCGTGTCGGCGGTACCGTTCATCTGCTCCATGGCTGTCGTCCTTTCGTGTTCGTCGTTCAGGCTTCGCTCACGAGCTTCGAGTGCAGGAAGTCCTCGATGCCCTCCGAGCCGCCCTCCGAGCCGTAGCCGCTCTCCTTCACTCCTCCGAAGGGCGTTTCGGGCCCGACGAGCCGGAAGTGGTTGATCGCGAGCATCCCCGCCTCGATCCGCTCCGACACCTCCCGCGCACGGGAGCGCGAGTCGGTGAAGGCGTAGGAGGCGAGCCCGTACGGCAGCGCGTTGGCGAGCCGCAGCGCTTCGTCGGTGTCGGCGAACGGGACGGCGAGCGCCACCGGCCCGAACGGCTCCTCGCGCATGATGCGCGCGGCCGGGTCGACCTCGGCCAGCAGCGTCGGATGCCAGAAGTATCCGGGCCCGGGCGCCTCCCCTCCGCCGGTGACGATCCGCGCCCCGCGGTCGACCGCGTCGTCGACGAGCGCCGCCACCGCGGCGGGTCGCCGCTCGTGCGCGAGCGGGCCGAGCGTGGTCGACGCATCCAGCCCGTCCCCCATGCGCAGACGGGAGATCTCATCGGCCATGGCGCGGACGAAGCGCTCGTAGACCCCCTCCTGGATCAGGAAGCGGGTGGGAGCGATGCAGATCTGCCCGGCGTTGCGGAACTTGCTCGCCACCGCCCTCCGCGCCACCGTCTCGGCGTCGGCGTCGTCGAAGACCAGCACCGGCGCGTGTCCGCCGAGCTCGAGGGTGGCGCGCTTCACGCCGTCGGCCGCGAGACGGGCGATCCGCTTCCCCACTGCGGTCGAGCCCGTGAAGGTGACCTTCCTGACCGCGTCCGAGCGGATGAGGTGCTCCGAGACCTCGGCAGGCCGGCCGAAGACGACGCTGAGCACGCCGTCGGGAAGCCCCGCGTCCACGAGCGCGCGCGCAAGCGCGAGCCCCGTCGCGGGCGTCTCCTCGGCGGGCTTGAGGATCACCGGGCACCCGGCCGCCAGTGCGGCCGCGAGCTTCCGCGCCGGGATGGTGATCGGGAAGTTCCAGGGGGTGAACGCGGCGACCGGGCCCACCGGCTGCCGCAGTACGAGATCCCGTCCGCCGGGCACGCGGGAGGGGACGATGCGGCCGTAGGCCCGTCGTCCCTCCTCCGCGAACCAGTCGAAGATGTCCGCCGCAGACACCGCCTCGGCGGTCGCCTCCGCCACCGGCTTGCCCTGCTCCATCGTGGTGGCGCGCCCGATCTCGGGCGCGCGGACTCTCAGCAGCTCCGCCGCCCGGCGGAGCATGCGGTAGCGGTCGTAGGCCGTCGTGGCCCTCCAGGGGTCGGCGGCCCGCTGGGCGCGCTCCAGGGCATCGTCGAGGTCGCCGACGGACGCAGCGGGCAGACGGGCGATCACTTCGCCCGTCGCGGGGTTGCGCACCGGAAGCGTCTCGCGCCCGCCGGCCGAGCGCCACTCGCCTCCGACCAGCAGCGCCAACTCGGGGTAGTCCGCGTTCATCGTGCCCCTCCCGGGTTCTCGTCTCGCACGGACCTCGAGCGGGAGAGGCCGTACAGGTCCATCGTGAGCGCGCCGCCCCGGATCCGCGCCAGGTAGTGCTCCTCCTTGGCGGTGCGCTCGCGCGCGGCATCGAGCACCGTCCGCAGGGCGGACTGCGGGATCGCCACGACGCCGTCGCAGTCCGCGACGATCACGTCTCCCCGCGACACCGGAGCGCTTCCCAGGCGGATCGGCTCCCCCACCGTGCCCCACTCGTCCTTCAGCGTTCCCTCGATCGCGACGTGTGCGCTGAACACGGGGAACCCGAGGCTCTTGAGCGCCGCGGTGTCCCGCACTCCCCCGTCGATGACGAGCCCCGCCACCCCGCGCTGCTGCGCGGCGACGGCGAGCACCTCGCCCCAGTAGCCGTGAGACGATCCGCGGGCGTCGACGACGAGCACGTCACCGGTCTCGGCGGCCGCCACGGCGCGATGCAGCGGCAGGTTGTCCGCGACACGGGTGCGCACCGGAAGCGCTCGCCCGGCGATCTCGGCCCCCTCCCACACGGGCCGCAGCCGCGGCGGCAGGAAGCAGTCGATGCCCGAGGCCTCGTACAGGGTGGCGGTGCCGAGGGACAGGAGCTCGGCCCGCAGCTCCGCGGAGATCCGACCGAGCTCCTGCGCTGGCACGGCGCTCATGCCTCGTCTCCGCCCTGGCGCTGCAGCAGGTGATAGCCGTACCGTTCGCGCGCTTCGGCGATGCCCATTCCCGCGAGCACGCCGCGGAGGATCCCGCTCTCCCGCTGGACGATCCGCTCGCAGACGGGGAGCACCTCGTCGACGAGCCCCCAGGGGACCGCGACGACGCCGTCGGCGTCGCCGACCAGGAGGTCGCCCGGTTCGATCCTGGCACCTCCGACCGCGACCGCGCCGCCCACCTCGGCGACCTCGACCCGGTCCTTGCCCGTGCGCATGAACCTGCCCGCGCTGAAGATCGGGTAGCCGTCGCCGATCGCGCGCGCGACGTCGCGGCAGACGCCGCCGATCACGGTGCCGGCGACGCCCCGGTCGTCGGCCATAGCCGTGAGGATGTCGCCCCACACGGTGCAGTCGAGCCGACCGGCGTTGTCGAGCACCACGACCTCGCCCGGTGAGACGTCGTCGAGGTAGTCGCCCACGGTCCCGGGCGGCGACGAGGCCGGGACGTAGCGCACGGTGAAGGCTCTGCCGCACAGCCTCGCACCGTCGAAGAGGGGGGCGATGCCGAGCAGCGCGCCCGGCACGCCGAGACGATCGAGCGCGTCCGAGATGGTCGCCGTGGAGTACTCCCCCAACGGGTGAGCGGCGGCGGTCATCGGCTGCTCCTCTCTGCGGCGGGTTCGGGATCGGGATCCGCTCCGGGGAACCGGCTGTCGTGCATGACGGCGACGACGGATTCTCCCCGCTCCACTGCCTCGGCCATCTCGGCCTCGCGGCGCACGAGGCGCTCCGCGAGCTCGACGACCTCCCCCGCGCGGTCGGCGGGGACGAACACCACCCCGTTCTCGTCCGCGATGACCAGATCGCCCGGGCGCACCACCATCTCTCCCACCGCTATCGGCACGCCCTCCGCCTGCTGCACGATGCGACCGCGGGCGCTGACCGGGAGCACCGCGCGGCCGAAGACCGGGAACCCGAGCGCGCGGCTCTCTCCGATGTCGCGGCACGCGCCGTCGATCACGACGCCGGCGAGCTCACGGCGGGACGCGGCCCGGGCGAGAATACCGCCGAAGCAGGAGACGTCGAGGCGTCCGTCGTTGGCGATGACGAGCACCTCGCCGGCGTTCGCTGCCTCGATCGAGGCCGCGCCGACGTGATCCGCCGGACCGTCGCTCTCCCGTGGGCCGGCCCGTACCGTGCGCACGGGGCCCGCGACCACGCCCTCCGACCGCCACAGTTCGCGAAGACCGAGCACCGCACCGCGCAGTCCCAGCGCGTCGAGCGCGTCCGACACGGCGCACGAGTCGAGATCGCGCAGCCGCTCCGTCAATTCCTGTGTCCTGCCCATTCAGCGTTCTCCTTCGCCTTCGTCGTCTTCAGCGGCTCGCCGCCGCGGATAGCGCAGCCGCCGCATCGCGGATGCGGCGCATGAACGGCGCCGCGGGATCCTCCGCGCACGGGCGTCCACCGGCCATCACCGTCCGCCTCACGTCCTCGAGTACGTCGCGGGGCCGCCCGGGCAAGCGTCGTGTGCGCCAGGCGACCTTGCGATCGGGTCGCACGAGCACCGCGCCGCCCGCATCGACCTCGCACAGGTCCCTCCAGGCGGAATCCCGCTCGTCGATCGGTCTGAGCACCACCGGCACCCCCGTGCCGGCGAGCCCCGCCACGGCCTCGGCCCAGGGTCCCGCAGCCCCCTCGGAGACCAGAAGGGTCAGACGCCGGGGGTCGACGAGATCGAGGGTTGAGACAGGAGCCGTCGGAGTCGCGCCCCTCGCGTGCTGCAGCCACAAGTGGGGGAGGTGGCTGCCCGGTCTCGCGCTCGGGCGGAACTCGGTCGGCGATCCGGAGAGCACCTCGCTGCCTTCCTCGGGGAGCAGGGCGCCGGCGACGTAGGCGAAGCCCGCCTCGACGTTCAGCTGGCTGTAGTCGTTGGTGTTCTCGAGAACCGCCGCCTCGACCGCCGCGCGGCGGCGCTCCCCCTCAGCGGTGTCGGAGGCGAAGATCTCGATCTGCTTCCAGCCCTCCGCCTCGCCCACCCCCGGCCCGAGACCGAGCGCCGCACCGATCGGGCCGTGCCGCCCAGCGTTCTCGAGCGAGTGGGCGGTGTTGTGGGCGGCGACCGGGCGCCGCTCCCACTCGTAGCTGTCGAGGAGCGATGCGGGGGCTTCGCCGCGCAGCACGGCCGCGAGCTTCCAGGCCAGATTGTGCGCGTCCTGCACGCCGCCGTTCAGGCCCAGGCCGCCGGTCGGCGGGTGCCGGTGGGCGGCGTCGCCGGCCAGAAACGCCCGGCCGACGCGGAAGCGGTCTGCGACCACGCCCTCGTACTGCCAGTGACTGACCGACTGCAGGGTGATCGGGTGGTCCTCCGAGACGCCGAGCATGCGCCGGATACCGCGCAGCTGCGTCGCCTCGTCGTCGCTGACCTCCTCGCCTCCGCGCCGCACCCTCGCGACGAGCCACTCGGGCGATCGCCGGTCGTAGTAGTGCGGGCCCAGCGCTTGGAGCGCGCCGACGGGCCGGCCGTTGCCCGACGGCTGCATGGAGTGGGTCAGCAGGGCGGTTCCGCCCTCCCAGAAGGAGAGATCGGTGCTCACGTAGCAGCTGATCACGTCCTGGATCGCCTTCGGCCCCTCCCGTTCGACGCCGAGCAGTTCGGCGCTCACGCGTCCGCCGTCGGCCGCGACGAGGTAGCGCGCCCGGATCCGGCGCGTCTCGCCGGATCCACGATCGAGGATCGTCGCGACGACGGCGTCATCCGCCTGCTCGACGCCCGTCAGCTCGTGGAAGGCCCGGATCCGCCCCGGCGCCACCGCCTCGGCGTGAGCCCAGAGCAGGCCGTCCAGGCGGATCTGGGGGAGATTCGCGAACGCCCGGGGGCTCGCCTGCGCGTGGCGCACGGCGTCGACGCCGCCGCCCCAGGCCGGCACCTCGCCCAGCTTCAGCCCGTGCTCGGGGCTCGGGCCGGCGACCGAGGTGTACCACGCCACCTTCCGCCAGTTCTCGTCAGCCGGTGAGAGCGCGTAGATGTCGTCGGCCACCCCCATCTCGTCGAAGATCTCCATCGTGCGCACGTTCAGCAGGTGGGCGCGCGGGAAGCGGCTCTCGAACGAGCGCCGCTCGACGAGCAACGTCTCGATTCCCCGCTGCGCGAGGAGGATGGCGCTCGAGAGCCCGACGGGCCCCCCGCCGACGATGAGGACGGGGATCTCCTCCGGCCACTCGCCGGGGTCGAGCGGGTCGAGGAGCGCGGTTCGGTTCGCAGGGGTCGGTGGCACGGCCGGGTCTTCCTTTACTTTCTTACTCTCTTAGGGCTTCAGATCGTCGACGGGTCCGGGGCGGGCAGTTGCAGGATCGCCTCGGTGGACAGCGGCAGGTCGCCCGGCGGCAGCGGAACGATCTGATCGGCGCTGATCTCGAGGCTCACCGCGCGCTGGGCCCGCAGGTCGTCGTCGGAGAAGCGGGAGAACTCGCTCTCGTCGACGTGAGCGCGGATGCTCGTGTTTCCGACCTCCACGAGCAGCCGCATCGAGCCCCCGCCGTAGGTGGCGCGGCGGATCCGGCCCGCGATCCTCTCCGCCCCGCCTCCCGGGGCGCGGTCGTCCGGCGATCCGGGCCGCACCCGCACGTGCCCGGAGCGGAACGCGAGCGTCAGTTCCGCTCCCTCCGTCCAGCGGCCGCTCCGGTCGGCGACGCTCAGCTGCACCGGGGTGCCGTCGATCCCGACGCGGAGCTCGCCGTCCAGCGTCTGCAGTACGCGTGCCCGCAGGAGATTCTGAAACCCCATGAAGTCGGCCACGAACGCCGTCGACGGTCTGGTGTAGAGCTCCTGGGGAGTGCCTGCCTGCTCGATGCGCCCGGCGTTCATCACGACCACGCGATCCGCGAGCGCGATGGCCTCCTCCTGGTCGTGGGTGACGTAGACCGAGGTCGTGCCGAACTCGTCGTGCAGCTCACGGATCTGATTCCGCATGGACAGTCTCAGCTTCGCGTCCAGGTTGGACAGCGGCTCATCGAACAGCATCACCCGCGGGCGGCTGACCGTGGCCCGGGCCAGCGCCACGCGCTGCTGCTGCCCGCCCGAGAGTGCGGTGGCCATCCGGTCGGCCTTGTCGCGCAGGTGGACGCGCTCGAGCACCTCGTCGACCCGTGAGGCCAGGGCTCTCCGGTCCACCCCCGCGAGCTTCAGCGGATATCCCACGTTTCCCCGCACCGTCATGTGAGGCCAGAGTGCGTAACTCTGGAACACCATGCCGATCTTCCGCTTCTCGGGCGGCACGAACACGGACGAGCCGCCCGAGAACACCGTGACCCCGCCGATGGAGATCTCTCCGCGCGTGGGAACCTCGAGACCCGCGAGGCATCTGAGGGTGGTGGTCTTGCCGCAGCCGCTCGGCCCGAGCAGCGCCACGAACTCACCCCGGCCGATCTCCAGGTCGACCCGGTCGACCGCGATGGCCGTGCCGTACTCGCGGCGCAGGCCGGAGATGGAGACGCCGCTCATGTTCAGCCGTCCTGCCGGTTCCAGGTCACGAATCCGAGGCCCGCTCCGGTCCCCGCCTCCGAGCGGTAGGCGGGGATGTAGTCCACGACCCGCGCTTCGAGGTCGCTCGCGGCCAGGGCGCCCGCGACGACGAGCCAGTTGCGCAGCTCCGAGGTACCGGAGCGGAGCTCATCGTCGCTGTAGGCGGTCAGCACCTCCTCGTCCTTCTCCTGCAGCGCGGTGAGGAACTTTCGATCCATCTCCTCGTCGATGACGAAGTGGGTGAGCCCGCCAGACGCGACGACGCCCACGCGGAGATCCTCGGGGTAGTCCGCGATGGCGCGTCCGAGCGCGACGCCGAAATCGTAGCTCCGCCTGGCGCTCGGCGGGTTCGGGTGCCAGAACGTGTTCACGAACACCGGCACGAACGGGGGCAGGTCCTCACCGCCGAGCACCTGCTGGAGCACGTACCCCCACCCGTGCGGGATCCCGTGGTCGCCGTACTTGCCGGCCGGCAGCCGCTTGGAGGCCGCGGGGTCGAAGCCCGACCTCCGGGTCTCCGCGATCAGGTGCAGCGCCAGACTCGCGTCGGTCTTCCGCACCTGGCTCGTCTCCGGCACGTTCGCCACCTCGGCGATCGCGAGCCCCGGGCCGAATCCGGCGAGGGCCTCGGGCGAGAACGGCTCGTGGGCCACGGTATCGCCCCAGTAGACGACGAACGGCGAGAGCACCTCGTCGTCAAACGTCTCCTTGTGATCGCTGCTCACGATCACGAGCACGTCCAGCTCGGCTTCTCTGATGGCCCGACCGAGTGCGGCGATGGCGGCGCGGGCGCGCTCGTGGCGCTCCTGCGCCGTCTCGGGGGAGAGCTCGCCCGCGAATGCCGCACCCCGCAGCTCGTTGAGAGCGTCGTAGTCGTACTGCTCCCCCCTGTAGACGAGCTTCGTGTTCCGCCGGTCGGCGACCGCCCGCTGACCCCAGTGCTCGGGCGGCGTGGCGAGCTGCGGTGCGTGGGACGAGCCGATGCCCAGTTCGATGCGTGCCATGATGTTCCTTTCGGGAGAGGTGTGTGATCAGAGCGCGAAGATGCGCCTGGCGTTGCCCTCGAGCAGGCGCCCGCGGTCGTCGTCGGTCAACCAGTCGATGTCCTCGACGAGGAGGTGGATGTCGTCGAACCAGCGGCCCGTCTCCGGATCGCGCTGCGATCCCGTCCCCGGTTTCTCAGACCCGAAGAGCACCCGTTCCGGCCCGACCACCGTGAGCAGCAGCTCGAGCGCCTCTCGGGTGTAGAGGCACGAGTCGAACCAGAGGCGCCGCAGCCGGTCGACGTAGGAGACCCCGCTCCGCGCGATCGACGGGAGGAAGCGTCCGACCTGGTACGGGATCGCGCCGCCTCCGTGCGAGACGATGATGTCGAGGTCGGGGAAGTCGTCGAAGACCCTCGACTCGACGAGGCTCCAGACCGCGATCGTCTCCTCCTGGATGAAGTGGAGGCTGTAGGGCTCGCGCGCCGGCGGCTTGCACCCGGCCGAGTGGATGAGCAGCGGGACGGCCAGCTCCGAGGCGGCCTCGTACACGGGGTACCAGTAGCGGTCCGAGAGCGCCGGCGGCGTCTGCGCCCCCTCGTAGGGGTCGGTGTTCAGCATCGCCCCCACGAACCCGAGCTCCTCCACCGCGCGCCGCATCTCGCGCGCCCAAGCGGCGGGGGCGAGTTCCGGCGTCTGCGGCATTCCCGCGATCCCCCTGAAGCGACCGGGGAAGAGCGCGCAGGCGCGGTGGATGAGTTCGTTCGTCTCGGCGGTGAAGGCCTCCACGATGCGCGCGGGGCCTTCGCTGTGCATCGCCTGGTACGGGCGCGGTGAGATGAGCTGCAGGTCGATCCCGGCGTCGTCCAGGTGCCGCATGTGGGAGGTGTGCCCGAAACTCGGGTGGGGCGCGAGGTACGATTCGCGCAGCGCGTCGTCCGGGATCGAGGGGGCCTTGATCCCGTGAGCGCCGCGGTGGGAGAGCAGGCCCGCCTTCCAGGCGTAGAACGCGTCTGGCGCGGACATGTGTCCGTGAACGTCGATGATCATCGTGCTCCTTTTGCTGGGTGATGCCGGGCTGGGGACGACCGGAGCCGTCAGTCGGAGAACACCGCTTTCACGGTGTCCAGGTTCTTCGCCGTGATCGCGTTGACGTCTTCCAGCCGGAACGGCGCGAACAGGTCGAGCTGGTCCGCGGCGGGAAAGTCTGCAGGGCCGGGAGCGCCCGGCATGAGGGGGTAGTACGCGATCTCCGCCGCTGCCGCCTGCGCTTCGGGCGTGAACAGCCAGGTGAGCAGCAGCTTCGCCGCCGTCGGGTTCGGCGCGTCGGCCAGCAGCGCCGCGTAGTGCGGGGACATGTGCACGCCTCCCTCCGTGGGAAACACGAACTCGATCGGCGCTCCCTCGGCCGCGTCGCGCATGTAGAAGCTCAGCGGGTAGACCGGGTTGAGCGCGTACTGCCCGGCGGCGACGAGCTGCCCCGCGACGGGGACGGTCGACTCGAACGAGATGTCCTGTGCGGCGAGACGCTCGACGTAGTCGTCGCCGAGCCGGCCGTCGTTCATGATCTTCGACAGTGCGCTGAAACTGGCGCCGTTCTTCCGCGCGTCCTCGGTCACCATCTTCCCCGCGAGCCGGGGGTCGAGCAGGTCCTGCCAGCCCGCCGGCACCTCGTCGGGGCCCAGCAGCTCGGGATTGTATGCGAAACCGAAGGCCAGCGCGAAGGGCGCGTTGACGGCGCCGTCCTCGCTGGAGTACTCCTCGGGAAGCCCCTCCGCCGTCTTGGGCCGGAAGGGCTCGACCCAACCCTGATTGAGCGCGTTCAGCACCGCCGTGTCGCCGCTGTTGATCACGTCGCCCGTGCGCTGTCCGCTGGCCGCCTCTCCCTCGAGGCGGGAGGCGAGATCCGGGCCGACGAGGTACTCCCCCACCACATCGATCCCGGGGAACCGCTCGGTGAACCTCTCGTAGAGCGGTCCCTTGTCGTTCTCGCCCGCGCCGTACACGGTGACGGTGGTCTCACCGGCCTCGACGGCCTGGGCGTAGAGGCCGGCCATCTCGTCGACGGCCGATCGGCCGCCGAGCGACTCGACCTCGGTCTCGGTCAGCGAGGCGTCGTCGAACGTTCCCCCTGAGCCTCCGCTCGCGGAGCAGCCCGCGAGCGTGAGCGCTGCCGCGGCGGCGGCCGCGAGCAGTGTGCCTCCTCGATACTTCATGATGGTTCTCCTCTTCGTCGAGCAGTCGTGGCGGTGGCAAGGGTGCCGTCGGAGTCGCCGGCGCGCGACGACGCGTCGCGGGTGAGCGGCTCTCCCTCGGAGGCGGCTCGTCGCGAACGGGCCGCCGCGCTCAGCAGACGTACCGCTCCCGAAGCGAGCAGGAAGCCCAGCAGGATGACGGAGAGGAACACCACGAACAGCGCGGCGGCCTGCGGTGTGCGGCCCTCGCTGTAGAGTTCGAAGACGCGCATCGGCACCGTGGGGGTCTGTCGGCTCGAGGCGAGCAGGATCGGGATCGCGAGGTTGCCCGAGACCACGATCCCCACCACGAACCAGCCGGCGAGAAAACTCGGCAGGATCAGCGGCACCACGATGCGCCGCACGGTGGCCCACGGCTTCGCCCCGCTCACTCGCGAGGCCTCCTCGAGCTCCCGGTTGAGCTGCATGATCGCGGGCTGAATGGCCCGCGTCGCCACCGGAGTCACGGCCACGACGAGGCCCAGGGCCACGAGGACGATCGAGCCGTAGAGCCGGTTGAGACCCGGTATGCTCACGTAGGTCCAGAGCAGACCGAGGCTGAGGACGACGCCCGGCACCGCGTAGGGCAGCCACGTGAGCAGCTCGATCCAGCGCCGCAGGCGCGTCTCGTTGTGCGTGAGCGCGTAGACGATGGTCAGCGCGATGAGCATCGCCCCCAGTCCGCCCGCGATCGCCGTGGCGAAGGTCGTGAGCAGTGCTCGGGGCGTCGCCGGGTCTGCGAAGAGCCGCTCATACGCGACGACGGTCAGCGCGCCCGACCCGCCGAACACCGGCTGCAGGCTGCCGAGCACGAGTTGCAGCAGTGGAAGCACGATGGCGAGGGACAGATAGGCGACGATGAACGCGGTGCCGGCCCAGCTCCACGCTCCGATGTCCCAGCGCTCCGTTCTGAAGCTCTTGCCCGTCACGGTGGTGTACTGGCGCTTCCCGAGCAACGACCACTGCAGGAGCACGAGCACGATCACGATGAGGATCAGCAGCATCGAGAGCGCGCTCGCGGCCCCGTAGTCGGCGGGAGTGCGGTCGGCGATGTGCGAGTAGATCTCGGTCGAGAAGACATCGATGCCGGCGCGGGTGCCGAGCAGCAACGGCACCTCGAACGCCTCCAGGCCGATGACGAAGGAGAGGATCCCGACTCCGAGCATGGCCGGCGAGAGCACCACGAGGTCGATTCCGAGGAGCGTGCGCAATCTCCCGGCGCCGGAGACCCGCGCCGCCTCCTCGAGCGCGCGATCGAGCGCGGAGAAGGGGCCGATGAGAAGCAGGTAGGCGAAGGCAGCGTTCTTGAGCGCGGTCACGAGGATCAGCCCGGCCCAAGATTCGGCATTGAACAGCGGCTCAGCCGCGCCGGTGATGTTCGTCCAGGCGACGTTGATGAGCCCGATGACCGGGTTGCCGAGCATGCCCCAGCTCAGCGCGTAGAACAGCGGGGGCAGCGCGAGCACCAGGACCATGGCGGGCGTGACGAGGCGTCTCAGCGGCGTCGTCGTGCGCGTGACGAGGAACGCGAGCACGATGGCCGCCGACACGCCGATCAGCGTGCTCGACACGGCGAGGAGCGCCGAGTTGCCGAGCGCGAGAAATGTGTCGGGGTTTCCGTAGGTGCGCGCGAAGGCCTCGAGCGACCACGCCGGAGCCTGACCGGGAGGCGCGTTGCGGAAGGCCCCCACGATGAGCATGAGGATCGGCAGCGCGAACAGGAACACGGAGACGACGAGGAGGGGGAGCATGCCGCGAGCCGTGGAGAACGGGCCGGTGCTCGGCGCCCAGCGCCGGCGCGCGCCGACCTTCGCCTCGTGCGCGCTCACGTTCCTCCCCCTCCCCGGGCGAGGTCGTCGAGCGAGTACCCCGCGACCGCGCGATAGCTCTCGAGCAGCCGCTCCCGCTCCGCCGCCGGCATCACGTCCTCGATGTGCGAGAACGGCCGGTCCCCCGTGCGCTCGTAGACCTCTCGCAGAATGGCGTCGGGAGGATTCCTCCGGTTCTGCAGCACGACCCTGGAGGTCGCCTCCCTCCGCTGGGATTCGTAGTCGAGGAGCGCCTCGGCCGGGTCGTCGGCCTCGGCCAGGGCGCGGGCCAGCGCGCGGGTGTCGAGGATCGCCTGCCCGGCTCCGTTGGAGCCCCGGGGCACCATCGGGTGGGCGGCATCGCCGAGCAGTGTCGCCCTGCCGGAGGTCCACCGCTCCAGCGGCTCCTGGTCAACCATCGGATACTCGAGGATCGTGCCGGTCGCGCGCATCAGCCCGGGGACGTCGAGCCAGTCGAAGTTCCAGTCCGAGAACGGTTCGATGATGTCGTCGATCGACCCCTCGCGGTTCCAGGAGCGATCGGAGCGCTGGGGCGTCTCGATCTCGGCGACCCAGTTGATCAGCTGGTTGCCCTGCCCGTCGACGTCGTCGCGAATGGGGTAGATCACCATCTTGCCGGAGGCCAGCCACCCGGCTCGCACCAGCGCGGCGCCCCCGAGGAACGGCGGCCAGAGCGTGGCGCCCCGCCACATCGTGCAGCCCGAGTAGACCGGGCCGCTCGCGCCGGGGTGCAGCTCGCGCCGCACCGCCGAGTGCACGCCGTCGCAGCCGACCACGACGTCGGCCGTGATCGTCGCCGGACCGGACCGCGTCTCGACCGCGGCGCGCACTCCCCGCTCGTGCTGCTCGATCCCCACGAGACGCGTGCCGAGCTGCACGCTCCCGGTCCCCGCCCGCGCCGAGAGAGCATCGAGCAGAATCCCCTGCAGATCTCCGCGGTGAATCGAATACTGGGGCCACCGGTAACCGGCCGCCGCGCCGAGCGGTTCGGTGTGAACGGCCTGCCCGAACCGGTTGTAGTAGCGCGCCTCGCGGGTGCGGATGGCGACGCGGTCGAGCGCATCGCCGAGCCCGAGCTCGTGCAGCTCCCGAGAGGCGTGCGGCAGGATGTTGACTCCGACGCCGATCGCTTCGAGCCAGGGGGCGGCCTCGATGACCCTGAAGGGCACTCCGACGCGATGCAGTTGCAGCGCGAGGGTGAGCCCGCCGATGCCCGCGCCGACCACGAGCACGCCGCGATCCCAGGAGACGCTCACCTGGCAGGCCCCCCGCCCAGCGGGGCGCGATCGCCGATGCAGCGTGCGAGGAGAGTAGATCGGGATGCCCTCATGCGGTTCCTCCTTTGGCCTTCCATATCTCAATATATATCACTATCTCGTCTGTCATCAACTATTTGTTCTTTATTTGCCGGACATCCTCGCTCCGCCGCAATATCATGCCGGTATGACGCCACCCGAGAGCCCCGCCCACCCCAGATCGCTCGTCCCAGACCTGCTCGGCGACCTCGATCGCTCGGGCATCGGGGAGATTCGCCTGAAACACCTCGTGACCCTCGGGGAAGAACTCGGCATCCCCGGCCCGACCATGCGCGTCACACTGGCCCGGCTGCGCGAGCGCGAATGGTTCGACGTCCGACGAGAGGGCCGCGAATCGGTCTACATCTTCACCGAGACGTGCCTCACGCGGCTCCGCGAGGGAGCCAGATGGTTCCATCGCGAACCCCGGCCCTGGGGCGGCGAGTGGGCCATGGTCATCTACACGGTGCCCGAGAGCGACCGGCACACCCGCGACACGCTCAGAAAGCAGCTCGTCTGGCTCGGCTTCGGTGCCCTGGCCCCGGCCACGTGGCTGCGACCCGACCCCTCGCTCGACGACGTGAACGCGCTCGCCGCGGGCCTTCCGGGAGCCCGGATCACCCCGCTGACCACCCGGACCGAGGGGCTCTCGGCCGACCGGGCACTCGTCGAGCAGTGCTGGGATCTGGCGCCGCTGGCGGCGGACTACGAGCGGTTCGTGCGAGGGCTGCGGCTGCGGGCCGCAGAGCTGGAGCGAGCCGCCGGCGATCCCCTGCGGGCCGCCACCGCCCGCATCCGGCTCGTCAACGCCTATCGCAACTTCGCGAAGCGCGACCCCCGCCTGCCCGCCGAGCTCCAGCCGGCCGGCTGGCGGGGCGACGAGGCACGCCGCCTGTTCGTGCGGTTTCATACGACCCTCGGCGAGCACGCGGCCGAGCGTTATCACGAGCTCCTCTCGCAATAATCGATGAACATCTATCATTGATTTGACGCTAATCAAAAAATTGTTATATCTTTTGAGCGTCAAAGTGACACGTATCACGAAGGAGTTGCTGTGCCCATCTACGAATGCATCAAGGTCGAGACCGAGAACCGGGTCACGACGGTCACCCTCGACCGGCCCGCCAAGCGCAATGCCATGAGCCCGCAGCTCAACGACGAGATGCTCGACGCGCTCACCAGGCTCGCCTCCGATCCCGAGACCGATGTGCTCGTCCTGACAGGTGCGGGCGAGTCCTTCACCGCCGGCATGGATCTGCAGGAGTACTTCCGCGACACCGAGAACGACCCGGTGCTCTCCGAACGCGCGAAGTGGACCATGCGGGAGTGGTCGTACAACCGGCTCCGCTTCTTCCCCCGCCCCACCATCGCGGCGGTGAACGGGTGGTGCTTCGGCGGCGGGTTCATGCCGCTCGTCTCGTGCGACTTCGCCATCGCTGCCGACGAGGCGCAGTTCGGCCTCTCGGAGGTCAACTGGGGCATCCTGCCCGGCGGGCTCGTGACTCGCGACGTCGTCCTCAGTATGGGCTACCGCGACGCGCTCTACTACGCGCTGACGGGCAAGCCGTTCGACGGCAAGCGCGCGAAGGAGGTCGGCCTCGTCAACGACTCCGTGCCCCGCGATCAGCTGGACGCGGCGGTGGCCGAGCTCACCGGCACGCTCCTCGCGCTGAACCCGCACACGGTGCGGGCGACCAAGGAGGCGCTGCGCCACTCCGCGACCATGAACTACGAGCAGGCGACCGACTACCTCGCGGCGAAGTCCGCGCAGCTGTCGGCCCGCGATCCCGAGCAGGGCCGCAAGAAGGGGCTCTCCCAGTTCCTCGACACCAAGGAGTTCAAGCCGGGACTCGGGGCCTATCGCAGGGCAGCGCAGGATGCGTGACCTCGGCCCGCTGCTCCGCCCCCGGATCATCGCCGTGGTGGGCGCGTCGAGCAACCTGCGTTCGCCGTCCGGCAAGCCGGTCCGCTTCCTGCGCGAGTCGGGCGCGGATGTCACGGTCTACCCCGTCAATCCGGTCCGTGACGAGGTCGCGGGCTACCGCGCCTACCCCGATCCCTCGGCGCTGCCCGAAGCACCGGACGTCGCCGTGGTCGTCACGCCCGGCAGCGCCGTCATCCCCGCCGTGGAGGCGCTCGCCGAACGCGGTGCCCGCGCCGTCGTGGTGATCACCTCGGGGTTCGCCGAGGGCTCCGGAGACGAGGGCGTAGCCGCCCAGCGCCGCCTCCGGGAGATCGCCGGAGAGCACGACATGGTGCTGCTCGGGCCCAACACGCTCGGCATTCACGACTATGCGCGCGGGATCCCGCTGTCCTTCGTCTGGTACGGCGAGCGGCCGATCGACGATTCGGGTGCGGTCGCCGTGGTGTCTCAGAGCGGGTCGGGAATGACCTCCCTCTGCGATCGGCTGCTGACCGCTTCGGTGCCAGTCGGTTTCGGAGTGGCGACGGGTAACGAGGCCGACCTCACGGTGGTCGATCTGCTCGAGCATTTCGCCGCGGACGACAGCGTGAGGGTGATCGTGACCGTCTTCGAGGAGATCCGCGAGGGCGCACGCTTCATCGAGGTCTGCCGTCGGCTTCGCGCGGCCGGCAAGCCGCTCATCGCGCTCAAGGCGGGGCGCACCGAGAGCGGGGCCGCGATGGTGAAGTCGCACACGGGCGCCCTCGCGGGGGCCTACCCGGTGCTGCGCGCTCTGTTGCGGCAGAACGGGGTCATCGAGGTGGAGGATCTCGATGAGGTTCCGCCGATGGCGGCTGCGGCGCTGCTCGGCGCGTACCCGGACTCGGGCGGCATCGCGGTCGTCACCAACTCCGGAGGCGCCGCTGCACTCGCGGCCGACCGGGCGGACGAGATCGGAGCGCCTCTCGCGCAGCTCGGGCCCGAGACGCGCGAGCAGGTGCGCGCGAATCTGCCCGAGTTCGCGCAGGGCCGTCCCGTGTCGAACCCGATCGACGTGACGGCCCAGAACGTGAAACGGCCCCGGGCGATCGCCGAGATCGCCGCCGCACTCGTCGACGATCCGGGCGTCGGCGGCGTGCTCGTGGCGCTCGCCAGCGCGGGCGGGCCCGACGGCCTCGCCTGGGTCGACCGCCTCATCGAACTGGCGCGCGCCTCGCCGAAGCCCATCGTCGCCGTCATCCTCTCCGGGCAGGAGTCGGAGGGCCTGCGCAATCGCCTGCGTGCCGGCGGCGTGCCGGTGCTCTCGTCACCGGCCATGGCGGTCGACACGCTGCACCGTCTGCACCGCTTCGGCGCCTCGCGCCGCGCCGCGGAGGCGGCCGAGGCGATGCAGCCGATTCCGCAGGATCCCGTCCCCCTCCCCGACGACGCCTCCGAGTTCACAACCCTGCACTGGCTGCGAGAGTACGGCGTTCCCGTCGTGGAGCAGCGTCTCGCGACGACGCCTGCGGAGGCGGCAGAGGCGGCAGAGGCGATCGGGTTCCCGGTCGCGGTGAAGATCTGCTCGCCGGATATCGCCCACAAGACCGAGGCGGGCGGAGTCGCGCTCGATCTGAAGACCGCGGAGGAGGTCTCCGCCGCGACGGAGCGGGTGCTCGGCGCCGCGGCCGGCTCGGCGCCCGACGCCGTGATCCAGGGCGTGACCGTGAGCCCCATGGTCGAAGCGACTCTCGAGCTGATCTCGGGAATCCACGAGGATCCCACCTTCGGCCCGGTCGTCCTGCTCGGCCTCGGCGGGGTCTGGGCTGAGGTGCTCGGAGACGTCACCATGCGAGGCCTGCCGCTCGCGCACGGCGCGAGCGAGGGGATGGTCGCAGACCTTCAGGGCGCGGCGCTGCTGCGGGGCGCCCGGGGCCGCGCAGCAGCGGACCCCGCGGCGCTGGAGCGGCTCGTCCGGGCACTGGCCCGAATCGCAGCCGACCACGGCGACCGCCTGCAGAGCCTCGACCTCAACCCCGTTGCGATCACCACCTCCGGCGAGGTGGTCGTGCTCGACGCCGCGCTCTTCGCGCGCCCTCCGGTTACTCCGCGAGAGGCGCGCTGAACACCTGCAGCGCGAGGTAGAGCGCGGCGACTCCCTCCCCGCTCTCGAGGTCGAGCTTGAGGTTCTCGCCGGCAAGGATCTCCTCGATGATCCTCAGGCGCTTGTAGAACATCGTCCGCGACATCCGGGAGTCTTGGATCGCCTGCGAGCGGTTCATCGGATTGGCCACGACGCAGCGGATCACCTGCAGCAGCTCGTAGCCGTACTTCTGGTCGTGCTCGACCAGCGGCGTGAGGATCTGCGCCGCCATCCGCTGCACCCCGTCGTTCCGCTTGAGGCCCGGTATCACGTTGGCCAGCGGGCGATGGCCGAGAAACCAGACGCCGTTCTCGGCGGGCTCCGGTCTGCGCAGTCGGGTGCTCTCCGCGTACTCTGAGGCCTGCAGCACGGAATTGGTGAGCTGCTCCGCATTCGAGGCGTCGGTTCCGACGAAGAGCGTGAGTCGCGCACGGGGCCGAACGGAGCCGAAGGTCTCGCCGATCAGCGTCTCCGCGAGCCGCTCATCGAACACGGTGGCGCTCGGGAACGAGAACAGCAGGTCCGTCTGCCACCAGGCCCCCTCGCGGTGCGTCGACAGCAGCACATCGGCGTGATACTTCGCGACGGCCGCGCGCAGGCGGCGCTCGTCGGGTGCCGCTGCGCCGATCAGCGCCGCCCCGTAGAGACTGCGCGACTCGACCGAGAACCCGAGCGCGTCGAGACGGTTCTCCACCGCTCCGACGGTGAGGTACATGCCGCCGATCAGCGATGCGAGCAGCGAGCGCTGCGACTCGCGCATCCACTCCCCCTCATCCCCGCTCACAAGCCGTTCGACGGCGAGCGCGATGGCCGCCTGCTCGAGCACCACCAGCCGGCCCGACGGGTGATCCGGCCCGGGGAATGCGATGATCCTTCCCCAGGTGGTGCCGCGCGCCTCGATCGGCACCTGGGTGGCGCCCTTCGGCAGTTCCGTACCGCTCGCGGCGCTCCGGCGCAGCCGATTGAGCTGTGCGAGGTGCTCCGACCCCCAGTCGGTGCCGCCGATCGCGATCACCTCACCGGAGGAGTTCTCCAGCACCACCGCGCTCTGCAGGATGAGGCCGAGATGCCCGACGAGGTACTCAGCCGAAGCGCCGCGGAGCACGGCGGTGGTCAGCAGCTGGTGGATCTCGTCGCGGGCCTTCAGCGCCTGGCTCTGCCCCACGAGGATCCGCCGGTGCGCCTCCTCCGTCGCGCGGACCGAGTCCACGCGACGGTGCAGCAGCACCATCGCGATCCCGTACTCCTCGAGCGCGCTGACGAAGGCGGGGTGGACGGTTGGGGTGCGCGAGTTCGTGTCGATGAACACCCCGCTGGCGCCGCGCTCCCGCAGCGATCTCGTCACTTCGATCAGGTCCTCCGGCCCCGTGGGCCAGCCGTTCATGTTCGTGATGAGCACCTCGCCGCCGCGCATGAACTCGAGGGTGCGAACCACGCCCGAGACGTACACCCAGCGCACCGCGTTGCGCAGCGCCGGGCCGCCGACGAGCACCTCGGGTTCCGCGGCCGCGATCGACGGCAGCGCGAGAAGATCCTCCACCGCGAGGATCTTCGCGTACGACTCGCCCTCCTGCCGATAGGTCATCTCACCGTCCGCTCCGCCGGGCGCCACCAGGCTCGCCAATCCTCCGATTCACACGATCGTACCCGCTCTCCCCGGGCCGCGAAGCACCGCCTCGGGGCAGGAATAGACTGTCGCGATCACCGGCGAACCGGGGACACACTGTCTTGCGGCGCACGACCCCGCCTCCGATAGAACTGACTCAATGGTGGCGCTTCCCCGCCGCGACGCACCTCGATCGGAGCAGCATGAGTACTTCACCCGAGATTTGCTACCTGACGGCGACCGAGGCGCGGCGCCTCTTCGCAGCCCGAGAGCTCTCGCCGGTCGAGCTGCTCGAGGCGCTCATCAGCCGGTCGGAGGAGACCGAGCCCGTCGTCAACGCGCTGTGCCACCTCGACTTCGAGCGCGCGATGGACGCGGCGCGGGAGTCGGAGCGACGCTATCTCGGCGCGGGAGACGGACCCGTGCGCGACCTGGAGGGCATTCCCGTCGCGATCAAGGAGGATCTCCCCATCACCGGTCAGCCGTGGACCCAGGGGTCGCTCACCCTGAAGGACCACGTCGCCGATCACACCTCCGTCATGGGGCAGCGCATCATCGACGCCGGAGCCGTCGTGCACGCGCGAACCACGAGCGCAGAATTCGGCGCCGCGCCATTCACGCGGTCGAAGCTCTGGGGCGTCACCCGCAACCCGTGGAACCCCGCCTTCGCGGCCGGCGGCTCCTCCGGCGGGTCCGCTGCAGCGCTCGCGTCGGGCGTCACGACGCTCGCCACCGGAAGCGACGTGGCGGGGTCGATCCGGATCCCCGCCTCGTTCACGGGGACCATCGGCTACAAGCCGCCGCGCGGGCGGGTACCGATCGCCCCGCCGTGGAATCTGGACACCTTCATGCACCTCGGGCCGCTCGCGCGGACCGTCGAGGACGCGATCCTGCTGCAGAACGTGATCGCGGGCCCCAGCACGGAGGATTTCACCTCGGTGAAGCCGAAGTACGTGCTCCCTGAAGCGCCCCGCTCGGTCGAGGGGCTGCGCGTCGCGATCTCGGAGGATCTGGGGAGCTATGCCGTCGACCCTGAGATCCGCGCGAACATCCGAGCGGTCGCCGAGGTGCTGAGGGCCGGTGGCGCAACGGTGGAGTTTCCGGAGGTCGTCGTAGAGCGGGAGACGGTGCTCCGCGCATTCGCCGCGCACATCCTTCGCGACGGCGACGGGACGCCTCCCGGATCGGAGCTGCTGTCGCCGTACATCCCCGTCAATTGGCGGCGGAAGACCGAGCTCCTCCGGGGCGGACCGTACGACCACGATGACCTCATCGCCGAGATCTCCGCGCCCTTCCGCCGGGTCTTCGACGACTACGACCTCTTCATCTGCCCCACCGTGACCACTCGCGGCTTCGACGCCGACTCCGACTACCTCGGCGACACCGAGTTGCGGATCGAGGGACAGACCTTCGTCGATCCCGACGCCGGGCTCATGACGATGCTCTGGAACGCGATCGGGTCGGTTCCCGTGCTGTCCGCACCGTCCGGTTTCGCGGATAACGGGGTGCCGACCGGCGTTCAGCTCGTCGGCGCGCCCTACGAGGACGAGACCGTGTTCCGCGCCGCCGCGGTCCTGCAGCGATCGGTCCGGCTGTTTCCCTCCGGATCCGTTCCGCAGCTGGGAATCCAGGCTCCCGCCCGGAGCGCGCAGGAGCAGGGGGAATAGAGTGTCGCGCCCGCTCGCGAAACGGGAACACACTGTCTCGCGGCGAGCGGCCGCGCGTCGGGTAGAACTGACTACGAGGGGCCCGTGGGGCATCTGCGAACCGAGCGGCTCCTCGCATCGTGACGCTATCGAGGAGGATAGATGAACATCAGAAGGATCGGAGCAGCCGCCGCTGCCGTCGCACTCTCCGGCACGCTCCTGGCCGGCTGCTCGTCCGCAGCGAACGCAGGCGAGGTGAATCTGCTCGTCTCCTCCGATCCCGGATCGCTCGATCCCACGCAACTGTGGACTCAGGGGGCGGAGGAGCTCTATCCGTTCATGTACGAGACCCTGATCCAGTTCCCCCGGGACGGCGAGCCTCGGCCGGGGCTCGCCGAGTCCTGGGAGACCAGCTCCGATGAGACGACCTTCACCCTCCGCGACGACGTGACCTGCGCTGACGGCTCGCAGTTCACGGTGGACGACGTGGCCGCGACCTTCGAGTACAACATGGACCCGAGCACCTCCTCGATCCACCTGGGCAGCGCCATTCCGGTCGCGGGCGTCGACATCAAGACCAACGCAGATGCGCGGACCATCACATTCCGATCCCGAGGCGACGACCGCGACGGCTTCCGCGCGTTGAACTTCGGCATGGTGCCGATGATCTGCAAGAGCGGCCTCAACGACCCGAGTACGCTCGCGACGAGCCCCCAAGGAACGGGCCCCTACACGCTCGCGGACATGGTGCCGGGCCAGTCCTACACGTTCAAGGTCCGCGATGACTACACCTGGGGCTGGGACGGGGCCACCTCGGCCGACCTTCCAGAAACCGTCTCCGCGGAGGTCGTGACGAGCGATTCCACCCGTGCCAACATGCTGCAGTCGGGCCAGGCCAACATCGGCTACGTGGGCGGCTCCGACCGGGACCGCGTCGACGCGGCGCAGCCCACCTCGTCCGTCGACCTCACCATCGGCTCCGGCAAGCTCCTCTTCAACCAGTCGGAGGGACGGCCCTTCGCCGACCAGACGCTGCGCGAGGCCGCCGTGCAGGCGATCGATCGCACGAGCGTGGGCGACGTCATCTCCGAGGGGCGCGGCGAGATGCTCACCAGCCTGACCCCGCAGTCGCCCGTCTGCTCCGCCTCCGACAGCACCGGTTCCATCCCGCAGTACGACCCCGCCGCGGCGGCGAAGACGGTCGCCTCCGCTGCTCCGCCGAAGATCGTGCTCATCTTCAACCCAGACGAGACCTCGGCGATCACGCCCGCCATGGAGCTCGTCCAGTCCGAGCTCACCGGCGCCGGTTTCAACGTGGAGCTGACGCCCTCGAACCAGTGGGTCGACGTGGTCGTGGGAGGCGGGGACTGGGACATGGTCTGGTTCTCCAACAACGCCGCTCTCCCCTCGACCTGGTACCAGGCGTGGACCGGTGCGGCTCCCCCGGACGGGCGCAACTGGGCGAGAATCGCGAACGAGGAGTACGCCGCCATCGGCGCGCGCGCCAATGGCCTGCAGGGCGCGGAGGCCTGTGCGGCGTGGCAGGACGCCACCGACGCGCTCTTCTCGGCCTCCGACGTCCTCCCGCTGTCCACCTACACCAAGACGCTGTACGGCGTGGGTGTGGATCTGCAGGCGAGCGCCCTCCTGAGTCTGCAGCCCTCGAGCATGCGCCTCAAATGAGCGACACCACCCGGGCGGTTCTGCTGAGGGATCGCGTCAAGCCCGCGGGAGGCCGAGTCAATCAGTGGCTCGGCTTCCTCGTGCGGCGCCTCGCGAAGTCGCTGTTCGCGATGTGGGTGATCGTGACCCTGACCTTCTTCGTGCTCCGGTTGTCGAGTGCCGACCCGGTGCGGGCGGCGCTCGGGGCCACGGCCGATGACGCGCTCGTGCGCGCGCGCCGGGAGCAGCTCGGGCTCGACCTCCCGCTGTTCGTCCAGTACGCGAACTATCTGCTCGGGCTGGTGCGCGGCGACCTGGGCGTGTCGCTCGTCAACGGGCGGGCGGTTTCCGAACTCGTGGCGACGCGCCTGCCCGCGACGCTCGAACTCTCGCTCATCGCGTTCGCGCTCGTGCTCCTCATCGCCGTCCCCCTCGGTCTCGGCGCGGCCGTCTTCGCCTCGAAGCGGTCGAGAGGCACCGAGGGCCCGGTCTTCTCCTCGACAACCGGTTTTCTCGCCAACATCCCGGAGTACCTTCTCGGCGTCGGGCTCGTGATCGTGTTCTCCATCGTGCTGCGCGCCCTCCCCGTTGCGGGAAATCAGTCGGCGGAGGGATACGTCCTGCCCGCGGTCGCTCTCGCGACGGCATCGGCAGCCGCCCTTGCCCGCCTCGCCCGCGTCGAGGCCATCGACGTCCTGAGGGAGGACTACATCCGCACCGCGCGCTCGAAGCGGCTCCCGAGGCTCCGGGTGTACCTGCGGCACGCCCTCCCGAACATGCTCACCGCGACACTCACCTTCGGCGGCGTCGTGCTCAGCATCATGATCACGAGCGGCGTGCTCGTGGAACAGGTCTTCAACTGGCCCGGCATCGGGCAGGCCTTCGTGAACGCCATCGGGGCGCGCGACTACGGTATCGTGCAGGGCCTCGCCCTCGTCTACGCCGCGATCATCCTCATAGTCCACCTTCTCGTCGACGTCGCGATCGCGGCACTCGATCCCCGCACGACACTCACACAGGCGACCTGATGCTTCAGACACTCACATACGTACTCCGTCGACCCGCAGGGCTGATCTCGGCGCTCTTCCTGGCGCTGCTGCTCATTCTCGCCGCCGTAGCGCCGTGGATCTGGGGCACCGCAGCAGAGCAGAAGGACACCTCACAGGTGCTGCAGGCGATCTCATGGGAGCACCCCTTCGGCACCGACATGCTCGGACGGGACCTGGGTGAGTTCAACCGGTCGATGCAACACCGGG
>NZ_KZ984001.1 GCF_003569785.1 Leucobacter sp. wl10 | reverse complement strand
CTTGCGAGATCGGGTAAAAACAGACTGACAGTCGAACGAATCCCCGACGGTTCCGGTCGAGGGAACAGCGCCGAGTTCTTGGATACGGTCGGTATAGACCATGGCCGTGTAGTTCGACCCGTGATCAGCATGATGGATGAGCGGGACTGCTGCACGGAGAGGTGACATCTGATCTGGCTTGCCCGAGGGGTGGGTCTGGAAGGATGTTGTTGTGCCAAAGCCATACCCGAGTGAGTTCCGTGACGATGTTGTGCGCGTCGCGAGGAACCGCGATCCTGGAGTGACGATCGAGCAGATTGCGAAAGATTTCGGCGTTCACCCGATGACGTTGCAGAAGTGGATGCGTCGCGCCGACATCGACGACGGCGCCAAGCCTGGCAAATCGCGGACTGAGGCGGCCGAGATCCGTGAGCTGCGCAAGCGGAACCGTCTTCTGGAGCAGGAGAACGAGGTTCTGCGTCGGGCGGCGGCGTATCTGTCGCAGGCGAACCTGCCGGGAAAAGGCTCTACCCGCTCGTGACGGAGCTCGCTGATGCAGGAATCCCTGTGACGGTGACGTGTCGGGTACTCAAGCTCTCCCGCCAGCCTTACTACCGATGGTTAACGAACCCCATTACCGATAGCGAGGTGGTGGAGGCGTATCGTGCGAACGCGCTGTTCGACGCTCACCGTGACGACCCCGAGTTCGGGCACCGGCTCCTCGCCGACGAAGCGCGTGACGCCGGTGAGGCAATGTCGGACCGGACCGCGTGGCGTATCGCCTCCGCGAACGGCTGGTTCAGTGCGTTCGGCAAGCCCAAGCGCGGCAAGGGACGCCGTCCCGGACCGCCGGTTCACGACGATCTGTGCGCCGTAATTGACGGGGACGGCAGGACCCGGCATGTGTTCGCGGCCGACGCACCGAACGAGCTGTGGCTCGTGGACATCACGGAGCACAAAACCGTCGAAGGCAAGCTCTACTGCTGCGCGATCAAAGACGTGTTCTCCGGTCGGATCGTGGGGTACTCGATCGATTCCAGGATGAAGTCTCGCTTGGTCGTGCAGGCGCTCGAGAACGCCGCCTTGATGCGCGGCGATGTCGCCGGTTGCATCGTCCATAGCGACATCAACGAGATTCCCGGCCAAGGACTCGTCACCTACGTCACCGACCCCGGCGGCACCCTGCTCGGACTCCGACAGCCAGCCGGATGAGCAGGACACCAGACGCCGCGTCATGGATCGAACCACGCGAAGAACCCGCTGAAGGGACTGCCTTATGATCACCGGAGCGAAGAAGGTCAGAGTCGGTGTCGCCGATCAGAATCAGGCCAAGGCCTTCTGGGTCGACAAGTTGGGCGCTGAGATCGCCCAGGATGAAGCGTACGGCGATGACAGTCGTTGGCTGAAAGTGCGGCTCCCTGATGGTGTCGTGATCCTTCTGGAATCCCGGAGAGATGATGCTCCTGACGCCCCTGATGGGCAACCGAACACTCCTGTGTTCCTGGCCTGTGACGATCTCGACACGACGTACCGCGACTTGTCTTCCCGAGGTGTGGAGTTCGTGCAGGAGCCTGTGGATCTTCCGTTCGGTCGCTGGGCATTGTTCACCGATGGACAGGGCAACCGCTTCGCGTTGCAACCCGTCAGCGATCAGAAGTAGAAGTAGCTGGCGGAGTTCGTTCGTGTGTCGACGAACATGCCGGCAGGGGGCGCCGAATACGGCAACGGCTCCCCCTGCTCCGTACGATCGCGCGAGTCGGCGAAAGGGCCATCGGGCGAGAGCAGCACCGCCATGTGATGATCGGCGTGATCGCGCCACCACACGCTCATACCAAACGACGGCTCGAGGCGCAGCGCCTCCCACGCGCGCCAGAGGGCCTCGAGGCGACTGATCGCCTCGGGCGAGCGCCACCATTCAGCTGCCCAGCGATGCGGCCCGGAGGGGCCGACCCTGCGGACGTAGACGTAGCGCAGTTTCTCCCGCACAAACTCGTCGACCGAACCGAAGAACAACTGCGGCTCGGCCGACGCCGCTGCCGTCTCTTCGCCGGGTGCCGCTGCCGGCTGCTGCTGTGAGGTCGGCTCGTCATCCCATTCACGCACGCCGCTCACGAGTCTCCCTCTCCCGGATCGTCATCGCCTGGCGTCTCGGGCAGCACCGTCACGGCTGCCGGGTCGTGCGCCGCGATCGATGCGCGAACCGCCGCCGCGTGCGGGCCGGCCATCCACGGCGTGGTCTCGAGCAGCGCCGCCCGCGTGCCCGAGGCCAGCATCACCGCGCGACCGCGCGGCAGCGCCGCGAGCTCCGCCGCGTCCAAGATCCGCTCGCGCCGCAGCTGATGGTTCGTCGACCGCACCCCGCGGTTGTAGGAAACAGAGGACGTCTCCTTGTCGTAATCGCCGATCAGCTCCGCGAGCTCGCGGAGGAAATCGGCCTCGGAGATCCCGCCCAGATAGAGCTTCACATTCGACGCGCTCCACAGCTTCCGCATCCCCTCGCGCCCGAACGCCACCTGTCCCTGCGCCCAGGACTGGAACACCGACAGGATGACGATGCCCCGAGAGCCGTAGTGCGAGTACAAGTCGGGCAGATCGCTCCACCGGCACACGTTCGCCGCCTCGTCGAGCACGACGAGCATCGGTGTCGCCAGCCGGCCGCCCGGCTGCCGGGTCGCATGCTCTTCGGCTGCCTCCACCAGGGCGGCCGTCAGCGCCGTCACCAGCGCGCCCGCCGACCCCTGCCCCTCGCGCGAGAGCGAATAGAGCGTGTCAGAGCTGCGCACGAAGGCGTGCGGATCCAGCTGCGGCCGAGGATCGCTGTCGGCGTCCCCGCCTATCGGTGTCACCCACTGGGCGATCGAACGGATCTTGAGGCAGGCCGCCATCTGCCGCGCGGTGCCGTAGACGCCACTGCGCTGCTTCTCCGGGGCCATGATGACCCCCTCGACGTCGGCCGCGATGAGGTCGTACTCGTGCTGGCGCAGCACGTCGACCGGCGCCTGATTCGTCGGCTCGCTCAACCACTCGAACACTTGCGTGATCGGTCGCCGCTGCAGCGCGGCCGCGAGTAGCATCCCCGCGAGCAGATCGCGGCCAGCCGGCTCGAAGTACGCATCCTGCACGGCACCGTCCGCGCGTGCAGCCGAGGCGAAATGCTCGGCCAGGCGGTACGCGCGCACGTCGTCGACGACATAGGTCAGCGGATTCCACCACCAGCTCGGCGGCTCGAGCGCGATCCCCTGTGGGTCAAAGATCAACACCTGCCCGACGAGGCATCGGAGATCTCGGGTCGCGTCCACGACGTCGCGCTTGTTCGACGTCGTGATCACCGCGCCCGGCGCCTCGAGGATCGCCGGGATGACGAGCGCCGACGTCTTCCCGACTCGCGGGCCCGCCAACACGATCATGACGTACTCCCAGAGCGCGTACAGCGGCCGCCCGCCAGGGATCGAGCGCCCTAGCGGGATCCCCGGCGACGCGGCGACGCCGAGCCGCTGCGCCGTGCGCTGCGCGCTGCGCCGGCCGAGTTCCTCGAGCTCGCGGCCGCGCGCCAGGTACGTCGCCGCCCGATCCGCGCGCGACTGCCGGCGGCGCGCCCGCAGTACCAACGCGGCGATCAGTCCGAGCAGCACCACGATCATCACGGCGAACACCGCGGTGCACGTCACCACGGCCGGCGACCAGGTGAAGCGGCCGCGCAGCGCGCCGAACAGCAGCTCGAAGGGATTCCCCGGCAGCTCCGGGTTCGAGCCGTCGATCCGCGAGCCGAGCGTGAATCCCGCCCACATCACGGCGAGTGCGGCCGCGAAGACCACGACGATCACGAGGATCAGGATCGTCGTCGCATCGAACCTCCCCGGCTCCGCTCTCCGATTCGGCTGGCTCACGCCGCACCGCCTCCCTCAGCGTCGACGAGCTCGCCCTCGGTCACCTCCGCGACAGAGAGGTTCGTGTGCCAGAGTGTGTTGGTGTCGTTCACCTCACGCTCGAGCTCGAGCAGCTCGACCTTGAGCGGGATGCCGGGGTGCCCGCCCACTTTCACGAGGAAGCGGCCGCGGCCGGGAGGCTCCGCCTCGACCCCCGTCGACGAGTCCCATGCCGGCGGATCCTGCCACGAGATCAGGATCTCCTGCTCCGCACGCGAGAGCGGCTTCGCCGCCGTGAGCATCGGCATCTCCGCGCCCGGCAGCCCGCCAGCGATCAGCATGCCGGCCCGCTCCACGAAGCCCCGCGCCTTCATCCGCTCCTCCTCCGTGGGGAGCGCGAGCAGATCGCTCATCGTGTGCGAGATCATCGCGAGACCGACGCCACGCGCCCGGTTCAGGCGGGTCAAGCCGTCGACCCGGTCGACCATGCCCCGGCCGGCGCGCAGAGCCCGCCACAGCTCGTCCAGCACGACGAAGTAGTGCCGGCGCGGTTCGAGACCGGCATCGGCCAGGGCGTTCGAGACATTCACCGCGCCGAAGCCCGACGACCAGCACGCGAGCAGGATCGCGGCCTGCAGATCCGTGTCGGAGTCGTCGATCGAGGAGACGTCGTAGACCACCGGCCGGTCGCGCATCATCGGCACATCGGTCTGATGCGCGAACGTCTCCCCGAGGCGGCCGCCCGAGGTGAGACTGATGAGCGAGGCCTCGAGGTTCTCCGTGATCTCCTTGTAGCGGTCGAGACTCCCCCGGTCGAGCGCGACGTCGCGCACCTCCTGCGGCGCCTCCTGGATCACCCGGAGGAGATCCCCGAGCACCGGCACCCCGTCGTGCTGCTCATCGAGCACCTTGAGCGCCCGGTCGATGATCGACTCCTCGCGATCGGTCGGGGGCTCCTTCCGCAGGATCGTGAGCAGCGCCGACACCATCGTGTGCCGGCGCCCGTGCGCATCGGCGAGCACCTGCTGCCGCTCCTTCTCCTTGCCCGCCTGCCGCAGTCGCTCGGCCGCTTCGTGCGCCTCCCCCGGATCCAGCACGTTCAGGTGCCCGCGACCCCGGCCGAGCTCGATCACCTGCCCGTCGAGCGCGCGGATCAGCTGCACATAGTCCGGCTTGAGATCCCCCAGCACGAGCGGGATGTACCCGAAGCCGGCACCGCCGCCGGTCATGCGGCGGATGACCGTGGACTTCCCGAGCCCCGGCAGCCCGAGGACGAAGCACGACGGGTTCGAGATCAGCCCGCCCATGAACCACGAGATCGGGTCGGCGCAGACCGTCGCCCCGGTCGAGAGGTGCAGACCGAGCGGCACGCCGACGATCGGGGTGCCGGCGCCCACCGGGTACGGCCACAGCCCGCACACCTGCCGTGTGGTGCCCCGGTACTCGACCACCGGCTCGAGGACGCTCGCGCGGCCCGCAGCTGGCTTCCACCAGCCGCGCGGCCCCGGACGCCGCAGCCGCGCCCCCGTCTCGGCCGGCTCGCTCTGCTCGGCCGTGCGCTTCTTCCGCCGGCTCACAGCTGCTCCCGAATCGCGATTGGCACCTGCAGATGCTTCGGCAGCACCAGGCCCAGCGGCAGCGCGGCCGCGAACGCCGAGTCCTGCGAGCCGTACACCGGCCGCAGCCGCAGCCGCGCCGTCGCCGACAGGTTGTCGACCGCCGCTCGTGCATCCGAGACCCGGTCGACGTCGGTCACCGTGGCGGTGACGAGGATGCCGAAGTTCACCAATCCTGCGCCGCTGGCCTCTTCCTCGGCCGTTGCGAGGGCCGCACGCACGCTCGCGAGATTGTGGGCGTTCGGGCGATCCGTCGAGGTGAGGTTGAATGACGCGGCGCGCGCATCGGCGTCGACGATCGCCGCCGCACGGCCGGGGTCGATCGGACGGTACAGCAGCGTCACGCGCTTGCGCGCAATATCGCGGTGCGGGGCGAGCAGCCGCATGAGGATGTTCGAGGGCACATTGCCGCGCGGCGCGGTGCTCATCATCCACGACACCGACACCGCCGAGTCGTGCCGGTAGCTGCCCCAGGCCGCCTGATGCGCGGCCGGGCCGACCTCCGGCCACGGGATCTCCGGCGGCTCCCCCGCCATGTTCGCCTCGTCGATCAGGATCGCCGCCGCCGGATCGTAGGCGATGCGGATCACCTCGCACATCTCCTGCGCGCTGAGCGGTCGCGCGGCGCCGGCGCCGGTCGCGCCGAGGCTCTGCGTGAGCCCAGGGATCCGCGCCGCGAGCTCCCGGCCCATCTCATCGGCGCTGCGCTTGCGCCCACCGGCCCGAGCCGCGGCCGAGAACGTGAGTGCGACGTAGGCCCGTACCACCGCCGACCCCGAGGGGTAGGCGTCGACGATGCCGTGCAGCAGCTGGCGGGAGAACGCCGGAGTGCCCTCCTGCATCCGATCCTGCACCTGACGCCGTAGCCGCAATCCCGTATCCGGCGCCGTCTCGATCGTCACTGACGCCGCCTCGAGGCCCGGCTCGTCGCCGACGTGCGCCAGCCACATGCCCCACTCGGCGACCCAGATATCGATCTGCTCCTCGTCGACGAGCGACGACCCATCCGGGTCGGTCACGAGCACCACCGTGTAGTCGGCCGACGAGGGGAGGTGGATCAGCGCGAAGGGCCGCTGATACGAATCGTGCCACTCGGTCAGCCGCGACCCGGCCGCGAGCCCCGGCAGCTGCACCGTGCCCCAGTCGGCGCGGCCGAGCGGCCCCGAGCGGTAGAGATGGTGCCGCTTCCTGCGTGTTCTCATCCAGCCGATCCTTGTCGTGATGCGGGCGAGCGTGCTCTGCCCGTGCTTGTCCCGGAGCGCCGTCATCAGAAGCAGCAGCCCCACGACGGCCATGACGACGAAGCCGGCGAGGAGGTTCGCGGCGATCGTCACGATGACGGCGAGCATCATGCCGCCGAGCAGGATGGCCGTGCCGATCTGCCCGAGCCCGAGCAGGCCAGCGGTGCGCGGGCGCGTCCAGTTCCCGTAGCTGCGCGGCCGTCGCTGCGGTTCTGCCTGCGTCGTCATCCAGACCCCTACGACCCGCTCGGCCCGCCGGTAGCGTCGCCGGCGGCGCCCTCGAGCCCCGACTTGGCCGCGCCCGCCGCCTTACCAGCGGCCTGCACGCCCATGATCCCGACGGCGACGGGGATGCCGACGCCCGTCGCGGCTGCGCCAGCCGCGGCGCCGCTCGCCGCACCTGCGCCGCCGCCCGCAGCGGCCCCTCCGCCAGCTGCAGCGCCACCGCCCGCAGCTGCGCCTCCCCCGCTTGCGGCGGCGCCGCCGGTCGACGCTGCACCGGCGCCTGCCGTAGTGCCGCCTCCGCTGCCGCCACCGCTCGAGGCGGCACCGGACTTCCCGGTCGTTCCGGGGCCGCCAGAGGATCCCGACGGCCCGGACGATCCCGACTGGCCCGCCGTCGACGGGCCGCCGGCAGACGAGCTCACCGTCGACGAGCTCGTACGCGAGATCGCGCCCGTCGCCGCCTCGAAGCCGGCCGCGCCCGCCATACCCGCCATCGCCAGACCGCCCGCTCCCCCGCCGATGACCGCCGACGTCATCGGCATCACGAAGCGCAGCAGCGCCGGCAGCGCGAACAGTGCGACGAGCATGAGTCCCATGCCCGTGATGATCGACACCAGGCCAGAGCCGCCAGCGCCGAAGGCGTCGCTGCCGACGAGCCGAAAAGCGGCCGCGTAGACCAGCGCGGCCGCGGGCTTGTAGAGCAGGAACGCGAGCGTCCACCCCACCGCGCGCTGGAACCAGGTACGACCCATCTGCGTGTTCGTGAAGCTCGCCGTCAGCGGCAGCACGCCCGCGAGCACGACGAGCAGGCCGCCGCGGATCACCATGAGCACGACCTGCGCGACGGTCATGAGAAACGCGATCACCGTGAGGATGAGCACCGCGAGGAGGCCGATCGGGGAGGTCGCCGAGAGCGCGATCATCGCGTAGATGTTCGTCCCGAAACAGTTGGACTCCCCCTGCTCGGTCACATCGCAGCCAGTGCTGCTGTTCAGCACCCACACCGAGAAGGCATCCGTCAGGGTGGCCGCGATCGTGATGAACGTGAGGCCGGCCCCCGAGACGACGATGAGCGTGATGATGCTCTGCAGCAACTCCTTGCCGGGGTTCGCCCGTTGCTCCCAGGCCATGCGGATCGCGCCGATGATGACCGACAGCACCGCGAGGGCGCCGACGTAGTACCAGAGCGAGTTCTGCATGAAGCCCGTCGCACTGACCGAGCCGCCGGGGGCCGAGCTCGGCAGCAGGAAGGCCACGATCGAGGACGCACCCGAGATCAGCGCCACCGCGCCGAGCACGATGCCGAGCCGTCCCGTAAGCACGGAGCCGCCTCCGCCCCCGCTCGCGCCGCGCCAGATGAACAGCGCTGCGACGCCCAGTATGGAGAGCACGCACAGCGCCAGGCCGATGTACTGGACGTAGCCGAGGATCGTGGTGAGCCCCGCCGATTCCGGCGGAGTGCCGCCGCCGGCCGAACCTGAACCCGCCGTCAGGATCGGGGTCGGCAGCTGCACCCACACCGTGCCGACGCTCGCCACCGCCGTCCCGAAGCTCTCCAACGCCCGGTTCGTGAGTTCCTGCAGGGTGTCGTTCGCAGCCGCAGAGATGACGTCCTCGAGGCCCTCGCGAGCCTTGCAGACGAAATCGAACGGTGCACAGGCCATCAGGCCCCACCCCACGGGGTGTATCCACCGAGATTCTGCAGCTCGGCAGGGGCCAGCGGCATCTGCCCGGTATCGTCGAAGACCGCCTTCCAGTCGCCGTCCTCCCACACGAGCCGGAGTGGAACGCTGACGAGCCGCCCGTCGCTGTAGTTGAGCACCAGGTCGATCGTCGCGTTCGTCCCGTCGTACTGGCCGATCTTGTACCCGGCAACCTGAGCTCGATAGCTCGAGGTCACCCCATCGGGTGATTGGCTCAGGAGCTGCTCGAGGGCATCCTTGCCCGGCCCCTCGGCCACGAGCTCAAGCAATCTCTGACTGAGCATCGCGTCAGTTCCGGTCGCGAGGAAGTTCACTGCCGCATACAGAGCGCCTTCCGCGGTGTGTGCGAAGCAGGATCGGAACCCATCGTCGACGGTGCCCGGCCCCACGGCCGGATCCGTCGGGGCCGCGATCGTTCCGACCAGCTCCCACTCGACGTCGGGCGCCTGGGTGAGCGAGCTCTCCGTCTCGAACGCCTCGAGCCCGCACACGCTCGCATCGGCGGCCGAGACCGGCGGCGTCGACGTCGGCGAGTCCGTGGGCGGTGCCGAGGTCGGCGGGGAGACCAGGTTCATCACCAGCACGAAGATCCCCAGCGCCGCGATGACGCCGACCACGACCGCCGCGGCGATGAACCCGCGACGCGCGAAAGGACTGGTCGAGCCGGAGTCGTCGGTGCTCATGATCGTTCCTCCGATCAGGATCCCGAGATGAACCCGACGATCGACGCAGCCGCACCGATGAGCATGATACCGAGGCCGATCGCCCCCAGCATGCCGATCTCGTGCGCGGCCTCACCGCGGCGGATATTGATCGTCAGACGCGCGCCGACGATGATGATGCCCGCCACGGCCAGCGCCAAGCCGCCCCAGCGGAGCATGCCGATGATGAGGCTGACCGGAGCCTCGAACCCCGGAGGTGTGACCGGATCGGGGTCGGGGATCGCCATCGGGAGAACGGTCGCGAGGTAAAGCGCCTGAGCGAGTAGTGACATGGTGTGCGCCTTTCAGGTACGCGGAACGATGGGATGCAGAGAGAGGTCGGAGAACACCGCTCCGAGCCCCTTCGGGAGCTCGGCGGGATCGAGGGGGCCGAACCGCCACGATTCGACCCACGGCGCTGTCCAACTGCGCGGCAGACCACCGGCAACCAGCTGCGCGAGGTGCCGGAGAGACTTCGGCAGTCGACCAGGTTGATCGGGCACCATCAGAACTCCCTCGACAGTGACCGAGTCGCCGAGGGAGCCGGAAGCCCATTCCCGTGCAGCATGCTGCGCCGCGGTGAGGCCGGCGTAGTTCGTGCGCGCTACGAGCACTACCCGGCTCGGGATTCCCGGCATGCTCGGCATCGGCCAGGCATGCTCAGCCGGGCGCGTCCCCGCTGCCAAGCGAGCGAGCGAGGACTCCCCCGCTCCCCCGTGGACGCCCAGCCACCACAGCGTGGCCGTTCCGACAGCCTGACGTCGAGGGAGCCGATCGGCCTGATCGGGCACCGGGACACCAGCCTGTGGTGCGCTGACCGTGGCGGGGCCAGCCGAGTGTCGCGGAGCAGACGCGACCGCGGCCGGCGCAGCGATGCCTCCCGACCTGATCCACGGATTCTCGTCCGACACAGGTGCCACCCCCTACCAACGTCAGTGGTGATTGGGAGTCCATCGGCCGCCCCGCCTCTCTACCTCGACAGTGCGGTAGATGAACTCGGATCGTGCGGCCTATCATACCTTTTACGGGCAAAATCGCACTTATTCGGAACAGAGTTGATCCGATGAATGCGATGCAGGCACCGAATCACGGCGCAAAGGAGGGTCAGATGAGGCACCACAACTCCCGTTCAGCACAGCTCGCAAGTGCCGCGCTGCTCCTCGTGCTGCTCACCAGCTGCACACCCGAGAAAGCGGCGGAGCCGACCCCCTCCCCATCAGCGACCGAGAGCCCCGCGCTCCCGCCCACCGATCACGAGCACCCGGTCGACGACGCCGAGATCCCAGCTGTCCCCGAAGCCGGCGCGCAGAGCCAGGATGACGCGATCGCAGCCGCGACTAAGGTCATGGAAACATTCGCCCGGCCACAGCTCAGCGACGATAACTGGTGGCGAGACATGCTCCCCCTGCTCAGCCAGCAGGGGGCTCACGCCTATGAGGGCACCGATCCGACGCTCATCCCCGTCACGCAAGTGACTGGCGCCGGGAAGATCCTTGAGGGAAGCACCGAAGTACTGCTCATCGTCCGCATACCGACCGACAACGGCCCATACAACATCACCCTCACGCGACCCGACACGAGTTCACCGTGGCTCGCAGAACGGATCCGCCCGGCCGAGGGCTGAGCATGTCAGCACGAGGAGTGGGCGTCGGCGCGGTGATCGCGATCCCCGTGCTCATCGTCGGCGGGCTGCTCGCAATGATCCTCCTCCTGTTCGGCCCGAGCGCCCAAGCCGCGTGCGGGCCCGCAGCCGTCGTGAACGTCGACCAGGTGCCCGAGGGCCCGATCGCCGGCTACTCCGGGGAGCAGCTGCGCAACGCCGCCCACATCATGAACGCGGCATCGGCGCTCGGCCTGCAGCGCGACGCGCAGGTGCTCGGCGTCATGACCGCGATGGGCGAATCCAGCCTGCGCGTACTCGACTACGGCGACGAAGCCGGCCCGGACTCGCGAGGGTTGTTCCAGCAGCGCGACTCCTGGGGCACGCTCGAGGAACGGATGGATCCCACCATCAGCGCCACCAAGTTCTTCACCGTACTCATGGCCGTCGCCGACTGGCAGACCCTCGAGCCCACGATCGCCGCGCACCGCGTCCAACGCAACGCCGACCCCTATCACTACGAAGCGTTCTACGCGCCCGCGGGCGAGATCGTGGCCGTCCTCGCCGGCGGCGACATGGCGGGCTGTCAGAGCGGGCCGCTGGTGTTCCCGCTCGCCACCGAGCCGATGTACCAGTTCACCAGCGGCTACGGCTTCCGCGGCTACGTTATGGACGGGATCAGCGACTGGCACAACGCCGTCGACATGCAGCACTGGCCCAACCCCTGCGACGATCCGATCTACGCGATCACCAACGGCACGGTCACCTATGCCGAGGGCTACCAGATCGGGATCAAGCACCCCGACGGGTACACGATCTGGTACGTCCACATGTACCCGGAAGATATGTTCGTATCCGTCGGCGACGTTGTCACCCCCGGCCAGGAGATCGCACTCGTGGGCACCAACGGCCCTTCCACCGGCTGCCACCTGCACCTCGGCGTCGAGGTCGTCGGCACCACCAACGAGGCGGTGGCGGCACTCCCGCGATCCGAAACGATCGGCGGGCCGATCGGCTATGTGAACCCCGAGGAGTTCTACCGGCTCTTCGGCCTCGAGCTCTGCCCCGCAGACACCTGCAGGAGGACATACTGATGACGCCGAAGATCCCCGCCTACCCCGTCATTCACGCAACCGTCGCCGCCGACGGCTCCGCCCACGTCGCCGTCGCAGGCGACCATCGCGACTACCCCGCCGGCTCACTCGAAGCGACGCGCGAGCACATCATCAGCTACGCCGTAGAAGTTGCGACACGCCTCGGCCGCGGCGTGCGCATGACCACGGTCGACCCCGGAGGCCGCTGGCAGCTCGCCGTCTTCCCCGACGGCGACGTGCAACCGCTCGAGCAAGCCGCGTCGCGACGTCGCGGCCGCGGCGCACCCACCGAGCCGATCCCCACGATGACCCCAGTTGCCCCAGCTCCCGTAGTGCAGCCCCAGCCTCACCCGGTTGCGCCGCACCCTGTTCCCCGGGCCGTCGCGACACTCCGCTTCACCACCGGCGACGTCGCCGTCGTCGCCGATCGTGCGATCATCGGCCGCCAGCCCGAGGCCGCACCGGAGGAAGCCGCAGCGGGCTGGCAGCAGATCGAAGTCATCGACACCGGCAAGACCATGTCGCGCGTGCACGCCGAGGTCGCCTGGAACGGCGGACGGTTCTGGCTCATCGACCGCGGTTCCGGCAACGGCACGATCCTCTACCCGGAAAGCGGTGCGCGCGAACTGCGCGCCGGGGAACCCGTCGAAGTCGTCGACGGCGACACGATCGCGTTCGGCCCCGTCGTGCGCGCCACCGTGTCACTCCGCTGGGAGGCAACACCATGACATATTGCGGCGCGGTTACCGCCGGATTTGCGATAATCCTAGACATGCCCGCCAACCCGACCACCCCCGAGCCGGCCGCGCCGACGACGCTGCCACGGCTGGTGCGATGACGGACGCCGAATACTGGGACGCGCTCGCCGACCCAGTGCCGGTTCGCGAGCTCGCCCCGCTCTTCAGAGTGCACGAGTCGACCGTGCACCGGCACTTGCAGAACGGTACGATCCCCGGCCACTACATCGGCCGCTCCTGGATCGTCTACAAGTGCGAGATTCGCGCCTGGCTTGCAGATCGCCGAAACATCTCCACCGGCGAGGTCATCGACGACGACCCCCTCGCCGACTGGCCTGATGAACTGCGCATGCGCGATCTCACCACATTCTTCGGCAAGACGAAGCAGACGATCCGCGCCTGGCTCGAAGACGGCGAGATCCCCGGCTACCAAATCAACGGCCGTTGGGTCGCATACAAGGCAGAGCTGCGCGAGGTGCTCGCGGCCACCTCCAACCAACAACACTCCTGACTCGGGGCGCGAGTCTGACCGCTTCGGCGAGGAAGGCTGCGACACGCCGCCTCATTTCCCGAATGTATGCATACATTGCGCCACGGTTGAGACATGAGTGCAACGAGAGCCCGCGCACGGCGCCGCCAGGGGTCGCCGACCGTTCTCCTGCAGGGCCGCGTCGCACCCGAGGTGCGGGAAGCCGTGCAGGACGCTGCCGCGAGTAGCGGCGTGTCCGTCGCCTACTACATGGAGGCGCTCATCCACCAACTCGTCGAGGAGAACGGCCACCTGCCGCTCGTCGACAGCCCCCGTCCCCAACACGAGGAGCTGCCTATCCCAGCCGCATAAAAGAAGAAGGCCGCCCGAAGGCGGCCTCCCCGAAGTCTTAGCTCTTGTCCCCGGACGCCAATCTGTGACTCGAGCTCAACCCAACCGAAGCCGGAGAGACCGGAGGGTCTTTCCTTGCCTCGTACAGGATCCGAAAGGATGCCTTGATAGTAGCGCATTCCGGTGTCAAGCGACCCCATTTTGTGGGTGATTTTCCCGCAATCGTGTCGCAACCCGCCCTCGACGGCTGGGCGCTCACGCGCGCCCTCAGCCCGCGCGACACGGTGCGCGTCGCCCTGGCCGAGGATCTCGCCGGCGGATGGAGCAACCTCTACGGCGCCAGCGCAGAGGTCTCAGGCCCGCGTCCCGCCGGGCCGTGGGCGATGTACCTCGCCGACTTCACCGGCTACCGCTACCTCTGCTTCGACCTCGACGCCGGCCGCGGCAACGCCGCCTACGACGCTGGCAAGCTCTCACTCTGGCTCGAGGAGCTCAACGTCGAGCACCTCACCGCGATCTCCGGGCCCTCCGGAGGTCGCCACATCTGGATCGCCCTCGCCGAGGCCACCGACCCGCAGCTCATCCGCGAACTCGCGGATCTCGCAGGCAGCCTCCTCCCCTCGCTCGACAAGAGCCCGCTCACGAACCCCGCCACCGGGTGTGTGCGGCCTCCGGGCACCCCGCACCGTGCCGGCGGCGTCTCCGAGCTCGAGCGCGGCTCGCTCGACACGCTCACCCGCGCCGCCACGACCGTCGACGACCTCGCGCTGCTGCGCAGCTTCTTCGTCGACGCCGGCGCCACCGAGCCCGCCGCCCCCGTCAGCATCATCAGAGGCATGGCCCGCGACGACGCCGGCCACCCCTACCTCGTCGGAAAGCGTCGCGAACCGAGCGCCCGCATCCGCGCCATGCTCGACGCGCCCCCGGCCGAGGACACCTCGATCACGCAAGCCGCCGTGCTCGCGGGCCTCGCCCGTGCCCGCTGGCGCTACGACGAGGTGGCGCAGCTGCTCGAGCACTCCCCCGCGCTCGAGCACGCCCGCACCCGGCCCAGCCGTGCGGGACGCGTGCCCGTGCCCCACGACACCGCGCGCAAGCGTCTCGCGGCCGACTGGCAGCGTACCGTCTACTACGTCGCCGCCAACCCGATCGCCGGCGACGGCCAGGACGTCGAGTTCCAGGCACGCGCGCAGGCTGTCACCGCCGCGGTGCGCGCCGCCGACGCGCAGGCCAATGCCATGCCCGGTCTCTGGGGGCTCGACGGCGCCTCTCGTGCCGCGCGCAACCGTCGCGGCCGCTACAGCCATCGGGCTGTGCTCCGCGCCGTCTGCCTCTACCTCGTCCAAGCGGCTCGCGCCGTCGTCGAGGTCGACGTGCGCCGCCTCGCCCAGGACACCGGCTACGGCCGCGAAGCCTGCCGCCTCGCGCTCATCGCCCTGAGTACTGGCTACGACCAGCGCGACCCTGAAAGCGCCTGGCTCGTCCGGGTCGAGGAGGCCGAGGGCGTGCACGGCGCGAGCTACCGGCTCTCCACACGGTTTTCCACAGAAGCAGAAGACTCTAAGTGGTCACAAGCGGTCACGCGCCCGCCCCGCACGCCTGGATCCGACGCTCGCACCTGGTGGCTGAACGAACTCACCACCGCGCTTACGGGACTCTCCCACGACACGTTCTCAGCACCCGGATCTCTAGGAAGAACCGCAGGACGGATCTACACTGCGCTCTCCCCCGACACAGTGCTGCAGGTCGACGAGCTCGCCGAGTTGAGTGGAGTTCACCCCCGACAGGCCCGACGATCATTGCGACGCCTCGCCCGCCACGGCCTCGTCGAACGCACCGCGAACGGCTGGCGCCGCCCCAGCGAGGATCTCCGCGACGCCGTGGCCATCGCTCTCGGCGTCGACGGCTACCTCCTCGAGCGTCGGGCCCGCTACGACGCGGAGCGGGGCACTTGGGCCTGGTGGCAGGCCGAGGTCACCTGGATGCGCCGCCGACATAAGCGACGCCGGCGTCGCCGCGCGCCCACCGGCGTCGTCTTATTCGAGCAGAACGACCGTCCCGACTACCCCAAGTACCCGCGCACCTCGCGAGGGCGACTCGACCATGCTGCAGCTCGCCGGCTCATCCGAGAAGGAATCCTCCGGCCCGCGCTCGAGCTGGCTGTCGCCTAACGCAGCTCGAGCGCACCTCAGACGCGTACGAACGGGATGGAGACCACAGTCGCGGCCGCTGAGTTGTGCCGGCGCCGCCGGCGTTTGCTGCCCTTCCGGCCCATCACATCGTAGTTCGCTCCGACCGCTCCGTGCCCGACTTTCGCGGCATATCCTCCTCCGCTGCGCTTCGTCCGGTATTCCACGACCGGGCACTGCGCGCCCTCCGCTCTCCCACGATCTTCGTGCCCGGAAGGGCAGCAAAACAGTTGATCAGAGGAGAGAATCATGACTGACATCGCAGAACTCGGCACTATCGAGTACCTCGACCCCAACGACATTGAGGTCGATCCGAACGTGCGCTTCGACGTGCGGCTTAACCGCGAGTTCATCCGCAGCATCGAGCAGCGCGGCGTGCTCATGCCCGTCGTCTGCCGTCGGATGGAGGGCAAGGTCTCCGTGCGGATGGGGCAGCGTCGGGTGCTCGGTGCGCGGGCTGCGGGCCGGATCGTTCCCGCCCGTGTCGTGGAGGGCGACGACACCACCGTCGAGCGCATCCTCGACCAGTTCGCCGAGAACGAGCACCGCGCCGCGCTCACCGAGCCCGAACGAGCCGCCGTGTTCCAGCAACTCGCATTCGAGGGGCTCAGCGTGCCGCAGATCGCCAAGCAGACCGGCGTCAAGCGCGCTGTCGTCGAGGCCGGGATCACCGTCGCCGATAGCGACTTCGCGGGCAAGATCGCGACCAAGCACGAGGTCACTCTCGACCAGGCCGCCGCGATCCTCGAGTTCGAGGGCGACAAGGAGGCCGTCAAGCGGCTGGTGGAGTGCGCCGAGCACAGCCCGGAGCAGTTCCCCCACGAGTTGCAGCGGCAGCGCGATGAGCGCCAGCGCCGCGAGATTCGCGAGCAGGCTGAAGCCGAGGTCAAGGAGCAGGGATTCCAGATCCTCGACCGGGAGCCGGGCTACTACGACAAGACCCCCGTGCCGCTGCACGAACTGATCGATCTGCGCACCGGGGATCCGGTCACCGTCGAGCAACTCACCGGCCTCACCGGGGCAGCCGCACACGTCAGGGTCTATGTCGACGGCGAAGTCGCCATCGGCTACTACCTCGACGATCCCAAGGCGCACGGCTTCAAAAAGCGCCCGCAGAACGGCGCGGCCAGTGGCCCCATGACCGATGAGCAGAAAGCGGAGCGCCGCCAGCTCATCGCGAACAACAAGGCGTGGGCCTCGGCCGAAGCGGTCAGGAGGGAGTGGCTCGCCGCATTCCTCGGACGCCGCACCCTCCCCAAGGACGCGACCCGCTTCATCGCGACGATGCTTACCACGCACCGCCGCAGGATCGCAGGCGCGCTCGGGGATGCGAACCGCATGGCCTCGACCTTCCTCGGCCTGGCCGAGCCGGAGAACTACTGGGAGGCCAGCCCGCTCGACGCCCTCGTGCAGCAGCAGCCGGGCAAGGCCGGGCACGCGGCTCTCGCGGTCGTGCTCGCCAGCATCGAGTCCACCACGGGCAAGGCGACGTGGCGACACCCCGACCAGGCAGCGGAGTGCTACTTCACGCAGCTCGACACCTGGGGCTACCCGCTCTCCGAGGTCGAGCAGATCGTGATCGGCGTCGACAGCACCACAGAAGCGGAGGCCGACCCGACCCCCGCCGAGACCGCCTCCGAGGAAGAGGCCGACACCGCCGCGGGCGAGGCATAGCCGGCTGTGGCCCCGGTCTCCATCGTCGAGACCGGGGCCACCCCCGCACATCGTGCGGCCCAGCGGAGCCAGCCAGAGCTGGCACTCCCCCCGCGCAGCGCCGACCGACGGAGGGCCGGCGCGGAGCGTGGGGGTGATCCCCCTCGCGCTCCCCCCGCTGAACGGAGCCGGCCTCTCGGCCGGCCCAACCCTTCTCTGCTCCTGACTGTCCGGCGACCGATCCTCGTTCGCTCCGCCGCTCGCCGTTCCCGGCGCTCGCTATTTGCAGACTCCGGGCCTGCGGCCCTGCGCTTAGCAACCGCTCCCCCGCCAGGCACTCCCGCGGCTCCCGCTCACGCACGAATCTCCCTGCCGGACAGCCCGGAACAACGACGAGGGAGACATGATGACCAAGATCAAGACCCGCAAGAGCCCCGCCGAGCGTCGCGCCGAACTCGAGCAGCTGCACGCCATGATTGCCGAGCAGGTCGACGCGCTCACCGACAGCGAGACGTGGGCCAACGTGCTGCGGATGGCAACGCTGTTCCGCCGCTACAGCCTGAACAATCTGCTGCTCATCCGCGCGCAGTGCCCGCACGCGACCCGCGTCGCCGGCTATCGCACCTGGCAGAAGCTCGGGCGCCAGGTACGCGCAGGCGAGAAGCACATCAAGATCATCGGCCGACAGGTCAAGACGATCGAGCATGCCGAAGACAGCGGCGAGGACAAGGTGCAGGTGTACTGGCCGCAACGCCGCGTGTTCGACATCAGCCAGACTGACCCCATCCCCGGCGCCGATCAGATCCCCGACCCGGCACCCCGACTGCGCGGCGGAGACAACGCCGGGATCTACGAGGCAGCCTATGCCTGGCTGACCGAGGACGGTTGGACGGTCGAACGGTCGCCCCTCTCCGGCGAAGACGGGCACACCGACCCCCGCAGCCGGATCATGCGCATCGAGGAATCCCTCGAACCCGCGCACGCCTCGCTCACGATCCTGCACGAAGCCGCGCACGGCCTCCTCCCCGTCGAGATGAACGAGTACCACCAGCACCAGGGCCTCTACGAAGCCGAAGCGGAATCCATCGCCTACGTTGTCGCCGGAACGCTCGGGCAGGACACCAGCGCGAACAGCATCGGCTACATCGCCACCTGGACGCGCGGCGACCGCGACGTGCTCCGCGCCTCGGGCGTGCGCGTCATCGACACCGCGCACCGCATCCTCGCCGCCATCACCGAGGTCACAGACCCGGACACTGACGCCGACTGATCGTCGCAGGCGAGAACGGGGTGCCACAGTTTCGACCAGATACGTCGGGCACCCCGTTCCGGTGCGTTCAGCCGCGCAGCGGCCGGCGAGGGGTGATCCCCTCGCGCTCCCCCGACAGAATCCTACCGGAAACGCCCCTGGTCGCCCATCTGAGCGACTTTTAGCCCTTGAGTCAACTCACCCTACCGGAACGAGTGCCGCGCAACGGAGAGCGCGACGTGCGAAAACGACTCTGTAAGTTACAGACTTCGGAACTTACAGAGTTACAGATTCTGACTTGGAACTTACAGAGTTCGGAAGTCTGTTACTCTGTAACTCCGGTACTTCCGAACTGACAGACTCTGTAACTCGGTAACTCTGTAACTTACAGACTGACAGACTCTGTAAGTCATTTCACAACACGCCGACTTACAGACTTCGGAACTTACAGACTTACAGATTGAATGAGAGCCATGTACATCGTCACGATCGCCAACCAGAAGGGCGGCGCCGGCAAAACCACCCTCACCATGAATCTCGCCGCCGTCCTCTCCGAGCACTCGCGCGTGCTCGTGGTCGACGTCGACCAGCAGAAGTCCTCGGCATGGTGGGCCGACCGAGCAGGGGAGTCGCTGCCGTTCGACGTCGCCGACGACACCGACCCCGCGAACCTCGCCCGACTCCGCGAGACACCCTACGACGTCGTCCTGGTCGATACCCCCGGATCACTCGTCGGCCACGATGTACTGGCAACCGTCCTCACCGCCTCCGACTTCGTGATTCTCCCCACCGAACCCGCGCCGCTGTCGTTCGGCCCGCTCGTCGAGACGATCACCAAGATCGTGCTGCCCTCGGGGGTGCCGTACCGCGTCGTGATCAACAAGGTGGACACCCGCGTCCCGGCCGAGCTCGATGACGCCGAAGCGTTGCTCGACAGCGCGAACGTCGCCAGATTCGCCTCCTCGATCCGGGACTACAAGGTGAACAAGATGGGATCGGTGCACGGCAAGGTCGTCACGCAGTTCACCCTCTCGGACTCCCGCAGCTCGCCCAGGGCGCTCGAAGACTTCCGCCGCGTCGCGCTCGAGCTCATGAGCCTCTGGGCGAACACCAAGAGCCAGATCGGAGCATAACTCTCATGGCACGCACCAAGCTCACGGACATGCTCACCGGGCCGGGAGGCGACGAGGCCAGACTCCGCATCGTTCCCGACGCGGCGGCAGCACCACTCGCGCCGGTTCCCGAGCTGCCGCCGGAGCCGACCCCGGAGACCACGGCGGCCGCGGCCGCCGTGCCGGTCGAGGAGACGCTCGCACCGAAGAAGGCCGTACGCTCTGCGCGGCCGCGACGCGCGCCTAAGGCCCGCGCCGCGGCAACACCGAGCGTCAGCGACACCGTACTGCCGCCCTACCTGCGCTTCGCGCGGAAGGAAACCCGGCTGCGCGACGATCAACTCACCGAGCTCACCTTCCGCGCGCGGCGTCTCAACCGGATGAAGGCCCCCGACGCGGATCGCATCACCGACAACACGCTCATCCGCGTCGCCGTCGACCTGCTGCTCGCGCGCGCCGACGAACTCGACGGCGGTGACGAGGCCGCGCTCCGGCGCTCCCTCGGGCTGACGCTGGGGGAGAGGAGCTGATCATGGCTATCAACGAGGAGCAGTCTCAAGCAGCGATCGCCGCCGAGCTTGAGGAGACGGCACGCACCCTCGCCCACTCCACCCGCACCGTGGCGAGCCCGATCGACTCCTACCGGATGATCGGAGACGTCCGCGACACGAGCGACCACCTCGCCCAAGTGTCCGAGCAACTCGCTGCCTGGCATCGCCGGACGCAGGACGGCGTGCACTACGACGGCGAGGACAATCGCGGCGACGGCACCGGCGCCGCACAGACCGCTGCCGGGCTCGACCGCGCCTCAGCCGCCTTCCGCACCGCAGCGGACGAGCTGCGCGGCGCCCTCAACGCTAACAGCGTCATCCGCTGGTTTGACGAGCCGGAGACGACCGAAGAGCCATAGCCTCCGCCCTTGCTCCACTCGAATAAGTGCGATTTTCCCCTCAAAAGGTATGATAGGCCGCACGAACTGAGCCGAAGACGTCTCGGCCCGCAGAACAGAGCGGGGGAGCAGGATGCACAGCCGAGCGCGCACGGAGGCGCGCCAGAGGAGCCGCTACGCGGCGCTGCATTCCCCTGATTTCTTTGACCTTCCCGGCAAGCCGATCGTAGCTCGCTCCGCGACTGCCGTTCCGGGCTTTCGCGGCATATCCTCCGCCGCTGCACGGCTCCGGTATTCCACGACCAGGCACTCCGCCGCTCCCGCTCACACTCGATCTCTCATGCCGGAAGGCAAAGAAAAATGGTTGATCGGGAGGTGTGAGACAGATGGACAAGCCAGTCATCGTGTACAGCACCCCGAGGTGCATGCAGTGCCAACTCACCTACCGCGCACTCGACGAGCACGGCATCCCCTACCAGGCTGTCGACCTCAGCGAGAGCGAAGAGGCCCTGGCCTACGTCACCGAGGAACTCGGCTACTCGAGCGCTCCGGTCGTCGTCGTCAGCGACTGCGACCACTGGGTGGGCTTCCGCCCTGACCACATCGACCGCATCGCCACCAATCACTAACACCAGAAGGAGAATGATCATGGGTTACCGAACCATCAAGGGCCGTCTGGCCGCCGACCCCGAAGAGGTGCAGGCCGGACAGATCACCATCGTCAAGTTCCGCGTCATCGAGAACACCGGCGAGTACCGGGGCGGGAAGTTCATCGAACACGACACCCCCACCACGCACTTCGTCGAGGCTAAGTTCGAGCTCGGCGAGAACGTGATGGCGACGGCTCACCGCGGTGACAAGGTCGTCGTCACCGGCAACGAGTACTCGAGTTCATGGGACGACGCGAACGGCCAGAAGCAATACGGGCGGGTAATCGACGCCGACGACGTCGCCGTCTCGCTCACCCACGCCACCGCCGTCATCACGCGGAAGCCCCGCGACGAGTAGTGAGCAGCGGGAGAGGGCGCCGGCACCCGCCGGCCCCTCGAACCCGCGACGCAGCGCCCGTGAGCCCCTGTCAATGACAGGGGCGCACGGTAGAATAGGAGCAGAAACCCCGCGCGTGAAGGAGGCGACCATGACCGACACCCGGCACACCGCAGCCGCCGTATCCGAGGAGCGCGCGCATCGTCGAGGACGCCATGCACAGCGGCGAAATGGAAGGCCTGCACGTCGACGTCGACACCCGCGCCGACGCCGACGACTACGTTGCCGGACGGATCGACTCGCACGAGCTGGTAGCGCGCGCTCGAGCACGCTACGGCCTTGCCTGAAATCGTCGACCCCTACCTCGACCCGGCCGCCGGGATCCTCCGCAACGAGGTCGGCGCGTTCACGCGCGCCGACCTCGCCTCGGCCGAAGGCGCCTTGACCTTCGCCCGAGCCGTCGAACTCGTCGACACCCCCGTCCGAGCGACCGGGGATCTCGACGAGCTCCGAGCCATCCACCGGCACCTGTTCCAGGACGTCTACGACTGGGCGGGCCAGCTGCGCCATCGACATGCGCAAGCAGCACGAGGGCGCCGAGTTCTTCCTCCCCTTCCACATGATCGACCGGGCCGCGAGCTTCGCCGCCGGTGAGCTGCGCGAGGATCAGATGCTGCGCGGCCTCGACCGGCCGCAGTTCATCGAGCGGCTGAGCTATCACTACGACCAGTGGAACTATATTCACCCGTTCCGCGAGGGCAACGGACGTGCGCAGCGGCTGCTCTGGAACCGCATCGCCGCCGACGCCGGATGGAACCTCGACTGGCGCAGCGTCCACGGCGAGGTGAACAACGAGGCGTCACGCATCGCTACCGAACAGCGCGACCTCGGCCCGCTGTGCGACATGTTCACGGGCATCGTGACCCGCCGCGATGATCGCGGCCAGGGCGACGTCGAACGCCTCGGCATCCGCCCGCCGGGGATCGACCCGATGACCGCCGCCCGGATCGCCGGCATGGACACCCCGGCGGCTCCGCGCGCGGTACCACCGGCACCGCAGACACCGAACACCTACGGCAGCCCGAGCCCCCGCAGCGGCGGGCGACACGGGCCCGACGCCGGTCTCGGCCGGTAGCCGGCCTCCTCCGGGCCGGCACGGAGGAGCGCGCACCGCGCGCACTCGACTCCTCGGGGCTGTGCCCCGATTTTCATTCCGTGAAGCCGGAGGCAGGATACCGGCCCCGCTGCTGCGCGCCACCGGCCGGCGAACCCCGATACTCGGGCCCCGCCTGCCGCCGCGTGCTCGCACGTCACTCGCCTGCAGCTCGGCCGCGCGCGGCCCGCCGCTCCCGGTGGCGCTTCGCTGCGTGACCGCACCGGCACTTCGTGCCTTCACGGAAGGAAAACGTGAGGGCGACCAAGTAGCTGGCAGTCAGCAGTAAGGAGACGAAGCAATGGGCATGGACGTATACGGCAAGGCGCCGACCACCGACGCGGGGGAGTACTTCCGCAACAACGTCTGGTGGTGGCACCCGCTCGCAGATTTCCTCCTCACGACCTACCCCGACCTCACCGAGGCGTGCACCTACTGGCACAGCAACGACGGCGACGGGCTCGACGCGGCGACCTCGCTCGCACTGGCCGAGGCGATCGAACGCGATCTGGCCTCCGGCAAGGTCGCCGAGTACGCCCGGCGGTACGAGGCGGAAGTGGGCGCGCTCCCCGATGAGGAGTGCACCATCTGCCGCGGCGCAGGCATCCGCACCGACGCGATCGGACAGGAGTACGGTTACGATCAGCCGCGCGACCCCGACACTGGCAAGGGCGGCTGCAACGGCTGCAGCGGCACCGGCCGCACCCCCGCCTGGGAGACGCACTACCCCTTCGACGCCGAGAACGTCAAGGGGTTCGCCGCCTTCCTCCGCGGCTGCGGCGGATTCGAGATCTGCTAGATCCACGGCACCCTCGCCCGCTGCACCGCGCGGCGGGCGAGGGGCGTGCCCCTCGCGCTCCCCGAGCAGCTCGTCGAGCTGCGGCGCCGGCGACGGAGGCCGGCCCAAGGACGACCCGCCGGGTCGACCTCCCCACGCGGGCGGTGCCCGAGCCCTTCCCGTGAAGCCTGCGGCAGGCTACGAGGCGCCCCGCGCCGCGCCACCGCACGCCCGCCCGCTGCGCGGCCGGGCTCGACGCGGCCCCCTCGCGCGCCTCGAACCCGGTTCGGTCGCGCGGGGTGCGCCGCTGCGGTGGCGCTCTGCAGCGCGCCCTCCGACCGGCACTCTCGTGCCTTCACGGGACGGACTCGTGGAGTGGAGAGAAGGGAAACCCCCTCATGTCGAACCGCACCAGTCTCGCCGAAGCCATCGACGGCAGCCACGACGTCCAGTACGCGCCCTGGGTCTGGGGGATCGAGTGCCTCGGCCGCGGCGCGCTGCGCGTGCGGCACTGCACCCCGGACTGCGACGACCCCGCCGGAGTCTGCCCCTGCTACCGGGCGAAGCACGCGACCATCCTCACCGCCACGCGCCTCCGCGCGGTGTTCACCCAAGCGCGAGGAACGCGGGCGCTGTGCTGCCCCGACCCCGACAACTTCTGCGCCGAGGACGCCGACCAGATCCTGCAACGCGCCCTCTACGGGGAACTCGTCTTCGGATGAGCCGCACCGCCCGCCGACCCGAGCGGCGGGCGGGCGAGGGGCGCACCCCTCGCGCTCCCCACAGTGCAGCTCGACGAGCTGCACGCCGACGACGGAGGCCGGCGAGCGGACGACCCGTGCGGGTCGCCGACCCCTCACGGGCGATGCCCGTGTTCTTGCCGTTGACGCCTGCGGCAGCATAGCGGCCACTCCGCTGCGCGCCACCGCCGGTCAGCTGCGCCGCAGCCTCCCTCCACGCGCCGCCCTCGCGCGTCTCTCGCTCCGCTCGGCCGCGCGGGGCCCGGCGCTGCGGCGGCGCTCCGCGATCGCGCCCGCGCTGGCACCAGGTGCCATCAACGGCAAGAAAACAAGGAGATGATGATGACCTGGAAGACCCTGCGCGAGAACGCCTATCTCACGTTCAACGACGTCGTGCTCGAGGGGCGGATCGAGTACGACCCCAGCCAGCACGCCCTGGCGATCGTGCACCCCGACACCGGCGAGAAAGAGGTGCTCACCGTCGACCTGCTCGCCTCCGGCTTCGTCGCCCGCCCCGGCGAGGTGTTCGTCAAGGATTGGAGCGAGCACTCCGGCCTTGCCCACACCCTCGCCCGCAACGGCATCGCCGCGTTCATCGAGGCCGTGCTCGTCGGCCCATTCCAGCAGCCCGCCTACCGCATGCGCGTGCTCGCGGAATCGCTCGTGTTCCCGACCAAGGAAAGCCACAGCCAGCTCGCCGTGCTGCTCCCGCAGACCGAGGAAGCGATCGCCGAGGCCCACCGCGCCGCCTGCGCCGCCGCGAGCGGTAACAGCAACGATGCGGAGATCGAACCCCTCTGGGATCTCGCCGAAACACTCATGGCCGCGCTGCAGATCGGCGGCGAGATCCGGCCCTGACGCGCGACACCCAGTCCGTCGCCCAGTCCGGGCGGCGGGCGAGGGGCGTGCCCCTCGCGCTCCCCGGCATGGCAGCTCGACGAGCTGCACAGCGGCCGCCGACAGAGGGCGGCCGACGGTCGGCCGGATCCCCGGCCGCGCCCCGATCGAGGACGTTGTTTGACCGTGAAGCCTGCGGCAGTCTACGGTCGCCGATCCTGCACGCCAGCACTTTCGCGGCATATCCTCGCGTCCCGCGCTGCGCTCCGCCGCTCCGGTATTCCACGGTTGCCGGCGCTCCGGCTCCGCTCCCTGCGCGGCACTGCGTGCCTTCACGGGCAAAAAACGAAAGGGAGAGAGCCATGCTCACCATCACACACACCGACGAAGCCGGAACCCTCATCGACGGCACCACCAGAGGCGACGGCACCGCGCCGATCCTCAAGGCGCACGGCTGGCGCTGGGGCCGCAGCATCGGAGCCTGGTACGTCCCGCACAGCCGCGACCGGCTGCCGAAGGATCACGTCATCACCCGCACCGTCGCCGCGCTTGAGGCCGCCGGCTACGAGGTGACGACGCAGCTCGACCGCACCCCGCGCGGCACCGCCGAAGTCGAGGCGGACAAGGCCGCCCGACAGCTCGAGCGCATCGTCGCGCTCGAGGCGAAGGCCGAGCGCAAGGACGACGCCGCAGCGCAGGCCTGGGCGCGCGCCGAGGCCGCCGGGGACGCGCTCCCGCCGATGGGGGAGCCGATCAAGATCGGCCACCACAGCGAGAACCGGCACCGCAACGCCCTCGACCGGGCGCACCGCAGGATGGGGCAGGCGGTCGCCGCCGACGCCGAGGCAGCCGAAGCCGCACGGCGCGCCGAGACCGCCACGCACACCACCGGAGCCCGCTACGCCCCCGTCACCGTCGCGAACCGCATCGAGAAGCTCTCTGCCGATATTCGCCGCGCCGAACGGCGGATCGTGGAGGACTGGTACGACCGCGAGCAGGGCTATGTGTGTCCGACCGAGGAACAGGTCGCACGGCGGGCGGAGCTCGCCGCCCCACTACTCGAGCGGCTCCGCGACCAGCTCGCCTACTGGGAGCAGGTGCGCGCCGAGCAGATCGCGAGCGGCCGCGCCACCAACTACGGCCCGCACAACGTCACGAAGGGCGACGCCGTGAAGATCCGCGGCAACTGGTGGACGGTCGCCCGCGTCAACACGAAGACCGTGAGCGTCGAGACCGCCTATTCCTGGACGGATCGCAGCCCGTGGGTCGAGGTGCAGGAACACCGACCCGCAGGCGACCCGCCGCCCGAGTCGAGCGAATAGCCGCCTGCAGCCCGCCGCCCCGCACGGGCGGCGGGCGAGGGGCGCACCCCTCGCGCTCCCCACGACGGCAGCTCGCCGAGCTGCGGCGGCCGCCGACGGAGGGCGGCCGCGTCGACGCCCGAACCGGGCGACGCCTCCCTGTGCTACGCACGAGTGTTTGCCGTTGATGCCTGCGGCAGCATAGCGGCCCCTCCGCTCCACGCCACCGCCCGGTCGCGCGCTGCACGCGCTCCCTCCACGCAGTGCCCTCCCGCGTCTCTCCCGACGGTCGGCCTCGCGGGATCCCCGCTGCAGTGGCACTCCGCCGTCGTGCCCGCGCTGGCACCAGGTGCCATCAACGGCACAACAACTAGGAGGGAAGAGCCCATGATCCAGATCCCATTCACCGCCGCAGAACTGTTCACCGATGACCCGGAGGTGCGTGAGCGGGCCGCTCACATCGGCAACTACTTCCGCCAGGCGCTCGGCCCCGGCATCCTGTTCTCCCTCGGCGCGCGCGAGCTGCGCGCCGTCCCCGGCACCGACCAGATGGGCGGCCTGATGTTCATCGCGTCGATCCTGCCGATGACACAGCGCGGACGCGGCCAGGCCGCCCGGCGCATGGCCGTCATGATCAGTCTTACCGCCCTCGACCTCATCGACGTCGAGGTGCGCGTGCTCCGCACCGGGAGCGTGCACGCGAAGATCGACGAGATCACGATCGACCGCCTCGGACACGCCGTGCTCGCTCTCGACTACGACGGCGACACCGTCCTCAACCCGCGCTACTGGAACTGACCCGGCAGCCGCTGCAACCCGCCGCCCCTCGCGCTCCCCAGAGAGGAACCTCTCGCATCAGCTGTCACGCCGCTCGTCGACGGGGGATCTGCACCCCATCGGGGTGGTCGCTGCGCCACTGCGCGACGTCGGCGGCGAGGTAGCGGATGCGTGAGCCGATCGTGAAGTAGGCCGGCCCGACCTCGGCCTGCCGCAAGCGGCGCAACTTGCGCACAGAGACCCCCAGCTGCGCCGCCGCCTCCGTTGGGACAAGGAACAGCTCGAGCGGCTCAGGAGCCTCGCCGTTCACGACCGCACCTCCTCAGCCAGTACCCCCTGCTCGAGCAGTCCGGCGGCCGCCCGGTCGATCTCATCGGGCCGGAACCCGGCCCAGTGATCGCGGCCGCCGACGACGACGACCGGCGCCGCCGCATACCCGAGCTCCTCGGTGACGTAGGCCAGGGCCTCGGTATCCTCGGTGAGGTCGACGACCCGGTAGGGGACGCCCTTACCGTCGAGCGCCCGATAGGTCATCTGGCACTGCATGCAGCTCGGCTTGCTGTAGACCACCACCTCGACTGCTTCCGCCGGAGCCGCGCACCCCTCGGCGACGACCTCGATTCGCTCAGCGATATTCGCGTACATGGCGCTCTCCTCTCTCAGATCTCCATTGCCTTTCGGCACCTGCCGAACTTCACGCAGGGAGACGGCCGTCAAGGGAACGTGGAATACCGGACTGAGCGCAGCGAGGGAGGATATGCCGCGAAAGCCCTTGACGGTCGGGGAACTGCGCGTACCATCACGCAGTCGAAAGGCAACGGAGTTGCCCGCCGGCGCAGCCGGCCAACAGATCGCGGAGCCGCAGGCTCCCGCTCTCACCGCTCTGCGAGCGGAGGGCCGCTGACGCGGCTTCTAGCGGAGTCTCTGACGGAGCAAGCTATAGACTTAGTTGCACTAAGTCGCTTGCCCTTTCGGGAGCCGAGGCGCATACTGGCCTCAGACGCCCCGCACGGAGGCGGGGTCGCTGCGCTGGCGGAGGAGGTGCTGGGATGCCTGATCAGGAACACGGAGGGATCCTCGGCCGCCGTCGTCGCGCGAACGCGCCGGCGGGGGAGAAGCGCGCGAAGCGCTACACCGTGAAGGCCTCGGCGCGCGAGCAGGCCGAGCTCGAGGCCCGCGCGCGAGCCGCCGGGGTTGACGTGCCGCGGCTCATGTTCGAGGCGGCGCTCGCGTCCGATGTGGAGACGAGCGCGGAGCGCAAGCAGGCGATCGCGGAGCTGTTCGCGCTACGGCGCGAGGTGGGGTCGATCGCGAACAACGCGAACCAGCTGGCGAAGTATGCGAACACCGAGAGCCGCTTCCCGAAAGAGGCGGAGGCCGTCATCGCGGAGTTCCGCGCGCTCTACCCGAGGCTGAGCGCGGCGGTGGAACGGCTGGCCGAGCCATGATGCCGAACGTGACCCGCGGTGACCGGATGGGCGGGCTGCTCAGTTACCTCGCGGGGGAGGGGCGGCGCAACGAGCACACCGAGCCGCACCTGGTGAACGGCGACAGCGCCACCTACACGTTCTACGGCGACGCGGAGCTTGACCGGGCGACGGCGCTCGCGATCGCGCGTGACCTCGACGAGCCGCGCACCGCGTTCGGCGTCGAGGTGGCCGGCGGTCACGTCTGGCACTGCTCGCTGAGCCTGCGCGCCGTGGAGGGGCAGCTCAGCGACGAGCAGTGGTCGGCGATCGCGCAGCAGTTCGTCGACCGGATGGGCTTTACCGAGGCCTCCGGGAAGGCTCAGTGCCGCTGGGTTGCCGTGCGGCACGGGCTCTCCGCGCGCGGCAACGATCACATCCACGTCGCGGTGAACCTGATCCGGGAGGACGGTACGAAGGCGTCGATCCACCACGACTACTCACGGGCGCAGAAGGTCGCCCGTGAGCTCGAGCAGGAGCACGGCTTGCAGGTGCTCGAGTCGCGCGGCTCCGACATGGCGCTGCGGGGCGAACGGCCAGGGGAGCGGGCCAGCGCCGAACGGCGCGGCGAGCAGACGGTCGCGTCGGTGCGGCTCGAGCGCACCGTGCGCGCGGCCGCAGCCGCGAGCACCGATGAGGCGGAGTTCGTGCGCCGGCTGCACCAGTCCGGGGCGATCGCGCGCCCCCGCTTCGCGGCCGACCGCGACGATGTGGTCGCCGGCTACTCGGTCGCGTTGCGCCCGAAGCCCGGCGAACCGATCGTCTGGTACGGCGGCGGCCGGCTCGCCCGCGACCTCACTCTGCCCCGGCTGCGGCAGGGCTGGCCGGACACGCCGGCGTCGGCGCAGGCCGCCGTCGACGAGTGGCGGGCGACGTGGCGCAACCCGCTGCGCTACACCCCGGTCGCGCCCGGCCGCGAGCAGCACGAGCCCGGCCCGGATCTCTGGCGCGAGTACACCGACGACGTCGCCGCGCTGCGGGAGCAGCTGCGCGGCGTCGACCCCCGCGACCGGGCGACGTGGGCACAGGCCGCGCGCGAGACCTCCGGGGCGTTCGCGGCCTGGTCGCAGCGGCTCGAGACGGAGCCCGGGCCGCTCGCCGACGCCGCCCGCACTCTCGCACGCACGGCGCAGATCCGCGCCCGCGACACGGCGCCGAGGGGCACGCACGCGCTGCGCTCGATCGCCGGCGTCGCCTCGCTCATGGCGATGGCCTCCACCGGCGGTCGGGGCACGATGGCGGAGGCGATGCTGTTCCGTCAGCTCATGCGCACCGCGCAGGCGATCCACGACATGCACCGCGCGGTCGAGGAGTCGAGGCAGGCCGCGCAGATCCGCAATGCGCTCGGCGTCCGGCTCGACGCCGTGCGCGAGCGACTGCCGGAGCTGGTGCCCGCGGCACCGGTCGGCCCCGAGACGGAGGCCGTGCAGCGGGCGACCTCCGGGTCGGCACTGGCCCGGCCGGGCAGTCCGCTGCCGACCCCGCTGCAGCCGCACCGACCCACGACGCCGACCGCGCGGCCGGCGCAACCCGAGCGAGGCTCCGAACGATAGGGGATTGAGATGGCCGAGCAGCAAGAATCCGACGGCGTCACCGACGAGGCGCAGGGCAATCTCCGCATGGGGCTAATGACCGCCGCGCAGCTGGCCCGCAGCGCGAGCCTGCGTCGCCGCAGCACCCTCGAGCAGGCCACCCGCCGGGATCTCGACGAGGCCCGACAGATCCAGGCCCGCCTCGACGTCGACCGTATGACCGCCCGCGCCGAGCTCGCGCCGGTGCACGAGGCGTCCTGGTGGGAGCAGGCCGAGACCCGTGACGTCGCCCGCGCCTACGAGACGGCGGTCACCTGGCGCGACGAGGACGAGGCGGCCCGCGCAGCTGAGGGCCGCATCCGGCACGAGCTGCGCGAGCGCTACCAAATCGAGGTCAACGAGACGGGCGCGGATCCCGCCACCGTGCGCGACGCCCTCGCCCGGAACAGGGCGCCGGGGCAGGAGGCGGCCGGCGAACGCGAGAACGCCCGCCGCGACCGCGACGCCACCCTCGGGCTCGTCGCCGAGTCCGAGATCCTCGAGTACGAGATCGATCGAGAAGACGAGCGGGGACAGGCCGAGCGATTCGACGAGGCGCTCGCCCTCGAGGAGGACGCCAACCGCATCTGGGACTCGGCCGCGCGTCGCGAAGAGCACGCGGAGCGGATCAGCCAGGCAGGGGAGCCCGAGGCCGCGGCCGCCTGGAAGCAGGCCGACGTCGACCAGGCGCGCAGCCCCAGTGAGGCTGTCAGGAGCACCCGGCCGAAGCAATCCCTCCGACCCAAAACGAAGACCCGCCCGAACCGCGCGATCGAACGCGGCGGCAGATGACTCCCAGCGGGGATCGAGAGAATGATCGTGGAGTCGGCAGGGACGCCGACGTCACCAGAGAAGGGCAGAACGATGGAGATCATCGACCTCATCGCACGAGTGGGCGCCGCGATCTGCTCGAAGGGCGACCCGACCGGCGCACGCGCCATCACGACGTTCGAGGACAGCAACCCGCACACCAAGGATCTCAGCGCCTACGACCTCGGCCGACTGCTCTCCACGCTCCACGGCCTGCGACCTGAGAACGTCGATGCCGTCTTTCGGATGATGCTCGTCACCGCCGATCGCGCGGGAGGGATGGGGCCGGAGGATGAGCGGGTGCGCGCTGCGCGTCGCGCCTGGATCGAATACGAAATGGCTGCGGCCGAGCGCGAGTAGTCAGCGCGCAGTCCAGACACCGCTCATGCGATACCGAGTGCGCGTGCTCTGCGAGGACTGCACCGGCGCCCTCAGCGGGTGCTGGGACGGCGGGAGCGCCTGGCTGCACTGGCATCAGCTCGGGCGAGACGATTCGCGGCAGCAGCGCACGCATCATGCAATCTCCCCATCTATCGAACAAACTTTCGATACATCATTATCCGCGAAGGCCGGCCCGGATGCGAACCGTGAGCCTCTCGCGCCTATCCTCGGGGCGTCCTCTGACATTGGTCACATCGATTCCCTCGACCGTGCTGCAGGGGTGTCGGGAAGAAGTCGCTGCGCTCCAAGATGAAGACCCGGCCGGACCGGGCGATTGAACACGGCGGGCGGTGAGGGCCCCGAGCTTTACTGAGCTGCCGGGTATCCGGGGCCGAACCAAACCCACAAGTCAGGTTGCTCAGACGCGCCTAGGACTCGCTCGGTACAATCGGGGTCTGCTCCACGCCTTCCGTCCTGGCCGCATGACGCGGCGGAGCCAGGTGCTGCGTGCGGCGACGCTTCTCCTCGTGGCTGTTGTCACGCTCGTCGGGCTCTGGGGAGCCACCCATAGCGAGGAGCTCGGGATCACCGCCTCTGCAGCGGAGTCGGCCCCGGCTTCCGCTCAGACTGTCGGTGAACATTTCGTCACTACGGCGGCGGTGACCGCGATGGACGAAGACATGGTGATCGGGGTCGTCACCTGCATTCTCGGGATCCTCTGCGGGATGGCATTGGCCGTTCTGCTCTCCCTCGCGCTGCGCTTCCGTCTGGTGCGATTCCAGCGGCAGCGACCCGTGCCCGCCCCGATCCGGTGCTCGCCTGCGTTCGGCCATTGCGGCCGACAACGATTCGGGCTGCTCGAACTGAATCTTCTGCGAATCTGACTCCTCCTCACGCTGCCCGCACGGGCAGGAACGGGCCGGTCTGTCCATCGCGGCCCGCGACTTACGCGTTGAGGAACAAGGAGAACCGAGAAATTGAGGACGTCTAGAGGGACGATCCTGCTGGTAACCGCACTTGTGGCGACATCCGCGATCAGTATCGGCCTGATCGGATGCGCCGCCGCCGCACCACTGTCTGAGCGGTACCAGCAGGAGAACGAGCGCACTGGCGCCGCCGACGGCCGGATCGTCGAGATCCCCGTCGATGAGCGCGGCGCTCCGGTGACCTTCGCCGGCACCACCGAGTACGGCGAACCGGTCGCCAGCGACGACTACGCCGAGAGCGTGTATGTCGTGAACTTCTGGTACGCCGCGTGCGGACCCTGCATTGTCGAAGCGCCGATGCTCGAAGAGAGCTGGCAGAAGCACCAGGGCGACGAGGTCGGATTCCTGGGGGTGAACATCTACGACCAGCCGGCGACGGCGCGGGCTTTCGCCGAGGATCATGGCATCACCTACCCCAGCGTGATCGACGTGACCGACGGCCGCGTCAAGCAGGCCTTCGCCGGGGTGACGCCGATCCAAGCGACCCCCACCACGCTCGTGCTCGACCGTGAGGGTCGCGTCGCGGCCCGCATCATCGGCCAGCTCGAATCGGCCTCCATCCTCGACACGCTCATCACCGACACGCTGGCGGAGTCGACATGAATCCCAGCGATCTCGTGTTCGATGGAGCGCTCTGGGTGGGAGTCCTGGTGGCGGTGCTCGCTGGTTTCGTCTCATTCGCCTCTCCCTGTGTGCTCCCTCTTGTCCCCGGCTACTTCGGTTACCTCGGCTCCACCGTGAGCGGTGCCGAGGACGGGGGGTCTCCTAGCGGGAGCAGCGGGGTGCAGCGACGACGCCTGTTGTGGGGTGTGCTGTTGTTCATCGCCGGGTTCTCCGTCGTGTTCGTCTCCGTCACCGTACTCGGCGGGCTCATTGGTCGGGTCTTCATCGCTTACGCGGACCTCACCACCCGCATCCTGGGAGCCGTGGTCATCCTCATGGGGCTTGCGTTCGTGGGCGCCTTCCGGGGGATGCAGCGCACCATCCGTCCACGTTTCCGCTCGCGATTGGGGCTGGCTGGGGCACCGCTGCTCGGACTCGCCCTCGGCGTAGGCTGGACGCCGTGCATCGGGCCGACGCTTGCAGCGATTCTGTCCGTGTCCTGGAACTTCGGCGATCCCGCCCGTGCCGCGCTTCTCGGCATCGCCTACTCGCTGGGCCTCGGCATCCCCTTTGTTCTTCTCGCGCTCGGACTGGGGTGGGCGAGCCGGTCAATGTCGTTCCTGCGCCGCCACATCCGGAGCATCAACATCGCCGGCGGCGTTGTGCTGGTACTCCTCGGCGTGCTCATGGTGACCGGGTTGTGGACCCGGCTCATGTCTGCCCTGCAGGGGGTGATGGCGAGTGTCCAGCTCCCACTCTGAACCGGACACGCTGCCGGCCCGACCGAGTGACCATATCGACTCGATCGAACGGGACCGCGTCGGCGGGCTCGGCTGGCGCGGCTGGCTGCGGTGGGCCTGGCGGCAGCTCACCAGCATGCGCACCGCGCTGCTGCTGCTCCTACTGCTGGCGGTCTCGGCGATCCCGGGATCCCTCGTCCCGCAGCGACAGGCCGACCCGAATGGTGTCGTCCAGTACTACGACACCAATCCCCAGCTCGCCCCCATACTCGACCGGTTCCAGCTGTTCGACGTCTACAGCTCGGCATGGTTCTCCGCCATCTACCTGCTGCTGTTCGTCTCCCTGATCGGCTGCATCATCCCGAGGATCGCCCACCATGCGAAGGCGCTGAGGGCCCCCGCGCCGAAGACGCCGTCACGTCTGCAGCGCATGGCCGCCCATGTGTCGCGCGAGCTACAGTTCGACGGAGAACGTTCCGTGGCGGACATCGATCGAGCGATCGAGATCGCCGCGTCGGAGCTCCGCCGCCGCGGATACCGCATCGCTCGATACGACAGCGAGCAGAGCTGGTCGGTGTCCGCCGAACGCGGCTACCTGCGCGAAACCGGCAACCTCGTCTTCCACTCCGCACTGGTGGGGGTCCTCGTGAGCGTGCTGTTCAGCAGCGGACTCAACTACACCGGTGATCGCGTCATCGTTGCCGGTACCACCTTCGTGAATGCCCAGAGCGCCTACTCCTCGTTCTCACCGGGGCGATTCTTCGACCCGAACTCGCTCGCCCCGTACGCGATAAGCCTCGACGGGTTCGACGTCGAGTACGTCGAACCCGGCCGACCGGGCGCGGGTCAGGCGGGGAACTTCGCCGCCCGACTCACGATCCGAGAGCCTGACACCCCGCAGACGCGCGCAGCGACGGTCCGCGTCAACGCCCCGATCGAGGTGGACGGCGACCGGATCTACTTGCTCGATAACGGGTATGCGCCGATGATCACCATCCGCAACGCCGACGGCGGCATCGTCTACCAGGAACCCCAACCGTTCCTCCCGCAAGACTCCGCGATGACGTCTCTGGGCATTGTGAAGGTCCCCGACGGACTGCCCGAGCAGATCGGACTCGTCGGCTTCTTCTACCCCACCCAGAGCACGCTCGACACCGGCGCCTCCTACTCGGTATTCCCCGATCTCATCAACCCACGGCTCACCTTCAACGTGTTCACGGGCGACCTCGGCATCGACGACGGCACCCCGCGCTCGGTCTACCAGCTCGACACCGATGCGATGACGCAGATCACCGGCGGGGATACCGGGGTCGACTCGATCGACCTCGCCCCCGGCGATACCGCCGATCTCCCGAACGGAATGGGTACCATCACCTTCGAGGATCTCACCGTGACCGAGGGCGCCAAGGAGCCGGTGAAACGGTTCGTCTCACTGCAGATCCAGCGCGACACCGGCGCCACCTGGGTGCTCGTCTTCGCCATTCTCGCCACTGCGGGGCTCATCACCGGGCTGCTCGTGCCGCGCCGCCGGCTCTGGGTCAAGGCCACCCTCACCGACCCGATCGTCGGAGAACGCAGGGTCAGACTCGAATACGCCGGCCTGGCGCGCGGCGAGGATCCGAGCCTCGCCCGCGTCGTCGCCGAGTTCAGTGACCGGCATCTCTCGGTCGTCGCCGAGGCGGCGCAGACGCCACGGTTCACGAAGGGAGCACCGTGACCGAGTACGGCGCCCCGATCGCCCACCGCACCAGCATCACGAGGACCGCGATTGCGGCAGAGGAGTAACGATGGATCTCGAACTGCAGACTGCGCTCGACGCGTATTCGGTGCTCGCCGTCTGGTCGGCGATCACGATTTACGTCCTCGCGTTTCTCGCCTTCGCCTACGACCTCTCACAACGCGCCGCTCCTGCGCCGGCGAGGGAGCGCGAGGCGGCGCTCGTGGGGGCGAGGCCCAGCACCCTGGCCGCGCCACCGGCTGGGCGCGAAGCGCCCAGCCTCCGGATTCCACGAGCGGAGCGATCGCGGCGGCTCTGGGCGCGCCTGGCCCTCGCGCTCAGTGGCCTCGGCTTCGGCCTGCATCTTACCGCCACGCTCGCGCGTGGCATCGCGGCGGAGCGGGTGCCGTGGGCGAACATGTACGAGTTCGCCCTCATCGGCACCCTGCTGATCGTCGCCGTGTACCTCGCCGCACTGCGCTGGTACGATCTGCGGTTCCTCGGCGTGTTCATCGTGGGTATGGTCGTGTTCTTCCTCGGCGGTGCGACGCTCTCCTTCTACGTCGAGGTCACCCCCCTGATGGATCCGCTCAAGAGCATCTGGCTCATCATCCACGTCTTCGTCGCATCACTCGCGACCGCGCTGTTCGCGATCGCCGCTGGCCTCTCCACCACGCAGCTCCGGCAGTCCAGGCAGGAACATCGATCCGCCGAGCGCACCGGCCCGCTGAGGCCGGGCCGCGGCTACCTCCGGGGGCTCCCGGATGCGGAGGCGCTCGAGACGCTCGCCTACCGCTTCGCGATCCTCGGGTTCATCTTCTGGACATTCACCCTCATCGCCGGAGCGATCTGGGCGAACGAGTCGTGGGGCCGATACTGGGGCTTCGACGTCAAAGAGGTGTGGACGTTCATCATCTGGGTGCTCTATGCCGGGTACATCCACGCCCGTGCCACGCGCGGCTGGCGGGGAACGAAGTCCGCGTGGTTGTCCCTGATCGGGTTCGCCGCGGTGATCTTCAACTTCACGATCGTCAATCTCTTCTTCAAAGGCCTCCACGCGTACTCCGGCCTGAGCTGAGTGCAAGCCGCGACGCCTGAGGACCACCCACCACTATCCATGAACGAGAACGCTATGACCGGCGTTGGCCGTATACCCCGGCGCGAGGTGAGCGCGCGGACTGCCGCGCTCCCCCTACGCGCGGCCGGTGCGGAGCGGGGCAGGCTGCCCTGGTACGTCGTGCTCCCGATCGCCGTGATCTCGGGGGTGCTGCTGGATCTCGCCTTCGCGAGCGTGGGCTGGTGGCCCCTCGCTTTCCTCAGCGTCGCCGGTGGGCTCGTCACGCTGGTAGGGCGGAGCGCCGGGGGAGCGTTCGCTGTCGGTTTGGCCTACGGTGCCGCCTTCTATTTCACCCACCTGATGTGGGTGGTGCAGTTCCTCGGCCCGATCCCCTGGATCGCGCTGGCCGGCTTCGAGTCCCTCCTCTTCGCCGCCGGGGCGATCCCCCTCGCATTCGCCTTCCGATGGGCAGGAGCTCCGCCGCGCCGCAGTGCACGCCGTGCGCTGCTTCCGTTGCTTGTCGCCACGATCTGGGCCACCCGTGAACTCCTCCTGGGGGCCTGGCCTTACGGCGGGTTCCCGTGGGGTCGGGTCGGCATGTCACAGGCAAACGGCCCGTTCGCCGACGCCGCCTCCTGGGTCGGAGTGACCGGGCTCACCTTCCTCATCGTCTGCCTCTGCGCCGGAATCGTGCAGTGGGTCACCCGGCCGGCTCCCCGGAACTGGGCGGGGCTGATTCCCGCGGTGGCGATCATCGCCCTCCTATCCATTCCCGCATTCCCCACCGAGACGGCCGGCACCCTCCGCGTCGGTTGGGTGCAAGGGAACGGACCGGCCGGGTACTTCGACCCGCGCCGCGCCGGCGACGTCCTCGCCGCGCAAATACGAGCGACGGAGCGGGTGTCCGGACAGACCATGGATCTCCTGGTCTGGCCGGAAGGCGGCGTCGACTCGGATCCGCTTGCGAACCCGGCTACCGCGACCACACTCGACGAGCTCGTGCAGCGCTACGACGCTCCGCTCCTCATGAACGCGGCAACGACGCGGGGGCAGAACACGTTCAACACCTCACTGCTCTGGGAGCCTGGCGGCGCGGAACAACGCTACGACAAGATCAACCCGGTCCCGTTCGGCGAGTATGTGCCCGACCGCTGGTTCTACGAGCGCATCGTTCCCAACCTCGTGGGTCTCATCCAGCGCGAGTACACTCCGGGGACCGATCCGCCGACGGTCATCCTCGACGGGATCGGTGTCGGACTCGCGATCTGCTTCGACGTCATCTACGACGCCGTGATCTGGGACGGCGTCAGAGACGGAGCCCAGTTCTTCGCCTTCCAGACCAACAACGCCGACTTCCGAGGCACCGATGAGAACCTGCAGCAGCTCGAGATCGCCCGCATGCGCGCCATCGAGACCGGACGTGCGGTGGTCAACGTCTCGACCGTGGGCACCAGCCAGGTCATCGCACCCGACGGCAGCGTCATCGCCGGGGCCGCCGCCGATGCGCCCGCTGCGGCGGTCACGACCGTGCCGCTGCGCACCGGAATCACACCAGCCGTGCGAATCGGCCCCCTCATCAATATATTGCTCCCGCTCGCCGCGTCCGGAGGGCTCCTCGCATTCGGACTGCAGCACCGGCGGGACTAGGAAGTCACACGAGTCGGTGACGCCATGACCCAGAAGGACCCGCACGAGCACGTCGACGATCTGCGTACGGTCCCGACTGTCTGGTTGGGATGCCGATCCACAGAACTGGGGTTCGCCGTGAGCTGCATCGTGGCTGCGCTCACCCTCAGCCTGGATTTGTCGAGCAAGCAGCTCGCCCTGCGCTTCCTCGCCACTGACGACCGGGTCCCTGTGCTCGGCGACCTGCTCGGCCTGCAGCTCGCCTTCAACATCGGCGCCATCTTCTCGCTCGGTTCCGAACTCGCACCGATGATCACTGTGCTCGGCCTCGCATCCGCTGTGCTCCTCACCTGGGCCGCCACGCGGCCCCGGCATATCGTTGAAGCGGTCGCCATCGGTAACCTCCTCGATCGAGTCATCTCCCCACAGGGATTCGGCCGCGGCGCAGTGATCGATTTCCTTATGTACGGGCACTTCTTCATCAGCAATATCGCGGATGTTGCGATCGGTTCAGGCGCACTGTTCTACCTGCTTGCCGCCTGGCGGAATCACGTTCGGTCCACCTGCTGGGCGCACGGCCCCAGACGCCTGAGAGCGGGCCAGGCGACAGCGCCCCGGCTCCGCGCAGACGCGGAGGCCTGAGCGCAGGGCTCCTTGGGCGCGGGTATCGACGGCGCCGACGCCTTTGATGCTGGTGATGTTCGCGACCTTGTCTCTGACGGCTCTGGTCCGATCGTGTTGCTTGCGGGAATACCTCTGCGGGGTATACGGTTGACGTTGTACAGGTACCCCGTAGGGGTACATACGCGATACTGAGGAGGATCTCTGATGACTGCGAACGAGTATCAGGTGACGGGCATGACCTGCGGGCACTGCGAGATGTCGATCCGTGAGGAGGTCAGCGAGATCGACGGCGTGGAGGACGTCCAGGTCAGCGCGCAGACGGGCAAACTCATCGTGACCGCCGCGGTCGAGCTCGACGACGCACGGGTGCTCGCCGCGGTCGAGGAGGCCGGGTACTCGGCGGTGCGCATCTGATGCAGGCCGGGGCACGACTCGCACTGTACGGGGCGGGGCTCGTGGTCGCTTTCGGTGGCGCGTTCGCTGTGGCCGGCGTGCTCATCCCCGACAACTTCGTGGCGGCATGGGCCGCCGGGAGTGAGACGGACGGTCACAATGACGGCCAGAGCGTCACCGCACCGGAACCCGCGACGGACGCCCGGAGCGGGCTCTCGCTCGATACCGATGGTTTCCTGCTCTCACCGGTCGACGCGCCGACGACGATCGGTGAGGCGGGGGAGCTCAGCTTCCAGGTCCAGACGGCGGCGGGTGAGCCGGTGACGGAGTTCACCGAGGCCCATGAGAAGGATCTCCACCTCATCGTGGTGCGCAGCGACGGGACGGGATTCCGGCACGTCCATCCGGAGCTCGACGCGAGCACCGGCACCTGGTCGGTGCCGTGGACGTGGGAGGCGGCCGGCAGCTACCGCGTCTACGCCGACTTCACCCCCTCGGCTGGGGACGCCGAGGGCCTCACGCTCACCCGCACCGTCGAGGTCGCCGGCGACGTCACCCCAGTCACCACCGAGGTGCAGCGCACCGCGGAGGTCGACGGCTTCACCGTCACCCTGGCGGGGGAGCTCACCGCGGGGGAACCGGGCACCCTCACGCTGTCGGTCGAGCGCGGCGGGATGCCGGTCACCGCGCTCGAAGCCTACCTGGGTGCCTTCGGGCACCTGGTCGCGCTGCGCGAGGGCGATCTCGCCTACCTGCACGTCCACCCCGAGGGCAGTGAGCCGGAGGCGGGTGAGACGGGTGGACCGGAGATCGGGTTCACCGCGGAGGCGCCGACGGCGGGCCGCTATCTGCTGTACCTGGACTTCCAGGTCGACGGCGAGGTGCGCACGGCCTCATTCGTCATCGACGCGGTAGCCGGGGACGGTGCCGGCGACGAGGACGCGCATTCCGGAGGCCACTGACCCGTACGGGTCAGTGGTTTCCGATGGACAGAGCTGAGAGAGAAGGAACAGGATGAGCACAGCAGCGCCACCTACGGGTGGGACGGGCATCGAGTTGGAGATCGGGGGGATGACCTGCGCCTCCTGCGCGAACCGGATCGAGAAGAAGCTGAACAAGCTCGACGGGGTGGCGGCGACCGTCAACTACGCCACCGAGAAGGCGAAGGTAACCGTGCCCGACGGGTACGACCCTGCGCTGCTGATCGCCGAGGTCGAGAAGACCGGCTACACGGCCGCCCTGCCGCAGCCCCTGCGTGCGCAGAACGCGCAGACCGGGGCTGCGGATAGCGGGGAGACGGCCGCCGACCTCGAACTCATCTCCCTCCGACACCGGCTCATCGGCGCGATCGTGCTCACCGTGCCGGTGATCGCGATGGCGATGATCCCTGCCCTGCAGTTCACCTACTGGCAGTGGGCGTCGCTGGCACTGGCCGCGCCGGTGATCGTGTGGGGGGCGTGGCCGTTCCACAAGGCCGCCTGGACCAACCTCAAGCACGGCACGGCGACGATGGACACGCTCATCTCGATGGGCACCTCGGTCGCACTGCTGTGGTCGATCTACGCCCTGTTCTTCGGTACGGCCGGCAACCCCGGTATGACGCACCCCTTCGAGTTCACCATCGCCCCCTCCGATGGGGCGGCGAACATCTACCTCGAGGTCGGCGCCGGGGTGACGATGTTCATCCTCGCCGGCCGCTACTTCGAGAAGCGCTCCAAGCGTCAGGCTGGGGCCGCGCTGCGCGCCCTGCTCGAGCTCGGGGCGAAAGAAGTCTCGGTGATCCGGGACGGCGCCGAGGTGAAGATCCCCACCGACCAGCTGCAGGTCGGGGACGAGTTCATCGTGCGCCCCGGTGAGAAGATCGCCACCGATGGCGTCGTGGTCTCCGGCACCTCCGCGGTGGACGCGTCGATGCTCACCGGGGAATCCGTTCCGGTCGAGGTCGGGGAAGGCGACACCGTCACCGGTGCGACCGTGAACGCCGGCGGCCGCCTTGTCGTGCGGGCGACCCGTGTCGGCTCGGACACGCAGCTCGCGCAGATGGCGCAGCTCGTCGAGGACGCGCAGACCGGCAAGGCCGAGGTGCAGCGCCTGGCCGACCGCATCTCTGGGGTGTTCGTCCCGATCGTCATCGTGATCGCATTCGTGGCCCTGGGCGGGTGGCTCGGCGCCGGGTTCCCCGTGGCGGCCGCGTTCACGGCCGCCGTCGCGGTGCTGGTGATCGCCTGCCCGTGCGCGCTGGGCCTCGCCACCCCGACGGCGCTGCTGGTGGGCACCGGCAGAGGCGCGCAGATGGGGATTCTCATCAAGGGCCCCGAGGTGCTCGAGTCCACCCGCCGGGTCGACACCGTCGTGCTCGACAAGACTGGCACCGTCACCAGCGGCAAGATGACCCTCACCGACGTCATCACCGAGCCCGGGGTCGACCGCGCCGCACTGCTGCGCTATGCAGGCGCCCTCGAGGACGCCTCCGAGCACCCGATCGCGCAGGCGATCGCGAAGGGCGCGACCCAGGAAGTCGGGCCGCTCCCCACCCCGGAGGACTTCGCGAACGTGGAAGGCAAAGGCGTGCAGGGGATCGTGGACGGCACCGCGGTCGTCGTGGGGCGCGAGTCGCTGCTGGCCGACTGGTCGCAGCACCTCTCCGCCGATGTCGCCGCAGCCAAGGCGCGCGCGGAGGGGGAGGGCAAGACCGTCGTCGCGATCGGCTGGGACGGTCAGGCCCGCGGCATCCTCGTCGTGGCCGACACCGTCAAGCCGACGAGCGCGGAGGCGATCCGGGGGCTCAAGGCGATCGGCCTGACCCCGGTACTGCTCACCGGAGACAACGAGGCCGTCGCCCGCCAGATCGCCGCCGAAGTCGGCATCGCCGAGGTCATCGCCGAAGTGCTGCCGCAGGACAAGGTCGATGTCGTCGCCCGACTGCAGGGCGAAGGCAAGATCGTCGCGATGGTCGGGGACGGTGTCAACGACGCCCCCGCGCTCGCCCAAGCCGACCTGGGATTGGCGATGGGCACCGGCACCGACGTCGCGATCGAGGCCTCCGACATCACCCTCGTGCGCGGCGACCTCCGGGCCGCCGTCGACGCGATCCGCCTGTCGCGCAAGACCCTGTCCACGATCAAGACCAACCTGTTCTGGGCCTTCGCCTACAACACCGCGGCGATCCCGGTCGCGGCCCTGGGCATGCTCAACCCCATGCTCGCAGGCGCGGCGATGGCGTTCTCGAGCGTCTTCGTCGTGGGCAACAGCCTCCGCCTGCGCGGGTTCCGCAGCGTCACCACCCAGTGACGCCACGGAACTCACCCCACCGATCCGATGTACACGAAAGGCACCCTGATGAGCCACCACGATGACGCCCCCGCCAGCTGCTGCGGCCACGCCGAACCCGCCCCCGCCACGACGGGGCGCCACCACTCCGTCGCCGTCACGGACGCCGACGACATGACCACCTGCCCGGTCATGGTCGGCAACCCCGTCAGCAAGCAGGCGGCCGAGGCCGCCGGCCTGGTCCGCGACTACGACGGCCAGCGCTACTGGCTCTGCTGCGCGGGCTGTGGCCCCCTGTTCGACGCCGATCCAGGCAAGTACGCCGCGAACATGGCTTAACCTGCGCGGCCTGGGGTGCCGCCGGCCGGCGGCACCCCAGGCCGCAGATCGGAGTGATCGAGATGAGCACCACCGCCCCTGCTTACGCATCCGAGTCCCATGAAGCGGGCGCCGGGCACGGCTACATCAGCGACAAGACGCAGTACCGCAACCGGCTGCGACGCCTGGAAGGACAGGTGCGCGGCATCGACCGCATGGTCGACGAGGATCGCTACTGCATCGACATCCTCACCCAGATCTCCGCCGTCACCAAGGCCCTCGAGAACGTCGCGCTCGGACTCCTGCACGACCACCTGCGCCACTGCGTCCTCGACGCCGCCGGCACCGGCGTTTCCGGCGCGGAGGAGAAGATCACCGAAGCCACCGATGCCATCGCACGCCTCGTGCGCTCGTAGCGTCCGACTCCCGGGAGCTCCCCGTATGACCACCCCCCACGTCCTCATCGTCGGCACGGGCGCGGCCGGCGCCGCAGCCGCCCGCCGCCTTGCCACCGAGCGCGAGGTGCGGGTCACGCTCGTGGGCGATACCGAGGTCACCCCGTACACGCGGATGCTCATCAAGGGCATCGCATTCGGGTCGACCCCGCCCGAACTCATCGCGCTCCCTCTGCCCGAGGTGGACCGCCTCGCCGATAGCGTGACCCGCATCGATCCGGTCGATCGGGAGGCGCACCTGGCGTCGGGGGCGAGGCTCGGCTACGACGCCCTCGTCATCGCTACCGGCAGCCGACCCCGCCTGCTACCGGATACCCTCCCCGGCGCACAGACCGCGATGGAGCACGGGCGGGTGAGCCCGCTGCACTCCCTTCCGGATGCGCTGCGCATCCGTGCGCGTCTGGCCTGGCTCGGCCGTCCGGCCAGGGTCGCCATCTACGGCGGCGGGATCATCGCGGCAGAGACCGCGTCGACGCTGCACGATGCCGGGCACACGGTGCTGCTCATCGCGCGCAGCACCGTTCCCGGCGCGGCCGCATTCGGCGCCCCGGTCGCCGAGCGCCTCGTCGCCGCTCACCAGTCTCGCGTGCACACCTACTTCGGGCACACCGTGAGCCGGGTCGACGCCGCCGATCCCGGCGTCGTGGTCACCCTCGACGATGACCGCCCCCTGATCGCGGACCTCCTGCTGCTCGCGCTCGGCACCCTCCCCGCCGCTCCCGCACCGTGGGCGGGCGGGGTCGACGTCGACGAGCATCTCCGCACCGGCCTGCCGCGCCACTACGCGGCCGGCGGCGTCGCCCTGCACCATGACGAGGCACTCGGCGCCTGGCGCATCGACCACTGGGAGGATGCCGTCGCCCAGGGCACACATGCCGCACGGGTTGCCCTGCACGATCTCGATCTCGGCGACGACCCCGGCCCCTACCTGCCGCGCAGCCCCTTCCTGGCGCTGGTCTACGGGCACGCGATCACCGGGGTCGGTGCCACCGTCGGGGCGACCTCCCTCCTCGAAACGGGGGACGAGTTCGTCGTGCGGCACGAACGCGGCGACAGCGTCATCGGCGTCACCGGCATCGACGCCGTCGGCACGGTCGCCCAGTGGGGGCCACGCCTCCACGCAGGAACGGTCACCTGCGACATTGCGCAAGCGCCGCTCCTCGGCGGCGGGGGCGGATGATCCCCCACACTGCCAGTACCCCTGTGGGGTATAATTGTGAGGGAGTCGATCGGCCCAGGGAGTCAGCGATCCTGACGGTCGCGCCATCACTCTCGCACACCAACGGTATCCTGACTCCGGCGCGGATCGTGCCGGCGATGCACACTGCGATGCTTGTGCGCGGGTCCTCTGGCGCATCGAGTTCACCCCGAACCCAGCATTCGTTTCGCTCAGGAACGTGAGCAGTAGAAGGAAAGGACACGCGCATGGTCAGCGAGAACGACACTGCCGCAGGGCACCACGGCTATATCGACGACAAGGAGCAGTACCGGCAGCGCATGAAGCGCATCGAGGGGCAGGCGCGCGGCATCGCGAAGATGATCGACGAGGAGCAGTACTGCATCGACATCCTCACCCAGGTGTCCGCGCTGACCCGCGCCCTCCAAGGGGTCGCCACGGGCCTGCTCGACGATCACCTCAAGCACTGCGTGCTCGACGCCGCGAAGCTCGGCGACGACGCCGCCCACGCGAAGATCCGGGAAGCCAGCGACGCGATCCATCGACTCGTTCGCTCCTGAGCGATCGCCCGGCACCGATCGGCCGCTGGCGTCGCCTCTTCCAGCCCCGGTATCGAGGCGACCTCAATCCTCGCGGGTGAGCCCGGCGACGAGGGTGAAGGCGCCCGTGAGGACATTCAGGGAGACTACCCCGACGACGTCGGCGATCTCCCGAGTGCTGTACCCGAAGCTGCGCAGCTCGGCGATCTGGGCGTCGGTGATCGCAGCCGGCTCCTGGGAGACCTGGAGTCCGAACTGGATGATCGCCGCGATCGCCGGGATCGGGGAGGTGCCCTGCCGGGCGGCCTCGATCGTGGACTCGTACACGCCCAGAGCTTGCGCCGCGGCGATGTGGGATCTCAGGCACCGGTCGCACCCCTGTCGTGCCTGCACCGCGATCGAGATGAGCTCGACGATTTTGCGGTCGAGCTTCGTGCGGCGCATCGCCCGGTTCAACTGCAGATACCAGTCGAGCAGCGCGGGGGAGTGCGCCATCGTCGACACCATGTCCCCGAGGCGGCCGTGCCGGGTCATCAGGTCGCCGAGCAGTTCACGAGAGGCGCCGACCGCGGATGAAGGGGTGCGTTTGGGAAAGCGGGGCATGACGCCTCCTTCGATATCGGTCAGGGGCCCGACAGCGCGGGCAGAATGATGGTGGACTCGTCGCCGTCGAGGGCGACGATGCCGCGCTCGTCGACGAGGATGACCATGCCGGTGGGGGAGAGCCCCACGGCCTCGACGGTGCCCGTCGCCGACCCGATCGTCTCCCAGCTGGTGTCGCCGGCGCGCTGCCAGATCTGCCCGTCGGTGCCGACCCCGATGACCGTGTCGCCTGCGGCCTCGAGCAGATACAGCAGCGGCGCATCAGCTGCGGACGTGAACGACGCCCCATCGTCGGTGCTGGTGCGCAGGCCCTCGGGGGTGGCGGCGGTGATCGTCCCGTCCGTGGTGACGGCGAGATCGACGGCGGCGACCTCGCCGCGGGCCTCCCAGGTGTCGCCCCGGTCGTCGCTGACCCGTAGCGCGGGGCTGGTCGATCCGATGCCGTAGAGCCGACCGTCCGGTCCGGCAGTGAGAACGTGGAAGTCCTCGGTGTTCGTGAACGCGACCGGCTGCCAGCTCTCCCCGGCATCCTCGCTGCGGATGATGCCGAGATTCGGGGAGCCCAGCTCCGCCGGGGTATCAAGGCCGGGATGCCCGGAGGCGATCAGGGCGTCTCCGCTGGCAGCGAGCCCCATCAGGTCGAAGTCGTAGCCTCCCAGGGGACCGTCCACGGTACCGTCCTCCTCGACGCGGTAGAGGCCGGTGTGCGTGCCGACGAGGAGGGTGCCCGCATCCTCGGGGATCACCGTGTGAATGTGGCCGAACGTCGGAGGCGGCGAGGAGGCCGGCGCCGTGGGAGCGGTGGCCGCGCACCCGGTCAGGACGGCGGCGACGGCGGCCGTCGCCGCGGCGAGCAGCAGCCGTCCGCGCAGACGGGGCGTACGGGGGAAGAGGGATGCGGGCATGTGAACACCTTTCAGCGGGATGCGAGCAGGCAGCCCGGTCAACGGAGGGATGCAGGTGGCACCGGGGAGCGGTGCGAACTGCGGGGATGCGGGCGGGATCCCCGCCCGGGCCTAGGCGGGGATCCCGTGCCGGGGCCGGGGTTAGAGGCTGTCCAGGATCTCCTGCATCGTGGTGATCTCCGCGCTCTGGCCGTCGATGACCTGCTGCGCGAGCTCGAGTACGTCCGGGTTCTCCCCGCCGTCGAGGGCGGCCTGGGCCATCTCGATCGCGCCGGTGTGATGCTCGATCATGCCCTCGAGGAACAGGCGCGTTGCCTCAGCGCCGGTGGCCGATTCCAGGGCGGTCATGCTGTCTTCCGACATCATGCCGCCGCCATGATCCATGCCACCCATCGACGAGTCGTCCGCGGACACGCCCCAGTCCTCGAGCCAGGCCTGCATGGTCTCGATCTCAGGGCCCTGGGCGTCCTTGATCTGCTGGGCGAGCTCGATCACCCGCTCGTCGATGCCGTCCTTGGCAAGCAGCATGTCGGCCATCTCGATCGCCTGCTCGTGGTGCGGGATCATCATCGTCACGAACATCTGGTCGGCCGCATTGAACTGCGCGGAGGTCTCGGCAGGTGCCGTGGAGGAGCTGGATCCGCGATCCATGCCGGCCATCCCGTCCGACGTCCCGCTCGGGGAGCAGCCGACCAGCAGCAGGGCGGTGGACAGCGCGGCCGAAGCCAGCGCAAGCGTGCGAATACGCATCAGTATGCGTCCTTTCATTCAGTCAACAAAGTCAGAGATTCGCGCCCCGGGCAGGGCGCAGCCGTGCTCCAGCCGTGGCCGGAGCGGGCGCGAATCAGGTGCGACTGATCGACAGAACGAGAAGAGACGGCGGCCGCGGGCGCGGTAAGACGGTGCCCGCGGGCGGCAGGGAGCGGATCGCGAGGACGAGGGAGCGCCAGGAGTACCCCAGCATGAGCGGCGCGAACAGCAGCACGACGGCCACCAGCAGCGCGAGCACGCACCCGACCATCAGCATGACGTGACCGGGGTCCGGATCCCCGCACGGGCCAGGACAGTGGGCATCCCCGGGTGCGGGGTCCGGTGCGGCCATCGTGCCGGATGCGTGCACCCCCGCCGCCGTGACCACGCTGCCGCCCATGTCGGCGCCCGCGGCTTCGTGATCGGTCGCGATGAGCGCGGCCGGGGATCTCGTGTCGTGGCCGCCGTGCCCGGCCGAGCCGCTCAGCACATGCATGCCGAAGAGCCCCACCAGCACCAGGGTGAGCAGGCCGAACGCGAGCAGGCGGCGTCGCGCGTCGCCGCGCCGTACTCCGGGATCGCTCTGCATCACGGCCTCCTCTCCGCCTTACCGCCCTGCGCTGCGCGCAGCTCGTTGGCATGTTCTGAGTTCTACGCTAAAGCATCCCAGGCGCTCCGCGCTGGGAATCGCGGCGCCCAGTCGAACCGCGCGATGTCGTCGCGTCGACGGATTCGCAGCCGAGACCCAGCCGGCCGCACGATGCCGGGTACCCCTACCCCCTATAATCGAGAACGATTATCATCTGTATGGTCGTGTGAGCGACCTCATGGTGGAAAGAAGATACCTGATGAAACGTGCTGCTGTGCTCGTCCCCCTGCTCGCGCTCGTCGCCGGAGTCGCACTCGCGGGATGTACGAGTTCCCCAGACCCGGCGCCCGCGTCCGCCGGGTCCACCTCAGAGGCCATCACCGTGGTGGCTTCGACGACGGTCTACGGGGATCTGGCGGCCACGGTCGGCGGAGACGCGGTCGAAGTCACCTCAATCATCGACGACCCGAACAAGGACCCGCACGAGTACGAGGCCAGCGCCCAGAACCAGCTCGCCCTCTCCAAAGCACAGGTGATCGTCAAGAACGGCGGCGGCTACGACGACTTCGTCGACACCATGCTCGACGCGGCCGGCAACGACACGGCCACAGTGCTGGACGCGGTCGAGATCTCCGGCAAGACCGCCGAGGCGGGGGAGGAACTCAACGAGCACGTCTGGTACGACTTCCCGTCCGTGCAGAAGGTGATCGAGGAGCTCGCGACCACCTTCGCCCAGATCGACCCCGATCAGGCCGACACCTTCCGGAAGAACGCCGACGAGCTCACGGCCGAACTGGACGCACTCGTGCAACGTGAGGAGGAACTGCAGGGCCAATACGCGGGCACGCCGGTCGCGATCACCGAACCGGTGCCGCTGTACCTGCTCGAGGCCATCGGGCTCGACAACCAGACCCCCGAAGCGTTCGCCGAGGCCATCGAGGAAGGCACCGACGTGCCGGCGAGCGTGCTCCTCGGGACGCTCGAGCTGTTCAGCGGAGCCCAGGTGCAACTGCTCGCGTACAACGAGCAGACCGCCGGCCCGCAGACCGAGCAGGTGCTCGACGCCGCCGAGCAGAATGGGGTGGCCGTGGTGCCCGTCACCGAGACCCTGCCCGACGGGGACACCTATGTGTCCTGGATGTCGGGCAACCTCGACGCCCTCGCCGACGCGCTCGCGTCGTGACCGGAGCCGACGCCGATCCCGGCGCCGCGCCCCGCCCCGCCCGTACCGCGGGCGAGGTTGTGCTGAGCTTGCGGGACGCGAGCCTCGGGTTTGGGGAGCGCACACTGTGGAGCGGCCTCGACCTCGACGTGGCGGCGGGGGAGTTCGTCGCGGTGCTCGGCGCGAACGGTTCCGGCAAGTCGAGCCTCTTGAAGGCGATCCTCGGGCAGCAGCCACTCAGCTCAGGCACGATCCGGTTCCTGGGGGAGCCGGTGCGGGGCGGCAACCGGCGTATCGGCTATGTGCCGCAGCAGCAGCTGTTCGATGACGCCGTCCCGCTGCGCGGGCAAGATCTCATCGGGCTCGGCGTGGACGGGCACCGCTTCGGCATTCCGTGGCCAAGCCGCACCCGGCGCGCCGCGGTCGCCGAGCTGGTCGGTTCGGTGCGCGGAGAGCGCGCGGCGCGCGCCCCGGTCAGCCGGCTCTCCGGCGGGGAGCAGCAGCGCCTCCGCATCGCCCAGGCCCTCGCCGGTGATCCGGCCCTGCTGCTGTGCGACGAACCGCTGCTGTCCCTCGATCTCGCCCACCAGCGCCTGATCTGCGATCTCGTCGACCAGGCCCGCCGGCAGGCGCGCCGCGGCGTGTTGTTCGTGACCCACGACATCAATCCCGTCCTGGGCGCGGTCGACCGGGTCCTCTATCTCGCCGGCGCCCGGTTCCGCATCGGCACCCCCGACGAAGTGCTGCGCTCGGAGGTGCTCTCCGAGCTGTATGGCGCCCCGGTGGAGGTCATCCGCAGCCGGGACCGCATCCTCGTCGCAGGCGTCCCCGATCACCCCCACCACCCGACCGAACCGGAGGCCTGAGCATGCTCCTGCCCAATGCAGCTGACTGGTGGGGCCAGATCTTCAACTTCACCAACTACGGCGAGCTCCTCGCCCTCCTCCAGAACAGCATCATCGCTGGCCTTGTGCTCGGCATCACCGGCGGCATGATCGGCGTCTTCGTGATGGCCCGCGACATGCCCTTCGCCGTGCACGGTATTAGCGAGCTCTCCTTCGCTGGCGCCGCCGCTGGCCTCCTCCTCGGCATCGGCGTCGTCGCCGGTTCGTTGCTCGGCTCTATCACCGCGGCCCTCCTCATCGGGCTGCTCGGCTCCCGCGCCCGCGAGCGCAACTCCATCACCGCCGTGCTGATGCCCTTCGGCCTCGGCTTGGGCATCCTCTGCCTTGCCCTGTACTCCGGCCGGTCCGCGAACAAGTTCGGGCTGCTCACCGGGCAGATCGTCGCCATCGACAACCCGCAGATCGGCTCGCTCATCCTGATCTGCGCCCTCGTGTGCGTCGGACTGCTGCTGATCTGGCGGCCGCTGCTGTTCGCCAGCGTCGACCCGGCCGTCGCCGCCGGCCGCGGGGTGCCCACCCGCGCCCTGTCGATCGCCTTCATGCTGCTGCTCGGCCTCGCCGTCGCCGTCGCCATCCAGATCGTCGGCGCCCTGCTCGTGCTCTCCCTCCTCGTCACTCCGGCGGCGGCGGCGCTGCGCGTCTCCGCCTCACCGGTTCTCGTGCCCCTGCTCAGCATCGCCTTCGCGGTCACCGCGAGCGTGGGCGGCATCCTCCTCGCCCTGGGCAGCGCGATCCCGATCAGCCCCTACATCACCACGATCTCGTTCCTCATCTACCTCGTCTGCCGCCTCCTCAAGCGCCCCCGCCGCGCCGCGGCCGTGCAAGCCGCATCGCGGTAGCCGCGCAGGGTGCATGAAGCGGCGGCCCGAGCAGGGGAAGAAGAAGATCCTGGCCTTCGCCCAGGCGCACATGGTATGGTAACGAAACCATAACGAAAGGGGACTGGTGTGCGAGATGCGCTGAGCCGTGCAGCCGCGCCTCCCCTTTCCCGGAGGGCCGGGACGGTCTTCGCAATCGTGCTGATGCTCATCCTCGGCTTGGTCGCGATGCACTCGCTATCCGGCAGCGCGTCCGCGCACGACGCCCTCGTGCCCGCGAGCACGGTCAGCGCCGACGATACCGGCCACCCGGCGCAGGCGGGTCCCCTCGCGGGCCCGGCGAACGCGGCGGCCGACGGCTGCGACTCCAGCTGCGCCCACAGTATGGCCACCGACCCGGGGCACCTGGGCATGCTCATGCTGTGCCTGCTGGCGCTGTTGACCGGGTTGCTCTTCCTGCTCCGGCCAGCCCTGTTCCGGCTCTCACGGGCTGCAGCGCAATCCCTGTATGCGCCGGCTCTCGCCATGCCCGCCTCCCCGGCGGCCCGTCCGCCGTCGCTGCGGGCGCTGTCGATCAGTCGCACCTGAACCGCTGGACCGGCACGATCCTGCCTGAGCCCGTATTCCTGCCGTGGTGAGCCTCGCCTCCACCCGGCCGGAGCCGCGCAACAGGTCGACGCCGTGCGGCTCGGTATCCGCCGATCCGCCACGCCCGCCGGACGCCGAGCCCGCCTGACGCCCCCTCACCCCGGGGACAGCGGAGGCCGAGCCCCGTCCCGTGAGCGGGGGCATGTCGATCCCGTGCAGTGGCTGCGCGCCCATCCGCGACGCTCGTGCCATCCACGATCCCCGCAGCTCTCCGTCTGCCGGCCCTCAGCCGTGCGGCCCACTGCTCCGATCTCGGAACCGACATCACCATCACCCCGCCGATCAACGGAATGAACAGCATGTCCCCTCGTCGAAACCCGCTCAAGAACCCCGTCGTCTTCATCCCCAGCACCCTCGTGCTGAGCGTCGCCGTCGCGATCGCCAACTACCAGGTCATCGGGGGAATCTTCGCGTGAACGCCCCGCAGGTCTACCTCACCCCCATGCCGTCCTTCGACTTCCTCGCGGACGGAACCGGTGCCGCCGCCGTGCACCGCCGGCCGGCGCGGCGCAGCCTCATCGCCACCGCTACCACGGTGCTCAGCGTCGCCGGCCTGATGAGTCCCGTCGTCTTCCCCACCCCTTTCGCCCCGGTGCCCGCGGCCGCGGCCGCCGAGCTCCCCGCGCAGCAGTTCCTCGTCGGCGCGCGCGCCGCACTCGAGGCCGTAGCGGAGGACGCGATTGGCGCGGTCGAGGTGCAGGCGGCGCCGGTCGCCCCGCAACAGGTGAGCCTCGAGCAGGGCCTCGTCGATCCGGCGCAGCTGAGCGATACGAAGCTGCGCTACCCCTTCGATCAGACCATGCCCCTCACCGACGGTTTCGGATATCGCACTGCTCCCGTGGCGCAGTTCCACGATGCCCAGGACATCGCTGCCGCCAACGGCACCCCGATTCGTATTATCGGCGACGGGGTGGTCGTGGAGGCGGGCTGGGCGAACGACGGCTGCGGGTTCTCGCTCAAGGTGCAGCATCTCGTCGATGGGCAAAATGTCACCAGCCGCTATTGCCACATGGAGGATGGGTCGCACACCTACCAGGTCGGCGACCGGGTGAGCAGCGGCGACGAGGCGGGGCGCGTGGGCAACACCGGCATGTCCTTCGGCTCGCATCTGCATCTCGCGCTGCGCCTGAACGGTGAGCCGATCGACCCGCTTCCCTTCATCGAAGCGAACGCGCAATGACCCCCGCCCCGTATCCTGGCACCTCGCCGACCTCGCCGACCTCGCCGACCTCAGAAAGGCGGCGCATGACCGTTTCCCTGAATCGCCGCCAGTTCCTCGCCGCCGGAACGCTGACGCTCGCCGCGGTGGGCCTGGCCGCCTGCACGCCGAGGCAGGGCTCAGCGTTCCTCTCGCCCACGGCGGACGCGGTCGACGCGGCAGAGGCGAGCCGCCTGACCACGGGTCAGACGCTCGAACGGGCCCTCACCGCGGAGCCGGTTACCCTGGATCTCGCCGGGCAGACGGTGAAGACCTGGGGGTACCGGGGCGCCTCCGCAGCGGAGCCGATCCGCGGCAACGTCGGCGACCTCCTCCGCGTCACCCTCACCAATGACCTCCCCGATCCGACGACTGTGCACTGGCATGGCCTCGCCCTGCGCAACGACATGGACGGTGTGCCGGGCCTCACACAGCCCGCCATCGCGGCCGGCGACACCTTCACCTACGAGTTCGCGCTGCCGCACGCGGGCACCTACTGGTTCCACCCGCATGTCGGCACGCAGCTCGACCGGGGCCTGTACGCGCCGCTCATCATTGACGACCCGGGCGAGCGGGCCGACTACGACCGGGAATGGGTGATCGTGCTCGACGACTGGCTCGACGGCGTCACGGCCACCCCCGACGACGTGTTCGCGGAACTCAGCCGCGGCATGGGCGGCATGGGCGGGATGGATGGTGGCGATATGCCGATGCGGATGGGCAACACCCTCATGGGCGCCACCTCCGACCTCCTCGGCGGCGACGCGGGCGACGTCTACTATCCGCTCTACCTCATCAACGGGCGGCCCAAGCTCGACCCCGAAACGTTCACCGCGAAACCCGGCGAGCGGATCCGGCTCAGGATCATCAACGCCGGCGGCGACACCGCCTTCCGCTTCGGGGTCACCGGGCACCAGCTCACGATCACCCACACCGACGGGTACCCCGTGGAACCGCGCGAGGCCGAGAGCGTCGTGATCGGGATGGGGGAGCGCTACGACGCGGTCATCACCGCCGGCGACGGCGTGTTCGCCGTCATCGCCGAGGCGCTCGGCAAAGTCGACCAGGCCCTCGCGATCCTTTCCACCGGCGCCGGCTCCCCGCCGCCTCCCGGCACCGCGCTGCCGCAGACCCGCACCCCCACGAGCGCCGCCGAGCTGCAGGCCGCGGCCGCGGTGCGGCTCCCCGCGAAGCGCGCCGACCGCACGATCGCCCTGGAGCTCAACGGCAGCATGGAGAAGTACGACTGGGCCATCAACGGCACCCGCCTGGACCTGGATGACCCCCTCCGCGACGTCCTCGCGATCAGCGAGGGAGAACGGGTCGCGCTCACCATCACGAACTCGACCACGATGTGGCACCCCATGCATCTGCACGGACACACCTACCAGCACCCTGACGGCGGCCCCCGCAAGGACACCTCGATCGTGCTCCCCGGCCAGGCCCTCCGCCTCGAGTTCGACGCGGACAATCCCGGACGGTGGCTCACCCACTGTCACAACCTCTACCACGGCGAAGCCGGGATGATGGCGACCATCGCCTACCGGCAGTAGCCCCGCCCGCACCACGAAAGCACGCATCCTCATGAAATCTCAGCAGCCGGCCGGCATGCCTGGCCCCGATCCCGCCTACCGCCGCCATCGCCGTCTCGTGCGCCTGGGCCAACTGCTCATGGTGCTCGGCGCGGTGATCCTCATCGTGCACTGGCTCGCCCACCTCGAAGCCTTCGGCCCTGCTCAGCCTGAGGGGTGGGTCGACCTTGTCGCCGGCTATCCGATGGGCGCCCTGTTCCTCATCGGCGGCGGCATCCTCGCCGGGCGCAAGGCCGCCTGACCCTGCCCGCGCGGTGCGCTGACGGGCAGGTCAGGCGGCGAAGGCCGGCTGCAGGATGGCGTCGATGTACCGGCTGGCCTCGTCCGGATCGAGCCGTCCGGCGGTGACTTCCTCGGCGGCGCCGTTCATCACCACATGCGCGGTGGTGAGCAGCCACCCGACCGGCAGGTCCCGTCGGAACGCCCCCTCGTCTCGTCCGCGCTCGAGCAGGGCGCGCATGCGCGCCTCCGATGCCTCATGCAGCTCGCGGATGCGGACGGGGGAGAGCTCTTTCTGCGCGGCCGCGAGCACCGCGCGCGCCTCGTTCAGGAACGTCCAGCTCGACGCGATGAGCCGGCCCAGCGCCTGCGCGGGGTCGCCATCCAGCGGCACGCCCGAGAGGGTCTCCTCCGCACGCTCAAGACTATCGACGAGCGCGGATTCGAGCAGCTCCCCGCGCGTCTTGAAGTGCCCGTAGAGCGTCATCCGTCCGACCCCCGCAGCGGCTGCGATCTCCGCCACCGACGCCTCCGGGTTCCGCCGCAGCGCGGACGGGGTCGCGGCGAGGATCTTCGCTCGGTTCCGGATGGCATCCGCCCGCAGGTTCGCTGGTGCGCCTGCCGCGCGCCCGGCCTGGCCTGTGCGTCTCCCCGGGGTCTGTGCCGACATTTCCACCTCAAAACTTGTACGGGAATATACGAGTTAGTATAGTGGTTACAACTCGTACATGACTGCTTGAGTTGTGAAGGCGCGGGGATACTCCGGCGCCCGCGGCGAACACGGAAGGAGCCCAGCGATGCGACATATACGACCGTCGGAGGTGCGCCATGGCTGAGCTGCACAGCCCCGCCCCAGCACGGGCGGGCGCCAAGCAGTGGTGGGGGCTCGCCGTCCTGGTCACCCCCTCGACGCTGCTGTTCATGATGCTCACGATTCTCTTCGTGGCCGCACCGAGTCTGGCGCAAGACCTGCGGCCGACGGGCACGCAGCTGCTGTGGATCCTCGACATCTACGGGTTCGTCATGGCGGGCTTCCTCGTCGCGATGGGCGTTCTCGGCGACCGCGTGGGCAAGCGGCTGCTCATGGTCATCGGCGCGATCGTGTTCGCCGCGATCTCCGTGGTGGCCTCGCTCACCAGCGACCCGGCGCTCATGATCGCCTGGCGCGCCCTGCTCGGTCTGGGCGCGGCCATGATGGTTCCCTCCACCCTGGGGCTGATCTTCGTGCTGTTCACCGACGCGAAGCAGCGCGGTGTCGCGATCGGGGTGTGGGCCGGCGGCATCTCCGCCGGTGTCGCGCTCGGCCCGCTGCTGAGCGGTCTGCTGCTGGAGGTGTTCGGCTGGCAGGCCACGTTCCTGGTCGCGGTGCCGATCATGGCGCTGGTCGCGATCGGCGCTCCGCTGCTGCTGCCCGAACACAAGGACACGACGGCACGGATCGACCTGTTCAGCGCCCTGCTGCTGGTGGGCGGACTGCTGGCGATCATCTACGCGATCAAGCGGTTCGCCGCTCAGGAGCCGGCCGGCCCGTCGATCGGGCTGATCGCGGCGGGTGTGCTGATCGGGCTGTGGTTCGTGATCCGCCAGTTGCGCGCGGAACGGCCGCTGCTGGATGTGCGGCTGTTCGCTAACCGCACCGTCTCCGGCGCGCTGGCGGTGTTCCTGCTCGCCGCGGCCGCCCTGGGCGGGATCTACTCGCTGTTCACCCAGTACCTGCAGCAGGTGCAGGGCCTGTCCCCGCTGGAGGCCGGGTTCGCGATCCTGCCCGCCGCGGCGGTGCTGATCGTGGTCTCCACCCTCTCCCCGGTGTTCGCCCGCCGGTTCCGACCCGGCAACGTGATCGCGATCGGGCTGCTCACCCAGGTGATCGGCTACATCCTGTTCACCCAGCTCGACCCGGGCACCGGCCTGGCCCTGGTGATCGGCAGCTTCGTGCTCACCTACCCTGGCGTCGCGCCGGCGATGGCGCTGACCACCGACCTCGTAGTCGGCTCCGTCCCCCCGGAGAAAGCCGGCGGCGCCTCGGGGCTGGCGACCACGGCGAACGACCTGGGCATCTCGCTGGGTATCGCGGTGATCGGCAGCATCGGCATCGCCACCTACCGCAGCCAGATCACCCAGCTGCTGCCGGGCGGTCTGCCCGCCGACGCCACGGCGGCCGCGTCTCGCAGCATCGACGGCGCCCTCACCACGGCGGCCGAGCTTCCCGGCACCCTCGGCGGGCAGCTGGTGACGGCGGCGCAGCAGGCGTTCACGAGCGGGCTGAACGCCGCCGCGATCGTCTCCGCCGTCATCGCTGCGATCGCCGCTCTCGTCGCCGCAACTCGGCTGCGCCACATCCGACCCACCGGGCATACGCAGACGGAATACGAGACCGCCACCCATTGAACGGTACCCGGAGGGGGCATAGGGTACGAGTGACCGTGCAGGAATAAGGAGCTGAGGTACATGATCCAACCGATCGACTACTTCCTGGCCGGCTGGTTCGTGCTGGTCGCGATCAGCACGATCTGGGTCGGGGTGGACCAGTTCCGCCACAACCCGGAACCGGCGGTGATGAAGTGGGGCTTCATCCTGGTCACCCTCTACCTGGGCCCGATCGGGGCGCTGCTGTACGTGCTCGCGGACAAGGAGCCACGGCCCGGAGAGCATGAGGAGTTCACCCGGCCGCTGTGGAAGCAGGGCATCGGCTCGACCATCCACTGCGTCGCTGGCGATGCCACCGGCATCATCGTCGCCGCCGTCGTCGTCGCGTCGCTGGGCCTGCCCATGTGGCTGGATCTGATCATCGAGTACGTCGCCGGGTTCGCGTTCGGGCTGTTCGTGTTCCAGGCCCTGTTCATGAAGAACATGATGGGCGGCAGCTACTGGCAGAACGTGCGCCGCTCGTTCCTGCCCGAGTTCATCAGCATGAACCTGATGATGGCGGGCATGGCGCCGGTGATGTCGCTGCTAATGATGGGCCGCGACATGCGCGCCATGCTGCCCACCGAGCTGCTGTTCTGGGCGGTGATGAGCTTCGGGATCGCGGTCGGGTTCGTGCTCGCTTACCCCGTGAACGTGTGGATGGTGAAGAAGGGACTCAAGCACGGCCTGATGACCGTCCGCCCCCAGCCCGCCACCCGCCCGGAAGCGCACGCCGAGCACAGCCCGCAGCCGCCGGAGGCGCACGCTGGCCACGACGCGCACGCCGGCCACGACGAGACCGGGGGCGGGGCGTCGTCTCCGGGGTCGGGGCACGAGGCGCACCAGCCCTCCGGCGCCGGCCGGGTGACCGTGCCGCAGCTGACCGTGGTCGGCGCGTTCTCCGCGATCGCGCTCGTGGTCGGGATGGTCGCCCCCGCGAACGCCGTCAACATGACTCTCAGCGCGCACGACGTCGGCGGGCTGATCATGCCGCCCGGCATGATCATGACCCGTGACACCCCCGCCGAGGCGATGCGGGACATGGCCGCCGTCGACCCGCGAGCTGCGACCGCCGCCTACGACGTGGACACCCGCGGTGATGAGGTGCTGGAACCCGCCCGCATCGAGGGCGGGGTGAAGGTGTTCGAGCTGACCGTGTCGCAGATCCGCTGGGAGATCCTCCCCGGCGTCACCGTCGACGCGTACGCATACAACGGGCAGATCCCCGGGCCTCGGCTGCAGTTCACCCAGGGCGACCGGATCCGCATCGACGTCACCAACGAGCTCGACGAGTCCACGACCGTGCACTGGCACGGCCTGGACGTGCCCAACGAGATGGACGGGCCCGCCGGGATCACCCAGGATCCCATCCAACCCGGCGACACCTACCGGTACGAGTACACGGTGAAGCAGTGGGGCACGTTCTTCTACCACTCCCACGACCACGCCGACCGGCAGCAGGCGCTCGGCTTGTACGGGGCGCTGATCATCGACCCCGCCGATGCGGCCGCGCAGCCGCCCGCCGATCACGAGTACACGATCCAGTTGCAGGAGTGGCTGTCCCGGGAGGGGCTGACGTATCCGGCGATGCCGATGGAAGGGGGCATGCCGAACTACTTCACCATCAACGGCAAGGCGTACCCGGCCACCGAGACCATCGACATGAAGGTGGGGGAGACCCTCCGGGTGCGGTTCATCGGCTCGAACACCATCGACATCCACCCGATGCACATCCACGGCGGTCCGTTCACCGTCGTCGCCCGCGACGGCGCGGCCCTCACCACGGAGCAGCAGTTCCAGGCCGACACGATCAACGTCGGGCCGGGACAACGCTACGACGTGCTCTGGAACGCGCTCGAGCCCGGCCAGTGGCTCATCCACTGCCACATCAACCACCACACCACCAACAACAACGTCGAAACCGACGGCGCCGGCGGCCTGACCATGATCATCAACGTCACCGAATAGGAGGTGCCGCCGATCCCCGGCGCCCTCGGCGGACGAGCCGGGCAGGTGAGGGCTCGATGACTCGCACGACCCTCAGTTCGGAGTGGAGCGTCATGAACATCAGCTCCGTGCCGGGGCGGGCCCACGCCCACGACGGGTGAGGGTGCCCGGATCGGTCAGCACGACGACGAGGACCGCGGCGGCGGCGTACAATCCCGCGATGATCCACCCGCCCGCGCTGTCGAGCACCTCCGGCGCCGTGAGATCGATGGCGATGTTGTGCGCCGCGTGGGCGACGAGGACCACGGGGAGCGCCCCGCGCGTGCCGTTGTAGAGCCAGGCGTACAGCACCGCGGTGCCCATCAGCCGCACGAAGGTCTGCGCGGTGTCGGCCGGAGTCAGCTGCGCGAGCCCATCGGGGGTGAGCGCCGGCCACATATGCCAGAGCGCCCAGATCGCGCCCACCGCGACGGCGGCTGCGAGCGCTGTCTGACGCAGCTGCAGGCGCGGTTGGGCGAACCCCCGCCAGCCGAGCTCCTCCCCCAGCGACCCCGCGATGATCGGGCCCAGCAGCGCGGGCAGCTGATCGGCCGAGGGCGCCACGATCCACGCCCGCGGCGGGCTCCCGGAGAGCAGGGCGACCCCGGCCGTCGCGGCGAGCACGAAGACCAACGGAGCCAGCACGGCGACGGCGTACCAACCGGGCTTCACACGCCAACGCGAGAACTGCCCGAGCAGCGTGCGGAGCCCGCCGATCCCGCGCTGCACACTCACCGCGACGAGCGCGGCCAGCGCCGGCGCATAGCCGATGACCAGGATCGCGACGGAGAAATCCTGATAGCTCGCGCCGCTGGCGGCGACCCAGACCGCGCCACCGATGGTCAGCGCCGCGAGGACCGCCAGCCAGACCGCCACGGCCGCAATCGGCTCGCGCATCGGTGCCCGCCGGGAAGCCATAGACGAATCTTAACTGGGGCAGGTATTCCTTCGGGCTGATGCCGACCCATCGGTTGAACGCGCGATCCAGAGACAGTGAACCGATGGGGACCGGTCCGGGGGCGTCTCCATCGGCGGGAGGGCGACACCCAGGGGGAGGCCTATTCGGGCGCCTGAACGCGGTGCGCGTCGGCTGACGCGGCCCTGGCGCGGGTGGCGGTGAGGGCGAGGAGGGTGAACAGCGCGAGGACTGCGGCGGTGAACCCGACGACGGTGGGGCCGCGCACCCCGAGCCCGCTGTCGAAGGCTGTTCCGCCGAGGGCGGAGCCTGCGGCGACGCCGATCTGGATGGCGCTGGTGCCCAGGGCGATGGCGAGAGTGTTCGCGGGGCCGGAGGCGCGGGCGATCAGCGACATCATGATCGGGTTCCCGACGAACCCGAATACGCCGACCAGCGCGATCAGGATCACCGCGACCACGCTGCTGGTCGCCCACCACACGATCGCTGCGAGGACCACCGCGAGCAGACCGACGGCGATGTTCACTGTGCCGTAGGGGCGCCGGTCACCGAGACGACCACCGAGGATATTGCCCACCACGCCGCCGATGCCGTAGCCGAGCATAGCCAGCGGTACCAGGGCGGCGGGCAGGCCGGCCTGATCGGTCAAGAGCGGGGCGACGTAACTGTAGGGCGCGAGGAACGCCGCCTGGATCAGCGCCGTCGCCAGGTACACGGCCCAGAGCCTCGGCCGCCGTATCGAGGCGACCTCCTCCCGCAGTGTCGCCCGGTGTCCCCGCACGTCCGGGGGCAGCACCCAGGTGAGCAGGAGCGCGGTCGCCAGGGACAGCCCGGCGAGGATCCAGAACGGTCCCTGCCAGGTCAGCGCCTGCCCGAGCGCGGTGCCCAGCGGCACACCGACGATGTTCGCGAGCGTGATGCCGAGCACGAGGATACCGGTCGCGCGGGCGGCGGCCGCCTGCCCGGACGCGGCGACGGCGACCACGAAACCGACCGCCCAGAAGGTGCCGGTCGCGATGCCCGCGACGAACCGGGCGACCAGCACCACCGTGAGATCGGTGCTCACCGCGCTCAGGACGTGTGCGATCCCGAACACGACCAGGGCGAGGATCAGGGTCGCGCGTCGCGGCAGCCGCATGGTCGCGAGCGCCATCACGGGTGCGCCGATGATCATGCCCGCAGCGAACAGGGTGATCATCAGGCCGGCTCGGGAGACGGTCGTGTGCAGCGCTGCCGCGATGTCCGGGAGCAGGCCGGCGACGATGAGCTCGCTGGTGCCGATCAGGAAGGTGACGGCCCCGAGGAGATAGACCACCGGCGGCAGACCCCGCGAGGCGGTCACCGGTGCGGCGGCGGTCGGCGTGTGCGGTGCAGAACTCATGCGAAACCTTTCGATCGGGACCAGGGGAGAGCCGCTGCTCGCCGACATGATTCGCACCATGCCAAGGAACTCCCCGCCCCGACTACGCTAGAACCTCAAGTCGAGTTGAGATCAAGGAGCGTGCGGCGGTATCCGACGTGCAGAGTCATGAGCACGGTCCTGAGTAGCTGCTCTCCGAGCCGGATCATTCCGGGCGGACGCGGAATCGTTTGCGGTATTCGGTGGGTGCGATCCCAAGGGAGCGGCCGAAGGCCGGGCGAGGGTGTCGACGGTGCCGAACCCGCAGTCTGCGGCGATGCGGGCGAGGGTGTCGTCGGTGGTCTCGAGCCGGTTCCGGGCGGCCTCGACCCTGGCGGCCTCGACGTAGGCGGCGGGAGTGATGCCGAGTTCGCTCTTGAAGATGCGGGTGAGCTGGCGCTCGCCGACGTGCGCGTGGGCGGCGAGATCGGTCACCGGGAGGGGTCGGTGGAGGCTCTGGGCGATGTGGCGGCGGAGCTCTTCCACGCGGCGCGTGGGCGAGACCGGGTCGAGGGAGACGCTGAACTGGCTCTGCCCGCTCGGGCGCTGCAGGTACATCACGAGCTGCCGGGCGACTCGCAGCGCGTAGTCCTGCCCGAAGTCGTCGGCGACCAGGGCGAGGGCGAGGTCGAGGCAGGCGGTGAGGCCGGCGCCGGTCCAGATCTTCCCTTCGCGGATGAAGATCGGGTCGGCGTCCACGGTCGCCGTCGGGTGCTCGGCGGCGAGCTGCGCCGCCATCGCAGACCTCTACGCCGTCGTCGTTCCCACGGCAGACGATCTCGTCTGATGCGACCCGTGAGCCTGTAAGAGCAATGGGGTCATCCGGCTGGCTGTCGGAGTCCGAGCAGGGTGCCGCCGGGGTCGGTGACGTAGGTGACGAGTCCTTGGCCGGGAATCTCGTTGATGTCATCGGAGTGCGTTCCGCCTGCGGCCTCGACCGCAGCGATGCTGGCGCGGAGGTCTTCGACTTCGAGCCAGATGATCACCGGCTGCTGTCGGTACTCTCGGCTCATCACCGCGCCGTCGATCCCGTCCCCGTCGCCGGTGCCCGCCAGGTAGTAGCCGGGCAGGGAGGGCGATGCCGTGTTGTTCCATCCGAACGCATCTGCGTAGAACTGCGTCACAGCCTCGGGTGAATCAGCGGTGATTTCAAAGTGGATAATGCGTCCCATGCGAACGAGTGTAGGAGGGCAGCACCATCGTGACTTGAACGAATCGTTCACGCTCCGGAGAGGTCGCGAAACATCAGCTCAGCGATTCCGTCCAAGCGGTCGCGGAAAGCCGTTGCAGTCATGCCCGTGTGCCGTCGAAACTCCCGCGCAGCGTGAGCTTGATCGGCGTAGCCCGTGGCCGCGGCCAACATCGCCGCACTGTCGCCGGGCTTGCGCTCCTGCAGCGCTGACGTGAACGAGGCGTAGCGGCGCACCGACAGATACTCCTTGGGGCTGATGCCGATCCATCGGTTGAACGCGCGGTACAGTGTCGGTCGCGACACCGCGAGCTGAGCGGCCACGCTCGAGACGGTGAGGTGCCCGACGTTCTGATCGATCAGCCGGACGGCCGTCATGACGAGATCCTTTCCATGCGGCGCCTGAGCGCCTTGCATTGCGGCGAGCAGCCACGAGTCCAAGGCTGTCGCTGGATCATCTCTCAATGCCGAAGCAGACGGGCGATCCAGAGACAGCGAATCGATGGGAACCGGTGCGGCGGGCACTCCCGGCCAGACCTCTGCTGCACCCCACGGCGTGAACTGCACCCCGACGTAGTGAGAGGGGCCGTCCTGCACGAGCACATACGGTTCCGCGGTCACCGGGAGAAACACATCGGCATTCACCTCCGGCACCGAGGATCCGAGACAAAGCCGATAGCCGGGCTGATCCAGGCAGAACTGCACGGTGGCACGGCCGTTGGGGATCAGCACCGCACGAACCTGCTCTGCCTGCGCCGGTGCGACGACCGCCCAGTAGTGCTCCACTGTCTCGACCAGACGCTGGTCGGGAGAAAATCGTCGATACTGCACAGCAGCCATCCTTCCAGCAAGGAGAGTTCATTGATCGAGTTGAGCGCGATGAGGTCTCGGAATGTCGGCCAGGTCTCTGCTCACCAGCGTTCGCAGATAGGAACGACACCACTACATGGAGCGCGCAACCCCATGAGCCTGTAAAAGTAATGCGGTCTTGAATGGGCCTTGATCACTTGAGCGTGATCCTGCGAACCATCGCCGAACTCCTATAGCAACCCTCTCCGAGGGAGTAGTTCCATCGACGGGAACCCGCATGGAGTTATCGTGGCCGAGCGCATGAGATTCGTCATGAGGTGCTCAACTCGCATCGATCCTTCGTCGGCCACGCGGTCAGAGGCGGTCGAGGATGAACTGGGTGCGCTCCTCGGGACTCAGCACGGGGACCGTCACCACCGGGAACGGCAGCGCGCGGTAGACCTCGGTCAGCAGCTCGTGGATCTGCCGCTGGGCGGCCGTATCCTCGGTGCGGGCATAGTCGGGGGCTAGCGGCAGCAGATCGAGGATGAACGTCTTGCGATACTGCACCCGATCGAGCGCGGCGCGCAAACGCGGGTCCGGGGGGAGGTCGAGGAAGCGGTAATACGCGAGGGCATCGGGGAGGGCCCGGTCGAGGAAGACGGTGGCCTCCGGGTCGAGGGCGGCTTCTTCGGCGAGCTGCATGTCGAGCACACCGCGCTGGAAGTCGCGCCGCTTGGCGCGCACCTCCTCGACCGTGCGGCCGGCGATGCGTTGCAGATCGAGATAGTGGCGCGCGTGCTCGATCGTGGTGGTGAAGCCGCGTTCGCGCAGCAGATTCACGGTGGTGGTCTTGCCCGAGCTGGGCCCGCCGGTAATGACGTACCAGTTGCTCACATTCGGCCTTTCCGTCGCTGTGGTGCGGACACCCGCCTTTCCCAGTACCTTATACCCCTAGCCGGTATATGATCTGAGGGAGGCCGGGATCGCGCGGCCCGCCGAGGCGTTCCACCACCCGCGACCGCAACCGGATGGGGGCGCAATGGATACGGCAGTCGGTGTGGTGCAGGCCTACCTGCGGGTCAACGGGTACTTCACCGTCGCCGAGTATCCGGTGCTGGACGCGAGCGGCCCCGACGGGCCGCGCACCGTCACCGACCTCGACATCCTCGCCGTGCGTCTGCACCGCACCGCAGCATCCTCGGGGTTGGTCGATGCTCCTCTGGATCCGGCGCTGGGTGCGGGATCCGCGGCCGACATGATCGTCGGCGAGGTCAAGGAGGGCCGCCCGCACCCGAATCCCGCCATGCGCGACCCCGCCGTCCTCGAGGCCGCCTTCACCCGGTTCGGCTGCTGCCAGCCCGCAGATGCGCCGCGATTGGTCGCCGAACTGCTGGACACCGGGCGGACGGTGGCGCCCGAGGGGCACACCATCCGCATGGTCGTGTTCGGCAACCCCCGGTCTGCGGCCCCCGCGGGAGGGGCGTGGCACACGGTGCCGTTCGCGCAGGTGCTGCGCTTCCTCGAAGACCACCTGTCCACGCACTGGCGAATACTCGGCCGCACCCAGATCAAGGACGACGCGCTGGGCCTGCTGGCGCTGCGCGAGAAAGCGCACCGCAGCGGCCGCCGCCGCGCCGCGCCGCGGTCGGCGCACGGACGCCCCGACTGAGCGCGGGAGGCGGCTCGTGCACACGCAGGGCGAACCGGTGCGCGTGCGCACCCGAGACGGGCGGACACTCTTCGCGATGCTGCTGCCCGGCCCCGCCGGGCAGACCGGGGCGCCGACCGTGGTGTTCGAGGCGGGATCGGCCGCCACGCGCTCCTCATGGGCGCGCGTGCAGACCCGGACCGCGGCCTTCGCCCGCGCCGCCGTCTACGACCGGGCGGGGCTCGGGCGTTCCGCGCCCGACCCGGTGGGGCGCAGCCTGGATCGCATGGCCGACGACCTGAACGATCTCCTCGACGGTCTCGGATCCGGCAGGTTCCTGCTCGTCGGGCACTCCGCGGGCGGCCCGATCGTGCGGCTGGCCGCCGCCCGGCGTCCCGAACGCGTGGCCGGGCTGGTGCTCGTGGATCCGACCGACGAGGCTACCGAGCTCCTGTTCAGCCCGCTGTTCCGGATCGGCGAGAGAGTCGTGATCGCTGCGGAGATGGCGCTGGCCCGCCTGGGTCTGCTCGAGCGGCTCTTCCGGTTCATGAGCGAGGGAGCCCCCGCTGACGTGCGCGCGGACCTGCATCGTGAGGCATTCCGGCCCTCCGTGGTCGCCACCCAGGCGCGTCAGGCGCGCACCTTCCTCCGCGAGCTGCGCGGCTGGCAGCGCACACCCCCGATCCTGCCCGATGTGCCGGTCACCGTGATCTCCGGCGGACGCGCGGGCGGGTTCCTCGGCATGCCGCAGCGGATCCGCGACGCCATGACCGCCGCCGGCAGATACCGTGCCGCGCAGTCACCCCGCGGCCGGCACGTCGTGGCAGACCGCTCGGGCCACGACATCCCCCTCACACAGCCCGAGCTCATCGCCGACGAGATCCGGCGCCTCCTGCGCACGGACGGGCCGTAGTCCCCGCCTCCGGTCACCCCGACGCGACGTCGGCACCCGGCGGTGCTGCGGGCGGCGGTGCCGGGCGCCGCTCGCGCCGTGCCGAGGCGACCAGCAGCGCGACGCCGGCGGCGGCCAGGACGAGTGCGGTGACACTGTTCGCTTTGACGCCGGCGATGAGCAGCTCGGTGGGATCCAGCCGGATCCATTCGAGCACGGTCCGCCCGATCCCGTACCACACCAGGTACAGCCCCAGGGTGCGGCCGGTCCCGAGCGCCGGCCGGCTGCGCCGACGGCGTTCGACGAGCACGATGATGGCGGCACCGGCCAGATTCCACAGCAGCTCGTAGAGGAACAAGGGGTGGAACAGGGTGCCCGCGGGCGTCCCGAGCGGGATGGCGGGATTGCCGGCATCGATCTGCAACCCCCAGGGCAGCGTCGTGGGCGGCCCGAACAGCTCCTGGTTGAAGTAGTTCCCCAGTCGTCCCACTGCCTGTGCCACCAGCATGCCCGGTGCGAGCGCGTCCAGAAACAGCAGCGTCGGAATACCGGCGCGACGGGTGCCGATGACGATCCCGACCAGGCCGCCCAGGACGGCCCCGAAGATCGCGATCCCGCCCTCCCAGATGTAGAACACCCGCCACAGATCGGCGCCGGCGAAGAAGTAGTCGCCGGGGTGGGTGAGCACATGGTAGAGACGGGCGCCGACGATCCCCAGCAGCACCGCCCACATCACGACGTCCAGCACCGTTCCCGGCGGCTGCCCGGCGGCGCGCAGCCGGCGGGACGTGATGATCGCGGCCAGCACGATCCCGACCAGAATGCACAGCGCATAGAATCGGATCTGGACCGGCCCCACCTGCACGAAGCTGATCTCCGGGCTCGGGATCAGCGCTGGAAGCGTCCCGAGGCGCATCAGCACGCTCCTTCCGTCCGAGGCGATGACGACCCGTGCAGTGGTATCCCTTCCGGCCGGAGTGCCCGGCGGGGGAGGCGATCGTGTCGGTCGCGCGGATCGCGAGCGGTGGCCAAGGTGGCTGGGCGCGGCGCCGTGCGGGTCGCGGCGCTCATGAGTGGCTCCCATCCGCGCTGCGGGCGGCCAGGGGTGCGCTGGTGCGGATGCTCCGCGGGGTATCACGGAGATACCGGGGCTGCTGAGGCTTCATAGTGGTCTTTCGGGGTCGAGCAGGAACTGCGAGAGCGCTCGGTGTACGCACGAGCACGCGGGAGAGCGGGCCGTCGGCTCGCTCACGAGTCGCCCCACGCTGGGGCGCACTCGGCAACGGACGCGGGCCGCGAACGGCGCGCCCGACCGCAGCTCAGGTGCGGCTGATCGACAAGCGGATCAACGAAGGACCGGCCCAGGGCGACACGGACCCCCGGCGGGGCAGGGCCGTGCGCAGGTGTCGCGTCCGCGCCAGCAGAGTGGCCCAACCGGACCGTGCCGGCAGAATCAGCAGGAAGAGCGTCAGCAACGCCAGCAGGCAGGTGACGATACCGGCGACGTGCGTCGATCCGCAGACCAGTTCCTCGCAGGCGGCGGGGGCTGCCGTGCTGGCAGTATCCGTCCCCGCGGCAGCCGTCTCCGCCGCGATCGCGGGGATGACGGTGCCGGTGACGTCATCCTCAAGATTGAAGGAGTGCATCGCGAGCAGCCCCGCGATGATCATGATGACCGCGGTGAGGAAGCGCAACGATCCGAGCCGCAGTCGCCGCTGCGGCCGATCCAGCACGGTCACCTGGTCCACCTGCACCACCTCTCCCATCGCCCAGAATACCGTCGGCTTCTCGTGTGAAGGCCTAGAGTGCTCTCCCCGCTCGTCGGCGACCGGGAATACTCCCCACGGTCTATACCTTATACCCCTAGTAGGTATATGATCGAGAGGGGAGGTGAGGGCATGCCGCACGGCTATATCGACCACAAGCAGGCGCTGCTGACACGGCTGCGCCGTGCCGAGGGACAAGTGCGCGGCGTCGCGCGGATGATCGATGAGGAGGTCTACTGCATCGACATCCTCACCCAGGTGTCAGCGGTGACCAAGGCACTGGAATCGGTCGCGCTGAGCCTCTTGGAAGACCATCTCGGCCGGTGCGTCGCACAGGCCACCGCCGAGGGCGGACCGGTCGCGCAGGAGAAGCTGAGCGAAGCCCACGCCGCGATCACCCGCCTGGTGCGCTCCTGACGCCGCCCGGATCCGAGGCGAACCGTGGACCAGCAGCAGATCATCATGACCACCGAACCGACCCGTCGGCCCCGTTCCGACACCACCTCACACGGCACCAACACTGGGAAGGCACCGCGATGACCGATACCGAGACCGTGACCCTTGAGGTCAGCGGCATGATCCGCGCGACTTCGAAGCACATCACCGAGGCTCATCTGGGCCGGCAGCCCGGGGTGGTCAGTGTGGATGCGAATCCGGTCTCGCAGACCGCGACCGTGACCTACGACCCCGAGGCGACCTCGGTGGCGCAGCTGCAGCAGTGGGTGACCGACTGCGGGTACCATTGCGCCGGCCAGTCCGTCCCGGACCATATCTGCGATCCCGACCACGATCCGCATGCCGGGCACGACGCGCATGCCGGGCACGACGCGCATGCCGGGCACGCCGGGGCTGCTCCCGCGGGTGATGGTCATGGTGCGGCCTCGCATAGCGCGCAGGAGTTGATGGGGCACGGCGGGCATCACGGTGGCGGATCGATGGAGTCGATGGTCCGTGATATGCGCAACCGGTTCCTGGTCGCTTTGGTCTTGTCGATCCCGATCACGTTGTGGTCGCCGATCGGGCGGGAGGTGATCGGCTTCGAAGTGGCGGCGCCGTTCGGGTTGCGGGATGACGTGTTCATGCTGATCTTGTCGTTGCCGGTGATCTTCTATTCCGCGTGGATCTTCTTCGATGGCGCCTACCGGGCGCTGCGTGCGAGGACGCTCGACATGATGGTGCTCGTCGCCGTCGGGGTCGGCGCCGGTTGGGTGTACTCTCTCGCGGTCACTCTCACCGGTGGGGGTGAGGTGTTCTACGAGGCCGCGACCGTGCTGGCCACGTTCGTGCTGCTGGGGCACTGGGTGGAGATGCGCGCCCGCGGCGGCGCGAACGATGCCATCCGCACTCTGCTCGAGCTCGCCCCGTCCCGGGCCGTCGTCATCCGCGACGGGGAAGAGGTCGAGATCCCCACGAGCGAGGTCGTCCCGGGGGATCTGATGCTGGTCCGCCCGGGCGCGAAGATCCCCACCGACGGGGTCGTGGATTCCGGCGAGTCCGAGGTGGACGAGTCGATGGTCACCGGCGAGTCCATGCCGGTGACCAAGAGTCCCGGGTCGGAGGTGATCGGGGCCACCGTGAATTCCGTCGGCGCCCTGCGGGTGACCGCCACCAAGGTCGGGTCGGACACGGCGCTCGCGCAGATCGTGAAGCTCGTGCAGGAGGCGCAGAACTCCAAGGCGCCCGGGCAGCGGCTCGCGGACCGGGCCGCGTTCTGGCTGGTGCTGGTCGCTCTGATCGGCGGCACGCTCACCTTCCTGGTGTGGCTGCTGGCGGGGGCCGCGGTGCCGATGGCGATCCTGTTCGCGATCACCGTGGTCGTCATCACCTGCCCCGACGCCCTGGGATTGGCGACCCCGACGGCGATCATGGTCGGCACCGGGCTCGGTGCGAAGCGGGGCGTCTTGTTCAAGAACGCCGCCGGCATCGAGACCGCCGCCCATATCGACACGATCGTGTTCGACAAGACCGGCACTCTCACCAAGGGGGAGCCCGAAGTCACCGACTACGTCGCCGTCGGCGGCGGCGATGTCGAGCTCCTGTCCCTCGCCGCAGCGCTCGAGCGGGAGTCCGAGCATCCGCTCGCCCAGGCGATCGTGAGCTACGCCGACGCCCGCGACGTTCCCCGGCGTGCCGCGACCGCGTTCCGCAACGTCACCGGGCAGGGCGCGATCGCGACCGTCGACGGCAGGCGGGTCGTGCTGGGCAACGCCCGCCTGATGGCCGCCGAAGGCATCGACACCGGCCCGGTCGCCGCCCAGCAGCAGGCTCTCGCGGCCGGCGGCCGCACCGCCATCATGTTCGCCGTGGACGGGCAGATCGCCGGGGTCATCGCCCTCGCGGACGCGCCGCGCGACAGCGCGAAGACCGCGATCGAGGCCTTGCACGAGCAGGGCGTGGAGGTCGTCATGCTCACCGGCGACAACCAGCCCACCGCCGACCGCATCGGCGCCCTGCTCGGCATCGACACCGTGATCGCGGACGTGCTCCCCGAGGACAAGTCTGCGAAGATCGCCGAGCTGCAGCAGTCCGGCAAGAAGGTCGCGATGGTCGGCGACGGCGTCAACGACGCCCCCGCCCTTGCTCAGGCCGACCTCGGCATCGCGATCGGCGCCGGCACCGATGTCGCGATCGAGACCGCCGACGTCGTCCTGATGCGCTCCGACCCGCTCGATGTCGCGATCGCGCTGAAGATCGGGAAGGGCACCCTGCGCAAGATGCGGCAGAACCTGGGCTGGGCCATCGGCTACAACGCTGCGGCGCTCCCCATCGCCGCCGGCGTGTTCTACCCCGCGTTCGGGATCATGCTGTCCCCGGAGATCGCCGCCCTGTCGATGTCCGGCTCCAGTGTGATCGTCGCCGTCAACGCGCTCCTCCTCAAACGCCTCCGCCTGCCCGCGCAACCCGAACCGCAGCCGGAACACGCCACCGCACCCGCCCCAGCGGCCGGCGGTGCGGTATGACCCACCGCCCCGCCCGCACACGCCGCCGGGGGAGCGGGTCATGACCGCGCGCCCCAGCGGCGCGGGCGCGCGCCGCCGGCGTATCCGCCGCATCGCCGCCGTCCTCCAGCGGCATGGCCTGGGGCTGGCCGCGGGTCTGCTGGGGCTGGACGGATGGATCCCGTTCAACCGGGGAGTGCTCGGGCACGCAGCACGGGACGAGCCCTACACGAGCCCCGATCACGTGCGGCTGGCGCTCGAGGAGCTGGGCCCGACGTTCATCAAGCTCGGTCAACTGCTCTCCACCCGCCCCGACCTGCTGCCGCCGGACTACGTCCGCGAGCTCGCCAAGCTGCAGGACGGGGCCCCGGCAGACGACTGGGAGTCCATCAGGGAGGTGCTCCGTGAGGAGCTCGGCGCCGACCCCGACGAGGTGTTCGCGACCTTCGACCCGCAGCCCCTCGCGGCCGCCTCGATCGGGCAGGCCTACGCCGCCACCCGGCACGACGGCACCGAGGTCGTCGTCAAGGTGCGCCGCCCCGGGGCGGTCGCCCAAGTGACTCAGGATCTCGAGATCCTGCAGAACCTCGCCCAGCGCGCCGAGCAGCGCTGGGACCAGGCCCGCCAGTTCAACCTGCCGGGCCTGGTCGACGAGTTCTCCCGCACCCTGCGCGCCGAACTGGACTACCTGCAGGAGGGCCGCAACGCCGAACGTTTCGCGCGCGACTTCGCCGACGCGTCCGACGTCGCGATCCCGCGTGTCTTCTGGGAGACGACCACCTCGCGGGTGCTGACCCTGCAACGGATGCGCGGCATCCGCATCGACGATCTGACCGCGCTCGACGCGGCCGCCATCGACCGCCCCCAGCTCGCGCATCGCGGTGCGCATCTCATCCTGACGATGGTGTTCGAGCATCGTTTCTTCCACGCCGACCCGCATCCGGGGAACATGTTCGTCCATCTGGAGGGGTCGCTCGCTCTGATCGACTTCGGCATGGTCGGGCAGCTCGACGAGGAGGTCGCTGAGCAGCTCGCCGACATCCTCCTGGCCTTCACCCGCGCCGACGCCGATGCCCTCACCACCGCGGTGCTGGCACTGTCGGTGACCAAGGATTTCGCCGACCGCGACGAGCTGCGGGCCGCATTTGCCTCCTTCCTGGCGCAGTACCGCGACCGGCCGGTCGCGGAGATCAACCTCACTCGTCTCCTCGGCGAGGTGCTCGGTCTGCTGCGCCGCCACCACCTGCAGCTGCCGCAGCAGACCGCCCTGCTGTTCAAAGTGCTCATGATGGGGGAGGGCCTGGCGTCTCACCTGGACCCCGAGTTCGACATGATGCAGGCGCTCGCGCCCTTCTCCGAGCGGATCATCCGCCAGCGGTTCTCCCTCCACGCACTGGCGAAGCGCTGGGCAGAGGCCTCCTCCGACGCCGGGGCGCTGCTGCTCGAGCTGCCCCGCACGCTAAGACAGCTGCGCCGCGTGCTGGACGCGAACGGCTTCGCCGTGCACCTGCGCGCTCAGGAGCTGGAACCGCTGGTGAGCCGGGCGGAGCGCATCGGCAACCGGATGGTCGCCGGACTGATCGCCGCCGCACTGATCAACGGCATCGGCGAGCTCGTGAGCGGCAACACTGGTTGGCGCGGCCGGGCCCGCGTGCTCATCGGCACCGGGGCCAGCGTCATCGGTGCTCTCGGCGGCTACCTGCTGTGGACGACGCGCCGGCGACGGTGAACGACGACACCTTCTACCCACCTCGAAGAAAGGCACACCATGCACCCCATCCGCGTCGGCGTGAACGGATACGGCGTCATCGGCAAGCGCGTCGCCGACGCCGTGCTCGCGCAGCCCGATATGCACCTCGTCGGCATCGCCGACATCGCCGCCGACTGGCGCATCAAGTCGGCCGCGCTCCGGCTGCCGGTCTTTGCCGCCACCGACGCCGCCCGCCAGGCCATGCAGGACGGCGGAGTGCACGTCCGCGGGAGTCTCGAGGAGATGCTCGCCGACTGCGAGGTCATCGTCGACACCACGCCGAAGCACATCGCCGCCGGCAACATAGAGCGCTACCGCGCCGCCGGCGTGAAAGTGGTCCTGCAAGGCGGTGAATCCCACGCCACCACCGGGCACTCGTTCGTCGCGCAAGCCAACTACGCGTCAGCCGTCGGCCGCGACAGCACGCGCGTCGTCTCCTGCAACACCACGAGCATCGTCCGCGTCCTCGGCGCCCTCGACGATGCCGGATTGCTGGGGCGTGCGCGAGGCGTGCTCATCCGCCGCGCCACCGACCCGTGGGAATCGCACCTCGGCGGCATCATGAACACGATGGTGCCCGAACCGACCATCCCCTCCCACCAGGGTCCCGACGCGCAGACGGTGCTGCCCGATCTGGACGTTGTCACCATCGCCGCCAAGGGTGCGCACACGCAGACGCACACCCACTTCTGGACCCTGCAGCTCACCCGCCAGGCATCGCGGGAGGACGTGCTCGCAGCACTGCGGGCCGCGCCCCGCATCGCCTTCGTGCGCATGTCCGACGGGCTGGTAGCCCTCAACTCCACGATCGAGCTGATGCGCGACCTCGGGCGGCCCCGCGGCGACATGTGGGAGGTCGCCGTCTGGGAGGACCTCGTCACGGTCACCGGGGACGAGGCGTACCTCACCTACCAGGTCTACAACGAAGCGATCGTCGTCCCCGAGACCATCGACGCGATCCGCGCCCTCACCGCGCGCGTGCCGGACGCACACGCCTCCATCCGACTCACCGACGAGAGCCTCGGTATCCGTCAAGACTTCCTCCTCCCCGCACAGCCCCACGGTCACCACGGCTGAGGATGCGCCCCTCGGCGGTCGGCGGTCGGCGGTCGCATGAGTGTCCCCCGCTGCGAGGAGGCCTGCCGCTGAGCCTGGCTATGCGTTGGTCAGAGTGCCGCCTTCAGGTGCCAGCTAAGATCGCGCACCGCGTCCCTGCACGCAGCCCGGCAGTGTGTCGGGGGAGCAGGCTACGAGACTTCCCCGACCTGCGCACGGCGCCCGCGCCCGCCCCACTCGTGGGTCGGCGCGTCGCGTGCTCCGGCATCGCTCGCCCCGTTATCGCCGGCCCCTGCCGACACACCCACTCCGGGCGCGGCAGGAAGGAACGAGATCATGAGCGCATTCATGGTGCCGATCGAGCACATCCGGGCGATGGTCAACGCCGGGCTCAACATCGAGTACGGGCTGATGACGTGGCTGACCGCGGGGGTACTGATGCCCTCGACGGCGGAGAAGGTCGGAGCGATGCTGCTCGCCGAGAATCAGCGCAGCGTCAACTACCGCTACAACGAGCAGAAGCTCGAGGAGCACTACACGCACGGCCCCTCGAGCCCGCGCAGTCCAGTCGAGATCCTCTTCGCGATCGCCTGCTACGAGTACCAGTCCTGCGAGACGCCCGACTGGGAGCAGAGCGAAGCCGCCGCGTTCTGCCGGAAGCTGCGAATGCACATGATCGTCCAGATCCCCGGCTACGGGGACGCGCAGGCGTGGCCGATCACCACCGCCTGAACCGCTGCGGGCGGGCCCCGGCCGAGCCGGGGCTCACCGAGCGAGCTGCGCGCGAACAAGCTGCGCGAACGCCGGAGCCGTCACCCCCGTGCCGAACAGCGCGGCACGCAACCCCGGCATCGTACGCAGATGCTCAAGTTGCCGCGCCGCATCCCGGCGCGCGCCGATCGGTTCGGGATCGTCGAGCCGCCACCCGCCGAGCTCGTCGCGCGGGTGCTGCTCGGCGATGAGGAGCAGGTTGTAGAGGTCGACGAGATCCTTCGCCGCGTGCCGGCTGCGGGTCGCCAGCGCCTTCACCACGACCGCGAGCTCGACCGTGGGCGTGCGCACCTCCACCTGGCGGGAGCTTCCGTCGGAGAGTGCCACCTCGAGGCGGTGCAGGATCGGCGGGGCGGCCAGGGCGAGCGAGAGCCCCGGCGCGGAGTCGAAGCCGCGCCCGCCCAGCACCGCCGCGGCGAAGCGGCCGTTTGAGGACGGCACGAGCACGTCGACCACCCGCCCATCGCAGACGTAGCGGTTCCCGCCCGAGGCCGTGTAGCCGGCGGCGATCAGCCGCTCGTGCAGCGCCCCCGAATGGGCGATCTCCACCGAGATCGCCGTATCGACGTCGGCGGTGCGGCGTACGACGAACCCCTCGGCCGGGAACGCCTCGGTGAGCAGCGCGACCATCAGGCCGCCGACGACCCGTGTGTCGTCGAAGTCGCGGGTGACATGGGCGACGTCCTCGAGTGCGAGGAACGCGCGGTCGTCGGCGTGCGAGGCCGAGAACGTGCTGTAGCTGCGCTCGATCATGCGGGGATGCTCTCGAGCACCACGCGCCGCAGCTGCGCGATCGCTTCGTCGGCGTCGTTGCCGCCGATGTCGCGGAGATCCCATGCGACGAGGAGCGGGTCGGCGACGTCGAGGCCCCAGGCGGCGGCCGTTGCGAAGATCGTGCGGTCGGCGGGGATCACCACATCGACGGTCGCCTCCTCCGTCGTGGCGGGGGAGAAGCCGAGGGCCTCCATGTCGATCGGCTCCGCGACATAGGCGACCGCGCGCATCGGCGTGCGCCACGGCGCGATGCTCTCGGCGCCGGCATCGGCCGAGAGGCGCGCGAGCGGCCGGAGCAACTCGGCCTGCCTGACGAACGGCTGCCGCGAGTACCAGTGCGTGCGCACCCCCTGGGTACCGGGATACTCCGTCAGGAAGGCGTCCCAGAGCTGCTGCGGGTCGCCGGCCGTCCAGCCGGCATCGCTCGCGCGCACGGCATCCCCGAGTCTCGCGAGCGCGCCGGAGACCGCGCCCTGCGTCAGGCCGATCTCGGCGGCGAGCTGCAGCTGCGTGCGCGGCTCGAGCTGTCGCACGAGTACCCGCATGAGCGCATACCGCCCCCACGGGACACGTCCCCGCGCCGTGCGACGATCGGGAATGGCCGCGCTCGGCTCCTCCCCGAGGATCTCAGTGCCGTCGTGCGTGACGAGCCAGGCGCGCGGCTCCTGGACGACCAGTTGACGCACGCGCGGGGTCGCCCGCGGTGTCACGAACAGGACGACCTCGCCGGCGGGCAGCTCGCGCGTCTGCTCGAGCTGGGCGCGCGTCGGGCTCGTCTTCTGCCGCACGAGGTGCGCGACGAGCCGCTCATGCCCGTACACCAGGTCGAGCTCGGAGGCGCTGCGTGCGCGCACGGTGAAGCCCGCGCGGGTCAGCGCGTCCACTTCGATCGTGCTCGTCACCGCGGTGCACCTCCCTTGGGTATTAGTAAATCAGCGATTCTTCGATTTAGCTAATATCGGGCTTGTGCAGGCCCTCCCCGCACGTCGCCTACCTGGTGATGAACCCCATCACCAGGGCCAGCACTCCGAAGACGAACACGGCCACGAGACTCCCCAGGAAGAGGCGGAGATCCTGCCCGTGCCGGTGCTGCAGCAAAGCGATCTCCTCGGGATCCTCGGTGCGGCTCAGCGCGAGCCTGCCCTGCCACAGCCGCAGCACGATCACCAGCATGACGGTGAGGGCGACTGCAGGGAGCAGCGCCCACGGCTGGCTCGTGAAGCCGATGTAGAAAGTGCTTCCCGCTCCGCCGATGAAGGCGCCCACCCACGCCACCATCAACACTCGCGTCGACGGTTCGCGGCGACGGAGGAGGGTGACGACGAGCGGGAGCATCGAGAGCATGAGGGCGCCCAACAGGATGTACTGCACCATGTTCAGCGACCCGTATCGTCGTTCGGGGGCACCTCGAGCCCGCCCTGGTGCTCTTGCTCGGCTGCGGCGATTCTGAGTTCCTCGATCGCTGGCAGTAGAGCCGTGTACAGCTCGAACGGGATCACCACCGCCTCCGGTCGGCGATGAGCCCCGAAGACCACCGGCTCAGCCAATGCGCCCTCACTGCGGAAGCGCTGCAGCGCCTGGGGGATCTCGGCGCGCGCCTCACGGCTGGGAAAGACACGAGGGATCGACATACGCCCAGTCTAGGCGTTGCAGCATAAAGGTGCTCACAAACGTGACACATTCGCTAGGATCGGGATATGTCCGGCCTGATCCCGCTTCCCGACGAGCACGCCAGCGTCGGCGCGGCACGCATGTGGATCAACCCCGCGCACGTCGTCACCGCCACTGCGATCGTCGACCGGCACCATGAGCCGCCGCGACTGCTCGTCGAGCTCAAGCTCACCGGCCTGAACATCAGCCGGCACTGGCTCGCCTCCGGCACCGACGAGGAGCTGCAGGCGGCCTGGGATGCGTTCGCCGCACAGCTGGCACCGCCCAGCGAGTAGGGAGCGCCCGGCTACACCGGCGCGATGACCTCGAGTCCGTGCGCGCGCGCAGCCTCGGCAAGCCTGACGTCATACGTCAGCATGGCCGAAGCATCGACGCTCAGCGCCCCGGCGAGGTGCAACGCGTCGAGACTACGCAGGCCGGCCTGCGGGTACATTCCCGCCTCACGAAACTCGTGCCTCGTCAACGGGGTCAGCGTCACACCGTCCAGCACGGCGGTGATCAGCACCTGGTCGATGCCGTGGCGCACGCCGATCCTCCGCAGCTCGGTCTCGAGGAGGTCGCTCGAGACTACCATCGGCCCCTCGTCCAGATACCTGCGCAGCTCGTCCGACTCCCGTTCGTCGCTGATGAGCTTCACAGCTGCGGAAGTGTCGAGATAGATCACCTGCGAGGCCGAAGGTGCAGGAGTCGGAGCCGTCACCAGCGATCCTCCCGCTCGAGATCGATGATCTCGTTTACAGGACGGTCGAGCGTGACCTTCGGAAGCGTCGACCAGCCGCCGCTCCGTCGAGCGGCCCGAGACACTGGGAACGGGAGCGCCGGAGTCGCGGCGGGGGAGAGGTGCGCGACGACCACGCCGCGGTTGGTCACTTCCATCGCCTCGCCGTCGGCGACGCGACGCAGCACCTCGGCGGAGTTGTTGCGGAGTTCGCGATGCGTGATCGTAGCCATACCCCAAGTGTAGCACTTTCCGTAGCACGCCAGCGCGACGGACAGGTCGCATCGCGGAGAACGCACCCTCACCGGGTGCGCGCAGATAATGCAGCTCGCACTCCCGTGCAGCTGGGGCACCGGCTACGCCGTTGCCTTCCGGGTCTGGATTGTGCGGACGCGCGAGCAGCTCGTCAAGGCACGCGAAAACTTCTCGACCGCCCGCTGCCGCTCAGCTGCGGCCGAGAACTTGTGCGCTCTATCGGCCTTGACCAGCCGCTCCCGCGCCCATCCAGCGGCAGGTGCCGGAAGGCAATGGGCGATGAGGAGGAGCAGGCATACGGCGTGTTCCCCGACCGCCCGCTCAGAGAAAGGCACCGATCATGCAACTCACCATCGAACTCGGGCACCGCCAGATCGAAATCGACCTCGGGGAGCCGAGCGACACCGAGGGCCACGGCTTCTTCGACGACGGCGACCTCGCCGCCTATGGGGGCAACCTCTACCTCTACCTCGACGGCCAGGAGTACGGCTCTCTGTTCTTCTACACCGTCGACGGAACGCCCCGCATCGAACTCGGCCAGTTCCGCCCCGAACCGCAGCAATGGGAATCGGTCAACCCGCTGGTGACCACCGTGCCCGAGCTGCAAGCCGCACACGATGCCAAGCAGGAGGGGGCAGGACGATGAGCATGGACACGACGATCACCGTCAACCACGTTCCCGTCGACCAGGAGGAAGCCGCCCGGATCGCGAGGTGGCTCGACGAGCTAGCCGAGCGATACGAGTTCTTCCAACCAGAGATCGGCGTCGAGTGCCGCAACGAGCAGTTCCTCGGGCATGTATTCCTGGCGAACTACGACCACAAGTACCAGATCGACGGCCTCGACACCCTCGCCCGCGTTCTCTCCCGGCTCCTACCCGGCTGCGACGTCGACGTCGAGGAAGAAGGATTCCACGACGGGCACTGGGCGGAGCGGGCCACCTACCGCTCCGGCCGCAAGCTGCGATCCAGCAGCAAGCAGTGGGTCGACACCGACGTCAACGAGGACTGACTGCACGGCACGAGACGGGTGCCGACCGGAGCTCCCCGGTCGGCACCCACCCCTCTCAATGTCAGCGGTCGCGCGTACTATCGAAGAGCAGCATTCGCAGCGGTCGACGCGGCGGCAACTGCAGAAGGAGGACACGCTCATGGGGAACCTGAACGCCCACGCGCTGCACGAACTCGAGCTGCAGGGCTGGACGGAAGCCGACTGGTGCCGGCTCCACGGCCACGACCCCGCGCAGCCGTGGGGCGGCGACGCCTGCGGTTGCTCCGACGATCGATGCATCGGGCATCACCACGACGCCACCGACGAATGCCAGTGCCTCCCCGCCATGATCGACCAGGTGCGCGAGCAGGAATACCTCAGCATGGTCGGCAAGAGCATCTGGGCCGAGCACTGCGACGCCATCGAGCAAGACTCCGCCGCGAAGCGCGAACGCGCCGACACGATGCTCGCGAAGATGATCGCCGGCTACTACGCCGGTGCCACCTGGCACGGCTTCGTCGATCGCGGCATCGCCTACCGCAACCAGCACAACGACTCGACCTGGCTCATCTACGACGCCGCGAATGAAACGGCGACCAGCGAGGAACTGCTCGTCACTGTGTAGGCGTGCTGGTGGCGGCGATACCGGCCGTCCGAAGCCCGTTGTCCAGCCACTCGCTCGGCACGTCTGCAACCGGTACGCCGAGCAGCGCGGCGACCGTCGACGCCGGGACACGGGGGAGCAAGCTGGACGCCTCCTCCACGCCCTGGGGGATATACACGCCGACTCGCAGTTCCTCGGCGCCCGGCGCGACGTCGAGGAACGCACGCCGCGACCAGTCCCACAGCATGCCGAGGAGCAGCTCGGCCTCCTCGGTTCCCGGCGTCGGCAGTGCCATCGACACCGAGCGCACAGAAGCCCCGGCAGGGGCGGGATCTGATGCATCAGCCTTGCGGGGCTCCGTGGGTGGCTCCGGGGCGCCACCGCTGAGATCGAGATCGACGGCGTCTCGAAGCTCCGCAAGCGTCACCGCGGCGCTCTCCCGCAGGCCGGCAGACCAGCATCTCGCGGCCGCGATCTCCACGATCGGCGTCGACGAGAGCATCCTCGTCGCGAGCCCATACCCCACCGCATCCCGAAGCGGGAAGAGGTGCTCGGTCTCATTCGCGAGGCGATTCACCCGCGACTTGCTCGTGTCGAGCTCGGCGGCAATCTCACGCTGCGAGAGGCCCTCGAACAGCGCAGAACGCACCAGGATGCCCTCAAGCGCATTGAGGAGGGCCTCGAGTTCCCGCCGCGGTTCGTATGATCGGTGTCCCATAACCAATACTCTATCATATACGGTACTGATTATGGGACAAGTACTCGCAAGTATTCCTCACGGACGCGCCGCGATCGGCTCGGCGAGTACGCCGCCCAGCACGGCCTCGGATACGCCCAAGGCCGCGTCGACCAGTTCACGCGTCGGCGCCGGGCTCGTGAGCCAATCGGCCACGAAGTCGGCTGGGAGCACGAGCGGGGAGCGGTCGTGAATACCCGCGTGCCGATCCTGCGCCGTCCGCATCACCAGCGAGTAGCAGGTGAAGGTCGCCCCATCGGTCGTGCGGCCGGGGCGAGTGACCGCGGCCATCGCGAACAGCTGCGCGTCGGACTCGGTGAACTGGAACCACTGACGCTGCGGCTTCTGCATCTCGAACCACGCGGTCGCAGGCACGATCGCCCGACCCGGCCGGCCATTCTGGGTAAGCAGTCGCTCGGACTTCGTGTTGATCGAAGGAAACTTCGCTGGCACTCCGTCGACGAGGTAGCCCCACCAGGCGAGCTCGAGCTCGCGGCGGCCGTCGACGCCGTGCACGATCGGATTCAGATTCCGCTTATCCTTGCCCGTCGGATAGAGCGTCTTGCCCTCATTCTGCTCGGCCCAGCCGCGGAGTCCGTCGAGCAGCTCGAGGTCGTGCGCGAGGATCTCGTCGCGATCAGTGAACCGTGGATCCAGGCCGTAACTCGCGCACATGATTCGCACCCCCATCCAGAGAAATCCTGCTCTCAGTGTCCCAGGGAAGCGCGGTCAGGTCGAGGCCCGAAACCCTCAAACTGACATAACGAAGGTTATCGGTGAATAGGTATCTCTTGCCGCGCCAGATGTGGACAGCTGAAGGTGTTGGCGGTTGAGGCGTAGCACGGGTCGGTGTTGTCCGGCCTCATCGTGTGCCCGCCGAACCGGTTCACATCGCTTCGCTGTCTCTGGATCGCCCGTCCGCTTCGGCATTGAGAGATGATCCAGCGACAGCCCTGGACTCCTGGCGGCTCGCTGCAATGCAAGATGCCAAGGCTTCGCATGGAAAGGATCTCGTCGTGACGGCCGTCCGGCAGATCGACCAGAACGTCGGGCACCTCACCGTGTCGTGAATTGGCCTGGTTTGAGTTCCGACCGGTTTTCCTGTCAGCCGGTTGGTGACAGAAGCATCTCGGTTCCAGCGTAGTAGGCCTGTTCGACCTCGGCCGGGGTACGCATGTCGAGTTCCCCGTGGAGGCGTTCGTGGTTCCACCACCACACCCACTCGAGCGTCGCGAGCTCGACCTGCTCAACGGTCCGCCACGGGCCTTGCTGACGAATCAGCTCGGTCTTGTAGAGATTGTTGACCGCCTCGGCCATCGCATTATCAAAGCTGTCACCAACCGTTCCAGTTGACGGGACAGCGCCGAGTTCTTGGATGCGGTCGGTGTAGACCATGGCGGTGTAGTTGGTGAGTTCAACCGGTCGATGCAACACCGGGTCGT
>NZ_KZ984000.1 GCF_003569785.1 Leucobacter sp. wl10 | reverse complement strand
GCAAATAAGTATCTATTTACGGGACACACCACTAGCCTAGGCCCAGAGAGGGACGTGTCCGGTACGCTCGGATTTCGCATGGCCCCGCAAAAAGTGCTATTCTCTAACGGTTGTCACCGCAGGGTGGCCGCGCCCCGATAGCTCAGTGGTAGAGCACTTCCATGGTAAGGAAGGGGTCGCCAGTTCAATCCTGGCTCGGGGCTCTGACTCTCTGGGCTCTTCGGGCCGCATGGCTGAGTAGCTCAGCTGGTTAGAGCGCACGACTCATAATCGTGAGGTCGCGGGATCGAGCCCCGCCTCAGCTACGGAGAGTCACGAAGGAAGCCCCCGGTTCGGCCGGGGGCTTCCTCGTTCGCGGAGCGGCTCTGCCCCAGGCGAGCCTGCCCCGGGCTGCCCAGCACGACCCTGCTGCTCGACAACGGCGCTGCTCCGAGAACCCCTCCGACGCCGCACCCGGCCGAATGCCAGCAGCCCGTCGTATTCTCGAGTGCATGACCGACCCGTATGCCGACGACGCGGAGCGCGCCCATCGACTCAGCCTGCGGTTCGGGCGCATCGTGGACGGCTGGCGCCGGGCGATCCGCCGCCGCCCATGGCTCAACACGGCCTACAAGGTTGCGGTCACCGTGCTGGGCGTGCTCGTCGTGGTCGTCGGGCTGATCCTCGTTCCCCTGCCGGGGCCGGGCTGGCTCATCGTGTTCATCGGCCTCACGATCCTCGGCACGGAGTACCACTGGGCCAGGCGCCTGCTGGCCTGGTTGCGGCGCGTGCTGGCCCGGTTCTGGGAGCGGTGGAACCTGTGGCGCGCGGCGCGCCGCGAGCGCAGAGAACAGCGCGCGGGAGCAGCCCGGCGCGGGCGCGGTGCGCAGCACGAGGCCTAGACGAAACGGCCCGGGCCGAAGCCCGGGCCGTTCGACCGCCGACGCGCCTACTTGACGAGCGGGATGTTGAAGATGAACGGATCGGTCTGCCCGCTCTGATAGGCCTGGGAAACCTTCGTCGCCGCCATGATGTGGAAGATGAACGGCACGATCCACACCGCCATCAGGACGAGCCAGCCGATCAGCGCACCGATGTAGGGGATGAACACGAAGATGAAGAACACGATGTATCCCGCGATGATGGCGCCGATGCGCAGCAGCGAGAAGTTCAGGTTCGCCGCGTGCAGCGCTCGCAGCCGCTGATCGCCCTTCTCCTTGTCGACGAGGAAGAAGATGAGCGCAGGGATCCAGCTGAAGAACACCGATAGCCAGTAGTTCAGCTGCAGGTTGCTGACCGGATTCACCGCGGGCTGGGCATATCCGGCCGGCGGCTGCTGGTAGCCGCCCGGAGGCGGCGCCTGGTACTGGGGCTGCTGCGGAGGCGGAGGCGTCTGGTACTGGGGCTGCTGCGAAGCCGCGCCGGGCTGCGAGGGAGCCGTCGGCGGCGTCGGCGCCGACGGCGGAGCATCACTGGTGGGCTGTCCGCCGGTCTCCTGGCCGTCCTGACCCTCAGGGGGCAACGTGGTCATGTCGGTCTCCATCCTTGAAACTGCCTTCTGCTACGACGTTACCGCAGCTTGCAGGCGCGCGAAAGAAGCAAAGCCCGGCACAGCTCGGAGCGGCCCCGCCGCGGAACAGCCGATCAGAACGCGTCCGGGCTCGGGCCGGAGGTGTGCAGGATCGACACGTCGGCGTGACGGTCGAAGCGGTAGCCGGTGCCCCGCACCGTGCGCACGATATCCTGGTACTGCGCGAGCTTCACGCGCAGGCGGCGGATATGCACGTCGATGGTGCGCTCACTCGGCACCTCCTCGGCGGGAGCATCGGCCCACAGGCCGGAGATGAGCTCTTCGCGGCTGATGGTGCGGCCCTCGCGCAGCACGAGGTACTGCAGCAGCTCGAACTCGCGGAAGGTGAGCGCGGCAGGCACGTTGTCGAGCAGCACCCGCTTGCGCGAGAGGTCGAGGATCACGCCGCTCGCCGCGCGGTCCTCGGCGGCGGCCTCGTGCTGCTTCTGGCGGGCGTGCGCGGCGGGATCGCCGAGCGCGAGGCGCACGACGTCGACATCGCGGCCGCCGGTGCCCTCGGGGGCGAGCGCCACCGCAGCGTACGTCTCGGCAGCGGGCGCGAGCTCGGCGACGAGCTGCTTGATGCGGGTGACGATGGCTCCCAGCTTGGGATCGCCCTCGGCGATCTTGTCGTCGGCGAGGCCGACGTAGAGGGCGAAGCCGCGCACCTCGGTGCCCTCGGGCACGTTTCGTTCGGGGACCGCCTGGGGCGGCAGCTGGGCTGCGAGGTCGGGGCGGGCGGAGCGGAGGGTCTGGGTGATGGTGCTCATGATGATGATGTCCTTCGAGATGCTGTCGTGCGGTGCTCGCAGCCGGGCGGCCGTTCAGATCGGGCCGCGATGCGGATGCGTTGCGCTGATGCGCGGAGGTGTGCGAGCGGGCTGGTGATCAGCCCTGAGACTCGCGCGGATCGCAGAAGTGGAGCCGCAGAGGTCGTTCGGTTCGCGACGGATGGAACGAGATCCGGAATTCGCTCACATGCACATTCGACAGCACATGTCACCTCGACCGGCCATCATCATGCCGGTCTGCCCAAAGTTCACCTCGAAGGCGGACTGGGTGCGAATGGTGTCATGCATAACGGATAGTTAAGCAAAGCATTGCGATCCGTGTCAAGCGCGGGATGCCGGGTTCCCTCGCCTCGCTGGGCCGGGCCGCGCCGGGCCGCGCCGGGCCGGTTCCCTACCCCGCCTCGCGCCGGCCGCTACCCGCGCCGACGCCGAATCGCTGCCCAAACGCCGAATCCCTATCGGAATCGCGTGATTTCGATAGGGATTCGGGCGCAGGACAGCGACTCGGCGGGGGCGGACCGCCAGCGGGCCACCGCGTGATCAGCCGCTCACGGCCCGATACAGCGTGTTGCCGAGCGTCACCACGTCCCACACCGGCAGCCCGGTCGCCGCGCGCACGGCTTCGGTGTAGGGCGGCATGTTCGTGCACTCCATGACGAAGGCTCCGATCGAGTCGTCCGCATCGACCGCGCCGCGCGCGGCGGCGACCATGTCGGCGCGCGCCACGTCGACGTCGAGCACTCCGGAGCGCAGGATGAGCGCCGAGTAGAGCATCTCCGAGTGCTCCAGCCCGACCACCGTGATCCGGTCCATGTCCTCCTCCCGCACGCCGACGCTCTCGAAGTACTCGCGCGTGAGCTTCTCCCCGTTGATGGTGAGCACGCAGATCTTGCGCTCGGGGCTCACGGCCTGCAGCGCGAGCGGGAGCTGCAGCAGGCTCGACGTCGCCACCGGCACCCCCACCGCGGCCGCCAGCTCGCGCTGGAACACCGCGAGGAATCCGCAGCTCGTGAGGATCGCCTTCACGCCGAGACGCTCGAGCTTGCGGGCGCCCTCGATGAATGCCGGGAGCAGGCCCGCAGCACCCTCTTCCACGACGTGCTGCGCGCTCGCGGACTCGACGACCTCGTAGAGGATCGGGAAGTCCCAGGTCTGCGCGTTGCCGATATCCCCCAGGGGGCGGGGGTTGGAGTTGTCGAGTACGAGCACGCCGATGTCGAATCCGTAGAAGTGGCGTCCCCCGTGGAGCACGTTCGTCATGAGCCGGCCTCCTCGCCGAGTGCGCTGGTGAGATCGCGGACGGCGAGTGCCGCCCGCTGGATGCCCTGATCCGAGTGGAAGCCCTCGAACTCCCGCGCCTCGTGCGCGATGCCGAGTTCGGCGAGTCTCTTCGAGAGGGCGCGGTGCGCGAACTGCGCACCGGTGCCGTCTCGGTCCCCGGCGTCGAGGAGCAGATACTCGAGCCGCTCGAGCGAGGCGACACGGTCGCCGACGTTCACGACGGGGTCGAAGGAGAGCCATCGCTGCCAGATCTCCTCGCGGAGCACACCCGTGCGGGTGTCGAACGGCAGGTCAACGTAGAACGGGGCCTCGGGGTTCGGCGAGTAGGCGGCTCCGAGCGCGTGGGCGAGCCAGCTCGACTCGTCGCCCTCCACCGGTCCGGTCGGACCCGAGCGCCCCGTCGACAGGAGGTAGTTGCGCACCGTGCCCCGCGAGGTGAGCTCGAAGTTGCCCGACGCGCACAGCAGTGCCGCGGCAGCCACCCGACCGCTGTTGCGGTGCAGGAACTCCCAGGCGCCGAGGCCGCCCGATGAGTAGCCGATCACGCCCAGGCGGTCGGCCTCCAGCGACGGGAAGCGCTCGAGCAGCGCGGGCACGACCTCCTCCGAGAGGTAGCGCTGGAAGTCGCCGTGCACCGGCGAGTCGATCCACTGGCTGCCGCCGTAGCTCGTCCACCCGTCGGGCACGGCGACGATCGGGAGATCCTCGCCCGCTGCGGCAAGGCCGTCGAGCAGTTCGCCGAACGACGCGCGGGTGCGCCCCGAGCGCAGGTAGGTGGGCCAGGTCCAGGTGTCGGCCCGCTGCGCGTAGCCGTGGAGCAGCAGGACGAGCGATCGAGGAGGCCGCTGCTCGACGTTCGGCGGCAGGTAGACGGCGACCTCGCGTTCAGGGGAGTCCCCGAGGAGGTTTCCCGCGAGCGCGTGGCTGTCGATGCGGAGGCGTTCCCAGTGCGGCATCGTTCTCCCTACAGCCGGGCCAGGCCGACGGGGTAGGCGAAGTCGGCGAGGCGGGGGAACTCCCGCACGAAGGCCTCGCGATCCCGGAGCCACTCCAGGGACGCCGGGTCGTCGCGCAGCGTCCGGTAGAGCGGGGGGATCCTGCGCCCGCTCCATTCCTCGGCCGTGACGTGCTCGAGTTCGGGGAGCGAGGCGTAGTTCGAGTTGGCGACGAAGTCGCCGTCTGCGCGGCGCTTGTAGGAGAAGCCTCCCGCGTCGTGCACGTGCTGGTAGTAGTCGCTCATGCCCCGCCGGCAGAGGTCGGAGAAGACGAAGCGCTCCGTTCCTGCGTTCACGCTGCAGTGATAGAGCGCGCCGGGGATCACGACGACGTCCCCCACGTTCGCGTGCACCGCGACGGCGAAGGTCGTCTCCGGCCCGTCGTGCATGTCCTGCATGATGAACACACCCGATCCGTTGAGCACTTCGTAGGCTTCGGCCGGCGGGAAGCCGTCGGGTTTCGGGGTGTGCACGTGCCCGTGCGTCTTCGGCGACTCCTCCCCCACGGGGAGCGCGCGGATCGACGTGAGGGAGTATCCGAGCTTGCCGCCGCCGAAGGCGTCGTGGTCCCGCTCCTCCCAGACGTCCACGAAGGTGTCGTAGAGGATCGAGTCGTCGCTCTCGTCCGCGGCATCGAACATGTGGGACATCGCCGAGACCTTGCGCTGACCGGACCGGGTGATGTGGACGTCGTCGCCGAAGACGAGCCGTTCCCCGTCGAGCCGCATGTCGATGCCCTCGGTGAGCAGGGGTGCCTCATGAGTCATGAGCTTTGACCATTCCTTCCTGGATGAACTCGGCCGTGCGCGCAGCGTCGTCGGCCGAGAGGTTGTGGGCGATCACGGGCACGTCGCGACCCAGCGCCGCCGTGAGCGCGAAGACGATGCCGAAGTCGATCGGACCGTCGCCGGCGGCGATCTCCTCGCCGTCGCCGATCTCCTTGGCGTGCACGACATCGGTGCGGTCGCCGAGCAGTTCGTACGCCTCCTCGAGCACCTCCGACTGCCGATTCAGGCCGTCCCCTGCGAAGAGGAGATTCGCCGGATCGAGGATGATGCGAACCGCGTCGCTGCCGACCTCGTCGAGCATCTGCAGACCGAGTCGGGCATCCGCGACGACATTCGCGGGCTCGGGTTCGACGCCGAGACGGACGCCGACGCGCTCGGCTGAAGCCGCGAGTTGCTCGAGCGAGCTCCTGGCATCCGCCCAGGCCTCATCGGTCGCGTTGTCGGGGTGGTATCGCCAGGTGCTCTCGACCGATCGGCTGCCGGTGGACAGCGAGACGAAGTCGATCCCCATCGACGGCGCCGCCTCGATGGTGCGCAGCACATCGTCGACGGCGCGACGCCGGTCTGCCGGGTCGGGGTGCGCGATGTTGTAGCTCGCGGAGATTCCGTAGAGCTCCAGATCCCACTTCCCCGAGAGACGGCGCACGAGATCGGCGATCCGATCATCGAAGCCCGCTGGGGAGAGACCGGTGTCGATCGTGGCGAGGTTCAGGTGGACGCCGTCGTATCCGGCGGCCTTCGCCGCGGCGAAGGCGTCGTCCGGATCCGCCACCGCGAAGGTCCGGCTGAAGATGCCGATGCTCACGAGCGCACCTCCAGATCCTCGATCCGCACCGACGCGCCGGTGTCGACCGCCTGTCGAGTCGCGGCGATGTCCATCACCACCGCGAGCCCGTCGTCGACGGTCGAACGCGGCGGCTCCTCCCGGCGCACGGCGCGACCGAAACCGCGCATCTGATTGAGATACATGCTCGCCTCCCCTATGAGATACGGTGTGATGAACCTGTTCGACTCCGTGTCGAAGACCTCCACTCGACTCGGGCGGTGCTCGGCGACCGGCGACATCTCGAGGGTGACGGTGCCGCGGGTGCCGTAGACCATGAGTCCCTCCGACCACGGCGCCGCGGTCTCGTAGGTGAGCTCGAAACGACCGACCCCGCCGTCTCCGAGATCCATGAGCCCCTGCCAGGAGTAGTTCTCACCGCGCTGGCCGCGGATCGCCGACAGCGTCTGCGGCGCCCCAACGACGTACCGGATGTGATCGAACAGGTGGGACGAGTGCGCGTCGAGCGCGTACTTCGGCCTGTCGAGCTTCCAGTCCGGCCGCGCGTAACCGGCGGGACGAATGGTCGGAAGGTAGGCGCCCGCGGAGTTCGAGAAGTCCGAGGACGCGCAGCGCGCCCAGGCGTCGAAGGACTGGACCTCGCCGATGAGCTCCGCGACCGCGTGTCGGGCGAAGGCAACGCCGGCGTCGTAGCGGCGCATATTGCCGATCTGCACGAAGCGATCGGAGGCCCGCACCGCGTCGCGGAGGCGCAGGCACTCCTCCACCGTGGTGCCCATCGGCTTCTCCACGAACACGTCCTTCCCCGCCTCGATCGCCTCGATCGCGAGCGGCACGTGGAGCGGGTCGCCGACCATCAGCATCACCGCGTCGATATCGGGCCGGGCGAACATCTCGCGATAGTCGGTGTAGGTGTCGGGGATGCGGTTGGCGGTCGCCACCTGGTCGAGCACCGAGCGCTCCATGTCGGCTATCGCGACGAGTTCGACCTCCCCGGGCAGGCGCTGGATGGCCGGGATGTGGACGTTCTGTGTGATGGTGCCCGCACCGACTATGCCGATGCGGGCACCGCCGCTGTTACTTGTCATACGAGCCGACTGCTTTCTGCACGTCGGGATCGGAGAGGTTGTCCTTCGTCGCCTTCACGAAGGGCAGGGTCACATCGTCCTGCGAGGGCTTATCACCCGAGAGGTACTCGAATGCCCAGCGCACCGAGAGCGCCCCCATCTCCTCGGACGACTGCGCGATGAGCGCCGAGATGGCGTCGGCCTTCAACGCGGTCATGAGGTCTGCGTCGACGTCGAAGCTGACGAGCTTCACATCCGAGTTCGCCTCGCCGAGGATCGCGACCGAGCGGGATCCGCTGTTGCCGTCGCACGTGACGAGCGCGTCGAGGTCGGGGTTCGAGCGCAGGAAGGGCGGAAGCGCCTGATCGGTCTCGGAGGAGGTGTTCATCAGCTGGTTGCCCACGTACTCGACGTCGGGGTACTCGGCGAGCTTCTTCTCGAAGCCCTCACGGCGCTGATCGTTCACGGTGATGCCGGGGTTGTAGCAGAGCAGGCCGACCTTGCCCTTCTCGCCGATCGCCTCGGCCGCGGCCTCGGCCGCGAGCTCTCCGCCCGCGTAGTTGTCCGAGCTGATGTTGACCAGGCGGCCGGACTTGTCGGCGAGGTCCGTGTCCACCGTCGCGACGGGGATGCCCTCGTCGGTGAACTGCTGGAGCGGGCCGAGCAGAGCCTCATCGTTCACGGGCACGGCGAGGAGGAAGTCGGGCTTGGTGGCGCGCACCGAGTCGAAAACGGGGATCTGCACGGAGGGATCCCACTGGGAGGCCCCCTCGTACTGGAGTTCGACGCCCAGCTTCTTGGCCTCGGCCTCCGCGCCGCGCTGCATGTCGACGTAGAAGGGCTGCGAGACGAGCCCGGTGACGAGGGCGATGCGGAACTCGCCCTTGGCGTCGCCACCGGAGTCGTCACCGCTGCCGGTGTCGCTTCCGCTGCAACCGGCGAGACCGGCGACGAGGGCCGCGATCCCGAGAAGGGACGCGCCGCGAAGGTGCTTCTTATTCATCATTCACTCCATAGCTTCATTGATTGGATGGGAATCGATTGTCGGGTTGATGGATCGGTGGTCGGAGACGGGCGGGGCGAGGACTTCACCCGAATCCGCCCGGGAGGTTGCCAGAACCGCGGGCCGCGGTCGGGGGTGAGGAACCGGCGTCGCCGTCCCCGCCGTCGTCTCGGGCAGGGGGATCTTCGGACTGGCCCCTCCGCAGGCGCTTGACGGAGCCGATGATGCCCGCCGCGCGGTTCCTTCCGCGCTGGATCTGGGTCAGGCGATCCAGGTACACGGCGAGGATGAGCACGCCGCCCACCGCCACGTTCTGCCAGAACGGACTGACTCCGAGGATGATGAAGCCGTTCTTCAGCACGGCCGGGATGAACGCGCCGATGATGGTTCCGAGCATCTTGCCCGCTCCGCCGTAGAGGCTCGTGCCTCCGATGATCACGGCGGCGATCGACTGCAGATTGGCCGTCGTGTGAGAGGTGAGCGAGACCGTTCCGAAACGGGCCACATCGAGCAGCGCGGCGGTGCCGCCGAGGGCGCCCATGAGGATGTACAGCGACATCTCGTGGCGCTTCGTGTTCACACCCGCGCGCCGCAGGGACTCGGCGTTCGAGCCGAACGCGTAGGTGCGAAGCCCGTAGCGGGTGTTCGCGAGGATGAACCAGAAGATCGCGACGACGAGGGCGGTGACGACCACCGGCCACGGCAGTATCCCGAACGCCTTCGTCCCCGCGAAGCCCGCCTGGATGGCGCGCGGCACACCGGTCTGGTTGGTGCCGCCGGTCCACACCTGCGCGAGACCGAGGATGACCGTCAGGGTGCCGAGCGTGACGATGAAGGAGGGGATCTTGAAGTAGGCGATGAGCCAGCCGTTGAGCGTTCCCCAGAGAGCGCCGACGGCGATGGTGATCGGGATCGTGATGATCACGGCGAAGAGCAGGGTGGGATACCCCTCATCTTCGGACCCGGCGAAGAAGCGGAAGCTGTTCGCCGCGACGACGGAGCAGAAGATCACCACCGAGCCGATCGAGAGGTCGAGACCACCGCCGATGACGATGAACATCTGGCCCATCGCGAGGAGCATGATCACCGTCGTGTTCAGGGCCATGTCCGAGAAGTTGCCCCAGCTCAGGAAGCTGCCCGACGGCGTCGTGAGCGCGAAGGCGATCACGAGGATGAGCAGGATGCCCGCGGTGCGGAGCTGGGCGTTCTGAGTGAGCGTCTGCTTGAGGCGCTCACCGCGCGAAAGCGGAACGATGACGACGTTCGTGGTCACTGGATGTCCTTTCCGAGCGGATTGAGCTTGCCGGTCATCGCGTCGACAAGCAGGTCGCTCGTCGCGTCCTTCACGTCGATCGTGAGCACCGTGCGGCCGAGATAGAGCACCGTGACCCGATCCGCGATGCGCATCACGTCGCGCATGTTGTGCGAGATGAGGATCACGGGAAGGTTCTTCTGCTCTTTCGTCCGGTGGATGAGATCCAGCACGGCGTTGGTCTGCACGACTCCGAGCGCTGCGGTCGGCTCGTCCATGATAAGGAGGCGGCTGCCCCACACGGCGGCACGGGCGATGGCGACGGCCTGGCGCTGCCCGCCGGAGAATCCGCCGACAGCGGCGTCGGGTGACGGCAGGCGGACGCCGAGTTCCTCGAGGTTCTGCACGGCGATGCGGCGCATCGCCCGGTCGTCGTACATGCGGAGGAGCTTGCCGAGCAGCCCCCCGCGCATGACCTCGCGACCGAGGCAGATGTTCTTCGCGGCGCTGAGCGTGTCGGCGAGCGCGAGGTCCTGGTACACCGTCTCGATCCCGTACTCCCGCGCGCGTTGCGGGGTTCCGAGCACGACCGGTTCATCGCCGAGCATGAGCGTGCCGGCGTCGGGCACCACCGTGCCGGACAGGATCTTAATGAGAGTGGACTTGCCGGCACCGTTGTCGCCGATGAGCGCGTGCACCTCTCCTTCGCGCAACTCGAAATCGGCGTGCCGGATCGCGTTCACCGACCCGTACGACTTGCGTATGCCGCGGGCTTCCAATACAGCCAATCGTCTCTCCTTTGATCGGAATCGGTCAGTTCGTCTTGGTCTTGGTCTTGATGCCGAGCGGGCGGTCTCCGACGTCCACCGGCCATGTCTCCTGCTCGAAGGCCAGTGGGAGCAGGCAGGCCTCCGCACCTCGCGCCGCGGCCGCGTGCAAGGACTCCTCGAGCGTCGCTCCCCGTGCAGCGGCGGCGATGAATCCGGCGGTGAACGCGTCTCCAGCGCCGATGGAGTCGACGACCCGCACCGGCTCGGGTGCGATCCGGTACTCATCGCCCTCGCTGGTGAGGGCGATGCAGCCGTCCGCACCGAGGGTCGCGATCGCGATGCGCGCCCCGCGCTCGATCGCGCGCGCGGCGAAGCGGCGACCGCGATCCGCGTTGCCCTCGCCCGCCGAGTAGAAGGTGAGGTCTGCTGCGTACTCGCCGAGGTCGTCGTCGAAGAAGGAGTAGTCGTAACTCGTCCGGACCCCGGCGTCGCGAAGCCTCGCGATGGCGGAGGAGCAGTCGACGAGCCCCTTCGCGAAGACGTGCGCGAAGCCGGTGAGCGCGTCGAGGGTGGAGTCCGGCAGTACGACCGGAGTCCCGACGCCCTCGACCTCCGACACCCAGGTGTGGCCGGTCTCATCGGTCTCGAGATAGGCCCGGCAGGTGCGATCCGCGGTGATGATCGCGAGGTCCGTGGCCGATCCACGTGCCCGCATCGAGTCGAGGATCCGTCGCCCGTCCTCGTCATCCCCCACTCGCCCGACGAAAGAGGTGCGCACGCCCGCCAGCTCGAGATTCGCCGCGACGTTCAGCGCGTTGCCGCCGATGGCGGCGAGGCCGACTGCGAGGCTCACGTCGATGCAGGTGTCTCCGACGCAGGCGACGACGAAGTCGTCCCGACCCTCCTGCCCCACATCCACTGGGTACATCTGGTCTCCGATCTGGGTGAGCCTCATCGCTTCTTCGGCACCCGACTCGAGATGGCGGCTGTTGCTTCCATCCGGTTTGTGTGTCAATCTGTGTATAGATTCGCATACGAAAACGCATGCGTCAACTACTTTTCGGAGGCACGGTGACCGAGACCCCATCCCCAGCAGGCGGCCGCATCCTCATCGTCGGCGGCGGCGCGATCGGTCTCTCGATCGCGCATCACCTGCTCGATGCCGGCCACGAAGAGGTCGCGGTGCTCGAGCAGGCGGAGATCGGATCGGGCACCTCGTCCGCGGGCACCGGAGGGATCCGGCAGCAGTTCACCTCGGAGATCAATGTGCGTCTCGTGCGGGATTCGATCCCCGAGTTCCTCACGCTCGGAGAACGCACGGGAATGCCCTTCGAGTTCCGTCAGCACGGCTATCTCTTCCTCGCCGACTCCGAAGAACGGCTCGCCTCGCTCGAGAAGTCCGCGGCGCTCCAGCGCACGCTCGGCGTCGAGTGCGAGATCATCGCCCCCGATCGCATCGCGGACGTGGCGCCGGACGTCGAGCTCGACGGCGTCCTCGGGGGCAGCTACTCCCCTCAGGACGGCTCGGCCATCACCCAGGAGGCGGTGGCCGCGTGGGAAGCGGCGCTCCGAAGGAGCCGGGTGCAGATCCACGAGGGCGTGCGCGTCCTCGACTTCCGCAGAAGCCCGAGCGGCCGGGTGGTCGGGGTCTCGACCTCGGCGGGGTCGTTCGATGCGGACACCGTCATCATCGCCGCAGGGGTCTGGAGTCGCGGACTCGGCCGCATGCTCGGCCTCGACATTCCGGTCTCGCCGCGTTCGCGCCAGGCCTTCGAGATCCTCTCCGAGGACGTCGATCTCGGCACTCCGCTCACGGTCGATCTCGGCACCGGGGCCTACGTGCACCCGAAGAGCAGCAGGCGAGTGCTCATCGGCGGGAACGATCGCGAGGTGCCCGAGTCGCAGCGGCCCGCCCTCGACCCGGAGCGCATCCCCTCCCTGCTCAGCGCGATAGCCCGCCGTTTCCCGAAGTACGCGGGCATCGCCCCTTCGCGGGGCTGGGCCGGTCTCCGCGAGATGACGCCGGACGACCACGCGATCGTCGGTCCGACCGGGGTCGCGGGCGTGTGGGTGGCGACCGGTTTCTCCGGGCACGGCTTCATGCAGGCACCCGCGATCGGCCGCATCCTCTCGGAACTGCTGCTCGAGGGGCGCAGCGACACCGACCTCGGGCCGCTGCGCCCCGAGCGTTTCGCCGAGCAGGTCTCCCTGCACGAGGGCATCCGCTTCTAACCTCCCCGCACCCACAGACAAGGACTCGACATGACAGACGCCCCGCTTCCCGACGCCCCACGGACCGCCGTCCGCACCGGAGCCGACGCACTCGCCGAATCGCTCATCGCAGCCGGAGTCGGCACCGTCTTCGGCGTGCCGGGCGACACCGGCGTGGCCTTCTACGATGCGCTCTACTGGCGCACGGACCGCCTGCGCCACGTGCTCGCCCGCGATGAGCGCCACGCGGTGGCGATGGCCGATGCGTACGGGCGCGTCACCGGGCGCCCCGGCGTCGTCGAGGTGTCCTCGGGTGGCGGTACGACCTACGCCGTCGGCGGCATGGGCGAGGCGTTCGCGTCAGGCGTGCCTCTGGTGCTCATCACCTCCGACATCCACCGCGCGAGCCGCGGCACCGGGGCCCTGACCGAGATCGACCAGGTGAAGCTGTTCTCAGCGGTCACGAAGAAGAGCTACGTCGTCGAAGACGCCGACGACGTCCCCAGGATCGTCGCCGATGCCTTCCACGAGGCGGTCTCGGGCCATCCGGGGCCGGTCGCGATCATCGTGCCGGAGGACGTGCTCGATGAGCACGTCGAGCAGTTCGCAGCGCGCACCCCCGATCCCCGGAGCCCCATCGCTCCGGACCCCCTCCGCATCGCCGAAGCCGTCGAGCTGCTCCAGGGCGCGACCCGCCCCGCCGTCATAGCCGGTTCGGGCGTGCACTCATCCGAGGCCTACGCCGCGCTCGCCTCCGTAGCAGGCAAGATCGGCGCCGGCATCGCGACGACCATCCACGGGCGCGGCGCGATCGAGGACGGACACCCGCTGAGCCTCGGACTCGTCGGCAACAACGGCGGCCAGCCGGGTGCGAACGAGGTGCTCGGCGAGGCCGATGTCGCACTGCTCGTCGGAACCCGAGCCAACGCCACCGACACGAACGGATTCACCACCCCCGCCCGGGGTGCGTGCAGGATCATCAGGATCGACGTCGACCCCGCGCGGGCAGCCGCGAACTATCCCGACGCGCTGCAGATCGTCGGCGACGCGAAGCGAGCGCTCGAGGGCATCGACCGGGCGCTGAAACCCATCGGAGCGGAGCAGAACCGAATCCGGCTTGCACGAGTCGAGGCCGCCCGCGAGGATCGCTTCGACCCCCGCACCCCTCCCGGAGGCGCGGGCGTCCGAGACGGAGAGCTCATCCCCTCCGACGTCGTCGAACTCGTCGCATCGCTGCTCCCCGAGGGCACTCCGATCGTGGCGGATCCCGGCACCCCGACTCCGAACGTGGCGAACTACTGGCCCGTCGCAGCGCCGGGCCGTCGGGTCATCATTCCGCGCGGGCACGGACCCATGGGCTACGCGATCCCGGCGGCGATCGGCCTCGCCTTCTCCGTGCCGGGCTCGCCCATCGTGTCGGTCACCGCCGACGGCAGCTTCGCGATGTCCTGCGGAGAGCTCGAGACCGCCGCCCGCTTCGAACTGCCGGTGCTGTTCATCCAGTTCACCAACCACAGTTTCGGCTGGATCAAGATGCTCCAGCACCTCTACTACGAGGGACGGTACTTCGGGGTGGATCCCGGCACCATCGATCCCGTTCCCATCGCGGAGGCCTCGGGGATGCGAGGCGTCAGAGTCCACTCCCTCGCCGAGCTCGAGCGGGTGGTGAGGGAGTTCGCGGCGGATCCGGCACCGACTTACGTGGACGTCATCGTCCCGCATATGATCGAGCACACGCCTCCGGTACCGGCGTGGGTGAAGGCCATCGACGGGGATAGCACGCGCCCGATCTACTGATCTCGGACTAGGACGAGTTCGGTGAATCGTGTACGCAGCGCATAGGGTGCTGCTATTCGTCTCAACTGACGAGGGAGGAGACGTTCTTGCACATGGAGGATTCAGACCGTAGCGGGGGCACGAGAGCCGACGAGGTGCATCGCATCCTCCGCTACGAGATCACCCACGGCATCCTCAAGGCGGGGAACGCCCTGATCGAGGATGAGATAGCCACGCGCCTCGGAGTCTCGCGCACCCCGGTGCGGGACAGCATGCAGCGACTGAACGCCGAGGGTCTCATCGAGTCGAGGCGACGACGCTGGGTGGTGAAGGATCACACCCCGGAGGAACTGGTGGAGATCTATCAGGTCCGCGCGGCTCTGGAGAGCTACGGGGCCCGGCTCGCAGCCGTCGAGGCGACCCCGGAGGAGCGACGAGTCATCCTCGAACTCGGTGAGCAGGATCAGACCGACCCGCGGACCCGCGCCACGATCAACGAGCAGTTCCACGCGCAGATCCTGCGCAGCGCGCACAACCGGCGGCTCGAGAGCGCCCTGAATCAGCACATGCTCGTGCACTTCGACGCTCAGGTCGCGATGCTCTACAGCTCCGCCGATCTCGAACGCTCCGCAGCCCAGCACGCCGCGCTCGGCAAGGCCATCGCGTCGGGAGACGTCGAGCTGGCGGGCAAGCTGGCCCGGGAGCACGTCGAGTACTCGCTCGGCCTGCTGATCGAGAAGACGGTACCCGCCGCGCCTCGCCTCCAGCTGCGCGGTTGAGCGTGTGAGCACCTACTGCGGCTGCAGCCCGAGGTCGTCGAGGCCGATGGCGTAGCGGTACTCGTAGCCCTCGGCCTCGATGCGCTCCTTCGCCGGCGCCTGACGGTCCACCACCACGGCCACCGCCGCGATCTCGGCGCCCACCTTCTTGAGCGCCTCGATCGCCTTGAGCGGCGAGCCGCCCGTGGTCGACGTGTCCTCGACCACGACGACGCGCTTGCCCTCGAGATCGGGCCCCTCGACCTGGCGGCCGCGGCCGTGGTCCTTCGGCTCCTTGCGCACCACGAACGAGTCGTAGACCCTGTCGCGCGCTACGCCCTGGTGCATGATCGCCGAGGCGATCGGGTCTGCCCCCATGGTGAGCCCGCCGACCGCGACCACGCCGTCGAGGTCGTCGATGAGGTCGAGCATCACCTGCCCGATGAGCGGAGCGGCGCGGTGGTCGAGGCTCAGCTTGCGCAGGTCGATGTAGTACGTCGCCTTCTTGCCGCTGGTCAGGGTGAAGTCGCCGTGGAAGACGGCCTCGCTCGTGATGAGGTCGATGAGGGCGGTTCGAGCGTCGGTCATGATGTCGATCCTACCGGCGGCGGCGCTGGGCCCGCGCCTGCCCGGGCTGCGCTGGGACCGGCGCGCGGGAGTACCGTGGAGACCATGGAAGCAGTGCAGGCGGATCGGATCGAGGCGCTCGCCGTCCTCTTCGGGAACGGACCCGTCGCGGTGCTCACGGGAGCGGGGATCAGCACCGACTCCGGCATCCCCGACTACCGCGGCGCGGGCACCCCGCCGCGCACGCCCATGAACATCTCGCAGTTCATGCACGACGAGGCCTACCGCCGACGCTTCTGGGCGGGCGCGAGGATCGGCTTCCTGCGCTCGACGGGAGTGGCGCCGAATGCGGGCCACCGGGCCCTCGCCGCGCTGGAGGAGGCCTCCCGCATCGAGGGCGTGATTACGCAGAACGTCGACGACCTCCACCGGCGGAGCGGATCCCGCACCGTCGTCGAGCTGCACGGCAACGGGAGCGTGATCCGCTGCGTCACCTGCGGCCACCGCTGGAGTCGCGAGGAGGTGCTCGACCGCTTCGACGACCTCAACCCCGGGTTCGCGGCGCGCAACGCTAACGCGGAGATCGCGCCGGACGGCGACGCGCGGGTGCGCTCGACCGGCGGCGTGACCGTGCCGGCCTGCCCCGTCTGCGGGGGCATCCTCCGGCCCGACGTCGTCTACTTCGGCGAGACGGTGCCTCCAGCGGTCTTCGAGGCCGGCGAGTCGCTCGTGCGCGAGGCGAGCGCGCTGCTGCTCACCGGTACCTCGCTCGCCGTCAACACGGGCATGCGGCTCGTGCACCGCGCGGAGCGGATCGGCATCCCGCTCGCGGTGATCAACCGCGGGCCCACCGCGGTCGACGCCCGCGGCTCAGTTCGCCTGCGCATCGAGGGCGGCGCCACCGAGACGCTCACCGCGCTCGTCGAAGCGCTCGGGTGAGTCCCGGGGCGCCGCCGCCGGCGAGCGGGATCCCGCTACTGCACGCTGTCGAGAAAGTTGCGCGTGCGCTGGCGCTGCGGAGCGTCGAGCACATCCGCGGGCGGACCCGCTTCGACCACCACGCCGCCGTCCATGAAGACGACCTGGTCCGCGACGCCCCGGGCGAAGCCGATCTCGTGCGTGACCACGATCATCGTCATGCCGTCACGGGCGAGCTCGCGCATCACGTCGAGCACGTCGCCGACGAGCTCGGGATCGAGCGCCGACGTGGGCTCGTCGAAGAGCATCAGCTTGGGGTCCATCGCGAGTGCGCGCGCGATGGCGACGCGCTGCTGCTGGCCGCCCGACAGCTGCGCCGGGTAGTGCTTGGCGAAGTCGGCGAGCCCGACGCGATCGAGCAACTCGAGCGCCCGCGCCCGCGCCGCCGCCCGGCCGCGCCGCGCGACCCCCACGGGGGCCTCCATGATGTTCTCGAGCGCCGTCATGTGCGGGAACAGGTTGAAGCGCTGGAACACCATGCCGATGTCCTGCCGCTGCCGCGCGATCTGCCGCGGCGTCATCTCGTGCGTCTTCTGGCCGGCCTGCCGGTACCCGATGAGCTCGCCGTCGACGATGATGCGACCGCCGTCGATGGTCTCGAGATGGTTGACGCAGCGCAGCAGCGTCGACTTGCCCGAGCCGGAGGGGCCGAGCAGCACGGTCACGGATCCGGCGGGCACCTCGAGCGAGATGTCACGCAGCACCTGGTGGGCGCCGAAGCTCTTGCGTACCCGGCGGATCTGGACGAGCGCCTCGCTCTGCGGCGGCACCGCCACCGCGGTCTCGGTCGCGGTCATACTCCTATCACCTCCACGGCGTTGGTCGGCGGTGCGGGCTGCTGGCCCGGTCTGCGCAGTTCGAGCGCTGTGCGCAGCCGCTTGAACGGCGTGGGCGGCAGATTGCGCGAACTGCCCCGGCCGAAGCGGCGCTCGAGGTAATACTGCGGCACCGACAGCACGCTCGTCATGAAGAGGTACCAGAGGCTCACCACGATGAGCAGCTCGACCTGCTTGAGGTTGGAGGACGAGATCACCTGCGCCTGCGTGTACAGCTCCATCACGGCGATCACCGAGAGCAGCGACGTGTTCTTCAGCATCGAGATGAGCTCGTTGCCCATCGGCGGGATGATCACCCGCATCGCTTGCGGCAGCAGCACCCGCCGGAAGGTGTAGAGCGGCGACATGCCCAGCGAGTAGGCGGCCTCGCGCTGGCCCTCGTCGACCGAGATCATGCCGGCGCGCACGATCTCCGAGGAGTATGCGGCCTGGTTGAGAGTGAGCGCGAGCAAGCCCGCGATGAAGGGGGTGACGAGCGTATTGGTGTCGATCGACCAGAACACCACGTCGGTGAGGGGGATACCAAGCCGGATCTGGTCGAACAGCAGCCCGAGGTACCCCCAGAGCACGATCTGCACGAGAACCGGGGTGCCCCGGAAGGCCCACACGTAGAACCAGGCCACGCTCATGAGCACGGGATTCGGGGAGAGCCGCATCGCCGCGATGACGACAGCGAGCAGCGTCGACACCACCATCGAGATGACGGTGATGAGGATCGTGAGCCACACGCCCTCGAGGATGCGCGCGTCGAAGAGGAACTCGCCCACCGCGCCGAAGTCGAGGTTCGGGTTGGTGGCGACGGCGACCACGAACCACACGACGAAGGCGAGCACCACCGCGGCGCTGATGTAGCGCCAAGGGCGTCGGAGCGGGATCGCCTCGACATCGTCGTCCGCGGACGACGCGGGGGCACTCACGAGCGCCGCCCCGCTTCCTGCGCCGCTCACGAGGCCGACGTCCCCTGGTTCACCTCGGCCGATTCGACCGCGTAGGCGCCGATGCTGTTGCGCTCGAGCACGGCCTGGTAGCTGCCCTCGTCGATGAGCGCCTGGAGCGCGGCCCGGATCGCCTCGATGAGCTCCGTCTCCTCCTTGAGTATCCCGATGCCGCTGTAGACGGGCTCGAAGCCGGCGGGATTCTCCGGATCGCGCACGATCTCGAAGGCGTTGCCGTCCTCGGTCGTGGCGACCACGTACTCGGTGACGACGGCATCGGCGACGTAGGCCTGGCTCTTGCCGGCCCGCAGCGCGGTCTGGGCGTCGAGATCCGATGGAAGCTCCATCACGTTCACGCCGCAGTCCATCGCGCGCAGCAAGTCGCCCTGCACGGTGGCCTTCTGCACCGACACTGTCAGGCCGCAGAGATCACGCTGCGACTCGACGCCGGCCTCGTTGCCCTTCTTGACCGCGATAGCGAAGCCACCGTAGGTGTAGTTGACGAAGCTCAGGGTCGCCTGCCGCTCGGGCGTATCGTTCATGCCGCTCATGATGATGTCGTTCTTGCCGGCCTGCAGCGACGGGATGACCGAGTCGAATGCCTGCTTGTTGAGCGATACGTCGATGCCGAGCTTCTGGCCGAGCAGACGCCCGAGCTCGGGGTCGAAGCCGATCTCGCGGTTGGCGTCGTCGTACATCGCCATTGGGGGATAGGGGATGTCGACCGCGATGTCGATCCGGCCCTTCTCCACGATGTCCCCGGGCAGCAGCTTGGTGAGCTCGGGGTCGACGGCGGTGCCCACCTCGTCCCCGGTCGGCAGGTTCGCCCCGCCGGTCTCGCCGCCCGAGCCGGTCTCGCCGCTCCCGCCCGAGCATCCGGTGAGCAAGAGGGCGAGTGCGGCGGCGGACGCCAGCAGAGTGAGCGGTGTCTTCTTCATGGTGCTCCTTCGTCGTTGGAGGATGTGGCGGGGGCGGTGAGGCCGGATCAGCCGGCGGCCTCGATCGCCGGGAGGTGCGTCGCGAGCAGGTCGTCGTAGGTCTCGCGCCGGGTCACGAGCCGTGCCTCGCCGTCCCTCACGAACACGATCGCGGGCTTGAGCGCCCCGTTGTAGTTGTTCGAGAGCGTGTAGGCGTAGGCCCCCGTCGCCGGCATGACGACGAGGTCGCCGACCCGCGCCTCGGGCATCGGGGCGCCGTCGATGAACAGGTCGCCCGACTCGCACTGCCGCCCGACCAGCTGCACGCTCTCGGTCCAGGGCTCGTCGATGCGGTCGGCGAGCAGCGCCTCGTAGCGCTGGTCGGTGAGCGCGATGTCCATCTGATCGGCGAGGCCGCCGTCGACCGCCACGAAGACGTCGCCCGTGCGCTTCACAGAGACCACCCGGTAGAGGGTCACGCCGGCCCGCGCCACGACCGATCGACCGGGCTCGATCACGAGCTTGGCGTCGGCGGGCAGGTGCGCGCGGGCCGCGGCGACGATCGCGTCGAGGTACTCCTCCACCGACGGGGCCGCCTCGGCGTAGGTGTACTGAACGCCCAGCCCGCCGCCCACGTCGTAGACCGGGAAGGTGCCGACGGACGAGATGTTCTCGACCGCCTGCGCGAACTGGTGCGTGTTCAGGATCTGGGAGCCGATGTGCAGGTGCACGCCCTCGAACTCCATGAGCGGGTGGGCCCGCATGCGCTCGATCGCGCGCTTCGCCTGCTCGACGGGCAGCCCGAACTTCGACCTCTCGCCGCCCGTGGCCTGCGACGCGTGCGTCTCGGCCTCGACGCCGGGGATGACGCGCAGCAGCAGCCTCTGGGGCCGCTCGAGCATGCGCTCGAGGCGGTCGAGCTCGTCCTCGTTGTCGACGATGATGGTGCCGATCCCGGCGTCGAGGGCCATGCGCAGCTCGGCGTCGGTCTTCGCGTTGCCGTGGAAGTGCAGGCGGTCGGGATCGACCCCCGCGGCGAGCGCGAGCCTGAGCTCTCCGCCGCCCGCGATGTCGACCGAGAGCCCCTCCTCCTGCGCGACGCGGTACATGCCGACCGCGGGCAGCGACTTGGAGGCGAACAGCACCTCGGAGTTCGGCCAGCGCTCGCGCAGCCCCTCGACGAAGCGGCGGATCTGCCGCCGCAGCCCCGCCTCGTCCATGACGTGCAGCGGGGTGCCGTACCGCTCGGCGAGGGCGCTGACGCCGACGCCGCCGATGGCGAGCTCGCCGCCGGTCGGGCCCTTCACGCGGGATGACTCCTCGGGCAGGAAGTCCCACATCTCGCCGAGCCTGGTGCCCTCCGGAGCGGGTTGTCCGAACGTCTGATCGTGAGCCAAAGCGGTCCTCCATCCTCAATCGGTGCGTCACCACCATATGCGCCTTCGAGCGCGCGTGCCTTGTGGTTCTCGTATATCTTTGAGAGATGGATCGAGTGTTTTCTCCAAGTTTGGATGACATCGGCCTGCCACTCGACGAACTGCTCGAAGAGCTCGGCCCGCAGACGGCGACCCGGCTCGGACCGCCCTCCTCGACCGTCGTCCGGGCAACGGAGTTCCACGAGGCGCTCGAGGAGCTCCCTGAGCAGCCGGGCACTCTTCTGCTCGCGCCCTCCGCGGTGCACGCTCCGGACGCCGGACTCGCGCGGCTCGCCGAGCGGGCGGCGGCCCTCGACTACGCGGGGATCGCCGTGAAGTGCCGCGAACGCGATGCCGAGCGCCTCGCCGCGCTCTCCGCGGACACCGGAACCCCGTTCCTCCGCGTGGGCGAGCGGGTGAGCTGGCACCTCTTCGACGCGATGCTCGCGCAGCTGCTCGGCGAGCAGCGCCACAGCGAGGACACGCACCGCGACCGCGGCGCCGAGCCGCTCTTCGCGCTCGCCAACGAACTCGCGGAGTTCTTCGGTGGATCGGTCGCGATCGAGGACCTGGGGCGCAGGATCATCGCCTACTCCTCCGTGCCCGGCCAGGTGATCGATCGGCTCCGCACGCAGGGCATCCTCACGCGGCGCGTTCCGGACTCTCCCTTCAACGACGACCAGTACCGCACCGTGCTGCGCTCGAGGACCCCCGTCAAATACCCCCGCCTCGACGACGAGGAGCCCCGCGTGGCGTTCGCGATCCACGCGGGCACGCTCCCGCTGGGCAGCATCTGGGCCATCGACGCCTCGGGCACCGGGCCGCTCACGCCGGAGCAGGACGCGCGGATGCGCGCCGCAGCAGCACTCGCGGCCTCGTCCATGCTCGACGACCTGCGCGTGCGGCGGGCCACGCAGCAGCCGCGCGAGGATCGTTTGCGCACGATGCTCGACGGGCACGACATCGTCGGTTCGGAGTTCGCCGAGCTCGGCCTCTCGGAGGAGCGCGGAGCCGCGCTCCTCGCGTTCGCGTTCGAGCACGACGGCCGGTCTCCAGTGCTGGCGCAACTGCGGTCGACGGTGCACCGCCACCTCGCGCTGCACCGCCCCGAGACCGTCACCGCGGTGCGCAGCGGGCTTGTCTATGCGCTCGTCGAGCAGCAAACCGCGCGGTCGGCGACCGAGCTCGTCGAGCCGCTGCTGCCGGTCGTCGACCGGCTCGTCGGGCCGGGCGTGCGCGTGGCGCTGCCGGGCGTCGCCCGTCATCCGGTCGACGTCGCACCGCTGCGGGCGCTCTCCGAGCGCCTCTTCGACATCACGAGCGCCGACACCGGGCGGGCCGCAGGGGCGGACCGATTGTTCACCGTCGAGGCGCTCCGCCCAGCGCTCGTGTTCGAACGGGCGGCCGCACTCTTCGCCGACGAGCCCGTGCTGCGTTCGCCCGCCCTCGCCCGGATGGCGCACGAGGATGTCGCCGTGGCCGAGACGCTGGCCGCCTGGTGCGGTTGCTTCGGCAACGTGGCGCGCACCGCGCGCCGGCTCGGCGTCCATGAGAACACCGTGCGGTACCGCCTGAGGCGCGCGGAGGAGCACTACGGCGTCTCGCTGCTCGATGCCGACAGCCTGCTCGTCGCCTGGCTGCAGCTGCGCAGCGGAGAGCGGCGCACATCCCTCGGATCGGGATCGTCGCCCGGCGCAGAACCTCGGGTTCGGTCCGAGTCTCGATCCTGACCCGAGCGACGGTCGCGGAAGGGCGCCCGGGCCCGCCCCTACTCGCCCCGGGAGACCCGGGTCATCTCGTCGCGGGGCACCACCTTGATGCGGGTGCGGCCCTCCCCCTCGCCCAGGGCGAGCTCGTGCTCGTCGAGGCGGCGCCAGCCCTCGATCGTGGTGTAGGGCACCTCGCGCTCGTGCAGCAGCGCCGGGATCGCCTCGGCCTCCGGGCGCTCGGGGCGCCACCAGGTCTCGCGGTCCTCGAGCAGGCACTCGAGCGTCTCCATTGCGTCGGACTTGGTGTGGCCGATGAGGCCGACCGGCCCGCGCTTGATCCAGCCGGTCGCGTACACGCCCGGGATCCGCTCTCCCTCGAGATCGCGCACGCGGCCCTGGATGTTCGGGATCACGCCCTTCGAGTCGTCGAACGGGATCTCGTCGAGCGGCGATCCGAAGTAGCCGACGGCGCGGTAGAGCGACTGCATCGGGATCACCTCGAACTCGCCCGTGTCGACCACGCCGCCCTCGCCGTCTGGCGCTGTGCGCTCGACCTTGAGGCCCGCCACGCGGCCGCGCTCGACGACCACCTCGACCGGCTTCGACCAGAAGTGCAGGCGCAGGCGGCGCGAGGAGGGCTCGAGGCGCCCAGCGTCCCGCTCCACCTGTTCCGAGCGCCACTTGTCCATGATGCGGGTGATGACGGTGATCTGCTTGTTCTTGGCGAGCACCTCGTCGGCGTACGCGTCTTCGACGTCGAAGTCGCGCTCGTCGAGCACCATGTCGACATCGCGCACCTCGCCCAGTTCGCGCAGCTCGAGCGGCGTGAACTTCACGTACTTCGGGCCGCGGCGGCCGAAGAGGTGCAGCTCCTCGATGGGGTTGGCCTTGAGCCCCTCGTAGACGTTGCGCGGGATCTCGGTAGGCAGCAGGTCGTCGGCGTGCTTGATGAGCATGCGCGAGATGTCGAGGGCCACGTTGCCGTTGCCGATCACCCCGACCTCGCGCGCCTCGAGGGGCCAGGTGCGGGGCACGTCGGGGTGACCGTCGAACCAGCTCACGAAGTCGGCCGCGCCGTAGGAGCCCTCCGCACCGATACCGGTGATCTCGAGGGACGCGTCGCGAATCGCGCCCGTGGCGAAGATCACCGCGTGGTAGTGCCGCTTGAGGTCGGCGAGCGTGATGTCCTGGCCGTAGCGCACGTTGCCGAAGTAGCGGATGGAGCCGCTGTCGAGCACCTCGCGCAGCGCTGTGATGATGCCCTTGATGCGGGGGTGATCCGGCGAGACGCCGTAGCGCACCAGGCCGTACGGGGCCGGCAGCTGCTCGAACAGATCGATCTCGACCTCGAAGTCGCGCTCGGCCTTCAGCAGCAGATCCGCCGCGTAGATCCCCGCCGGGCCCGCTCCGACGATCGCCAGTCGCATGCTGCGCATTCCTATCCTTCCCGGTTCACGATGGAGTCGGCCATGCGCTCGAGCGCGCGCTTCACCGACGACTTGGGCAGCGGTTCGAGCGACTGCTTCGCCTCCTCGGCCCAGCGCTTGGCCGTGGTCTCGGTCTCCCGGGTCACCTCGTGCGCCCGCAGCGCCTCGACCTCGGGGTCGAGGAGGCCGGGATCCGCCCCGTCGGCGATCGCCGCGGCACCGGCGTCGATGCGCGCCAGCAGCCCCGCGTCCGAGGCGCTCGCACCCGCCCGCCGCTGCAGCAGCAGATACGGCAGCGTGGCGACGCCCGCACGCAGGTCGGTGCCGGCCCGCTTGCCCGTCTGCTCCTTCTTGGGAGAGAGGTCGATCACGTCGTCGATCAGCTGGAATGCGACGCCGATGCGCTCGCCGTACTCCATCACCGGATCCGCGTACTCGGACGGGGCGCGCCCGAACATCGCGCCCATGCGCGCAGCGGCGGCGATCAGCGCGCCCGTCTTGTCGGCGAGCACCTGGACGTAGTGCGCGATCGGCTCATCGCCCTCCTGCGGACCGACGGTCTCGTGCAGCTGGCCCAGGCAGAGACGCTCGAAGGTGCGGGCCTGCAGCAGGATCGCCTCCTCGCCCATGCCCGAGACGAGCGACGAGGCGCGCGCGAAGAGCAGGTCGCCGGCCAGGATCGCGACCGAGTTCGACCACACCGTCTGAGCGGCGGGCACGCCTCGGCGCAGCTTCGCGTCGTCCATCACGTCGTCGTGGTAGAGCGAGGCGAGGTGGGTCATCTCGACCGCCTGCGCTGCGCGGCGCACCAGCTCGTTCGGGCCGTCGCCCAACTCGCTCGTGAGCAGCGTCAGCATGGGCCGGATCCGCTTGCCGCCGGCGTCCATCAGGTAGCGGGCGGGCGCGTCGGCGACCGGCGAGGCGAAGCGGAGGTGCTCCATGAGCCCGGACTCGATCAGTTCGAGCTGATCCTGCAGCTCCTTCGCCTGGCGGCGATCCTGCGCGCCGCGGAACAGGCGCATGGGCAGCGCCTGCGTCGCCGTGTCCTCGGCGCTCCGACGGCTCACCGAGGTCCTCCAGCGCTCGGCTTCGCCGCGGCGGGCTTCTTCGCGGAGGCGGGCTTCTTCGCCGCGGGCTTCGGCTCGCGCGGCACGAAGCCGCGGTGCAGCGCCACGATGCCGAAGGTGAGGTTGCGGTAGGCGACGCACTCCAAGCCCGCCTCGCGCAGCCACGCCGCGAGCTCCTCCTGGGCCGGCCAGGCCTCGATCGACTCGGTGAGGTAGCGGTAGGCGCCGGCGGCCTCGCGGTTGATGAGTCCCGCGATGCGGGGCAGCACGTGCCGGCCGTAGAACGCGTAGGGCCCGCGCACCAGCGCCGACGGCGGCGTCGAGAATTCGGCGATCACCACGAGCCCGCCCGGCTTCACGACGCGCCGCATCTCGGCGAGCGCCCTCCGGGGGTCGTCGATGTTGCGCAGCCCGTACGAGATGGTGGCCGCATCGAAGCCGTCGTCCTCGAACGGAAGGGCGGTCGCATCCGCACGCACGAACTCGACGAGGTCGTTGCCCGCGTGGCGCCTGCGCCCCTCCTCGAGCATGCCCTCGGAGAAGTCCGCGGCGACCACCTGCGCACCGTGCGCGGCGAGCGCGGCCGACGAGGTGCCCGTACCCGCGGCGAGATCGAGGATGCGCATTCCGCTGCGCGGCATGACGGCGCGCGTGGTGGCGATGCGCCACAGGCGGTCGTTGCCCGCGGTGAGCACGTCGTTGATCAGGTCGTAGCGAGGAGAGACCTGGTCGAACATGGCGGAGACGTCTGCTGCGCGCTTGGTCGCGGTGTCGGGTCGGGTCACCCTGCCATCGTATCCCGTCCCGCTCCGTCGCTGCCTGAGGCGCCTCCCCGCAGCGCGCTCAGTCCGAACGGGTAGATTGGCAGGGTGACGAGCGATCGCGATGTGCCCAGGCTGCGCGCGATCACGCGAACCCTTGCGGCGACTCCCGACCTCCTTTCGCTCGCCGACCCACGGCACCCGCTGCTCTGGTATCGGGGGGATCGCGCCTGCGTGGGTGTGGGCGAGGCGCTGCGGCTGACGTTCAGCGGTCCGGCGCGCTTCGCGGAGGCGGCCGAGCGCTGGCGCGAGATCGCGGCGGCCGCCGAGATCGACGACCCCGTGCGCATGCCCGGCACGGGCCTCGTGGCGCTCGGGTCCTTCACCTTCGCGAACCGCAGCGCGGCTGAGAGCGTGCTCGTCGTGCCGCGCACGCTCGTCGCGCGGCACCGCGACCGGTGGTGGATCACCGAGGTCGCGGTCCTCTCATCCGACGACCCGCCGCCGTCCCCCGACGCCCTCGAGCTCCCCGCTCCGCAGCCGCCCGGCTCATGGGCGGGCACCGCGTTCGCCGCGCCGCGCGCGGGATCCCGGGCCGGCGAACCCGTGGATCGGACGGCGCCCGACTCCGCCGCCGTCGACGCCTATCTCAGCGGCGTGCGCCAGGCGATGCACCGCATCTCGCAGGGCGACGCGGAGAAGATCGTGCTCGCGCGCCAGGTGTCGGGCGGGATCGCCGCCGACGACGACCTGCGCGTCCCCCTGCGACGGCTCGCGGAGCGGTACCTCGACTGCTGGACCTTCGCGGTCGACGGCATGCTGGGGGCGAGCCCGGAGACCCTCATCCGCTCGACCGGCGGCGCGGTCTCGGCCCGCGTGCTCGCCGGCACCCGCGGCCGCCACCCCGAGAGCGCCGGCCGGGACGCGCAGGCCCGCGACGAGCTGCTGACCAGCGCCAAGGAGCAGCACGAGCACGCCTTCGCCGTGCAGAGCGTCGTCACCGCGCTCTCCCCGCACGTGCGCGAGCTGCGCACCAGCGAGGAACCCTTCACGCTGCGGCTGCCCAACGTCTGGCACCTCGCCACCGACCTCGGCGCGTGCCTGGGCGAGCGCAGCTCCTCCCTCGAGCTGGTCGGGGCACTGCATCCCACGGCCGCGGTCGCCGGCACGCCCACCGCGGCGGCCGTCGACGCCATCGCCGAGCTCGAGCCCTTCGACCGCGGGCGCTACGCGGGCGCCGTGGGCTGGATCGACGCCGCGGGCGACGGCGAGTGGGTCATCGCGCTGCGCTGCGCGCAGGTCGGTGCGGCCGATCCCGAAACCGGGGAGCGCTCCGTGGTGGCGAGCGCGGGCGGCGGGATCATGGCCGATTCGGATCCCGAGCACGAACTCGGCGAGACCGTCTCGAAGCTGCGCCCCATCACCGAGGCCTTCGCGGAGTAGCCGCGGCGGGTTCCGGCTCCGGCCGTCGGAGGGAGCGGGAACCCTGGGCTCCTCGCAGTCGCGCGGCGACCCGGGTCAGTCGTCCTCCAGCTCGTAGGTTCCGGACGCGTCGGTGAACAGCGCCGTCTGCCCCGGCCGGGCCTCTCGCACGAAACCCGCGACCCACGGGAAACGGGCGACGAACGTCTCGACCGACCACACCTCGTGATTGGCGGCGTCGTCCATGTACTCATCGGATTCCAGACCGGTGACCGACTGCAGATCCGTGCCCGTGAAGGTCACCCAGCGCGGCGGGTGCTCGGCGTGCAGCTTCGACAGGAAGACCGGCGCGTTCCCCGCCGCGCCCCCGCCGGCGACGGCGTCGTCCCGGGTGACATCCAGCAGCGCATCGACGGATCCGGCCTCCTCGACGAGCGTCTCCCAGCCGTTCGCCGACGCGAAAGCCGCCTCCGCGTCCGTGAGCAGACGAAGGGTCCGCACATGCCCGAGCAGTTCCCCGTCGACAGATCGCACCTCGTCGAAGGACGGGCCCCAGCGCGACGGCGTCACCATGATCGCCGAGATCCGGGTGCCGCTGAGGAACGGCTCGCCGTTGCGCCACGGCGTCCCCACCGGGGGCACCCGCCGGTTCGACGCCATGTCATCGCAGACGATCTCCAGCGCGATCCGTGCCGCGCCCTGCTGGCCCTCCAGCACCTCGACGGCCAGTTCGACGCGCTCACCGGAGTCGGTCGGCAGCCGCGACGCTCCGGACGTCATCACCGTGATCGGGCCGTCGGCCGGCCGCTTCTCGACCACGCGGATCGCGCCGCCGATCGGCTCGGACTGCACGGACGGCTCGACGCCCAGCGCATCGAAGACGTGCTCTGGAAAGGCCTGGTTCTCAGTCACCGTTCCAGTCTCGCAGCTCGCCGCGCGTCTCGACAAGTGCGCGATCGGCTCCCGCGCAGCCGTCGTCCCCGACGCGGCGATGGCCCGGATCCGCCGCACCCCGGCCACGTCCGAGATGCGGCGCGACCCTCGGGGCCGTCACTCCGGCCAGCGCAGGCCGAGCGAGCGTTCGACCTTGGCGCGCTCCTCCGCGACGTCGAAATCGGGATCCGGCCACTCGGGGCGCATGCGCTTCAGCTCCGCGATGACGATGCGCTGCACCGCGACCCGCGCGTACCACTTGGCGTTGGCGGGAACGACGTACCACGGCGCGTGCTCGGCCGCCGTGCGCTCGATGGCCGTCTGGAACGCCCCCATGTAGGCGGCCCAGTACAGCCGCTCGCCGACGTCGCCGGGATTGTACTTCCAGTACTTCTCGGGATCGTCGAGTCGAGCGAGCAGGCGCTCGGCCTGCTCCTCGGGCGAGATGTGCAGCATGATCTTCACGATGCGCACGCCGTCGTCGGAGATGCGGCGCTCGAAGTCGACGATCGCGCCGTAGCGGCGCTCGATCTCCTCCGGCGGGGCGAGACCGCGGACCCGCTGGATCAGCACGTCCTCGTAGTGGGAGCGATCGAAGAGGCCGATGAGGCCGGGGCCCGGCACCCGCGGCTCGACGCGCCACAGGAAGTCGTGGGCGCGCTCCTCCTCCGTGGGCGGTTTGAAAGCGGTGAGGGCGAGACCGTACGGCTCCAGTTGAGCGAACACGTGGTTGACGATCCCGCCCTTGCCCGCGGCGTCCATGGCCTGCAGCACCACGAGCAGGCGGTCCCTCGCGCCGAGCCGGCTCTGCGCGAAGAGCTTCTCCTGGAGCCCGCGCAGCTCCTGCGCGGCGCGCGCGAACTCGGCGACCCCCTCGCGCTTCTCACCGTCGGTGCCCGGTTTCGCCCCGGGATCCACGTCTCGCAGCAGGAAGTCGGGGCCCGCGCGCAGCAGCTTCGTCACGTCGTCCGTCCAGAACTCTTGCGCCACGCCGTCTCCTCCGCTCGGGTGCTTCCCACTGTACGGCCCGAGCCGGCTCGAGGCCCGCGGCGTCTCCCGGCGCGCCGGCTCGCGGATCGGCTGGTCCCGCCTCGCCCGCTCCCGGATCGATGTGCGCCTTTCGGTGGCTCGCTCGACGGTGGGGCCCCGAAAGGCGCACACGGATCACGGGCGAAGACGGCGCACGAAGATCGATCAGCGGGGCGGGCGGTCACCGCGCGAGCGGCACCTCGACGATCTCCGGTCCCGTCACGGGCTCCGTGAGCAGGTTCTCGAGCTCGCCCCGCGCGGCGACGCGGCGGTGCGTCCATCCATAGGCGCGGGCGAGCGCCGCGATCTCGACGCGCTGCGGCGTGTACATGACGCGTTCGAGGGCCGCCGGATCCGCCGAGCCCGCGACCTCGAGGCCGTCGAAGATCGTGCCGCCGCCGTCGTTGCCCACGAAGAGCTGGATGCGGGGGCGGCCCTCGCCCTCCGGAAGCAGCAGCGATCCCGCGTCGTGCAGCAGCGCGAGGTCGCCGACGAGCGCGCGGGTCGTGCCGGCGGCCCGCGTCGGCTCGTCCGCGGCCTGGCTCGCCGCCGCGACGCCGAGCGCGGTCGCGACCGTGCCGTCGATGCCCGCGAGCCCGCGGTTCGACCGCGCCTCGAGCCTGCGCGCCGGGGCCAGCCCGTCGAGCACCCGCACCAGGCGCGACGCGGCGAGCACGAGCCGGTCGTGCGGCCAGGTGGCGCGCCACACGCTCTCGACCAGCAGCGCGCGCGTGATCGGCTCGCGCATCGCCGCCACCTCGGCGCGGGCGTAGGCGCTGCGCTCCTTGTACCCCGTGGCGAGGGCTGCCTCGAGATCCGGTTCGTGCACCGTGCTGCGCTCCCGCTGCAGCTCCCGGTCGGCGACCACCCACGCGCCGAGCCAGCGCCGCAGCGCGCGCGGGTCGTGATCCTCGGCCACGCGCGCGGCGCGCACGACGCGAGCGCTCCCGCTCGGATCGTAGTGCTCGGCGTCGGCGTACGGATCGACCACGACCGCCTCGACGTCGTCGCGCCGCAGCAGCGCCGGCACCTGCCGTGTCAGCGTGGGGTGCCCGAAGACGATCGCCCGCTCGACGAGGCCGCCGATCGCCGGGTCGTCGATCAGGGTCGCGTAGGCGACGACGGCCTCGCGGCCGTAGCGGGAACCGCTCACCGCCTCGGCGAGCAGCGGGATCCCGGCGGCGTGCGCGAACGCCTCGGCCTCCGGGCCGGCGCCCTCGCCCGCGACCACCACCGCGAGGGCGTCGCCGCGGTGGATATAGGTCTCGTCGTCGCCGAAGCCGAGACGAGCATGGAATCCTCGCGGACTCGCCCCGATCGGCGTGCCGATCGGGGCCCGCGCGCCGGATTCGCCCAGCCGCTCGGCTTCGGCCCCAGCGGCCTCGAATCCGCCCGCGATCATCCCGTCGAAACCGGCCGTGCCCGAGAGCGGCTCTCGGAACGCGAGGTTGAGGTGCACCGGTCCCGGAGGCCGCTCCCCGAGGAGGCCCGTGGACGCAGCGAGGGCAGCAGCGGCGATCGCGCTCGGATCCCGGTCCTCGCCCCGGATCAGCTCCCCGTCCGGCCCGGACTCGGGCGCCGGAACGTCGAGCGAAAGCCGGGATACGGCCTCGAACAGCCCGACCTGGCGAGTGGTCTGATTGCTGCGGATGCCGCGCAGCTCAGTCGGGCGGTCGGCTGTGAGCAGCAGCAGCGGCACGCGCCCCTCGTGCGCTTCGAGCGCAGCCGGTGCCAGATTCGCCACGGCGGTGCCGCTCGTCACGATGACGGGGGCCGGAACACCCGTCTCCCGCGCGATCCCCAGCGCGAAGAACGCGGCCGACCGCTCGTCGAGCCGCACGTGCAGACGGATCGCCCCGGCTCGCTCCGCGGCGGCCGCGGCGAGCGCGAGCGCCTGCGAGCGCGATCCCGAGCACACCACCGCGTGCCGCACCCCGCGGCGGATCAGCTCGGCGAGAAGCTCGACCGCGAACATCGAGGATGGAGCGGGCGCCGGGCGCCCGCTCACTTCTGCGCCGCGTCGCCGTCGGGGCGCGTGTCGCTGCCGTTGGGATGCCCGTCTCCGTTCTCGGGCGCATCCTCGCCCCCGTCGCGAGGGGGAGACGGATCCTGCGGCCCCGGTGCGCGCGGTTCGCCGGCCGCCGGCCGGTCCCCGTCGCTCTCCCCGGGGAACGTCTCGTTGTCGAGCTCGCGCAGCCGCTCCTCGAGGTCGCGCATGTGCGCGTCGAGATCCTCGCCCGACAGCCGCGTCCCGGTGAACCGCGGGTCGTCGTCCGGAGCCCGGGGAGGCGCGTCCGCGGCCTTCGCGCCCTTGCCGATCATGAACCACAGCACGCCGCCGATCACCGGCAGCACCACCACGAGCACCACCCAGACGGGCTTGCTCACCCCACGTGCGCGTGACGCGTCCGTCATCGCCGCATCCACCAGCGCGTACAGCGTGAACGCTACGGCGATGACGACTCCGATCATCACGAATCGCACCATGCATCCATGGTACCGGTCAAGCCTGTTCACCCCCTGTTCGCACAGCGGCCGTCTGCCCGTCCGCTCGCACGGGCAGGATCGTTCCAGGAGCCGCCGGTAGACTCTGGTGGGTGAAGAACCCCCGCTCCGCCTGGATCGTCTACACCGTGCTGCGCCTGCTCTTCTTCGCGGTGCCGTTCGCGCTGGTCTACCTGCTCGGACTCTCGCTGCGATTCTCGCCCATGCTCTCGGCGTTCGTCGCCGCCGCCCTCGCGGCGCTGATCAGCATCTCGTTGTCGCTGCTCCTGCTCTCGAAGCCGCGCGACGTGGCCTCGGAGAGCATCTACGAGTGGAGGAATCGCGACCGCACCGCCGACGACATCGCCGAGGACGACGCGATCGCCGCGGAGAAGCGATCCGAGGAGACCGAGCGTCCGGATGACCTCCCGGTCGCCGAGAAGGACGACCCGCAGCACTGAGGCGAAGCCCTGACGCACTGGGAGAAAATGACCAGTGCGTACGCTCTCTGGCGCTTCTCCTCCGAGGCGAGCACGCTAGTGCGGTGCCCAAGATCCACTCCGCCGCCGCACTCAAGATCGGCCAACGCGTGCGCGCCGTGCGGCAGCGGCTCGGCATCTCGCTCGAGGATCTGGGAGAACTGTCGGAGATCAGCTGGACGAGCATCGGCAAGATCGAGCGCGGGGCGTCGAGCCCCACCGCCGAGACCCTGATCCGTCTCGCAACCGCGCTCGAGGTCGACCCCGGCAGCTTCATCAGCGGCCTGACCTCCGACGACTACGGGCGGCGCCTGCACCAGCTCTCGGCCCGTGATCTCATCCGCGCCCGCGCCGAACAGGGCGCGCAGCGCCGCGAGGGGTGAGCGCGAGGCCGCTCGACCTCTCTCGCATTCAGCGGCTCGAGCGGCGCAGAGCTCTGCGACCACGCGTGCAACTGCACTGATTCACCCCGGAGCACCTCGATCGTCGCGGATCCGGGTGCTCCGGGGTGAATCAGTGCTCAGGGGTGGCAGCGCCCGGCTGCCGCGGCTCCGGCCGGGCGCTCGCTCCGCTCCGCCGACAGCACCGTGAAGGTGCGGTCGCGGGCAACCTGGCGGACGGGGCCGATCTCCCGCTCCACCAGCGAGCGGTAGCGCAGGTGCGAGTTGAAGACGAGGCGCAGCTCGCCACCGGGGGCGAGCGCGCGGCGGCAGGCTCGGATGAGGCGGTGCGCCACCCCGGCGTGCACGGTCGAGCCTGTGTGGAACGGCGGGTTGAGCAGGATCAGCTCGGCCCAGCCGTCGGGCACCGCCTCGAGCGCGTCGGCGCGGTGCGTCTCGACCCGGCCTGCGACCCCGGCGGCCTCCGCGGTGAGCCGGGTCGCGGAAACGGCGGCCTCCGACTGGTCCGTCGCGACGACGCGCGCCTCGGCCCGGGCCAGCGCCGCGGACACGGCGAGCACGCCGTTGCCGCAGCCCAGGTCCACGATGCGTTGCGCCGCGGGAGCCGCGTCGCCGAGGCCCTCGAGCAGCAGGCGGGTGCCGCGGTCGAGGGCCGCGCCCCCGAAGGTCGCGCCATGGGCGGCCACGCGGAACGGGAGCGAGGGATCGGATCCCCAGCGCGGGAACGGGGCCGGACCGAGATCCCGAGCAGCGCGCGGGTCGCGCGCGAGGAGCACTCGCGCCTTGCGCCGCCCGAGGCCCGCGACGACCTCGCCGAAGTACCTGCCGAGCACGTCGTTCTGGGCGCGAGTCATGTGCTTGACCCGCCCGCCGGCGTAGACCCGAGCGTCGGGAGCCGCCCACCGCGCGATCGACCAGGCGATCTCGTCGAGCGCGTCGAGGCCGCGCGGCAGCTGCAGCAGCACGAGCCGCGCGCCCTCCAGCAGCGAAGCGCCGAGCGGGCGAGAGGAGTAGGCGCCGGCCAGACCGAGGCGCTCCGCGTTGCGGGCGAGCGCCCGCTCGCCGAGCAGCGGATCCTGGTGGGTGCGGATTCCGCGCGCGCCGAGCACCGATGCCGCACCGAGCGTGAGCGCACCGTGCCGGTCGCCGATCACGGCGAGTTCTCCGTCGCCCAGGCCGCCCGCGTCGCCGTCGGCGGTGGTGGCGGCGGCGAGGATCAGCTCGTCGGCCGCGTCGTGCGCCCGCAGCTCTGGGGCGTCGAAGTCGGGCTCCCGCGAAAGCTTCGCGAACAGCCCGGAGAGATCGATGCCCGCGGGATCGCTCATCTCCTCGACGCCGGCGCCGCGACCGCTCAGGGCTTCCACACGACGACCTCGGCGCTGCGCCGCACGCGCGTGCCGCGCCGCAGCGTCACCACCTCGCCCGCCGTCGATCCGGCCGCGAAAACGCGGCGCTCCGGCCGCTGCAGCTGCTCCTGAGCGAGCGAGCGCTCGAGCTCGCGCACCCGGCTCTCGAGCTCGCGCACGCGATCCTCGAGCTGCAGCACCCGGCGGATCCCCTCGAGGCTCAGCCCCTCGGCCGAGAGCCGGGCCACCTCGCGCAGCTGAGCCACATCATGCAGCGAGTACCGCCTCGTGTTGCCGCGCGTGCGCTGCGGCGAGACGAGCCCGATGCGGTCGTACTGCCGCAGCGTCTGCGGGTGCATCTCCGCGAGCTCCGCCGCCGCAGCGATCGCGAAGACGGGCGTGAAACGATCCATCTGAGGCGCTGGCATGATGCGGCTCCTGCGTCAGCCCCTGGCCCTCGCCAGGAGATCCTCGCGCGGGTTCTCCTGAGGTTCGACCGCGCGGAACGCCTCGAGCGCCTCGCGCGCCGAGTCCGAGAGGTGCGACGGGACGACCACCTGCACCTCGGCCAGCAGGTCGCCCGTGCCCTTGGAGCTCTTCACCCCGCGGCCCTTGACCCGCAGCACGCGACCGCTCGGGGTGCCGGGCTGCACTCTCAGCCTGACGGGCGACCCGCCGAGCGTCGGCACCTCCACCGTTCCGCCCAGCGCGGCCTCGGAGAAGGTGACCGGCAGCCTGAGGCGCAGATTCTGGCCGTCGCGCTCGAACACCGGGTGCTTGCGCACGTTCACCGTCAGGATGATGTCGCCCGCGGGGCCTCCGTTCGGGCTCGGCTCGCCCTTGCCGCGCACCTTGATCTTCTGACCGTCGGAGACTCCGGCCGGGATCTTCACCTTCACCGGCCCGTTCGGCGCCTGCAGGGTCACGGTGTCGCCGCGCACGGCCGTCTCGAAGTCGAGCGTGGTCGACGCGTTGATGTCGCGTCCCGGCTGCGGCCCGCGCGAAGCCCCGCCGAACATGCCGCCGAAGATGTCCTCGAAGCCCTGACCGCCGGTCTGCTGGTAGCTGAAGTGGGGCCCGCCCCGGCCGCCGCCGAACATGCCGCCGAAGACGTCCTCGAAGCCCTGCGCTCCCCCGCCGCCGGCGGTGAAGCGAGCCCCGCCCGCGCCCATCGCGCGGATCTGGTCGTACTCCGCGCGCTGCTCCTTGTCGGAGAGCACGGAGTACGCCTCGCTGATCTCCTTGAACTTCGCCTCGGCGACGGTGTCGCCCGGCTTGGAGTCGGGGTGGTACTTGCGGGCGAGCCTGCGGTAGGTCTTCTTCAGCTCGGCATCGCTCGCGTCTTTCGAGACGCCGAGGATCTGGTAGAAGTCCTTCTCGAGCCAATCCTGACTAGCCATCGGCCCCCACCGCCACCGCTACCTTGGCGGGGCGCAGTTCGACATCGCCGATGCGGTACCCCCGCTCGATCACGTCAAGCACCGTGTGCTGCTCGGTGCCGGGCACCGGCACTCGCGCGATGGCCTCGTGCAGCTGCGGGTCGAAGGGATCGCCCTTCTCGCCGAAGCTTTCCAGGCCGAATCGCTCCATCGTGCCGCGGATCTTCTGCGCGATCGTCGCGAACGCCGACCCCTCGACGAGATCCCCGTGCTGCTCGGCGCGTTCGAGGTCGTCGAGCACCCCGAGCAGCGGCGTCACGGCCGCCGCGACGGCGCGCTGCTTCTCGAGCTCGGCGTTCGCCTCGGTGCGCTTGCGGTAGTTCGCGTACTCCGCGGTGAGGCGGCGCAGATCCTCGAGGTACGGGTTCTCCTCGCCCGATCCCGGCTCCCCGGCGCCCTCACCCGACGCCTCCTGCGAGGCGGCGTCGGCGCTCTGCTCGGCGCCCAGGATGTCCTCGACCGTCAACTCGTCCCCCTGCTCGGCCGGCGAGCCGGGCGGCTCGGTCGGGGAGACGCCCTGCGCCTCCTCCGACCGATCCGCCCGATCCGCAGGAACCTCGTTGCGATCCGGATCCTCGCCCGGCGTACGCTGCTCCTCGCCCGCCATCGCTACTTCTTCTCCTCGTCGTCCTCGACGACCTCGGCATCCACCACGTCGTCGTCGTCCGACTGCTCGCCGGCGGCGTCGGCCGCGGGCGCCTCGGCCTGGGCCGCGGCGTAGATCGCCTCGCCGAGCTTGGTCTGGCTCTGTCCGAGCTTGTCGGCCGCCGACTTCACGGCCTCGTCGTCGTCACCGGCGAGCGCCTGCTTGAGCGCATCGAGGTCGCCCTGCACCTCGGTCTTGACGTCCTCGGGCAGCTTGTCCCCGTTCTCCGAGATGAGCTTCTCCACCGAGTAGGCGAGCTGCTCCGCGTTGTTGCGCTGCTCGGCGCTCTCGCGGCGTTTCTTGTCCTCGGCCGCGTGCTCCTCGGCCTCGCGCACCATGCGTTCGATGTCCTCCTTCGAGAGCGTCGAACCGCCGGAGATGGTGATGGTCTGCTCCTTGCCGGTGCCCTTGTCCTTGGCCGAGACCTGCACGATGCCGTTGGCGTCGATGTCGAAGGTGACCTCGATCTGAGGCACCCCGCGCGGCGCGGGGGCGATGCCGGTCAGCTCGAAGGTGCCCAGGTTCTTGTTATCCCGGGTGAACTCGCGCTCGCCCTGGAACACCTGGATGGCCACCGACGGCTGGTTGTCCTCGGCCGTCGTGAAGGTCTCGCTGCGCTTGGTCGGGATCGCGGTGTTGCGCTCGATGAGCTTCGTCATGATGCCGCCCTTGGTCTCGATGCCCAGCGACAGCGGGGTGACGTCGATCAGCAGCACGTCCTTGCGCTCGCCCTTCAGCACGCCGGCCTGCAGCGCGGCACCCACGGCCACGACCTCATCGGGGTTGACGCCCTTGTTGGGCTCCTTGCCGCCGGTGAGCTGCTTCACGAGACCGGTGACGGCGGGCATGCGCGTCGAACCGCCGACCAGCACGACGTGGGCGATGTCGGAGACCTTGATGCCCGCCTCGGAGATGACGTCCTGGAACGGCTTGCGGGTGCGCTCGAGCAGATCCTTGGTGAGCTCCTCGAACTTGGCACGGGTGAGCGTCTCATCGAGGTTGGCCGGGCCGTTCTCGGTGAGCGAGAGGTAGGGCAGCTGGATCTGGGTGCTCATCGAGTTCGAGAGCTCCTTCTTCGCCTGCTCCGCGGCCTCCTTGAGGCGCTGCAGCGCGATCTTGTCGTTCGCGACGTCAACGCCGGTCGAGTTCTTGAACTGGGTGATGAGCCAGTTCACGACGCGCTGATCCCAGTCGTCGCCGCCGAGGCGGTTGTCGCCCGCGGTCGCGCGCACCTGGATGGTCGAGAAGTCGTCGTCCTTGCCCACCTCGAGCAGGGACACGTCGAAGGTGCCGCCGCCGAGGTCGAAGACGAGGATGAGCTCGTCCTCCTTGCCCTTGTCGAGGCCGTAGGCGAGCGCCGCAGCGGTGGGCTCGTTGATGATGCGGAGCACGTTGAGGCCCGCGATCTCGCCGGCCTCCTTGGTGGCCTGGCGCTCGGCATCGTTGAAGTAGGCGGGCACGGTGATGACCGCGTCGGTCACCTTGTCGCCCAGGTAGGTCTCGGCATCGCGCTTCAGCTTCATGAGGGTGCGGGCGCTGATCTCCTGCGCGGTGTAGCGCTTGCCGTCGATCTCGTCGCTCTTCCAGCCGGTGCCCATGTGACGCTTGACCGAGGCGATGGTGCGGTCGACGTTGGTCACCGCCTGGCGCTTCGCGGTCTCGCCGACGAGCACCTCGCCGTCCTTGGTGAACGCGACGATCGACGGGGTCGTGCGGAACCCCTCGGCGTTCGCGATGACGGCGGGCTCGCCGCCCTCGAGCACGGCGACGACCGAGTTGGTGGTGCCGAGGTCGATGCCTACTGCGCGTGACATGTGTTCTCCTTCGATGATTCGGGATCGGGGCGCTGCGCGCCCGGGTCTGGTCGCCGCGGGCCGCCGCGATTGCCTCGAGCGACCTTGAGCCTGATGCACTCAAGTTTATCGCCGCGGGGGCGCGCGTCAAGCTCCGAACCAAAAGTTGAGTCAATCGCACTCAACTCTCAGCTTCCCGCGGGTAACGCCGTCGCCCCGCACTCCCCAGCACGACTCGCATCCATTAGGGTGAGCACTATGAGCGAGAACACGGCTGCGGGCTCCGCGCCGCCCGCAGCACCCGCCCCCGCCCGAAGACGCACGATCCTCGCCTGGGCGCTCTGGGACTGGGGATCCGCCTCCTTCCAGGCGGTCGTGACCACGTTCGTGTTCACCGTCTACCTCACCTCCGGCGCGTTCGGCGAGGAGGCCGACGTCTCGGCCAAGCTGGGCACGGCGCTCACCATCGCGGGCGTCGCCATCGCGCTGCTGGCGCCCGTGCTCGGCCGGCTCACCGACGCGGGCGGTCGCCGCAAGCAGTGGCTCGGGATCAACACCGCGGTAGTTATCGCCAGCATGGTCCTGCTCGTACTCGTCGCCCCCGGCGAGCAATACCTGATCCTGGGTCTCGTGCTGCTCGCGATCGGCAACGTCGCCTTCGAGTTCGCGAGCGTCAGCTACAACTCCATGATCACCCAGCTCGCGACGCCGCGCACGCTCGGCCGAGTCTCCGGCTTCGGCTGGGGCATGGGCTACATCGGCGGCATCGTGCTGCTCACGCTCGTGCTCGTCGGCTTCATCCTGCCCGACACCGGCTGGTTCGGAGCGACGAGCGACGAGGGCTGGAACGTGCGCATCGCCATGGTGCTCTGCGCGTTCTGGTTCGCGGTCTTCGCGATCCCCGTCTTCATCGCCGTGCCGGGGGTGCCCGCCGACGACTCGAGCCCGGTCCACGGCCTCGCCTCCGGCTACCGCGAGCTGTTCCGCAGCGTCGCCGGCCTGTGGCGCGACTCGAAGCAGACCCTCTTCTTCCTCATCGCGAGCGCGGTCTTCCGCGACGGCCTCTCCGGCGTCTTCACCTTCGCGGGCATCATCGCCGCGCGATCCTTCGGATTCGAGCCGCAGACCGTGATCCTCTTCGCGATCGCGGCCAACGTGATCTCGGGAACCGCGACGATACTGGGCGGGATGGTCGAGGACCGCTTCAGCGCGAAGGGCGTCATACTCGCCTCCCTCGCATCGATCGTCATCTGCATGCTCCTCGTGTTCGCCCTCGCGCCGCTCGGCCCCTGGGTGTTCTGGGCCTTCGGCCTCGCCGGAGCCGCCTTCGTCGGCCCCGTGCAGGCGGCGAGCCGCAGCTACCTGGCCAGGCTCATCCCGCCGGGGCGCGAGGGAGAGATCTTCGGCCTCTACGCCACGACGGGCCGCGCGGTCTCCTTCCTCGCCCCCGCCGCGTTCACCGTCGCGGTGAGGATCGGCGGCACCACGCTCTCCGGTGTCCTGGGCATCGTCCTGGTGCTCCTCGTCGGACTCCTCCTGCTCATCCCGGTGCGCCGGTCATCGAAGCAGGCCCCGGTGTGAGACGCGTGGGACCGCTCCTCGCCGCGGCCGCGATCATCGCGGTCGCGGCGTCCACGGGCTGCACCGCCGCGGACACCGGTGGGGACGTCCCCGATGCGGGCGCGGCTCAGCTGCGTCCCACCGGCGATCCAGGCCGCTGGTTCGACGCCGGCTACGCATCGGGGGTCGCATCGACGTATGCGACGTCGAACGAGGTCTGCGGCATCGCCGGCGACGTCGTGGTCGAGCGGCAGCAGGGGCCCGGACTGGCGAGCCGGGTCCTGGCTCGCCGGCTTCCCGACGGCTTCGTCGTCTGGGAGCTCGACGACGCGCGGTGCTCCACCGGGGCGGTGCTCGACGGATCAGCGGTGGTGGGCGTTGAAGGCGATGGCTCCGAGGCGTGGCGGCTCATCGACGTCGCGAGCGGTGCGGTCGACCGCGACCTGCCGCTCGACCGCGACCTGCCGCTCGACCGCACCGTCTCGCGGCCGACACCGCTGACCGAGGTGGACGGCCTGCTGATCCTCGCGCTCGACGACAACGGGCTCGTCGCGGTCGACGACGGAGGCGTGCGCTGGACGGCCCGGCTGGGGGCCGGAAGCGATACGACCGTGCTCGCCGACGGGTACATCGGCGTGGAGAACAGGCCCGAGGGCCGCATGTCGATCATCGACGGCCGCACCGGCGAGGAGGTGCTCGGGCAATCGGCGCCCGAGGCGGGGTGGTTGACCTGGGCGAGCGACGGCTTCGTCGTGAAGGTGAACGAGTCCGATCCGGAGTACGCGTTCTTCGACCTGCGCGGCAAGGAGGTCGATCGGACCGTCGGCGAATCCCAGTACCGCTTCGCCCCCTCGCCCGAGGACGGCGTCACCTTCCCGATCTCGGATCACGTCAAGGCGGGCAGGGTGGTCGGCGTGAGCGCCGACGGCGTGCCGGCACTGTTCCAGGACGAGCGGCAGCGGGACTACACGCAGGCCGGGCGGATCGAAAAGCTTCCGGACAGCATCATCATGCTGCAGGCCGTGAGCGCCGACGGATCGCTGCTGCTGTTCCGGAACGACGAGGACGGGCTCGTGATCGTCGACGCCGCAGGCGCGAAGGTGTTCGACTGGCCGGTGCCGTCAGACGCCGTCAGGGTCGAGTCGGGCTACATCGTGGCGACCGGCGGGGCGACGACCCAGGTGCTGCTCCCGGGCGCCTGATCGCGGGGCCGCAGCCCGCACCACCGCGGGGTAACCTGGGGTGGTGCCACGCCCCGACCTCTCCGCCGAGCAGCTCGCCGTCTACGAGCGCATCGAGCACACCCGCGAACACGTCTTCGTCACCGGCCGGGCGGGCACGGGCAAGTCGACGATCCTGAACCACCTCGCCTGGAGCACCAGCAAGATCATCGCGGTCTGCGCCCCCACCGGCGTCGCGGCCCTCAACGTCGGCGGGCAGACGATCCACTCGCTGCTGCGCCTGCCCACCGGCATCATCGCCGACCACGAGCTCGACCAGCCCGCCGAGTTGAAGAAGATGCTCGCCTCGATCGACACCCTCGTCATCGACGAGATCTCCATGGTGTCGGCCGACCTCATGGACGCCGTCGACCGCTCGCTGCGGCAGGCCCGCGGCAAGCGGCACGACCCCTTCGGCGGCGCTCAGATCATCATGTTCGGCGACCCCTTCCAGCTGCCGCCGGTGCCGCCGCGCGATCCTCACGAGCGCGCCTACTTCGCCGACACCTATCGCTCGCTGTGGTTCTTCGACGCGAAGGTGTGGGCCACGACCCCCATGTCGGTGATCGAACTGAGCGAGGTGCACCGCCAGCGCGACGACCGCTTCAAGCAGATCCTGGGCGCGGTTCGACACGGGGTCGTCACCGAGGATCAGGCGCAGGAGTTGAACGCCGCCGGCGCCCGCCCCGCGCCCCGCGACGTGATCACCCTCGCCACCACCAACGCGACCGTCAACCGCATCAACGCGCAGCGACTCGCCGAGATCCGCGGATCCTCGCTGCGCGCGGTCGCCGAGATCAACGGCGAGTTCCGCGAGAACTCCTACCCCGCCGACGAGGTGCTCGAGCTGAAGCCGGGCGCCCAGGTGATGTTTCTGCGCAACGACTCGGACGGGCGCTGGGTCAACGGCACGATCGGCACGGTGTCGCGCGTCGAGGGCACCGTGTGGGTGGAGGTGGATCGCGAGGACTTCGAGGTCGAGCCGACCGTGTGGGAGCGCTACCGCTACCGCTACGACGCCGAGACGAAGAAGCTCGAGAAGGAGGTCGTGGCCGAGTTCGAGCAGTTCCCGCTGCGCCTCGCCTGGGCCGTGACCGTGCACAAGTCGCAGGGCCACACCTACGACGCCGCCGTGGTCGACCTGGGACCGCGCGCCTTCAGCGCCGGGCAGACCTACGTCGCGCTCAGCCGAGTGCGCTCACTCGACGGGCTCTACCTGCAGCGCCCGCTGCAGCCCCGCGACGTGATCGTCGACCCCAATGTGGTGCGCTTCATCGATGAGCGCGGCAGCGGGCAGCCCGACGACCGGCTGATCTGACGAGCGGCCGTCGGTCCCCGCGAAAGGAGAGTTTCGGGTGCGTTCTCGCGGATTCACCCCCGGAACTCCGCTCTCGCGCCCCTTCCCTCCGGAAAACCTGGCGGCAAGGCGCCGCAGGCCCGATCCCGGCCAGGCCCGGCTATGCGGCGGCCTCGGCCCGTCCGAGATCCGCGAAGACGGCCGTGTTGAAGCCGTAGGCCGCGCGCACCTCCTCGAGCATGCGGGCCTTCTCGGCGTCGTCGAGGCTCGCCCCGAGAAGATCGAGGGCGGCGCGGTACTCGTTCTTGAAGTCGGTGAGCGAGCCCAGGTCCGAGAAGTCGTAGAACGCGACGCCGTCGCGATCGAGCCCGTGCTGCTTCGCCACCCTCCTCGCGATCATCTGCCCGCCCGACAGGTCTCCGAGGTACCGGGTGTAGTGGTGAGCGACGAGGCCCGCGAGCCACCCCTCCTCCGCGACCTCGCGGATGCGCGCCGCATACGCCTCGGTCGCGGGGACGGCCGCGATGCGATCGCGCCAGCCGTCTCCGAGAAGCTGCGCCAGGTCGGCCTCGAGGGCGGGCATGCGCGCGAGTGCGTCCCGGTGGAACGGGGCGAACGCCGGGTCGCCGACGAATCTCGCGGCTGCCTCCTCGAGCGCCTCGTACACGTAGTAGTGCTGGGCGACGAGATCGGCGTAGTCCTGCAGGGTGCCGCGACCCCGCATGATGTCCTCCATGAAGGAGGATCCCTCGCTGTCGGAGTGATCCGACCACGAGCTCTCGCGCACCACGACGGAGAACGGCCTCTCTTCGGCGGCCTCGGCGACCGGGTCGGCGGCGTGGCGTCCGTGATCGGACCGCGCCCCGCGATGGGCGCGGGATCCGGCTTCCGGTGCGTGCTCCTCGCGCGCCGGAACCCCGAGCTTCTCGCAGGCCGCCCGGTACAGCGCGACGACCTCGCGACGGATCTCGGAGCGCTCCGTGATGGCCCCTCCGGGCCAGGCGACGGAGAGCTCGCGCTCACCCGCGGCGTCGACGACCAGCCACACCCCCGCCTCGCCGGTCGCGCCCACCATGCGGCTCTCCGTTGCGCCGGGACACCCGAACGCGCGTGCGATCAGGAGATTATCCGCCGCATGGTCAGCATTCATGTGTCCGGTCACGCCTGCGATCACGTCGTCTGTAAAGGTCGTCACCGCTCCAGTCTAGTAAGGGCAGCCTCACTTCGCGCCCCGAACCGTGCCTCCCAGCCGCGCACAGTAGACTCTGCGGTGTTCTGTGTCCCATCATTGACGTCGATCAGATTGGCGGTCGAGTTTGTTCCCGAGGCTTGCACATCGCACTCGCATCGTCGCAACCGCTCTGCTCGCGACCGCGGCGCTCGGACTGACGGCGTGCACCGGCGGCGATCTCCTCTCCTCCCAGGGCGACGTCAACACCGTGGACAAGTCCCTCGGCTCCGGCATCGACGACGCCGTCGCGAATGCGATGAAGCTGAGCGGCTCCACCGAGGCCGTCGTGGGCGTCTGGTCGGGCGAGCAGGCCTACGTGCGCGGCTACGGCGGCAAGCAGGTCGACGGCGGGACCAGGATCCGCGGCTCGCAGGCCACGCAGCCCGTCATGTGCGCGCTGCTTCTCGAACTGGTCGACGCCAGGCAGGTCGATCTCGATCGGCAGATCTCGAAGGATCTGACCAGGCAGTCGGGCATCGAGGGGATCACCTATCGCCAGCTATGCGACATGCGATCCGGCCTCGCTGACTTCAAGCAGGAGTACACCGACCTCTTCGCGAACAACCCGACCCGCTTCTGGCCCGAGCAGGAGCTCGTCGCGCAGGGGCTCGCCGACTCGCCCCTCGAGTGGCCGGGCCTCAACATGAACCAATCCGACACGAACGCCGTGCTGCTGGCGCGCGTGCTGAGGGTCAAGACCGGCCGGGAAGTGCCGGATCTGCTCAAGCAGTACGTGTTCGACAAGGCCGGTATGAGCTCGAGCTACTACCCGGCCCTCTCGAGCACCACGGTCTCCGGATCGACCCTCACCGGTCTCAGCTATCCGTCGCAGGGGGGCGCGGCCGTGTGCGAGGCCGGGCCGGTCGAGGTTCCCGAGGTGTCCGCGTCGATGCTCGCCGGGGCGGGGGCGACGGTCACCACCGTGACCGACCTCAAGAGGTTCTATGAGAGCTACCTCGGCGGCACCTTCGGCGGTGACGCGGCGTCGATCGTGACCGACTCCTTCCCCACGAAGAACCCGGCGCGCGACGAGGCGGGCAAGCCCACGGAGGAGGTGGACCCGGCGACCGACCCGCAGTGGAGCTTCGGCGTGGAGAAGGTGGGGCCGCTCTACGGGCGCAGCGGGGCGATCACCGGCACGCTCACCGCCGCCTACCACGATCCTCAATCCGGATATTCCGTGGTGGTGGCGCTGAACAATTCCTCGGCCGGTGCCGGTTTCGTGAAGGCGCTCGCCCTCCAGCTCGCCTCGGTCTCGGCCGACGCCGGGGCCGGACCCCAGCTGCCGTGGAGCGCCGACGAGCAGGTCGCCGCCCTCGGCAAGCTGGCCGTCTGCCAGTAGCCGGTCGCCGGGCCGGGAGCGAATCGCGGTCGCGCAGCCCTGCTATAGTTGGTGCGGCGCTGTCGCCCTGGGATCGTCGTCTAATGGCAAGACATCAGCTTCCCAAGCTGAGAACGCGGGTTCGATTCCCGTCGGTCCCTCTGTACAGAAACACCCATCGGTTCAAGCCCTTCCGCGGCCCCGCGTGACCTCGCCGCGCGGGGCGACACCGGAGGATGCACCGGTGCGCACCGGCCCCCGGTCGTCCGCAGCCGCTGCCGGCGACACGGCGAGCGGGTCCTCGAGCCTCGGTCATCTGCCCGCGATCACGTCGCGGCTCCTCGGGCACACCGGCGAACTCGCATTCTTCATATGAAGTTCGAGCGTGCTGCCCCCTCCCCCACGGGAGTGCCGGCCACGTGCTCGCCGTCGAGCAGACGCCCGCCCTCGCTGCTCGACTCGCCTCCGCGGCCCGCCCGGCGCGGCGAGAGGCAGCTCTTCCCTCTAGAGGATCGCGCCCTCGTGGCGCAGGAGGCGCTCCTTGATGTCGACGCCGAAGAGGTAGCCGCCGAGCCCTCCGTCGGTGCGCACGATGCGGTGGCAGGGCACGACGAGCGCCACGAGGTTGTTGGCGCAGCCCGAAGCGGCGGCCCGCACCGCGGCCGGGCGGCCGGCGAGAGACGCGAGCTCCGTGTACGTCACGGCGCGGCCCGCTGGGACCCCGCGCAGCGCGCGCCACACCGCTCCCCGAAACGACGTCTCCGGCTGCGCCACCGGGAGCGCATCGATCGACGCGAGGTCCCCTCGGGCGTAGGCGCGCAGCGCGTCCGGGATTGGCCCGTCGTCGCTGGGGGAGGCCGCGAGTCCCCGTGCCGAGAGCGAGGCGTCGAGTCTGACGAGGCGATCCATGAGTGACGACCCCTCGGGGTCCGCGTCGGTTGCGAACCCCGCTGCCCGGATCGCCCCGTCCTCCGGTGTCCAGATCGCGCGGAACGGGCGGTCGACGATGTCGACGACGGTGTGCGAGAGCGGTTGGCGGGTCATGTCGGTTCCTTTCGTCGGGCGGGGCCGGGCGCGACCGCCTCGAGGAAGTCGGCCCACAGGTGCTGGGCGGCGTAGCCGCGGAAGGGCCGCCAGGTCTCGGCGAGGCGCTCGGCCTCCCGGGCGGTGCCCGCCCCGAGGGCGCGGCGCAGGATCAGGTCGCCGGCGGGGTACGCGTCGGGATCGCCGAGCGCTCGCAGCGCGATGATCTCGGTGCTCCAGGGGCCGATCCCCCGCATCGCGAGCAGCTCGGCTCGCGCGCGGGCCCGCTCCGCTCCGGGGCCGAGGTCGAGCCCGGAGTCGAGCGCCGCCGCGAGCGACCGCAGCGTCTCGGCGCGTGCGCGCGTGAGGCCGAGCCGTTCCCGCAGCTCATCGGCGCCGCACGCCGCGACGAGCCCGGGATCCGGCGCGGCCAGGAATCCGGGCACGGCGGGAGCGGCTGGTGAGGCGAACGCCGCCGCGAGCCGAGCCTGCAGGGTGCGCGCGGCGGCGATCGAGACCTGCTGCCCGAGCACGGTGCCGAGCGCGAACTCCCCCGGTTGCCGGGCGGCCGGGAGCCGCAGACCGGGCCTGCGGGAGAGCAGCCCGGCGAGCAGCGGATCGACCGCGAGAGCGTCGCCGACCTGCACGGGGTCGGCGTCGAGGTCGAGCAGGCGGCGCACGACCTGAATAGCGGGCATCGCGTCCGAGAGCCGCGGCAGCGTCAGCGTGAGCGGAATCCCCAGCGTCGAGGCACCGCCGCGCAGCTGGGCCGCGACCGACGGCACCTCGGGCCAGTCGAGACGAGCGACCGCCGTGCCGCCGGGCACGTCGACGGCGTGCGCGGTCGCGCCGCCGGTCTCGACGACATCGCGCCCGGCCACGGCGTGCGCCTCGAGGTGGGTCCGGATCGCCGCCGCGTCGAACGGCGCCCGGGTGCGCAGGCGCAGCGCGAGTGCCGGCCGCTCGTCCGAGGCCGGGCCGCCGGCATCCGAATCGGGTGCCGCCGCGCCTGCGCGTCGGCGCGGCACGCTCGAGGGCGCGATCCCGAACTCCTCGCGCATCGTGTCGCCGAACTGCCGCACGCTCCCGAAGCCCGCCGCGAAGGCGACGTCGATGAGCGGCAGGTCCGTCTGCTCGATCAGCGCACGCGCCGCGTGCGCCCGGCGCGTGCGGGCGAGCTGCAGCGGGCCTGCCCCGATCTCCTCGATCATCATGCGGCGCAGGTGGCGCTCGCTCACCGCGAGCTCGGCCGCGAGCCCCGCCACGCCGACCGCGTCGACGGCGCCGTCCCTGATGCGGCGCACGGCACGGGCGACGAGGTCGCCGCGCACGTCCCAGTCGCGCGTGCCGGGCAGCGCGTCGGGGCGGCAGCGCTTGCAGGCCCGGAACCCCGCCGCGACGCAGGCCGCCGCGCTCGGGAAGAAGCGGCAGTTCTCCGGCCGGGGCTTGCGCGCCGGGCAGGACGGGCGGCAGTAGATGCCCGTGCTCGTCACCCCCAGATACACCCGGCCGTCCCATCGGGCGTCGCGGCCCGACGCCGCGCGATAGCACGCGTCGAAGTCGAGGGTCGGGATCTGGCCGGTCACGGATCCATTGTTCCGTGCGCGGGCCTCCCGCGCACGCGGAAATCGGACACGGCGGTGCGGGCGGGCGGCACTCGCTACGCTCGAAGGCATGAACCACGTCTCCAGCCGCACGGCGCTGCTGCGCGCCACCATCGTCGTCGTGGCCGCCGGCGGCCTGCGCGCGCTCACCTACCGCGCCGTCGCCTCTGAAGCCGGCGTCTCGCACGGGCTGGTGCGCCACCACTTCGGGTCGCGGGATCAGCTCATCGCGGAGGCCATGGAGTTCGCGATCGACGAGAGCCTGCAGGGCTCGAACATGCTCAGCAGCGCGCTCACGGCCGCCGAGTTCGCGGCGGGCATCGAGTCGCTCGCCGTTCGCGAGGCGGGCCTCCAGTCGTTCCAGTACGAGCTGCTGCTCGAGTCGCGCCGGCGCCCCGAACTTCAACCGCTCGCCGAACAGCACTACCGCGCCTATCGCGAGGCGATCGGGCGCCAGCTGCGCCGACTCGGCGTCGACGACGCCGAGCTGGCCGAGCTGATCTGGTTCGCCCTCGACGGGATCGTGTTCAAGCAGCTCGTGCTGCCCGAGGACGTCGCGCCGGCGCTGAGGCGCATCCGCGCGCTCATCGAGGCCGCGGCGCGCTAGGCACCGCCCGCCCGCCGGGTAACCGATCCCGATCGGCGTCCTTCGTCCGTGGTTCGTCGCGCGAGCGCACGTCGTCGGCGCGGGTGTGCACCGGAAACCGTTCGCAGGGCGCGTACTCGCACAGGAGGCGTACGCTCGAGGGTGCGGAGGCGGAACGCCGCCCGATTCTGAACCCCCCTTGACTATCCATATGGATAGTTTTAGGCTTGCGCTACCGAGCGAACAAGACTCGACCCCTCTGCAGAGCGGAACCGCTCGGGGCAAGGACGAAGGGACACCGCCGTGCCGGACACCACGATCGAATTCCTCTACCTCAACGAGCCCGACATGATCCGCGCCGGCGTCACCGACATGGCCGACTGCGTCAACACGATGAGCGACATGCTCGCGCTCTTCTCGAAGGGCGACTACCGCATGGCCGGCAGCGAGAACAACTCGCACGGCGCGCAGATCTTCTTCCCCGCGGAGGAGACCTTCCCCGGCATGCCCGTCGACGGCCCGGATCGCCGCTTCATGGCCATGCCCGCCTACCTCGGCGGCGACTACCAGATGGCCGGCTGCAAGTGGTACGGATCCAACGTGGAGAACAAGCGGCGCGGCCTGCCCCGCTCGATCCTCATGTTCACCCTCAGCGACAAGGACACCGGCGCGCCCCTCGCCATCATGAGCGCCAACCTGCTCAGCGCCTACCGCACCGGAGCCATCCCGGGAGTCGGGGCCCGCTACCTCGCCCGCGAGGACGCGAGGGTCGTCGGCATCGTCGGCCCGGGACCCATGAACCGCACCTCGCTCGAGTCGTTCATGGCCGTGCGCCCCGGCATCGACACGGTCAAGGTCTCCGGGCGCGGCCAGGCCGGCATCGACGCGTTCATCGCCTGGGCGAAGGAGCGGTTCCCCCAGCTCACCACGATCGCGCAGGTCTCCGACATGGAGGCGGCGGTGCGCGGCGCCGACATCGTCAGCATCGCCGTGCCGAGCCCCTCCGGCTCCGAGCACTACCCCTACGTGGCCGACGAGTGGGTGAAGCCCGGCGCCTTCATCTGCTGCTCGGCGCACCTCGCCGTCGAGGAGAGCCTCGTGCTGCGCTCCCGCCACGTCGCCGACGCCCGCAAGATCTACCAGGCGTGGGCCGAGGAGATCCCCGCCCCCGCGCACGAGACCGTGGGCATCTGGGGCATGCACCTCGTCGATCGCGTGCACGACGGACGCATGCGGCCCGAGCAGTTCGAGGACGTCGGCGAGATCATCCAGGGCCTCGCCCCAGGCCGGCAGAACGATGACGAGATCTTCGTCTACTCGGTCGGCGGCATGCCCGTCGAGGACGTCGCCTGGGCGACGAAGGTGTACCGCAACGCCGTGAGCGACGGTATCGGCACGAGGCTCAAGCTCTGGGACGAGCCGGCCCTGGCCTGATCCCGCACCATCGAGACCGCGGGAAGACGAGAGAAGAGGATCGAATGGACCTGCAGAAGACCGACGTCGTCGTCATCGGCGCCGGAACCGTGGGGTCGATGGCCCTGTGGCAGCTGAGCAGGCGCGAGGGCCTCGACGTGGTCGGCATCGAGCAGTACGGTCGCGTGCACTCGCACGGATCGTACGCCGGCGAATCGCGCGTGTTCCGCACTGCGGTGCACGAGGGCGGCACCTACGTGCGCATGATCCAGCGCTCGCGCGATCTGTGGCGCCAGCTGGAGCGGGAGTCGGGTCGCGACATCTACGCCGAGGTCGGCTGTCTGAGCATCGCGCCCGAGGGCTTCCCGGATCTCGAGACCGCCATCGGCACGGTGCGCGAGTTCGGCATCCCCCACCGCCTGCTCAGCACCGAGGAACTGCGCAAGGAGTACCCGCAGCACCGGATCAACGACGGCGACGTGGCCCTGCTCGACGAGCACGGCGGCGGTCTGCGCCCCGAGGTCGCCGTGATGAGCGCGCTCGACCTCGCCGAGGCGAACGGCGCGAGGCTCTTCTTCAACACGCCGGTGCTCGACATCGAGGAGCGCCCGAACGGCGTCGTCGTGCGCACGACGCAGGGCGCCTGGCTGGCCGACACCGCTGTGGTGGCCTCGGGATCCTGGTCGACCAGGCTCTCCCCCGAGCTGAACGACCTGCTGCGCCTGCAGGTGCTCGGCCTCACCTGGTTCATGCCCCGCGACCCCGCGGCGTTCGCGCCCGAGAGGTTCCCCGCGTTCCTGCGCGACGTCGGATCCGTGCACTTCTTCGGCGCCCCCAGCTTCGACGGCTACGCGTTCAAGGCCTGCACGAACCCCGAGTGGCCGGTGTACCGCGACCCGGCCGACGTGCCGGCCTCGCACACCCGCGAGGAGCTCATCAAGATCGGCCAGCGCGCCGCCGAGCTCTTCGAGGGCGTCAACCCGGAGCCCGTGCGCCAGAGCGTGCACCACTGCGCGTACACGCCCGACCGCCTGCCGGTGGTCGACCGCAGCGCGAGCGGCCGCGTCGTCACGATCGCGGGTCTCTCCGGCCACGGCTTCAAGTTCTCGCCGCAGCTGGGCGAGTGGGCGGCGCAGTTGGTCGCGGGCGAGGGGACCACGGCGGATCCGCGCTTCGCGCTCCCCGAGCGCATGAGGGCGCTCGCGGAGCTCGGCCCGTACACCGGCGGCGGTCACTAGGCGGCCGGGACGCTTAGCCCCGAGCCGGCAGCGCGATCCAGCCCTCGATCTCGACCAGCAGCTGGGGCCGCGCGAGACCGGCGACGATCGCGAGCGAGTGGCCCGGGAGGTCGCCCGCGGGGAACCATTCCGCGAAGATCGCGTTGCGGGCCGCCGCGTACTCGGGCATGTGCTCGGCGCCGACGAGGAAGGTCATGCACCGTACGATCGACTGCGGCGTGCCGCCCGCCGCGGTGATGAGCGCCTCGATGTTGCGGAGGGCGTTGCGCGTCTGCGCGGCGACGTCGTCGGGGACGACGCCGTCGCGGTCCGCCCCCACCTGCCCCGAGATGAACACCCACTCGGCCGGGCCCGACACCGCAGCGAGGTGCGAGTAGGCGCCGACGGGCGGGGCGATGCCGTCCGGCGAGTACCGGCGGATGCCTGGGCGGGGTGCGGGTGCAGCGGTCATGCGGATCCTCCGTTCAACAATACCGTGAGGCGCGACCGGCGGCCGCGCTGAAACCGAGCGGGCGGGCACCGGCTGAGCGCCCGCCTGTCGGCAAAGAACAACCGCTATTTCGCTGCCGCGACCAGCCCGTCCATCAGCGTGCGCGCGCTGCCGTAGCCCTCGACGATCGCGGCGTGCTGCATCGTGAGCAGCACGTAGTCGGCGCGCTCGGCGACGGCGAACTCCTTCTCGACCGTGGTCCACGCGGGCAGCACCCACGGTTTGTTGTTCGCCCGCACCGCGGCGATGACCTTGCGGAAGTCGTCGAAGTCGGCCTCGGTCTGGCGGTAGACACCACGGCCGCGCATGAGCGAAAGGTCGCCGGGACCGATGAAGATGCCATCAACGGTCGGCAGGGCGGCGATCGCTTCAATGTCGCGCAGGGCCCCCGGGTCCTCCACCATCGGGAATACCTTGATGTCGCGATCCTGCGCCGCCACCCAGTCGTCGTCGTAGCCGCCGTAGTTCATCGTACGCCCGCCCGCGAGGCTGCGGGTGCCGAGCGGTGGGAACTTCGCGAAGTCGGTGACCTTCTTCGCATGCTCGAGCCCCTCGATGTGGGGGATGATGACGCCGTCGGACCCGAAGTCGAGGGCCTGCTGGATCGCGCCCCGCTCGGGCACGAGCACTTTCGAGAGCACCTCGAGGCCGAGTCCCTTGAGCACGGGGACGAAGCGCTCGAGGATCGACAGGTCGAAGGCTCCGTGCTCGATGTCGAGGACGACGAAGTCGTAGCCGAGGCTCGCGACGATCTCGCCGATCGCGACGCTCGAGTCGGAGAGCCAGGCGCCCTGCTTGAGTTGTCCGGACATATGTGTGGGTTCCTTTCTGGACGAGGTCGATGCGCGCCGGTCAGCGCGCGGGAGATCAGGCGGCGATGGTGAACCGGCGATTGGCGAGGGACGGGTTGGTCTGACGCACCTCGGAGATGCGCCCGGGGAGGATCGCGGCCGTGGTGACCCCGCTGCGCTCGCCGATCTCTCCGAGCACGATGCCCATGGGGTCGACGATGAGGCTGCCGCCGGTGCCGAGTGACGGGCCCTGCGTGACCGCGGCGACGTAGAACGTGTTCTCGATCGCGCGGGCGCGGGCGAGCGTCTGCCAGTGGTCTTCCTTGCGCGGACCGGGCACCCACGCGGCCGGATAGACGAGCACGTCGACGCCGACGTCGGCGTGCTGCCGCGCGGCCTCGGGGAAGCGCAGGTCGTAGCAGGTGAGCACGCCGACCTTCACCCCGGCGACGTCGAAGGTGATCGCGCCGTCGAGCGAGCCGGGGCGGATGCTATCGGACTCCTTGAAGCCGAAGGCGTCGTACAGGTGAGCCTTGTGATATACCGCGACGAGCCCGCTCTCAGGAGTCAGCACGACAAGCGAGTTGTACGCGCGGGCCTCGCCCGGAATCTCCTCGAGAACGCCGGCGACGATCACGATGCCGACGCGCTCGGCGATCTGTGCGAGCCCGGTCACGAACGGTCCGTCGAGCGGCTGTGCCTGAACGAGCACCTCCGGGGTGAGCGCGGTGACGCCGATCATCGCGAACTCGGGGAACACCGCGAGGTCGGCGCCGTCGGCCGCCGCGATCTCGGCGACGCGGCCGATCTCGGCGAGGTTCGCCGCAACGTCTTCCGTCGAGACGATCTGGCAGATGGAGAGTTTCATGGGGGTCCTTCCGGGGTGGTCTCGTGAGGGTTGAGGGGTCTCGTGGCATTCGCGTGCCGTTTTCGGCTTGGCTCGGCCCTGCTCCGCGGGGTTCGCGAGCATGCAGAGCGGTGTGGGTGGGGCAGGATCACGTGGCCGGGTGCTCGTTACCCGCCCGTCGTGCACTCGGCGATGCAGTGGTCGACGAAGGCGCGGCCGACGGAGTCGAGGCGGCGCGGATACCACGAGACCGTGGCCGTCATGCTCGCGCGCGGCTTCACGAGCTTGCGGTAGACGACGCCGTTCGGCTGCAGATGCGCGAACGACTCCGGCGCGAACGAGACGCCCATACCCGCGGAGACGAGCCCCGCGTGGTCGAGGTACGAGCCGAAGGCGCTCACGCTGTTCGGCGAGAATCCGGCGTTCATACACGCGGAGACGACCGAGTCGAAGCCCATCGGGTTCGCGGCGCGCAGCCCCTGGATGAGGCGCTCCTCGCGCAATTGAGCAAAGCTCACCTCCTCGAATGCCTCGAGCGGGTGGCCGCTCGGCAGGCAGACCATGTAGTCCTCGCTGAAGAGATCGACGACCGACACCTCTTTCAGGTCGGGGCGGGTGAGCAGCACGGCGACGTCGACGCTGCCCTGCTCGAGTTCCTCGATGAGCCTGCTGGTCGCGATGCTCCGCACGCTCACCTCGGCTTCGGGGAAACGCGATTGGAAGGAGCGGATCGCGCGGGCCGGCGACGCGAAAAGCATCGCCGGCACCACGCCGATGCGCACGCGGCCGAACTGCGCCTCCTTGGCGTCTTCGAGTAGTTGCGAAATCTCCCGCATCGCGTCGAGCACGCTGCGGCATCGGAAGTAGAACTCGCGTCCCGCCTCCGTCGTCGTGATCGGCCGCGTGGTGCGATCGATCAGTTGGAGCCCCACGTCCTTCTCCAGCCGCGCGATCTGCTGCGAGAGCGCGGGCTGCGTGATGAAGAGCTCCTCCGCGGCCTGCCGAAATCCACCCGCGTCGACCAGCGCGACGAAGGCCTCCAGGCGTCGGGTCTCCATGATCAGGCCTGCTTCGCTGCCAGACGGATCGCGCGCCGTTCGCGCTGCACCCGGGGATCGGGCACGGGAGCCGCTGCGATCAACCGCTTGGTGTAGTCATCCTGTGGATGATGCAACACTTGCTCGGTCGGGCCGTGCTCGACCACATCGCCGTGCCGCAGCACCACCACGCGATTTGACAGCGTCTCCACGACGGACAGGTCGTGGCTGATGAACAGGCACGAGAAGCCGAGTTCGCGCTGCAGACCGAGGAAGAGGTCGAGCACCTGGGCCTGCACCGACACGTCGAGGGCCGAGGTCGGCTCGTCGGCGATCATGAGCACCGGGTTCGTGGCGATGGCACGCGCGACGCCGATGCGCTGCCGCTGTCCGCCCGAAAGCTCGTGCGGGTACCGGTCGACCCACTCGGGGTTGAGCTGCACCTGCTCGAGCAGCTCCTGCGCTCTCGCCCTTCGCTTCCGCCCGTCGCGCACAAGGCCCTGCCAGAGCAGCGGGTCGGAGATCGCCTGTCCAATGGTGCGCCGGGGATTGAGGGACGAGGCCGGATCCTGAAACACCATCGTGACATGCTTGCGCAGCTGCTTCATCGCTTTGCCGCCCGAGCCCGCGATCCGCTGGCCCTCGACCTCGAGCGTGCCCCCGGAGACGGGAAGGAGGCCGATCGCCGCCTTGCCGATCGTCGATTTGCCCGAGCCTGACTCACCCACGAGCCCGACGATCTCGCCCTTGGCGACCTGCAGATCGATGCCGTTGACCGCCTGGAAGCCCGGGCGCCGCCAGCGCCCCGGGTAGCGAATGACCGCCTGGTCGAGCTCGAGCACCACCTGGGGCAGCGCCGTCAGCGCCGTCACCCCGTCGATGTGCAGCTTGTCGTTCGAGGAGTCCAAGAAGTCCTTCGCCTTGCCGAGGTGCGGAACGGCCGCGAGCAGCTGCTGCGTGTACGGCTCCTGCGGGGAGGCGAACAGGTCGCTCGACGGCGCCGCCTCGACGACCGCACCCTCCTTCATCACGACCACGTCATCGGCGACGTCGGCAACAACTCCCATGTCGTGCGTGATGATGAGCACGCCCATGCCGAGGCGCTCCTGCAACTCGGCGATGAGATCGAGGATCTCAGCCTGCACGGTCACATCGAGCGCCGTCGTCGGCTCGTCGGCGATGAGCAGCTCGGGCTCGCTCGAGATCGCCATCGCGATCATCGCGCGCTGCCGCTGACCGCCCGACAGCTGGTGCGGGTAGTCGTCGACTTTCTGCGCCGGGTTCGGCATGTGCACGTCACACAGCAGCTGGATCGCGCGAGCTCGCGCCGCGTCCCTGCTGAGCTCCCGATGGCTCGTCAGCGCCGCGATGAGCTGCTCACCGATGGTGTACACAGGGTTCATCGCCGTCATCGGTTCCTGGAAGATCGTCGCGATGCGCGATCCGCGCAGCTTCCGCAGCGCCTTGTCCGTGAGCGTCATCACGTCGACGCCGTCGAACCAGATGGAGCCGGTGCGTCGCGTATTCGGAGGGAGCAGGTCGAGGATCGACATGGCCGTTACCGACTTGCCCGATCCCGATTCCCCGACGAGCGCGAGGGTCTTGCTCTTTTCGAGCTCGAAGGAGACCTCGTGTGTCACGGTCCGCCAGCCGTCGGGCGTCTGGAACTCGACGGAGAGACGGTCAATCCTGAGGAGTGGACTACTCATGATCGCTTCTTCGCTTTCGGATCGAGGAGATCGCGGAGGGCGTCGCCGAGGATGCCGAACGCGAGGATGGTGAGCACGACGACGATGCCCGGTACGAGCAGCGCGTGCGGGTTCGAGGTCAGGTACCGCTGGCCCTGCGCGACCATGGAGCCCCAGGAGGGCGCGGGCGGTACGACGCCGAGGCCGAGATAGCTCAGGCCTGATTCGAGGAGGATCGCCGCTGCCATCGTGAGCGAGAACTGCACGATGATGGGGGCCGAGACGTTCGGCAGCACCGTGCGGAACATGATGAGGATCGTCGGGGCTCCGAAGGTCTTCGCCGCGTCCACATACTCCTCGCGCTTGACCGACAGTACTTGTCCGTAGGTGATGCGCGCGAAGATCGGCGCGAACAGTACGCCGATCGCGATGATCAGTGTGACGGATCCCGGTCCGTAGAGCGTCACCGCGAGGAGCGCGAGGATGATCGGCGGGAAGGCGAGCACCACGTCGACGACGAGGCGCATCGTGACGAACTCAGCGACGCCGTTGAAGTAAGCGCCGAAAAGGCCGAGCAGGGTGCCGAGCACCGTCGCGAGGAGCGTGGCACCCAGAGCGATGAAGAGTTCGATCTGCGCACCGTACATGATGCGCGACAGGATGTCGCGACCGAGCTCGTCGGTGCCGAGCAGGTGACCCTCCGAGAGCGGCGGCTTCAGCCGCAGCGCGACGTTCTGCGCGATCGGGTCGTACGGTGCCAGCACCGGCGCGAGGAACATCATGACGAGCATGGCGACGATGTAGATGGCCATGATGGCGCGCAGGGGGGTGACGGCCTGGCGCACCCGAGGACTGAGTTTCATGATCGCCTCACCCTGGGATCGAGGATGCCGTAGATCACATCGACCACGATGTTGATCAGGATGAACATGAGCGCGATGACGATAACGATGCCCTGTACGACCGGGTAGTCGCGGTTGGTCACGCCGTCGACGAGCAGGCTCGACATGCCGGGGTAGTTGAAGACTCGCTCGACGAGGACGGTCGAACCGAGCAGCGTGCCGAAGCCGATACCGATCACCGTCACCACCGGGGTCAGGGAGTTGCGCAGCACGTGCTTGCGGAACACCCTGAACGGGGCGAGGCCGATCGACTTCGCGGTGCGCACCCAGTCCTCGCCCTGCACTTCGAGCACCGCCGACCGTGTCATACGCGCGATCTGAGCGGAGAAGCCTACCGCGAGCGATACCGCGGGGAGCGTCAGCGACCAGATGGCGCCGAGCGGGTCCCTGCCGAAGTCAACGTAGCCGCCGGCGGGGAACCACTTCAGCGTGATCGAGAACAGCAGGATCAGCACGGCGCCGAAGACGAACACCGGGAGGGCGACGCCGATGGAGCTGAGCGCGGTCAGCAAGGTGTCGACCCAACCGCCCTTGCGGGCTCCCAAGGCACCGAGGGGGATGCCGAAGATCACCGAGAGGAGCGTTGCGAAGCCCACGAGGAGGAGCGTGCGGGGCAGGCGCGCCCCTATCGCCTCGAGCACCGGCTGGGAGGTCTTGAACGAGTTGCCGAGGTCCCCGGTGAATACCCCGCCGAGGAAATTGAGATACTGCACGATCAGCGGCTGGTTGAGGCCGAGCTGTTCGCGCACCCGGTCGACGGCTTCGGGCGTGGGGGCACCCCCCTCGCCGACGCTGAGAAGCAGCACTGCCGGGTCGCCCGGCACGAAATGCAGCGCGGAGAAGATGAGCGTGAGTACGAGGAGCACGAGACCCACGCCCATCGCCAGGCGCTTCGCAATGAATACCAGCACGATGCGATGTCTTCCTGTTCCGAGTGGCTACTGCATCGAGGTGTTCGCCAGCATGTATCCGCTGTAGAACGTGAGCGTGCCGGGCAGGTTCGAGAAGCCCTTGACGCTGTCGCTGTAGCCGTAGGCCTGGGCGCGGGTGTTGAGCGAGGCGAACGGCACATCCTCCGCCCAGAGCTTGCCGATCTGCTGGTAGATGCCCTGCTTCGCCGTGTCGTCGGTAGCCTGCAGGCCCTGGCCGATGAGGTCGGCGATCTCATCGTTCTTGTAGCCCCAGCTCACGTTGTACGTGCGGTCGTCGGTCACCCAGTTGAGGAGGTACGACGGATCCGCGACCGCGCCGCTGTCGCCGGAGACCGCGATGTCGTAGTCTCCCTCGTTGCCCTGCGAGACGCGGGTCGACCAGTCGGGTGCGTCGAGTGTGACGTCGATGCCGATGGCCTTGAGGTCCTCCTGCACCGACAGCGCGTTGTCCTGCAAGAAGGTGTACTGCGACGTCGAGAGGAGCCTCGCGGAGAAACCGTCGGCGTAGCCGGCTTCGGCGAGCAGCGACTTCGCCTTCTCGGGATCGTAGCTCCAGAGGTTCGCGAGGTTCTCGTTGTAGGCGGGGTCGCTCTCGGGGATCGCGAGACCGTTCAGCGGTTTACCATTGCTCTGGAACGCGGCGAGCACCGAGTTGTCGCGGTTGAGCGCGTAGGCGACAGCCTGGCGCACCTTTGGGTCGGCGAAGGGCCCGTCCTCGACGTTGAACTGCACATACTGGAACGGGCCGTTGACCTGGTCGACGGTGAAACCGGCGTTGGCGACGCGGTCGAAGTTCTCCCAGGTGACGTAGTCGATGAGGTCGACGTCGCCCGAGAGCAGCGCGTTGGTGCGAGCCTCTCCGTCGGCGTAGAACTTCACGTCGATCTGGTCGAGTGCGATGTTCTCGGCATCGTAGTAGTTCTCGTTCTTCTTCATGGTGAGGCCGATGCCCTGGTCGAGGTTCGTCATCTTCCAGGGGCCGGCACCGACCCAGTTCGCAGTATCAGGGTTGAGCGAAGCATCCGGCACGATGCCGGCGTACGGCAGCGCGAGGTACTGGAGGAACGCGTTGTTCGGCTGCGACAGCTTCACGGTGACCTGCGAGGCTCCGTCGCTCTCGATCGATTCGATGTCGGCGAGGAACGCTGCGAGCTGCGAGCCGTTCGCCGGGTCTCGGTAGTACTCGAGCGTGTTTTTGACGTTGTCCGCATTCAGTTCGCTGCCGTCGCTGAAGGTGAGGCCGTCGTAGAGCGTGAAGACGTAGGTGGTGTCGTCGGGAGTCTCGATCGACTTGGCGAGCGCAGGCACGGCCTGGCCGCTGGCGTCGAAGCTGGTGAGGCCGCGGTGCACCATGGTGAGGAGCTGGTTAACTGCGGTGCCCTGGGAGGCGCCGGTGATGGGCTGCGCAGGGTCGGCCGAGAGGCCGAAGGTGAGTACTTGCTTCGCAGAGCCACCGCTGCCGGAGTCGGCGGGTGAGGATCCGCTGCAGCCGGTGAGCGCGAGTGACGCGACGACGACGAGTGAGAGCACCGAAAGCCAGGACTTCAAGCGCTGCGGGCGTGACAAGGACATCGGGTATTCCCTTCGTTGGGTGGAACCCACCCCGCGGCGCGGCCGATGGTCTCTGCATCGTGAGGAGTCTCGACGCTGAGAGCTCTGCCGGCATGCCGGTCGAGGGTGCTGGGTGAACAGGTGAGGTGTTCACTGCCCAACTTAGGAGCAGCCAACATAGGCTGCAAGTAAGAATTCGGTAGCGAGAGTAACGCTGAACTTATACTACTGAGAATCGCAGATCAGAGCATAAAAATGCGGTGATTTTAGTGCGCTGTCGATACAAATCGCCACCGGTTTCACACGTGTTGCCCTGAATCGGGGGCCAGGTCAGCGGAGGGATCGGGCCGCGGGCGGTAACGGGTGCACGCGGGCCTCAACCGCAACCCGGCGGTTCGCGAGCGACGGGAGCATCGCGCGCACCGCCGAGAGGCGCTCCAAGCTCACCATCGCGGTGACGAGCGCCAGGTCCTGCTCGCCGGCGTCGCCGAGCTGGAGCCCGAGCGGGTCGAATATCGCACTGCGCCCCACCGATTTCACGCTCACCTCGTCGGAGGCGAAGACGTACGCGGTGTTCTCGATGGCGCGAGCGCGCAGCAGGGTGAGCCAGTGGTCCTCCTTGACGATGCCCCGCGCCCACGCCGCGCTGATCGCCAGCACCTCGGCACCTTGGTCGACGAGCAGGCGGAAGAGTTCGGGGAAGCGCAGATCGTAGCAGATCGCGAAGCCGACCCGCACCCCGTCGATCTCGAGCACCGGCGGTAGTGCGTCGCCCGGGGTGATGGAGTCGGACTCTTTCACGGCGAAGGCGTCGTAGAGGTGGATTTTCTCGTACTCGGCGACGATCTCGCCGCCGTCGACGAGCAGCAGCACGTTGAGCGCGCGCCCGGGGTTCGGCTCACCCGGCAGCCGCTTCGACATGCCCGCAGCGATGAAGAGACCGTACTCCCGCGACAGCCGCAGGATCTCGGTGGCGAACGGCCCCGAGTGGTCCTCGGCCGCCGCGACCCCTTCCGCGGCCGTGGCGGCGACCCGGTGGTACATCGCCATCTCGGGGAGGAGAAGCACGCGCGATCCCGCGGCCGCGGCTCGCTCCGCGAGTGTTCTGACCGCGACGAGGTTCGCCGACTTGTCCTCGACCGCCGGGAACTGGCCGACACTGATCTGCAGCCCGGCAGGCACCGCGCTCACGCCTTCGCCCAATCGGCGCCGACCGTGTTGCGCTCGAACTCCCGGACGAAGCCGAGGCAGACGTCGTGCGCGACGCGCTTGATCCAGTCGGCGCCGATCTCGGCCGAGCCGAGACGCGGGTCACCGGTGACCCCAGACGGGCTGACGTCCGAGAAGTCCCAGTAGAGCGTGCCCGACTCGGCAGTACCGGGAATCGCCCCTTCCGAGTAATTCGTCGGCGTCCACCCTTCGAAGGGCACCAGCCCGCCATCGGCGACGAACTGCGACTGCACGAGTTCGGGGAACATCGCGAGCATGGCACTGTGCTCGGGCTCGGAACCGTGGCCGTACGCTATGGCCGGATCATCATAGAGATCACGCATGACCCGGTACCCGATACCCCACGGGTACACGCTGCCCACCAGCACGCCGTGCTTCCTGCGGAGGCGATCCGCGGCGTGCTCCGCGGGGGCCTGGTTCCCGCCGTTGTTGTTCACGATGACGATGCGCCGGAAGCCGTGCTGCACGAGACTGTCCATCACTTCGAAGAGCACCGCTTGCAGCGTCTCGAACGAGAGGTTCAGCGTGCCGGCGAAGCCGGCGAAGATCGGCGAGTGCCCGTAACTGAGCGTCGGCGCCACCAGCACGGGCGTCTCGAGGTGCTCGGCGATGTACTCGGCAACCCACTCGGCCGTGATCGCGTCCTCGTTGAGCGGCAGGTGGGCACCGTGCTGTTCGATCGCCCCGGACGGGATCAGCACGATGGGGCTCTGCGCTGCGGCGTCTCGCGCCTCCGTCCAGCTGAGCTCGCCGAGTCGGTGTGTTCTGAAATGTCCCATATGTTCGTTCTTCCTTTGATGCGCGTTCGCGGGTCATGACGCGGGACCGCCGCCGATGAGATCGGAGCTGCAACAGTCGCACCGAGACCGTCGAGCTGGAACCGTCGGGGGTAGACGATCCGGCTGATCCCGAGCATAACTTTGGCCACAGTGTGCCGCACTGACTATAAGCGGGCGTGATATTCGAGATGCGGGGCTTATCGCACGCCGGTCGAATACTCGTGACGCGAAGGAGCCGCGATCCCGGGGAGAGGATCGCGGCCCCTCAGCCACCGCAGCGGCTCCGGCCGTTAAGAGTTCACCACCCTGCGCAGCCCGACCGCCCGCTCGATGACCACCACGATGAGTACCGAGATGGCGATGAGGATCACCGACAGCGCCGCTAGGCCGGGGTCGGATCGGTACTGCAGGTAGCGGAACATCTCCACCGGCAGCGTCGTGCGCCCCGACCCCGCGACGAAGAGCGAGATGACCGCCTCGTCGAAGGAGATGATGAACGCCATCACCCCGCCCGCGAGGATACCGGGCGAGATGATCGGCAGGGTCACCCGCCGGAACGTGGTGAGGGCGTTCGCCCCGTGCACTCGAGCCGCCTCCTCGCAGCGCATGTCGCTCGTCACGAGGCTGGACAGCGTGGTGCGGATCACGTAGGGCACGGTCACCCCGAAGTGCGCGAGCACGATGCCCGGATAGGTGCCGATGAGGCCGACCGGCTGGAGCACCAGCAGCAGCCCGAGACCGAGGACCACGCCCGGCACGAGCAGCGGGGAGAGGAAGAACGCCGAGAGAGCAGCTTTGCCGCGGAAATCGTAGCGAGCGATGGCGAGCGCCACCGGCACGCCGAGCAGCAGCACGATGAGCGCGGTCACGACGGCGGTGATGAGGCTGACGCGAGCGCCGGCGAGCAACTGCGCGTTGCCCAGAATGCTCTCGTACCACTGCAGCGATGGAGAGCCGATCTCGATCGCCAGACTGTTCGTCCGGTTGAAGGAGATGAGGACCACCGCGATGATCGGCGCCAACAGGAAGAGGTACACGACCGTGACGACGATCCGGTTCAGAATTCTACCCATGAGCGATCACTCCTCGAACCGCTTGATCAGGCGCTGGTACACCGCGACGAGCGCACCGAACACGACGAGCAGGATGACGGAGAGCGCCGAGGCGAGCGGCCAGTTGAGGGTCTGCGTGGCCTCGTTGTAGACCTCGGTTGCGAGGATGAACACGCGCCCGCCGCCCAGGAGCTTCGGCGTGACGAACGAACTCACCGCGAGCACGAAGACCAGCAGGAAGCCCGTGAACACCCCCGGCAGCGACAGCGGCAGTGTCACCCGAGCGAACACCTGCAGCTTCGACGCTCCGAGCGAGCCCGCCGCCTCCTCGAGCGAGATGCTGATGCGCCCGAAGCCGGAGATCATCGCGAGGATCGCGTAGGGCATCAGGATCTCCACCAGAGCGATCGCCACGCCGAGCATATTGTTGCTCAACCGAAGCGGCGCGCTGATCAGCCCGGAGTTCATGAGCGCCGCGTTGACGACGCCCTGGTCGCCGAGGAGCGACATCCACCCGAAGGTGCGGGCCACGGCCGACGTCAGAAGCGGAGCGATCGCCAGCGCCATGAGCACGCCCTTCCACCGTGAGGTGGTGCGGGTGAGGAAGAGCGCGATGGGGTAGGACAGTGCCACGGCGGCGACGCCGCAGACGAGGCCGAGCAGGAGCGTGTTGCCGATCACCTTCCAGTAGAAGGGATCGGCGAGCGCATCCGCATAGGCCCCCGCGCTGAGCGTCTGTATGAGCCGGCCCCCCTCGCCGTTCGTGTTGAGGGACATGCGGATCATCACGGCGAGCGGCAGCAGGAAGCTGACGAATAGCCCGATGACGCCGGGCGCCACGAGGCCGAGCACGGAGAGGTTCTTGCGCTTCTGGGAACCTCCCCGGCTCGCCCGGGTGCTGATCGTCTCGGTGTTGGTGTGCGCAACGGTCATGACGGATCACCTCACCCTTCCGAGACGAGGTAGGCGTCGCCGGGCTCGAAGGAGACCAGCACCTCGTCGCCGATCGCGAGCCCGGCCCCGACAGTGCTGAGCTGATCCGCCCGCATGCTCTGCCCGTTCTCGAGCCGGAGATCGTAGCCGCGCACGTCGCCCGTGTAGCTCGAGCCGATCACTCTGCCGCGCGCGGTGGGAAGGCTGCCCGCGTGCTCGCTGTTCACATCGGCGACGGTGACCCGATGGGGTCGCACCACGAGCGCACCCGTTCCCGCGCTCCCGGGCGTGCCGGCCACCGTGAGCCGCCCGAAGACCTCGGAGCGCACCGCGTACTCACCCCGCGATCCCAGCGAGACCTCGTCGACCGGGAGGAAATTGGCCTTGCCCACGAAGTTCGCCACGAACCTCGTGGCCGGGTTCTCGTAGATGACCGCCGGCGTGCCGTACTGCTCGATCACACCGTTGTTGAGGATCGCGATGCGGTCGGCCATGTCGAGCGCCTCGTCCTGATCGTGCGTGACGAACAGGGTGGTGGTGGCGGACTGCTGCTGAATGCCCCGGATCTCCCGCCGCATCGCCTCGCGCAGCTTGGCGTCGAGGTTCGACAGGGGCTCATCGAGGAGCAGCAGGGTGGGGTGGATCACGAGCGCCCGCGCGAGGGCCACGCGTTGCTGCTGCCCGCCCGAGAGCTCGGCCGGCCGCCGACCCTTGAGGTGGCCCAGCTGCACCATCTCGAGCGCCTCGGCGGTGCGCCTCGCGATCTCCGGGCGCGAGGCCCGTTGCATCTGGAGCCCGAAGGCGATGTTCTCTTCGACCGTCATGTGCGGGAAGAGGGCGTAGGACTGGAACACCATCCCCATGCCCCGCTTGTTGACGGGCCTCGACACCACGTCTCTCCCGTTCACGATGATCTGTCCCGCCGAGGGCTCGAGCAGACCCGCAACCATGCGCAGCGTGGTCGTCTTCCCGCAGCCGGAGGGGCCGAGCAGCGCGACCAGGTCGCCCTGCGGCACGTCCAGGTTGACGTCGTTCACCGCGGGGGCGGATGTCTTGGGGTAGATCTTCCGCAGGCCGCGGATGGACAGGTAAGCGGTGTCGGACCGTTCCATCATCAACCCCCGATGACGTCCCGGCGCCACATCTCGGTCCATGCGTCGCGACGGTCGGCCAGCCAGGTCCAGTCGATGTCGACGATGTTGGGATCAGCGGGGCTGGCCACTCGGTCCGTCAGCTCCTGCGACAGCTCGGCGTTCGAGACCACTGGAGCGTAGTAGAGCGCCTTTGCGAACGACTCCTGAGCCTCCTTGGAGAGCGCGTAGTCGATGAACTGGAGCGCGGCCTCTGCCTTCTCGGAGCCCTTGACCAGATTGATGGTGTTGATCTGGAAACCGATGCCGTCGTCCGGTTGCACGACGGCCATGGTGCCCCCGGACTCTTCGGCGAAGTACTGCGCACGCGCGTTCCAGCCGATGCCGTACTGCGAGGTGCCCGAGATCACGGGCTGGTACACGTCCGGCACCGGTTCCCACGTGTTGACGAGCGGTGCGAGCTTCGAGATCTCCTCGATGGCCGGCCCGACGTCGTCCTTGTAGTCGATGCCGAGGTTGTTCGCGGTGAGCGCGGTGAGCGTGATGCCCTGGATATCGGGCGGGGCGGGGATGGACACCGAGTTCTCGGGCGCGTCCCACAGGTCGGCGATGCCTCTGGGCGGATTCTTCACGCGGTCGGCGTTGTAGAGCACGACGAGGTTGTCGAAGGTGACCGCCGGGCCGTATCCGTCGGCGTTCTGCCCGAGTCCGACGACATTCGCGAGATTCGGCACCGCCTGCTCGTCGATCTTGTCGAAGAGGCCCTCCTGGTTGCCCGTGTAGGCGACGGATGCGTCCATGATGACGACGTCGACCGTGGGCGCCGAGGCCTCGCTGCGCAGCTTGCCGAGCATCTCGGCGCTGTTCTGCGAAGGCACGAAGTTCACCACGACGTCGTTCTGAGAGGCGTTGAACTTGTCGATGACGGCTGCCGTGTACTGATCCTCGAACAGCGCCGCGTAACCGAGCACATTGACCTCGACGGGCCCGGCTCCCCCGCCTCCCCCGTCTCCGCCGCTCCCGCCGCTGCAGGCGGTCATGGCGAGCAGGGCGGCGGCTATGCCGGCGCCGAAAACGGTCTTCCTGTGTGACATGGGCTTCTCCTTTGAAGTAGCAGACGGCTTCGTCCGCGTCGGATCGCCCGTGTCGACAAACCTGGTCGAGATCGAACCTACGTGGACGAAGACGATCGCGCAAGTGCCATCCGAACAGCCGGAGAAACCTCGGCGCCGAGTTTTTTCGCGCAGGCGGCTTCCCCCTCCGGCTCATCTCTGCTACTGTGCATGGCGCGTGTATGCAACATGTACGCAACACCCGTGCGGCAAACCTGGTCCGTTTACCCGCACGTCGCGCCCGCCGCGGCGCCCCGACGGATCCGGGCTGCCGGATCCGCCCTCACAGAGAGGAACATCGATGTTCGTTTTTCAGTCCATGCCCCGGCAGATCGGTGAGGAGCGGCGCAGGTCGCTCCTCACCGTTCAGACGTCCACCCTGGGGCATCTCCGCGACTATGGATTCGTACGCGGCCTCACGCCGAACATGCGGCCGCTCAGATTCGCCGGCACAGCCATCACCGTGCGCCTTCCCCACATGGACTCCACGGCGCTGCACGTCGCCGCCGACCACCTGCGTCCCGGCGACGTGCTGGTGGTCGAGCAGTCCGGCGACGAGCGTTCCAGCTTCGGAGGCATGGTCGCCTTCACCGCGAAGACGCGAGGCGCGGAGGGGGTGATCCTCGCGGGCGCCATGAACGACTTCGACGAGGTGCTCGAGCTCGGGCTGCCCGTCTACTCCCGCGGCGTCTCCGCTCGCACCACCCGCATCCTGGGCATCGAGGGCGCCATCAACGTGCCCGTCACCGTCGGCGGCGTCGTCGTCACCCCCGGCGACGCGGTCTTCGCGGACTCCGACGGCATCGCCGTCGTCGCCGAGGACGAGATCGACGAGATCGTCGCCGACCTCCGCGCGAAGGAGGCCGCGGAGCCTGCCAAGAAGACCGAGATCACCGCCGGAGAGAGGCTCTCGGAGTGGAGCGGCGCCGCTCGCTTCTTCGAGATGGCGGAGGAGGCGCGATGAGCGAGTTGATCCTCTCCCTCGCCCAGTTCGGCGCCACGCGCAACGTCGAGCTCAATCGCAGCACCGCGCTCGAGCTCATCGCCCGTGCGGGCGCCGACGCCGATCTCGTCGTGCTTCCCGAGAACGCGATGTACTCGGACCCCACGAGGGAGCGGCCAGAGGAGAACTACTCGGAGACGCTCGACGGCCCATTCGTCACGGCGTTGCGCGAGGCCGCGCAGCAGGCGGAGGCCGACGTCGTCTCGGGGTTCACCGAGACGAGCGACGACGAACGGAGCTTCAACACTCTCGTCCACATCGACGCGCAGGGCGAACTCGCCGGGGTGTACCGCAAGGTGCACCTCTACGACGCGTTCGGCCACCGCGAGTCCGACACCGTGCGGCCGGCCGACATCACCTCGCCGCTGGTGTTCGAGCTGAAGGGTCTCAGGATCGGTGCGGCGACGTGCTACGACCTGCGCTTCCCCGAGATGGGCCGCTGGCTCGTCGACCACGGGGCAGACGTGATCGTGCTGCCCGCCGCCTGGGCCGTCGGCCCCATGAAGGAGCTGCACTGGGAGATGCTCGCGCGAGCGCGCGCCATCGAGAACACGGTCTACTTCGCCGCCTGCGGGCAGACCGGGCCGAGTTGCACGGGCCAGAGCATGATCGTCGACCCCATGGGCGTGATCGTCGCCTCCGCCGGAGAATCGGCGGGCGGCATCGCCACCGCCCGGATCCGCAAGGAGCGACTGGAAACCGTGCGCAAGGCGAACCCCAGCCTGGCCAATCGACGGTTCACGGTGGCGCCGAGCGCCTGAGAATCCTGCCCGTACAATCAGTCTATGCAGTCTCTTCCGGATGTCGCCCGATCCCGGTTCGGCAGCTGGGCCACCAACGTCCAGCTGCCACCGGGGCCGCGCGTGCCCGGCCTCAAGGCGACGGAGCACGCCTATCTGTATCTGAAGAACCTCATCGTCACCCTGCAGCTGCCACCGCAGACGATCGTCACCGAGACGGAGGTGGCGCTCGCAGCGGACGTGTCGCGCACACCCGTGCGCGAGGCGTTCCTCCGCCTGCAATCCGAGCAGCTGCTCGACCTCATCCCGCAGCGCGGCGCAATGGTCCCCGCCATCACGCTCCGGGCCATCCAGGAGCAGGCCGTCACCCGCGTCGTACTCGAGGGATACGGCGTCGACTGGGTATGCACGCACCGGGTGCCGGTGGCGGAGCGGCTGCACCAGCTGGTCGACGAGCAGCGCAGCATCTACGACGACGACCCGGAGCGCATCGTCGACATGGTCACGGTCGACAAGGAGTTCCACTGGACGCTCATCAAGGCGACGGGCAACACGGAGTTCGCGCAGCTCTACAACAGGCTCCACGACCGCCAGCTGCGCATCGGCATCGCGATGTTCCAGGCCGTGCCGCCCAGGCGCTGCACCGCGATCGAGCATCACCTCGAGATCGCGAATGCGATAGAGACCTTCGACCTCCCGGCGGCGCAACGCCTGCTCAAAGCGCACCTGGTGGGCAGCCTTCCCGAGGTGTCCGGCATCTTCACGAACTGACTCGCCCGCGCCGCCCGCCCCCGCGCGCCAATAGTTCTATCTAGGATAGAGTTATCGGGACGAGTCGGCCGGCGAGGGGGGCACATGGCGCAGCAGGCGACACCGGTCGAGGTCGCGGGCCTCTCCAAGCGCTTCGGCCGCGTGCAGGCCGTCGACTCGCTGAGCTTCACCGCCGAGCCCGGCCGGGTCACGGGCTTTCTCGGCCCGAACGGCTCGGGCAAGACCACCACGCTCTCCATGGTGCTCGGCCTCGTGCGCCCCGACGCGGGCAGGGCCACGATCGGCGGCGAGCCCTACGCGGCGCTCGAGCGCCCCGCCCTCTCCGTCGGCGCCTCGCTCTCGGCCGACTTCCACCCCGCCCACACCGGCCGCGCGCACCTCGACATCGTGCGCCGCGCCATCGGCGTGCCCCGGGGCGCCGTCGACGAGAAGCTCGACCTCGTGGGCCTCGCCGACGCCGCCGACCGCAAGACCGGCGGCTACTCGCTCGGCATGCGGCAGCGGCTCGCGCTGGCCGCGGCTCTGCTCGGCGACCCCGGCGTGATTCTGCTCGACGAGCCGATCAACGGCCTCGACCCCGAGGGCATCCGCTGGATCCGCCTGCTGCTCAAGCATCTCGCGAGCGAGGGCAAGACCGTGCTGCTGTCGTCGCACGTGCTCGGCGAGGTGCAGCAGACGGTCGACGACGTCGTGGTGATCCGCCGCGGCGAGCTCGCGTTCGCGGGCACGCTGGCCGAACTGCAGCGGGGCACGGGCGAGCGCACGGTGCTCGTCTCGGCCGCCGACCAGCCCTCGCTCGCGCACGCGCTGCAGGCCGTGGGAGGCCAGGTGCACGGCACGCGGGGCGACACGATGCGAGTGACGGGCCTGGATCCGTCGGCGATCGGGCTGGTGGCGCTCGAGGCGGCGATCCCGCTCTCGCACCTGAGCGTCGAGGAGAGCGAGCTCGAGCAGAGCTTCCTGGCGCTGGTGGAGGACGCGGGACCGGAATCGTCGACGCCCGCGGAAGGGGGTGCCCATGAGCCGCCTGGCCCGCAGCCTCTCGGCCGAGTCTCGCAAGGTGCGTTCGACGAAGCTCTGGTGGATCCTCGCGATCGTGCTCAGCGGATACTCCGCGATGATGGCCGCGATGTTCGCCTTCATCTTCGGCGCGATGAGCGACCAGATGGGCGGGGCCGCGCTGCCGGCGCAGGACGTCGCGAATATGATCTACGCGTCCGTCTCCACCTTCGGCTACGTGATCCCGTTGCTGCTCGGCGCGCTCATGGCCACGGGCGAGCTGCGCCACCGCACGCTCGGGCTCACCTTCACCCTCGAACCCCGCCGCGGAGTCGTGCTGCTGAGCAAGACGATCGTGCTGCTCGGTTTCGGGGTCGTGCTCGGAGTCGCCGGGCTGGCCGGAGCGGTGGGGGCGGGCGGAGCGGTGCTGGCCGCGACCGACGGCGACCCGATGCTCGGTTCGGGCGAGACCTGGCTGCTCGTGCTGCGGGTGCTCGCCGCGATCGGACTGTGGGCGATCATCGGGTTCGGGGTCGGTGTTCTCGTGCGCAACCAGGCCTTCGCCATCGTGCTGGCGCTCGTGTTCACGCAGTTCCTCGAACCCGTGCTGCGCACCGGGGCCCAGTTCTGGGAGTGGAGCGCGCAGGTCGCCAAGTTTCTGCCGGGCGCGGCGACCGACGCCTTCGTCGGGGCGAGCGTGATGACCGGCATGTCATCGCTCGACCCCTCGGCTGCCGAGGACAGCGGGGCGCTCGGGATCTGGGGCGGCCTGCTGGTGCTGATCGCCTATGCGGTCGTCGCGGTGGCGGCGGGCTGGGCGCTGCGCTGGCGGCGGGACGTGGCGTAGCGGCGGAGGAATATCGCCGCGGGTGTGCGCGTTGGCATCGGTATGGCCCCGACCACACCGCTCTCGATCCTCGATCTCGCCGCAGTGGAGGCCGACGGCAGCATCGCCGACGCGTTCGACCACTCGGTCGAGGTGGCCCGGCTCGCGGAGCGCACCGGGTATCGCCGCGTCTGGTACGCCGAGCACCACAACATGTCGTCCATCGCGTCGAGCGCGACGGCGGTGCTGATCGCCCACATCGCCGCCAGCACCTCGAGCATCCGACTCGGAGCCGGCGGAGTGATGCTGCCGAATCACTCCCCGCTCGTGATCGCCGAGCAGTTCGGCACGCTCGCCGAACTGCACCCGGGCCGCATCGACCTCGGCCTCGGACGGGCGCCCGGCACCGACGGCGCAACGTTCCGGGCACTGAGGCGCACGCACCAGGCCGCCGAGAGCTTTCCGAGCGACGTGCTCGAGCTGCAGCGCTATCTCTCGGACGAGCTGCCCCGCAGCGCCGTCAACGCGTACCCCGGTCGCGGCACGCGGGTGCCGCTCACCATCCTCGGGTCCAGCCTCTTCGGCGCAAGCCTCGCGGCCCAGCTCGGGCTGCCCTACTCGTTCGCCTCGCACTTCGCCCCGCAGCAGCTCGCGGCCGCCGTGCAGCACTACCGGGCCGGCTACGTGCCGAGCGAGGCGCACCCCGAGCCTCACGTCAGCGCCGGAGTGAATGTGGTCGCCGCCGAGAGCGACGCCGCAGCGGAGGAGATGTTCGCGCGCACCGAGGTCGATCGAGTGCGACGGTTCCTCTCGCGCGGGCGGGAGCGGGATCTCACGGTCGACGAGGCCTCCGCTCTGCTCGACAGTCCGGCAGGTCTGGAGATCCGCGGCATGCTGCGGTACACCGCGATCGGCGGGCGAGACCGCGTACACGACGAGCTGGAGGCCTTCGCCCGCTTCGCCGACGTCGACGAGCTCATCACGGTGCACGCGGCGCCCACACGGGCCGAGCAGCTGGCTTCGGTGCGCATCGCCGCGCCCGCCGCATAGCGCCCCCGCGGGGAGCGGCGACCGCGCTCGGCTCAGGGGGCGAGGATCGCCTCGAGCCGGGGACGGGCGCGTTCGATGCGCGCGGGCAGCGACTGCCAGCCGTCCATCATCCCGGACAGCACCTGCGCGCCCACGAACACCTCGTTGACGATCTCCGCCAACTCGTCGGCGCTGGACGGCGAGGTCACCGAACCGTCCCCCGCGCCCTCGCGGATCAGGGTCGCGGTGACGCGCTGCCACTCGTCGTAGTACCCGTAGCCGCGATCCTTGAGCTCATCGGGCAGCGATCCCACGAGCCGGATACCCGCCTGCACCAGCGTGTCCGAGGCGATCAGCCCAGCCACGCCGTCCAGCAGATCCAGCAGGCGATCGAGCGCCGTTGCCTCGGTCTCCAGGACCTCCGAGAGCACCTCGGTCATCCGCTCCTGCTGCGTATCGAGCACCGCGGCCGCGATGTCGTCCTTGTTGCCGAAGTGGAAGTAGAGCGAGCCCAGACTGATCCCCGCGTCATCGGAGNGCACCGCGGCCGCGACGTCGTCCTTGTTGCCGAAGTGGAAGTAGAGCGAGCCCAGACTGATCCCCGCGTCATCGGAGATGTCCTTCAGCTTCGCCTTGTCGTACTCCATGCGCGAGAACACCCGACCGGCCGCCTCCAGCAGGGCGATCTGCGTGTCGACGCCCCGCTGCTGCCGCTTGCGCGTCTCATTCACCCGGTTCGGCGCCATGCGCTCACCACCACTCCAGCCGTTAAATTCAGATCAACAATTTAGATTGTGCCACAGGACGGCGCGCGCGAGGAACCCCCACCGCTCCCGCCCGATCACCGTCACCGCCGACGGGCATCCCTCACGGCAGCCGGTCCCGCCCCCAAGCACTCACCCGGCCTGACTCCGGTGTGTTACCTTGACTCCATGGCCCTCAAAGTGGCACTGGCATGCGTCGCAGTCGGCCTCTTCTGCGGGACACTGCTCCTGTTCATCCTCGGCGGCACAGCCCGGGTGACGATCGTCGAGCAACTCGACGCGCCAAGTGATCGGTATCCCGGCGGACGCTACGGCACCACGAGCGTGCAGCTGAGCTGCGCGCCCCTCGCAGGGATGCTCGCGGGCGACGCCTCGAATGATCGCGATGCGCCGCTCGGCGGCGGCCCGCAACCCGACCTCACCGAGCCGCTGCTCGCGGGCAACGACATCGCCAGGGGGCAGGCGTGCGCAAACGTCCGTCAGGCGCAAAGCGCCTCCATCGCGCTGCTCGCTGTGCCCGCCGTCATCGCGGGGGTCGCGGCGTGCACGCTTCCTGCGCGGAGGCGGAACGGCGCCGCAGCGCGACCCCTGGACGCGGGCGGGACAGACGCTGGAGCGCGGCAGGACGAGGGGGCGAACTCGCGAGAGCCCTGATCCGCGAGAGAAAGACGAGCCCGTGACCTGCGATGTTGCAGGCCACGGGCCCAAACGCGGAGGATGGGGGATTTGAACCCCCGAGGGCGTGAACCCAACACGCGTTCCAGGCGTGCGCCATAGGCCGCTAGGCGAATCCTCCCCACCGGCCCGAGAGCCAGCGCGGTCCAGTCTAGCGGGTTCTGACGGGGGATCCGAACCGGGGCACCGCCGCCGGCGGCGGTCCTTGTCGCGGCCGGGGTTCATCGCCCGTGCACGCAGATTTCACCCCGCCACTTGAAAGTAACGGAACCGTAACGCATACTGAGTGAGGCGCCCGGGCCGAAGTCCGGCGCCTCTTGCTGGACGACCCGGAGAATTTCGCGTGAGAGTATCTGCCAAGGCGCTTGCGGTCGGCCTGGTCTCATCCGTCACCTTCGCCCTCGGCGCGGCACCCGCCGTGGCAACCGCACCCGTCGAGGACTTCTCCTTCGCGACCGCTCAGCCCGCGGCCACGATCTCGCAGACCCTCGACACGGAGGATGCGTCGGCCGGCGCACCCATCGAGTCCGTGCTCGCGGCCGACGAGGCCGGCGACGTGCCTCACGGCTTCGATGTGGAGGCGGCCATCAAGCTCGCCGAGAGCGAGGTCGGCACGAGCCGCCCGACCGGCTGGAGCCAGCCCGGCGAATGCCTCGTGTCGGCGCAGCGCTGGGTCGTCGCCGGCGGCGGCGACTGGACCGGCGGCGGCGATCCCGTCTCGAACTACGCCGACGCGACGCGCGTCGCGCTCTCGGCGGCCGAGCCCGGCGACATCATCCAGTACGAGTACATCGAGTCGCCCACCTCGTGGGTCACCGGCGTGCACACCGTGCTCATCACCGAGGCGAACACCGACGGCACCTTCTCCATCATCCAGTCGAACAGCCCCGCCGGCTCCGGCCTCGTGACCAAGGTCGAGAACTGGACCCCCGCGCCCCCGGCCGGCTTCCAGACCGCCGTCTGGCGCTTCTGACGCCTCCTGCGGTCGGGGTCGGAACCGCGCCGCCGACCGCGGCACCCGGCCCGCGAAGGCGCAGCACCGACGCGACGGTGCATCACACGGCGCCCACGTCCACGGCGTCGCCGATCAGACCGGCCGACGGGGTGCGGTAGTCGACCTCGAACCACCGCTCCCCTCGCTTCTCGAAGCTGGTGATGCTCGAGAGCTCACAGCGGCGGGCGGCCGGGTTGTGGAACAGCGGCCTGCCCGCGACGTCCAGATGGGCGATCCAGATGGGGGCCTGGTGCGACACCATGACGATGTCGCCGTCGCGGGTCGACTCCCACGCCTCATCCATCGCCTCGCGCATCCGCGCCGCGATCTGCCGGTACGGCTCGCCCCAGCTGGGACGGAACGGGTTCCAGTACCGATACCAGTAGCGCGGCCTCTTGAAGACCGCGTCGGGCCCCGAGCCGACCTCGCCCTCGAAGGCGTTGGTGGGCTCGATGACGCGATCCTCGATCCCCGTCTCGAGGCCGAGTGCGCTCGCGATGGGCCGGGCGGACTGCTGCGTGCGCTCGAGCGGCGAGGCGAGGAGCCTGGAGACGACGCGGTCGCTGCCCGCGAGTTCGAGCGCCGCCGCCTCGGCCATGCGGTGGCCGAGCTCGGAGAGGCGGAACCCCGGCAGGCGGCCGTACAGCACGCGGCCGGGGTTGTGCACCTCGCCGTGGCGCACCAGATGCAGCAGTTTGTCGCTCACGAAACCATTCTACGTTCGGCGTGACCGGGAAACGTCGAGAGGCTGCGGGCCGGCACTGTTCATCGGAGCTTCTCCGAGCAGTCGCGCTCGCGCAACCCGGTTTTCCTAGCCTGAACGAAACAGGGAACAGGATTTCCTGCACATCGAGAAAGGACGTCCGGACCGTGAAGATCATCCAGATCTCAGACACCCACATCTCTCATCGCGGAGGTGTCACCAACGAGAACGCCGCGCGTGCCGTGAGCTTCATCAACGAGCTCGCGCCCGACTTCGTCGTGCACTCCGGCGATGTCGCGATCCTCGATCCCGACGAGGACCGCGATCGCGTCGCCGCGAAGCGACTCCTCGCGGGCATCGAGGCGCCGCTGCGCGTGCTGCCGGGCAACCACGACGTCGGCGAAGTCGGTACCCGCTTCACCGGCAACCGCCCCGTGAGCAGCGATCGCCTGGCCGCGTTCCGCGCGCATTTCGGCGACGACCGCTTCGTCGAGATCGTTGGCGACTGGGCGGTCATCGGCCTCAACAGCGAGATCTTCGAGTCGGGCCTGCCCGAGGAGGACGAGCAGTGGGCCTGGATCGAGCGGCTGCCCGAGATGGTCGGGGATCGACCTGCGCTGCTCTTCACGCACAAACCCGTGCGAGCCCCGCGCCCCGAGCTGCAGCGACCGGCGGTGTCGGTCGGGGCCGAGGCGCTGCCCCGACTCGAGGAACTCCTCGCGAGGCTCGACCTCAGAGGATACGGGAGCGGGCACCTGCACCACTACGCGCTGATCGAGCGCGAGGGCGCCCCCGTCGTCTCCGCGCCCTCGACCGCGTTCCTCGCCCGCTCCTCGGCCGGGGCCGATCTGACCGGCCCCGGCCTCGTGCAGCTGGGCGTCGTCGAGTACGTCATCGACGACGGTGCGGTGCGGCCCTTCTTCCGCGCTCCCGTCGACCTCGTCGAGAACGACCTGCTGCAGATCGATCCGCTGCTGAGCGCGCTCGCCGCAATGGGCGTGGAGGCGCCCGCAGCCTGACCGCGCGAGGGGGCCGCTCTCCCGCGAAAGGGCCCCCTCGCACGCCCGGCGGGCCCTACTTGAGGCCCGAGCGCACGAATGCGTCGACCACGTAGCGCTGCAGGAACAGGTAGACCAGGAAGATCGGCAGACATGCGATCGCGCTGGCGGCCATGACGGCCCCCCAGTTGTTGCCCTCCGCTCCCAGAAAGCCGCGGATCCCCACCTGCAGGATCTGGCCGCCCTGCTGCATGATGAGCGAGGGCCACAGGTACTCGTTCCAGGCGCTGATGAACAGCATGATGCCGAGTGCGGCGAGAGCAGGCCTCAGATTCGGAACGACCACCTCCCACAGCGTGCGCCAGGAGTTGCGGCCGTCCATGTCGGCGGCGTCGAGCAGCTCGCGCGGGAACGAGTCCAGGTGCTGCTTGAGCAGCATCACGGCGAAGGCTCCGGCCAACTGCGGCACCACGACGCCGAGCACGGTGTTGAGCAGCCCGAGTTGGGCGATGAGCAGATAGTTCGGGATCATCGTCACCTGGAAGGGCACGAGCCAGGAGCCGACGAACAGCAGGAACAGGATCTTCTGGCCCCGGAACGACCAGCGCGAGAAGCCGTACGCCGCGAGAATCGCGACGAGCAGCTGGCCGGCCGCGATCCCGAGCGCCATGCCGAAGGTGTTGAGAAGCATGCTGCCGAACGGCAGCGTCTCCCACACGTACCGGAAGTTCTCGAGGCTGAAGGGGCCGGGGAGAGGATTGTTCGAGAGCACCCGGTCCGCCGGCCGGAAGGCGGTGACGAACATCCAGTAGATGGGGAAGATGGAGGTCACCGCGAGCACGGTGAGGATCGTGAACGCCGGGATCATTCCGAGGCGGCGCCGGATGCGCGACCTCGCCAGCGCGGCGCCGGCGTCGAGGGCTGCGTCCGACGCCGGCGCGGCGACCTCCGGATACTGCGGGGCGACGAGCGTGAAAGCCATGTTCCGGTTTCCTTAGTTGTCGTGGAAGCTCAGTCGTTCTGACAATTCGACGAAGACGAAGGCGATCAGTCCGAACGCGATGAAGAAGAGCACGCCGGCCGCGGCCGCGATGCCCGCGTCGAAGTTGCGGAACGCGAACTCGTAGAGCAGGTAGTAGATGTTCGTCGATGAGCCGCTCGGGCCGCCCTGCGTGACGAGGTCGATGACCGGGAAGGTCCACTGAGCCGAGAGCAGGATGGTCATGAGCGCGAGAAACACGATGGAGGGGGAGAGCAGCGGAAGGGTGACGCGCCAGGTGATCTGCCTCCCGGACGCGCCGTCGGTGGATGCGGCGTGCGCGTAGTCCGGGCTGATTCCCGACAGGCCCGCCGCGATGACGAGCACCCCGAATCCGAGCATCTGCCATCCGACGATCACGATCACCGCGATCATCGAGGCGGACGGATCGCGGAACACGTTGTCCATCTCGATGCCGAAGAGCGTCCTCGCAACCGCGGGGATGGCGCCGCCCTCGGGGGCGAACAACCAGCGCCAGATGGCGCCCGTGGCCACCGGGGTCACGAGGAACGGGACGAAGATCAGCGCCTGGAAGACCGTCTTGGCCCTGCCCGAGACCCGCCGCGACAGCAGCGCGAAGACCACCGGAAGCGCGACCGAGATGACCAGGAACGCACCGGTGTAGAGCAGCGTGTTCCAGAGCGCCTGACGCAGTTCGGGAAGCGAGAGCACAGACGCGTAGTTCCCGAGACCCACCGGGGTCTTCGGCTGGGTCGGGATCAGGTTCCAATCAGAGAAGGAGAGCTCGAAGGTGCGCGCGAGCGGCGCGTACGTCCAGGTGATCAGCAGCGCGAGCGCGGGCAGGACATACAGATAGGGTGAGAGCTGGAGACCGCGTTTGCGCCTTCCGCCGCCGGGCGCAGAGGCGGGCGGGGCGTGCGAAGCCGACCCCTCGGGTGCGCCCCCGGCGACGGGAGGCCGGAGGTCGGTCGGCTGCGGGGGTACCTCGGTGAACAAGCTTCGATCCGTTTCTTCAGGGTGCCGGCTGGTGGACGCCGAGGAAGGTCTCGGATCTGCCCGTCACGATCCGAGTCGCAATCGGGAGCCCTGCGCAGACGGCGAGATCGCTGCGGGCTCCGGGAGCGCGGGCGGCTCCGGAGCACCGGTCGCGGCCAGATCGGTGGCGAGCAGGCGCATCTGCTCCTCCGTGACCTCGTACACCGACGAGAACTCGCCGATCGGCACCGCGGAGTGCATGACGCGATCTCCGAAGACGTGCACGAGGTTGAACCCCTGCGCGCCATCGCGACCTCGCATGATGCCCGCGGGTGCGGCGTTGTCGAGCGAGTAGCAGGTGGCCGAGGCGACCGACACCGGGATGCCGGTGTCTCCGAACGTGCCGAAGGTGTTGAAATGCAGGTGTCCGCCGAGGATCGCACGCACGTCGGTGTCGCGGAGCACCCCGGCGAGAGCCTCCTGGTCGTTCAGGTCGAACAGTCCCGACCCCGGCACCGGCGGGTGGTGCAGAGCGATCAGCGTGCCGTGCGGCGCGGGGGTCGCGAGCACGTCGCCGAGCCAGGAGAGCTGAGCCCCTGTGATGACGCCGTGGTGATGGCCGGGAACCGTCGAGTCGAGGGCGATGATCCGCAGACCGTTGATCTCGTGGACCAGATCGACGCTCTGCTCGCCCGCGTCGGAGTCGAGCAGGTGCCTGCGGAACGGGGTGCGGATGTCGTGATTGCCCATGACCCAGATGACCCGGGCCCCGATCGCCTCCGCGGCGGGCTCGACCAGCGCTCGCAGACGCCGGTAGGCGTCGGCGTCGCCCGTGTCGGCGAGGTCGCCGGTGAACACGATCGCCTCGGGGCGGGCCTTCGTCTCGGCGAAGTCGCGGAACAGGCGTTTGAGGTTGGCGTCGCTGTCGACCTTACCGTGCAGCAGGTCGGCGCCGCCGACGAAGTGGGTGTCGCTGATGTGCAGGATGAAGTGCTCGAGATCGGGGTGCTGGGTGCCGGCGAACATTGGGATTCCTTTTCTTCTGAGGGGACTCGTCGAATTCGGATGTCGGGTCTGAGTGCGGGCCTGCTGTCGAGCGCTGCCGGGACGCCGACCGCGCCTCGTCGGAAGCGGCCGTCAGGCGACGAGCCTTCGCTGCAGGCGGCTCAGCGCGTCGTCGTCGAAGCCGCCCGCGATCAGCATCTGCTCGGCGCCCCCGTAGCGTCGGTCGATCAGCTCGAGGGCGTCTGCGAGGGCGTCGGAGGGGCTCGAGGCGATGAGCTCGCGCAGCGTGTCGTCGATCGGGCCGGCGAACCGCGCCGTCGCCTCGGCGATCATTCGATCGACCCACTCCCCCGCGAGGTTCTCGGCGCTGGCCGCGTAGTCGGCGAGGACGTGCTCGCGCGACACGCCGACCGCGGTGAGCGCGACGGCAACGACCATGCCCGTGCGGTCCTTGCCCGCCGTGCAGTGCACGAGCACCCCGCCGTCGGGGGCGTCCGCGATCAGCCGCACCGCGCCCACGAGGGCGCCGACCCGGTCGGTCGCGATGCTGCGATACACGTCGCGCAGCCGGGGCGCCGGTCGATCCGACGGAATGGCGGCTCCCTCGAGGATCGGAACGTGCACGGTCTCGACGGCGGGGTCGAGCGCACTCGGCGCCTGCCGGAGCTCCTCCCCGTCGCGCAGGTCGATGATCCGCACGACGCCCTGGGCGGCGAACTGCTCGATGCCCAACGGGCTCAGCCCGTGCAGAGCGTCCGAGCGGAACAGTCCGGTCGCCCTCGTCACTCCGCCGCGCGCGGGGTAGCCCCCCGTGCTGCGGAAGTTGTAGGTGCCCTCGATCGTGATAGGAGCGCCGAAGCGGGGCTCGGTGGCGGAGATCATGCTCGTCCTCCTCACCCGCCGATCAGTTCTTGCGAGCGCTTGGCCGCGTCGCCCATCGTCTTGTCCGCCGGCTTGCCGTAGAACACGACCTCCTCCGCCGCGCCGGTGTAGAGCTCGCTGATCTGGGAATAGCTGTTGCCGGGGAACGATCGCCACGGTTCGAGGCGGTCGAGTTGGGCGAGGTTGGGACCGACCAGCCGGCTGTTCTGCGCGGCCCAGTCGTAGAGGGCTCCGCCCTCCTTCGTCAACGAGGTTCGCAGCGGCAGGTAGCCGATCTGGCTCGTGATGAGCTCGAAGGCGCGATCGCTGGTGAGGAAGGAGACCAGCTCCCACGCCGCGCGCTGCTTCGCCTGATCATCGCTGAGGATGAAGAGCGCCGAACCCGAGTTCACGGGGACCGATTCGCTCTCGCCGTCGATCGCCGGCAGGCCGGCGGCCCCGAGCTCCCACCCTCCGGCCTGAGAAGCCTGCAGCAGCGAACCCTGCACCGCCGCGCTCTGCAGCAGGAACGCGACGTCGCCCTTCGCGAGCCCCTCGTTCTGAGCTGCCGCATCGGCGTTCCGGAGCACGCCGGCCTCGTACATCCGGGAGAAGCGCTCGACCGCTCCGACGGCTTCGGGCTTCCCGAACTCGATCGTCTTGCGATCCTCGGACAGCACGTCGCCGCCGTTCGAGAGCGTCAGCGCCTGGAGGCACCACTCGCCGCTCGGGGTGAAGCAGGCGACATCGACCGAGGGCTTGCCGGTCATCGCGGTCACCTTCGCGCCCGCCTCCTGGACCTTGTCCCAGGTCGAGAGATCCGCGTCGGCCGGGACGCCTGCCTCGGCCAGCACGGTCTTGTTCATGAAGAGCATGGGGGTCGAGAAGACGTAGGGCATGCCGTAGGTCTTGCCCTCCCAGTCGCCGAGCACCTTGGCACGCGGATGGTAGGGGTTCTCGCCGCCGAACTGCTTCTGGACCGCCTCGTCGCCGACGATGTCGTTCATCGCTTTCGCCCCCAGCTGAGTCGCTGCGAAATCGAGCGAGTTGAAGCCGAGCTGCACGACGTCCGGAGGGCTGCCCGCGAGCAGCTGCGTCTGCACGCTGCTGACGACATCGTCGACGGAACCGCCCTGCGGCGGCTGAGCGGTCACCTTGATGTTGGGGTATTTCTGGCCGAACTCCTCGAGCAGCTGGTTCACGGTGTCCGTCCAGGGGCCGGGCTGCGTGAGGTTGTAGCTCTCGAAGACGATCTCGACCTGCTGATCGTCGGCCAGCTCGGGTACGACGGATGCCGCCGAGTCGGCAGGGGCAGCCCCGGAGGAGCAGGACGCGAGGGTCATGGCGGCGACGGCGGCCATCGCGCCCGTGGCGAGGAAACGTCTGAGTCGCATGGCGGTGGGATCCTTTCGGAAGGGTGATCGAGGTGATTGAGCCGGTCGGTCGGGAGCGGTCAGAGGCCCACCTGGGCGGCGTCGGCGGCGAGCGCGGCGTCCGCGACGCTCTGCGCGGCCGGATCGGGCCGCCACTCGAGGCGGCGGCCGCTGCCGCGGTCGAAGAGATGCACGTGCGACACGGGCGCGGCCAGCACGACGAGCTGGTCGGGGCGCCAGTCTTCTTCGCGGCCGCAGGAGACGGTCACGCGCTCCTCGCCGACGATGCAGTGCACCAGCTGTTCCCGGCCGAGGTTCTCGACGAGATCGACCGTGCCGCGCAGCGCGACGCCGGCGGTCGGCACCGCCTCGGGAGCGCCGCCGGCGTAGACGGCGAGGTGCTCCGGCCGCACCCCGAGCACGACGTCGCGCTCCGGAGTCGCGCCCTCCCACAGCACCGCCTCGACGCCCGGGGCGAAGACCGAGATCTTCCCGTCGGTCGTGGTGAGGGTGGCATCCAGCAGGTTCATGGCGGGCGAGCCGATGAAACCGGCCGCGAACACGGAGCCGGGGGCGTCGTAGAGATCCTCGGGCGTGCCGTACTGCTCGATGCGCCCGCGGTTGAGCAGCGCGATCCTCGTGGCCATGGTCATCGCCTCGATCTGATCGTGGGTGACGTAGACGAAGGTGGCGCCGAGCTTGCGATGGAGCGCCGCGAGTTCGCGACGGGTCGCGGTGCGCAGCTTGGCGTCGAGGTTCGAGAGCGGCTCGTCCATGAGGAACGCCTTCGGCTCGCGCACGAGTGCTCGCGCCACGGCCACGCGCTGGCGCTGGCCGCCGGAGAGCTCCTTGGGCTTGCGATCGAGGAGGTGGTGGATCTCGACGGCCTCGGCCGCGGCCCGCACCCGCTCCGCGATCTCGGTCCTCGGCATCCCCCGCACCCTGAGCGGGAAGGCGAGGTTCTTCGCGACGGAGAGGTGCGGGTAGAGCGCGTAGCTCTGGAACACCATCGCGAGGTCGCGCTTGCGGGCGGGGAGCGCCGTGATGTCCTCGCCATCGATCCGGATGCTGCCGCTCGTGGGTTCGAGCAGCCCCGCGATCATGCGCAGCAGCGTGGTCTTGCCGCAGCCCGATGGGCCGAGCAGCACGAGGAACTCGCCGTCCTCGATGTCGAGCGAGATGCGATCGGTCGCGACGAAGTCGCCGAACTCACGGGTGATCTGGTCGAGTACGAGTCTGGCCACCGGACGCCTCCAGGGAATCGGGTTTCCTGAATCTCGGTCCTCAGGAAACGATTGATTCCAGACTGGGCGCGGCGGGTGAACAGCGCGGAACGGGCTCGCGAACGTCGGTCGCCGAACTCGGGAACTTCCGGGGCGGAGGGTGAACGACGCGAATCGGAGGGCGCCCTCGCCCGCCTACGCGCCCTGTCGCATCATGGTGCGCACCTCGTCGAACACCTCGGCGCGCGCCGCGATGGCGGCGGGCGCGGTGCCGAGCGCGGCCGCGTGGAGGGCGGAGAGCAGCAGCATCTGCACGATGTTGCCCGTAACGGTGTTGTCGTTCCAGCTGTGGAAGCCGGCGCCGGCGACCAGCGCGTAATCGGCGATCTCCGCGAGCTCGGACCTCCCGTAGCTGGTGATGGCGATCACCATCGCCCCGCTCTCCGCGGCGAGTCGCGCCGAGCGGAGCGTGAAGTGGTTCATGCCGCTGTCGCTCACCGCAAGGCAGACGTCTCCCGGCCGCAGCAGCTTGGCGGCTATGTGCTGCGTGACGATATCGACCGGACTCTCGCACACCTTGCCGCTGGTGAGGAAGCGCAGGGCGACCGACTGCGCCGCCGCGAGCGAGGCGCCGTTGCCGACCACGAGCAAGCGCGAGCAGTCCCTGATGCCGAGGGCCGCCGCGTCGAACGCGTCGAAGTCGAGCGCCCCGAGCGCACCGTTGATTCCCGCGACGGCCCGCTCGAAGATGCGCTCCACGGGATGCTCCGGCGCGGCGCCGGCGGCGCCCGCGGCCGCGGGGGCGGCCTGATCCCGGATCAGCAGCTCGCGCAGACGCTGAAACCCGGCGAAGCCCATCCGTTTGCAGGCTCGCACGACGGTGGCGGGCGAGACCCCGGCGCGGCGCGCGAGGTCGGCCACCGACATGTCGACCACGCGGTCCGGCTCGTCGATGCAGACCTGCGCCACCCGTCGCTCGCTGGGCACCAGGGAGGGGGCGTGCGACTGCAGCAGGGCGCGCGTTCCGCCGATCGGGGGAGAAGCCGGGATACTCATACGTTGTTCATAGCACTGCAAGGTGGATCGGAGGTGTCCTCCGGGTGTCCTCCGCTTTTCAGGCAGGCGATCTCGTCCGACGAGCGGCGCGGATTCGGCCCGATGACGGCGCTTCGCCGTGCACCGTCTCGTTGCCGGCGACACCGCGGTGCGCGGCCCCGGGCGCGGCCTATGCTGGGCGCATGAGCTCACCCCCGCCCGTCGTCGTCATCGCCCCCGACTCGCTCAAGGGGAGCTGCACCTCCCCGCAGGCGGCCGCGGCGCTCGCCGAGGGGGCGCGGGCGGCGCTCGGCGACGGGGCCCGCGTGATCGAGGTCCCCCTGGCCGACGGGGGCGAGGGCACCCTCGACGCGCTGGCGGCCGCGTGGGGCGGCAGGATCCTCGGCGTTCGCACCGGGGATGCGCTCGGCCGCGATCGCTCGGGGCGCATCGGGATCAGCCCGGACGGGCGCACCGCCATCGTCGAGGCGGCCGAGGCCAACGGCCTCCCGCACGTCTCCGACCGCCGGCTGCGGCCGCTCGACGCCGACACGGCGGGCGTCGGGACGCTGCTGCGGGCCGCCCTCGAGGCGGGGGCCGAGGAGATCCTGCTCTGCGTCGGAGGGTCGGCGACCAACGACGGCGGCGCGGGCATGCTGCGAGCGCTCGGCGCCCGGCTGCTCGACGCCGAGGGGAGCCCGATCGCGGCCGGCGCGCGCGGCCTCGGCGGACTCGCGAGCCTGGACCTCTCCGGCCTGCTGCCGGCCGCGCGAGCCGCGCGGTGGCGCATCGCCTGCGACGTGGAGCACCCGCTCACGGGCCCGAATGGGGCGGCGGCCGTCTTCGGCCCGCAGAAGGGCGCGGCGCCCGCCGACATCCGCGCCATCGACGCGGGTCTCGAGCGGCTGAGCGGCCTGCTCGCGGCGCAACTCGGCGTCGACCCCGCGTCGCTCGCGCGGCGCCCCGGCACGGGGGCCGCCGGCGGGCTCGCGATCGGTCCGGTGGCGCTCTTCGAGGCCGAGCTGGTGCCGGGCGCCACGCTCGTCGCCGAGGCCGCCGGGCTCGGCGACGCGCTCGCGGACGCCGATCTCGTGATCACGGGCGAGGGGCGGCTCGACGCGCAGTCGCTCAGCGGGAAGGTGGTCTCGCGGGTGGTCGAGGAGGCCTCTCCGCGAGTGCCGGTCGTGGTGATCGCGGGATCCGTCGCACTCTCGGCTGCCGAGTGCCGAAGCGCCGGGATCACGGCCGCCCTCTCGGTGGCGCCGGGGCCCGCGAGCCTCGACGAACTACGGGCGCAGACCCCGCGGCTGCTCGCCGAGGCCGCGGCGCACGCCTGCGCGCTGGCGCGCCTCCCCCTTCGCGGCTGAGCGGGCCGGTGCAGCGCGGGCGGGCGGCTCGTTTCGCTCACAGCCCGCTCTTCTGGGCCGGATCCCGACGAGTTACTCCCATTTGCGCATTCTCAGCCCCACCGACTCGACGCGGCTGGCAGACTCGTGGCACATCGAGCAGAATGGAGCCGTGATCGAGATGACCGAGCCTCAGGTGTGGACGCTCATCGGCGTGTTCGCCGCCGCCCTCGCCGGCATGATCACCTTCACCACACAGGCCATGTGGCGGGCCCTGACATCCCGGATCGACTCGCTGCGCGATGAGATGAGAGCCGAGTTCGCCTCGATGCGGACGGAGACGGCGGCACGGTTCGACTCGATGCGGACGGAGACCGCGACGCGGTTGGACTCGGCGCGCACAGAGACGGCAGCGCGGTTCGACTCGGTGCAGACGGAGACCGCTGCGCAGTTCGAGTCGCTGCGCACGCAGATCGCACACCTCGACCGCGACGTGCAGGCCATCAGCCGCAGAGTGTTCCCGGAGTAGCCGGGCCGCTATCTGGAGAGGGCAGCGTCGAAGGCGGTCTCGGACCGCCTCCAGAGCGGCGACCGAATCCGGATCCTCTACGCCGCCGACGCGGCGCTCAGGCTCGCGACCTCCTCAGGAGCGAGCTCGAGCTCCAGCGACGCGAGCAGCGCCCGCAGCTGCTCCGTGTTGCGCGCGCTCGCGATCGGGCCAGCCACCGTCGGCTGCGCGCGCAGCCACGCGAGCGACACGGTCGCGAGCGGCGCACCGTGGGCGGCGGCCACCTCGTCGAGCGCGGCCAGCACGGCCCGGCCCCGCTCGTCGAGGTACCGCGCAGCGCCCTCGGCCCGGGGACTCGCCCCCTGCGCCGAAGCGGCGCCCGCATCGCGGTACTTGCCCGCGAGGAACCCGCTCGCGAGCGAGTAGTAGGGAAACACCGCGAGCCCCTCGCGCTCCGCGACGCCGCGCAGCCCGTTCGTCTCGAAGTCGCGCTCCACGAGACTGTAGTGGGGCTGGAGCGCCACGGGCAGGTGGTAGCCGCCCTCGCGCGCGATCCGGAACCACTCGTCGATGCGGTCCGCCGTGTAGTTCGAGAGGCCGATGGCGCGCACCTTGCCCTCGTCCACGAGGGAGGAGAACGTCGCGACGGTCTCGGCGAGCGGGGTCTGCGGGTCGTCGTAGTGCGCGTAGTAGAGGTCGATGCGATCCGTCTGCAGGCGGCGCAGGGAGGCCTCGGAGGCCGCCCGGATGTTCTGCGGGGCGAGCCCCTTGAACTCGGGGTGCGTGGACACCTTCGTGGCGATGACCACGTCGTCGCGGTTGCCGCGCGCCGCCAGCCACTCGCCGATGATCGTCTCAGACTCGCCGCCCGCGTTGCCCGGCGCCCAGTGCGCGTAGCCGTCGGCGGTGTCGACGGCATCTCCGCCGCCTTCCAGGAAGGCGTCGAGCACCTCGAGGGAGGCGTCTCGATCCGCCGTCCAGCCGAACACGTTGCCGCCGAGCGAGAGCGGCGCGATCTCGATATCGGAGTCGCCGATGCGGATGCGTGAGAAGGTCGTGCGGGTCATGGCGGGTGCTGCCCCTTCCTCGTCGATGGACGGTTGCGCTGTCACCCAACATTCTCCGGCGATCGCCTATTCCCCGCAGTCGCGTGACGCCGCGTGACGGCTCCGCTCAACGGGCGAAGATCTCGCTGAGCGCCGGCGCCGCGTCCCGGTGCGAGCGGATCACGTGACACGTGCCGCGGCCGCGAGAGGCCAGCTCCCGGCCGAGATCGATGTCCTTCTCCCCGCTCGCATCGAGCAGCACGTCGAGTCGCGGCAGCTTCGCGGCGAAGGGGCGGGGATCCGGCCCCGCGTTGTGCACGCAGTCGGAGAGCAGGATCGCCCTGGCCTCGCGCGCGGGGACGCGCGCGAGCTGCCGGCCCGCGACCTCGAGCGGGAAGGCGACGTTAGTGAGTCCGCGCGCCGGGATCCGAAGGATCCGATCGAGCAGGTCCTCCGGCCTCACCGGGTCGCCCAGCTCGAGCAGCAGGGCCGCGTCCGACCAGAACGCGATCACGGCGAGCGCGTCGTGCGCGAGTTCGCCCGCCAGGGCTCCCACGGTCGCCGCGGCGGTCGCGATCCGCTCGCCCTTCATCGAGCCCGAGACATCGACGAGCAGCACCACCGAGCGCTTCGTGCGCAACCGCTCGCGCACGAGGATGTCCTCGTCCTCGGGCACGGGGAGCTCGGCCAGCACCTCGATGGTCGCGTCGAGATCCACCTCGTCGGAGGCGCCCCGGTAGGGCACGGTCTCGAGCCTGCCGAGGCCTCTCAGCGCCGAGGCGTCGCGCCGAGGCCTGCGCACCGAGAGCCGCGAGGCGATCTGCCGCGCCATCGCGCGCACCCGCGGGTCTCCAGCGGCCTCCTGCCCGGGCTCGCCGACGAGTGCGGCCGGCTCGTCGGTCTCGCCGGGCGCGACGACACCCGGCAGCGGCGGGGCCGGGCGGTCGCGGGATCCGCCGCCGTGCAGCACCCGCCCGCTCCTGCCGGGCTTCGACCGCGCGTCGTGCAGCGCCGGTGCGTCGTCGAGCCGTTTGGGCTTGCGCCGCAGCGGCTTTCCGCGCGAGCCGTCGCGATCCCGCCGCTCACGCGTGATCGGCGACTCGGCCTCGACGGCTCTTCATCCGGGCGCCGCCGCGTGCGGCTCGAGAACGAACCGGTCCTCCCAGATCTCGCGCAGTACGCGCTCCGGCGTGGTCTCCGCGGCCTCGTCCACGTGGATGCGTCCCGAGAGCCCGACCGTCATCGCATCGTGGAAGAGCTCGGGGTAGCCCTCGGCCACTGGATCCGTGAGGCCCCGCAGAGCGGCCAGCTGGGCCGCGATCATCGCCGTGTCGATCGCGCCGCGCACGCTCGATCCCTGGCGCACGTCCGGATGGGTGCGGGTGCCGCGGGTGACGGCCACGGCGTCGCCCACGATGCGCTCGCCGAGCGGGTCGTCGGCTCCCGCCGCCCCGGATGCCCCGAGCCCCGCGCGAAGCCGCACGATCCGCTCCTCCTCGTCAGTACCCTGGTAGCCGATCACCACTCGGTTCAGCCGATCGTGCACGCTCTGCGAGAGGCGCGCCGTGCCCACGTTGTCGAAGGGGTTCATCGACGCGACCACGCGGAACGTGGGCCCCGCCTCGACCCGCCCCACTCGCGGCACGGAGACGGCCCGGTCGCCCATCGCCATGAGCAGCGTGTTCATCGTGTCCTCGGGGGCCCGGTTGAGCTCCTCGATGTAGAGGAAGCCGCCCTCCTGCATGGCCTCGACGAGCGGTCCCGGCACGAAGTTCTCGGACGAGTAGTCCTCGCGCAGCACGCGGGCCGGGTTGTGGTGGCCGACGAGCTTGGCGGGCGTCAGGTCGGCATTGCCCTCGACGAGAAAGAGCGGGATCCCCCACTCCTCGGTGATGGCCTTCAGGATGGTGGTCTTGCTCGTGCCGGGAGGACCCTCGAGCAGGATGTCCCTGCCCGCCGCCACCGCCGCGAGCGCGAGTTCGAGCTCGCGCTCGCGGCCGATGACGCGCGCGGCGATCCGGCTCCTGCTCTCGCCGAGGTTCTCGGCACCGGTGTGCTTCTGGGGTTCGGTCAGCAACGTCGCCTGCTTCCTCTCCGGACTGCCGTCTCGGCCGCCCTAGTCCCTGACCGGCGCCGGGTTGTAGCCGGGCTGCAGCAGGTGGCCGGCATCCACGGGCACCATGATGCCCGTCACCCTCGCTGCCAGATCGGAGTTCAACCAGAGCGCGGCGTCGGCGATCCGCTGCGGCTCCATGAACCCGACGCCCTTCAACGCGTGGAAGGAGTACCCGGCCTCGAGCAGGTCGGCCTCGGTGCCCTCTCCCTCCGGCTTGCCAGACATCATGTCCCAGGCCCCCTGCCAGTTCGTCATGGGCGTCAGGATCGCGCCCGGGTGCACGGAGTTCACGCGGATACCGTGCTTCGCGTATTCGAGCGCGAGCGTCTTCATCAGCCCCACGACGCCGAACTTCGCCGAGCAGTAGTGCGCGTAGTTCTCTCCGGGCTCGATGCCGTTGATCGATGAGGTGATGACGATCGACCCGCCGCCGTTCTCCATCATGTGCGGCAGAACCGCCTTCGCCGATTTCCAGACGCCGGTGAGGTTGACCCCGATCATGTCGTCCCAGGCCTCCTCGGTGAGCTCGTGCGCGGGCGAGAGCGAGAAGATGCCCGCGTTCGCGATCAGGATGTCGACGCGGTCGAACTCGGCGAGCCCGGCCTCGACGGCCCTGTCCAGATCCGCCTGCTTGCGCACGTCCCCGTCGACCGCGACGATGCGGCGGTCGAGCGCTTCGACCTGCCGCACCGTCTCGTCGATATCGGCCTGCTGCGCCATCGGATACGACACCGTCCCGATCTGCTCCAGCGTGTCGATGATGACGACGTCTGCGCCCTCACGAGCGCACGTGACGGCGTGCGCTCGGCCCTGACCGCGCGCACCGCCGGTGATGAGTGCTGTTTTGCCTGCGAGCATTCCCATGGTGAGATTCCTTTCGTCCTGTCGAAGCTTCGTCGTCGAGCGGTTCGAACCGGCGGCGCGCGGCGCCCGTGATGAAGGCGACCTTGCCTTCCAACCTTCCAGTCGCAGTCATCCCTCCGAACATCGATGCTCATCCCGGTCGACGACGGCTACTTGAGGAAGCAGCCGGCGTCGACGGGAAGCGGAACACCGGTGATGTAGCGCGCCTCCTCCGAGGCGAGGAACAGCAGGGCGTTCGAGATGTCGACCGCCTCGACCCACGGGATCGGCAGCAGGTTGGTCGCCTGCGACGCGACCGCGAAGTCCTCCACCGTCGGGTGCTCGATATCCGGACGGAAGAGCTTCATCGTGATCTCGTTCATGATCATCGGGGTGTTCACCTGAGTGGGGTGGATGCTGTTGACCCGGATCATGTGCGGCGCCAGCTCCACCGCGAGGGTGCGCATGAGCCCCACGACGCCGTGCTTCGCCGAGACGTACGAGGCGGCGTTCGCGTATGGCTTCAGCCCGGCCTCCGAGCTCGTCAGCACGATGCAGCCGCCGTTCCCGGCCGCGATCATGTGCGGGATCGCGGCCTTCGCGGTGCGCCAGACGCCGACGAGGTTGACCTGCTGCATGTCGACGAACTCCTCGTCGCTCATCTCGTGCGCGAGATTCGGGTACATCGCGATCCCCGCGTTCGCCGAGACGACGTCGAGGCGGCCGAACTGGGCCACCCCCTCGGCCACCACCGCGTCGATCTGCTCCTGGTTGCGCACGTCGGCCTTGCGGGCGACGATCCTGCGGTCGAGCGCCTCCACCTGCGAGACGGTCTCCGCAAGATCGGCCTCGGTGGCCGGCTCGGTCGGCACGTTGGGCTGCTGCTCGCAGGCGTCGAGCGCGATGATGTCGGCGCCCTCCTGCGCGAGGCGGA
>NZ_KZ983999.1 GCF_003569785.1 Leucobacter sp. wl10 | reverse complement strand
TTGCCCTCGAGTCTTCCGGTCATGATCTCTTCTCCTTCGCTTCGGTCGACTGATCTGCCAACCATCGATTTCGCGCCGCTCGGGAATGCGACGGGCCGCCTGCGGCGCTGGTGCGGACGCCCCGTGCGTGACACCGCGAATGTCAGTACTGCGTCATGCCGCCGTCGACGGCCAGCGCGTGGCCCGTCACCCAGCTCGCCTCGTCGGAGGCTAGGAAGAGCACCGCGTTGGATATCTCGCGCGGCGGCATCATGCCGGGGATCCACTGGGTGAGCATGCCGAACAGGTCCGGGTTCTCCTCCTGCCCCTTCGTGAAGCCGCTCTCCGGCACGCCCAGGATGCCGTTGGCCATCGGGGTATCGACCCCGCCCGGATGCACGCTGTTCACCCGGATCCGGTCTTTCGCGAGTTCCTGCGCGAACGACTTCGCCATGCCGGTGACGCCGAACTTCGACATGTTGTACGCCACGTTCCACGGCCCCGCCTTGATGCCGTTCGCGGAGCTCGTGAGGATGATCGAGCCGCCGTTGCCCGCGTCGATCATGTGCGGCAGCGCGGCCATCACGGTGTTCCACACGCCGATCAGATTGATGTCGATCGTGGTGCGCACGATCTCCGGGGTCATGTCGTGCCACGGGCCGACGATGTCGACGCCGGCGTTGCCCGCCACGATGTCGAGGCGACCGAACTCGGCCACCCCTTTCGAGACCGCCGACTTCAGCTCCTCGAGATCGCGCACGTCGCAGACCTCGGCGACGATGCGACGGTCGAGCGCTTCGACCTGCCGCACCGTCTCCCGCAGATCGTCCGCGGTCGCCGTGGCGTACGGCACGTGCTCGACCTGCTGATCGATGTCGATCGCGATGATGTCGGCGCCCTCCTCGGCCAGTCGCAGCGCGTGGGACCTGCCCTGCCCCCGCGCGGCTCCGGTGATGAAGGCGACCTTGCCCTCTACTCGTCCCGCCATGATTGTTCTCCTCTCAGTCGGTGGTTCGCGCGCGTTCGGGATCGCGCCCTCGCTCGGCAGTGCGCGGGCGACGCGCCTCGTCGCCCGCGCGAACGCATCGCCGCTTCGGCGGTGGGCGCGGCGCACGGCGGGCCGGCGCACGGCGCGGTCGGTGCGCGACGGGCGCACTCGTCGGGCGCCGCGAGCGGAGTAGCCGTGGACACCGGAGATCGCCTCAGACGGCGCAGCGCTCGACTGCTTCGGGATCCGCCGCGTACTCTCGGTGCTCCATGGTTCGCTCCCTATGAACAGAGGCCATCAGCATGAACAGAGGCCATCAGCGCCGATGGCCGCCTGTACCGTCGATCATACTGACACCGGGTGTCAATGGGAAGACCCCGACCCTTCGCACTTCACCCGTCGCGCGGCACCGCCGGGCTCGCTGGTTCGTCGGCGACGACCAGAGCACGCCGCGTGGCGACCTGCGGTCCGGCCTGGAGCGAGGCCTGGCCCGCGGGGGCGCCCCTCCGCGGCCAGGAGGGGAAGCGGACTCTCGGTGTGACGGCGTTCGGCACGCGCCGCCGGATAGCGCCCAGGATCACGCCCGAGCCGTAGGACGCGTCGTCGAGCAGGCGCAGCGCGAGGCTCCTGAACGGTCCGAGCCGGGCGGGCCTGAGCAGGTGATCGCGCACCGGCTCCCAGGCCATCGCGGCGGCCGCTCCACGGGCGAGACGCGAGAACGGGGCCAGCGCGAGCACGGTCCAGCCGACGGGCCACCAGTCCCGGCGCAGCAGGTGCCCCATCCAGAACGCGTCCGAGAACAGCGAGCGTCCGGTCATCTCCACGGCCACCGAGAACGGGATCCGCTTGCCGAGGATGCGCCGCTGCCTGGCGAGCTCGTAGCCGGCGACGGGGAGCGCGAGCGCGCGCACCCATCCGCGCCTGTTCGAGAGCGCCGCGACGACCGCGAGCCCCGAGAGCGAGGGTCTGGCGGGGATCAGGCGCCCCGGATGGCGCAGCTCCAGGTCGGCGGCGGAGGATCCGTACCCCGCCCTCCGCCCACAGAAGTCCTTCAGCGAGGTGCGCACCCCGTGGTGATTGACGACGTCGGTGACGTAGCGCACCGTCCAACCGGCCTCGTGCATGCGCCAGAAGAGGTCCACGTCCTCCCCGAGGCGCAGGCCCGGCTCGAACGGAGGATCGGTGACGGCGGCTCGGCGCACGATCGCGGACGCGGTGGGCAGCCAGCCGACCGGCACCCCGTAGACGACGCGGCTGGGATCCGGACCCATGTCGAGCTCCGACCGGGCCTCCTCGTACAGCTCGATCGACGAGGCGCCCCGCACGTCCGGGCGCACGCGCGGCCCGACCGCACCCACCAGCGGATCCTCGAACAGCGGGCGCAGGCGCGAGACCCAGTTCGGCGAGGCGACCACGTCGGAGTCGAGGAACGCGACGAAGGGCGCCGTGGTAGCCCGGAACCCGGCGTTGCGAGCGCCGCCGGGGCCGCCGTTCGTCCTGCGCACGACGAGCCGGGCCCCGTGGGCCTTCGCGATCCTCCTGATGCGCGCCGCATCCGCCTTCGGGGACGCATCGTCGACCACCGTGACCGGCAGGCCCTCGGAGGCGAGCGAGGCGAGGCAGCGCTCGAGCGGAGCCGAGTCGCCGTAGACGGGCACCACGATCTCGACATCGTCGACCGGGCCCGCCTTTCCCGCGGGCGCCGGCAGCGGATCGGCGATCCCGCGGTCGAGCAGATAGACCGCCGCGTCCCGCTCCTCCGGAGTCGCGGCGGTGACGCCGCTCCGGTTGGCCGCGTAGACCTTCCGAGCGAACGGGCGGACCGCCTCGGGCAGCAGCGTCACCTCCCAGGGCGATCCGCCGATCGTCACCTTCCCCGCGCGCAGCGCCACCCCCGTGGTCCAGGCGAGGGGGAGCTTCGTCGCGAACCCGGACGTCTCGGGGGTGCGGGCGGGCGGCTCGGGAAACGGCGGCGGACCCCACGGCTCGGCGGTCTCCCGGGCAACGGCTTCGTGGACGTTCATGCAGTCGGTCCCCCATCTGTCAGTTGGTCGCACCGGGCTCGCTCGCCCAGCCATCAGCGTACTCCGCGGCCGCGGGCGCTCGTCGCCGCCGCGCCCCGGGCCCCGGGGCCCCCGAGGTCCGGGGCGGCGGCGCGGCACGGGCCTACTGCACCGTCTTCTCGACGGGTCGCTTCGCGGCGGGCTTGCGGGAGGAGGGCTTCCTCTTCGCAGCCGGGGTCGGCTGGTCGGTGTCGCCGAGACGCGCTTCGAAACCGTCGGGCACGAGGAAGTCCTCGCGGGTGAGCTGGTCGATCGTCGCCCGGCCGAGGCCGAGCATCGCCGAGTCGAGCCCCATGCGCAGCAGATCGAGCACGTTCTCGACACCGGCCTGGCCGTTGGCGCCGAGCCCCCACAGATAGGCGCGGCCGATCATCACGGCGCGGGCGCCGAAGGCGAGGGCCTTCGCGACGTCGCCGCCGCGGCGCACCCCGCCGTCGAGCAGCACCTCGATCTGGTCGCCGACGGCGTCGGCGACGGGGCCGAGACAGCGGATGGTCGCCGGTGTCGTGTCGAGGTTGTTGCCGCCGTGGTTCGAGACGGAGATGGCGTCCACGCCCGCGTCGACGGCGCGCTTCGCGTCGTCGACCCGGGTGATGCCCTTGAGCATGAACCTGCCGCCCCACTGCTCGCGCAGCCACTCGATGTCGTCCCAGGTGGGGGGCGGGGTCTGCTGCCACTCGCCGTAGGCCCCGAAGAAGGTGGGCGCCTCGCCCTCGGCGGGCTTCAGATTGGGCGCCGTGAGGTCGGGCAGCCCGGCGCGCATCCACCGCAGCGTCCACCTCGGGCGGATGATGCCCTCGGGCGCGAACTTGATGAGCGCGGGCAGATCCATGCGCTCCGGGATGGCGGGGCTGCCCCAGTCCCGGCCGATGGAGAACGACCAGTCGGTCGTGGAGATCAGCCCCTTCGCCCCGGCGGCGCGGGCGCGCTCCATGCGCTGGATCATCGCGTCTCGGGATCCGGTCCAGTACATCTGGAAGAAGGTGTTCTCGTTGGCCTCGACCACCTCCTCGACCGGCTTCGAGGCGAAGGAGCTGAGGCCCATGACGGTGCCTCGCGACGCGGCGGCGCGGGCGACGGCCACCTCTCCGTCCGGGTGGATCGCCTGCACCCCGGTGGGCGAGATCATGACCGGCATGGAGACCGGGACTCCCATGATGGTCGTCGACAGATCGCGAACGGGCGGGTGGCCGACGACGTGGGGGGCGAACTGCAGCCGGGCGAACGCCTCCATGTTCTCGCGCGGGGTGCGACCCCGCTCGCTGCCGGCGACGAGCGCGGCATACACCGAGGGAGGGAGGCGCCTCTTCGCACGCCGCTGCGCCTCGAGCACCGTCTCGAACCACGGGTTCTGCTTCCAGGGCCATTCCATCTTCGGAACCTCCTCTTCCAGCCCGGCCCGCCAAGACCACGAAGCTGCCGCCGACGGACCGGAGCACGTACCCGCGATTATATTGACATCGGGTGCCATGGTGCGAGCGCGTATTCTGGAGACGCCTCGCCGTACTGGCAGGGGAGAACGCCGGATTGGAGTCGCACTCTTGAAACTCGAGCCGGAAGCCGCGGTGCACGCCCCCGAAACGCAGCGCGCCGGCAGAGCACGAGCCACCTCGGCGGGCGAACTCAGCCACATCGCCCTCGACCTCTTCTTCGAGCACGGCTTCGACGAGACGACGGTCACCGACATCGCGCGCGCCGCGGGCATCGGGCGCCGCACCGTCTTCCGCTACTTCCCCTCGAAGAACGACCTCGCGTGGGGGGAGTTCGAGACCATGCTCGAGTCGATGCGCTCGCACCTCGCGACGCTGCCCGAGGACATGCCGCTCCAGGCGGCGCTGCGCGACGCCATCATCGAGTTCAACCGCTTTCCCGACGACGAGCTCCACTACCACCGCGAACGCATGCGACTGCTGCTCAACGTCCCCTCCCTCGCAGCGCACTCCACGCTCAAGTACGCCGCGTGGCGCGAGGTCGTGGCCGAGTACGTCGCGCTGCGGCGTCACGAGCGGCCCACCGACCTCGTTCCCCGAGCCTCGGCGTGGATCTGCCTCGGCGTGTGCCTCAGCGCGTACGAGCAGTGGCTCGCCGCGGACGATGCCGACCTCCTGGAACTCATCGACCGCGCCTTCGCCACAACCGACGGCTTCGGGAGCGCTGCCGCTGCGGAGTCCCGAGCGCAACGCCCGTGAACCCCGCGGAGAGCCCACCCCGAGGAGACGCCGTGCGCACGCTGGTCGTGGGCGGCGGGGCGGCGAGCGTTCCGCTCGCCGCGCGGCTCAGCGAGGATCCCGACCGGGAGGTGGTGCTGATCGAGGCGGGCGCCGCCGCGATCCCCCCGCCCGCGGAGCTGCTCGACGGCTCGGCGATCCCCGCCGCCGTGCCCGGACACCCCGCGAGCTGGGGGTACGAGGCCGAACTGCTCCCGGGTCGCTTCGCCGTCGTTCCGCGGGGCAGGCTGCTCGGAGGATCCAGCGCGATCAACGGCGGCTACTTCGTGCGCGCGACGCCCGGCGACTTCGGCCGCTGGGCTCGAGAGGGCGGGCGGGCCTGGGCGCACGACAGCGCGCTGCCGATCCTCGCCGCCCTCGAGAACGATCTCGACTTCGGCGATGCGCCGGGCCACGGGAGCAAGGGGCCGATGCGCGTGCGCCGGCCGGATCCCGCGAGCGGCCTCGTCGACGCCTTCTACGAGGCGGCCCGAGAGCTCGGCTTCCCCGCCGAACCCGACAAGAACGCCGTCGGGGCCGCACTCGGCGTCGGCCCGGTCCCGTCGAACATCGTGGACGGGGTCAGGATCAACACCGCCGCGGCCTACCTCGGTGAAGCGGAGCGCCGGCCGAACCTCACGGTGCTGGGCGAGACGCGAGCCCTGCGAATCCGCATCGAGAACGCGCGGGCGACGGGCGTGGAGGTGCTGACCGCCCGGCCCGACGGCGGCGGGGAGGCGGGCTTCATCGCGGCCGACGAGGTCGTGCTCTGCGCCGGCGCCGTCGCGACGCCGCAGCTCCTGCTGCTCAGCGGCGTCGGGCCGCGGGCCCAACTCGACGCGCTCGGCATCTCCGTCATCGCCGATCTGCCCGTCGGCGAGCGCTTCCACGACCATCCGAACCTCGCCCTGCTCTGGCGCTCCGCCCGCTCGACCCGCATCCCCGAGGAGCGCACCGCGTTCCCCGCCGCGCTCAACCTCGACTCCTCGGGAGCCGCGGGCCTCCACCCCGACGGCGACCTCGAGATCCTGCTCACCGCGCGGCCCGAGCATGCGCTCTTCGTCAGCGGCCCCGCAGCCGACGCCGACCCGACCCGCGATACCGAGCTGCGCCTCATCGTCGCCCTGCAGCAGCCTCGCAGCCGGGGCCGGCTCGGCCTGCGCAGCGCGGACCCCCTCGATCCGCCCCGCATCGAGTACCGGTACCTCGAGCACGCCGAGGACCGCGACCGTCTGCGCATCGGGGTGCGCACCGCCGCGGCGCTGCTGCGCTCCGCCGCCTTCGCGGAGCGGTTCGGGGGCTTCGTCGACCTCGACGATGGCGGGCTCGGCGACGACGAGGCGCTCGACGCGTGGATCCGCGCGCGCCTCGGCACCGCGATTCACATGTGCGGCACCGCCCCCATGGGCGCGGTCGTCGACGGCGCGGGCCGGGTCCAGGGGGTCGACGGGCTGCGGGTCGCCGACACCTCGATCCTGCCGTCCGCACCCCACCGCGGCCCCGCCAACACCGCGGTCTTCATCGGCGAGCTCATCGCCCGGCGCATGCTGCGCGGCGAGTAGCGGCGACGCGCTCCTCGCCGAGGCGGCAAGGACGACTCGTCCGACGCCCGCGCAGGTTCTGGCCGCGGGATCCGCCGTCGGCGCTCGACTCGCCGCCCGGCGCACACTGAGCCGCGCGCCCTCACTCCTCCGGCACGACCGACATGCGCTGCGTGAAGGTCATGCGGTCGCGCACCACGCGCTCCGGATCCCAGTCGGGGCCCGGCGTCGACGCGATGAGCAGCTGCGAGTAGGGGTGCTGCGGCGACTCGAGCACCCCCGCGGTCTCCCCCTGCTCGACGATCGCGCCGCGGAAGAGCACGATCACCCGCTGGCACAGCTCCTGGATCACGGCCAGGTCGTGGCTCACGAACAGGTAGCTCACCCCCGAGTCGCGCTGGATCTCGGCCAGCAGCTCGAGCACCTGCGCCTGCACCGACACGTCAAGCGCCGACACCGCCTCGTCGAGCACCACGAGCTTCGGCTCGACCGCGAGCGCCCGCGCGATCGCGACGCGCTGCCGCTGGCCCCCGGAGAGTTCGTGCGGGCGGGCGGCGGCGTGCCGCTCGGTGAGGCGCACGCGATCCAGCAGCCGCAGAGCGCCGGCTCGCGCGCCCGCACGCCCCGAGACCCGCCCGTGCTGCAGCAGCACGCGCTGCAGCATCTCGCCGACCGCGAGTCGCCGGTCGAGCGAGCCGTTCGGGTCCTGGAACACCATCTGAGCCGCGCGCGCCCGGGCGAGCCGGGCGGCGCGCCCCCGCGCGGGCTTCAGCACGTCGACGCCGTCGATGCGGGCCTCCCCCGAGCCTGCTCGCTCGAGCCCCACGAGGATGCGGGCGATCGTCGACTTGCCCGATCCCGACTCGCCCACGAGACCGAGCGCCTCACCGGCCCCGATCGAGAAGCTCGCGCGGTCGACCGCCGTGACGTCCTCGGCGCCCCGCCCCATGCGGAACACCCGGTGCAGTTCTGCCACCTCGACGAGACTCATGACTTCGCCCTCCGTTCGAGCGCGGGCGCCGCCTCGATGAGGGAGCGCGTGTAGGGGTGCCGGGCCTCGGCGAAGAGGCCGGGGCGGCTGATGGTCTCCACGATCTCGCCGTGTCGCAGCACATGGATGCGGTCGCAGATCGCGCCCGCCAGGTGGAGGTCGTGGGTGATGAAGAGCAGGCCGAGGCCGCGCTCCCGGATCTGGCGCTGGAAGATCGCGATGATCTCCGCCTGCGTGGTGACGTCGAGCGCGCTCGTCGCCTCGTCGGCGAGGATCAGCTTCGGGTCGGCGCTCAGAGCCGCCGCGATGACGACGCGCTGCAGCATGCCGCCCGACAGCTCGTGCGGGTACTGCCGCATGCGCCGCTCGGGCTGGGTGAGCCCGAGCTCGGTGAGGAGCGCCAGGATCCGCGCGTCGGCCTCCCTGCGCCGCATGCCGTGCACGCGCACCAGACGCTCGGCGAGGGAATCGCCGATGCGGCGCACCGGGTTGAGCGCGGCGCTTGGTTCCTGCTGCACGAGCCCGACGGACTCGGCGCGCGCGCGGCGACAGGTCGCGGGATCAGCACCCACCATCTCTGTGCCCTCGAGGCGAACGCTGCCGGCGAGCTCGGCCTCGTCGCCGTAGAGCCGGAGCGCGGCGCGCACCGATGTCGACTTGCCGGATCCCGACTCGCCGACGAGCCCCACGAGCTCACCCGCCGCGACGCTGAGGTCGATGCCCTTCAGGATGTGCGCGGCCTCGTCGCCTCCGACGAAGCTCAGGTGCAGGTCTGTGATGTTCAGCAGCATCGGTTTCATCCTCTCGCGAGCAGGCGGTCGGCGACCCGCACGCCCACGATGTTGACCGCGATCACGACGAGAGCGATCGCGGCGCCGGGCACGAGCGTCGGCAGGAACTCGCCCTGCACGATGCCGGCCTGCCCCTCCTGTACCATGAGGCCCCACTCCGAGCTCGGCGGCTGCGCGCCGAAGCCCAGGTAGCTCAGGGTCGCGAGGCTCATGAGCGCCTCCCCGAAGAGCACGACGAGGTAGCCGACGAGCGGCGGCAGCAGGTTGGGCAGGACGCCCCTCAGGCAGATGGCGACCCCGCCCATGCCCTGCACGCGATAGGCGTCGATGTACGGGCGACCCATCTCGCTGAGCGCGAGGCTGCGGGTGTACTTCGCGATGACGGGCGCGTACGCGAGCGCGAGGGCCCCGACGGCCGTGACCGGTCCCTTGCCGAACACGGCGATCACGAGCACCACGAAGAGCAGGCCGGGGAACGCGAACATGACATCGGTGATCCTCGCGAGCAGCGTGTCGACCCAGCCGCCCCGCCAGGCCGCGAGCACGCCGATGGCGACGCCCAGCATCGTGGCGAGTGCGAGCAGCAGCACGGGCCCGATGAGGGTCTCGCCCGCGCCGATGAGCAGCCGGGAGAAGAGGTCGCGTCCGAGCTGGTCGGTGCCGAGCAGGTGGTCGCCGCCCGGCCCCGCCCACACGGCGGCGAAATCGATCTCGTCGGCGGCGCGAGGTGCGATCAGCGGGCCGAGTACGGCCGCGATCGCGACGAGCACGAGGAACCCGAGCGAGATCCAGTAGCCGATCGCGGAGCCGCCCCGGCGCCTGGCGCGCAGGCGGGGAGGGAGCAGCGCGGTCATGCGGACACCGTCCTTCGGCCGATGCGGGGGTCGAGCACGGGCAGCAGCAGGTCCACCGTCGTCGTGACGATCATGTAGGCGGCCACCATGAACAGCAGCACGGCCTGCACGACCGGGAAGTCGTGGGTGTTGATCGCGTCGACGAGCAGCGAACCGACCCCGGAGATCCCGAACACGGTCTCGACCGCGACGGTGCCGGCGATCATGCTGGCGATCACGAGGGCGACCATCGTGATGATGGGGCCCCAGGATCCGCGCAGCACGTGGTCGCGCACGATGAAGCGCTCGGCGAGGCCCGACGCCCTGGCCGCCTCGACGTGCTCCGAGGAGAACTGCTCGATCATGGACTGGCGGGTGACGCGGCTGACGATCGCGAGCGCCGTGATGGCCAGGGTGAGCGCGGGCAGGGTGAGCGAGTAGAGCCGATCGAGGCCGCCGCCGCCCGCGCCCGCCACGGGGAACCACCGCAGCTGCACCGCGAACAGCGCCACGAGGGCGATGCCGAGCACGAACGACGGGATGCTCGCCGCGAGGGTGGTGCCGCCGACGATCGCCGTGTCGGCGGCGCGGCCCCGGCGCACCGCCGCGAGCACGCCGAGCCCGATCCCGAAGACCGCGAGCAGCACCGCGGCGTAGCCGACGAGTGCCAGCGTCACGGGGATGCGGGCGGCGAGAATCTGGCTCACAGGCTGGTGGTACTGGAACGACCGCCCGAAGTCGCCCGTGAGGGCGCCCGAGGCCCAGTGCCAGTACTGGGCGAGCATCGGCTCGTCCAGGTAGTACTGGGCCCGCACACTCGCGATCCGCTCCGGGGTCAGGTTCTCAGGGTTGCCGATGAGGAACGTCACCGGATCGCCCGGCGCCGCGAACATGGCCGCGAAGATGATGAAGGACGCGACGACGAGCGTGAGCAGCATTCCGCCGAGCTTCCGGATCGCGTGGGACATCGCGGGTCAGCCCTTCGCACGGCCGAGGTCGGCCGCCCACGGGTAGTAGATGTAGGCGGCGGAGGACGGCACTCCGGTGACCTCGTTCGACATCACGAGGGTGGAGGGGGTCGCGACCACGGGGATCCACACGGCGTTCTCGACCCAGCGCCTCTGCAGCTCGATGGTGAGCTTGGCGCGCTCGGCGTCGTCGGTGGCGGCGTAGGCCTTGTCGACGAGGGCGTCGTACTCGGGGTCGTTGAAAACGCCGAAGTTGACGCTCGCGTCGGACTTGCCGTTCTTGTAGAAGCCCAGCGGGTCGTTCTTCGAGATGTAGTACTCGTCGGGCCAGAGGTCGGCCTGGCCCCGCAATGCGGCGTCGGAGTAGAAGTCGCCGTACTGCGCTTGCGGAACGACGAGGATCTCGGCGTCGAGGCCGATCGACTTCGCGGCCGCGACGAGCGCGTTGGCGATCACGTTGTGGGTCGACGAGCCGTTCGAGGCGACCACGAGCTTCTCGCTCGGCGCCCCGGCCTCCTCGACGAGCGCCTTCGCCTGGGCGAGGTCGTTCTCGTTCGGCTTGGCCGGTGCGCCCTCGAGCTCGTCGAAGGCCCGCTGGAAGGCCTCGACCTCGTAGCCCCAGGCTCCGGATCCGACGGGCGTCTTCCAGGGCTGGGCGAGGCCGCCGAACGCCGCCCTCGCGATGCCCTCGCGGTCGAGCGCCAGCGACAGCGCCCTGCGCAGCCGCGCATCGGTGAGCGCGCCGCGGTCGGTCGCCTCGAGCACCCACGCATTCGTCGAGGGCCCCTGGAAGACCGAGACGTCGCCGCTGCCGGCGAAGGCGACGGCCGCGCCCGCGTTCTCGAGGTAGGCGCCCTGCGCCTCGCCGGCGGTGAGGCTGTTCGCGATGGCCGACTCGTCGGCCCAGCGGAAGACGACCTTCTCGGCGAGGGCTTCGACGTCGGGGTTCCAGTAGCCGTCGAACTTCACGATGGTCAGCTGAGAGCCCGGCTCCCACGACTCGATCTGGTACGGGCCGCTGCACGCGGAGGCCGATCCCGGGCCGCCGAAGTCATCGCCCTCGGCCTCGATCACCCGCGGGTTCCAGACGATGCCGCCGTCGCCCGCCATGGCCTGCAGGAAGATGGCGTCGGGCTGGCTGGTGGTGACGGTGATCTGATCGTCGCCGGTCTGCTCCATCGAGACCACATTCTGGTACTCGTCCGACTCGGCCGCGCCCTCCGCCGCGTGGCGCTGCATGCTCCAGAGCACGTCGGCGGTGCTCACGGGGCTGCCGTCGTGGAAGACGGCGTCCTGCATGATCGTGAAGACGAGGCGGGTGTCATCGACCCACTCCGCCTTCGAGGCGATGCCCTGCCCCAGTGTGAGGTCGGGCTGCACCTGCATCAGACGGTCGCAGGTGTTGGCGAGCACGGTGTCGTCGGCGGTCGTCGCGTCGACATCGGCGTCCATCGTGGTGGGCTCGGATCCGAGCATCCAGGTCACCGAGTCGACGGGGCCGGCCGCGGCCGGCGTCTGCGCGGCGAACGGGGCATCGAGCGTCGTCTGGTCGGATCCGCCTCCGCCGTCGCCGCCCCCGCCCGAGCAGCCGGTGAGCGCGAGCGCGGCCGCAGCAGCGGCCGCAAGCGCGATCCGCGCCTCGTGGTGCTGTGATTTCTTCATCGAAAACGCCTCCTTGTCAGCGTATGGTCTCAAACTTCGTCGTTCGTGGTGCTCGGGCTCCGGATCGGCCCCGGGGCCCGGTCGGCCCGGTTCAGTCCGGGGATCCCGGTCCGTCGTAGACGTTCCACGGCAGCAGCTCGTAGTCGGTCTCGCAGGGATGCCCCGCGGCGAGCCGGTACTCGCCGCTCGTCAGGTCGACGCAGTTCGAGAGCAGCGTCGACCACTGCTTGAGCCGCGGCGAGTCGGGATTGGGGTGGGTGCAGACGCCCTCGGGGTGGCCGAGGTGGTCGGACACCGCGGCCCGCACGAGCGACGCGCTCTCCTCCGCGTCGCGAGCCTCTGCGACGCGGGCGAGCCCCGCGCGCACTCTCGGCAGGCGCAGCAGGGAGTCCGCCGACACCGGCCGGTAGCGGCCCGCGAGCTGCGGCGGCACGGAGGCTTGGAAGTGGTTGGTGTGGGCGATGACGCCGTACTCGTCGGGGTAGATCCAGTCGACGCCGTGCGGGGTCGTCTCCAGGTCGATGCCGAAGCCGCTGCGGTGCCCGAGCAGCGCGTTGCTCGCGATGTGCGGGCGGGTCTTCACGAGCGTCTTCAGCGCGGAGGCGAGGTCGCGGTGATCGAGCACGAGGCGGCGGATCAGCGTCTGCGGCAGCCCGATCTCGTTGCCGAAGCTCCCCCCTAGCCCGTTCGCGTTGAGGGCGATCCCCGCCGAGTTCGCGCCGTGGCGGCCGACCTGGCCGGCCTCGACCTGCATCACGATCGTGGGCAGCGGATCCTGCACCACCCGCAGCACGAGGGTCGTGCCCGCGGTCAGCGTGCGCCAGTCCCAGTTCTGGCCCAGGAGCGTGTGCCCGGTGCCGCTCGCCGCGCCCGTGAGGAAGAACGAGGTGCAGCCGTCGACCGCGTCGCGCTCCTCCTCCTGCTCCTCGTCGAGCTCGGGCACCGTCGCGGGGCTCGCCGCCTGATGGTCGTAGACGAACTCCCCGCGCACGTTCAGGGCGAGGATCTCGGCGAAGCGGGCGCCGGATCCCTCGGCGATGCCCCGCATCTCCTCGACGAGGTGGGGCGCGAGCCGCTCCGAGATCGGCAGCCACTGCGAGACCGAGTCGGTGATCCGATGCCAGCTCATCCCCGTCTGGGCGACGAGCGCCTCGGAGTAGTAGCCGATGGCCTCGACGATGAGATCCCGGGCGCCCTCGCCGTATTGCCGGCCGCGCTCGCGCGGCGATCCGCTCACCTCGAGCAGGCGGATGCGCCCTGCATGAGCCATTGGAGACCTCCCTGTCCTCACCGCGGCCGCGCCGCGCGATCCAGCTTGCGCTTCCCCGCTCCGCGGAGAAGGATGGGTGGAACGTCCGTTACGGATTTCCGCCCTTTAGGATGAAATGATACAGCAATGGAACCATTTGTAACAAGCGATACGGAGCATCGTGCGCTCACGAAGCTCCGGGACCGCATCACCGAGCGCTGGAACGAGCTCTCGAAGTCGGAGCGTTCGGTGTGCCGGGTGCTCACCGCCATGTCGACCGAACGGCTGCTCTACGCAAGCGCCGCCGAGCTCGGCGTGCAGAGCGGCACCTCCAACGCGTCCGTGGTGCGCACGCTGCAGTCGCTCGGCTACTCCGGCCTCTCCGAGTTGAAGCACGAGGTCGCCGCGCCCTTCAGTTCGAGCGTCGCACCCGACGTGCGGCTGCGGCAGCGGCTCGAGCACGTCGGCCAGGATCTGCACCAGATCCAGCGCGAGATCTGGGCGGAGGCGGAGGAGCTCGTGCAGCTCGGCAGCCGCGAGAACGACGACGAGCGCTACTCGGCGGCGGTCAACCTGATCGTGCACGCCGACACGGTCTTCTGCTACGGGCTCGGCGCCTCGGGCATCGCCTCCGACCACCTCGCGCTGCGCCTCCGGCGCATCGGCGTCTCCACGCGCCGCCTCACCGCCGACGGCTTCCGGCTCGCCGACGAGATCATGAGCCTGGGGTCGCGCGACCTGCTCGTGATCTTCGCGCCGGGCCGGGTGACGCGCGACATCGAGGCGCTGCTCGACCAGGCGCAGCTCGTCGGCGCGAGCACGCTGCTCGTCACCGACGAGCTGCGCGAGCGGCTGGCCGGGCGGGTCACCGCCTCGCTCACCGCGCCCCACACGCCGACGGGTCTGACCGCCGAGGGGCTCACGGGGATCCTCGTCAGCGACGTGCTCGTGCAGGCTGTGTCGGCCGTGGGCCCCGACACCGCGCTGCGCTCGTCGCAGATCCTCAACGACCTGCGGGTGCGCCTCGGGTACTGAGCCGCGCCACGGGGAACCTTCGCTCCCCTTCGACGGGCTCAGGGGCGAAGGGCGGGTGGCGAAAGAGGAGTTCTCCGACTGTCTTCGTGCAATCAGCCGGAGAACTCCTCTTTCGCAGCCCCGCGCGGCGCTAATCGTCGAGCAGACGCTGGAGCAGCGGCGCCTCGGCCTCGAAGTCGTGGATCCGGTGCGCCAGGAAGGTGTCGAGCACCCGCGCGCCCCGAACGTCGCCGCCCACGCCCACGCCGTCGCCCCTGAGACGGTTCATGATCCGCGTCCGCGCGCCGATGCCCCTGTTGCGGATCGCGTCGAGGAGCGGGCTCGTGCCGAACCCGGATCCTCCGACACGGAGGCGCGCAGACGCTGCCACTCCTCGACGGTGCGCGGGGGGGGGATCGGCCGGCAGCGCTCCGCTCAGTCCCCTCGCCTGCCGGCTCTGCCCTGCGGTTCGAGTCTTCTAAGAACTTCCGATGAAATCGTGCTGGCCCGAACCTGGATTCCCCGGTCCTTCCGCGGAGCGTAGAACACCCACCCAGGAGGAACCACATGGGACAGCGCGTACCCGCTCCGAAGGCCGACCGCCGAGTACACGCCATGAAGCGTTTCGCACGCCGGTACGGGTGGAAATCGCTCCTCGGGATCGTCGCGATCTCGATGCCGGGTGCGCTGGCCGGATGCGCACTGCTCCCTCCGTCCGCGCCCGGCGGCGAAGGCCGGCAGGACACCGTTAGCAAGGGTCGGGGACAGCAGCAGCCCGAGTGGGAGTCCTGCAACGAGGGCCTCCTGCAGTGCGCCACCGTCGAGGCCCGCTCGACTGGAACGATCCCGAGTGCGAGCAGATCACTCTCTCGCTCGTCAAGCGCGAGGCCGAGGGCGACAAGCTCGGCACGCTCTTCATCAACCCGGGCGGCCCCGGACTGTCCGGGGTGGACTACTACTGGGTATCATCCCCGGGGGGCCACCGGCATCGCCGTGAAAGAGCACTACGATGTGATCGCCTGGGATCCCCGCGGCGTAGGCGGATCGACCGCCGTCGAGTGCCTCGACACGACCAGCATGGACGACTACCTGTACGGCGCGCCGAGCGCGGGAGCCGGGCGCGGAAGCGATGAGTGGATCGCGGCAGAAACCTCTGCGCAAGCGGCTTTCGGAAAGTCCTGCGCGGAGAACACCGGCGACCTGCTCGCGAATGTCGACACCGCCTCGACGCTACGCGATCTCGACATGCTGCGTCAGATCACCGGCGATGAGAAGCTCAACTACCTCGGGAATCTATACGGCACCTACGTCGGAGCGCTGTACGCCGAGATGTACCCCGAGAAGGTCGGCAGAATGGTGCTCGACGGCGGCTACGATCCCACGGTGACGAGCGCCGAGATCGACCTCGCCCAGGCGACGGGCATGGAGCGGTTGCTGCGCAGCTACCCGGAGTCGTGCCTCGCCGCCTCCGACTGCCCGCTCAGCGGCACGCCCGAGGCGGCCATGCAGCAGATCAGGACGGTGCTCGACACCGGTTGGAGGCGACGCCCGGCCAGGCCTCCGACGGCCGGCAGGTGATGAGCGGCACGCTGCTCAACGCGCTTCTGGTGACGCTCACCAACAGGATGGCCTGGCAGGTGCCCGGATACATCTTCCAGGGCCCGGATCAGGTGAACCTCGACAACGTCCTCGAGTTCGCCGACCAGGCGAACGGCCGCTACGAGGGCGAGTACTGGTCGAACTCCACCGAGGCCTTCACCGCGACCAACTGCCTCGACCTCGTCACCGATCCCGATCCTGCGCGCATGCGCGAGCGAGCGGTAGAACTTGAAGCGGCGGCGCCCACCCTCGGCAGCTACTTCGCCTACGGTGACCTCACGTGCGCCGGTTGGCCCTACCCGGTTCCCACGGAGACGCAGGAGGTGCAGGAGGCCGGGGCCGCACCGATCCTCGTCCTCGGCGCGACCGGCGGCCCGGTCTATCCGTACGCCTGGTCTGAAGCGCTCGCCGAGCAGCTCGACAGCGGCGTGCTCGTCACCTACCAGGGAGACCTGGGACACGGTCTACGGCAGGTCCCCGTGCATCAACATCGCAGTCGACGAATTCTTCATGGAGGGGACGGTCCCGACCCAGGACCCGCAGTGCTCCGCGGCCACCGATGAGCAACTCCGGCAGAACGGGTACGACGGGAAGTCGCGCTGGCCTCTCAAGCTCGAGTGAGGCGCGACGGCGACCGGGCCGGTGTCGGGATGCGCGCAGGGATCGGACGCTGAGAGAGGAGTTCTCCGGCTGTTCTCGTGAGAACAGCCGGAGAACTCCTCTCTCAGCCGGGCGCGGTGAGTCCCGCGCTACTCGTCGAGCAGCTCGGCCTCGATCACGTCGTCGTCCGGGCCGGATCCCGAACCGCCGCCGGTCGGCGCCGTCGGCAGCGAGCCCGCGCTCTCGAGCGCGAGCGAGTCGCCGCCGGCCGCCACGTCGACGCGCACGGCCTCGCCGTCGCGCACCTCGCCCGAGAGGATCGCCCGGGCCAGCCGGTCGTCGATCTCGTGCTGCATGAGGCGGCGCAGCGGCCGGGCGCCGTAGATGGGGTCGTAGCCCCGGGAGGCGAGCCAGGCCCGCGCGTCGGGGGTGACCCCGAGGGTGAGTCGCCGATCCGCCAGCCGCAGCTGCAGCCGGTCGATCGACAGCTCCACGATCTGCGCGAGATCGGCCTCCGACAGCGGGCGGAAGATCACCATCTCGTCGAGGCGGTTGATGAACTCCGGTTTGAAGGCGCGGCGAACGGTCTCGCGCACCGCGCTCTCCTTCTCGCTCCACGGCATGTCGGGGTCGATGAGGTACTGGCTGCCGAGGTTCGAGGTGAGGATCAGGATCACGTTGCGGAAGTCGACGGTGCGGCCCTGCCCATCGGTCAGCCGCCCGTCGTCGAGCACCTGCAGCAGCACGTCGAACACCTCGGGGTGCGCCTTCTCGACCTCGTCGAGCAGCACGACCGAGTACGGTCGACGCCGCACGGCCTCGGTGAGCTGGCCGCCCTGCTCGTACCCGATGTATCCGGGAGGCGCGCCGACCAGCCGCGATACGGAGTGCTTCTCGCCGTACTCCGACATGTCGATGCGCACCATGGCGTGCTCGTCGTCGAAGAGGAACTCGGCGAGCGCCTTCGCCAGCTCGGTCTTGCCGACGCCCGTGGGCCCCAGGAACAGGAACGATCCGGTCGGGCGGTTGGGGTCCGCGATGCCCGCCCGCGTGCGGCGCACCGCGTCGGCGACCGCCGTCACGGCGGCGTTCTGACCGATGAGCCGCTTGCCCAGCTCGTTCTCGAGCGCCAGCAGCTTCTCGGTCTCGCCCTGCAGCAGACGGCCGACGGGAATCCCCGTCCACGCCGCGACGACGCCCGCGATGTCCTCATCGGTCACCTGGTCGCCCACCATGCGCGTCTCGCCGTCGGCCTCGCCCGCCGCCTCGGCCTGCTCCGCCTCGGAGAGCTGTTTCTGGATCACCGGGATCTCGCCGTAGAGCAGCCTCGACGCCCGCTCGAGGTTGCCCTCGCGCTGGGCGACCTCGGCCTGCATACGCAGCTGGTCGAGCTTCTCGCGCAGCTCGCCCACGCGGTTGAGCGAGGCTCGCTCGCGCTCCCACCTGGTCTCGAGCGCGTCGAGCCCCCTCTGCTTCTCGACGAGGTCCTCGCGCAGCTTGGCGAGGCGCTCCTTCGAGGCCTCGTCCTTCTCCTTCTTGAGCGCCAGCTCCTCGAGCTTGAGCCGGTCGACCGCGCGGCGCAGCTCGTCGATCTCGACCGGGGCCGAGTCGATCTCCATGCGCAGACGGCTCGCGGCCTCGTCGATCAGGTCGATCGCCTTGTCGGGCAGCTGGCGCGCCGTGATGTAGCGGTTGGACAGGCTCGCCGCCGCCACGAGCGCCGAGTCGGCGATCGTCACCTTGTGGTGCGCCTCGTAGCGCTCCTTGAGGCCGCGCAGGATCGCCACCGTGTCCTCGACCGAGGGCTCGCCCACGTACACCTGCTGGAAGCGCCGCTCGAGCGCCGCGTCCTTCTCGATGTACTCGCGGTACTCGTCGAGCGTGGTCGCGCCGATGAGGCGCAGCTCGCCGCGCGCCAGCATGGGCTTCAGCATCTGCGAGGCCGCCACCGACGACTCGCCGCCGCCAGCCCCCATGAGCGTGTGCAGCTCGTCGATGAAGGTGATGATCTTGCCGTCGGAGTCCTTGATCTCCTGCAGCACGGCCTTCATGCGCTCCTCGAACTCGCCGCGGTACTTCGCACCGGCGATGAGCGCGGAGAGATCGAGCGAGATGAGCTCCTTGCCCTTGAGCGACTCGGCGACGTCGCCCGCCACGATGCGCTGCGCGAGCCCCTCGACGACGGCGGTCTTGCCGACGCCCGGCTCGCCGATCAGCACCGGGTTGTTCTTGGTGCGCCGGGTGAGCACCTGACTCACGCGCCGGATCTCGCTGTCGCGGCCGATGACCGGATCGAGCTTGCCGGAGCGGGCCACCTCCGTCAGGTTGACGCCGAACTGCTCGAGCGCCGACTGCTGCTCACCCTCGCCCTGGGCGGGCGTCCAATTTGCCTGCATGTGGATCCCTTCTCGTTCAGCAGACTCGCGCGTCCGCCCGAGCGGGGCGAACACAAACTTGAGTGATGATGACTCAAGTTTATCGCAGGCCTCGTGTTTGCGCTAGGGATCGGCGCGAAGCATCTTTCCCAGCGCCTTCTGCACGACGCCCGAGAGCGCCATCACGAACAGCGCGTAGTAGCCGATTCCGGGGATCAGGAGCGCCGCGGCCAGCGCGACCCCGAACAGCAGCACCAGCGAGACGTCGACCGCCACGCCCGTCAGCAACTCGCGCCGGCTCACGGTGTGCAGCGCCGGATGCGCGCGCAGGTAGACGCGGACCACGAGGGACATCAGCGCAGTGAGGGCCAGGCTGCCGATGTAGAGCGTCTTGGCGACGGCGTCGTCGTCGTTCATCCGCCCCGCGATCGCCGTGGCGACCGGCAGCCAGACGATCGTGAGCATCCACGCGACGAGCAGCCACATGAGGATCGGGGTGACGCGGGCGACGCCCGCGAAGAGGCGGTGGTGGATCATCCAGAACATGGCGATGAGCACGAAGCTCAGCCCGAAGTTCAGCAGCGGGCCGCCGTGCTCGGCCAGCCACCCGAGCGCGCCGTCGCCCGCGGCCGCCGCACCGCTCACGCTCTCCATGAGCGGCAGGATCAGCAGCGTCAGGGCGATGGCGACGACCGCGTCGACGAAGGCCTTGGTGCGCTCGGCGGGGTACCCGGTCCCGGTCCGAGGTTCCGACTCTGCCGCCATGGCCTCAGTGTAATCTCTGCGGCGCGGGATCGGCCGGGCGCTCGACGGCCGGGAGCGGGTCCGCCGCACCGCCGGGATCAGAACCAGCGCGGCACCGCGGGAACCTCGCCGGACGAGCAGCGCAGCCCATGCGCCTCCCCGCGCGCGAGCCACCCGGCGATCGCGGCGGCGGTTCCCGAGACCTCGGGCCCTCCGTCGCCCAGGGCGCGCACGTGACGGTCGCCGCTCCGATCGGTGGCCGCCACGGTCAGCGAGATCTCCTCGCCGCGGCGGCGCCACGCGGCGAGGACGTCGTCGATGAGGCGGTCGAGCAGCGCGGGCGGCAGATCGTCGAACGATCCCCCGCTGCCCAGGTCGGCCGCGTGCACCCACACCTCCCTGGCGCGCATCCACGCCGTCTCCCGCACGGGCACCTCCCGCCCCTGCGCGGTGGTCACCCGATGGTCCCACTGCGCGTCCTCGAGATCCCGCCACTCCACGTTCAGGTGGACGACCGCGTGATCGACGAGGTGACGCAGGGCCCGGTCCGGAAGCGTCGCTCCGTGCACGATCTCGCGCTCCCTCTGCTCCGCTGAGGTGTACATCGGCGTCTCGACTCCGGTGCGCGCCCACTCGACGAGCCGGGCGAGCCCCCGGGCGTTGTAGCCGACATGCGCGATGAGGTGACGGTGCGACCAGCCGTCGAGCCGGCTGGGGGCGTCGAAGTCCTGGTCGCGCAGCTCCTGCAGCTTGCGCAGGAAGTAGGCGGTGCCCTGGCGCGCGAGCAGCAGATCCTCGTGGGGTGCGGCCGCGGCGTCGTAGCGAGCGCCGGCGCCCAGGCGAGCGCGCAGCTCGAGCTGCTCCGCCGTCAGCACCGGCTGCTGCACGGCGGTCATGGCCGGTCCTCGGCGACCGCGCGATTGCTCAGCGTTCCGATGCCGTCGATCGAGACCGCGACGACGTCGCCCTCCGCGAGATACTCCCGCGGATCACGGGCGTGCCCGACCCCGCCCGGGGTGCCGGTGAGGATCACGTCGCCCGGCCTGAGCGTGGTGATCGTGGAGACGTAGGCGACGAGCCCCGCGGGATCGTGCACGAGGTCGTGCACATCGCTGCGCTGCTTCTCGATCCCGTTCACGGCGGTGACGAGGTGCGCGTCCGCGGGGATCTCGTCCGGAGTGGCGAGCACCGGTCCGAGCGGGGTCGAGGCCTCCCACATCTTGCCCTGCAGCCACTCGCGGGTGCGGAACTGCCAGTCGCGCATCGAGACGTCGTTCGCGATCGTGTACCCGGCGATCGCCTCCGCCGCATGCTCCGCGCTCGCGCGTCGCACGGTGCTGCCGATCACGACGGCGAGCTCGCCCTCCCAGTCGATGCTCTCGCTCTCGGGCGGGAGCGGGATATCGTCGCCCGCGCCGAGCAGGCTGTCCGAGAACTTCGCGAACAACACGGGGAAGTCGGGCAGCGGCCGCCCCATCTCGAGGATGTGCGCTCGGTAGTTCAGCCCGACGCACACGATCTTGCCGGGGTTCACGACGACGGGGGCGAAGTCGAGATCGGCGGCGGGCAGGGTGCGGCCGGTCGCCTCGGCGGCTCGCGAGAGGCCGTCGGAGGCGAGGACCGCACCGACATCCGCGAAGTCCTCGAGCACGGTGGCGAGCTCGCCGTCGATGCGCGCGGCGCGGGTGGAGCCGTCGACCCGGATCGTGGCGAGCTTCATCGGTCTTCTCCCTCGATCTGGAGCCGGTGGAGGCCGAGCCCCTCGAAGATTGGGGTGTCGCTGAAGTGGAAGACGTCGAGCGCCGTCTCGGCCCGGATCGTGTAGCGGCACCAGCTGGACGCCACGAAGATGTCGCCGTGGCCAACACGATGCTCGACGCCGTCGAGCTGGACCACACCCTCGCCCTCGAAGATCTGGAACACGTTCGACCCCACCTCGCGCCGCGGCGCGGATCGGACCCCCGGGCGGAAGCGGTGGAACTGCGCGCGGATCGTCGGCATGACGTCTCCGCCGGTGGTCGGGTTGACGAAGCGGACCGCCGCGTGACCGGGCTCGGAAGTGGCCGGGTACCCCTCGTCCTCGAGCAGCAGCTGATCGGTCAGCGCCGCATCCGTGTGCTCCCAGCGGTAGGCGCCGATGGGGCTCGACACCGTGTTCTGCAGGGCCGAGAGCGGTCGCAGCCCAGGGTGGCACCACAGGCGCTCGCCGCGGGAGAAGTCCGGAGTGGCGTAGTCGGTCACCCGCTCGGTGCCGAACTCGAAGAAGCCCGTGTCGAGCTGCTGCGCGAAGGGGATGTCGAGGCCGTCGATCCAGGTCATCGACTCGTCGGTCTCGTTGTGGTGGCCGTGGAAGTTCCAGCCCGGCGTCAGCAGGAAGTCGCCGCGGCTCATGCGCACCGGGTCTCCGTTGACGACGGTCCACACGCCGGAACCGGAGGTGACGAACCGGAATGCGTTCTGGGAGTGCCGGTGCTCCGGAGCCGTCTCCCGGGGCCCGAGCTGCTGGATCGCGGCCCACAGCGTCGGAGAGATGTACGCCCTGCCGCCGAGGCCGGGGTTGGCGAGCCCGATGGCCCGCCGCTCGCCGCCGCGACCCACCGGGATGAGATCTCCGGCGCGCTCGGCCAGCGGCTGCAGTCGATCCCACCGCCACAGCCAGGGCACGGCCTTCGGCGCGGGGGTCATCGGCATGAGGTCGTCGAGCTGGGTCCACAGCGGGATGAGGTGCTGCTCCTCGAAGCCGCGGTAGAGCTCCCGCAGCTCCGGAGTGTCCTCGGGCTGCATGGCGTTCTCCACCTCGGCCTGGGTGGTGATCTGCGTGTCGTCCACGATCCTGTCCTTTCGATGTTCGGGGGTCGATGCTCGGAATCGGCGCTCGCGAACGGCGCTCGAGACGCGCCGCGAACGGTCCTAGGCGAACCGCGCGATCGCGGCCCGGAGCTCGATGCCGAACTGCTCGGGGATCGTCTCGTAGGGCACGTGGGCGCCGGTGAAATCGAGGAGCTCGGCGCCGTACTGCTCGGCGAGTTCGGCGAGGCTGCTGCGGTACGTGCCGAGGAGCTCGATGTGCTCCTCGGTGCCCCCGGTCGTGCCGACCCCGAAGAGCAGGGGGGTGCTGCGGGCCTCGATGAGTGCCTGCGGCGCGTCGTAGCGGTCGAGCACCCCGAGCTCGTGCCGCACCCACTGCTCCCCGTTGCCGCGAACGCGCTCGCGAAGCCCCTCCGGCGTCGGCACTCCGCTGTCGTCCCCCACGAGCCAGCCGTGGAAGTCCTCGACCGCCTCCTCGTAACCTCCCCTCACCACGGCCGCCTCCATCCGGTCCTTCAGCCCCTGCAGGAACTCGTCCCGGTTGGGCAGCGTTCCGATCTTGGGCGGCTCGTGCGCCACCACGCCTCGCAGCACCTCGGGGTGGCGCAGGCAGAGGTTCATCGCGATCGTCGCGCCGCTGCTGTTGCCGAACACGAAGGCGGGCCCCAGGCCGACCGCCGAGATGAGCCCCGCGGCATCGTCGCCGTGCTCATCGATGCTCGTCGGCCCGACTCCTCCCCGCGCCGCGCTGCGGGAGTTCCCGCGGCGATCGTAGGTGATCACCGCGAAGTCGCCCGCGAGCGCCTCGGCCGCCCGCTCGTACATGCCTGCGTCGCCGCTCGCGCCGGGGATGAGGAGCAGCGGCGCTCCCTCCCCTCGGATCTCGTAGTACAGCTCCGCCCCGTGCACCGGCGCCAGGCCGGTGCGCACCGCGCTCCTGCTCATCTCGATTCCCCTTCCATATCGCTCTTCCTGTCTCTCACCGCCCGCTCAGCGCAGGCCGATCTCCTGCAGATCCCGGGCCACGACGATCCTGCCGTCGAAGTCCGACGCCGCGGCCTCCCGCCACATCTCGTCGCTCACGACGTCCGAGCCGGGCACGAGGTGCGAGAGCACGAGCGTGCCCACCCCCGCCTCCCGGGCCGCGCGACCGGCGTCCGCCGCCGTCGTGTGGCAGCTCGTCAAGTGCTCGATCAGCGTCTCCGCCTTCGATCCCTCCGCTTGCGCCGCGAGCGCCTCGGGAAAGATCGCCTCGTGCACGAGCACATCGGCACCCCGGGCCAGCTCGACGAGGCTCGGGCTGAACCGGGTGTCCCCGGAGAAGACCACCGATCCCTCGTCGCTGTCGAAGCGGTAGCCGAGCGCGACCTCGAACGGAGGGTGGTCGACGAGCACGGTCGACACCCGCAGGCCGTTCTCGTCGCGGATCACCCGCGCCTCCGGCACATCCGTGTTCCGCAGCATCTCCGGGAACGCCCGCCGCCCGGTGGTCGCCGTCCGGGCCTCGATCTCGGGCCAGGCCATGCTCAGGAAGTCCTCGGTCATCGAGGCCGTCCCCGGCGGGCCGTAGATGTCGATGACGTTCTCGCATCCGTCGGTCCACGCGATGAGCGGCAGGGCGCCGAGATCGAGCATGTGGTCGGCGTGGTGGTGGGTGATGTAGGTCGCCGTCAGGTCCCTGCGCGAAATGCCGGCCATCGCCATCTGCCGCGCGACGCCGTTGCCGCAGTCGATGACATGCACCTCGCCCCGGTACAGGACCGCCTGCGCGGGCGCTGCCCGCTTCACGACCGGCCGCGGCCCTCCGGCGGTGCCGAGCATCACCAGCCTCATTCGCGGTCCTCCGCGGCGCCGGCCCCGGATCCGCTGAAGCGCGAGCGCGGGTACTTCCGCGCCCTGAACATCCGGTTGGACTGGATCCCGCTCGTCTCGCCGGCGCGGAACACCAGATGAGGGTTGACGTACTCCCAGACGAGCTCCCCGGATCCGGTCACCTCGAACACGCGTCCGGTGAGCCCCTCGCAGGCGAGCGTGTTGCCGTTCTCCAGGCGCTGAGCGGATGACTGGAGCGCGCTGAACATCTCCCAGCGCACCGGGTCGGTGTACTCCCAGACCTCCTCGCCGGTGGCGAGATCGAACTCGACGAGCCGCGAGTACGGGGGCCACCCGTCCTGCCGGTTGAAGCCGTTGTCGAAGACGAGCAGGGTGCCCGCGTCCGTGAGCCACGGGGAGTGCTGCCCGGCGAGGGTCGCCGCGCCGTAGCGGTGCGTGATCCCGCCGGTGCTGCGCGAGATGCGGAGCACCGTCGAGATCTGTCGGGCGCTCACCAGCAGGTCTCCGTCCGGCAGCTCCACGATCCCGTTCCCGTGCGTCCACTCGCTCCGGTCCATCGCGCCCGGCCCGATGACGTCGATCTCCGGGTCGAGATGCTCGTGACCGATCCACTCCCAGACCGCCTCGCCGCCCTTGGTGAGCTCGACGAGGGTGTCGACCCACATCGGCTCTGAGGCCTCCCCGATCCCGCCCCGCACCCGAGCCGCGATCTCCTCCGGCACCCGGGCGATGCCGAGCACCATAACGTTGCCGTTCGCGAGCAGGATCCCGTCGTGATGATGGCCCGAGTAGCGCACCTCCCAGAGGCGCTCGCCCGACCAGGAGAACTCGGCGATGGCGCCCCCCTGGAACGGGAGTCCGCTGAGGAACGGGTGCTGATCCCGCACCTTGCCGTTCGCGATCAGCGTGCCGTGCGGGCTGAGATCCTGTCCGAGCCCGGGAGGCCAGGGCAGCTGCCACTCGTGCACCTCGGTGCCGTCCTCGTCGACGAGGTGCACGCTCTGCCCGCCCCAGCTCCCCGCGATCAGCGTCAGCCCCTCGGCGACCCGCTCGGCGTCGCAGTAGGTCACCCCCTCGAGCCGTTTCCGGCCCGGCGCTGCTGCGAACGTCATGACTCCGCCTTCACGATCTGCTCGAGCCTGGCGATCAGCTGGTCCATGCCCCCCAGGAACAGGAGCCGCTCCTCCGCGGAGAAGGTCTGGAACGCCTCCGCGCGCAGGTGGTGCACCAGCGGCGTCAGCTCGGCGAGCACTCGCTGCCCCTCCTTCGTGAGCATGAGCACGTTGCGGCGCTGATCGTTCGCGTCCTTCAGCACGCGCACGTGCCCGCGCCTCGTCAGGCGGTTGACGACGTCGGTCATGTTCGACTTGTCCATCGAGAGGTGCGCGCCGATGTCCTTCTGGCTCTCGCCGGGGAAGCGTTCGAGGAAGTTCATCACGCCGAACTGGGTCGATGTCACCTCGGCCGACACCAGGCGCACCCACGAGGCGGTGTAGAGCTGCGTCATCCGGCGCAGCCGGAGCATGAACGCCCAGGTGGGGTCGGTCAGCGAGAAGTCGTCCTGCGACTCCATCGCGGTGTCACTCGCGCGGGATTCCATCAGCGGGCGCTCCGTTCTCTCGTTCCGTCTGTTCCTTTGCCACCGAGGGTCGCCCTCAGGAGTTCCGTGGGGGTGGTGCGCGCCGATCGATCGCGGATCTCCCGCAGTATCTCGGCGCGGACCTCGGCGAACCGCGGCAGCATCTTCGTCTCGATCTGATCCCGCTCCCGTCCGAGCCGCGTCTCCTCGACGCGGACGACCCTGGCCGGCGCGCCTCCGATCACGACCACCCGGTCGCCCAGGTAGACCGCCTCATCCACATCGTGGGTGACGAGCAGCACGGAGGTCCGGTACTCCTTGCGGAGCTGCAGTGTGAGGTCCTCCAGTTCGGCGCGCGTCTGCGCGTCGACGCTCGCGAACGGCTCGTCCATCACGAGCACCGACGGCTGGTAGGCCAGGGCGCGCGCAATGGCCACGCGCTGCTGCATGCCGCCGGAGAGCTCGTGGGGAAGCTTGCGCTCGTGCCCCGAGAGGCCGACCGCCGTCACGGCGTGCGCGATCCGCTCCGCCTGGTCCTCGCGCGAGATCCCCTTGCCCTCGAGCGGGAGGCCGATGTTGTGCTCCACCGAGAGCCAGGGCAGCAGCGAGCGCGAGTAGTCCTGGAAGACGATCGCGAGCCCCTCCGGGGGCGACGACACGCGCTGCCCCCGGAACCGCACCTCCCCTGCCGTCGGGCTCAGCAGCCCGGTCAGGCATCTGAGCAGCGTCGTCTTGCCCGTGCCCGAGTGGCCGACCACGCACACGAACTCCTGCTCCGCCAGCGCGAAGTTCACGTCGGCCAGGATCGTCCTCTCGCGATCCCCGCTGCCGTAGGCCTTGGTCAGGCCGACCGCCTCGAGGATCGCACCGGGGGCGGTGCCCTCGCTTGTAGCCATGTTGTTCTCCTCACCGAGTCCGAACTCGCCAGGGGTCATGAGGCACTCCTCGTCGACGAGTGCCAGTGCAGGATGCGTCGCTGGAGCAGCGAGAACGCGGTGTTGAGCAGATATCCGATGGTCGCGATGACCAGCGTGCCGACCCAGACGCCCGCGATGTCGAACTGCCGCTGCGACGCGATCACGAAGTGGCCGATGCCCTCAGTCGAGCCGAACATCTCGCTGATGATGACGACGATGAACGATACCGAGAGGCCGATCTTGACGCCGGCGAGGATCTGCGGGCTGGTCGCGGGCAGGATCACCTTGAAGAAGTGCCGCAGCCGCGGCACCCTGAACGCCCGCGCCATCTCCCGCTGCCGAGGGTCGATCGCCTGAGCACCGTCCATGGTGCCGATCAGGATCGGCCAGACCGCGCTCAGGAAGACCACCAGCATGCGCGTTCCCGGCCCCAGCCCGAAGATGAGCAGCAGCACCGGCACGATCGCCGCGTCGGGGATCGCGCGGATGAAGTCGATGATGGGGGTGAAGATCTCGCGGAGCGTGCGCGAGACGCCGAGCAGCAGGCCGCCCAGGATCCCGAACACCACGGCGAAGCCGAAGCCGACGGCCACGTTGATCATGCTCGGCAGCAGATCCCGCCGCCATCCCACCGGCCACCACTCGGCGAAACGCTGCCCCACCTCCGCGGGCGAGGAGATGAAGATGTTGGTGCTGAGGCTCGCGTAGACCGATACCGCGACGAGCAGCAGCACGGGCAGCGCGAGATAGGAGAACACCGGTGATCCGAGCAAGTTTCTCATCATGCCGCCCTTTCCATCTGCACGCGCGCGTAGTGCCAGGCGAGGAGGCGCCCCTCCGTGACCCGGAGCACTGTCAGCACCGCGATGCCCAGTACTCCCGACCACAGCGAGAAGGCGAAGACCCCGAGCCCGTCGGCGTTGACGTTCGCCACGGCGATGAGCTGCCCGACACCGGGTGCTCCGGAGAGCAGCCCCGCCCCGATCGAGACCAGCAGCGCCACGGTGGTGGCGAGGCGGAGGCCCGTGACGATGCTCGGCATCGTCGCGGGCAGCACCACCCGGAAGAACTGCCGCCCCCGGCTCAGCCGGTACCCGCGCGCCATGTTGAGCGCGAGCTCCTCCACCGACCGAGCCCCCTCGATGACCTGGATCAGCAGCGGCCAGATGGCCGCGAACGAAGCGAGGAAGATCACCATCTCGCTGGTGGCGCCGATGAACAGGAGGAAGAGCGGCACGAGCGCGATCCCGGGCATGGCCCGCAGGAAGTCGATCGTCGAGCGCGTGTAGCGGTCGACAGCCGGCACGCGCCCGATCAGGATCCCGAGCGGCACGGCGATCACCGTGCAGAGCACGATGCTGACCACGGCCTGCATCAGCGTGATCGCCGTGGCAGTCCATGTCGCGCTGCGCCCGAGCTCCTTGGCGAGCCGCTCGAGCACCGTCGAGGCGGGCGGGAGCGACAGCTCGGAGACGATCCCGAGTCGCGAGATCAGCTCCCACAGCACCAGGGCGCCGACGACGCCGACTGCGCCGAGCAGTACCGCTCTTCCTCTCTTCATCATCGGACTCCGCGCGGCCTACTCGCCGTTCTGGAACGAGAAGAACTGCTCGGCGGTGACGGCGGCATCGAGGTCGCCGTACTGCTGCATGGCTTCCACCAGCCCGTCGAAGGCCTCCACGTCGATGTCGGTGCGGTAGTCGGTCAGCTCCAGCTCGTCGACCACGGCGAGCTGATCGGGCACGTCGGCCATCAGCGTGCGCAGGTGCTCGCGCACCGCGTCCGGGTTCTCATTGGCGAACTCGGAGGCCTCCGCCATCGCCGCGCGGAAGCGCTCCAGCAGATCGGCGTTCTGCTCGATGTAGTCGGCCCGCGAGAAGTACATGTCGAGCGGGCTGCCCGAGGGGAACGCCTCGGTGTACTGGAAGACGAGGTGCACGCCCTCAGTGGCGAGCGCACCCAGCGCGGAGGCGCCGATGAAGATGCCCGCGTCGATCTTGCCCTCCTGCAGTGCGGCGAGGCGCTGCGGCCCCGGGAGCTCGACCAGCTTCACGTCGTCGGGGTTGCCGCCCGCCTTGGCCACCGCGAGGCGGATGCCGATGGAGGCCAGGTCGTTCAGCGACGAGACCGCGACGCTCTTGCCGATGAGATCGAGCGGGCCGGTGATCTCGGGATCCATGGTCACGACGCTCGCCTGGGCCTCCTCGCCGCTGATGACCGCGGTCTGAGCGACGGCGCGGATCGGGGCGTCCTTCGCGATGGCGCGGATCATGGGCGGCGAGGCGGCGAAGCCGATCTGCGCCTGGCCGTTCATCACGGCGGCGAGCGTGCCGTCGAAGGCCGGGGACATCGTGGTCGTCGCTTTGATGCCGTGCTTCTCGAAGATGCCCTCGTCGACGGCGATGAGGAGCGGGATGGTCCCGTCCACATCGATCGATGCGACGGTGATCTCGTCGAGCACGGCCTCCTCACCGGCCCCCTGCGACGGACCGTCGGATCCCCCACCGGGGGCCGCCCCCGAGCAGGCGCTCGTCAACAGCGCGACGGTGATCGCGAACGCGGCGACCGCCGCCTTCCGTAGTTTCAGCATGAACCTCTCCCTTGAGTCGTCGACCGCTTCAGGCCAGCAGTCTCGATATTAGTTTGTATACGTCCTATCTACGAACTCTCATCAGAGTAACGGGCGAGTTCGCCAATGTAAAGGCCGATTTGCTCCACTGAAGATAACAGTTACGATACGGAGTATTTTGATCGGGAGATTCGGAGAGGGTTCCCGCCCGTTCGGCTCAGACGGCGAGCCGCTCGTCGAGCCAGTCGAACATGCGCTGCGCCGTCACGGCGCGGGCCAGGGGCTGGCAGTGCCCGTCCGCGCCCTCGGCCGCGGTGAAGCGGATCACGGTCGAGACCGAGGGGGCGAGCGCGGCGAGCTGCTCGGCCTGGCCGGGCCAGAACTGCTCGTTCTCGGGCGACAGGATCAGCAGGGGCGTGGTGATCCGCGAGGCGACGTCGGCGACCGTGTAGGCGCGCACGGCCCGGATGGTCTCGCCGTAGCCGGTGGTGCCGTACGGGCGCGCCCGGAACCGCCAGGTGCGGGCGGTCTCGGGCGAGAACTTGAGGCCGAGGGCCATCTCCCGGTCGAACTTCTCGACATCGCCGTCGTCGAGCTGCTTGAGCAGGCCGTGCGGCAGGTGCGTCGTCCACGAGGTCGAGACATCCACGATGCCGGGGTCGGTGATCGCGGCGGCGAAGCGGTGCTCGAAGGCGAGGGCGCGCGCCACCCAGTAGCCTCCTTGACTGACGCCATACACGGCGACGCGCTCCGCGTCCACGCCGTCGAACGCGAGGACGGCGTCGAGCACCGGGGTGAGCACGTGCTCCCAGTCGGGGCGGAACGGGATGTTCTCCTCGAAGAGCCGGCTCTGCTGACCGGGCCCGTCGAACACCACGGCGTTGTATCCGCGCTTCAGGGCGGGCTCGACGCACTCGGACCAGATCCCCGCCATCGAACCGTCGCTGCCGTTGACCGCGATCAGCGTCGGGGCGGTCTGCGCGGGATCGGTGCCGCCTGAGGCGCGGAAGAAGATCCCGGGAAGGCTGCCCGCCTCGTAGGGGATCTCGATCGCGGTCGCGTTCGCCGAGGTGTGGGCGAGGAACCCCTCCCAGGCGCGCTGCTGCCGCGCGAACATGGGCTGCAGGCGATCCGTGTCGTCGAGCGCGCTGAGCGCGTTGACGGCGACCGAGTAGTAGGCGGAGGCACGCAGATACGCCTCTGCGGCGCTGACCCGGTGACCCTTCCCCGCCGCCTCGGCGGCGACGGCGGCGGTGCGATCACCCAGCCCCGACCAGGCCTCGAACCAGCCCTCGTGGTCCTTCCTGCGCACCCCCTCGGTCGCCGCGAGGATCTCGCCGGGCGAGCCGGCTCCGGCCGCGGTGCGCCCGACGGCAGCGCGGATCTCGAAGTCGTAGTCGGGGTTGGCAGAGAAGGGGTGGATGACGGGAATGCGGTGCGCGCACATTTCGATTCTCCTTCCTGAGGGGGTGTCGGCGAATCCGCTGCGCTCCGCCGGCTTCCGGCCCCTCAGCGCACGAGCGAGCGCAGCCGCCGCAGCGCGACCGACAGTGTGGCGAGACCGGCCTGCGCGTCGGAGCACACCGCGTCGAGCGCCTCCTCGAGCACGCGGCGCCCGGAGGCCTTCACCCGCTCGAGCCAGGCGTCGATGCGCTGCCCGGCATCGCCGGCCTCCGTCTGCTCGAGCACCGACACGGTCAGCTCGATCATCACCGCGTACAGGTCGTCGCGCATGGCGGCGCGCGCCATCGAGCCCCAGCGATCGTCCTGCGGCAGCGCCGTCACCCCGCTCAGCAGGTCGTCGAAGCGCATGCGCGAGGAGAGGTCGAAGTACACCGCGGCCACCTCGTCGAGGTCCCAGCCGCGCAGGCGCGACTGCTCCGCGATGTCGAGCAGCGGCAGCGACGCCAGCAGGCCGGCCCCGCGCCGCGCCAGCTCGGCCGGCACCCCCGCCTCCTCGAGCTCGAGCGCCCGGGCGTCGAAGCGCCGCAGCTCGTCGCCCTGCAGCAGCGCTCCCAGCTCAGAGTAGAGCCGCGAGACCGGATCCCGGAACAGCTCGATCTCGGCGCCGATGTCGACGCGTTCGCTGCGATGCTGCACGAACCAGCGCGTGGCCCGGTCGAGCAGGCGGCGGAAGCTGAGGTACAGGTCGGTCTGCACCGCCGTGGGCACCGCGTTGTCGGTGGCCTCCACCGCGACGACGAAGCCGCGCAGGTCGAAGACCTCCCGCGCCACGACGTATGCGCGGGCGATCTGCTCGCTCGAGGCTCCCGTCTCGTCGGCCGCGCGGTAGGCGAAGGTGATGCCGCCCCGATTGACCATCGAGTTGACCACCGAGTTGACGACGATCTCCGAGCGCAGCGGGTGCGCGGCGAGATCATCGTCGTAGGCCTCGCGGATGGGTCCCGGGAAGTACTCGGCGAGCGTGCGCGCGAACCACGGATCGTCGGCGAGCGCGGTCACCGCGAGGTCGGTCTTGAGCGCGAGCTTGGCATAGGCGACGAGCACCGCGAACTCGGGGCGGGTCAGGCCGCGTCGTTCGGCGACGCGGGTCTGGATCTCGGAGGGGCTCGGCAGGAACTCCAGATCGCGGTCGAGCTCGTCCCGCTGCTCGAGCCACTCGATGAGGCGCGCGTGCGAGGGCAGCATGTCGGCGGCGTTCTCGCGCGAGTTGCCCAGCAGCACGTTCTGCTCGTAGTTGTCGCGCAGCACCTGCGCCGCCACCTCGTCGGTCATCGAGCGCAGCAGCTCGTTGCGGGCCCCGCGGTCGAGCCGGCCGGAGCGCTCGACCGCGCCCAGCAGGATCTTGATGTTCACCTCTCTGTCGGAGGTGCCGACGCCCGCCGAGTTGTCGATCGCGTCGGTGTTGATCCGCACGCCCGAGAGCGCCGCCTCGATGCGGCCGCGCTGCGAGACGCCGAGGTTTCCGCCCTCTCCGACCACGCGCACCCGCAACTCGTCGCCGTCCACGCGGATCGCGTCGTTGCCGCGGTCGCCGATCTCGGCGTTCGTCTCGGCGCCGGCTTTGACGTAGGTGCCGATGCCCCCGTTCCAGAGCAGGTCCACGGGTGCCAGCAGCACCGCCCGCTTCAGCTCGGCGGGGGTGAGCGATCCCGCACCGCCGGCGAGGCCCAGCGCCGCGGCCATCTCCGGGCTCACCGGGATCGACTTCGCGGAGAGCGGGAACACGCCGCCGCCCGCGGAGATGAGCGAGCGGTCGTAGTCGTCCCACGAGGATCCGGGCAGCTCGAAGAGCCGCCTGCGCTCCGCGAACGAGGATGCCGCGTCGGGATCCGGGTCCACGAAGACGTGGCGGTGGTCGAAGGCCGCGACGAGCCGGATGTGCTCCGAGAGCAGCATGCCGTTGCCGAACACGTCCCCAGACATGTCGCCGATGCCGACCGCGGTGAAGTCCTGCGCCTGGGTGTCGTGCCCCAGCTCGCGGAAGTGCCGCTTGACCGACTCCCAGGCGCCGCGGGCCGTGATCCCCATGCCCTTGTGGTCGTAGCCGGCCGAGCCGCCCGATGCGAAGGCGTCGCCCAGCCAGAAGCCGTACTCCTCGGAAATGCTGTTCGCGGCGTCGGAGAAGGACGCCGTGCCCTTGTCGGCCGCGACCACGAGGTAGGGATCGTCGCCGTCGTGGCGCACCACCCGATCGGGGGGCAGGATCTCCGCGCCGTCGCGGTTGTCGGTGATGTCGAGCAGCCCGCGGATGAACGTGCGGTACGCGGCCCTGCCGCCCTCGAGCCACGCGGCGCGATCGCTCGGCGACGGCAGCCGCTTCGCCACGAAGCCGCCCTTGGAGCCGGTCGGCACGATCACGGCGTTCTTGACCATCTGCGCCTTCACGAGTCCGAGCACCTCGGTGCGGAAGTCCTCGCGCCGGTCGCTCCAGCGCAGGCCCCCGCGGGCGACCTTGCCGAAGCGCAGGTGCACGCCCTCCACCTCGGGCGAGTACACCCAGATCTCGGCCATCGGGTGCGGCTTGGGCAGGCCGGGCACGCGCGCGCAGTCGAGCTTCATCGACACCCACGGCTTCGGCGGCCCGTCGGCCGCGGACTGATAGAAGTTGGTACGCCAGGTCGCCTCGATGACGCCGATGATCGAGCGCAGGATCCGGTCGTGGTCGAGGCTCGACACCTCGTCGAGCGCGCGTCGCAGCGATTCGCCGAGCTCGGCGGTGCGGGCCTCCCGGTCGCCCACGGCATCGGGATCGAACCGCGCCTCGAACAGGCGCACCAGGTCGGCGGCGATGCCGGGATTCGCGATCAGCGCCTGCTCGATGTACTCGACCGAGAAGGCCGAGCCGATCTGCCGCAGATACATGCTGATGGCGCGCAGGATCACGATCTGGCGCCAGCCGAGCCCGGCGAGCAGCACGAGCGCGTTCAGCCGGTCGCTCTCGGCCGCGCCCGTCCACACCGCCCTGAACGCCTCCGTGAACTCCGTGCCCCACTCGGCGTCGCCCCACAGCGCCTCGTCGGCCACGACGAGGCCGAAGTCGGAGATGTATCTGGTGCCGCCGCCCGGGAGGGAGATGGTGTTGGGCCGCTCGTCGACCACGTCCACGCCCAGGTCGGTGAGCAGCGGGAGCACACGGGTCAGCGGGTACTGCCGGTGGGAGACCAGCGTGAGGAAGCGCTTCGCCGGATCCTCGTCCTCGGGGGTGTAGAGGTGCACCGCGAACTCCGCCCCCCGCTCCAGGCTCTCGAGCAGGGCCACGTCGCCGAGCGCCTCGTGCGGCGGAACGTACTCCTTGTACGACTCGGGGAAGGCGTTGCCGTACCGGCTGAGCAGCTTCGCGGCCTCCAGCTCGTCGCGGGCCTCGTGCAGCGCGTCGACGAACGCCTGATCCCAGCTGCGGATCGCCGCCTCGAGCTGCGACTGCAGCTCGGCCTCGGGCACGTCGGGGACGGACTCGCCCTTCGGCACGCGCACGACGAAGTGCAGTTGCGCGAGCGGGGAGTCGCCGACCCGCGTGGTGTGGTCCACCTGCTCCGCGCCGAAGGCCTCCCGCAGCAGCGCCTCGACGCGCAGCCGGACGGTCGTGTTGTAGCGATCCCGCGGCAGGAACACGAGCGCCGAGACGAACCGGCCGAACTCGTCGGGGCGCAGGAAGATGCGCGCGCGCCGTCTCTCGCGCAGCCGACTCACCTCCCCGGCGACGGCGAGCAGATGCTCGGGCGTGTCCTGGAACAGTTCGTCGCGGGGGTACTGCTCGAGCACCTGCAGCAGATCCTTGCCCGAGTGGGAGTTCGGGGGGAACCCGGACGCGCCGAGCACCGCCCGCACCTTGGTCGCGACGATGGGCAGGGTCAGCACGGACGACGCGTAGGCGACCGAGGTGAACATGCCCAGGAACCGGCGCTCACCGGTCACGTTGCCCGCCTCGTCGAAGGTGCGCACTCCGATGTAGTCGAGGTAGGTGTCGCGGTGCACGGTGGCCCGCGAGTTGGCCTTGGTGATGGTGAGCAGTCGAGGGTCGCGGGCCGTGCGCTGCGCCTCCGGGCGCAGCTTGGCGACCGCCGTGGTCGGTTTGCGCAGGATGCCGAGGCCGGTGTGCGGCAGGGGGCGGAGCGCCTCGTCGCCGTCCTCATCGGTCTCGAGCGCGTGCTCGCGATAGCCGAGGAACGTGAAGTTGTCCTCCGCGAGCCAGTTCAGAAACTCGACCGTCGGGCCGATCTCGGCGCGGTCGACGGTCGGCGGGGCCGCCGTGCGCAGATCGGTCACGATGTCGAGGCAGGCGCGGCGCATCGCCTGCCAGTCGTTCACCGCCGCGTGCACGTCGCCGAGCACTCTGCGCAGCCGCTCCTCGAGCTCCGCGCGGCCCTCCTCCGTGGGCACCCGGTCGACCTCCAGGTGGATCCACGACTCCAGCTGGCCGCCGTGCGCGTCGACCTCGAGCAGCGCCCCCTCGTCGTCGCGGCGCACCGACATCACCGGGTGCATGAGCAGGTGCACGCTGAGCCCCTGCCGCGCGACCGCGGCCGCGACCGAGTCGACGAGGAACGGCGAGTCGTCGGTGCAGATGTTGACGATGGTGCGGCGCGAGGTCCACCCGTGCTCGCGCAGGGTCGGCGTGAACACGGAGACGAGCGTCTCGCCCGGCGCCCGCTCCGCCGCGAGCGCCCGCATCGACTGCGCCGCGCCCACCATGTCTCGCGGCTCGCGCTCGGCGAGATCTTCCTCGTCCACCTGCCCGATCAGGCGCTCGACGCCCGGCCTGAGCTCGGGATCGAGCGCCTCGACGGCGTCGCGAAGCTCGGTCAATGCGGTTTCACTGCTCATGAACCCTGTCGTCCCGTCTCACGTCCGTGAGGGCCGCGGCCGGCCCGCTCACGCCCAGCATAACCCGGTGCCCGCTACGCTGGTGAAAGATCCCGCGCCCGAACCGACCCCGCCTACCCGAACACCGGAGGAACCCGCCGCCATGTCCCAGATCGCACTCGTGCGCCGCCCCAGCCCGCTCCTCGACGACGGGATCGTCGATCACATCGAGAAGGTCGCCGTCGACCTCGACCGCGCGCGGGACCAGTGGCGCGGCTACGTCGACGCGCTCGAGGCGCACGGCTGGCAGACGATCGAGGTGGATCCCGCGGACGACTGCCCAGACTCGGTGTTCGTCGAGGATACGGTGGTGATGTTCCGCAACGTGGCCGTGATCAGCCGTCCCGGCGCCGACAGCCGCAAGCCCGAAACCGACGGCACCCGCCGCGCGCTCGAGGCGCTCGGCTGCCCGATCGCCGAGATCCGCGAGCCCGGCACCCTCGACGGCGGCGACGTGCTGAAGGTCGGCGACACCGTCTACGTGGGGCGCGGCGGTCGCACCAACGCCGAGGGCATCGCGCAGCTGCGCCGCATCCTCGCTCCGCTCGGCGGCACGGTGGTGGCCGTGCCCGTGACGAAGGTGCTGCACCTCAAGACCGCCGTGACCGCGCTCCCCGACGGCACGGTCATCGGCTACCCCGACTTCGTCGACAACCCGGCGATCTTCGATCGCTTCCTGCCCGTGCCCGAGCCGCACGGCACCGCGATCGTCTGCCTCGGCGGCTCCGAACTGCTCATCTCGGCCTCGGCGCCGCAGACGGCCGAGCTGCTGCGGGATCTGGGTTACGGGGTCACGGAGGTCGCGATCTCGGAGTTCGAGAAGCTCGAGGGCTGCCCCACATGCCTGTCGGTCAGGGTGCGCCGCCTCGTCTAGGGAATGGCGGACGCCGCCGGTCGGTCGTTCCAGAGCACCCGCCGCTCGCCCGCTCGCACGGGCGCGGCGATGCGGTTCTGCGCGGGAGGGATCGGGCAGCTGTAGAAGTCGCTGAAGCCGCACGGCGGGATGAAGGCGCGGTTGAAGTCGAGCACCACCTCGCCGCTGCCGGAGAAGTCGGCGGCGGGCGGATCGAAGCGCAGGAAGCGGCCGGGAGCGTACGACTCGCGTCCGCTCGTCTCGTCCGCGAACACCAGCACGAGCTGGCCGCCGTCGGCGAAGGCCGTGAGCTCGTAGCCCCGGCCCGCGATCTCGGCGCGGATCACCCCGGGGACGACCTTCGTGTGCCCCGTGTCGGTGGAGCGCGTGAACTCCCACGGAACCCGCGCGTGCTCCTCGTACGCCTCGAGCCGCGCGCTCACCCGCCAGTCCGGGTCGTACTCGTACGCGGAGATGCCGGCGAACGCGGCCAGCGCGGGCGAGGCCGCGTCGTACAGGCGGATCTCGTAGTCGCTCCCGTCGAGGCTGAAGACGTCGGCGGTGCGCCCGCCCGCCCGCAGCAGGGGCAGACCGTCGACGCCGAGCCGCGCGACGAAGCGCTCCTCGTCCACGGGCTCCCAGACATCGGCGGCCACCGTCGCGAGCTCCAGCCCCGCGCCGGTCGGACGCACGCGCACGCCGGCCTCCTCGGCCTCCCGCCGGGCCTGCGCGGGAAACCCCGGGAGATCGACGGGGTCGACGCCGACCGGCTGGAACGCCACGAGGGCGAGGTTGCCGACGGGCCCGGCGACCGCCCGCCTCCGGGCCTCGATCCACTGATTCCAGGCTTCCCGATCCGCTGCCCGCTCCGCATCCATCATGGTGCCCCATGCTACGCCCATCGTGCGGGACCGTCGGGCCGGGATCCGTCAATATTCTGAGAGCCGCCCCGCACAGCGCGCGGCCGTGGCAGAATCGACCATCGGCCGATTCTGACGGCAATGGGGCGAACGGGAGCAGTGATGAGCACAGAAGCGGAGAACTCCGCCGGTGGGGCGGCGCGCCGGGTCGACGACTCCACGACCGCACTCGGCCACGACGACTACTCGCTCACGCGGGTGCCGCGGTCCGCGCGCTACTCGTGGGTCACCGTCGCGGTGCAGCGATTCGGGCAGCTCTCAGCGCTCGGCAACTTCTTCCTGGCCGCCATGATCGGCATGGGCATGGACTTCTGGAGCGCGATCCTCGCGATCACCATCGGCTCCGTGCTGCTCGAGGGTGTGACGATCTTCCTGGGCATCGCGGGCATGCGGGAGGGCCTCTCCACCTCGGTGCTCGCGCGGTGGACGGGGTTCGGCGCCAAGGGGTCGGCCCTCGTCGGCGTCGCGATGGCGGTGAGCCTCACGGGTTGGTTCGCGGTGCAGAACGAGGTGTTCGCGCAGGGCCTGTTCTCGATCATCCCCCAGGTGCCGCTCTGGGCGTGGTGCCTCGTCGGTGGCGCCCTCGTCACGATCATCACCGCTCGCGGCTTCAACTTCATGAAGTGGGTCGCCTACGTCACCGTGCCGGCCTTCCTCATCGTCACCCTGTGGGCTTTCGCCGTCGAGGTGTCGAAGTACTCCCTCGCGACGCTCGTCAACTCGCCCCCGCCGGGCACGCCGATCTCGCTGGCGGTGGGCACCACGATCGTCGCCGGAGGCTTCATCGTCGGCGCGATCTTCACGCCCGACATGGCGCGCTTCAACCGCAACCGCCGGGACGTGGTGCTGCAGACCGTCATCGGCGTGACCCTCGGCGAATACGTCGTCGGCGTGATCGGCGTGCTGCTCGCGCACGCCGTGAAGGTCGCGACCGAGGACAGCGCCGGCCAGGTGGTCGCGATCATCCAGTCCTCCTCGGGCATCCTGGGCGTCATCGTGCTCGTCGCCTCGATTCTGAAGGTGAACGACTGGAACCTCTACCCCTCCTCGCTGGGCATCTCCAACGCGGTCGAGGTGTTCTTCCGCCGCCGCGTGAACCGCGCGACCGTCGCGGTGGTGCTCGGCGCGGTGGGCTCGGTCCTCTCGGCGTTCGGCTTCGCGAATCAGTTCCAGGGCTTCCTCACGGAGCTCGGGATCCTCTTCCCTCCGATCGCGGCGATCATCATCGCCGACTACTACGTGCTCAAGACCTGGCGGCCCGAACTCGACGAGTCGCGCGAGCGCGGCGCGCTGCCCGACAAGGTGGTGAGCTGGGTGCCCGCGGGCCTCGTCGCATGGGCGGTCGGATACCTGGTGGGCAAGTTCGTCACCTTCGGCGTGCCGAGCATCAACTCGCTGGTGATCGCCTTCCTGGTCTACCTTCTGCTCGGCAAGCTGGGGCTCGCGGGCAAGCCCCGGGCGTCGCGGAGGGCGTAGGAGGGTGCGCGCACCGCAGCCTGACGCACACGGTCAGCTGAACGGGGCATGCTGAAGCTATGCACATCGGAATCGACGTAGGCGGCACCAACACGGATTCGGTGCTGATGCACGGGCGCCGGCTCGTCGCCTCGGCCAAGCGGCCGACCACGGGGGACGTGACCGAGGGGATCACGGCTGCGCTGCGCGCGGTGCTGGCCGACGCTCCGGATCGGGTCGAGGCGGTCTCCGTCGGCACGACGCACTTCACCAACGCGGTGGTGCAGGGGCGCGGTCTCGCCCGCACCGCGGCCGTGCGCCTCGGCCTGCCCGCAGGCGCCGGGGTGCCGCCGATGACGGGCTGGCCGGAGCGCCTCGCAGCGGCCCTCGGCGGGCACCGCTTCATGTGCCACGGCGGCTACGAGTACGACGGGCGGGAGATCTCGCCGCTCGATCCCGACGAGCTGAAGCGGCTGGCCGAACGGCTGGAGCGCGAGGACGTCGAGTCGGTGGCGATCACCTCGATCTTCTCGCCGGTGAACGCCGACCTCGAGCAGCGGGCCGCGGAGATCCTGCGCGAGGAGCTGCCCGAGCTGACGTTCTCGCTGTCGCACGAAATCGGGCGCATCGGCCTCATCGAGCGGGAGAACGCCACGATCATCAACGCGGCGCTGCTGCCGGTCGCCGAGCGCACCATCGACGCGATCGGCGAGGCGATGCACCGCTCGGGCATCGACGCCCCGCTGTATCTGTCGCAGAACGACGGCACGCTCATGGACCGCGAGTACGTGCGCCGCTACCCGGTGGCCACCTTCGCGGCGGGGCCGACCAACTCCATGCGGGGCGCCGCGCTGCTCTCGGGCCTCGACGACTGCATCGTGGTCGACATCGGGGGCACGACGGCCGATGTCGGAGCCGTCGTCGCGGGCTTTCCCCGGCAGGCCACGACCGCGGTCGACATCGCGGGGGTGCGCACCAACTTCCGCATGCCCGACGTCGTCTCGGTCGGCATCGGCGGCGGCAGCCTCGTGGCCCTCGACGGGAGGAACCCGCGGGTGGGCCCCGAGAGCGTCGGCTACCGTCTTCCCTCCGAGGCGCTCGTCTTCGGCGGCGAGACGCTCACGGCCACCGACATCGCCGTTGCCGCGGGCGCGGCGGACATCGGCGATCGCGCGGCGGTGCGCCACCTCGACCCCGAGCTCGTGCGGGCCGCGATGGGATCGATCGCCGAGCGGATCGGCGCCCTCGCCGACACGATGCGCACGTCGGCCGCGGACACGCCGCTGGTGCTCGTGGGCGGCGGCGGCGTGCTCGTGCCCGGCGAGATCCCCGGCTTCAGCACCGTCGTGCGCCCGGGCGAGCACGCCTCCGTCGCGAACGCGATCGGCGCCGCCATAGCGCAGGCCGGCGGCGAGGTCGACCGCATGTTCGTGCTGGATCGGGAGTCGCGCGAGCGGGCGCTCGAGGAGGCGAAGGCCGAGGCCGTCGAGCAGGCCGTCGCGGCGGGGGCCGATCCGAAGACGGTCGAGGTCGTCGACATCGACGAGACCCCGATCTCCTACCTGCCCGGCGGCGTGACGCGCGTGCGCGTGAAGGCCGTGGGCGAACTGGCCCTGGGAGGATCCCGATGAGCGAGGCGCGGGCGACGATGCGCGGGAACGGGCGGCTGGCCTCGATCCGCGTCGAAGACATCGACGACATCGCGCGAGGAGCGGCGATCCTCGGTGCGGGCGGCGGCGGGGATCCGTTCCTGGGATCCCTGCTCGCCAAGCACGCCATCGAGCAGCACGGGCCGGTGCCGGTGCTGGATCCGGCGGATGTTCCCGACGATGCCCTCGTGCTGCCGGTGGCCATCATGGGCGCCCCCACGGTGATCGTGGAGCGGCCCCCCGCGGGCGACGAGCTGCCGAGGGCCGTCGAGGCGATATCGAGGCGGATGGGGCGCCCCGTGACCCACATCGCCTTCTTCGAGGCCGGAGGCCTGAACTCGATGACGCCGATACAGGTCGCCGCGCAGACGGGCCTGCCGCTCATCGACGCGGACGGCATGGGACGCGCATTTCCCGAGCTGCAGATGGTGACGTTCTCGCTCGAGGGGATCTCCGCCTCCCCGATGGTGCTCGCCGACGACAAGGGCAACGTCGTGCTGCTCGAGGCGATCGACAACGTGTGGGCGGAGCGCCTGGCGCGGGTGTCGACCGTCGAGATGGGCTGCGGCGCGCCGATCGCGCTCTACCCGCACTCGGGCGCGCAGACGAAGACGGCGCAAGTGCCGCACACCGTGACGCTCGCGCGCGACATCGGCCGCCTGATCCGCGAGACCCGAGCCGAGCACGGCGATCCCGCCGAAGCCGTGACGGAGCGCTTCGGGGGCCGCGTGCTGCTGCGCGGCAAGGTCGTGGACGCGCAGCGCAGCACCTCGGGCGGGTTCGTGCGCGGCAGCTCGACGATCGAGGGCTTCGGCAAGGACGAGGGCTCGCGGCTGCAGCTCGAGTTTCAGAACGAGAACCTGGTCGCTCGTCGCGACGGCCGTCTCGTCGCGACCGTGCCCGACCTCATCTGCGTGCTCGACGCCGACACCGGCGAGCCCATCACCACCGAGGCGCTGCGCTACGGATTCCGGGTCACCGTGATCGGCCTGCCCTGCGATCCCCGCTGGCGCACCGAGCAGGGTCTTGCGCTCGTGGGCCCCCGCTACTTCGGGTACGACGTCGACTACGCACCGGTCGAGGCGGGATAGCCGCATCGCGCGGCCTCGTACGCCAGGCGGGCGGCACCCACGATGCCCGCGTTGTTCCTGAAGCTCGCGGGCACCACGGGGGCCGTGACGCCCGGGAACGGGAGGTACTGATCGGACGCCTTGCTGATGCTGCCGCCGATCACGAAGCGATCCGGGTTCATCACCTTCTCGAGGTGGGCGAGGTAGCGCGCCGCGCGTGCGGCCCACTCCTCGAGGGAGATGCCCTCGCGCTCGATCACCTTGGCGGAGGTGTAGCGCTCGATCACCGGGTGTCCGTGGAGCTCGAGGTGGCCGAGCTCGAAATTCGGCACGAGGACGCCCTCGCAGACGAGCGCGGAGCCGATCCCGGTGCCGAAGGTCAGCACCATGGTCACGCCGGGCATGCCGCGCACCTCGCCGAACGCGGTCTCGGCGATCCCGGCCGCGTCGGCGTCGTTCACGACCAGGCAGCGCGATCCGACCGCCTCCGAGAGCAGCGCGACGGCGTCCGTGCCGATCCAGTCCGGGTCGACGTTGGCGGCGGTGCGCATCACCCCGTCGCGGACCACGCCCGGAAGCGTGACGCCGACGGGGACCGCGTCGTCCGGCACCGCGATCCCGCGCCGCCGAGCCTCCGCGCGGATCGCCGACACCATCGCCCCGACCTCCCGGGCCACGTCGTCGGGCCTGCCGCCCGCCGGGGTCGGCACCCGGTGGCGGTCGGTGAGCGTCTCTCCCGTCCGCGTGTCGACCGCGGCTCCCTTGATACCGGTTCCGCCGACGTCGATGCCGATCGCTGTCTGAGGTTGTCCCATGGCATCGCAGTTTATCGCCTGCCCGCGGTACCGGCTCGGCCGAGATGCGCGGCCGTTCGACCTCACGCTACGCCGAAGAGCCCGAGCCCGGAGACCTCAGCCAGGCCACCACAACATCCCCGATCAGCGAGCGCAGACGGTCGCGCCGCTCCGGATCATGCAGATCCACCCCGAAGAGGAACCCGAAGGTGTGCTGGTTGGCGATCTGGAACACGCAGTACGAGCTGATCAGCAGATGTACCTCCAGCGGGTCGACGTCGGCCCGGAAGATCCCCTGCGACCGCCCGCGCTCGCCTGCCACACCTCGATGAGCTGATCGCGCACGGGGCGCCCCCACGAGTCGAGCAGACGGCCCTGCACCGTGATGCGCTCCCCCTGCGGCTCACCCGGGCCGCCGCCCTGGGTCAGGTCCGACTCGATCGCCTTCACATCGCGCTGCCCGAAGGCGGGCGACCACAGCTCGATGGTCTCGGGATCCGTGTGCTTCGGGTCCTTGGTCGGCGAGCGCAGGATGCTCGAGCGGTAGGGAGGGAAGTTCAGGATCGTCCGCGGAAGGCGCTCGCCCGCGGCCTCGCGGCGCTCATACTCGGCGTGCAGCTCCGCGGTCTCGCGGTCGATCCGGGACTGCGAGGCCTGATCGGGTGCCGCCAGCAGCGACTCGGGTACGACGGAGGTGCTCTGCGCTTCGGACATCGTGCTCTCCCTCGAGGAATGGATCCCCTCACGGGGCCGGACATCCACTCCAGCGTGGCACCCGCCACCGACACGGACGCGGGCGACTCCCACTCAGTGGGAATCGTGAGAATGCCGGCGATCCCCACCTCACTCTGCGATGGTGTCACGGTTCCGCCGCCGGGCCCACGCGGGGCGCGGTAGAGGTCCCGGCGTCGGCGGCGATCCGATGGTCACTCCAGACGCGCACCGCCTCCCGCTCACTGCGGCAGCACTGTCCACTGGATACGCGTCATTCGGCCCGCCACGCCGAGCGGGTCTGCGGACGCGATGCACTGGCGATCACGGGATCGAGGCTTCACGGCTCGCGCACCTCGGCGAAGATCTCCCGCGCCGACTGATGCACCAGGCGGGCGAGGAGCCGCTCGTCGAAGCGATCGATGTGCACGACCAGACCGAGCGCGATGGGCGGCAGTCCCGGCACCGAGGGCAGGGCGGCGGCGACAGAGATGTTGCCGAGCGTCATCTCCTCGCGGGTGAGAGCGTAGCCGCGCGCGAGCGTGAGACGCAGTTCCTCGCGCAGTTCCGCCTCGTCGACGATCGTGTGTACGGTCTCGCGTTCCAGGGGCCTCGCGAAGAAGCGTGCGAGCCACTCCTCGTCGCGCGACGCGAGCAGCGCCTTGCCCACCCCGGTCGCGTGCAACGGCCCGCGACCCCCCGACCGACTCACCGTGGGGATCGAGCGGCGCCCGCTCACCCGCCCCACGTACAGCACGGTCGCCCCCTCGGGCCCGCCGTCGAGCACGCCGAGGTGCACGTTCTCGCCCGTCGCCTCGTAGAGCCGCATGAGGTGCGGGATCGTGCGCTCGCGCAGCCGCAGCGCCAGAGGGGAGAGCTCGCCGAACTCCCAGAGGCGCGGGCCGACGGCGTAGCGGCGATCCGGCACGCGCACCAGCAGCCCGTGCCGCAGCAGGGTGCCGAGCAGCCGGTGCAGCGTCGAAGGCGCCAGGTCCGTGCGCAGCCCGATCTCGGCGGCCGTGAGCTCGGGCTCGTCCTCGGTGAAACATCCGAGCACACCGAGGGCACGTTCGAGCACGCCTTGCGGGCTCGAACCATCAGTACCGCCGAGCACACCCTCGCTCATGCGGCCTCCTCGATCCTCGCGCTGCTCGCTGTGATCGAGACTACCCTGCCGCTCCGATGCCGATGCCGCGGCGCTTCAGCGCTCTAGTAGTCGCGATCGAGGATCGGCAGATCGAGGTCGAAGGCGAGCACGACGGCCTTCGCGAGCAGGCGCTCTTGCTCCCGCGACAGGAAGCCGACGGTGCGGCCGAGCGAACTCGCCGGGATCGTGATGATGTTGTCGACCGCGATGGTGCTGGGATGATCCAGCCCGTTCTGCGGGCCGACCTCCACCTCGCTGCTGAGACCCTTGACCGTCGAGGTGATCGGAGCGATCGTCACCTTGCTCATCGCGGAGCGCACAGCCTCACGCGTCAGCACCACAGCGGGTCGCGTCTTATCCAATCGGACCAGGCAGATCTCGCGCACGTCAGTCCTCGATCACGACATTGGAGGCGGTCCAGTCGACGAGCCCGTCGAGATCGTCGACTGCTCCGGGGCGCCGAAGGGTCTCCGCATCCCGCTCGGCCATGATGCGACGCATCTCCCGCTCGATCGCCGAGGAGACCACCGCAGTTCGGCTCGGTGCCGCTCCATCAGCCACCAGGCGATCCAGGAACTCGACCATGCGGTCGGGAAGCCTCACGGCGATCTGCATACTCATGGACGCACGGTACCATAACGCATCCCATAACGGGATGCGTTATGGTACCGTGCTCTATACCGCCCGGAGCACCACGGCGCTGCCCTGCCCGCCGCCGCCGCAGATGCCCACGGCGCCGAGCGATCCCGAGCCGAGTGCCGCCAGCTGACGCGCGAGCGTGCCGACGATCCTCGCTCCCGAGGCGCCGATCGGGTGGCCGAGCGCGATCGCGCCGCCGTGCGGGTTGACGATCGCGGGATCGAGGCCCAGTTCGCGGGTCGACTGCAGGCCGACCGCGGCGAACGCCTCGTTGATCTCGACCGCGGCGAGATCCGTCGTCGCGGTGCCGGGAAGCTTCGCGAGCGCCGCCCGGATCGCGCGGGCCGGCTGAGAGTGCAGGTGCGTGTCTGGGCCCGCGACGAAAGCCGTCGCCTCGACGCGGGCTATCGGCCTGAGGCCGAGCCGCTCGGCCGCGGCCTCGCTCACGAGCACCAGCGCGGCCGCGCCATCGGTGATCTGCGAGGCGTTTCCCGCCGTGATCGTGCCGTCTTTCGCGAAGGCCGGTCGCAGCCCCGACAGCCCCTCCGGGGTCGTCTCGGGGCGGATCCCGTCGTCGGCCGCGACCACGGTGTCGCCGCGCCGCGACGAGACCGTGAGCGGCGCGATCTCACCGGCGAAGAACTCGGCCGAAGTGGCCGCGCGCTGATGCGATGCGGCGGCGAACGCGTCCTGCTCCTCGCGGTGCAGCCCCAGCGGGCCGTTGCCCTCCTCGGTGAGTGCTCCCATCGCGGTCTGGTCGAAGGCATCGGACAGCCCGTCGTGATCGACGGTGTCGACCAGTTGCGCAGACCCGTACTTGGTGCCCGCGCGCAGCGGGATCACGTGCGGGGCGAGCGACATCGATTCCTGACCGACCGCGACCACGACCTCGGCCTCTCCCGCGGTGATGAGGCGCGCGGCCTGGGCGACCGCCTCGGCTCCCGAGAGGCACACGGCGTTCAGCGTGATGGCGGGCACGCTCATCGGGATTCCCGCACCCACCGCGGTCTGGCGGGCCGGATTCTGGCCGGCGCCCGCCTGCAGCACCTGACCGGCCACGACGATATCCACCTGGTCCGGGGCTACCCCGGCGCGCTCGAGTGCTGCCCGGACGGCGTGCGCGCCGAGCACGGTTGCCGGCTGCGCGGCCAGTTGCCCCGTGAAACGGGTGAACGGTGTGCGGGCGTACCCCGCGATCAGTGCGGTCATCGGTGGCCCTCCTCAGGAGCTGCGGGGCGGAGCCGCGGAGCTCCGCTCTTCCTACTCATGCATCTTGCCTGAACCTGCGGGTTCGGCAAGCGTTGCCCTGGCACACCCGCAGGCGGCCGGACTGTGCAGTCCGATCTCTCCCGGTCTTTCCGTGCGCGAACGCCGACGTCAAGCCACGGATCGGCGCACCGCGCACAGTGCACGCGTCGCGATCGGACCGAGAGACCGGATCGTGGAGCGGAAGCTGCGGATGAGAGGACGACCACCGGCCGCCGCTGATTAGGCTGGCGGCGTGAGCACCTCCGTCGACGCCCGCGCGCGCCTCCGCGCGCTGCGCCGCCGGACCCGTCGGCTGGCCGCCATCCTCACGGCGCTCGTGGTCCTGACAGCCGGGGGTTACACTGCCGCGTGCGCTTTCGCACCTCTGCGGGCCCCCGCCGTGCAGCTGACCGGGGAGGCCGAGCGGCAGTTCGCGGCCGATCCCGCGCCGGCGCAGGCCGCGGTCGACGCCGAGGCGCTGCCCACCGCCGTCGGCTGGCTGCACGACGACGAGGTCTGGGCGAACACCCAGCAGGCGCAGCCGATCGCCAGCCTCTCGAAGCTGGTGGCCGTGCTCGTCGGCCTCGAGCGGCAGCCGCTCGCCGCGAGCGAGGAGGGCCCGGTGCGCGTCTGGACGGCCGAGGATCGCGCCCGCACCGACGCGTATCTCGCCCAGGACGGCGTCGCCTACCCGATCCCGGTCGGCACGGAGGTCACGGCGCGGCAGATGCTGACGCTCGCGCTCATCCCCTCGGCCAACGATTTCGCGGCCGCCTACGCCTACTCGCTGTTCGGCGACAACGAAGCCTTCGTCGCCGCCGTCGAGGACTGGAAGGCGCGGCAGGGCCTCGACTCGCTCGCGCTCGCCGAGCCGACGGGCATGGACGAGCGCAACGCCGCCACCCCGTCCGACGTGCTGCGCGTCGCCCGGCTCGCCCTGCGGCAGCCCGCGATCGCCGAGATCGCGCGCCTGCCCCGGGCTGAGCTGCCGTGGGGCATCGGCGTCGTCGAGAGCACCAACCCGCTGTTCAGCGCGCTGCCCGAGGTGCGCGGCATGAAGACCGGCTACACCGACATCGCCGGCTACAATCTCGCGGCTGCTCAGGCGAGCAGCGCCTCGGGTCGCGACCTCGTGAAGCTGGCGGTGACGCTCGGGCGCCCGACCGAGGAGGCGCGCATCGAGTCGAGCCTCGCCGCGCTCGCCGCCCTCGAGGCCGCTCCGCAGCCGGTGGAACTCGTCGCGAAGGGCGAGGAGCTCGGCACGGCGGTGACGGTGGACGGGGTGAGCATCCCGCTCGTCGCGAGTGCCGCAGCGAGCACCGTGCTGGTGCCGGGCGAGGCGGCGACGAGGATCACGGAGCTCGGATCGCTCGGCCCGGGCGAGGCCGGCCGGTCAGCGGGCACGATCCGCGTTGAGACCCCGAGCGGCCCGCAGGAGGTGCCGGTCGTCGCCGATGCCGACATCGTCGAGCCCGACCTCTGGTGGCGGCTGACCCACCCCGCCGAGGTGTTCGGATGGCGCTGATCAGTCGACCAGCGCGCCCTCCGCCAGTCGCCGCACCACGCCCGTGAGGTGGTCGACGCCCGCCACGAGATCCTCGTCGCGCGTGAACTCCTTGAGGTTGTGCGAGATGCCGTCGACGCTCGGCACGAAGAGCATCACGGCGGGCACCCGATCCTTCATGTTGGTCGAGTCGTGCCCGGCGACCGTCATCACCCGGTCGTGCGCGAGGTCGAGCTCCTCGGCGATCTCGCGCGCCAGCTCGACGCCGGCCTCGGGGTAGGGATTCTGGCTCCAGCTGTGCTCGGCGACGACCTCGATCTCCACGCGGTCCTCGCGCCGCACCCGCTCCACGGTCTCCATGACCCTCGCGTAGGCGGCGTCGAGCACCTCTCGACTCGGCGAGCGCAGGTCGAACAGCAGCTGCACCTCGCTCACCACGACGACGGGCGAGTTGGGGTAGACGTTGATCTCCCCGCAGGCGGTGTGCAGCATCCCGGGCTCGAACTCGTCGACCAGCTCGCGGGCCGCGACGATGAGGCGGGCCGCGCCGAGCAGGGCGTCCCGGCGGTCCTCCATGAGCGTCGACCCGCTGTGGGCCTGCTCTCCCGTGATCCTGAACTCGAACTTGTGCGCGCCCCAGGTGGCGTTCACGAGCCCGATCGTCACGCCGTCCTGCTCCATGCTGCGCCCCTGCTGCACGTGGATCTCAGCGTACGAGGCCACCTCGGGCCCGCCGTCGCCGAACACGGCGCCGCCGCGCTCGTCGATGGCGTCGAGCGCCTCCTTCACCGTGACGCCGCGGGGATCCCGCGTCGCGAGCGCGTCCATGAGCGGCATCTTGCCCGTGAACACCGAGCTGCCCATCATGGAGGGCTTGAAGCGCGACCCCTCCTCGTTGAACCAGTTCACCACGGCGAGATTGAATCGCGCCCGCGAGGGGTCGGCCCGCAGCTCGTCGGCCACGCGGAAGCAGGCGTGCGCCGATGCCATCACCCCGTAGGCGCCGTCGAAGCGGCCCGCCGTCGGCTGGGAGTCCATGTGCGAGCCCGTGAGCACGTAGGGTGCGCCGGGCACCAGCTCGAGCAGCCCGAACTGGTTGCCGATCGCGTCGCGCTCGACCCGGAAGCCATGCGACTCGAGCAGCCGCGCGAACCACTTGCGCTGCTGCCCGTCGGCCTCGCTCGCGGCCTGCCGTTCGACGCCGTTCGTGCCCTCGACCGCGCCGAAGCGGGAGTGCACGGCCCAATCGGAGAGGAAGGAGTCGTCCTGCTGAGTCATTGTCGGTCCTTTCGAAGCGGGGTGAGGGCGGGTTGCGGGGGCGGGATCAGCGGGTCAGGATCGCGAATCGTAGCTCAGCTCGCCGCCGAGCACGGTCGCGACGACGTCGAGCCCGCCGATGCTGGGCGCGGTGAGCGGTGAGGCCGAGAACACGGCGAGGTCGGCGAGCTTGCCGCGCTCGAGCGTGCCCTTGTCGGCGAGCTGGCCCGTCGCGCGCGCCGCCCACTCGGTGTGGGTGCGCAGCGCCTCCTCGGGGGTGATCGCCTCGGCCGGGCCGAGCGCGGCGCCGCCGTCGGCGATCCGGTCGACCGCCGATTGCATGCCGCGGCGGAGGTCGTTGTCGGCGACGGGCAGGTCCGAGGATCCGGCCAGGATGACGCCCGCGTCGATCACGGAGCGCCCGCGGTAGAGCCAGTCGCGTCGCTCGGGGCCGACGCGATCCGCCATCTGCTCGCCGAAGGAGCCGATGAACCCGGCCTGCGGCGTCACCGCGACGCCGAGGCGTCCCGCGCGCTCCACCTGATCGGGGCGCGCGATAGCGAAGTGCTCGATGCGGCACGGCACGTCGAGACGGCCGTAGCGGTCCTGCGCCTCCTCGATGATGTCGAGGGCGAGGTCGATGGCGGCGTCGCCGATCGCGTGCAGGGCGAGGGGCCAGCCGGCGCGGTAGGCGCCGAGCGCGCGCTCGCGGTAGGTCTCGGGCTCGTCGAGCAGGTAGCCGCGGTTGCCGTGCTCGGCGTGCCCGCAGAAGTCCTCGGTGACCGCGGCGGTCGCCCCGAGCAGGGAGCCGTCGAGGAAGACCTTGACGTGGCCGAAGCGCACCGCGTCGTCGCCGAAGCCGGTGCGGATGCCGAGGTCGAGCCCCGCCCCGCGGCCCTCGCCGTGGAAGTCGGCGGCGTGCCCCTCGAGCGGCCGCAGCGCGTCGATCGCCGGCATCAGCTGCGCGCGGGCGTGCAGGCGGCCGCGCTCCGATGCCGCCTGGTAGGCCGCGACCTCGACGGGGCTGTGCCCGATCCAGCCGCCGCCCACACCGGCCTCGGTGAAGCTCGTGATGCCCTGCGCCGCGTAGCGCGAGGTCGCGGCGGCGAGGGCCTCGACCAGGCGCTCGCGCGAGTAGGGCAGCAGCAGCGCCTGCACGAGGCCCTGCGCCGCCTCCTCGACGAGGCCCGTGGGCGCCCCGGAGTCGTCGCGCACCACGACGCCGCCGACCGGATTCTCGAAGCCCGGCTCGAGCGCGCCGACGAGGCGCAGCGTGGCGGTGTTCGTGATCGAGGCGTGGCCCGAGGTGTGCCGCAGGTAGAGGGGACGATCGCCGGTGATCCCGTCGAGGCGCGCGATGTCGGGGAAGCCCCCGCCGTGATGCGCCTGGTTGAAGCCGGTGCCGTGCACCCACGCGTCGGGCTCGCCCAGTTCGTCGAGCCGGGCGGTCTCGGCCGCGATCAGCCCGTAGAGCTCGTCGAGGCCGCGCGCCGCGCTGAGGTCGATCGCGGCGAGCCCCAGGCCCCACCACGCCGTGTGGCAGTGGGCGTCGATGAGGCCGGGCGTGGCCACCGCGTCGCCGAAGTCGAGCACGCGCTCGGCGTCGAGGCCGGCGAGCTCGTCGTCGAAGCCGACGATGCGGCCGCCGATGACGCCGACCGCGATCGCGGCGGGCCGGGCGGGATCCATGGTGAGGATCTCGCGTGCGCGGATGATCAGATCGAGTCGCATGCGGGCCTCTCAGTTCGCGGGGGTGGGATCCGCGGCGATCTCGCCGGGCGCCGGGGGCATGACCTCGTCGCCGATGAGCACGTGGACGAGCGCCGGGCCGTCGGCCGCGAGGGCGCGGTCGAGGGCCGGGGCGAACTCCTCGGTCGTCTCGACCCGCTCGCCGTGCCCGCCGAAGGAGGCCATCCACGCCGCGAAGTCGGGGTTCGCCATGCGCGTGCCCGAGGGGCGGCCGGGGTAGTGCTTCTCCTGGTGCTGCACGATGGTGCCGTAGATGCCGTTGTCGACGACGATCACGAGCGGCTTGCCGCCGTGCGCGACGGCGGTCGCGAGCTCCTGGCCGTTCATGAGGAAGTCGCCGTCGCCGCACACCGCGACCGCGCGCCGCTCGGGGAACGCGAGCGACGCGGCGACGGCCGCCGGGACCGCGAGCCCCATCGCGCCGTTGCGCGCGCCCACGAGGCTCGCGGTTTCGAGGTGGCGCACGAAGCGGTGCGCCCAGATGGTCGCGTTGCCCGCGCCGAAGGTGAGGATCGCCCGGCCGTCGAGCCGGTCGTCGAGCTGTCCGAATGCGACGCCGAGGTCGACGCCGGCGTCGGCGGCCGCGCCCGGAACCGAGGCGTCGGCGCGATGCGCCGCGAAGCGGGCCTGCGCCTCGGCGCGGTCGCGCATCCACCCGTCGGCGCGGGATCCGCGGGCCGCCGCCGGATCGACCGCGGCGAGCGCGGCGGCGAAGCCCGCCGGGGCGGCGAGGATCTGCTGATCGATCCGGCCGGCGTGCTGGGTCGCCTCGGGGTCGAGCGAGACGAGCACGGTCTCGGCCTCGAAGCCGAGCGTGTAGCCGTCGCTGAGCACGTCGGAGCGCGAGCACCCGACGAAGACGAGGAGGTCGGCCTCGGCATAACCCGCGGCGACCGCGTCGGCGCGGCCGTAGCCGAGCCAGCCGGCCCACGCCGGGCCCTCGTGCGGCACCGCGTCGTAGGCGCGCCAGTCGCAGAAGACCGGCACGCTGACCGCCGCCGCGAAGTCGAGTAAGCGCCGTCCCTCGCCGCCGTGCCAGCCGTCGCCGCCCGCCACGATCGCGGGGCGCTCGGCTCGCGCGAGCCGCTCGACGAGCGTCGCGATCTCGGCCGGGGCCGGCTGCGGGGAGGGGGCCGCGACGGGCTGGGAGGGAGCCGCCTCGGTGAGGTGCACGAGCACGTCCTCGGGCAGCCCCACGACCACGGGCCCCGGCCTCCCGGCGGCGGCGATCCGCATCGCCTCCGCGGTGAGCTCGCCGGCGCGATCCGCGTCGTCGATCGTCATGACCCGCTTCGCCGTCGAGCCGAACCAGCCCGTCAGGCTGAACTCCTGGAACGCCTCCCGCTCGCGGTCGTGCACGGGCACAAGGCCCACGAACAGCACGAGGGGGGTCGCGTCCTGCCACGCGGTGTGGATCGCGATCATCGCGTTCGCGGCGCCCGGGCCGCGCGTCACCATCGCCACGCCGGGCAGCCCGGTCAGGCGGCCCTCCGCCAGCGCCATGAACCCGGCGCCGCCCTCCTGCCGGCACACCACCGTCTCGATGGACGAGTCGTGTAGGCCGTCGAGCACGTCGAGGTAGCTCTCGCCCGGCACGGCGTACACGCGTCGCACGCCGTGCGCTTCGAGCGTGCGGACGATCAGGTGTCCCGCGGACGAGCAGGTGGTGGGCGGTGACATCGGGGAGATCCTTCCGGGAGTCTGACGGAGGTGGGGTGAGGACGGCGGACGGCCGGGTGATCCGCTCGGCAGCCGTGCCGGCTCAGTGCTTGAAGCCGGGCAGCTTGACGCTCATGCGCGGGGCGACCGCCCCCGCCACCGCGGTGAACAGCGACAGGAAGGCGAGCATCGCAGCGGCCGGCCACCAGTGGTTGCCCGCGGCGGCGACGAAGCCCGTGGCGAGCAGCGGGATGAAGCCCGAGAGCATGCCCGCGACGTTCTGCGCCAAGCCGACACCCGTGTAGCGAGTCTTGGCCGGGAAGAGGCCGGTGAGCACCGTGCCCGACGCCGCGTAGGGCAGCGAGAGCGTGCCCACGGCGAGCGTCATGGCGATCACCACGAGCACCGGGACGCCCGACGAGAGCAGCAGGAACGCGGGCACCGAGACCACGGCCGAGGCGATGCCGCCCCAGAGGATGACGCGGCTCGCGCCGTACTTCGAGCCCAGGATGCCGCCCCAGATCAGCACGGGGATCTCAACGGCCGCGGCCACCATGCTGCCGAGCAGCATGAGCGACGACTCGTAGCCCAGCACGTTGACGCCGTACCAGACGCAGAACGCGGTCACCAGGTAGAACCCGCCCACGCCGAGCAGCGCCGCGGCCATGCCGATGATGATCTGCTTCCAGCTGTTGCGGAAGGTGGTGAGCACGGGGCTCTGCTCGACCTCGCCCGACTCTTCGAGCTGGCGGAAGACCGGCGACTCCTCGAGCTTGCTCCGGATGTAGACCGCGACGATCAGCAGCGGGAACGCGATGAGGAACGGGATGCGCCAGCCCCAGGCGTCGAAGTTCTGCTGCGAGAACAGCAGGGTCATCGCGAAGAAGCCGCCCGACGACAGAATGGTGCCGATCGGCGAGCCGATCTGCGGGATCGCCGCGTAGCGGGCGCGCAGGTGCAGCGGCGCGTTCTCGACGACGATGGTCATGGCGCCCGACCACTCGCCGCCCACGAAGAGGCCCTGCAGCACGCGCAGCAGCACGAGGAGCACCGGCGCCGCGATGCCGATGGCCGCGTACGTCGGCAGCAGGCCGATGAGGCCGGTCACGACGCCGATGCCGACGATCGTGATCATGAGCACCCTGCGGCGGCCGATCCGGTCGCCCATGCGCCCGAAGATGATGCCGCCGATGGGGCGGGCCGCGAGGCCGACGCCGAAGGTCGCGAACGACGCCAGCGCGGCGGCGGTGGCGTTCTCGCTCGTGAAGTACTGCACGTTGAACACCAGCGCGGCGGCCGCGCTGAAGAGGAAGAAGTCGTACCACTCGAGCGCGGTGCCGATCAGGGCGCCGAGGGCGACCTTGTTGGCGTCCTTGACGCTCAGTTCCTGGGTGGCGTCGTACTCGATGGCCGACGTGTGGGTTGTCTCGCTCATGCTCTCTCTCCGTCGAGGATGCGGGATCCGGCGGCGCCGTCGCGGGCGCGGCGGCTTCGCCATCCAGCTTCTCAAGTTATCCGCACTGGTGAGAGCGCGCATCGCCACTGAAATCCCGCCCGGAAGTGTGCATATGCACATATCATGTGCTGCATGACCCCGGATCCCCTCCACCCGCTCAGCGATACGCCGCGTCCCGGCGACCGCCGCCGCTGGCTCGAACTGCTCGATCGGCTCGACGTCGACGAGCTCACCGACACGTTCCTGACCCTCGTCCGCAAGGTTCCGGGATACGATCCGGCGCCCGTGCCGAGCGCCGAGCTGCGCCGAACGGGCCGGCTCTCCTTCAGCGCCCTCGTCGATGGCCTACGCGCCGGCGGCTTCGACGAGCCCATCACGGTCTCCGCCGACGTCGGGGTCTCGCGGGCGCGGGCCGGCATTCCGCTCACCTCGCTCATGACGGCGATCCGACTCGACTTCACCGTGCTCTGGGAGGCCCTCACCCGGGTGGCCGAGAGCGGCGACGCCGAGCTCCTCGTGCGCCACACCGGCATCGTGCTGCGCACGGTGGACGAGTACGTCGGCCAGACCCAGCGCGCCTACGTCGCCGAGCGAGAGCGCATGCGCGAGGAGGAGGCCTCCGTGCGCCAGGGCCTCATCGCGTCGCTCTTCCGGGAGCCGCAACCCACCGAGCAGCACGCGCAAAGCGTGGCGGTCGAACTCGGACTGCCGCACGACGCTCCGCTCGTCGTGATCGCGGCGACCGATCTCGACATCGCACCGCTGCGGGTGGCGATCTCGGAGCTCGAGCGCGCCGGCGCCACCGTCCACACCCACCACCTCGGAGACGCGCTCGTGGCGTTCACCCGGCGCCTCGAGCTGCCCGGCTCGCGCCTCGAGGAGCTCGGGCGGCAGCTGCTCGAGCTGCGCGTCGGCGTGGTGATCGCGGCGGCGGGGATAGCGGACCTGCGTCGATCCGCCGCCACCGCCGTCGAGCTGGCACACCTCTTCGGCCCCGATGAGGAGGGCGCGATGACCTGGGGCCGCGGCTGGGCCCGGCTCGCCGCGCGCAGTCTGCTCGCCGCGGGCCGCCCGATCCTCGCCGACGTGCGGCTGGCGCTGGAGCGGTGCGGGGACGCGGAGCGCACCCGGCTCGAGGAGGCCGTGCGCAGCTACCTGCGCACCGGCAGCGTCGGCGTCTCCAGCGCCGAGCTCTTCTGCCATCGCAACACGCTCGCCAACCGCCTGCGCCGCTTCGCGGAGCTCACCGGCGTCGACCCGACCGTGCCCGAACAGGCCGCCCGCCTCGTCGTCGGCTGGGCCTAGCGCGACCCCGCGGAGAGCGCTGCTCCCGGGCGAACTCTTCGGGGATCCTTCCAGCAAACGGGGCTACAGTCAGAACATGAACTGCCCCAGTGACGGAACCACCCTGCTCATGAGCGAGCGCCAAGGCATCGAGATCGACTACTGCCCCGAGTGCCGGGGCATCTGGCTCGACCGCGGCGAGCTCGACAAGATCCTCGAGCGCACGCAGGCCGAGGCGGAGGCCGCGGGCGCCTCCGCGCAGGCCGCGGTCCCCCCTGTCCCCCAGCCGCAGCAGTACGCTGACCCGCGGTACGACGATCCGCGCTATGACGACCGGCGGTACGACGACCACGGCCACCACTCCGGCGACCGGCGACACGGCGATCCCCGGTACGGCGACCCCCGATACCGCAGGAAGAAGCAGGGCCGCTTCGACTTCCTCGGCGACATCTTCGGCTGATCACCGCGCACGGCGGCGAGCGCCGAGGGCCGGCGTCAGCCGACCCTCTCCCGCACGACCCGTCGCAGCACCGCCAGTGACAGCGCGATCGACTCCGCATCGATGCGCTCGTCATTGCCGTGCACGCCTTCCCGGTAGCGCTCATAGCTCCAGGTCGGCCCGAGCACCCCGAAGCCGTACGCGGGGATTCCGAGTTCGCGCAGCACCCGGGCATCCGACCCTCCCGCGGCCATGATCGGCACGACCGGCGAGCCGGTGACGGCCCCGACCGCGCGCTCCACAGCACCGAACAGCGGCTCGCTCGGGCTCGACGCGGTGGCGGCCCAGCCTCGCAGGCGCTGGATCTCGATCTCCTCCGCGAGCGGGCCGAGCACCGCAGCGAGCAGTTCGTCGACGTCGTCGTCGCTGGTGCCGGGCAGCGTTCGGATGTCGAGGTCGATCGTACCGACCGCCGGGATCACGTTGTGCGTCGCCCCGGCCCGCAGCACGGTGGGCGACAGGGTGATGCGCGAGACCGCGTGCGCGTAGCCGGCGATGCCGCCGAGCTGCGGCAGCGCCGCATCGATGCTGACGGGATCGCGCAGACGCTCGGCCAGCACGGGGTCGTCGATGCGCGCGGCCACGAAGGCGTCCCAGAGCTCGCCCAGCTGCGCGGCGGGCTTGACCTCGCCCAGCCGCTGCAGCACGTCGCCCACGCGGTACGCCGCGCTCGAGGCGCCGAAGGGGATGGAGGCGTGCCCCGGTTTGCCGCGCACGACGAGGCGGCGACCGGCCGACCCCTTCTCGGCGACCTCGATGGCCACGTGCCGTCCCATGCGCATGCCCCCCGACTCGGAGAGCGCCTCGCTCACGCGCACGGCGTCAGGGTGCTCGCGCACGAGCCAGTGGATGCCGTACTCTCCGCCGGCCTCCTCGTCGGCCACGGCCAGCAGCACGAGATCGCCTCGCGGCGGTTCGGCCGCGATCGCCGCCTCGCGCAGCACGCAGGCGAAGACCGCGGTCAGATAGAGCATGTCGACGGCGCCGCGACCCCAGATCTCGCCGTCGACGAGCTCGCCCCCGAAGGGGTTGCGGCTCCAGCCGTCCGGATCGACCGGCACCACGTCGAGGTGCCCGAGCAGTCCCAGGGACGGGGCCGAGGGATCGGTGCCGCGCACGCGCGCGATCAGCGAGGCGCGACCGGGAGCCGACTCGAGCACCTGGGTCTCGACGCGGCCCGCAGCGACAGCCGCGGCGAAGAACCGCTGCAGCACGCGTACGCTGCGGATCTCCTGGCCCGAGCCGGGAGTGCCGTCGTTGACGCAGGCCTCGCGTATCAGTGCCCTGAGCAGCTCGACCGCGTCGTCGTCGTTCGCGCCGATCCGCTGCCGTGCCACTCTCGCCCTCCGGTTCCGCCGGTTGCCTCACTCCGGCGTTTCAAGCCTAGCCCCGGCCTGCGCGGCGGGCGCGGCGCGGCACTCCGATACCGGGGATCGGGCTCGCACCGGCGCTATCACGCAACGGAGTCGAGGATCGCGGCGATACCCGCGCGGTAGACCGTCATGCCGTCTATGGACAGCAGCGCCTCCCGGTACTCGTTGACGAGGGGATAGTCCGTCAGATCCACCGAGCCGAAGGTGCTGATCCACGGAATCGATCCGTCGCGCGCTGCCGCCCCGCGGCCGGCCACGACCTCCTGCGCCATCGCCGCGGACTGCGCGAGCGCGAAGCCCGACACCGCGGCGTAGGCACGCACGAGCGGCGCTCCCGCGAGCCCGGCGTCGCTTAGTCGCGCGAGCACGAACTCGTCGCCGGCGACGTCGCCCGGCCCGACAGGATCGAGGATCGCGCCCTCGGCCGCGATCGACGGGTGTTCGAGACTGAGCTCGGCGATGCGCAGGAGGTGCGCCTCGAGCCGTTCGCGCCAGTCGCCCGTCACGGTCTCCGCGTCGGCGACTGCCATCGCGCTCAGCCGGTCGAGGGCGGCGCGCGTCAGCTCGTCCTTGTTGCGGAAGTGGCGGTACATCGCCGTGGCGTCCACGCCGAGAGCCTGGCCCAGGCGTTTGAAGGTGATCCGGGCGCGCGGCTCGTCGCGGGCGAGCTGCAGTATCGCGTCCACGATCATGCTCCGGTCCAGTCGCGCGCGCCTGTTTCCCGTCTTCGCCGCCATCCCGCCTCCTGTCCGCCGCTCTGCCCGCGGGCCGTCCGAGTCGTCCGGCCTCCGCGGCGGCCGCACCGCGGTGCGCACTGTTTCAGTGTAGTAGCAGGGGGTCGAACCGAGGCTCATCGATGATGTCAATGCAATTGACATCGATCGCGATCCCCGCGTATCCTGTGCCCCACGGATCGAACAGGACCGAGGAGGCCCCGATGAACAGTGCACCCCGCGCAGACGTCGTGTTCGAGAACGGCTGGATCTACACCGGAGACGAGGATCGCCCGCGCCCCGGCGGGCTCGCCGTGGGCCGTGGACTGATCCTCTCGACCGACCCGCAGGAGGTGGCCCGCCTCGCCGAGACCGCGGCGGAGCGCGTCGATCTCGCCGGCCGCCTCGTCGTACCGGGGTTCCAGGACGCCCACGCCCATCCCGTGCTCGCCGGCCTGGAACTGCTGAGCTGCGATCTCTCGGGATGCGAGAGCGCGGAGGAGACGCTCGCGGCCATCGGCGCCTACGCAGCGGAGCACCCGGAGCTCCCGTGGATCACCGGCGCGGGCTGGTCTATGGAGGCCTTCCCCGGCGGCACCCCGACGCGGCAGATGCTCGACGCCGTCGTGCCCGACCGCCCCGCACTGCTCGAGAACCGCGACCACCACGGCGCGTGGTTCAACACGCGCGCGGCCGAACTCGCCGGCATCGACGCGCACACGCCCGATCCCGCCGACGGGCGCTTCGAGCGGGAGCCCGACGGCGCTCCCGCCGGCACGGCGCACGAGGGAGCCGCCAACCTCTTCAACGGCGTGCGCCCGCGAGCGACGCAGGAGCAGGCGTACGCCGGCCTGCTCGCGGCTCAAAAGCACCTCGTCGCGTTCGGGATCACCGCGTGGCAGGACGCCGCGGTGGGCCGCTTCATGGGCGGCCCCGACACGGTGCCCGTCTACCTGCGCGCCGTCGCCGAGGGGACGCTCAAGGTGCGGGTGCGCGGTGCGCAGTGGTGGAACCGGGAGGACGGCGAGGCGCAGCTCGGCCCGATCCTCGCCCGCCGTGACGAGGCCGCCGCGCAGTGCGATCCGGAGCGCCTCTCGCTGGCATCGGTCAAGGTGATGGTCGATGGCGTCGCCGAGAACTTCACGGCCGCCATGCACGACTGCTACCGCGACCGTCACGGACGCGCGACCGATAACCGCGGCATCTCCTTCTTCGACCCCGGGGAGATGACCCGCTTCGTCACGGCCCTCGACCGCGAGGGCGTGCAGCTGCACTTCCACGCGCTGGGCGACCGCGCCGTCACCGAGGCCCTCGACGCACTCGAGCAGGCGCTCGCCGAGAACGGCCGCACCGACAACCGCCACCACCTCGCCCACCTGCAGGTGGTGCGCCCGCAGGACGCGGTGCGCTTCGCCCCGCTGGGCGCCGCCGCCAACATCCAGGCGCTGTGGGCCTGCCACGAGGATCAGCTCGACGACCTCACCCTCCCGTTCCTGGCCGACGACGCCGAGCAGCACCACTACCCCTTCGGCGAACTCGCAGCGGCGGGCGCCCACCTCGCGGCCGGCAGCGACTGGCCTGTGTCGAGCCCCGATCCGATCCAGGCGATCCACGTGGCGGTCAACCGCGTCGCGCCCGGCGAGCGCCGGCGTCCGCTCGGCCCCGAAACGCAGAAGCTCACGCTCAAGCAGGCGCTCGACGCCTACACGCAGGGCACAGCGCGCGTCAACCACCTCGACCACTCGACCGGATACCTGCGACCGGGCTTCCACGCCGACCTCGCGGTGCTCGACCGCGACCTCTTCGACCTGCCCGCCGCGCAGCTGCACACGGCGCGCGTCGACGAGACCTGGGTCGGCGGCGAGCGGGCTTACTCGCGCGCCGCCGGGGCCGATCCGCGCTGATCGCTCGAAGCACACCGCGCTCCGGCGCGGGCGATCCGGCGCTCACCGATGCCCCGAGCAGCCGATGTCGTTAGGCTCGAGGGGTGACCGCACCAGAGGATCCCTTCGCAAACCCCGAGGTTCGCGCGGCGATGGAGCGAGCCGGCGTCGTGCACCGCCCCGGCATGGCCGCGCAGCTGATGAACGAGCTCGCCCCGCTGCTCGCCGCCGACGGATTCGACCTCGACGATCTCGACGAGGATCTGGACCTCGACGGCCTGAACAAGGCCCTCTCGCGCGCGGCGGAGCGACGCAACCTCGAGCTGTTCACCCCCGTAGGCGAGCAGCGCTCTCGCTCGATCGCGGTGCTGCGCGAGTTCAGCACGGCGCTGATCGAGTCGCGGACCGCCGAGGCACGGGCGATGCTGGCCGCGCTGCGGCCCGATCCGGGCGATGACCGCCCGTCCACCGCCCAGGTGATCGGGACCGGCCTCGGGCTGCTCGACACCCGGCACACCGATCCGGTGTGGGAGGCGGTGCTTCGCGGCGCCCGCGCGCCCAAGTGGAAGGGCCCGGCCCGCGCGGTCGCCACCGACATCCTCGCGCTGTCTCGCAAGGGGCGCGCTTTCGACTCACTCGACAGTCTCGTGCTGCGCCACCGCGGCGAGTTCGTGCTGCAGGGAACCGCGCTCGCGGTCGCCGCCTCGGTTGCCGCGCTCGCGGTTCGCGAGGGCATCGGGGTCGCGGATGCGGCTGAGCGCCTGCTCGGCGGCGCGCGATCCGCCGCCCCGCCCGCCGCGACCGGTTCCGCCTTCGGCCTTCCCGTCGGCCCTCCTGTGCTGTCGAGCGCGTTGATCGAGGAGTTCGGCGGGTGGCTGGAGACGGGTGCCGAACCCGGCAACGGATCCTCTGAGCGTGCGAGGGCAGTGATCGTCGTGTTCGAGACCCTGTGCGGCCTCGCTGCGTCGCAGGGCATCGACCTCGACGATCCCGACGACATCGACGCGCTGCTCGATCTGCTCTTCGAGCTCGACGACCCCCAGACGCTCGAGGAGTGCCTCGAGGTGCTGCACGACTACGCGCGCTTCAGGGCGATGTCCGGCGATGACGTCGAGGAGTGGGTCGCGGCGCAGGAACTCGTCGAGAACGCCATCGACGAGTGCAACCCGGCCCCCGGCGCCCTCATCGACGCACTCGAGGCCTCGGACGGCATGGATCCGGCCGTACGCCGTGCTGCGCTCGCGCGGACCCGGATCGTCTCGGCCGTCGGCGAGCTGCTCGCGTGGCTCGGCGAGTCGCGGGCCATCACCGCGGCGGGCTCCCCCAGGCGAGCCGACATCGCAGCGGTCGCCGGAATGATCGGCGTGCGCACGGAGGGCGTCGCCAAGCGGCCGCCGCAGGCGGACCTCGTCGAACTCCCGGATGCCCTGGACGAGCCGCTGCCGACCCCCGAGGTCACCTACGCGCAGGCGGCACGCGATGTGCCCATGCTCTCGGCGTGGTGGGAGGCGCTGCAGCAGGCGGACGTGCTCGAGCGCACAGCCACGCGAATGCGGCCGGGCCCGGAGGCCCCGGCATGGGCCGCGGGTGCCCTACCGCCGCTCGATGGAGCCGAGATCCTCGTCTCGGTGTACGTCGCCGAGACGCTGACCCAGGAGCTCCACCGAGACGCGTGGACCTTCGAGCGGGGAGTCGCGACCCTCGCCATGTCTCGGCTGCTCGAGGCGCTCGCGCCCGAGGATTTCGAAGCGGAATCCGCGGACCCCATGACGGCCTGGCTCATGCCGCGGGCGCTCCGAAAGATCGGCCTCCTCGAGCTTGCCGGGCTCGTCGAGGTCGGCGGCGGCAAGCGCGTCGTGCCGCCTCCCCTGCGCGGGGCGGTGGGCCGAGGGCTGCTCATGGCCCTTGCGCTGCTCGCCGAACAGGGGAGCTGACGCCGGCGATGCAGGCCGGCTCACCGAGCACCTGCTGAACATAGAGCGGCAGCAGGATCGACGAGCCGGGCAACGACACCGAAACCGTCACGATCGTCGGGGTCGATACCGCGAAGGTGCGCACCGAGAGCTGGAGCCGACCCCTACGCGCAAGTCAGAGGCAGCACTTCGCCGGGCCTCAGAATGCTCGGCATATCGTGAGCGCTCCGCATCGGTCAACCTCCCCGAGCGGGCCGAGGGCTGCTGAGAGTCTTACGACGACGGGGTCGGAGTGCTCTTCTTGCTGTCCGTGCGGTTGGCGGCGACGAAGGCGGCGAACTCCTTGGGGTCGTTCAGGTTCTGCGGCTCGTAGCGCACATCGTTGACGAACACCGTCGGCGTCCCGAAGCTTCCGGTGGCCGGGTTCACCGTCTTCGGGTCGGTGGCCACGCTCTGGGTGCGGGCTTGGATCCAGTCCGTGTACTGCCCGCTCCGCACGCACGAGGCCAATTGCGGCGAGGGGTCGATCCCCGCGCCCGCCCAGACGTCGAGGATCTGGGAGTTGGTCATGCCGGGGCCGCCCTCGGTGGGCTGGTTCTCGTACATCGCGGCGAGCATGTCGAAGAACGACTCGGGCTGGAGGGCCGCCATGCAGGATGCCGCGCTCGCGGCACGGAGCGAGTAGTCACCGAGGATGGCGACGGGTTGCACCTCCAGCGTGGCCTCGCCCTGCGCGACCATCTTCTCGATCTGCTGGGCGTTCGCCCCTTCGAACGCCTTGCAGTACTCGCAGCTGAAGTCGATGTAGGTCACGATGCGCGCCGGCGCCGAGGACTTCTTCGGGTCCGTCGGCACCGCATCGCTGCCCGCCGGCATCCCGGCCGTCTTGACGACGCTGGTCTTGCCTCCCCCGCCGGTGAACACCACTCCCCCGGAGAGCATGTTCGCGGGCCCGGGAGCGGGCGGCCGCGTGGAGGCCCACACGATGCCGCCGACGCCGGCCAGGAGGGCGAGCGCGCCGACCGTCGCGACGGCCCGGATGAGCACTTGCCTGCGCTTGGCGCGCCTGCGCTCCCTCTCCTGTTCCAACCGCACGCGCTCGCGGGCTGCGGCCAGCCGTTGCTTCTTGGGGATCTTCTGATCGGGCACCGCTTCAAGATACCCGGCAAAGATGTGGGGCGACCTAGTAAAGCCTGAAGAGGGCGTTCAATCGGATCTGGGCCAACAGGACGATCACGCCGTAGCAGACGATGGTGATCGGGATGATCCAGCTGCGCAGCCAGGCTCCGACGGCGACCCCCCGACCGTAGACGCACTCGGCGAGGGTGTGCGAGGTGACGGCCCAGAACAGGGGAATCGTGACCGACCACACCACCATGCACCACGGGCACAGCGTGCCGAGCACGAAGATGCTCTGCGAGATGAGCCAGACCACGAATGCCAGCGCCCCCACGATCCCGACGTGAAAGGCGATCCAGAACCAGCGCGCATAGCGCGCTCCCGCAAGAACCCCGAATCCGACGGCGATCGGCGCGACGAAGCCCCCGAGGCCGATGATCGGATTCGGGAACCCGAAGACCGCCCCCTGCGGCGAGTCGAGGTTCTTGCCGCACTGCACCAGCACGCTGAAGTCGCAGGCGAGCTCCACGCCCGGGTCTTTCAGGAGCTCGATCTTTTCGACCGTCAGGTTGAAGGCCGCCCACCAGCCCAGCGCTCCGGCGACGATCAGGAAGATCGCGAAGGCGATCGGAGCGCTTTTGCGCGCTGTGGCGGAACCTGTCATGCATCGATTATCCCACTGCGCCCTGCGACCGACCCGCGCGCCGCTACCGCGACGTCGCAGACTCGCAGCACGCGGATCAGCGTTCGACGCCGGCGGTGGAGACGCCGGCGGCCCCAGTTCCACGAGGAGGCGGCGGTCGCCGGGCCGAGTCGAACACGCCGAAGCGGAGCCCGGGGTCAGCGCACGGACAGGACGAGCTCGCGCGCCGTCCGGAGCGTGCCGATCGCCAGCTCGGAATCGACCCGGACGAGGGCGAAAGCGGCGACGACGAGGCCGGTCACCGCCTCCGTGAGGCACTCGCGATCCGCGGCGGCGAGGTGAGCGCCGCGCGCCAGAATGCCGTTGGCGATGGCCCCTCGCAGCTCGGCGCGGTAGCCGGCGATGATCCGGGCCACCTCGGCCTCCTCCGCCAGAGGCGTGCCTGCGGTGTTGACGAGCAGGCAGCCGGGGAGCCCGTCGAAGCGAGCGAACGCCTCCCCCAGCCCGTCGAGGTAGTCGAGCACGGCGTCGGCGGCGACCGTCTGCTGCCGGAGGGGGCGCAGTCGGGGGCGGATCACCTCGTCCAGGTAGCTCTGCACAGCGGCGTCGAACAGCCCGCGCTTGGAGCCGAACGAGTTGTAGATGCTCGACCGGCTGAGCCCAGTGGCCTCCTCCAGCGCGGGGAGGGAGGCCTCGGCGTAGCCGTCGCGCCAGAATACGGCCCGCGCACCGCGCACCGCGGCGGCGCGATCGAAGGCCAGCGTGCGCGCCACGATCCCCACTCCTTTCGGACCATCGCCGTCCGATCGCCGGCCGAGTGCAGCCGAACCGGTTGCTACAGCATATATTGGATTAATCGGTACAGAATAATCGGAGCGGTATCGCCGCTCTCGGAGGAGGCGGAACCATGGTCATCGCAGGACTCGTGCTCTCGGGCGTCGCCGCCCTCGTGCATGTCTACATCTTCGTGCTTGAGTCGCTGGCGTGGACGAGCCCGCGCGCCCGCGCCACCTTCGGGCTCACGGCAGAGCAGGCCGCGAACACGAAGGAGCTCGCCTTCAACCAGGGCTTCTACAACCTCTTCCTCGCCCTCGCAGTGTTCGTCGGCATCGCGTTCACCGCCTTGGGACAGCCGGCTATCGGCGCGACCCTCGTGTTCGCCGGCGCCGGCTCGATGGTCGCCGCCTCACTCGTGCTGCTCCTGTCCAGTCCCGAGAAGGCCGCCGCCGCGCTCAAGCAGGGCGCGATCCCCGCGATGGGGGTCGTCGCACTCGCCATCGGCCTCGCCGCCTGAAAACCGTCCCCCTCACACAGAAAGTTCACGGATGTCCGCGTTTCCCAGCACTCAGATCCAACTCTCCCAGCGCCCGCAGGGCTGGCCGACTCACGACGACTTCCGCACCGTCACAGTCGACTACGGCGACCTTCGGCCCGGACAGGTGCGGGTTCGCAATGAGTTCGTGTCCGTCGACCCCTACATGCGCGGGCGGATGAACGATGTGCGCAGCTACGTCAGACCCTACGCACTCGACGAGACGATCGGCGGCGGCGCGATCGGCCGCGTCGTCGAATCGGCCTCCGACGCGGTGCCCGTCGGCGCAGCCGTGTTGCACCAGCACGGATGGAGCGACACCGTGCAGGCCGACGCTGCGAGTTTCCGCGTCGTGCCCGAGACGCCCGGCGTTCCCCTCTCCCTCCGCCTGCACATCCTCGGCATGACGGGACTGACGGCCTACGTCGGCCTCACCGCGATCGCGGGCCTCGAGGAGGGCGACACCGTCTTCGTCTCCGGCGCTGCCGGGGCCGTCGGCACGGCCGCGGGCCAGATCGCGAGGCTGCTCGGCGCGGGGCGCGTCATCGGCTCGGCGGGATCGGCCGAGAAGGTCGCACTGCTGACGGAGAAGTACGGTTACGACGCCGCCTTCGACTATCGCGACGCCCCGGTGCGCGAGCAACTCGCCGCCGCCGCTCCCGAGGGCGTCGACGTGTTCTTCGACAACGTCGGCGGCGACCACCTCGAGGCCGCGCTCGATGCCTTCAACGACGGCGGCCGGGCAGCCCTGTGCGGCGCGATCTCCGGCTACAACACGACCGAGCGCGCTCCCGGCCCCGACAACATGGCCAACATCATCACCCGCTCCCTCACCTTCCGGGGCTTCACCCTGGCATCCTGGCTGCACCTCGCCCCCGAGTTCCAGGAGAAGATGGGCGCCTGGCTCGCAGCCGGCAGCATCGTCTACGACGAGACCGTCGTAGACGGCATCGAGAACACCGTCGACGCCTTCCTCGACATGATGCGCGGCTCGAACACCGGCAAGATGCTCGTGCGCATCGCCCCGGATCGGGCCTGAGCGAGCCGCTGTCCTGGCGGCGGGCGACCCTGCCGGCGGTCACCGCTCTTCCTCCGCGCTCGACACTCGACCGTTCGGCCCGGAAGCCCCGATTCCACCTGAGGGGCGCGGAGTTCTGCGGATTCTGCGACCCACCGGGCCGCTCATGGCTGCTGCGTGGCGCTACGGTCCGGCTCCGGATCCTCCCGCCGACGTCGGGCAACGCGTTACGAAGCGTGCTCGCGCGAGCTCGCGAGCGGCAGGCGCTCAGCGCGGCTGGTCTTCAGCATCTGCTCTCAAGTGCTCGGTCATTAGCCGTTCCGCTTCGTCGGCATCCGCGGCGCGAATGGCTTCGCAGAGTTCGGCGTGCGACGCGATGACCTCGTCGGCGATTCTGGGGACGGCGCTGGGGATCAGCAGTCGTTCCTCACTGGTACGCAGAGCCTTGAGCGCAACGTACAGCGGCCTGTTGCCGGTCGATTCAGCGATCGCCGAGTGGAAATCTGCGGCGAAGACCCGGAACGTCTCCGGGTCGTGCTTGGCCGCTCTCTGGGCTTCGACCAGCTCTTCCAACCTGGCGATGTCCGACTCCTCGGCACGTTCGGCGGCAAGGCGTGCGGCCTGCGGCTCGATCAGCCTCATCGCCTCAGTGATCTCAGACCATTCAACGCCGAGAAGGTGGGCCTGCACGGCGAGCGCATCGCTGAACACGGTCAGGTCGCTCTGCGCTATCCGGACGCCGCCCCGCGCGCCGACTCTGACCTCCACGATTCCCATCGCTTCGAGGCTTCGTACCGCGTCCCGCACGGTGATGCGGCTCACGTTGAACTGCTCGGCGAGTTCGCCTTCCGTGCCCAGCGGGGTACCGGGCTCCATCCCGTTGAAGAACTCTCGGCGGATCTGCTCGATCACCTGTTTCGACGCCGTGCGGGTTCCATCCACCGGTGCCCAGCTCGGTGAATCGACAGGGGCCGGTTTGCCTCCGCGGGCGAGTGACACGTGCTCAGTCCCCTTTTTCTCGTTCGATTCCCGTGAGAATCACGAACTCACAATAGTATCGTTTGCGGTGCCTTCATTCTGCCGGACTCTCGGCGCCTGGATCCACAGGAACGAGCCGTGCCTTCGGACTCCCTTGCAGTCACCCGCGGTTGCGAATGTCATGCGGTGCTCGCAGTGGTGCCCCCGCCTGGATCGACCGGCTGATACTTGGCGGCCGATCCGGCGAGCCTGCGTGTCGCCTGCCGCACCCCCAGCGCGAGGGGGACGCCCAGTGCCGAGAGCACCAGACAGATGGTGAAGGCCATCGGCGCGTCCAAGTTCACCGCGATCTGGGGGGCGATCAGTGCGGGGGGCAGGGTGCTGAGGCTGATCGTGGCGAGATTGCGTCCGAAGTACTTCTCTCCGAAGGAGTTCATCACGATCTGCGGGATCATAACCGTTACAGCGCCATAGGTGAGGCCCAGCAGCGCGGAAGCCGCGAAGAAGATCCAGGCGCTGTCCACCCGGGAGACGACAAGCGCGACGCACGCGACAGTTGCGACAACCGCTACGAAGAAGAGGCCGGCCCACCCGCCCAGCTTGTCGGCGATCACGCCGTTGAACACGGCGCCAACGGTGCTGGTGAGCGAGAAGACCGAGATCACGAGCGCCGCCGTTGCACTGTCCAGGCCGAGGGCCACCTCCCCGATGACCGGGCCGGTGCTCTGGAAAACGAGCGAAGCAACACTGGTGACGATGATCGACCCCGCGAATACCCAGAACAGCGGGGTGCGAATCATCGTCAGCGGAGATATCTGCGCGCCCAGGGTGTGCGGAGCCCTCACCGGCTCGGACTCGTCCGCATCGCGACCCCGACTCGGATGAAAACCGACCGGCGCGATGACGAGGAAGAGTGCAGCGACGGGGACGACGACGATCGACGATACGCCGAGGATGATGATGGCCGCGCGCGCGTTGGTCGCACTGGCAAGCGCTTCGACGATCGGCGCCAACACGGCGAGTCCGGCCGTCGCCGCGCCGAGATAGATGCCCAGCGCGAGGCCGCGCCGCTCAGGGAACAGAGCACCTACGTTGGAGACCGACGACACATAGATGATGTAGACGCCGAGCGCCGCACCCATCCCCCACAGCAGGATGAAGACGTAGGCATTCGGCGCGAAAGCGCTCGCGGTGAGGAAGAGCCCGTACACGAGGCCGCCCAGAAGAATCGACTTCCGTTCGCCCAGCTTGTCGCGCATGTAACCTCCGATGAAGTTGCCGAAAGGACCCACCCAGAACGTGAGGGTGAACGCGAGAGCAACGACGGGAATGGCCCAGCCGCGCTCCTTCTCCAAGGGCACCATGAGCACGGACAGTTCGTACTGCACATCGGTTGCCACCGCGATGAGAACCTGAAGCGCCAGGGTCACCCAGCGCAGCTTTTCGATTTTCATTTTCAACAATCCAATCTGATGTCAGTATCGAAGAAGAGGGAGGGAAGGGGAACGGCCTCCGGGAAGTGGCCTGCGCCCCGGCACGGGGATCCGCGGCCCATCCGGATGATGCCCGGCCCGGCGCCGTTAGAACCTGGGGGGCGGGCCTCCAATCGGATAGCCGACCGATCGGTAGTAGGATTCGGCGCCGGGATGGAGCGGAACCCCGTAATCGGCCCCCACATTCGCCGGATCGTACGAGAGTGGAAGGTGGGTCTGCCTGAACTCTCCACGAACCGAGTCGATAGCGGCCGTGAGATCGTAAGCGAGCTCGTCGGACATCTCCGCAGACACGTAAATGACATCCGGCGGTCGGATGAGCGTGGGAACATCCACCCAGAGGCCGCGGATCAGGCGGTGGGGCAACCAGCCGCGCTCACCGAGTTCGAGTTCGGCGAGCAGATCGGTGAGTTCGTCCGGCAGCGGCAAGAACTTCAGATTCCAGAGGATGCTCGCCTCATGCCAGTGGTGGTTCTCGGGAAGGTAACCCGCGTAAAGCGAGTCGATGATCACGTCGAACTCTCCGCTCCGAGCCCATGGTCGAAACTCCGGCTCGTCGATCGGCGCGGGATCGGGATCTTCCGGCAGATCGTGCACTGAACCGATCGTGCCTCCGAACGATTCGATCAGCTCGGTGCTCAGCCCGTAAAAATCGAGTATCTCCTGATACGCGGGGCCGGCCCCGACCCAGATTCTCGCCGGTATCCTTTGCGCGACGATTTCGTGGAGGTCGGTGATGCCGCTCTCCTCGTTCACCGCTATTGCCGCCCAGGCCGGATTATTGATGTGCGCCAGCACCCGAAGGTTGTTGCGCGGCCCCTCATCGGCGTAGTTCCCGATGCCCCGGTACGCGTAGCGCAACCACATCATGCTCCAGGCTCCAAGCTCAGCCCGACCGTCGGACACATACCGCCCGTTGTTCAACCCCCAGGATCCCGTTTCGATATTGACGTCATATCCGCGCTCCCGCATCGGACGGGCCACGATCTCACAGATCGTCCCCCACGGGGTGCCGCGACCGACGGTCGACGCTCCCGCGAAGCTCAGCGCTCCTCCCCGCGCAGCAGGCACCTGCTCCGGTGAATCACTCATCCCAGTACTCCAGTTCTTCCTCAACCGACGGTCGGGCCCTCTTCTCTCCACTCCTCGAGACGACCCCAGGGATCCCTCGTAACCGGTAGTTCGTATGGCTCCCAGATCCGTCGCACCTCGGCAATCGGATCCTCCACGACTCCGCTCACGGCATCGAGCAGCATCGTCGGGCGGCGGTTCGGGTCGTACGCGGGCCACCCGCTCGCTTGTTCGAACCCCCAGGGGTCTGCGGCAAACGTCGCCCAGAGCGACGACATCGACTGCGCAAACTCCGCTGAACCGGGGAAGCCCGCGAGCCACAGGTCGGCATCCACGTTGTTGAACGTCGCAGCGATGTCGATACCGTGCCCCGCGCGACGGACGCCGCCCCAGGCGAGCGATTCGTAGGTGACGATGTAGTGGAATGTGGGGGCTTTCCGCTTCGAGCGGGCACCCCTTTCCGCCAGTCGGGCGTGCTGCAGCAGGTAGACATCAGAGGAGATCGTCAGGTACAGGCCGAAATTCGATTGGTCCGGATACAGGTTTCGATACTGCTCGAACACCCTTTCGAATCCCGAGCCCTCGAGCACATGCCCGACCCGGCGCACGACGTCCTCCTCCGACATTCCGAGGCTTCCATCGCCCTGCTGAAATCCAGGGAGGTACTCGAGCAGGCCGAGATAGCCGCGAGTCTCGTGCAGAGTGCCCCCGGCGATCAAAGGCACGTCGACGCCGATTCCGGCGTCCATGGCATCGGCTGGGGCGAGGACGACGTCCTCTCCGTCGAGCACGGGGCCGAAGCTGAGTGACGGGGGCCCCGGGAGCCGTCCCAGATCGAAGGGATCGAACCGTTTCTGCACCTCGAGCAGAGCGGCGAGTTCCATCGTTCGCAGCCGGTGCGCATTCGACTTGGTGATGCCCATCTCCCTCAGGATCACAGCAGCGCGCTCGCCGGCCACCTCCCTTTCCCGATAGCCCATGATCGCGCCGCTTTGGACGATGGCGCCGTGAAACAGCCCGCGCGCCGACCGCATGGAGAGCAGCGTCCCGACCTTCCCGCCACCTCCCGATTCGCCGAACACGGTCACGCGGCCGGCATCGCCGCCGAACGTCTCGATGTTGTCGCGTATCCACCCGAGTGCGGCGACGATGTCGAGCATCGACGCGTTCGCCGAGCCGGCGAAGTCGGGGCCCAGAAGGTCTTCGAGATGCAAGAATCCCAGCATGCCGAGCCGATGATTCACGCTGACGACGACAACGTTCCGGCTGCGGGCGAGTGCCGTCCCGTCTGTGAGCGGGTCCAGGCCGGCACCCATCGCATAGCCGCCGCCGTGAAGCCAGACGAGAACCGGTCGCCTTTCCGCGTCGAGCGAGGGCGTCCAGATGTTCAGCACGAGGCAGTCTTCGCTCATCGTGGGAGCATGCCCGTCGATGGGCTGGAGATAATCGAGCACCTGCGGAGCCGCATGACCGGGAATGCAGGCCTCCCGCACACCTCCCCACGACTCGGCCGGTTTCGGGGGTGAGAATCGATTCGATCCGGACGTGTCGGCACCGTACGGCACGCCCTTGAAGGCGGTTACTCCGTGGGCCCTCACGCCGCGCACCTTGCCGGCGGTCGTCTCGGCAACCTCGCGCTCTACCATCTCTCAGACTCCCTCGTCTCAGAAACCGGCTCACAGTGTCCCTCAATGGCAAGAGTAGTTCTGTGCGCGCACCTTGTCCACAGATAGATATAATTATTTTATATTTAGAGAACTCGACGCGAGGAGCGGTCATGCTGCGAGGCGCGGTGGGAGGGGCGGACGCGCCGAAATTCACCAGAAGCCAATGGGCCGCGATCGGGCTGTACATTCCTTGCCAGGTCCTGACCATCATCGATAGCGCCGGAATCAATACCGCTCTGGCGTCCATGAGTCGTGAACTCGCGGTTCCCGTGAGCCAGACCGCGCTCATCAACATCGGGTTCCTGGTGGCGGCGGCCGCCATAATTCCCATGTCTGGATGGCTCGGCGAGCGGGTGGGAACGCTGCGGCTGCTGCGCTCCGGCCTCCTACTTCTCGCAGTGGGATCGGTTGTCAGCGCTGCTGCCGGCACGATCGGCGTCCTCGTGATCGGGCGGGTGGTTCAGGGGCTCGGAACCGGCGGGCTGGCCCCGCTGGCGATGTCGGTTGTCGCACGTGCATTCCCGCCTGAGGACCGGCTTCGCGCCAACACCATCCTGAGCGTCCCGATCGCCGCGGCACCCGCGCTGGGCCCGCTGCTCGGCGGTTATCTCACCGACGCCTTGAGCTGGCGATGGATATTCATCGTCAACCTCCCCCTGGCCCTGGTCGCAGCAGCAATGACCTTCCTCAACAGAGAGACCAGCGAACGAGCGGTGCGAGCCTTGGACGTTCCCGGTGCGATTCTCACGCTCATCGTCTTCGGAGTCTTCGCGTATGCTCTCGATTCTCTCAACGGGAGCACTCCGGCCTGGATCGGGGCGGTGGGCTTCGCGGTCAGCATCGTTGGGTTCGGCGTCCTCGTGCCCTGGGAACGCCGGAAGGGGCACACGGCATTCCTCGACCTGCGTCTCCTCGGACGGCGGCTGTTCTCCCGGAGCATCCTCATGCGTTCGCTCAGCTCAGTCGGGTTCGTCGGGTTCGGCTTCGCCAACCCCATCCTGCTTCAGGTGGTTCTCGGTCTCAGCGCGACGCAGGCCGGCGTCGTGGGTGTCGGTGGCGCGATCGGGCTCATCTTCACCGGCCCGCTCGCCTACCCCCTGATCACGAGGCTCGGCGCCCGGCGCTCGATCGCGCTCTCTCAGCTCCTGATGATTGCGTGCCTCGGCATCATCCTGATCGGGTACGGGGCACATTCGGTTCCCGTCATCGTGGCGGGATGGGCGCTCCTCGGCGCATCGTCGTTCGTCTCAACTATGGCGACGCAGACCGTCGGCTTCGCCGCGGTGCCGCAGGCGAATCTCGGTGATGCGACGAGTCTGGACGGCACGGCACGGCAGATGGCTGCCGCACTCGGTGTTGCGGCTGCGAGCGGCGCGATGGCCGCTCCCGCGCTTCTCGGGCTCCCGACGAACTGGCTCGTATACGGCCCCCTGATGGTCTTCGCCGCATTCCACCTCTTAACCGCTGCCATCGCGGGGCTCGGCGGACCGATGCCCTTGCCTCGGCGATAGCCCGTCCAGGGGCAACCGGCCGGACTCGAACCGAGCACTCGGCAGAGGCTCGAGCGGCCGAGTTCCACGTGGAATCAGGTGAGACTCGTCGTCGGCGATGAGCCGGAGAGCGTCGCAGAGGAAGAGCCGGGCGTCGTCGCATCCGAGCCGCGGAGGGATCGACGGACGGATCCGGACCGCGCGCCAATGCCGGCCCTAGCTAGCGCATCGCGGCCGACGACGGAACCCCTCTGCACCCGACACCGCGCCGCGTATCGTGTGCTGACATGGATGAACAGCTCAGCGCACTTCTGATCAACTGCACCTTGAAGCCGTCACCGGAGCCCTCGAGCACCGATGCGCTCGGCGGGCAGCTGCTGGACGCCCTGACAGCGCATCGGGTCGCCGTCAGCAGCATCCGCGCCGTCGACCACGATCTCCGGCCCGGCGTGCAGACCGACATGGGCGACGGCGACGAGTGGCCGTCGCTGCGGGAGCAGGTGCTGGCCGCAGACATCCTGGTGTTCGCGACGCCGACCTGGCTGGGCCAGCACTCCAGCGTCGCGCAGCGCGTGCTGGAGCGCCTCGACGCCGAACTCAGCGAGACCGACGACCGGGGTCGGCCGATCCTCTTCGACAAGGTCGCGCTGGCCGTGGTCGTCGGCAATGAGGACGGCGCCCACCACATCGCGGCGATCCTCTTCCAGTCGTTGAACGACGTCGGCTTCACCGTCCCCGCCCAGGGCTCGGTGTACTGGAACGGCGAGGCGATGCAGACCACCGACTACCGCGACCTGCCGGAGACCCCGGAAAAGGTCGCCCAGTCGTTGTCGACGGCCGCCTCGAACGCCGTGCACCTCGCCAGGATGCTGAAGCAGGAGGGCTACTCCGCAGCCTGAGACCCGGTTCGTGCCTCAGCGACCCCACAGCGGGTCCCGCCTTCGCACCCGGGCGGGCGCGCTGTCCCCGCGTGGCCACGGCGGCCCGGCGGTTCTCGTCCGCGTCAATCCGGGCCGGATCAGACCGGTTGAGCGGAGAGCCGGAGGAGATGGAGCTTCTCGGCGCTCTCACCGGCCTCGTCCGGGTAGTACACGACGAGGAGGAGCCCGTCGACGGGGAGCTTCTCGCGGTGCAGCTGGAGCGTCCCCACCGAGGGATGGTGCACGGTCGTGGTGTTGCCCAGCAGGGGGCGCACGTCGTGTCTCGCCCACAGCGAGCGGAACCGCGCACTTGCCACGGAGAGCTCACCGATGAGCTCGACCGCACGCGGGCGATGTCTGTTCGGCACCGTGGCACCAGACGTGTGGGGGAAAATCGAGGCACCGCAGTGAAGCAGGCCGAGGCGAGGCCGAGCGTTGGCACGCACACGTCCGTGAGATCGGCGAACAGCTCAGCCCGCAAGTGAGAGTATCCGAGTCTGGTTCTAGACAGAGGCTCGTGAGGAGCCTTGAGTCTGCGGAGTTCTGGCGGCGACGGCGCTGCGTTCTGCGAGCACGGCGAACGCTTGAGCAAGTTCAGGTGGCCCAACCACGCTGATCTCGCAGTCGAAACGACACAGAGCCGCAGCCAGCGCAACCCACGACCAGGAACCGGCCTCGAGGCTGCACCTGCCATCCGAGAGGACTTCAACAACCCCATCGCCTGCGAACGGCACCACACTCTTCGCTGGCAAGTGGAGAATAACCTTCCCGGTACACGGCCAGCGATTGTGCTCAGACGACCCTTTGAAGCGGGCCGAGATGTACTCGGCGACGTCACCACCTGGAACCTCGCGCCGCGCGAATCGTGGCCCTGTAGGGATGCTCGGCGTAATCCGGTCAGCGCGAAAGATGCGCCACTCGTCCTGGTCGAGACTCCAGGCCACGAGGTACCAGCGTCCCCGTGACACAACGAGGTGATGGGGTTCGACGCGATGGCGTGGGGCAGGTTCCTGAACCTCACCTGCTCGGCGGGCGTAGGCGAAGCGCAAGACTTCCTGCGCACGGTTCGCCGCCGAGATCGCGAGCAGCGTTTCGGGCTGGACGAATCTGGTCGGCTCGTCCCCTGGCCCTCCTGGCACAGGAGTGAAGTTGAGCGCATCAAGGCGATGTCGCAGACGAGACGGCATAACCTGCCGAACCGTCGCGAGGGCACGCACCGCGGCTTCCTCGATACCTGCCCCCGTAACGGCAGCAGCTTGGAGAGCAACCGCCAGGGCGATCACCTGGTCATCATCGAACAGCAAGGGCGGGCACTCATCACCAGCATCCATGCGGTAGCCGCCGACTGGCCCCATCGTCGCCTGGATGTTGTAACCCATCTCCCGGAGCCGGTCGACATCGCGCCGAACCGTCCGCTGGCTGATACCGAGTCGGTCAGCGAGAACCGAACCTGGCCAGTCACGTCTAGCTTGCAGCAGCGACAACAGCTGCAATAAGCGCGAGGTAGCCGAGGTCATGATCACAAGACTACTTCAGATCTAGGACAATATCTGACCTACTAGACTGGAAGAGTGAGTGGTGACCGGGGAGACGCCCCGGCAGCATCTCCGGGAGAGAACATGACCCTCACCACGACCACCCATCTGAACTTCACGGGCGATGCCCGAGCAGCGCTGGGGTTCTACCAGTCCGTCTTCGGCGGCGAGCTCATCATTTCCACCTACGGCGACCTGGGCATGCCGAAGGAGATCCCCGGTGCCGATCACGTCGTCTTTGGTCTCGTGGCCTCCGACAACGGGTTCCGCGTGATGGGCTACGACATCCCCGGCTCTCAGGGCGGTTCGCTCGCAGCCACCGGATCGACTCGCCGCGAGAACGGTACGACCGTCACCGACCAGCCGTTCTTCGTCTCGGTGCGTGGCACCAGCCTGGAAGAAGTCGAGGGCTACTGGTCCAAGCTCGCATCGGGCGCGTCGATCATCGAACCCCTGGCCGCCTCCGACTGGGCCCCGGGCTTCGGAATGCTGACCGACCGTTTCGGAGTGACCTGGGTTCTGGATGTCCAGGCAGCCTACAGCGCCGAGTGACCTCTGCGGTGTGGGGCGTCACCACCACTTGATGCCCCACACCGACGGCCACACCACAGGGAAGTACTCATACGACTGGCTCGGAACTCTTGATACCGGGTGCCGCTCCGATGCGGCGAACCCGGAGAGCGCCCTGAACGCGCTGCGGGCATCCCCCGCGGTTCAAAAGCGTTTCACACCCTTCTCTCCCGATATCGCGCTCCCTCCGATCCCGCTCAGGGGAGCCGACCCGTGAACGAGTCCCCGCGGGTCCTCGCCGTCCTGAGCCGGGAGGAGACGAGGATGAATGTGCTGCGCGCGGTGCGCTCATTCACCGGCACCGGACTCCTGGACGTCAGAGACCGCATTCGGTCCGGTCGAGCAGTCATCGACGAGGAGATGAGAGCCCAAAGGGTCCGGATTGCGGCGAGCCGGCCCCGCTCGCACTGGAGGTGCTGCGGAACATCGTCGCCGCCCCGAACGACACGGCCGAAGGCGACGAGCAGTGCTGATGGAGCGCCGCATCAGCGGGCGAGGCGCCGAGAACAACGGCGGGTCACGCCCTGGCCCGAGATCACCTCGATCCGTCTCGTACGCGAACCCGATGTGGTACCCGGCGGCGTCACGATCACACCCAGCCAGCAGATAGTCCTTATCGACCTCACGACGGGCGGGTTCCTGGAAGTCCCAGAAGACTGCCCCGACCGGGGCGCCGTGCTGGAGGGCCTGCGTCGGCACCGCGATCTACTGATCGACGACCTCGCGGAACTGATGGCCTCTGATGCGGAGAGCCGGACAGTGCCCTAGCTAGCTAGCGCGGTTGATCAGGCGCTACTCGCTGTCGGTGGCGTATTCACCGCCCGCAGGTCACCTCCAGCTGATGAATGCGTCGTGGGCCACGTAGTATCGCAACGCAGCGAGCAGATCTGCGATGGTCGGGGCCGGGCGCTGTGCACGGGCATTCTCGACGACGCCCCGCACATCCTGGATGCCGATCAGGTACTCGTAGCCAAGCGCGCGAGCCGCGGCCGGCAGATCGCTCCCGTCATCCACGACATCATCGACGTCCCAGACCAGCACCGGCGTTTCCTCGGTGAGAGCTCCCGCACCAGCCGATACGTACAGAGCGTGGTCCCAGGGGAGCACGGCCGCCGTCCTCAGCACCTCAGCCAGGGTGCTCTGCACCGTCTCGGCCTTCCGCCTGTGCGCTCATGACCCCGGAGCGCCGAACGCGTGCGCGGTGGTGAGATCGTCGAACCGCGCGATCAGCCGCTCTCCGTCGTAGACCTCGGTGCGGTCCGCGAAGACACGGGCGGTGCGCACGATGCCGGTACCGTGCATGGACGGCGTCCGTATTGGATCCGGGCGGCCGGCGATGTGGATCGTGACCTCCATGCCCGGGCCTGCGGCATCCGGCGCGAGGGGCGCGATCGTGTCGAAGCCGCCGTAATGCTCACCGATACGCTGCAGCACCTCCGCGACAAACAGGGTCGGACCGGCAGGCGGATCGGGCTCAGCGGCCCGGCGGCGGAAGAATCCCATGCGTCCAGTCTTCCAGATCCGCGACGAGCCAGGGGTTTCGAAGGCCGCCATGACCGGACGAGGATGATCTCGACGTCTCCGGCCCGGGGCCACCAGTGGTGCCCCAACGATGCCCCCGCCCAGGTGGACGCGATCGTCGCCGCGGTCATCGGGGTGCCCACCGCGGTCGTCGCCCCGCGCCTGCGCCTGTGCCTGTGCCTGTGCCTGTGCCTGTGCCTGGAGAGCCTGCTGCTGCCCATGATCGCCGGCACGGACGCTGTCGGGCATCTGCCAGGCCTGCTCGGACCCGACGCCGTCGCGGGCATCACACCGTGGCAGCACCGGCCCTGGATCTTCCTCCGCGACCCCCACCGCATCCGACAACCGAGAATCCGACTCAGGCTTCCGCCACCCAGAACGAGGCATAGCCCCACAATAGGCCCGACGACACTAATTCAACGGTATTGTCGTTAGTCGAGGTCTCGCAGTGGCGCGAGTGCACTCTCCAGAGCCGTACGTACGACTTCGGGGACCGGTGAGGACGGGCTGCGGCTTTCGCCCAGGTCCCTTCCCAAGGTGGCGAGCGCCGCCTTGACGCGCGCGGGAAACTGCGGTCCTCGGACGACTTTCCAGATCGGGAAGATCTTGTCTTGCAGGGCTTGGCCTGCCTGATGGTCGCCTGCCTGTGCAGCGTCCCAGAGGCGTCGGCACTCGGCGGGGAGCAGGGAGAGTACTGCCGAGATGGCGCCATCGGCCCCCAGCTCAAAGCAGCTGAACAGCATCTCATCGGTTGCGGCGTAGACCTTTGCTTCCGGCGCTGTCAGGCGCATGTCGTACATAGCCATGATCCCGCCGACGCTCTGCTTCACTCCGGCGATATGTTCGATGTCGAGGAGCCGCGTGAACAGCTGCGGGCTGATCTCGTTCTGAGGAACGACGTTGTACACGATCGTGGGGAGCCCGACTTCATCAGAAATGGCGCGGTAGAACGACTCGTTCCCAGCATCGTCAGGAACCAGGACGTTGTAGAACGTCGGCGTCACCATTAGTGCTGTCGCGCCTGCATCCCGTGCGACCTTTGCTGTCCGAACAGCGGCCTTCGTGGAAGAGCGGATAACTCCAGCTACTACGGGTCGGTCCCCGGCGATCTCCCGAGCCTCCGCAACCATCCGTCCGAGTTCATCATCTTCAATCACGGCACCTTCACCTGTGGATCCTCCAGGGCTAATGCCGTGGACCCCATGGTCGAGCAGATACGCGACCTGCTCACGGTATACGCCGTAGTCGATATCTCCATCAGCGGTGAAGGGAGTCAGCGCGGGAGCGACAAGGCCCCGGGGAGCAACGTGGGAAGCCATGGAACGATCTCCTTAGGATTGGTGGTGAGGGTTGTACAGTTAGGCTGCGGTGTTCTCGGTGGGACGGACGCCCACGTTTCCGAGATCTCGATGGCGTGTCTCGGGGACGATCTTGATGGCGATCAGAGACAGAATCGCTCCAAGGACTACGTAGGCGGCAACGAGATACCAACGCGTGCTATCAGGTCCAGCGAGCAAGGCGGCGATGAAGGGCGTCAGCCCGGCGGTGATGATCCCAGCAATTTCACGAGCACCAGCCACGGCGCTGTAGCGGCTGTGTGAGGGGAACATCTCCGAGAAGAGGGCCGGCTGCACCGCGCCGACTGGATTGTGGCCGAGATTAAGCACCAGGATGTAGCCCAGCGTGATCAGCCAGAAAGAACCGGTGTTCAACACGAGGAAGAAAGGGAATGCCGTTATCGCCACGATCGCCGACCCCATGGCGAACACGGGCCTCCGTCCGATCTTGTCCGAGAGCCAGCCGTAGAAGCAAGTCGCGGGGATTGCGATGACGGCCATGATCAAGATCGAGGTCTGCATTCCTGCCGCGTTCACGCCAATCGACTTCGCATAGCTGATTGCGAATACTGTCAGAAGGAAGTACGGAAGCCCCTCAGAGAAGCGGAGCCCGATCATGAGGATGATATCTCGCCAGTGGTCGATGAATAGCGAGGCGATCGGGCCACGGCTGGCGGTCTGAATCGCGCCGGTCTCTTCTGCGATCTTGTTTTCTACGAAGACGGGCGTTTCGACCAAATTGCGACGCATCCAGAGCCCTGCAATCAGCACGACCAGCGAAGCGATAAATGGGACTCGCCATCCCCAGCTCAACTGAGCCTCTTCGGGAAGGAGTAGCACCAGGGCGACTGCACCTGCTACGAAAAGCTGCGAGATGAACCCGCCAAGGTTGGGGATAGCAGAGTAGAAGCCGCGTCGGTTCTGGGGTACGGACTCAGCGACAAGGACCATCGATCCTCCCCATTCGCCACCCATGGCCACACCTTGGATGATTCGGACGAGGATCAGCAGTATCGGCGCGAGTCCTCCAACGACGGCATAGGTCGGGAGCAGCCCAATCGCGATGGTGCAGGTTCCCATGACCCACAGAGTGAAGAGCAGCGCCTTCTTTCGACCGTATCGATCTCCGTACCGGCCAATCAGCAGGCCACCAAGGGGACGTACGAGGAACCCAATCGCGAATGTAGCAAGGCTGGAAAGCGTTGCTGCGAACTGGTCGTCTCCCGGGAAGAACAGTGCCGGGAAGAACAACGAGGCTGCCGTTCCGTAGAGAAGAAAATCGTACAGCTCGAGGGTATTACCCGCCAGGCCAGAAATCGTGGCCTTCCAGTAATAGCGACGATTCTTCGAAGCCGAGCTGGAAGCGGTATCGGAAGAGTTCACCATTGAAGTTCTTTTCTAATGCGATGGGACCGGGGCGTAGAAGCCGTAGGCTACCCACCCTATGACGCTCGTCCGTTGTCCGTCAACCGACGAGATAAAAAGAGCGCATCACCATGGAGGGGCTTCGTTGTCCTGGTTAGTTCTGCAAAAAGTTGGCATTCACTTCCGCCAGTCGGCGCACATCGAGCCTGGAATGGTCAATGTGGTCGCGCATCTGCTTTCCCGCTTCCTGTGGGTCATGACTCGCTATCGCTTCATATATCGCGCGATGATGCGGAAGCGCCAGTAGCGGATCGGCAGGCGGAGAAAAAACTCGAGCGCGATACGCACGCAGGCTGGGTATGAAGGTCTCGTAGAACATGCGGAGCCCACTATTGCGACTCGCGACCATGATGATGCCATGGAAGTTCTCGTCCGCAGTGACCTTTGCGTCAACATCGTCGCCAAGAAGAATCGCCTCAAATCCCTCCACGCTCTCGCGCAGCAAGGAGAGCTCCTCCTCGGAGATTCTCTCGGCGGCTAGCTCGGCAACGAATGGCTCGATCGACGTACGCATTTCGAGCAGCTCGGCGATCTCGAATTCGTTGCCACGGAACCATTCCTGAAAACGCAGGCGATCCGATTCCGACTTGTCCGTTACGAATGCCCCGCGCCCGTGCTTAATTTCTATGAACCCCTCCGCCTTGAGTGTGGCGAGCACCTCTCTTGCAGTTTGGCGGCTGACGCTAAACTCTTCGACGATCTGGAATTCGGTTGGCATCTGATCGCCTACGCGTAGCGATCTCGCGTGAGCGCGCAGAACGGGCAGAACCTCATCTACAAGGCTCCGGCGACTCCCCCTTGCCATAGCTGCCTCCTTCGACCCACTGATCATACCGCCGTCGCGACTCCTTGTCGGTCATCCGACGAGGAGTCGCGACGCGTAGGGCCGGCGCTAGGTAAAGGCCCTTGAACAGTTACGCCGGGAGGAGTCCCGAAGTCTCGAGGGCACTCCGGATACGCGCACGACGGTCCTCGTCGGGGGCCAGAATGGGGCTGCGAGAGACGCCGTTCTCGCGCCCCAGCAGGGACAGCACGTATTTTGCATTGGCGGTCATAGTCGAGCCTTCGATGCTCCTCCAGACCGGAAGAAGCCGCTGATGAATCGAGAGCGCAGTCTCGTGATCACCATTCCGGACAGCAGTGTAAAGCTCTGATGTTTCACGCGGGAACACGGACGTCATGCAGGTGATTGCACCGTCGACGCCGAGGGTGAAGGTCGGGTAGAGCAGGTCGTCAATTCCCGTGGTGATCGGAACCTTGCTATGCAGGAGTGCCATCATGTCGGCGACCTTATGCATGTCCCCACCGCTCTGCTTCACCCCGAGCACCCAAGGGGCATCATCAATGATGGCATTCATCGCGTGCACGTCGATGTCCACCCAAGGGATGACGTTGTAGATCAGGATGGGGAGCTCCACCGCATCGCCGACACGAGTGAAGTGCTGAACCAGTCCTTCCACGGACGGGGCCCACAGGTAGTGAGGGGGCGTCACCTGCAGCGAGGAGACACCTGCATTGCGAGCCGCTTCGCTCTTGCGGATAGTTTCGATGGTGGTGTCAGCGATCACACCACCGATGACATTGACCCTTCCCGCTGCCTGGTCCACGACGGCCTTATTGAGCTGGTAGGTCTCGTCCTCCGAAAGCCCTTGCCCTTCTCCAGTGCTCCCGCCGACGACGATCGAATGAACGCCTGTCGAGACCAGGAACTCAGTTTCGGCGCGAATCAGGTCCTCATCGAGTTCCTCCGTCCCGGGCCGGAAGGCAGTAACCATGGGCGGAATAATCCCGGAGAGGTCAAGCTGTACGCCGTTGTGCGACTTGGAGAAGGTGTGGGTCATGTAGATCATCCTCTTGATTTGATTGTCATCAGTTGACGGACAGGTGCTAGTGTGCCATTCATCGGTGCTGTGCGCAATGCGGTTTCACCTAGGCACTCTGGCAGTTGTCCGATAACCTACAACATGAGGATGAGAGATTCTCATTCTCTTCGAAATCAATGGCGAATCTTAGGGAGAGCACAGTCCAATGCCTCAACTGTTCCTACCCAACGGACGAGAAGGTCTCGCGTCTGCACTGCACGGTTTCAGCCGAGCTCATCCGAACGAGATCACTCTGTGCGACGAACCCACCTACCTGACTGCGCGTCATCGCAACTCCGGCCGCCAGGTCGCGCTGGTGTCCGGTGGCGGGTCCGGTCACGAACCGCTGCACGGGGGGTTCCTCGGTCCCGGGCTGTTGGATGCGGTGGCCCCGGGCCAAGTGTTCGCATCGCCTCACAATCGACAGGTGTATGAGGCCAGCCGCGCCGTCGCTCTCCCCGGCGGGGTGCTGCATATCGTGAAGAACTATACGGGCGATCGGATCAATTTCGGGATCGCAGCTGAGCGCCTCCGAGCCGAAGGCATCGAAGTTGAGCGAGTGCTCGTCAATGATGATGTCGCCACAGAGTCCGAACACACTGCAACTGGCCGTCGCGGCACTGCGGCCACTGTCATCGTAGAAAAGATCGTAGGCGCGGCGGCAGACCGGGGCATGGGGCTGAGTGACCTCGCGCGTCTCGGCAACGCCGTCAGCGCTAACGCCAGAAGCATTGCCGTAGCCAGCGAGTTCTTGACCTCGGTCCACACCGGCGCCCGCCTGTATGACCTGCCGGCCGGCGAGCTCGAATACGGCATCGGCATTCACGGCGAGCGTGCTGCAGCCTCAACCCGATTCGCGGAGCTGGATACGCTCATCGATCGAATGCTCAATGACATTCTCGGATCGCTCGACGATCTTTCCGAGCGCGGAACGATTCTCTTCGTCAACGGCCTCGGAGCCGCTACTCCGCTCGAACTGTATGCGGTATTCAACACCGCTCTCGACCATCTTGCGCAACGAGGAATTCATGTCGCCGGGAGCCTTGTAGGAACGCTTGTGTCCGCGCTGGACATGCACGGCTTCTCGATGACAGTACTGAATCTCGCGGAGGACGACTGGCTGGACTTGTGGCGCGAGAATGCCAGCGCGCCTGGATGGACTGGAGGCAACTAATGACCACGCTTGACGCTGTTCTGCGCGAGGGCTTTGACGCATACAAGCGCCTCGTCGATGACACCGAACCAATCCTGACCGCACTGGACGAGCGTTCCGGCGACGGAGACTTCGGCGCGAACCTGAAGGGCGGACTTGAATCCGCTGCCGACCGCGCGGGCGCCTCAGACGGCCTGCGCACCTGGAACGCCCTGTCGGAAGTCTTCCTCGATGACGTCGGCGGTACCAGCGGACCCCTTTTCGGCCTGCTGTTCCAGGAGATCCGGGAGGCAGCGGCTTCAGCAGACTCCCTCGAGGCATTACTGCGCGACGGTGCTGGTGCCGGTCTGGCCGCCGTACAAAGGGTTGGAGAGGCACAACCGGGAGACCGAACTCTCGTAGACGCGCTCGAACCTGGAGTTACGGCACTCCGTGATCACGAGGATCTCGCACTCGCAGTTGCCGCAGCTGTCGACGGTGCGATCTCGACTCGTGATCTGATCGCTCGTCGGGGACGCGCAAGCTACGTCGGAGGTCGCGCCGTCGGCTTCCCGGACCCAGGCGCAGTAGGAATCGCTCTTCTTTTCGTCGCGCTTGGGCGTGCTTCGGGATTGGACATCCAGCCTGCATTGGACCGACTGATCCGTGCCTCTGACGGTTCCGGCTCTGGCATCCCTGAGGAGTCACCGACGACCCCTGAGCCCACCGCGGAATCCGAGCTGAACTTCGTACTTGACGCAGCAACCGACGCGCGCCATCCCCTTGCTGCCCTCAGCCTCGAGGAACGCGCCCAGGTTCTTGAGACTGTGGCCGATGCTCTTGAGACGCACTCCGAAGAACTCGTGCAGATCGCTGTCGAGGAAACTCATTTGACTGCAGGTCGCCTTACCGGGGAACTTGGCCGCACCAGCTTCCAACTCCGACTGTTCGCTGAAGTCGTCCGTGATGGAGGTTTCCTCGACGTACGCATCGACCCGGCGGATCCCTCGTGGCCGGTCGCAGCGCGTCCTGACCTGCGTCGCTCAAACCGCCCGATCGGTCCCGTCCTCGTTTTTGCAGCGAGCAATTTTCCGTTCGCCTTTTCTGTTCTGGGCGGTGACACCGCCTCCGCGCTCGCAGCAGGCAATCCCGTGGTAGTCAAAGCGCATCCCGGACACCTCCACCTGTCTCGGCGGGTCACGTCGATTGCAGCTGATGCTATTCGCCGCGCAGGGGGTCCGGACGGCACGATCGCACTTATCGAGGGGCACGACAATGGCGTGGCAGCGCTCGAGGACCCTCGTGTAAAGGCCGCAGCCTTTACAGGCTCCATCGCTGGCGGACGCGCACTGTTCAACATCGCACAGAATCGCCCAGAGCCGATCCCCTTCTATGGAGAGCTTGGGAGCAACAACCCCGTCTTCGTCACCCCTGACGCAGACGCCGATGCGCCCGAGCAGATCGCGACGGACTTCATTGCTTCCTTCACACTCGGTGCCGGACAGTTCTGCACAAAGCCGGGGACCCTCTTCGTCCCGACCGGGTCAGCTGTCGCAAAGGCTCTGCACCAACAGCAGCTCCCCGGAGCAGCGCCTCTGCTCAACGACAACATCCATGCTGGCTTCCAGAAGCGCCTGACAGAACTCCGCAACGCTCCAAATGTACGGACTTTCCGCGCCGAAGGCGACCCCGAGGCAAATCCTCCGGCACCGATCCTGCTTCACGCTCACGGGAAAGATGTACTCAACGACCCCGAACTCTATTTGGATGAGTGCTTCGGCCCCGCAGCACTGATCGTTGAATACGACTCTCATGAGCAGATGCTCGAACTGGCTCGAGCCTTCCCCGGGCAGCTTACTGCGACCGTATTCGGCCTGGAAGATGCCCCCGCCGATCTCCTCGACGTGCTCGCAGAGCGGGCCGGAAGGCTCCTCTGGCGGCAGTGGCCGACCGGGGTATCGGTGACCGCTGCACAGCAGCATGGAGGCCCCTACCCAGCCAGCACAACCTCGCAGACGACTTCGGTCGGCACTGCTGCGATCTTCCGTTTCCTTCGACCGGTCGCTTGGCAAGGCTTCCCGCAGAACCTTCTCCCCGCAGAGTTGGCAGATAAGTAGCGACTCTCACGGTTCGGGTGTGTCCGATTAACGGTGGATCTGGCCGAGCGCATGGTTAGTTGATTCGGCCTTCGAAGGCGATCGCGAACGCGTTCAGCGCTGGCTTCCACCTCGTCGCCCAGCGTGCCCTGCCCCGGCCCGTCGGGTCAAGTGAGCGGGTCACGAGGTAGAGGCACTTGAGCGCGGCGGCGTCGTTGGGGAAGTGCCCGCGCGCTCGGACAGCGCGGCGATACCTCGCGTTGAGCGATTCGATCGCGTTCGTGGAGCAGATGATCCGGCGGATCTCGACGTCCCAGTCCAGGAACGGCACGAACTCATTCCAGGCGTTGCGCCAGAGCTTGCTGATCGCTGGATACTGCCCACCCCACTTCGCGTCGAACTCCTCGAACCGCTCGCGCGCGGCCGCCTCGGTCGGCGCGGTATAGACCGGACGCAGGTCCTTGCCCATCTCTTCCCAGTAATGCCGGGACGCGAACCGGAACGTGTTGCGGATCAGATGGATGATGCAGGTCTGCACCGTCGCGAGCGGCCACGCGGTGTTGATCGACTCCGGGAGCCCCTTCAGTCCGTCGCAGACGAGGATGCACACGTCCTCGGCGCCACGGTTCTTGATCTCGGTCAGCACACCGAGCCAGAACTTCGCGCCCTCACCGCCGTCGCCGGCCCAGATCCCGAGGATGTCTCTCTCCCCGTTCACAGTGACCCCCACGGCGAGATAGAACGGCTTGTTCCGTACCTGCCCGTCACGGACCTTCACCACGAGCGCGTCGATGAACACGACCGGGTAGACGCGGTCCAGCGGCCGGTTCTGCCATTCGGTCATCTCCTCGATCACCTTGTCCGTGATCCGGCTGATCGTGTCTTTCGACACGGACGCGCCATAGACATCGTCGAAGTGCGCCGCGACCTCACCCGTCGTCAGCCCGCGGGCAGTGAGAGACAGCACGATCTCGTCGACACCGGTCAGCCGTCGTTGCCGCTTCCTGACGATCTTCGGGTCGAACGACCCCTCACGGTCGCGGGGAACGTCGATCTCGACGGGGCCGACCCCGGTCAGCACCGTCTTCGCCCTCGTCCCGTTGCGCGCGTTCTCGCTCGCCGAGACCGCGTACTTCTCATAACCGAGGTGCTCGGCCATCTCCGCCTCGAGCGCCGTCTCCAGCACTCGTTTCGTGAGCCCGTTCAGCAGCCCGTCGGGGCCGACCAGATCAACGCCCTGTTCCTTCGCTTGCTTCAGCAACTGCTCCGCGAGTTGCCGCTCGTCGATGATCTCTCCGGTCACAGGATCAATCATCTCGATGACATCGGTCATCGCCTTTCCTTTCGGTCAGGCTCAGCCAGATCCACCGTTAATCAGACACACCCCCTCTTGACTTGACCTGAACATGCCGAGAAGCTTCAGACTCAATCGTGATGTCTTCGAGTCCCTCAGGAACGAGCGCTTCAGCTCGAAGATCGCTGGCAATCAGTCGGGCAGCGAGCCAGGCTGCGACTGTGTGCTGGAAATCGAAGCCTCGGCTCGCCCACGCACCGCTTCTCGACCCGCTCCACTCATCGGATAAGACGGTCCGAGTCATCTGACTCAGCGGGCACTGAGAAGCTCGATGAGGAAGCAGTAGCGCGTGAGCGACGTTGCTGCTGCCTTTGCGTTTTACGCTTCGGCTTCTTTCGAGGCATTTACCCATTCTCCTAGGCACTACGGGGAGTCTCAGCGCCCGGCCGTCGGAATCTCCTTGACAAGGTTCTTGAGTAGGTCGTTCATGTCGACCCGAATCAGCCTTCCAACCCGGTAGCCTCGCACTGTCCCATCCGAGATCCGCCGTCGCAGCGTCCTGACGGATATGCCGAACTGCTCAGCCGCTTCGGCAAGCGAAACCAGCTTCGGCATCGACGGCTCACCACCGGATACTGCGTGCCACTCTGAACGAGAACTCGAGTTCACGTCTGCCCTCCTCTGTCCATCAAACATCTCTGAACAGAGAAACCTGAATCAGAAAATATCAGCCATTTATAGCTTCTGATCAGGTATTTTAGCGCATTAATCGATTAGAAGTCCCAGTCCCCGCCGAGAGTGCGGAATCATGCGGATTCTGCAATGTTGTTGACCGCTCGTGCCGTCTGTGTGCCACTGTGATCCGTCCTTGGATCGCCCGCCTCAGCGAACCTGCAGCACACTGCAAATCTTATTCGTCCATGGATGTGAGCAACAGCGCTCTGTGTCTACCAACGCTATCTACCAACTCCTGCGCGGGTCTTCTCTGATCAGACGACGGATCGGGCTTCTCGCAGTCGCAAGACGTGGATACTCTGGGTTGATCTTTGCGAGCAAAGAAAGAGTCCAACCCAGACGTTTGGCAAGCTGCACGTCGAGCAGGTTGTCATGGTGGGCAACGCGATTCCTCAGCGCGCGAATGTTGTTGAGCTGTTGGCCGATAAGTCGGCGCGACTCTTCAGTGCGAGCAACGTGCGGGAAGGCTCGATGAGTTGCTTCTTCCCAGAGTTGCTGCTGCCGAGCATGATCCTCACGCTGCCCGTAGATCAGTGATGACCATACTCCAAAGGTCAACTGCGTCAGAACATCATCATGGGTCGGTGTGACATTCCGCCGCGGGTGCCCCGCAGGTCTACTGAACGCTTCTTTGCGTGCCCAGCCACGGGCGCGATTGAGCGATCCGTGCAGCATGCTATAGAGCAGCGGAGCCGCACCGTCTTCAGCAGTCCAGTTACGACGATATTTGTCGCCCTGACCTTCGTTCCACTCCCCGATCACCGGGTCAAGTGCGTTCCTCACCGCAATCTCAACAAACGAAGTCTGAGCATGCAGCGCACCCGAAACCTCGGTCACCCACAAATACAGATCAAGAGCTCGGACACCGTCGTTTCCAGCTGCGACCAGGTATGGCCGAAACCGGGCCTCGCCCAGCATGGCGACTACGAGTTGTTGATCCGGCATCAGAACCACGGTAACCTAGAAGTGCGAGCATCGGGCTCGGACCGGTGCGCATATTCCGGGAACCCTCGCCTTCGGGCGGGGGTTCCTTGTTTCATCAGAAGCACCGCGGGCACATGGCGATCCCCGAAGCCTACGTCAAGTGGCTGCCAGGTCTTCGAGCAGCACATCGAGAACCTGTTCTTCCTCGAGACGCGACGCTCGTGCGCTCAACGCCGGCATGAGCAGAGGATCCCACTTCGCTTCGACGGGCACACCCTTGAGCGGTGCGCCGGGGAGGTCGCGCGCCACTTCCAGGTCGTCCGTACGGAAGCGCCACGGCTCGAAGCCGAACCGATCGAAGATGCGGTTCGCGATGCGCAGGCCACCCCAGTCGAAATCACCGTGGTAAAGCAACCCTGCCCCCTGAATGCGGTCGAGCAGCACGTTAGCGGCAAGCGACGGCTGACCCTGTGTGCACACGAGCGGAGGGCCGACACCTGCAAGCTCGCGCACGGCGGCGTCGACAACCGAGGGATTCTCGCAGACGAACACCGGCGTGTCCGGTACCGGAATCTCGAGGGCGCTCAGCTGCCGGAGCGTCAGCACGACGGGCTCGCCCGCGCGCGTCAACTCGCCCACGACACCGGGAAGCGCCAACCGGTGCACGAGCACCGTGCTCGACAACTCGTCGATCGCGACGCCAGCCGATGCCCACAGCTCGCGCCTTCCTCGCGCGCCCGGCTCGACCGCGGGCGCCCCCGGAAGGGCTCTGAGCGCAGACAGCACAAGGGCCGCCTCCGGCGACCCTTGATCGAGCGCATGCGCCGACCCGAGCAGCCTCGATGCCAACCGCGGCAGTCCCTCTCCCGCGGCGGGCAGCGCCTCGAGCAGCCGGACGACCCGCTCCACGAGTCGCTCGCCCTCCTCCGGCGAGACGGCGAGGCGGCGCACCGTGCCACGAGCTCGGACTCTCGACACCCACTCGTCGAGTTCGGGGCGGGAGGCGAGAAGCCGGTCGAAGAAAAGGTGGGCATGGTTCCACGCACGCTGCAGCGCCTCCTCCTGCTCGGAGCGGACGACAAGGGGGCCGCGCAGCGCCTCGATCGCAGCAGCGAGGGAATCCGCGACCCCCGCCGATCGCACGACCCGCTCGAGCCGGTCGAGATCCACGGACATCGTTGTGCCTACGCCAGTCCGCTGACCGAACAGCGCAGCGATCGCGGCGCGTTCGTCCGGCTTCACCCGAAGGACGAGCCGCCCGGTGATCGGTCTGGCGAGCTCCACGCGACGCACGAGCGCATCGACCAGGCGTGCCAGTTCAGGAGCTCCGAGCAGCTGGTGGACACGATCGACGGTCATGACAGCTCGTCGAAGTCGAGAGCGAGCGCGGAACCGTCCGGCTCGGCCGTCGGCGCGGGTTCGATGGCAGTGGCTCCCGGATCGGCGAGCCGCTCACGCGACGAGCCATCCCATGTCCAGTGCTCGACGTGCACGGCTTCGGTGCCGGGCAGGCGGAACAGATTGGCTATCGCGATACCCGGGATCTCCGGGTACGTCGCCCATTCCCGCTCGCTCGTCATGACCACATCGAGGTCGAACTCGGCGAGCAGCCCCAGGTAGTTCGCCCGGGAACGGTCGTCGACGCCGGCGAACGCCTCGTCGAGCAGCACGATCCGAGGCGCGTACGGGCTCGCGGTCGAGGCATAGTGACTGGCCGCCGCCGCGAAGAGGGGGACACTGCCTGCGAGCACGCGCTCGCCGCTCGACGCGGGGCCGGAGGCTGGCCGCCAGCCGCGGCCCTGATGCAGCTGCACAGCGAAGGTGTTCCAGGCTCGGTAGTCGAAGGCGCGGCCGAGGCGCTCGTGCCAACTCGCCTCCGGATCCTCGCGCCTCGCATCCTCGACGCGAGCTCGCAGGTACTCGCCGATCGCATCCCGGTCGGCGGGCGACCACGCGGCGGCGCTCTGCTGCAGCAGCGCCCGTCCCTCCCGGTCGAGCTCGCCGTCGGCGGGTTCCCACACGATCCTCAGCTTCAGACCGCTGCGCGTTGGACGCCGAGCCAGCTCCGCGTTGATGCTCGTCACCTGATCCATCGCGGTGCGCACCCGCTCGTGCAGCTGCGCGCCGACCTCGTCGATGAGATGCGTTTCGAGGATCGCCCGCTCCTTCGCGGTGAGCAGGCGCCCACGCTCGGCCAGCTCCGCCTCGAGCTCCTCGCCGAGCTGCATCGGCACGACATACTCGGATCCGTGCTGCACCGTCACGACGGTGACGGCATGCCGCTGATCCCACGCCGACTGCCGCCCACGGGTGCTCAACTCGGCCTGCATCGTCTCGAACGCACGACGGAGGCGCCCGACCGCGGCGTCCCACTCCTCGCCGGACGGATCCTGCCCGCCGAGGGCCTCGAGCGCGCGCCGCGCGAGCCGCACGGTCGGATCGGGCGCCCACTGCGTCGCGGGATCCGGAATATCGAGCTCGGACACGGCGAGCGCGAGGAGACCCGTTTCGGCGAACAGGCGGAACGACTCCGCGGCTTCATCCCGGGCCTCGGTCGCGAGCGCGAGAGCGCCCGCGACCGTCTCGACCTCGTGTTGCGCGACGGCTCGCTCGGTCGACGCCGCGTCGCGCTCGCCCCGCAGGGTACCGAGGCGGAACTTGATCTGCTCGAGCTGAGCCTCGACCTCCGAGAGGCGCCGCTCGATCTCGCGGGCCTCTTCGCCGACGGTCGCCTCGAGCATGTCGCGCCGATGCTCCGCCGTGACGGCGTAGGCAGTCGCCTCCTGCGCCGCAGCCTCCGCCCTCGCGAGCGATTCCTCCGTCTCGCGCAGCGCGGATCCCCGCTCGGCGGCCCGCTCCTCGCACCGCACGAGCCGTCTGATCCGCTCGACCAGCCGGCCGGCGGCGTCGGGCAGGCCGGCGAGCGCGCGCCGCACCTGCTCGAGCGCGTCGGGGTCGATGCCGGTCAGCTCCGACGCCTCCGCCACGACCACCTCCGCGCGTTGCAGCCGCTCGGCGGCCCCCGCGAGGTCGTCGCGGTGTCGCCCGAGCTCGGCGTCCTGCTCGGCCCGGCGCTCAGCCGCAGCCGCAGCCGCGTCGCTCGTGCGGCGGACGGGGGCATCGACGGGGAGCCCGTCACGCTCCTCGGCGAGGGCGGTGCGTCGCTCCTGCGCGCTTTCGACTCGGGCGGTCCACTCGATGCGCTCGGCGGTGAGGCGTTCGTGCTCGGCCCGCGCCTCCTCCAGCCGCGCGAGCCGGGCGCGCTCACGGGCGGTGGCCCCGAGGTACTCGGCGGCGGGCTTGCGCCAGGCGCCCACGAGCGGCCCGAGCGCAAACGCTCCCGTGGTCGAGACCGCGGCCTGCCCTTCGCGAGGATCGTCGACGAGCGCGATACTCCGCAGCAGCGCGTCGACACGGTCGGCCGCGATGCCGCGGACCTCGAGCGGGAGGAGCACATCGGCGAGCGTCGACCCGTCCTGCGGCGCGGGCCGCAGCAGCACGTCGCCATCGGCGGATGCTGCGACGCCCGCCGCGTCGACCCACGCGTCGAGCAGACCGGACGCCTGCAGGGCGGCCTCGATCCCCGCCGCCTCCGCGGCCGCGAGACGCGGCCGCGGATCGACGCACTCCCAGAACGCCGCACCGGCCGATTCCTCGCGATCGGCGGTACGGGTCGCGGGCGGCGGTGGCACTCGCACGACTCCGGCGGCCAGCCGTTCGATCTCGGAGTCGAGGTCTGCGAGGAAGGGATCCAATCGCCGCAGCTCGTGATCGGCCGCGATGTGCTTCTCCTCGAGCTCCGTACCGCGGGCACGGGCCGTGACGTTCGCCCACTGCCGCAGCGGGTTGGGGGCGTCATCCGGCGCGGCCGCCCAGTTCCCTGCCGCCTCGAACGCCTCGTCGAGTCCCTCGCCGCGCAACAGTCGCGCGTTCGTCAGGTGCCCGCTCGCGCTCTCCAGCCACTCGGACGCCGCGCGCTCGGCCGCATCCTGGGCGGCGCGCATGCGCTCGTCCTCGACGTCGCGCCGGGCCGCGGCGGCGTCGACCGCCTGCCGCGCCGACTGGTGGGCTGCGGCGGCGGCATCTCGCGCGGTGATCACCCGGTCGAGGTGCGCGACGTGCTCGCGCCTGCGTCGCACGCCCGCGTCCAGCTCCCGGGCAATGCGGTCGGCGACGGCGGCGTCTAGGCCGTCGGGCACGGGCGAGAGGTCGATGCTCGCGATCCCGGCGTGCTTCCCTGCGGCAGCGTGCGCATCGGCGACACCAGCCCGCTCCTCCTCGGCCTCGGCGCGAGCCTCGTCGAGCAGCCTCTGCTGAGCGTTGCGGGTGGCGAGCGCCTGTGCTGCGGCGCCCTCGGCAGCGAGCGCGGCCCGGCGCTTCGCATCCGCAACGTCTCGTGCATTCTGGTATTGCGCGATCTCGTCGGACCCGCGCCGCTCGCGCAGCGCCTCGCGCGATCCGTCGAGCCCGGCCCGCTTGTTCTCGGCCTTATCGACGGCGTCCTCGGCTCGGGTGAGCGCCTCGACCGCCCGTTCAAGGCGCGCCGTCGCCTCGCGCGAACGCCGGGCCTGGCCCTCGTAGTCGGACTGCGCGCGGCGGGGCTGCGCGGTCGCACGCAGCGCCGCGATCCTCGCATAGCGGGCGTACTCCCCGGCGAAGGTGCGCACCGCACCGGCAGTGGATCGCAGCGTCTGAATCGCGCGCTCGTCGTCTTCCAGCGCCTGATACGACTGGGCGACCGTTTCGATCAGCGACTCCGGCATCGGAGCCAGCGACTCAGAAAGCGCGCGGGCGAGCTGCTTCTCATTCGGCCGCTTCGAGAGCTGCGGCTGGCGGAGGTGCACGAGCAGATCGATGAGCGCATCGTATCGCCCGTGAAGGCCGAACAGGCTCTCGTCCACGGCGCGGCGATACCGCTCAGCCGTGTCGAAGACCGCTCCGCGGTCTCCGATGGCTTCGATGAGGCGATCCCGCGTGCGCACGGTACGAGAACGATCGACGAGGTGCAGTTCGTGTCCGATGCGCTGCTCGGTGACGAACCACCACTGCCGTACGACGCCGCGGTGCTGCACAGCCTTCACACCGAGCCCGAGCGTCACGAAGTGCTCGCGGCCCTCGTCGTCGATGCGGCCGAACTCGATCCAGCTGTAGCCCGTGCGCTCGTCGTACACATCTCCCAGCAGCAGGTTCCACGCCATGCGCTTGTTCGGATCCGCGTCAGGCTCCATTCGCGCGGGGTTCAGATTCGCGTCGAGCAGCAGCGGCAGGGTGAGGGCGAGCACCTTCGACTTGCCGCTGCCGTTGTCGCCGCGCAGCAGCAGCCGGCCGTCGCGGAAGGGGAACTCCTGCGCCTCGTAGAGGAACAGCTCGACGAGGCCGGAACGCAGCGGCTTGAAGCGGCCCGGGGCCGGAACGGGATAGCTCACACGCCCGCTCCGATCGTCACCGGCTGGCCGAGCCGGAAGCGCGAAAGAATCGGCCGCGCGGCGACCTCGTCGCCCTCTACCCGCAGAAGCCCCAGCGCGCGCAGCCTGCCGATCGCCTCGTCCGCGAGTTCGGCACGGGGTCGGGCGCGGATCGTGCTGCCCCATACCGATGCGTGCGTCTGGCACAGTTCGTCGGTGTAGTCGATGAGCGCATCGCGCGTCAGATGGCCTTCTTCTGCGAGCCGCGTGGCGATGAGCAGGGCGAGGTGCCCGGGCGCACCACCCTCGGGCATCCGCACATCTGTGAGCTGATCGTCGGGGTCGAGCATCGCGATGCCCTCGGCGCGCACTTCCGGGACGAGGCCCGTCGCCTCGGTGATGCGGTCGGTGATCGCCCGCCGCTGGCTCGTGAGGTAGGCGAGCTCGTCGTCGGTGAGCGACGCGTATTCCAGCACCGGGTCGTCGAGAAGCCTCCGGGTGATGATGCGGCGAAGCGCTCGGGTGCGCGCGTCGTCGGTGTCGACGAACGGCTGCTCGACGACCGCCGAGAGGCGGGCCTCGGGTGCCTCCTCCAGCGTCATCGACGGCGCCTGCGCCGTCTGCAGCATGACACCCACCACCCCGTGCTCGACGTCGTAGAGCACGTCTGTCCCGGCCTCCACGAAGCGCTCCTCGTCGCCCTCGATCCGGCGCAACGCGCCGAGGGCGAGCAGCAGGCGAACGACGGCGACGATATCGCCGCGCTCGTCGCGGCCGGCGAGGGCGAATTCGATGCCCGTGCTCGCGAACCGCGGATCTCCCAGCTCACCGATCACGTCTTCGGCGAGCCTGCCGAGCGTGATCTGCCCGCCGAAGCGCTCCAGCACGGCGAGTGCGAGAGCGAGCAGCACGTAGCGGCGGCGGGTGAAGGGGCGGCGGCGATGGTCGACAATGCCTCGCGTCGCATCGTCGCCCGCGACCCGCTTGTGCAGGCGCGCCGCACTCGCATCGACGGTCAGTCTCCAGCCGGTGTTGACATCCAGCCACTCGCGCAGCTCGGCCTCAAAGCGTCGGACCCGCCGGAAGTCGGCCTCATCCGGGCCGCGAGCCGAGAGCACCGGCTGTGCGAGCAGGGCCCGCAGCGCGCGGCGGCGCTCCGCCAGGCGGCTCTCCTCCACCGCGGACGCGAGCACGCTCATGACGACTGCTCGATCCTGATGCGGTGCGCAGGTCCGGTGAGCGCACCGTCCTCCAACTCCAGCACGGACTCCTCTCCCGCGGCAGGGTGCAGTTCGATCTCGAACGCACCGTCGAGGCTCCGGGCCTTCACCGTGTCACCGGGCTGGCGCCGCTGGGCGAGCGCATCGCCGAGCAGCTGCAGCAGCAGCGCGCGGGCCTCCGCGTCCACGATCGGGAAATCGCCGATCGCCGCCGGTTCTTCGGTGACCAGCTGCGTACGCAACCGCTCCAGTTCGACCCGCTGCGTCTCGACCGCGAGGGCGATCGTTCGGCGTTCCGCGGCCCGATCGCGCACGCGGGAGAGAGAGCCGCGCCGCTCGTAGCTGCCGGTCGCACGCAACCTCGGGCTGATCTCGATCGGCGGGGCCTCCGCCCACGAAGTGCTGGGCGACACGGGCCGGCGCATCCGGTCGTCGAGGGTGCGCTCATCGATCGAGAGGTGGCGGGCTGGGGCGAGGCCGAACGCGACAGCCGCAAGCCGGTGCCTGTCATCGTCGGAGGGCGCTTCGGCGAACCACAGCGCGAGCTGCCGGAAGTCTGCCACGCGATCGCTGCGCCCGGCGCGACGGTCGCCGAGGCGCTGCACGACGCCGAGCAGCGCTGGGATCGCATTCAGCGCCATATGCCTGAGCTGCTGCGACTGGCTCGTCGTGCCCCCGGATCCGACGAACCACTGCCGGAAGCCCTGGAACCGCTCGCGCCAGCGGCCGATCGCCTCCTTGAGCGCGTCGGAAGTTCCCTCCGCATCCGGGGCGATGTCACGCGCCTCGCGGGCAGCGACGATGCGCAGCAGCCGCTTCTCCTGGACATCCGAGACGCGGTCGAGAAGACTCGCGATCTCGGCGGTGCGAATGACGAGATCCTGGATGAACCGTTGCAGGTATCCGATCAGCCGCTCCTTGTAAGCGAGGAAGGCGTCGGTGTCGACGCCGCGCAGGTCGATCGTGCGCTGCAGATCGCCGCTGAACGCCTGTGCATTCGCTGCAAGCCCCGTGAAGCGGTCGGCGAGCGTCGTCATCGCAAGGGCCGTCTTCGCCTCATCGGGATCGGGGCGCTCCAGCTGCGCGAGTATGACCTGCAGCTGCTCGACGATGTCTTCGAGCGCCCACGACTGCAGCGCGCCCGCGGCGCCGAAGGTGCGGTCGAACTCCGCCAGGACACGCTCGGCCGACTCGCCCGCCGCAGTGAACTGGTAGACATAGCGGGCTCGGTTGAACTCTTCGACGGTGGCGACACGGCTCGTGTCGGGATCGGCCTTGAGATTGCCCCAGTCCACGAGCTGTGACAACAGTGCAGTGACATCCACGCCGGGCGGCACCGCGGAGCGGAGTTCCTCGGGGCGCAGATGCACGATGAAACGTTGCTTCGCCGCGGAGAATTCGCGCATGATCGCTCGATAGGAGGAAGCGTGCTCAGCCGCGCTCAGATAGCGGAAGACGTCGTAGCGCGGCCCAGACATGCTCCCAGAGTAGTGGGCACCACCGACTTCACGAGTCGGAAGCGCTGGTGCTACTCGCCCTACCGATGACGAGCCGCCGAAATCTCCACGAGGAGATTCTCGAGCAAGTCATTCATATCGACCCGGATCAGCCGCCCAACCCGATAGCCGCGCACCGCTCCATCCGAGATCCGACGCCGAAGTGTCTTCACGGATATGCCGAACTGCTCAGCCGCCTCAGCGAGCGAAACCAGCTTAGGCATCTGCGGCTCACCACCGGATCCTGCGTGCCGCTCCGAACGGGAACTCGAGTTCATGTCCGTCCTCCTCTGTCCATCAAACATCTCTGAACAGAGATACCTGAATCAGAAAATTTAAGCCATTTTAAGTTCTGATCAGGTATTTTAGTGCATTAATCGATTAGAAGTCCCAGTCACCGCCCTATTGGCTATTGAGGCCCGGAATCTTGCGGATTCTGCAATGTCGTTGGCCGCTCGTGCCATCTGCGTGCCACTCAACTCAGAGACCCCATCACAGGCGCTGCAAGTTCAACGAACGGCACGGTTCTGAGTCTACGGCCCCACTCAGAAGACCATGTCCATTCAAACCGATTACCAGATCCCCACGGACACCCAGAGCCGCGGAGGTACCCTTTCTCATCACCCAAAAGGCCGCTGATCTCGCGAAGGAAGACCCTGCCACAATTGGAGTTTCCGCAGTTAGCCCCGACATCTTCCTATCACAGCACCCCGCCTTAGAAGCACATTCCTCACCAATCGACCTCGTTGTCCGAAACCAAGTGGCACCGCCGACAGCCACGGCCGACTTCCACAATGCACTCGCACGTTTGCTGCTCATTACGAATGCAAGTCTTTATTCGACCGAACCGTTGAAGGCTCTTCACGCACCCCGACCGTTCTATATCGCGGAGACCGCCCATTCTAAGTTCAGGCTTGAGTGAATCGCTGGGGGTTTGGTGCCGCATCTTTTCGA
>NZ_KZ983998.1:40930-117894 GCF_003569785.1 Leucobacter sp. wl10 | reverse complement strand
GCGGCCACCGGGACTCCGCGGGCGCACGGCGCGGGGCTGCGGTGGCGGCGGACGCGGACGCGGCGGCCGAAGCGGCAGGCGCGGCGCAGGATCTGGCCGAGACGGCCACTCGAGCCGCGAGGGACGCGGCCGATGCCGCGGGCGCCGCCGTCGAGGCGGCGGGCGGGGCCGCTCAGCGCGCGGGCTCAGCGGCGACCGAGGGACTGTCGGGACTCGGGGCGCCGTCGCAGCCGAAGCAGGCAGAATAGGAGCATGCCCAAACCGCGATCGGTGACAGCGGAGGTCGAGTCGATCCTCGGCCCCGCTCCCGCGAGCTACGCGCAGCCGGAGGCGGCGGTGCTCCGGTTCAGGCGGCACGGGCGCAGGCTCGTGCCGCCTGCGATCGCGATGCTCGCGGCGGCCGCGGCGGCCGGGTACTGGGTGGGCGCTCTCCCCGCGGTGTGGATGAACCTGCTCGCCGCGGCCGGTGCCGCATTGCTCGGCCTGCTGCTCGGGGTGCTACCGGTGCTCGCGTGGCTGGCGCACCGCACCACCGTCACCACGCGGCGGGTGATCGTGCGCCGCGGTCTGTTCGTGCACCGGCGCTCCGAGGTGTCGCTCTCGCGGGTGCGAGAGGTGCGAACCCGTCGCGGTCCGCTGCAGCGCCTCCGGGGTTCCGGCGACATCGAGCTGCTGCACGGCGCGGAGAGCATGCGCCTCGAGGATGTGCCCGGCGTGCAGGTTGTCGCGGATGCGCTGCGCGAGCTCATGGAGCGCAACTACGAGCACGCGACTCGTCTGCAGCAGCGGCTCGCGGCGCAGGTCGGAGGCTTCGGCGGCCCGGGTGCGGGCCCGGGCGCCGGCGCTCCCTTCGGATCGAATGCGGCCGCTCAGTCCGACCCCGGCTTCTGAGGGCTCGCCGGTCCGGCCCGCGCCCCGGCCTCCCGGTCCGGCCCGCGCCCCGGCTCCCAGGAATCCGTGTGCGCCTTCCAGGCGCTTCAGCCCGGGGCGAGCGTCCGGAAGGCGCACACGGATCGGAGGTAGCCGGGTGAAGGCCCCGAGGCCCCGAGGCCCCGGGGACCAGTTCAGCGCGGCCAGCGCGGCCCGCTCAACTCGTGCGCACGATGAGCACGTCGATGAGCTGAGTCGCGAGCTTCACGAGCCGCTCGATCTCGTTCTCGTCCCGATCCACCCAGCGGCACTGCGGGTCGCCGACCGGAACGAAGTTCTCGTGCCGTTCCCACACCATCAGGGTGCGCTCTGCGCCGAGCACGTACTGCTGCCACCAGATCTGGCGCAGGTAGCTGCGGGGGATCGAACGCCATTCCTTGTTGGTGGTCTTGATCTCGGCGAGCTCGATCGCGCCGCCGGATCGCAGGGCGAGTCCGTCAGGCGTCGCGAGATGTCGCAGATCGCACTCGGCGTGGAACAGCGCCTGACTGGGCGAGATCCCGTGCTCCCGCATCACCCACGACGCGATCTCGGGCTCGCGCGCCCTGCCGTGCGCCGTGTAGGCGTTGCCGGAGAAGCGGCTCCCGTGCAGCTTCTCGTGGGCGGCGGCCTCGATGGAGCGCGGTGTCGACAGCTTGGCGACATCGGTGGCGGTGATCCCGCGCGCGCGTGCGCGCATCCAGGCCATGCGATCGGTGCCGTCGGTCACCATGCGGCTCAGGTAGCTCGGGATCGGATCGGGCACCACCCCAGTTTCCCACGATCCGGGTCGCGGGGCCGTCCTTCGACCGCGCGTCGCTCCGAACCCGGCGGGATCGCCGCTGTGCCCGTCGCGGGCGCGTTCGGCGAGCGGCCCGCGGCGGCGAAAGTCCTGGACGGGGCGGAAATCTGGATAGAGTCCGAGGATGACTCGAGACGGTTGCATGAACGTTCACAGTGAGTTTCCTGGGAGTCATCGTGGCGATTGCCGATGCGACGCGCGTGGGAGACGATGGGTGAACCGCATGGTTTCGCCGTTCTGAGCAACATAGTGTGTGAGTGCTCCGATTTTGTTCTTGCTATGTGTCTCCAGATACGTAAAATGCCCTGTGCGATGAGCGAGGGCGAAGCGCTAGGCTCGGCGGCGAGATGAATCCGCCACGGCGTTATCAGAACCTGCCTGGCGAAGAGAACCCAAGAGGGGCTGAGGGACACGGGCACGGTCACTCCTCGTGCGCGGCTGACGCCCCGGAGAAGGAGTACCCAACATATGGATTCGCAGGTTTTGAAGCGGGCCGACGGGGGAAAGATCCGGGCCCTCGTCGTTGACGACGAGGAATCGATCACGCAGCTCGTCGCCATGGCCCTCCGCTACGAGGGGTGGGAGGTCGAGACCGCCGCGACCGGCCAGGAGGCGCTCGACAAAGTCAAGTCGTTCGGCCCCGACGTGGCCGTGCTCGACATCATGCTTCCCGACTTCGACGGGATGCAGCTGCTCGCGCGCCTCCGCAGCGCTGGGGAGATGGTTCCCGTGCTGTTCCTCACGGCGCTCGATTCGGTCGAGGATCGCGTCAACGGTCTCACCGCAGGCGGAGACGACTACGTGGTCAAGCCGTTCAGCCTGGAGGAGCTGATCGCGCGTCTGCGCGGGCTGGTGCGCCGCTCGCAGCTGACGCTGGCCCAGCAGCCCGATCCCATGCTGCGCGTGGGCGACCTCACCCTCAACGAGGACAGCTACGAGGTCGAGCGCGGCGGCGAGTCGATCACCGTCACCAACACCGAATTCGAGCTGCTGCGCTACCTCATGCGCAATCCGAACCGCGTGCTGTCGAAGGCGCAGATCCTCGACCGCGTGTGGGCGTACGACTTCAGCGGCAAGTCGACCGTGGTCGAGCTCTACATCTCGTACCTGCGCAAGAAGATCGACAGCGGCCGCGAGCCCATGCTGCACACGGTGCGCGGCGCGGGCTACATGCTGAAGCCCGCCGGCTGACTCCCCGGTGCGAAGCATCCTCGCCCAATCGGGGATGGTTCGGGTCGCCGTTCCCCTCGCATGGCGACCCGAACCGGCCCCGATTCCGTCTATGCGCCGCGTCCCCCCGGAGCGCCCTCACCGAGGAGCAACTGTTCCGCCGAGAAAGTGTGGTAGAGTTCTCAATGGCCAAAGACCGCCGGTACGGATCCGCGAGGATCCCGGAACGCCTGTGAGAGCAGGGACCAGCGCAGGTGCAGAACTCCTTGAGGCGCGGATCCCGATCCCGAACTCACCGAAGCTCCGTGCGTGCGCGCCGGAGCTTTTCTCGTTTCTGGGTGTTCCCAGCGCGAGGAGCCTCCGAGCGGCGCGGCCCCCGAGCGGCAGCCGCCGCGCGGGTACGACAAGCTAGGGAGCGCCATGGCTACGAAGGACGCTACGGTCGCCGATCTTCAGCGCAGGTTTGAAGAGTCGGACGCCGTTCTGCTGACTGAGTACCGCGGTCTCACGGTTGCCGAGCTGCGGGAACTCCGCAACGGCATCCGAGAGCACGCGACGTACGCTGTGGCGAAGAACACGCTGACCAAGATTGCGGCCAATGGCGCCGGGATCACCGCTTTCGACGACGAGCTCGCCGGCCCTTCGGCTCTCGCCTTCGTGCACGGTGACACCGTCGCGGTCGCCAAGGCTCTGCGTGACTTCGCTAAGGCACACCCTCTGCTGGTGGTGAAGGCGGGCTACTTCGATGGCAACGCCCTGACCGCCGCTGAGGTAGGCAAGCTTGCCGATCTTGAGAGCCGCGAGGTGCTGCTGGCCAAGGCCGCCGGCGCCATGCAGGCCGCTCTGGTCGGCGCTGCGCAGCTGTTCAACGCTCTGCCCGCCAAGGCCGCACGCGGCTTCGGCGCGCTGCAGGAGAAGCAGGACGCGTAAGGATCGGCTCTCGCCGGTTCGGTACCAACAAGACCCGCCTGTCACGCGCCGCGTGAAGGCAGACATCAAGGAGAAACACAATGGCTAAGCTTTCGACCGAAGAGCTGCTCGAGCAGTTCAAGGGGCTCACCCTCATCGAACTCTCCGAGTTCGTGAAGGCCTTCGAGGAGACCTTCGACGTGTCGGCCGCCGCTCCGGTTGCGGTCGCCGCTGCTCCGGCCGCCGGTGGCGCCGCCGAGCCCGTCGAGGAGAAGGACGAGTTCGACGTCGTTCTCGAGTCGGTCGGCGACAAGAAGATCCAGGTCATCAAGGTCGTGCGCGAGCTGACCGGCCTGGGCCTTGGCGAGGCGAAGGCCCTCGTCGAGGAGGCTCCCAAGAACGTGCTCGAGGGCGCGAAGAAGGAGGCCGCCGAGGAGGCCAAGGCCAAGCTCGAGGAGGCCGGCGCGGGCGTCAAGCTCGCCTGAGTCCTTTTCGCTTTCAGGCAGTTCCCCGAAGGGCGGAGCCACCACGGTGGTTGCGCCCTTCGGCGTATCCTGGGCCGCGTGTGACCGGCTCAGAGCAGCAGTAGATCGAAACGCTCCATGCTCGGACCCTCGTGCAGGGAGACCCCAATGACCGGGTCGTCTCCAGCGAGAGAGACGGTGATGAGAGCCCGATCGCGTGAGGCGATCAGCACGGGCAGCGATCCTTCGGACATGAGGTTCATCGCGTTGCAAGGGTGGGGTAGGTGTGCGAGTCCGACGTGCTGAGCTCCCTCGAAACGATGGATGACCCCGTCGGGCACCGCGAACTGCTCGCCGTCGACGGCGAGCTCGACATCGCCTCCGATCGGCATGAAGCTGCGATGCAGGCCGATCAACGGTGAGAACGGGGCACAGCGTTCGAGCGCGGCGACGCTGAGCCGCCAGCGGGGTAGTCGCGGGGTGAGCCTTCTGGACTCATCGAAGGAGACGAGCTCGACGGTGGAGCCCGCTCCGTTGGCCCAGGGGGCGGGGGCGAGTGAGCTGTAGCGCTTGATCACCCTGGGCGGGCGTTCGGGGCTGTGCGTCATCGGCGGATCCTGCTCGGTGGTGCTGCGGTAGGGGTCGAGCGAACGCGGGGGCGGCGAGCGCAGGGCTGTGCTCCCCACCCCTGCGTTCGTGGAGGCCCGTGCGGGCTAAGCCGCTGTCGTCGCAGCGGTCCGTTTGTTGAGCGACATGAAGTAGATCGACGCTATGAGCGCGGCCAACATGATCGCTCCCCAGATGCCGACGACCGACCAGGAGGCTCCCGCGATGACGAGGAGCGGTACGAATGTCACCGCGGTGATCTCGACCGGCAGCACAGGCAGATAGGCCACCGAGAAATCCTCGAGGGTGCGCGAGTTGAGTTTCGGGTCGACGATGCGCAGCAGGGCGATGCCGGTCGCGACCGCACCGGTCGACCAGCCCCAGGTGAAGAGCTGGCGCTCGTACCATCCGTCGCCGAGCACTCGCGGGGCGACCCAGAAGCCGAGGAAGAGGCAGAGCGCGAGGCCGATGACGAAGAGGATCACGAGCGACAACCACTGGTCGGCGACCAGGCTGGGAACGACCGAGGCGATGCCGCAGACCATCAGGATGTCGGTCGCGGTGCCGGAGAGCGAGTTGATCGACTCCTTGTCGATGAAGCGGGTGGCCCGCGACGCGGTGAGCACGCCCCGCAGCATCAGGCCGACTATGAAGGCGATAGTGAACAGCGGGAAGGCGACGCCGGGGATCAGCTGCCCGAGCATCAGATTGACGCCGTAGGCGGCCGTGGAGACGGAGGCGACGAGACCGATCTGGAAGGTGAGCGACTCGATGGTGCCGCCCGAGAAGAGATGAAGGCCGATCGGGGGGCGGGCTCCGACGTGGTCGAGCACGCCCGTGCGCAGCTCGCGCGGGATCTCTTCGGCTCCCGCGAACTCCTTGGCGTGGCCGCGGACAGCGCCGAGCTTCGCCTGCGCGATACCGCCGACCACGCCGATCATCAGGCCGACGGTCGCGGCGGTGAAGCCGATCGAGGCGACCGCGGGATCGCCGGCGTCCGCGAAGGCCGCTCCGACAGCCGCCGCTGAACCGAAGCCGCCGGCCCAACCGGCGAACAACATGATGCCGATGTAGTCGGGAGCGCCGAGCAGCGGGCCGAGCAGCGCGAGCGCCAGCAGCATGCCGATGGCCACCTGCGCGCCGTACATCAGCACGCCGTAGCTGGCGAAGCTCGCGACCGAGCGGCCGATCTTTGCGAGATTGAAATCGCTGGTGAGCGCCAAGCAGGCGAAGACGACTGCGATGAGGATCGACGTGTACGTGCCGAGCTGATCGGAGAAGGGCAGCCATCCCAGCACGTTGGGGCCGAGGATGAGTCCGGCGATCCCCGCGATGACACCGGCCGGGATCATCATCGTCTGCAGAGCCTTGATCTTCGCGCGGAGCAGGGTTCCGAAGACGAGCAGCACACCGATGAGGCCTGCGTCGACCAGAAGAGTCCAGGGTGAGAACTCCATGAGTTTCCTTTCGAGGGGTTAGCCGGAGATGCCGTGTTCGCGAGCCCACTCGGAGAGCGCGTTCGTGATCGGATCGAGGAGTCTGAGGGGATCGCCCGGCGCGGTGCGAACGGTGAGCGGATACGTCGGATGCGCGCCCATGAGCGGGATGAACCTCACGCCTTTCCAGGTTTCGAGGCTCACCGATTGCGGCACCAGGGTGATGCCGGCGCCGGCGCCCACGAGGCCGAGGATCGCCTGCTCCGTGGAGACGTGCGCGGAGACGTGCATTTGGGATCCGGCCTGCAGGAACACGCTCGCGACGAGATCGAAGGCTATGGGGGCGATATCCCTGCTGAATGTGACGACTGGTTCTAAGACGATCTCTTCGGGCGACAGCTCGTCTCGGCCGCCGAGCGAGTGGTGCTCGGGCACGGCGACGACCAGTCGCTCGCGGAAGGCGACCCGCTCCTCATTCCGGTAGCTGCTGAACTCGCGGATGAGGCAGACGTCGATGTCGCCGTTCTCCACCGCTTGCGCGAGCTTCGCACTGGCGCCGTCCGAGACCACCGGCGAATGATCGTGAGTCGCGTTTAACGCAACGGCCACGATGGAGGGAAACGTCGAGCTGGCGGCTCCGAGCCGCAGGCGCGGGCGGACGGCGCCGGTCCTGCTCTCGGCGATGAGTTGCGGCAGCGACTCGGCGCGACGTCGCAACTCGAGCGCTTCCGGATAGAGCGCGTTGGCCGCTGCGGTGGGGGTGACCTCTCGGTGACCTCGTTCGAAGAGCCGCTGATCGAGCTGTCGTTCGAGCGCGGCTATCGCCTGGCTGACCGGCGACTGCTTCATTCCCAGAAGCTTGGCGGCCTTGGTGAAGCTGCGCTCGGTGTAAACGGCGACGAAGCAGCGCAGCTGCTTGAGACTGACCTCGCTCATGATCCGAATCTCCGCGGTGAGAAGGGGGAAAGGTCGTGTCGCTGCTTGCGACCCGTGGCGAACGCGGCGAGGGCGTTGCCGAAAGCCGGAGTCAGTTTGAAACCGTGCCCGGAGTAGCCCGTACCGACGACGACTCGCTCACTCACCGGGCCGAGCACGGGCCTCTTGTCCGCGGTGTAGATGTCCATGTGCATCGATTCCCGCGCGACGTGGGGCGGCAGCCCCGCGAGAAGGCGATGCACGTCGGCCGCGAGGCCCCGCCGTTGCTCGCGGGTCAGTTCGGCGGCCAGATCAGCGGGCCGGCCGATGGTGCCGAACCTGGCGTCGTAGCCGGCCTTGACCAGCGCGCCGTCGAGTGCGGGCGCTCCGAAGATGTGCGTGTCTCGGAGGTCGCGGATGAACGCCGGGAAGCGATCGGGGGTGAAATCCTCAGGTGCCTCCGGGCAGAACCAGGTCAGGCCGATCGGGCGGATCGCGAGGTGCGGTGCGAGATGCGGCAGCAGTGTTGGCGTGTGCACGCCCGCGGACACGATGGCGCGGTGCGCGGTGAGCGTCTCTCCGCCTTCGAGATCAACGCGCACATGCCCGCGCTCCTCGGTGAGACCACCGACTCGTTGATTGCCTCGCAGATCCGCGCCTTCCAGCGTTGCGCGGCGCTGGATCTCCGAGACCGCGGCCTCGGGGCGCAGCACGCCTCCCATGAGATCCAGTACGCCGATCTCATCGGTGATCAGCGAGTGCTGGGGGTACCTTCGGCGCAGGGCATCGGAAGAGAGGACTTCATGGGTGACACCGGCGTGTTTGAGCGACCTCCGCACGCGGGCCATCTGCGGCGCGTCGACCGAGCCGATCGAGAGCACCCCGGTCTCATGGAGGATGCGCCGCCTCCCGGCCTGCTGCAGTCGCAGCCATTCCTCCCGCGACTCGAGGAGCAGGGGAACGTATTCGGCCCCCTCATGGTACGCGGCGCGGAACAGGCGGCTTTCGCCCGAGTACGCGCCTCTGGTGTGGACGAGATCATCGGCTTCGAGTCCGATGACCCCCGCACCGGCTTCCGCAAGCTTCCACGCAGCGTAGGACCCGGCGGCGCCGAGGCCGATGACGATCACTTCTGCGTGCATGGAGGGAAGTTTATGCACACGGCCGGGTCTATTGCAAGATGTAAAACGTATCAATGTTGCATTTCAAAGATGAAATTGTAATAATTTGCTGGAGCGCCCGATCCCGGTCGGCGTTCGACGGCGATTGGGGAGACGAGGAGCATTCCATGTCAGGTTCTGAGTACGTCGTCGTCGGAGCCGGTCTCGCGGGCGCGGCCGCAGCTTGGCGCTTGGCGTCGCGCGGCGAGAACGTCACGGTTCTCGAGCGCACGACGCCGGGCAACGAGCAGGGCGGCTCGCACGGGTCGGCGCGCATCTTCCGCTACGCCTACCCGTCTGAGCTTTACACGGGCTTGGTGGTGCGCGCGAAGGCCGGCTGGGATGAACTCGAGGCGCAGTCGGGCAGGCAGCTGATCACGCCGACGGGCGCGTTAGACTTCGGCGAGGTGCGCAAACCCGCTGACTTGGCGCGAATCATGGAGCGCGTCGGTGTGGAGCACGAGCTGATGAGCGCGGAGGACGCGACGATGCGCTTCCCCCAGTTCGACTTCGATACCGAGGTGCTCTACCACCCGGGTTCGGGCGTACTCGACGCGATCGGCACGGTCGAGGCGATGCTCGGCCTCGCGCGGGCGACCGGTAGGGCTCGGGTGCGTGAGAACTGGGACGTCGCGTCGATCGCGCGCCGCTCGGGCGGCGGGTTCACGGTGACATCTGCGACGGGCGAGCGGGTCACGGGCGACAAGATCATCGTGGCTGCGGGCGGTTGGCTGCCGTCTCTGCTGCGGGATCTCTCGCTGCCGGAGGCCTTTCTGGCCAGTCTGCCGAAGATCACGGTTCGGCAGGAGCAGGCGTTCCACATGCCGTGGCGCGAGGATGACGCCGACGGCAACGCCTACCCCGCATGGCCGTCCTTCATCCACAAGCGCGCGGCGCTTGAGACCTATGGCCTGCCCGGCGGGCGGGACGCGGGTTTCCGAGGGCAGAAGATCGCGCAGTTCAACGGTGGTCCGAAGCTCGCCTCCGCGGTCGATCAGGACGGGCGGATCCGACCCGAGATGCGCGAGAAGATCGTTTCCTACGCGGCCGAGTTCCTTCCTGGCGTGGTCCCCGAACCCTATGCGGAGACGACATGCCTGTTCGTGAATACTCCGTCGGAGGACTTCCTGATCGACGAGGCGGATGGAGTGGTGGTGGTCTCGGCCTGCTCGGGTCACGGAGGTAAGTTCGCCCCGCTGCTCGGCGAATTCGCCGCTGATCTCGCGACCGGCAGGGGCGGTGTCCCCGACGAGTTCCGCGTCGCTCATCACGCTGGGCTCGCGCGATGAGCACGCGCGTCGCCTCTCTGATGCGGGACATCGTCGATGTCGGGCGTGACCCGAAGCGAGGCGGATACTCCCGCCCGGTGTTCTCGCGCCCCGAGGCCGAGCTGCGCGAGTGGTTCCTCGCGGAGGCAAGGCGTCGCGCACTGGACGTCGAGACCGATCGCAACGGCATCATCTGGGCCTGGTGGGACATTCCATCTCGAGACCGCGCCGGCGCGATCGTCACGGGGAGCCACCTGGATTCGGTGCCGGGCGGTGGCGCATACGACGGACCGCTCGGGGTGGCATCGGCGCTGGCCGCGATCGACATCATGCGCGCCCGGGGGGTACAGCCGGATCGTGCGCTCGCGATCGCGGTGTTCCCCGAGGAGGAAGGGTCACGTTTCGGCGTGGCCTGCCTCGGCTCGCGGCTGCTGACGGGGGCGATCGATCCGGATCGCGCGCGCGGGCTGCAGGACGGCGGAGGCCGGAGCTATGCCGAGCTCGCCGAGCAGGACGGTCTCGACCCGCGGTTCGTGGGCCGGGACGACGAGGCACTGTCCCGGATCGGCGCATTCATAGAGTTGCACGTCGAGCAGGGGCGCGGTCTGATCGACCTGGGTCGGCCGGTCGCGATCGGGTCGTCGGTCCTCGGGCACGGGCGGTGGAGGGTGACGTTCCTGGGCCAGGGCAATCACGCCGGTGCAACGCTGATGGCAGACCGTCGTGACCCGCTGGTCGCCGCGGGTGCGTTGATCGCGGCTATTCCGGGGATCGCGGCCCGGTATCCCGGGGCGCGTGCGACGGTGGGACGCATCGAACCCATCCCGGGCGGCACGAATGTCATCGCGTCCCGGGTGGATCTGTGGCTCGACGCACGGCACCCGGAGGATGCGGTGACGGCGGAGATCGTGAGGCTCGTCGCGGAAGAGGCCGCCGGACTCGCCGAGGTGCAGGGGTGCGCGGCAAGCGTGATCGAAGAATCCCTCAGTCCCACGGTCGGATTCGACGCCGGGCTGCGGGGACACCTGGAGCGGGTGCTGCCGGGCGCTCCGGTGCTGGACACGGGGGCCGGGCATGACGCGGGCGTGCTCGCCGCACTCGTTCCCACCGCGATGCTGTTCGTGCGGAATCCGACCGGGATCTCGCACTCGTTCGAGGAGTCTGTCGAAGATCCGGATGCCGAGGCCGGCGCCGAAGCGCTGGCCGATGTGCTCAGCAGCGATCTGACGATCCACTGAGGCGCACCGAACTGGCGATCACGCCGTGAGTCTGCTACTGTTGCTCGGCCGCTTCTGATCCGCCCGCTCCGTCTCGCCGCCGTGCACCTGTGTCCCTGTACGGTGCCGCTCGTGAATGTCTGAGGTCCGGTTCAGGATGGCACAGGACGAAAGGATCCTCGTGGCCCTCATCTCACTCACGCTTCGACACGCCAGGAAGTACTGGTCGTTCATCGCGGCCGTGCTCGTGCTGCAGCTGCTCTCCACCATCGCCGCGCTCTGGCTGCCGAGCCTGAACGCGCAGATCATCGATCAGGGCATCGCCAAGGGCGACACCGATTTCATCTGGCGCACGGGCGGCTTCATGCTGATCGTATCGCTCGGTCAGCTCGTCACCGCTGTCGCCGCGGTCTACTTCGGCGCGCGCGCGTCGATGGGTGTGGGGCGCGATCTGCGCCGCGAGGTCTACCGCAAGGTCGATTCGCTCAGCACGCTCGAGGCGACGCGGTTCGGCGCGGGCACCCTCATCACGCGCGGTACGAATGACGTGCAGCAGATCCAGATGCTGGTGCTCATGACCCTCAACTTCATGGTTTCGGCACCCATCATGGCGATCGGCGGCATCATCATGGCGCTGCGCGAGGACGCCGGCATGTCGTGGCTCGTGTGGGCATCGGTCGCCGTGCTCGCGGTGATCGTGGGTTTCCTGGTCTGGCTGCTCCTGCCCCTGTTTCGCAGGATGCAGGATCGTGTGGACGCGATCAACAGCGTGCTCCGCGAGCAGATCATGGGCATCCGGGTCGTGCGCGCCTTCGTGCGCGAGAATTTCGAGGTCGACCGCTACGAGACGGCGAACCGCAACATCACCGACATCTCGCTGAAGGTGGGCAACATCTTCGTGCTCATGTTCCCCGTGATCATGATGGTGCTGCACATCGCCACGGCGGCCGTGCTGTGGTTCGGAGGGCACCGGGTCGATCAGGGGCTCGTCGAGGTCGGGTCGCTCACGGCCTTCCTGCAGTACCTGCTGCAGATCCTCGTCGCGGTGATGATGGGCGTCTTCATGACGATGATGATCCCGCGCGCCGTGGTCTGCGCGGAGCGCGTCCGCGAGCTGCTCGACACCGAGTCGACGCTCGCGTTCCCGAGCACCGAGTCGGTCGCCACCCCGCGGGCCGGGCGCATTGAGTTCGACGGCGTCACATTCGGCTTCCCCGGCGCCGAGAAGCCGGTCGTCAAGAACGTGAGCTTCGTCGCCGAGCCGGGCGAGACGACCGCGATCATCGGATCGACGGGTGCGGGTAAGACGATCCTGCTCAATCTCATGCTGCGTCTCTACGATCCTCAGCAGGGATCCATCACGGTCGACGGGGCTCCGGTCCCCGCGCTCACCCGCGCTCAGCTCGCGCAGACGATGAGCCTCGTACCGCAGCGCCCCTATCTGTTCTCGGGCACGATCGCGTCGAACCTGCGCTTCGGGCGCTCCGGGGCGAGCGACGAGGAGCTGTGGGAGGCACTGCGGGTGGCGCAGGGCGACGACTTCGTTCGCGAGAAGGAGCGTCAGCTCGACGAGCCGGTCGCCCAGGGCGGCACGAGCGTGTCGGGCGGCCAGCGCCAGCGTCTTTCGATCGCGCGGGCGCTCGTGGCGAAGCCGCGGGTGTACCTGTTCGACGACTCGTTCTCGGCGCTCGACGTGGCCACCGACGCGAGGTTGCGCGCTGCGCTGCCCGAGGCGACCAGGGGGGCGACGACCATCATCGTCGCGCAGCGCGTGTCGACCATCACCGAGGCCGATCAGATCCTCGTGATCGAGGACGGCGAGATCGTGGGGCGCGGCACCCATGAGCGGTTGCTCGAGACCAGCGAGGTCTACCAGGAGATCGTGCGATCGCAGCTCGAAGAGGCGGAGGCGGCGTAGTGCCCGAGAAGAAGATGAAGAAGCGCGCCGGCAGGCCGCCGGAGGGCGGCGTGAAGACCGACGAGTTCGAGCTTCCGGACGACTATCGGCCCGACGGGGACGACTGGACGGGCTCGCAGCCCGTCAAGAAGGCGAAGCACTTCTGGCCTTCGGCGAAGCGCCTCATCGGTCTGCTCGCGCCCGAGAAGTGGTTGTTCTCGTTGGTGGTGCTGCTGGTCGTGGGCTCGGTCGTGCTCACCGTCATCGCGCCCAAGGTGCTCGGCCAGGCGATGGACGTGATCTTCAACGGCGTACTCGGCAAGCAGTTGCCCGAGGGCGTGCCGATCGATCAGATCATCGCGGGTGCCCGAGCCGCGGGTAACACCCAGTTTGCCGACATGCTCGAGGGCGCCGACGTGGTGCCCGGCCAGGGCATCGACTTCGGGCTGCTCAGCCGCCTGATCCTCGCGGTACTCGCGCTGTACCTGGTCGCCTCGTTCCTCATGTGGCTGCAGGGCTACATCCTCAACCGCATGGTCATGCGCATCGTCTACCAGCTGCGGCGCGACATCGAGGCGAAGATCAACCGGCTGCCGCTCAGCTACTTCGACGGACGCCAGCGCGGCGACGTGCTCTCGCGCGTCACGAACGACGTCGACAACATCCAGCAGGCGCTGCAGCAGGCGTTCTCGCAGCTGGTGCAATCGCTGCTCATGGTGATCGGCATCACCGCGATGATGTTCATCGTCTCGTGGCAGCTCGCGCTCATCGCGCTCATCGCCCTGCCGCTGTCCGGCATCATCGCGGGCGTCGTGGGCGTTCGTGCGCAGAAGCTCTTCGTGGCGCAGTGGAAGCACACGGGGGACCTGAACGGTCACATCGAGGAGTCGTTCACAGGCCACGAACTCGTGCGCATCTTCAATCGCGACGCCGAGATGACGGAGGAGTTCGACCGCCGCAACGAGGGGCTCTTCACCGCGGCGTACCAGGCGCAGGCGCTCTCGGGCACCATCATGCCGGCCATGCAGTTCGTGCAGTACCTCAGCTACGTGCTCATCGCCGTGGCCGGGGCGCTGCGCGTCACCGCCGGGCAGATGACGCTGGGCGACGTGACGGCCTTCATCCAGTACTCGCGGGAGTTCTCGCAGCCGATCAGCGAGATGGCGAGCATGGCGAACATGCTGCAGTCCGGCGTGGCCTCGGCCGAGCGCACCTTCGAACTGCTCGACGCCGAGGAGCAGGATCCCGATACCGCGACCGAGCACCTGCCCGAGCGCACCGACGGGCACGTGCGGTTCGAGCGCGTCTCGTTCAGCTACGTCGAGGATCAGCCGCTCATCGAGGATCTGTCGCTCGAGGCGAGTCCGGGGCACACGGTGGCCATCGTGGGGCCGACCGGCGCGGGAAAGACGACGCTCGTCAATCTCATCATGCGCTTCTACGAACTCGACGGCGGGCGCATCCTGCTCGACGGTGTCGACGTCACCCACCTCTCCCGAGCCGAGCTGCGCGGCCAGGTGGGCATGGTGCTGCAGGACGCGTGGCTGTTCGACGGCACGATCCGCGAGAACATCCGCTACGGCCGGCTCGACGCCACCGATGACGAGGTGGTCGAGGCGGCGAGGGCGACGATGGTCGATCGTTTCGTGCGGCAGTTGCCCGACGGCTACGACACGACGATCTCGGAGAACGCCTCCTCGCTCTCGACGGGCGAGCGGCAGCTGCTCACCATCGCGCGCGCGTTCATCGCGAACCCCTCGCTCCTGATCCTCGACGAGGCGACCTCGTCGGTGGACACGCGCACCGAGGTGCTGGTGCAGCAGGCGATGCGGGCGCTTCGGGCGGACCGCACCTCGTTCGTCATCGCGCACCGGCTCTCCACCATCCGCGACGCCGACGTGATACTCATGATGGAGCACGGACGCATCGTGGAGCAGGGGTCGCACGAGGAGCTGTTGGAGCGCGGTGGCGCCTACTATCGCCTCTACCGGTCGCAGTTCGCGGGCGAGGTGGACGAGGCGCACGCCGAGGAGCTGCTGACGGGAGCGGTGGCGGTGGCCACCGGCGCGGTCCCGGTCGTCGACGAGGATCCGGAGGCACCGGAACGCGGGGGAGACTTCCGCTAGACTGGTACGGCTCCCCACGTGGCGCTATCTCAGGGAACTCCCCCAGGGCAGAAATGCAGCAAGGGTACTTGGGCTCTAGCGGGTGCGTGGGGAGTCTTGTTTTTCCCGGCCGCGCCCGGGACCGGCTCGGCACACCCGGAGTGCGACCCCGGAGCGCGGGCCCGGCCGGGCGCCGGGTAAGTTGGCGATGCGGGCCGAACCCCCTACGCTAGGTTGCTGGAAGGGTCATCCGTCTCGAGCCGTCGGGGACGGCGGTCCAGACGCTCTTCTGAGGGGGACATCACGGGGGCCTCGTGAGCGACTCATGAGGGCTGTCCGGCCACGCCGAACAGCAGTGCGGCCATGTCGTGGTCGGGGCCATGACCGTCCCGACCACGACAAGCTGCGTCTAGGCTGATGGTATGACTCGATCTCGCGGCGCGGCGGTCGTCGGGGCGGGCCCCAACGGGCTCGCGGCGGCCGTGACGCTGGCCCGCGCGGGTCTGCCGGTCACCGTGTTCGAGGCGGCCGAGAGCATCGGCGGCGGCGCGCGCACGGACGAGGCGGTCGAGCCGGGAGTGCTGCACGACGTCTGCTCGGCAATTCATCCCATGGCGCTCGCAACGGGCTTCTTCCGAGCCTTCGAACTCGAGCGGCGCATGGGATTCGCGATCCCGGAGGCCTCGTACGCGAACCCGCTCGACGGCGCGGCCGGCGGAGGCGCGGCCCGCGCGGCGGTCGCCTACCGCAGCCTCGACCGCACGGCAGAGGAGCTGGGACGGGATGGAGCCGCGTACGCGCGCCTCTACCGCCCGCTGCTGAGCCGGCTCGAGGGCGTCGTCGACTTCGCGCTCGGCGGATCCATGCTGCGATGGCCGGGTGATCCCGTCGCCGCCGCGGCTACCGGTCTGCGCGCCCTCGAACAGGGCAGCCCGCTCTGGAATCTGCGATTCCGGGAATCAGCCGCCCCCGCGCTCATCTCCGGCGTCGCCGCGCACAGCGTCGGCCGCATGCCCGGCGTCGCCGCGGCGGCGGTCGGCACGGTGCTCGGCGCGCTCGGCCACGCGAGCGGCTGGCCGGTGCCGATCGGCGGATCCCGGGCGATCACCGATGCGCTCGCGGCCGACCTGCTGGCGCACGGCGGCCGCGTTGAGACCTCCCGCGCCATCACCGACGTGCGCGAGCTCGACGGTTTCAGCGTCAAGCTCTTCGACACCTCGGCCCGCGGGCTCGTCCGCATCGCCGGTTCGGTACTGCCGGCGCGGTACCGGCGCGCGCTCGGCCGTCTCCGCTACGGCGACGCCGCCGCCAAGGTCGACTTCGTGCTCGACGGGCCGATCCCCTGGAGCGACGGGCGCGTCTCGGCCGCGCCCACGGTGCACCTGGGCGGATCCCGAGCCGAGGTCGCGGCGGCCGAGCTCGAGGTCGCGCGCGGGCGCCACCCGGAGTGGCCGTACGTGCTGCTGGCCCAGACCGCCGACTTCGACCCCGATCGCAACCCCGCGGGCGCCAACGCCGTGTGGAGCTACACGCACGTGCCCCGCGGATCGGCACGCGACGTCTCGGCCGCCGTGATCGCGCAGATCGAGCGCTTCGCCCCCGGCTTCCGGGACCGCGTGCGGGGCTATCGCGTCACCACGGCCGCGCAGCTCGCGGGGTACAACCGCAATTACCACGGCGGCGACTTCTGCGCGGGCGCCGTCACCGTGCGGCAGCTGCTCGCTCGCCCCGTCGCCGCCGCCGATCCGTGGCGCACGCCGGCGAAGGGCATCTACCTGTGCTCGTCGTCGACGTCGCCCGGCCCCGGCGTGCACGGGCTCAGCGGGTGGTACGCCGCACGCTCCGCGCTTCGCCGAGAGTACGGGTTGCCCTCCCCGGAGCTGGGGGCGGGGCAATAGGCTGGGAGCCGTGGCTGCAAGCATCTACCTGACCTCGGCCGAGGGCCGCACCGGGAAGAGCGCCGTGGCGCTCGGCGTACTCGACACGCTCCTCGCAGACGCCCCGCGCGTGGGGGTCTTCCGCCCGCTCATCCGCTCAGCCGGAGAGCGGGATCGCGTGCTGGAGCTGCTGCGCGCGCGAGCGACGGCAGAGGTGCCCTACGAGGCCTGCGTCGGGGTCACCTACGATGCGGCGCACGCCGACCCCGAGCGCGCCATGGCGCGCATCGTCGCAGCCTACCGCGAGCTGCGTGAGCGCTGCGACGCCGTGGTCGTGGTCGGTTCGGACTTCACCGACGTCGCCGCGCCGACGGAGCTCGCGTTCAACGCCAGGATCGCCGCGAACCTCGACACGCCGGTGCTGCTGGTACTGGGCGGCCGCTCGAACGATCAGGCCGAGCATCTGGGCCAGCAGCCCGCCCGCCCGCCCGCCGAGATCGCGCAGTTGGCCGAGCTGGGTCTCGCCGAGTTGCGCGACGAGCACGCGACGGTGCTCGCGGCGCTCGTGAACCGGGCGGATCCGGATCGCCTGCCCGAGATCGAGCGGGCGGTGTCGGCGGTGCTTCCGGCCGGTGTGCCGGTATGGGCGGTGCCCGAGGAGCTGCTGCTCGTCGCGCCCCCGGTCGCGGGCGTGCTCGAGGCGGTGGAGGGCCGGCTGGTGCGCGGCGACCGGGACCTGCTGGCACGAGAGGTGCGCGACGTGGTCGTCGCGGGCATGTCGATGGAGAACGTGCTGCCGCGCCTGCTCGAGGGCTCGGCGGTGGTGATCGCGGCGGATCGCGCCGAGACGCTGCTCGCCGTGACCATGGCGCACGAGGCGCCGACCTTCCCCACGATCGCCGCGGTGGTGCTCAACGGCGACTTCGAGCTCGCCGCCGACGTGGAGCGCCTGCTCGACGGCATCGATTCGACGCTGCCGATCGTGCGCACCGGCTTCGGCACCTTCGAGACGGCCAGGCGCATCTCCCGCGCCCGCGGACTGCTGACCGAGGAGTCGCCGGCCAAGTTCGACACCGCGCTCGCACTGTTCGCGCAGCACGTCGACGGGGCGACGCTGCGCGAGCGGCTGCGACTGCACCGGGGCGGCGTGCGCACGCCCGTCATGTTCGCCTACGAGCTCTTCGCGCGCGCGGCGCGGGCCGACGCGCACATCGTGCTGCCCGAGGGGCACGACGATCGCATCCTCCGCGCCGCGAGCACGCTCCTGGCGCGCGGCACGGCCCGGCTCACGATCCTCGGAGACGAGGCGGCCGTGCGCAAGCGCGGCGGCGAGCTCGGCCTCTCGATCGACGCCGCCGACGTGATCGATCCCGCGGTCTCGCCCCTGCGCGAGCGCTTCGCCGCCGAGTACGCCCGGCTGCGCGCCCGCAAGGGCGTGACGCTCGAGCAGGCCCGCGACGCGATGGCCGACGGCAGCTACTTCGGCACGATGATGGTGCACCTGGGGCTCGCCGACGGCATGGTCTCGGGAGCGGCGAACACGACCGCCCACACGATCCGGCCGAGCCTCGAGATCATCAAGACCCGACCCGGCGTCTCCGTGGTGTCGAGCGTGTTCTTCATGGCGCTGGCCGACCGGGTGCTCGTGTACGGGGACTGCGCCGTCAACCCCGACCCCACCGCGGCGCAGCTCGCCGACATCGCCGTCTCCTCGGCCGATACCGCGGCGCAGTTCGGCGTGGAGCCGCGCATCGCGATGCTGTCGTACTCCACGGGCGAGTCCGGGTCGGGCGCCGACGTGGACAAGGTGCGCGAGGCCACGGCGCTGGCGAGGGCCGCGCGCCCGGATCTGCTCATCGAGGGACCGATCCAGTACGACGCGGCGAGCGATCCGGAGACCGGCGCCGCCAAGCTGCCCGGGTCGGAGGTCGCGGGCCGGGCGACGGTGTTCATATTCCCCGATCTGAATACGGGCAACAACACCTACAAGGCGGTGCAGCGGTCGGCCGGTGCGGTGGCGGTCGGACCGGTGCTGCAGGGACTTGCGAAGCCGGTCAACGACCTGTCGCGCGGAGCCACCGTCGAGGACATTCTGAACACCGTCGCGATCACCGCCGTCCAGGCGGGCGAGGGCCGTGGGAGCGGCGCATGAACCGGATCCTCGTCATCAACGCCGGATCGTCGTCGATCAAGTACCAGCTCATCGAGCCCGAGACCGGGGAACGGTTCGCCTCGGGGCTCGTGGAACGCATCGGCGAGCCGGAGGGACGCATCGCGCACCGCGGCGCTCACCAGAACGAGCGCTCGCTGCCGGTGCCCGATCACACCGCCGCCTTCGAGGCGATGGTAGCGGCCTTCGCGGGTGAGGGCGCACCGATCGACGCGCTCGGGATCGTCGCCGTGGGCCACCGGGTCGTGCAGGGCGGCGACGCCTTCGTCGAGCCGACGCTGATCGACGACGAGGTCGCGGAGCGGATCCTGAGTCTCGGCGCGCTCGCGCCGCTGCACAACCCGGGCCAGTACCAGGCGGTCGCGGCGGCGCGGTCGCTGTTCCCCGACGTGCCGCACGTCGCGGTGTTCGACACGGCATTCCACCAGACCATGCCCGAGAGGGCGTATACCTACGCGATCGATCGCTCGGCCGCGGCCGAGCACGGTGTGCGCCGCTACGGGTTTCACGGCATCTCCCACCAGGTGGTGTCTCGTCGGGCGGCCGACCTCCTGGGGCGGCCGGTCGACGAGCTGAGGCAGATCGTGCTCCACCTCGGCAACGGCGCTTCGGCCTGCGCCGTCGACCGCGGGCGATCGGTCGACACCTCCATGGGCCTCACCCCGCTGGAGGGGCTCGTGATGGGCAGCCGCAGCGGCGACATCGACCCCGGCGCGCTGCTGCATCTGCTGCGGGGCGGCTACGGTGCGGACGACCTCGATCGCCTCCTCAACGGGCGTTCCGGTCTGCTCGGTCTCACAGGCGTGGGCGACTTCCGCGATGTGCGGGCGGCGGCCGACGCCGGCGACGAGGCGGCGCGGTTGGCCATCGAGGTGTACGCGCACCGCATCCGGCATTATCTCGGCGCGTACCTCGCCGTGCTCGGCGGAGCCGACGCGATCGTGTTCACCGCGGGCGTGGGGGAGAACAGCGCGGCGCTGCGCGCCGAGGTGTGCGCGGGGCTCGAGTGGTTCGGAATCCGCCTCGACGCCGAGCGCAACGGCTCCGCCGAGCGCGGGGCGCGTCGCATCGGCGCCGACGATTCGCGCGTCGAGATCCTCGTCGTGCCGACCGACGAGGAGGCCGAGATCGCGCGGCAGACGCATCGGCTCGTCGGTTAGCCGGGCCGGGCGGCCCGCTGTTGATCCTGAGGTGTACGTCGCTGAATCGGTGGCGACGGGGCTGCCGCTCAGAAGGCCCCTCGCCTGCGCGGCTCCGACGCCTCACGACAGGGCACCTCTCCGTGGTTCATCGCGGACCGCGTGAAGATTCGCGGCATCTTCCACGGATTCCGCAGCCCATTCGCATGCGCGGTTCTCGATCCGCGTCCAGGATGGGGAGTACCAGAAGACCGAAGGCGAGTGCATAGGAGCAACGTGACATCGACGACACGCACGATTCACCTGGGTCGGAGGGAACGGCCGAAGCGCGGATCGCTGCTGCTGGTCATCCCGGGGGTCGCCTCGGTCGTGCTGCTGGGCGTCCTGCCGCTGTTCATCGTGGCCCGGAACAGCTTCGCGGTCGCCGACGACTACGGCGGGATCACGGGCGGCTTCACGCTGGAGAACTACGCGAAGCTGCTCGATCCCGTCTACTCGAAGACGCTGCTGTTCTCGCTCGGTCTCGGCCTGCTGAACACGGTCGTCTGTATCGTGGTCGGCTACCTGACCTCGTACTACATCGTCTCGCGGCCCGAGGGGAGGCAGGGGCTGCTCCTGCTGCTCATCATCATCCCCTTCTGGACCGACTTCCTGGTGCGCACCTTCGCGTGGATCACGATCCTCGGATCAGGCGGCCCTATCGCGGGCCTGCTCGGCGTCTTCGGCGTCTCCGGGTTCTCGATGATTCCGAGCAACGTCGCGGTCGTGCTCGGCTTGCTGTACGCCTTCCTGCCGACCGCCATCTTCCCGATCTACGCCTCCATGCGCTCGATCGACCCCTCGCTCAAGGAGGCCGCGACCGACCTCGGCTGCAGCTGGTGGGGCGTGCACCGCCGGGTGATCCTGCCGCTCAGCCGCCCCGGTATCCTTGGGGCCGCGCTGCTCACCTTCATCCCCACCATGGGGGTGTTCGTGATCCCGGTGCTGCTCGGCGGTGGCAAGGATCCGCTCGTGGGCAACCTGATCGTCACGCTCTACACCGAGTTCCGCAACCAGCCGATGGGCGCGGCCGTGTCGATGGTGCTGCTCGTGCTCATGGTGCTCTCGATGGGCCTGATCGGACTCCTGATGAGGCGCACCTCGAATCAGAAGGGGGCGTAGCCCGTGGACCGCATCGTGAACGGCATCGCCCGCGCAGTGTTCGTCTTCCTCTACCTGCCCATCGCGGCGGTGATCGTCTACTCGTTCAACGCGGCGGGCACGAACACCCGCTTCGAGGGGCTCACCCTGCAGTGGTACGCCGAGCTGTTCCAGGACGGCGCGCTCATGCAGACGCTGCGCACGAGCGCCGTCGTGGCCGTGCTGTCGGCGACCGTCGCGACCGTCGTCGGCATCATGTTCGCGCTCGGCATGGCCCGCTACCGGGGCCGCGGCAAGGGCGGCCTGATCGCCCTCATCGCCCTGCCGCTCGTCGTACCCGAGATCGTGCTCGGCGTCGCTCTGCTGAGCGTCTTCAGCGCGACGAAGGTACCGCTCGGCATTACGACCCTCGTGCTCGGCCACCTCATCGTGTCGCTGCCGCTCGCGACGCTCGTCCTCATGAGCTCGGCCGCAATGCTCGACCCGAGTCTGCCCGAGGCCGCCGCCGATCTGGGTTGCACCCCGTGGCAGACATTCGTCCGCGTCTACTTCCCGCTGCTCCGCCCCGCGGTGATCGCGGCCTGGCTGCTGAGTTTCACCACGTCGTTCAGCAACATCGTGATGTCGACATTCCTGAGCGGCGTCGGATCGACCACCCTCCCGCTGCGGATCTACTCGAGCCTCAAGACCGGGCTCACCCCGAGCATCAACGCGCTCGGCGCACTGCTGATCCTGCTCACCCTCGTGCTCGTGCTCGCGGTCGGCGTCACGCAGATGCGGCGCATCCTCGTGGACTCCCGCTCGTAGCACGCCGAACCAGCTCTACCCCAATCCATGGAAAGGAACACCGTCATGAAGAAGAAGACTCTTGCGGTCGTCGGCATCGCCGGCATCGCCGCGTCGCTGGCGCTGACCGGCTGCACCGGCGGGGGCGGTTCCCAGCAGCTCAACGTCTACGCATGGGCCGACGAGATCCCGCAGAGCGTGTTCGACGCGTTCACGAAAGAGACCGGCATCACGGTCAACGTCGACAGCTTCGACAGCAACGAGACCATGATCTCGAAGCTCGCCGCGGGCAACTCGGGCTACGACATCGTCGAGCCGAGCCAGTACGCTGTGCAGCAGCTCGTCGGACAGCAGCTCATCGAGCCGCTCGACAAGTCGAAGGTCGAGGGCATCGACAACATCGCCTCGACCTTCGCCGATCCGAGCTACGATCCCGGCCTCGAGTACTCGGTGCCCTGGGTATGGGGCACCACCGGCCTCATGTACAACTCCGAGTGCACGGGCGGCGAGGAGATAACCAGCTGGAAGTCGCTCTTCGATCCGAAGTGGAACGGCAAGGTGAACATGCTCGACAACATGCTCGCCGCGTACATCGCCGGTCTGCAGGTCAACGGCTTCGACGCCAACAGCACCGATGAGCAGGAGATCGCCAAAGCCACCGAGTCGCTCATCAAGCAGAAGCCGATGCTCGCCGGCTACAACTCCACGAACTACGGCGACCTCGTTGCGAACGGCGACGTCTGCATCTCCGAGGCATGGGGCGGCACCAGCACCGCGAAGATCGTCGAGGAGAACAAGAACGTCCGTTACGTCATCCCTGAGGAGGGCGGCAGCCTCTGGGTGGACGGCCTCGCGATCGCGAAGGGCGCGCCCAATCAGAGCGCTGCTTACGAGTTCATCAACTTCCTGCTGCGCCCCGAGATCGCGGCGATGGCGACCAACGACGGCGGTCTTGCGAGCGCGAACCAGGCGGCTCAGCAGTACGTGACCGATCAGGGCCTGCTGGCGAACGTGGCTGTCTACGCCTCCGAGGAGCAGGTCGCCAATGCCGACTTCATCGTCGACCCAGGCAAAGCCATGAAGTTCTACCAGGACGGCTGGACTCGGGTGAAGGCCTCCTGACCGGCGCCCGCCGATTCGAGCGAACAGCGATTGGGATCATGAAGACGCAGACCACGACCATCACCGTACCGGCCGTCGAGATCGAGGGCATATCGAAGAGCTTCGGCGGCCACCTCGCGGTGCATCCGCTCGATCTCGAGATCCGGGAGAACGAGTTCTTCTCGATCCTCGGCCCCTCGGGGTGCGGCAAGACGACTCTCATGCGCATGATCACCGGGTTCGAGAGGCCCTCGAGCGGCCGCGTGCTGCTCGGCGGCGCCGACGTGACGAAGGTCCCGACGCGCAATCGCGATCTCAACATGCTGTTCCAGAGCTACGCGCTCTTCCCGCACCTCACGGTGTTCGACAACGTGGTCTTTGAGCTGAGGGTGCGCCGCGTGCCGAAGGCCGAGGCCAACCTTCGGGCTCAGGAGGCGCTGGAACTCGTGAAGCTCGCCCACCTCGGGGACCGGAAACCCGACCAGCTCTCGGGCGGCCAGCGGCAGCGCGTCGCCCTGGCGCGCGCCGTGGTCTCCGGCCCCAAGGTGGTGCTGCTCGACGAGCCGCTCGGCGCGCTCGACCAGCAGCTCCGCAAGGAGATGCAGTACGAGCTGAAGCGCATGCAGCGCGAGGTCGGCATCACCTTCATCTATGTGACGCACGACCAGGAGGAGGCGCTCACGATGTCGGACCGCATCGCGGTCATGTCCGAGGGCGTGGTGCAGCAGGTCGGGGGGCCGGAGGACATCTACAACCGGCCCGAGACCCGCTTCGTGGCGGGCTTCATCGGCAGCTGCAACCTGCTCGACGTAACGGTGCCAGCGGGATCCGCCGGCCAGGAGACCGGCGCCGTGCTCGAGGGCGTCGGCGTGCTGCCCGGCGTGCTGGCCGAGGACCTGCCCCGTGAGCAGGCGGCGACGCTGCTGCTGCGGCCCGAGCGCATCGACGCGCGCCGCGACGGCGACGGCGTGTCCGGCACCGTCGAGACGCTCACCTTCCTCGGCGAGGAGTGGCACGTCCACCTCGCGATCGGCGGACGCACGATCAGGGTGTCGCTGCCCAGCCTCGTGAAGGAGCGCGACCTTCCTGGGCTCGCGATCGGCGAGGAGCTCCGCATCGGCTGGCGCCCCGAGGATGCGCGGATCGTGATCCGCTGAGCCGCCCTTCCTCCCGACTCCACCCCGCGCCGCCCCGCGGCGCCCCACCCGAGCAGACCACGCAAGCAGAGGAGGACTCGATGAGAGTCGCCGTCGTCCAGACGTCGCCCGGCATCGACGCCGACGTCAATTTCGCCACCATCCGCCGCTACACCGCCGAAGCCGCCTCGCGCGGCGCCCGCCTCGTCGTCTTCCCGGAGGAAGCGGCGCTGCTCGCCGACGACGAGATCAAGCCGCGGTTCGCGGAGATCCTCCGCGAGGTGTGGCCCCGTTTCGAGGCGCTGCTCGCGGAACTCGCCCGCGAGCACGACGTGACGATCATCGCGGCGGGCTACGAACCGAACGAGGCCGGGCTGCCGTACAACACGATCCTCGCCTTCGGACCCGGGGGAGAGGAACTCGCCCGCTACCGCAAGATGCACACCTATGACGCGTTCGCGTACCAGGAGTCCGCGTACGTCACCCGAGGTTCTGAGCTGCCCCCGGTCATCGATGTCGAGTCGCGGCGCGTCGGCATCGCGAACTGCTACGACGTGCGCTTCCCCGAGTTGTTCCGCAGCATGGCCGACCGCGGCGTCGACATCATCTCGCTATCGGCCGCGTGGGTCTCCGGCAAGGGCAAGGAGGAGCACTGGGAGGTGCTGACCAAAGCCCGCGCCATCGAGAACGTGAGCTGGTTCCTCGCCTCCGCCACGGTCGGCCCCGACTCGGTGGGCCTCAGCCGCGTGATCGACCCGTTGGGCGTGGTCGTTGCGGCCGCCGACGCGCACGATGAGGGCCTCGTCATCGCCGACATCGACGACGAGCGCACCCGGGGCGCCCGCGAAATGCTACCCGCGCTCGACAACCGCCGTATCGAACTCGACTACAGCGTCCGGTAGGCGAACGACCCGAAAGGAACCCTGATGCTCTTCCACACAGGAAGCACCCCGCACGGCCTCTCCGGTGAACTGCGGGCGAAGCTCGAGCGCTTGAGCTTCCCCACGCTCGGCCATTACCTCGAGGAGGGGTTCGTCGATCCCGCGATCCGGCGGATCGCCGCCTCGGGCGGCCGCGTCATCGGCACGGCCTTCACCGTGCGCACCACCGCCACGGACTCGACCGCGTTGCACCATGCAGCGGGCATGATCGAGCCCGGCCAGGTGCTCGTGATCGACACGGGCGGGGACCGCAGACACGCCCCGCTCGGCGAGGTCGTGGCGGCTCAACTCGTCGTGCGCGGCGTTGCGGGCGCGGTCGTCGACGGCGTCGTCACCGACATCGACGAGATCGAAGGGCTGGGGCTCACGGTGCACGCGCACGGTACGAGCATGCTCACCACGAAGCTGCACGGGATCGACGCCGGCGGTGTCAACGTGCCGGTGACCTGCGGTGGGGCGGTCGTCCATCCGGGCGACGTCGTGCTCGCCGACGCCAACGGCGTGCTGGTGGTGCCGGTCGACGTGCTCGAGCGGATCATCGACGTCGCGCTCCAGGACGACGCCGAAGAACCCGATCTCGTGGCCGACCTGCGGCGCGGCGCACAGCTCGGCAGCTTGACCGGTGCGAGTGCGACCGTCGAGGCCCTGCTCGCCGGCGACGCCCCGCAGTAGCGGCACCCACTCCCCCCCCTCGGCGGGGGATCGGCCGATCGGGCCGGTGCTTCGCCGTGCCCGAAAACCCTGGAAAGGATCGAACATGATGCTGAAAGCCGCCATCAACGGTGGTCGCCCGACCGAGGAGCACGCCGCGGTGCCGCGCACGACGGAGCAGATCGTTGAGGCGAGTCTCGCCGCGATCGCCGCCGGCGCAGACGTCGTGCATGCGCACGTCATCACGAACGAGGGGGAGCAGACCATTCATCCCGACGCGGTGGGGGCCTGGGCGCGCGCGATGCGCGCCGCCGATCCGACCGTCGTCATCGGCACCACCACCGGCCTCTGGACGGTATCCTCGCACCAGCAGCGCATGGCGCACGTCGCCGCCTGGCCGGCCGACGCCCTGCCGGACTTCGCGTCGGTGGCGTTCTGCGAGGAGGGCGCGGCTGAGGCTGCCGAGCTGGTGCTCGAGCGCGGGATGATACTGGAATCCGCCGTCTGGTCGATGGACGACGTGCCCGCCCTGCTCGCCTCGCCCACGCTGCACCGCAACGTGCGCGTGCTCATCGAGCCCGAGACCGAGAACGCCGACCTCGCCGTCTCGCAGTGCCGTGAGATCGCGGGGGTGCTGCGCGAGGCCGGGGTCACCGCCCCGCTTCTCTATCACGGCTACGACGAGACGGTGTGGCCCGTGGTCGAGGCCGCCATCGCGGACGGCTGCGAGACCCGGATCGGGTTCGAGGACGGGGTGACGCTGCCCGACGGTTCGGCGCCGCGCGACAACGCCGACCTGGTGCGTGCCGTGCGCGAGCTGGAGCGTCGCTGACGCGTCCCCGCGCTTCTCACCGCTACCCTGTATGGCAGTGGTGAGAAGGGCGGCGGGCATGCTGGACGACCTGGATCGGAGACTCATCGAGATGCTCGCGCGAGACGGGCGGCGCAGCTTCGCCTCTCTGGCCGACGAACTCGGGGTCTCCCAGTCGACGGTGCGCGCGCGCCTGTCGAAGCTGCGCGAGGACGACGTGCTGCAGATCGTCGCGCTGTGCAATGCCCTGCTGCTCGGCCACCAGGTCGTGCGTCTTTTGCTGCGGGTGCGCAATCTGACCCCTCGCTCCGTCGCGAACGGGCTGCTCGGGATCAGCCAGATCAATCACGTCGCGCTCGTGGCGGGCTCTCACGACCTCTATCTCGAGGCGACCTGCCGGGATCAGCCGCAGCTCATCGACCTGCTCGACGAGATCCGTCGGCACCCGGGCATCGCCTCGATCCAGCCGATCATCGTGACCTCCCTCGCGAAGGACTACACCTGGGAGGGCCTGCGCGGCACGGCCGGACAGAGCATCAGCGACCCGGACGGCTGAGCGGCCGGCCGGCGCGATTCGCGGGGATCGGCTCGCGGAACCCCTGCCACAGGTAGGTGTCCTTCATGACCTCGAGCACCGTGAGCGTTTCGAGATCCGAGATGCCGCGGATCCGGCGCAGATCCTGCAGCACGATCCTGCCGAGCTCCTGCGCGTCCTGCGCGACCACGTCGAGGAAGATGTCGTAGTAGCCGAGCGCGCACGCCACGTATTTGACGTTGGGATGGTCCGCGATCTCCTCGGCGACGCGCGCGACGGGCTGCTCGGTGACGCGAATGCCGATGTGGGCTGCGATCCCGCCGATCTTCGTCTCGTCGTACATGCCGGCCACGTAGATGATGCCGAGCGAGACGAGGCGATTGTAGCGCTGCCGGACGGTGGGCTCGGAGAACCCGATCCGCCGCCCGATCTCGGAGAACGAGAGCCGCCCGTCGACCCGGAGCTCGTCGATGATGTCTCGGTCGACGTCGTCGAGCAGGGAATCCTCTTCCTGCTGCTTCGTAGCGTACACGGAGCCAGTGTAGCCGGGCTCCGCGGGCGCCGTCCCGCGCTCCCTGGCCCGCTCCGAAGATGCGGGATCTGCCGAAGATCTGGAATCCTCCTCGTGATCCCGTGCACCTTCGGCCGGTGCGGCGTGCGTCGCCGTCGCGCGACCCAACCGAATGTCGGAGGTCGCCGGTAGCATGGAGTCCGTGGTTGCCGCACTGTATCGCCGTTACCGGCCAGAAACGTTCGCCGAGATGATCGGCCAGTCCCAGGTGACCGATCCGCTCATGACGGCGCTGCGCACTGAGCGCATCGGCCACGCGTACCTCTTCAGCGGCCCGCGCGGCTGCGGCAAGACCACCTCCGCCCGCATCCTGGCCCGCTGCCTCAACTGCGCCCAGGGACCCACCGATACGCCGTGCGGCTCCTGCCCCAGCTGCGTCGAGCTGAGCCGCGACGGCGGCGGGTCGCTCGACGTGGTCGAGATCGACGCCGCGAGCCACGGCGGCGTCGACGACGCGCGCGACCTGCGCGAGCGGGCGGTGTTCGCGCCGGCCCGGGACCGCTTCAAGATCTTCATCATCGACGAGGCGCACATGGTGACGCCCGGCGGCTTCAACGCGCTGCTCAAGATCGTCGAGGAGCCGCCGCCCCACGTCAAGTTCGTGTTCGCGACCACCGAGCCCGACAAGGTCATCGGCACCATCCGCTCCCGCACCCACCACTACCCGTTCCGGCTCATCGCGCCGGGCACGCTCATCGACTACGTGCAGTCGCTGTGCGAAAGCGAGGGCGTGCGGGTCGAGCCCGGCGTGCTGCCGCTCGTCGTGCGCGCGGGCGGGGGGTCGGTGCGCGACACGCTCTCGATCCTCGACCAGCTCATCGCCGGCTCGGAGGGCGACCTGGTCACCGCCGACCGCGCAGCCGGGCTGCTCGGATTCACCCACGCGGAGCTGCTCGACGACGCGGTGACCGCGCTCGGCGCGCACGACTCGGCGGCCGCCTTCCGCGCCACCGATCGCGTGGTGCAGACGGGGCAGGATCCGCGTCGCTTCGTCGAGGACCTGCTCGAGCGCCTGCGCGACCTCATCGTGGTGAGCGCCACCACCGTCGACGGCGCTGCGGCGGTGTTCCGCGGTGTGCCCCAGGACCAGCTCACGCGCATGTTCGAGCAGGCCCAGAGCTTCGGCGCCGGAGAGCTGTCGCGCGTCGCCGACGTGGTGAGCGGCGCGCTCGACAAGATGGCGGGCGCCACCGCACCCCGGCTGCAGCTCGAGCTGATGGTGGCCCGGGCGCTCGTGCAGAGCGGGGGCGAGGCGTCCCGCGGTCGTGCGCAGGCGGCGGCCACCCCGGCGGTCGAGCGGGGACCGGCCCCGCCGGTCGAGCGGGGACCGGAAGACGGCGCCGCAGCCGCTGGGCGCGCTCCCGTCCCGCAGCAGACCCGACCCGACCCCCTCGCGGCGCTCGCCGCCGCGCGCAACGCCGTGAACGACCCGGCGGCGGCACAGACGCTGCCGCAGTCGGACAGCGATCCCGCGCAGGCCGCGACCGGCGCCGGCCGGCAGGAGCAGAACGCCGCGCAGACGGCGGCCTCGATCCGCGAGTTCCTGCGCGAGGACTCGGCGGGAACCGAGTCGCAGCGAGGGGAGCAGGCTCAGGACGGGCCGCCACCATCACCGGACGGGCGGGCCGATGCCGGCCGCTCGGACCCCGCGGCTGCCCCACCGGACGGGCGACATCCCAATGAGGGGGCCGCATCGTTCGGGCGGCCGATCTCCGACGTGCTCAGCCCGGCTGACATCGCGAGCATCGGCGCCGACCGTGCCGCCCCGTCCCGATCCGCGCAGCCGGCCCTGGACGATGGAGGAGCGCAGGAGAAGCCGTCGCCGGAGCACCGGGCTCCGGACCGGCGCTCGGGCACCGATGAACTCGCCGCCGCACCGCCGAGCGGAGGGGCCGGGGCGGGCGCGGAGGCGCCGGGGAACGCAGAGGCTTCCTCGGGCGGCTTCGAGGACCTGGTCGAGCTGTGGCCCGAACTGCTCGAGGAGATCCTGCACCAGGATCGCGACTCCTGGAACGCGGTGCGCGCGGTGACCCCGCTGGCGCTCGAGGGCGACGTGCTCACCGTGGGGCTCGCGTCCCAGTCGGACCTCGCCGCGTTCAAAACGGTCGGCGCCGGCCCGCTGCGTGAGACCATCCACGCCGCCATCGGCGTGAGCGTGAAGTACGTGCCGAAGCGCGTCGCTCCGCGCGAGAACCGCGGCGCCCAGGGCGAGGGCCCCGGCGGAGGGCAGCAGCGCGCTCCGCAGGCCGACGCAGAGGAGCCTCATCGAGCGTCGCGCTCCGAGGCGCAGACGGCCGACATGAACGATCCGGTGCAGCGCGCGGCGGCGAGGCTGAGCGCACTCGGCCCGGCGCTCGCCGCCCCTGCGTGGGCTGACCCGGCGCCCGCGGATCCGGAGGACGCAGGGGAGGGACCCGCCGAACTGACGTCGACCGAATCGGCATCCGCGGGAGCGGGCAGTGCTCGCCAACCGCTACCGCCCGAGCCCGCACCGGACGCGGGGCACGGGGAGCAGCGGTCCGAGGTATCCGGCACTCCCGAGACCGACGACGAACCTCGCGAGGGCGACCCCGCTCGGTACGATCCGGGCGCCTACGGCGACGGCGCCTATGGGGATGCGGATCCCCTCGACGACCCCTTCGGCGACGGCGATCCCTACGCCGGGGCCGACCGCAGCGCCGACGGGAGCGCGGACGCGGCGGGATCCGCGGAACCCCGGCCCGCGGATCCCGCATCCACCGCGCCCGAGCCCGCGAACCCGCAATCGGGGGCCCCTTCCGCGGCCGAACCCGCGGATCCCGCCCAGCCCGCCCGGCCCGCGGATCCCGAACCCGCCGAACCCGCTCCGGCGAAGCGCTCCGCCCCGGCTTTCACCCGCTACGGCGAAGCCGTGGTGCGCGAGGTGCTCGGTGCGAGGTTCGTCGAGGAGCGCCCGCTGCCGCCGCGATAGCGGACCGTTCCCGATTCGCCGCACCCGCACCAGACCGATTCCACGAGGAGACGAGGAGACACCGTGTACGACGGCATCGTCCAAGACCTGATCGACGAGTTCGGCAGGCTTCCCGGTATCGGCCCGAAGTCGGCGCAGCGCATCGCCTTCCACATCCTGCAGACCCAGAACTTCGACGTGTCGCGCCTCGCCGAGCTGCTCGTGGAGGTGCGCGAGAAAGTGCGCTTCTGCGAGGTGTGCGGCAACATCACCGAGCAGGAGCGGTGCTCGATCTGCCGCGACCCGCGGCGCGACCAGGCCCTCATCTGCGTCGTCGAGGAGCCGAAGGACGTGGTGGCGATCGAGCGCACCCGGCAGTTCCGCGGGCTCTACCATGTGCTCGGCGGCGCCATCAGCCCCATCGACGGCATCGGCCCGGATGACCTCAGCATCCCGGCGCTCATGCGTCGGCTCAGCGCGGCAACCGGCGACGAGGCGGTGCGCGAGGTGATCATCGCCACCGACCCCAACCTCGAGGGCGAGGCGACCGCCGCGTACCTCTCGCGCCTGCTCGTGAGCATCGAGGTGCCTGTCTCCCGCCTCGCCTCGGGGCTGCCGGTCGGCGGCGATCTGGAGTTCGCCGACGAGGTCACCCTGGGCCGCGCCTTCGAGGGGCGCCGGCAGGTGTGATCCGAAGCGGTGACGGACGAAGCGGTGACAGACGAAGCGGTGCAGCGACGAACGAGGACGAGTATGACGAATACGAGCGCACCCGCGGGATGGTACGACGCGGGCACCCCGGGTCGGCTCCGCTGGTGGGACGGCAGCCAGTGGACCGCGCACGAGTGCGAGGCTCAGGCCCGGCCGGTGACGGCCGAGACGTCGCGATCGGCCGCGCTCCCGACGCAGCCGCTCCATGACCCGGGTATCCCGATGGGCTGGTACGCCGTGCCCGGCACCGCCGAGACGCGGTGGTGGGACGGCGGCCACTGGACGGCGTATCGCATCGCCGGCGGAACTCCCCGCGGCAGCTGGTACGCCGTCGAACCGCCGGGCGTCGCCTACGCGTTCGGCGTGATCTTCCTCGCGCTCGGTCTCGTCCAGGCGAGTCTTGCCCTCGTCTCGCCCTCGGCGGTGCTCGCCGCCGTCGGCCCCCTGCTGCTCGGCGTGTTCTGGCTCAGCGCGGCGATCGCGCTCTCCGCCGTGCGCGGCAGACCCGCACCGGCGATGGCCGCAGCCGACCCGGAGGCGGTGCAGCCGCTTCCCGGACGCGCCGAGGGCCCGGGCGCGGGCTGGGTGCCGCTCACCCCGAGGCTCAGCCGCTGGTGGTCGGGGGCGCGCTGGGGCGAGTACGTCCTCGAGTCGGGACGAGTGCGTCCGACCCACGGCGGCGCCAGGACCTTTCGGGTCTTGAAGGTCATGGCTGCGGTGGCGCTCTGGGGCGGTCTCCTCGTGATCGCCGCGGGCGTCGTGCTGCTCGCGACCGGATGGCTCGGGTCCGCGACGTGGATCGGCGCCCTCGTGCTCATTGGGGGTGTCGCGTTCGCCGTCGTGGGGGCGATCCTCATTCCCGTCGTGCACTCCCGCCGCCACGCGCTGCTGCTGCCCGAGCAGGCGCCGGCGCCGTCCGTGTGAGGGCCCCTCGCCTCCGCTCCGGATCGGGGTGGGTACGTAGAACCGGGCATTCTCCGAGTAGTAGACTGAATACTCGCGTAGAAATCTGAGGAGGAACCCGCGTGGCGTTGATCGTGCAGAAGTTCGGGGGTTCGTCCGTTGCCGACGCCGAGAGCATCAAGCGCGTCGCCAAGCGCATCGTCGAGACCCGCAGGGCGGGCAACGAGGTGGTCGTCGCGGTGAGCGCCATGGGCGACACCACCGACGAGCTGCTCGACCTCGCAGCCGAGTGCACGCCCATCCCCGCACCGCGCGAACTCGACATGCTGCTCACCGCGGGGGAGCGCATCTCGATGGCGCTGCTCGCCATGACGATCAAGGGCATGGGGATCGAGGCGCTCTCGTTCACGGGCAGCCAGGCGGGCATGATCACGACGGCCGAGCACGGAGCGGCGAAGATCGTCGACGTCACCCCGGGCCGCGTGCGCGAGGCGCTGGATCAGGGCGCCATCGCCATCGTCGCCGGTTTCCAGGGCTTCAGCCGTGACTCCCGCGACATCACCACGCTGGGGCGGGGCGGATCCGACACCACCGCAGTCGCGCTCGCGGCCGCCCTCGGCGCCGACGTCTGCGAGATCTACACCGACGTGGACGGCGTCTTCACGACCGATCCCCGCATCGTGCCGCTCGCCCGCAAGATCGACGCCATCACGGCGGAGGAGATGCTCGAGCTCGCGGCCGGCGGCGCCAAGGTGCTGCACCTGCGCGCGGTCGAATACGCCCGCCGCCACGGCGTCGTGCTGCACGTCCGCTCCTCCTTCTCCGACGAGCCGGGCACCATCGTCTACGACCCCGCGAAGGGGCATCCGAAGGGAGATCAGGTGGAAGAGCCGATCATCACTGGTATCGCCGCAGAGAAGAGCGAGGCCAAGGTCACCGTCGGCGGAGTGCCGGACGCGCCGGGCAAGGCGGCGCAGATCTTCGAGATCGTGGCGAAGACGAACGCCAACGTCGACATGATCGTGCAAAACGTCTCGGCCGCGCAGACCCACCGCACCGATATCTCGTTCACCATCCCTCTCGGCGACGGCCGACGCGTGATCGAGGCGCTCGAGGCCGAGCGCGAGGCGCTGGAGTTCGAGAACCTGCAGTACGACGACCAGATCGCCAAGGTCGCCGTCGTCGGCGCGGGCATGCGCACGAGCACCGGAGTCTCGGCGCAGCTCTTCCGCGCGCTGTACGAGGCCGACATCAACATCGAGATGATCTCGACCTCCGAGATCCGCATCTCCGTCGTCACGCGCGCCGACCTCATGGAGAAGGCCGTTCGCGTGCTGCACACCGCTTTCGGCCTCGACGCCGACGCCGAGGCCACCGTCTACGCCGGCACCGGTCGCTAGACCCGCGAACGTCATCAGAACAGGATCCCGAACCATGGCAGAACAGCAGGGCTTCAACGTCGCGGTCGTCGGCGCCACCGGCCAGGTGGGTGCCGTGATGCGCCGCCTCCTCGACGAGCGCGACTTCCCGATCGCCTCGCTGCGCTTCCTGTCGAGCGCCCGCTCGGCGGGAACGCGGCTCGAGTTCCGCGGTGCGCAGATCACCGTCGAGGACGTCGAGGCGGCCGACAAGAGCGGCATCGACATCGCGCTCTTCTCGGCCGGCGGCGCCGCGTCGAAGCAGTACGCGCCCCTCTTCGCCGACGCCGGTGCGATCGTCATCGACAACTCGAGCGCGTGGCGCCTCGATCCCGATGTGCCGCTCGTGGTGAGCGAGGTCAACCCGCACGCCGTCGACGGCGTGGTGGCGGCGGGGCGCGGCATCATCGCCAACCCCAACTGCACCACGATGGCCGCGATGCCCGTCATGAAGGCGCTCGACGCCGAGGCGGGGCTTGAGCGCCTCGTGGTCACCACCTTCCAGGCGGTATCGGGATCGGGTCTCGCGGGCGCCCGGGAGCTCACGGGCCAGACGGTCGCCGCGGTCGAGGCGGGCGAGATCGAGCGGCTCGTCCACGACGGCTCGGCCGTCGAGTTCCCCGAGCCTCAGATCTACGTCAAGCCCATCGCCTTCGATGTGCTCCCGCTCGCCGGATCGATCGTCGACGACGGCCAGGGCGAGACCGACGAGGAGAAGAAGCTGCGCAACGAGAGCCGCAAGATCCTCGAACTGCCCGAGCTGCGCGTCGCGGGCACCTGCGTGCGCGTGCCCGTGTTCACGGGGCACTCGCTGTCGATCAACGCCGAGTTCGCCCGCCCCGTCTCCGCGGATCGCGCGCGCGAGGTGCTCGCCTCGGCGCCCGGCGTCGAGCTGAGCGAGGTTCCCACCCCGCTTGAGGCCGCGGGTCGGGATCCCTCGTTCGTCGGCCGTATCCGCGAGGACCAGTCGGCGCCCGACGGCCGCGGACTGGTGCTCTTCATCTCGAACGACAACCTGCGCAAGGGCGCGGCGCTCAACGCCGTGCAGATCGCGGAGCTCGTGGCGCAGCGGCTCGCGGCCTGAGGCCGCGCCTCGGAGGAGCTCTCCGGCGGGGCCGGCCGCGTCCCCCGCGGATGCGGCCCGCCGCGTCCCCGCTCACGGCAGCGCATTGAACTGCCGCAGCCGCGCTCCTTCCCCCTCGACGTCGACAACGGTCAGGCTCGCCGGCGAGACCGGGTCGATGCGGTCGGCGCCGAGCCCGAGAAACCGGTCCAGGACCGCTCTGATCGTTCCGCCGTGCGTGACCACGAGCACGGGGCCGGGGAGCGCGACCGCCGTTCGCACCGCGCCGGACACTCGCTTGCGAATGGCCGCCGCGGGCTCTCCGCCGGGCGGCACGAGCGCGCCGGCGCGCCAGCGGTGGTATGCCGGGCCGATCACGGCGGGGGTCGCGCCCTCCCAGTCTCCCAGTCCGTGCTCGATCCAGGCGTCGTCCACGATCGGTTCGAGGTCGCTGAGCAGCGCGGCGCTCATGCGCGCTCTCGCGAGAGGCGAGGCGATCACGGTCGCCGGGTGCCACGGCGCGATGAGTGCGCGCAGCGCGGCGACGTCGGCCCGCCCCCGCTCGGACAACTCGATGTCGGTGCGTCCCTGAAGGCGCTGGGCGCGGTTCCAGTCGGTCTCGCCGTGGCGGACGAGCAGCAGCGTCGTCACAGGCGAGCACCGTCCCGGCCGAACTGGGCGGAGGGCCGCTCGGGAAGCCTCAGGCGGGTCGAGTCGCCCGGCTGCGCCGCCCGGTCCGCCACGACGGTGACGCGCCGCCCGTCCGCGACCCGGCCGGTGACGAGGTGCCGTCCGCCCTGCGGGGTCGACTCCAGCACGCGGATGTCGACGGATCCGGAGTCGTCGAGCAGCACGTCCTCGGGCCGGTACATCACGTGCGCGACGCCGGGGGTCCGCGCATCCGCTACGCCGATCGCGCGTCCGGCGAACACGAGGCCGCCGCCTTCGACCTCGACCGGCAGCAGCACCGCCGCCGGGCTGCCGAGGAACGACGCCACGAACACCGTCGCCGGACGTTCGAGCAGCTCCTGCGGGGTGCCGAACTGCTCCAGGCGCCCCTCGTTCATCACCGCGATGTGCGTGGCCAGCGCGAGTGCCTCGATCTGGTCGTGCGTGACGTACACGCTGGTCGCGCCGCTCTCGCGGTGCACGCGCCCGAGCTCGGAGCGCGTCTCGACCCGCAGACGCGCGTCGAGGTTCGACAGCGGCTCGTCGAAGAGCACGATGTCGGGCTTCGGCGCGATGGTGCGGGCGATCGCGACGCGCTGCTGCTGGCCGCCGGAGATGTCGGCCGGCGTGCGGTCGGCGAGCTGCGCGATCTCCAGCGACTCCAGCACCTCTCCCACCCGCGCGTCCCGGTCGCGGCGCGACCAGCCCGCCACGGCGAGCGGCCACGCGACGTTCTGCCGCACGGTCATGTGCGGCCACAGCGCGTAGCTCTGGAAGACCATGCCCAGCCCTCGCTTGGACGGCGGCACCGATCGCCCCCGCGCGCCGTCGGCGACGATCCGGTCTCCGAAGGCGATCGTCCCGGAGGTGGGGTCCTCCAGCCCCGCGACCATCCGCAGGGTGGTGCTCTTGCCGCATCCCGAGGGCCCCAGCAGCACCAGGAACGCTCCCGACGGGATCTGCAGCGACAGCTCGCGCACGGCATCGTGGTCGCCGAAGCGCTTGCCGAGGCGGTCGAGGGTCAGGGCGGTCATGCGGATCTCCGATCTCTCTCCAGCAGCCGGGCCGCCAGGGTGGCGGCCACCGAGATGGCCGCGATGATGAGGGTGATGGCGGCGGCCTGCTGCGCGAAGCCCTCCGAGGCGTATCGGAACGTCATCATCGACAGCAGCGGGGTGGCTGGCGTCACCAGCAGCACGACGACCGAGAGGTCGCGCACCATGGTGACGAACACGAGGATGCCGCCGCCGGCGAGCCCGCGCGAGACCAGCGGCACGGAGATCCGCGCGAAGCGCCGTGCCCCGGAGGCCCCGGTGAGCACCGCCGCCTCGTCGAGTTCACGGGAGACCTGGCCGAGCGCGGCGTTCGCGGTCTGGAACGCGAACGGGATGCTCGCGGCGATGCCGGCCAGCGCGATGATCCAGAACGTGCCGTACAGCGAGCCGAAGGGGCCCGTCGCTGAGCCGAACTGGGCGATGAACGCCGCCCCCAGCGCCACGCCCGGGATGAGGAACGGCACGTAGCTGAGCAGGCCGATGATGCCGTTCGCGGTCTTCGCTCGCGGCATCGCGCGGATGACCCAGGCCGAGAGCATCCCGATCAGCACGGCTCCGACGGCGACGGTCACGCCGAGCATTAGGGTGCCGCCGAGCGCGCCGAGCACGGTCGGGTCGCGCAGCACGCCTCGCATGCCCTGCGAGATGGCCGGGTCGGACTCGCCGGTCCAGTAGTGCAGCGTCAGTCCCCCCTCGAGGCTGTTGGTGCGGCGCAGCAGGGTGCTGCCGGCGAGCAGGATGCCGGGGACGACGGCCGTGAGCAGCACGATCGTCCAGCCGAGGGCGGCCAGCGGCAGGCGCCAGATGCCGGTGCGGGCGATGCGCACGCGGCTGGCCTTGCCGGTGATGGTGGAGAACGAGCGTCCGCGGGTGAGGCGGGTTCCGCTGAAGAGGATGAGGCCGGCGATGACGACGAGCAGGATCGACAGCACGTATCCGCGCTCGGTGTCTCCGGTGGAGATGGCCCCGTAGAGCCGGGTGCTCAGGGTCTGGAAGCGGACGGGCAGCCCGAGCAGTGCGGGCGCGGCGAAGTTCGACACGCCCTCGGCGAAGGCGAGGAGGAAGCCGGACAGCATCGCCGGGGTCACAGCGGGGAGCACGATGCGGGCGGCGACGCGCAGTCGCGAGGCGCCGGTGATCTCGGCTGCCGCCACGAGGTCGCCGCCGACGCCGGCGAGCGCGGCGGCGATTACGACGAAGCTCAGGGAGAAATAGTGCGCGACCATGGTCAGGATGACCGGGACCGGCCCCCAGGCCAGCCAGTCGGGGACCGGCACGCCGAGGGAGAACAGCAGGCCGGCGGAGCCGCCGATCCGGTCGTTGCGGAAGACGCTCTCCCAGGCCAGGGCGATCGCGAAGCTCGGCAGCGCGAACGGGATCGCGGCCAGCACGCCGATGATGCGCCGTCCCGGGACGTCGCTCATGACGACGATCCAGGCCAGGCCCGCGCCGATGACGGTGGAGAGGACGCCGGTGCCCAGCCCCACCAGGAGCGACCCGCCGAGCGGCTGCCAGAACAGCGCGGACGACATCGGGCTGAACAGCACGTCGGTCCAGGCGCCGTCGGCGTCCTTCCCGACGGTGGCCGCGACCAGTCCCGCCAGCGGGAGGGCGACGAGGATGACGAGGATGACGAGCACGACGGCGGCCAGCCAGACGACCGGCCGGCGCGCCGCCGCGCTCGCGCGGGCGAGGATCCTCACTGGATGGTCAGGAGGAAGTCCGCGACGGCGGAGCGGCGCTGGGCGGATGCCTCGGGGTCGATCTGCCAGGCGCCGAGTTCGTCGAGGCCGAGCGCGTCGGCGGGCGCGGTGACGTCGGTGCGGGTGGGGTAGTCGCCGGCGACGTAGAAGGGCTCGAAGCCGACGCCGCCGGTGTCGGTGTCGTCGCCCATCATGAAGTCGATGAGCAGGCGTGCCGCGGCCGGGTTGGCGGCGTTCGCCGTCACTCCCAGATAGGCGGGGAAGAGGATGCCCGGCGACGGCGCGACACCCGCGGCGACCTGAAGCGCCCAGCCCTCATCCGCGTTGTCGCGGCGGTCGGAGTACGAGGTGAACCCGACCGGCGGGGCCTTCTGGCCGGTCGCTCCGACGGCCGCGTTGACGGTGTCGGTGTCGTCGACGAGCACGACGTCGTTGGCGTAGAGGTCCTTCATGAACTGCAGGCCGGCATCCGGCACGCCGTCGTCCAGCGAGATCTCCTTGCCGAAGTAGTCGGAGTAGGCCGTGGCCATCTCGTCGGAGCGCAGCGACATTTCGGTGGCGAGGTCGAGGTAGTCGCCCCGCACGCTCGGGTCGACCAGCAGAACCCTGCCCGCCCATGCCGGCTCGGTCAGCTCCCACAGGTTGGACACCGGAGGACCCGCCGGGTTGGCCTCCTCGTTGTACATCAGCACTTTGGTGGAGAGGCGGTTGGCGACCAGCGGGGTGCGGTACTGGTCGGGCAGGGCGTCGGCGACGCGCGGGGGCACGTAGGGTTCGAGCACGCCGCCGGCGAGCAGCTCGGTCACCACGACCGGCGCGTCGGAGACGTAGGCGACGTCGGCCGTCGCGGAGCCTGCGGCGTTCTCGCTGGCCAGGCGAGTGATCAGCTCGCTGGAGGAGATGTCGCTGGCGACCAGGTCGATGCCGGGATACTTCTTCTCGAAGGACTTCTCGATCGCGGCGATCCGGCTGGTGAAGGAGTACACGACGACCTGGCCCTCCTCGGTGGCGCGCTGGACGAGCTCCTCCTGGCTGAGCGCGTTCCAGTCGGTGTCGTCGGCGGAGGCGGGCGCGGAGGAGGCGGGCGCGGAGCAGCCGGAGAGGCCGGCGGCGAGTGAGCCCGCGATGACGAAGACGGTGGTGGTGAGGAGGGCGTGGCGGAGCGATCGCCGGGTCATGGTCGTTCCTAACTGTGGGGGTGTGCGGATCGTGCGGGGATGCGGTCGGCCGACGTCATCGGTCGAAGCGGTCGAGCAGGGATTCCAGGCGGTCGAGGGAGCGGATGGCCCGCTCGGGTGCGTGGCGGGCGAGGGTGAGGACGAGAGCGTTGGCGATGGCCATGGGCACGGTCAGGGAGAGGAACTCGTCGCCCCCGCCGCGGGGCGCGGCGAGCACGGCATCCGGTTGCGGCGAGAGGGAGAGCAGCGTGTCGGTGATGAGGGCGCGGTACGAACCCGCCTCGCCGGCGGTCTCGAGCACGGGGATGAGGTCTCGCGGGGCGCGTCGGAAGGCGCAGGCGAGGATGAGGTCGTCGGGCTGGAGGGTGGCGAGCTGTTCGGCGACATCGCGGACCGGGCCGTCGAGGGCGGTGACGCGGATCCCGCTGCGACGCAGGCGGCGCTGGAGCAGTCCGACGAGCACGGTGGCGTTGCCGTGCCCGAACAGGTAGACATGGCCCGCGGAGGCGATGCGGCGGGCGAGGTCGTCGATCTCGTCCTGGGCGACGTGGCGGGGCAGCTCCGCCAGGGCCGCGATCTCATCGTCGACGAAGCCGCCGAGGACGTCGTCGGGGTGTCGTTCCAGGCGCCCGCGCACCCGCTGCGAGGGGCCTCCCCCCGCGAGGTAGTCCTGGCGGAGCGCGTCGCGCAGGCGGGGGTAGCCGTCGAAGCCGAGTCTCTGGGCGAGTCGGGTCGCGGCCGACTGGTGCAGGCCGAGGGGCTCGGTGAGCTCGGCCGCCTGCCAGAACGCCGCCTCGGCGGGCCTGGCCTGCAGCACGGCGATGAGCCGGCGGTCGGTCGCCGTCAGCGTGGGGCCGTGGTTCTTCGCCAGGTCGGTGATGAGCACGCTCTGGACGTTAGGCGCAATTTCACTTGCAGTGAGTGCAAGTCGTGCGATTTCACGTGTCGTTCATCCGGTCGTCGTCACCTGGCCACACCCGGCGCGCTTCCGGCCCGCCGTCTGATACTCCTGGAGCTGCGTCAGCGCCCTACCGGGCGGCCTCGAGCGTGATGAGGGAGGCCTCAGGCCGGCAGGCGAATCGCACCGGTGCGTAGATCGAGTTGCCGAGGCCCGCGCTCACGTTGAGGAACGCGGCCCGGTGGGCGTCGTACCAGACGCTCAGGCCGCGCGCCTGCGCGTTGGGCAGATCGCAGTTCGAGGTGAGCGCGCCCACGCCGGGCACGCGCACCTGGCCGCCGTGGGTGTGGCCCGCGAGGATCAGGTCGGCCCCCTCGTCGAGCAGCTCGCCCAGCGCCCCCTGATAGGGGGCGTGCACCACCCCCAGGCGCAGTGCGGCGGTCTCGCCGCCGTCGTCCGCCGCGTGCAGCGCCGCCAGCTCGGCGCGCATGGCGCCCGCGTCGTCGTAGCGGATGTGCGGGTCGTTCAGCCCCAGCAGTTCCAGGCGGCTGCCGCGCAATTCGAGGCGCGCCGCCGAGTTGTTGAGGTTGATCGCGCCGATCCGCTCGAGCCCGTCGGTGAGCGCCGCATGATCGATGTCGGGCACGCGCGTGCTCAGCCGGCTGGGGGCCGAGAGGTACTTCAACGGGTTCTTGAGGATCGGGCCGTAGTAGTCGTTGGAGCCGCACACGAACGCCGTGGGAGCGGTCTGCGCGAGCGGCTGCAGCGCACGGAGCAGGGCGGGCGCGGCCTGCAGGTGTCCCATGAGGTCTCCGGTGAGCACGACGAGGTCCGGCCGCAGCTCGGCGAGCGAGCGCACCCAGTCGATCTTGCGGGTCTGCCAGGGGGCGAGGTGCAGGTCGGAGAGGTGCAGCACGCGCAGCGGGGCGGCCCCCTCCGAGAGCAGTGGAAGGGTGTGACGGCGCACGGTGAACAGCCGGCGCTCGACGACCGTGGACCAGAGGAGGACCCCCGCCGCGGTCAGCCCGAGGGCCGCCGCGACGGGGTGCGAGGGGCGCTGCACGACGGTCAGCCGCCCCGGCCGCAGGCGAGCGTCAGCGTCACGGTGCTGCTGGTGCGAGCTTCGGAGCCGCTCTCCGGGCTCACCGCGGTCACCTTGTTTCTTCGCGGATCCTCCCTGCCGCCGCCCTCGCAGGTGAAGTCGATGCTCGAGAAGCCGGCGCCGTTCAGTTTCGCCTTGGCGTCGTTACCGGTCGAGCCCACGAGCCCGTCCGGCACCTTCGTCGCCTCCCCGTTGCTGCGGTAGATCGTCACGCCGGATCCCAATCCGACCGACGAACCGGCAGCGGGATCGGTGCTCGCGACCTGACCGCGAGCCACGGAGGAGTCGACCTCGCCGCCGTCGGCGACGTTGAAGCCGAGCTGGCTGAGCATCGAGGACGCCTCTTCGAAGCTCTTCCCCTTCAGATCGGGTACCGTGACCATGGTCTGCTGCACCGAGGCCGCCGAGGGCTGTGGGAAGGCCGTTCCGCCGTACTTCGCGTCGGCGACATTCATGATCGCCGGCCAGATGGTCTGATCGGCGAACATCAGGTTGCCGAAGGGCTGGGTGGAGACGCGGCCCCAGCTGCCGTCCGCCAGCTGCACCGGTCCCGCGTTGCCCACCCACGTCGCCGTGGCCACCCGCGTGCTCGCTCCGGCCGTCCAGTTGTCCTTCACGTCGTCGGTGGTGCCGGTCTTCGCGAGGTGGGCCACGCCGATCGCCGAGCGGGCGTGCCGGGCGAGGCCGTTGTTCACCGTGTACTCCAGCGCGTAGGCCACGCCGGCCGCCACTTCGGGGGCGATCCCCTCCGAACATTTGCTCTTGGTGAACGGCACCGGCTCGTTGTCCGGCCCGAGTATCTGGTCGATCGGCACGGGGGTGCAGACCGTGCCGTTGCCCGCGAAGGCGGCGTAGGCCGAGGCCACCGTGAGCGGCGCGATCTCGTCCACGCCGCCGTAGACATTCGAGGGCACCATCGAGAGGTCGCGGGGGTCGCCGGAGATGGTCGGGTTCTTGATCTTGCCCACGCTGTCCTGGCTGACGTTCCCCAAATCCGCATCCGCCTGCGTCCACGTGGGTTGATCCGACGCCCGTTTGAAACCGAGGTTCTTCGCCGTCTGGAACGTGTCGCAGAGATCCATGCGCTGCTGCATCGACACGAGGCCGCCGTTGATCGACTGAGAGATGGCCGTGAGCACCGGCTGGTTGCCCCTGGTGCGCTCGTTGTCGTTCGTGAAGCCGAAGGTGCCGTAACTGTAGACCCCGTCGGGCATGCAGGACGCCCTGAACGATTGATACGGCACATTGGGGCGGCTATTGACGTTCACAACGTCGCGCACCGAGCGCCCGCTGCGGATCCACTCGGCCAGCGTGACGGGTTTGAAGGTCGAACCTATCTGGAAGCCGCTCGATCCGCCGTACTCGAAGTCGGTGTTGTAGTTGATGTTCGTATATTCGGGGTTGGAATCGAGGAAGTCCTTGGCGTTGTTGAACGGCCGGTTCTGCACCATCGCGAGCACGCGGCCGGTGCCCACTTCGACACTGCTGGTGGCGCCTCCCACGTTGATGCCGTCCATGAGAGCGGGCACCGTGGCGCGCATGGCCCCGAGACCGGCGGCCTGCATGTCGAGGTCGATCGTGGTGTAGATCTGGTACCCGCCGCGAGCGAAGTTGAACTGCCGCTGCTCCGGCGTCTCGCCGAAGCTCGGATCGTTCTTGATGTAGAGCTGCACGTAATCGCAGAAGTTGCCGAGACCGAAGTTCTTCTCCGCGAGGTAGCATCCCTGCTCGCGCACGGTGATCTTCGGCTCGACGGGCGTGTTGATGGCCTCCTCGTGCTGGGCCTTCGTGATCTTGCCCGTTTTCAGCATGCTGTCGAGGATCTTGTTGCGGCGCTCCTGGTTGGCCGGGATGTTCTCCGGCACGTCGAGCTGGTAGATCGAGGGGTTGTTGACGATGGCCACGAGGCTCGCCGACTCGGCGAGCGACAGATCCTTGGCAGACTTGCTGTAGTAGTACTGCGCCGCCGACTCGATGCCGTAGATCTGGCGGCCGAAGAGCGCGATGTTGAGGTAGCCCAGCAGGATCTCGTCCTTCGGGTACTTCTTCTCGATGCTGATGGCGTAGCGCATCTCCTGGAGCTTGCGCTCCATGCTCTGATCCATCGCCTCCTTGTAAGCCTGCTGCTGCTTCTTCTCATCGGAGATGGCGTACGCATCCTGGATGAGCACGTTGCGCACGTACTGCATGGTGATGGTCGAGGCGCCCGAGAGGTTCTGGCCCGTCGCGTTCTGCAGCACCGCGCGCCCGCTCGCGAGCACGTCGACGCCGCCGTGCGTGTAGAAGCGCGGATCCTCCTCGGCCACCGCCGCGTCCTTCACGAACTGCGAGATGCTGTCCCACTCCACCATCTCGCGATTCTGATCGTAGAACTCCGCGAGCTTGTAGACGGTGGTGTCGCTGCCGGTCGCGTAGATCGTCGACGGCTCGGCGAGCTTGCCCGGGTTGAGGTGGTTCGGGAGGCTCTCGAAGATGTTGATCGCCGACTTCGCCGTGATGCCGCTGAAGGCGACGACGGGGGTGACCGCGGCGGTGACGAGCACCCCCGCGATGACGCTCATGGCAATGGCTCCGATGATGCCTCCGAGGGCACCACCCGCGCTGCGCGGCTTGAGCGAGCGCACGCGCGAGGACTGTGATGTCTGACGGGTCATAGAATCAAGGGTAAGCGACATTGCTGACAAAACCGCTGAGCGGCATGCCCGCCGTCGGCGTCGCCCGCCCACCGTTACCGACCACCGAGGGAGATCCGCACGTGAGTGAACCGACCGAAGCCCCGCGCTGGGAGTACTTCGTCACGCCGCTGCTGCTGCACAACGAGGCCCAGATCCTCAACAACTGGGGAGCCCAGGGATGGGAGCTCGTGCAGATCATCGAGGGCCCGGCCGGCGGCAACGTCGCGTATCTGAAGAGGAAGGCCTGAACATGACATCTGCAATCGAGGAGCGCCTGAGCGAGCTCGGCTTCGAAATCCCCGAGGTCGCCGCGGCCGTCGCGGCCTACGTGCCCGCGCTGCGGGACGGAAACTACGTCTACACCGCGGGCCAGCTGCCCTTCGTCAAGGGCGCGCTCCTCGCCACCGGCAAGGTGGGCGAGGGCGAGGGCCTCGTCACGCCGGAGCAGGCCACCGAGCTCGCGCAGCTCTGCGCGCTCAACGCGCTCGCCGCCGTGCGCGGGGTCGTCGGCTCGCTCGACAAGATCACGCAGGTGGTCAAGGTGACGGCGTTCGTGGCATCGGATCCCTCGTTCACGGGGCAGCCCGGAGTGGCCAACGGGGCGTCGGTGTTCCTCGGCCGCGTGTTCGGCGATCTCGGCATCCACGTGCGCTCGGCGGTCGGCGTGGCGTCGCTGCCGCTCGACGCGCCCGTCGAGATCGAGTTCGTGTTCAAGGTCGCCGACTGAGTCGTCGCGGCTGATGCGATGGTGAGAGGGGCGGGTCCGCTGAGCCGGATCCGCCCCTCTTGTCATCGCGCGCAGTCGCTCGCGCTCCTCACCGCTACCCGGACGCCGTCACCGCGTCCCCTCCCGCATCCGGGCGGAGATGGTCTGCATGACCGCGGTGTCGGCGAGAGTGGTGGTGTCTCCCACTTCCTTTCCCTCGGCCACGTCCTTGAGGAGGCGGCGCATGATCTTGCCCGAGCGGGTCTTGGGCAGCTCGGAGACCACGAAGATCTGGCGGGGCCGCGCGATCGCGCCGATCTGGCTCGCGACGTGCTGCTTGAGGGCCTGCTCGGCGTCGTCCGGGGCGAGGAGGGTCTGCTGCGACTTGAGGATCACGAACGCGACGACGGCCTGGCCGGTGGTCTCGTCGTGGGCGCCGATCACCGCGGACTCGGCGACGGCGTGGTGCTCCACGAGCGCTGACTCGATCTCGGCGGTCGAGAGGCGGTGGCCCGAGACGTTCATGACGTCGTCGACGCGACCGAGCAGCCACACGTCGCCGTCCTCGTCCACGCGCGCTCCGTCGCCGGCGAAGTACTGGTCGCCGAACTTCGCCCAGTAGGTGTCGATGAAGCGCTGGTCGTCGCCCCAGATGGTGCGCACCATCGAGGGCCAGGGGCGGCGGATGGTGAGCAGGCCGCCCTGGCCGCGGTCCACGCGGTTGCCCGCCTCGTCGACGACGTTGACGTCGATGCCGGGGTGCGGCACCTGCGCGCTGCCCGGCTTGAGCGAGGTGAGGCCCGGCAGCGGCGAGATCATGATCGCGCCCGTCTCGGTCTGCCACCAGGTATCGACGATGGGGGCGCTGCCGGCGCCGATGATCTCCCGGTACCAGCGCCACGCCTCGGGGTTGATGGGCTCGCCCACGCTGCCGAGCACCCGGATCGATGACAGGTCGTACTGCTCGGGCACCTGGCGGCCGACCTTCATGCAGGCGCGGATCGCGGTGGGGGCCGTGTAGAGGATCGTGACCCCGTACTTCTGCACGATCGACCACCAGCGGCCCCAGTCGGGGGTGTCGGGGGTGCCCTCGTAGATCACCTGGGTCGCGCCGTTGGCCAGGGGTCCGTACACGACGTAGCTGTGGCCGGTGACCCAGCCGATATCGGCGGTGCACCAGTACACGTCGGTCTCGGGCTTCAGATCGAACACGTTGCGGTGCGTCGTGGAGACCTGCGTCAGGTACCCGCCCGAGGTGTGCAGGATGCCCTTGGGCTTGCCGGTCGTGCCCGAGGTGTAGAGGATGAACAGCGGATTCTCGGCGGGAAACCCCTGGGGCTCGTGATCCCCGTCGAACGCGGTGATCTCCTCGTGCCACCACAGATCGCGACCCGGAACCATCGCGACCTCGTTCTTCGTGCGCTCGACCACCAGCACCCGCTGCACCGACGGCTCGCCGCCGGTCTCCAGCGCCAGGGCGTCGTCCACGGTCGGCTTCAGCGCCGAGGCGCGGCCCTTGCGGTATCCTCCGTCGGCCGTGATCACTAGCTCCGCCCGGGCGTCGTCGATGCGCGCGCGGAGGCTCTCGGCGCTGAACCCGCCGAACACCACCGAGTGCGCGGCGCCCAGGCGCGCCACGGCGAGCATGGCGATCACCGTCTCCGGGATCATCGGCATGTAGATCGCCACACGGTCCCCGGCCGTCACGCCGAGACTCGTGAGCATGTTCGCGGCCCGCTTCACCTCGTGCGTGAGCTCCGCGTAGGTGAGGGTGCGCGTGTCGCCCGGCTCGCCCTCGAAGTGGATGGCGACTCGGTCGCCGAGGCCGGCGGCCACGTGCCGATCGAGGCAGTTCGCCGCGACGTTCAACTCGCCGTCCGCGAACCACTTCGCGAACGGCGGGTTCGACCAGTCCAGGATCTCGGTGAACGGCTTCGACCACTTCAGCCGCCGCGCCTGGTCCGCCCAGTACGCCTCGGGATCCTCCGCCGCGCGCCAGTACACCGACGAATCGTTCACGTTCGCCTGCGCACGGAACTCCGGCCGAGGCGGATACGTCTCCGCCTCCTCGCCGTGCCGCAGAGGGTGGCTTTCGATGGTCCCGTGCTGGTCAGTCATGGACGCCCTTATCCGATCATTCGAGTGTGGCCGCTCGCCGCCGCGCAGACCGTGCTCACGCGTCGGCGAGTCAAGCAGTGCAGGTCCAGGGTATACCTTCGCCCTCTCTCCACTCACCCTTCGCCCCACGAACGGAGAAACGCCGAGATATGCGTCGAGTTATCCACATTCGGGAGATCCGGGGTGCGGATCCGGCGACTTCTTGCTTCGCTGAGTCGCATGAACACCGCATCGCCGCTCGTCGGGCGGGCCCCGCCCCGGAGCCGCACGGACGGGCTCGGGATCGCCGCGCGTCGCGCGCTGGGCGGACTGCTGCCGCTCCTCGACGACCCCGAACTGCGCGACGTGCTCGTGCAGGTGCGCGACGGTCAGGGCAGTCTCTGGCTCGACCGCGGCGGGAGCATGCAGGAGGTGACCGGGTGGGTCGCCGATTCCGACTCGGTGCACCATCTCGCCACGGAGCTTATCGCGGCGGGCGGCCGCCATCTCGACGAGCTGCACCCCTGCGCCGACGTGAGCCTGGGCGACGGGATCCGGGTGCACGCGGTGCTCCCGCCGATCGCGGCCGGCGGGGCGGCGGTCTCCATACGCGTGCCCAGCGTCCGGCCGCTCGACTTCGGCGAACTCGTGCGGGGCGGCCTGTGCGATGCCGCGATGGCCGCCGCGCTGCGCGGCTCGGTGCGGGCGCGGCGCAACCTGCTCGTGACCGGCGGAACGGGGAGCGGCAAGACGACCGTGCTCGCGGCACTGCTCGAGGCGGCGCCCGCCCACGAGCGCATCCTCGTGATCGAGGACGTGGGAGAGCTGCGGCTGCGGCACCCGCACGTGGTCTCGCTCGAGGCGCGCCAGGCGAGCGCGGAGGGAACGGGGGAGGTGAGGCTCGACCGGCTGCTGCGAGAGGCGCTGCGCATGCGCCCCGACCGCATCGTGCTCGGAGAATGCCGCGGCGCCGAGATCTCGACCCTGCTCGGGGCGCTGAACACCGGACACGACGGCAGTGCGGGCACGCTGCACGCGAACCGCATCGAGGACGTGCCGGCGCGGCTGGAGGCGCTGGGCGCGCTCGCCGGTTGGAGCGCCGAGGCGCTCGCGCGTCAGGCGGTCTCCGCCCTGCACGGCGTCATCCACCTCGAGCGCCGCGGCGGGTCCCCTCGCATCGCCGCGGCGGGGCGGCTGACGCTCGGGGCCGACGGGCTGCTCGGGATCGAGCGGGTGCGCCCGTGAGGCGCCGCGGAGCGTCGGGCGGGGCCGCCGGCGCGGCGGGGCGCGGAAGGGGAGCGGCGTCCCGTTCCGGGGCGGAGGCGCCGCCCGTCGATGCGGCCGAGACGGCGCTGCGATGCTCGGCCCTGTTGCGGGGAGGCGTTCCTCCGGCGCGGGTGTTCGAGCTGCTGGCCGCGGAAGCCCCGGCGGGGAGCATCGCCGCGGAGCTCTCGGCGCGAGTGGGGGCGGGTGAGACGGCGGTCTCCGCGCTCGCGGGGCAGGGCTCGCCGGAGTGGCGCGTCATCGCGGTCGCCTGGGCGCTCGCCGAGGAGAGCGGAGCTCCCCTCGCCCCCGCTCTGGAGCGCATCGGCGGGGCGCTGCGGGCGATCGAGCAGCTGCGCGGACGCCGCACTGTGCTCCTCTCCGGGCCGCGCGCCACCGTGCGGCTGGTCTCCGCGCTGCCACCGCTCGCGCTCCTGCTCGGCGGGCTGCTCGGCTTCGATCCGCTGCCGGTGCTGTTGAGCCCCGCCGGGGCGGTGCTGGTGACCATCGGGATCGCGCTGCTGCTTTCGGGCATCACCTGGGGACGTGCGCTGCACCGCAGCGTCGAGCGCTCGGACCGCATCGCCGGGCTCGAACTCGAACTCGTGTGGATCGCACTGGGAGGGGGCGCGCACCCGAGGGCGGCGTGCCGCAGAGCGGTCGATCGCGTCGACGACATCGGAGCCGAGTGGGTCGCGTTCGACAGCTTCGGGCGCGAGGGGACGCTCGCCGCGGTGATCGGTGCGGCGGCGCGCTCCGGAACGCCGATCGGCCCGATGCTGCTGGAGGAGGCTTCCGCCGGGCGTATCCGCGCCCAGGCGGAGCTCGAGCGGGAGGCGGAGCGCCTGGGTGTGCGGGTACTCGTGCCGCTGGGCGTCTGCGTGCTGCCCTCGTTCATCGTGCTCGGCGTCGTGCCGGTGCTCATCTCGATGATCGGCGGCCCCTGAACGGGCGGGCGCGAGGCACACGATTCGCCCACAGCAGACCCGAATATACGATTCGGCACCTCTTCTCCACAGATTGCACGCAGCCGATCCGCGACCGGCTTCGTCGCACGAGGATGGGATCCACCGGCGCTCGCCGGGAGCCGTGCGCGACGAAGGGAGACCCCCGATGAATGTCAGACTCGAACTCGTGTCGGACCGGCGCGACAGCGTGCCGAGCGGTTCCGCCGGCCGGCCGGCCGCGGCACGACCCGCGCTCGCCGAGCGGCGGATCGCGGCTGTCGAGACGGATCGAGAACTCGTGTTCCGTGCGCCGTCGCGGTCGTGCAGGAGAGCACGCATACGAGAGCTGCTCGAGGACGAGCGCGGTGCGGTGACCGCCGAGTACGCCATCGTGATCATGGCCGCCGTCGCCTTCGCCGGTCTGCTCGTCGCCATCATGCGGTCCGACGAGATCCGGGCGATGCTCGTGCAGCTGGTCGAGAATGCGCTCGGCACCGGCGGGTGAGCGGGGTGAGGCTCGCGGGGCGCTGCTCGGGGCCGAGCGCGCGCTGCGGCGGGTGCTCGCCGATGAGCGGGGCACGGTCACCGCCGAGTTCGCGATCGTGCTGCCGGCGATCCTGGTCGTGCTCGGCCTCACGATCGGCGGCATCCTCATCGCCGCGCATCGCATTACTCTCGTCTCGCTCGCGGGGCAGGTTTCGCGGCTCGAGGCCCGCGGAGACGGCGACCGGGCGGCAGCGGTGCTCGCCGAGTGGGGATCGCGGATCGAGGTGAGCCGCAGTCGCGCCGGCGGCCTGCACTGCGTGACCCTGCGGTCGCGGCCCGGCGGGGGCCTGCTCGCCGGGATCGGGGTGGAGAGCCTCTCGTGCGCCGCGATCAGCGGCGAGGGGAGCGTCGAGTGAGCGCCCCGGCCCTCCTCGCGTGCGCCGCCGCCGCGCTGTGCCTCGGGCTCCCCGTAGTCGCGGCGTCGGCGCAGCTGGAAGCGCAGCATCGCGCGGAGAACCTCGCCGATGCCGCCGCGCTCGCGGCGGCGGACGCGCTCGCGGGCTGGGTCGACGCGGAACCGTGCGAGCTCGCCCGACGGGTTGCGGCCGCGGGCGAGGGGAGGCTGAATCGCTGCGAGATCGACACCGCGCGCGCCGAGGCGCTCGTGGAAGTGAGCGTCGCGGCCGCACTCGGCGGGGCCGAAGGCGAGGCTCGTGCGGGGACCGATCCCGTGGGCGGGGTCGAGGGAGGACCGGTGGGCGCGAACGGCTGGGCCTGGCCCTCCGATCTGCGAGGGGTGACGCAGGGCTTCCACGACGGATTCTCCATCGACCTGGCCGTCACGCAGGAGGGCGCGCTCTACGCCCCCTATGACGGCGTCGTGGTGTGGGCGGGGCCGGACGGCGGCGGCGTACCCGCGACGTGCCTCGCGCGACCCGAGTGGTGGCGCGGCCCCAACTGGACCGTTCTGATCCGTCACGAGTACCGCGGTCGGGTGTTCTACAGCTCGCACAACCACATGGAGCCCGGTTCGCCGCAGCGGTTCGGCGTGGCGCCGGGGATGCGGGTGGGTGCGGGGCAGCGCGTGGCGACGTCGGGAATGAGCGGTTGCACCAGCGGTCCGCACACCCACTTCACGCTCTCCTCGCAAGAGGCGAACTCCTTTCCCGACCTCGATCCGTTCGAGTATCTGGGGCCTCCGTGATCGACCCGCCGCGGTCCGTCGCGCGGGTTCGCCATAATAGAAGCAGCGCGCTTCCGGCCGCGACGGAGTCATCGTCGATGGCGGATTCTCACATGAGAGTGTGTATCGTGTCGGTGCAGAATGGTGGCCCGAGTCGAGAAGGCCCGCGTGCGCAGAGCTCGAAGCAACGAATGGAGACCGGTGGAGGGTGCGAAGAAACTCGTGATCGTCGAGTCGCCGACCAAGGCGAGGACGATCGGCGGATACCTGGGAGATGATTACGAGGTCATCGCCTCCGTCGGCCATGTGCGCGATCTGGCTGAGCCCTCCGAGCTGCCGAGCGAGCTGAAGAAGGGCTCGTTCGGCAAGTTCGCGGTCGACGTGGAGAACGACTTCGCCCCCTACTACGTGGTCAACGACAACAAGAAGAAGACCGTCGCAGAACTCAAGCGGGCGTTGAAGGGGGCGGACGAGCTCTGGCTCGCCACCGATGAGGACCGCGAGGGCGAGGCCATCGCGTGGCACCTGCTCGAGGTGCTGAAGCCCAAGGTGCCCGTCCGCCGCATGGTGTTCCACGAGATCACCAAGGAGGCCATCGAGCAGGCGAAGCAGAACACACGCGACCTCGACATCGCACTCGTCGATGCGCAGGAGACCCGGCGCATTCTGGACCGCCTCTACGGTTACGACGTCTCGCCCGTGCTCTGGCGCAAGGTGGCGCCGAAGCTCTCGGCCGGCCGTGTGCAGTCGGCGGCCACCCGCCTCGTCGTCGACCGCGAGCGCGAGCGGCAGGCCTTCCGCGCGGCCGAGTACTGGGATCTCTCCGCCACGTTCCGCCCCGGTTCCGACGCGGACGACGCCACCGCGTTCGAGGCCCGGCTGGTGCGCCTCGACGAGCAGCGCCTCGCCACGGGCGGCGACTTCGGCGACGACGGCGAGCCGACGGCCAGGGCGGCGAAGGTCGGCGTGATCCGTTTGGAGCAGCAGCGGGCCGAGCGCCTCGCGGCGCTGCTTTCCGAGGGCGCCGAGGCCGAGGTGCGTGCCGTCGAGACGAAGCCGCACACTCGGCGCCCGGCCGCGCCGTTCACCACCTCCACGCTGCAGCAGGAGGCCTCGCGCAAGCTCCGTTACAGCTCGCGGCAGACCATGTCGTTCGCGCAGTCGCTGTACGAGAACGGCCACATCACCTATATGCGAACCGACTCGCCCACGCTCTCGAAGCAGGCGGTCCAGGCGGCCCGCTCGCAGGCCGCCGAGCTCTACGGCGCCCACACGCTGCCGGAAAAGCCGCGTGTCTACGCCGGCAAGTCGAAGGGCGCGCAGGAGGCGCACGAGGCGATCCGCCCGGCGGGAGACGCCTTCCAGCGCCCGAGCGAGCTCAAGGGCAAGCTCTCCCAGGGGGAGTACGCGCTGTACGAGCTGATCTGGAAGCGAACCGTGGCCAGCCAGATGGCCGACGCGAAGGGATCCACCGACACGGTCGCGCTCGCGGTATCGGTCGCGGAGCCCGGCGCGGCGGCGCCGACTGCGGCCGAGTTCACCGCGAGCGGCACCGTCATCACCTTTCCCGGCTTCCTGCTCGCCTACGAGGAGGGCCGCGACGAGAAGCGCGGAGACGGGTCCGGCGATCAGAACGTCTCGCTGCCGCGGCTCGCATCCGGTCAGCGGCTCGCCGTCGAGAGCCCCGAGGCCAAGGGGCACGAGACCAGCCCGCCGCCCCGGTACACGGAGGCCAGCCTCACCAAGCGGCTCGAGGAGCTCGGCATCGGCCGTCCCTCCACCTACGCGGCGATCATCAGCACGATCATGGATCGCGGGTACGTGGCGAAGAAGGGGCAGGCCCTCGTGCCGAGCTGGATCGCGTTCTCGGTGGTGCGCCTGCTCGAGCAGCACTTCAGCGAGCTGGTCGACTACGACTTCACCGCCGAAATGGAGAACGACCTCGACCGCATCGCGGCGGGGGAGGAGGCCCGCGGCAAGTGGCTGGGCGAGTTCTACTTCGGAAACGACGCCCACCCGGGGCTGCGGGGTGTCGTCGACAACCTCGGAGAGATCGACGCCCGCGCGATCAACACGATCAGGATCGATGACCAGATCTCGCTGCGCAACGGCAAGTACGGCCCCTACCTCGAGGTGTTCGACGAGAAGTGCGAGGTGGGGGAAGACGGCGTGCTCAAGCCTCGCAGCGTCAACATCCCCGACGGGATGGCGCCCGACGAGCTGACCCCCGAGCGGGCGCACGAGCTCGCAGACGCGGAGCCCGCCGAGGACCGCGTCGTCGGGTCGCACCCGCGCACGGGCAGGCGCATCGTGGCGAAGAACGGCCGCTTCGGGCCGTACGTCACCGAGCTCCCCGACGAGGACGAGGAGCTGCCGAAGGGGCAGAAGCCGCGCACCGCGTCGCTCTTCAAGAGCATGGACCCGGCCACCGTCGATCTGGAGACGGCGATCGCTCTGCTCGACCTGCCTCGCGTGGTGGGCGTCGATCCGGAATCGGACACCGAGATCACGTCGCAGAACGGCCGGTACGGCCCCTACCTCAAGAAGGGCTCCGACACCCGCTCGCTCCCCAGCGAGGACGCGATCTTCTCGATCGACCTCGCCGGCGCGCAGGAGCTCTTCGCACAGCCCAAGTACGGTGCTCGCAAGGCGTCGAGCGCGCTGAAGGAGTTCGACGCCGATCCCGTGAGCGGCAAGCCCGTGCGCGTGCGAGACGGCCGCTTCGGCCCGTACGTCACCGACGGCGAGACCAACGCGACCATCCCGCGCGGCGACAGCGTCGAGGACATCACCTTCGAGCGGGCCATCGAGCTCCTCGCCATCAAGCGCGCGAAGGGTCCCGCCAAGAAGAAGGCTCCCGCCCGGAAGACGGCGGTGAAGAAGGCCCCGGCGAAGAACGCCGCGAGCAAGGCGTCCTCCGAGAATGGCGTCGACCCGGCGCGCTCGGCCGCGGCCAAGAAGGCGGCGGAGACGCGCAGGGCGAACGCCGCGAGGAAGGCCGCCGAAGCCGCGGGCTGAAGCGCGTCCGGTTGGATCGGAGCGCGCGGAGTGGACGAATCCGAGTAAAGGAGCGGGGCAGATGAGCGGTCTCTTCATCACTTTCGAGGGCGGCGACGGCGCGGGCAAGAGCACGCAGGCGGAGCTGCTCGACGCATGGTTCGAGGAGCGCGGGTACGAGGTGGTGCGCACCTGCGAGCCCGGAGGCACGAGGCTCGGCTCCGCGCTGCGCTCGCTGCTGCTGCACGGCACCGTCGGTGAGGGCTTCGACGAGGTCGGCGCGGTCGATCCCCGAGCCGAAGCGCTGCTCTACGCCGCCGACCGCGCCCAGCACGTGGCCAACGTGGTGCGCCCGGCTCTGGAACGCGGAGCGGTCGTGGTGCAGGACCGCTACATCGACTCCTCGCTCGCCTACCAGGGCGCGGGACGCGTGCTCGACATCGCAGAAGTGCGCCGAATCAGCGATTGGGCCGCCCAGGGGCTCTGGCCCCACCTCACCGTGCTGCTGGACCTCGACCCCGACACCGCCGCCGCCCGGCGCCGGGCTCGTGGCGGTACTTCCGACCGCCTCGAGTCTGAGGCCGACGAGTTCCACCGCGCGGTGCGCAGCGGGTTCCTCGCTCTCGCGCAGGCGGATCCCGACCGCCACCTCGTGCTCGACGCCTCGGAGGCCGTCGACGAGCTGCACACGGCGATCCTCGCCAGCGTCGCACCGCTCGTCTCGAACGCCGGCTGACGCTCTCGTCTACCGGGCCCGGCCCGGTAGATCGGCTCGGAAGACGACCGACCCGCTGGCCGCCTCAGCCGGTCAGGCGGTCGTAGAGCTCCTGCAGGCGGTCGCCCGAGATGTTCACAACCTCGTCGGAGAGTTCCGACATCACGGCGGGCATCGACCGGACCTCACCGTCGACGATGATCGCCATCTGATTCTGAGGTGCGGCGCGCCCCACGAGCTTCCCGGTGAGGTCGCCGAGCTGCGCGGCGTCCTCCGACTCGAGGCGGAGCTCGATCAGCTTCGGTGTCGGGTCGGCGTCCTCGCTCGCCGCGACGAGCGCCGCTCGCCCTCCGCTCGTCGAGAACCGCATCTCGGGATCGATGCGCACGCACTGCGGGGTGGTGCTCGTGGAACCGGGAGCATCGAACATGTCGGCCGCATCGTCGGCGCAAGCCCCGGGGCCGATGCTCTCGACCGCGGCGAACACGACCTCCGCGGTCAGCGGCTTGCCGCTGTCATCGCCCGAGCCCGACGGAGCGCACCCCGAGGCGCCGAGCGCGATCACTGCGAGTATCACGGTGGTCGGCACCCATCGGCGAGACATGCTCCCATGCTAACAAGCCGGGCAACCATCGGGTCGGAGCGCCCGAGAGCCCCGGCTCGGCGATCACTCCGAGATGCCCGGGCCGGGAGCCTGCATCGAGCGCTCGAAGCGCGCAGCGGCGGCATCCGGGGCGACCCCGCGGGGGTCGTCGTCGCCGACGACCGCGCCGAACCGCGACGGCAGCGTCGCCTGCGACGCGGCACGCAGCTCCGCGAGCGGCAGCGTGAAGCGATCCTGCACCTCGATCGCGGCGGCCTCCCCCGAGCCGTCCGTCACGCCGATGCGCAGCACCGGGAAGTCGCGCCCCGAGCACAGGCCGCGGAACTTGACCTCCTCCTCGTGCGGCACGGCGACGAGCACGCGCGCCTGCGACTCCGAGAAAAGCGCGGCCGTGTCGTCGACGCCGTCGCGCGAGACGATCTCGTCGATCCACACGCGTGCGCCCACGCCGAAGCGCAGCGCCCCGTCGGTGAGCGCCTGCGCCAGCCCGCCCTCGGAGAGGTCGACCGCGCCCGAGAGCAGGCCGCCCAGCGCAGCCGCGTGCAGCAGCTCGGCCAGTGCGCGCTCGTCGTCCAGCACGGCCACCGGCGGCTTGCCGCCGAGGTGGTCGTGCACGGTGCCCGCCCACGCCGAGCCGTCGAGCTCGTCCCGTGTCGCACCGAGCAGGTAGAGGTGCTCGCCCTGATCCTGCCATCCGCTCGGCACGCGGCGCGCCACGTCGTCGATGATGCCGAGCACGCCCACTACCGGGGTGGGGTGGATGGGGGTGTCGCCCGTCTGGTTGTAGAGCGACACGTTGCCGCCCGTCACGGGCACCTCGAGCGCGAGGCAGGCGTCCGAGAGGCCCTCGACCGCGCGCGAGAACTGCCACATGACCTCGGGGTTCTCGGGGCTGCCGAAGTTGAGGCAGTCGGTGACCGCGGTCGGCACGGCGCCCGAGGCGGCGACATTGCGGTAGGCCTCCGCGAGCGCGAGCTGCGAGCCGACGTAGGGATCGAGCTGGCAGTAGCGCCCGTTCGCGTCGGTGGCGATCGAGACGCCGAGGCCCGAATCCTCGTCGACGCGGATCATGCCCGCTCCGTCGGGGAAGGAGAGCGCGGTGTTGCCGAGCACGTACTTGTCGTACTGGTTGGTGACCCAGGAGACGTCGGCCTGGTTCGGCGAGGCCGCGACCGCGACCATCTGCGAGCGCAGTTCGTCGCCGGAGCCCGCGCGGGCGAGACCGGCCTCGCGCACGCCGTTCGCCTGCAGCGCGTCGATCCACGAGGGGTACTCCACGGGGCGCTCGTACACGGGGCCGTCGACCGCCACGGTCGAGGGGTCCACGTTCACGATCTCCTCGCCGCGCCAGTTGATGACGAGGCGGCCGGTGTCGGTGACCTCGCCGAGCACGCTCGTCTCGACGTCCCACTTCTTCGTCACCTCGAGAAAGGCGTCGAGCTTCGACGGGTGCACGACCGCCATCATGCGCTCCTGGCTCTCCGACATGAGGATCTCCTCGGCGGTGAGCGAGGGATCGCGCAGCAGCACACTGTCGAGCTCGATGAACATGCCGCCGTCGCCGTTGGCCGCGAGCTCGGAGGTGGCGCAGGAGATGCCGGCCGCGCCGAGATCCTGGATACCCTCGACGAGCTCGCCGCGGAACAGCTCGAGGCAGCACTCGATGAGCACCTTCTCGGCGAAGGGATCGCCCACCTGCACGGCCGGGCGCTTGGTCGGCCCGCCCTCGCTGAAGCTGTCGGAGGCGAGGATCGACGCGCCGCCGATGCCGTCGCCGCCCGTGCGCGCACCGAAGAGCACGACCTTGTTGCCCGCGCCGGAGGCGTTGGCGAGGTGCAGGTCCTCGTGGCGCAGCACGCCCACGCCGAGCGCGTTGACGAGCGGGTTGGCCTGGTAGACGCCGTCGAACACCGTCTCGCCGCCGAGGTTCGGCAGGCCGAGGCAGTTCGCGTACGACGAGATGCCGGCGACCACGCCGTGCACCACTCGGGCCGTGTCGGGGTCGTCGATGTCGCCGAAGCGCAGCTGATCCATCACGGCGACGGGGCGCGCCCCCATCGAGATGATGTCGCGGATGATGCCGCCCACACCGGTCGCGGCCCCCTGAAACGGCTCGATGTACGACGGGTGGTTGTGGCTCTCGACCTTGAAGGTCACGGCCCAGCCCTCGCCGATGTCGATCACGCCCGCGTTCTCGCCCATTCCGACGAGCAGGCGCTCCTGCATCTTGTCGTTGACCTTCTTGCCGAACTGGCGCAGGTAGATCTTCGACGACTTGTACGAGCAGTGCTCCGACCACATCACGGAGTACATGGCGAGCTCGCCCGAGGTGGGGCGGCGGCCCAGGATCTCGCGGATCCGCTCGTACTCGTCGGGCTTCAGGCCCAGGGCGCCGTACGGCTGCTCCTTGTCGGGCGTCGCGATGGCGTCGGCGACGGTATCGGGGCGGGGGTCGGCGGGGGCCTGGGCGGTGTCAGTCACGCTCGATGTGCTCCGTGAATCGGGTTCGGGATCGGCGACCGGGGCGCGCCGAACGTACGGGATCCAGTCTACGCGGTCGGCCCGTGGCCCGCCGCGTGTCCGGCGCCGCCCGGGACACGGGCATCACCCAGCGGCACCGATTCACCTCCGGGCACCTCGTTCCGGCGAATCCGAGGTGTTCGGAGGTGAATCTGTGCGGGAAGGGGCGTGGGGAAGCGGGAAGGGGGAGGCGTGCGGGCGCAGCGGCCTGCCGCTGGTGATTTTCAGCCGAACGGGGGAGACTGAGAGGCATGAGTGATCCGAACACGAACGCACCCCGTCCGAACTCCCCGGCGCAGGAGCCCGCGCAGGACGCGTCGCAGCAGGGTGCTCAGCAGCCCTTCTCCTGGCAGACCTCGCAGGGCCGGGAGCACGACGCTGCCCAGGCGCCGCAGCAGCGCCCGCAGCCGAAGAGGCGCGAGAAGGCGCCCAGGCCGGAGGGCTCGGGCGCGGGTCTCTCGACCTTCCTCAAGGTCAGCATCATCCTGCTCGCGGGTCTCACTATCGCCTCGATCTCGCTGCTGTTCATCGGCGACTTCGAGGGCAAGTTCGAGCGGGTGTTCTCCACCTTCGCGCTGTTCGCGGTGTTCGTGCTCTTCACCGCCCTCGATACGCGCAGGGAGCAGAAGTCGGAGTGGTACGCGCCCGTCGCGCTGATCGCCAACGCCTACATCCTCGGTCTGCTGCTCATCGTGATCTGGATGACTCCGTACGACTCCTTCTCGCTCATCTGGGAGATCTTCTGGAAGTCGGTGTTCGTGATCCTCGTCACGAGGCTCGTGATCTTCTGCTGCCAGGTGCTGCTGCAGATCGGCGAGCGGCTGCCCGTCGTCGTCGCCCGCTTCGCCTTCGTCACGAGCGTGCTCGCGGTGCTGTCCGGGATACTGTTCACCGCCCCCGTGGGCATCGAGGCCTTCGACCTGCACATCCCGGACCTGTACTGGAAGATCGCGACCGCCCTGCTGATCCTCACCGCGCTCGGCCTGTCGATCACGCTGCTGCTGCGCTGGTCCTACGGTTCGGAGGCGCGGGAGGCCGCTCGTGCGGCTGCCGCGACGGCACGTGCGGCGGCCTCGCAGCAGGCGCAGCAGCCCGGGCAGGGTGCTCCGCAGTTGCAGGTGCAGCAGCCCGCCCAGGTGCAGGCCCAGCCGCTGCTTCCGTGGCCCACGTTCCCCGACGGGCGCCCGCTGCCGGCTCGCCCCGACGGACAGCCTGACTTCTCGGCGCTGGGCCCGGGCCAGGCCGGGCAGCGGTAGGCGGGTTCCGGGGCCAGGTACACGTCGGGCCGAGACTCTCCCCCGACCGCCTCGACCGCCGCCCTGCTCGCGACTCCTGCCGAGGGAGGGGCATGGCGAGGGCGTAGCAGACACCGACGAAACGCCGATTTCATCAGTGATTTCGTGAACGCGACTTGAACATCGGATGAAGGTGAGCCTAATCTTCTTCCGATGACTCGGGTCCGCGCGTGAGCGGTGCCGGGTCTGACCGCGCCGGCGTCCATGCGCCCGGCGCTTCGTTCGCCCGCCGATTCCGAGGAGACAACCGTGTCGACACGCCTTATCCGAACCGCCTCCGTCGCGGTGCTGACGCTCAGCGCCGCTCTCGCGCTCTCCGCCTGCTCGTCGGGCGCACCCGCAGACCCGGGCGCTGAGAAGGGCGGCACGAGCGAGACCGCGAGCACCGTCGTCATCACCGACAACCGCGGCGAGGTGGAGGTCCCGGTGAACCCCAAGACGGTCGTCGCGCTCGACAACACCGTCTTCGACACGCTCGACGAGTGGAACATCGAGCTTGCCGCGGTTCCCAAGGGCGTGATGGGCAGCGTGTGGCCCGACTACATCGACGATCCGAAGGTCGCCGACGTGGGCAACCACCGGGAGCCCAACCTCGAGACGATCGTGGCCGCGCAGCCCGACCTCATCATCGGCGGCTACCGCTTCGCCGACTACTACGATCAGATCAAGGAGCAGAATCCGCAGGCCGCGGTGATCGAGATCGCCCCGCGCGAGGGCGAGGACCAGTTCGAGGAGCTCAAGCGCCAGACCGAGATCCTCGGCCAGATCTTCGACCGCGAAGAAGAGGCCGCAGCGCTGAGCGAGCAGCTCGACGGCGCCGTCGCGGATGCCAAGAAGGCCTACAATGGCACCGACACCGTGATGGCGGTCAACACCTCGGGCGGAAAGATCGGCTACCTCGCTCCGAAGGTGGGGCGCTCGCTCGGCCAGGTCTTCCCGAAGCTGGGCTGGCAGCCGGCGCTCGAGATCGAGGGCGCCACCGACAACGACCAGGGCGACGAGGTGAGCGTCGAGGCCATCGCCCAGTCGAACCCCGACTGGATCGTCGCGCTCGACCGCGACGCGGCCTTCGCTCCCGAGAACCGCGAGGAGGGGTCGGCTCCCGCCGACGAGCTCATCGCGAAGTCCGAGGCGCTGCAGAACGTCACCGCCGTGCAGCAGGCTCAGATCGTGATCCTCGATCCGAACTTCTACCTGACCGAGGGCATCCAGGCCTACACGAAGCTGTTCACGCAGCTCGGGGAGGCCTTCTCCGCCGCATGAGCCCCGGAGTCGAGCCAGCGGCGGCCGGTGACGGTCGCGAGAGCGGGGCGGTCGTCCGTGGGGGCGAAGGCCCCGCTCGGCGCACCCGCAGCATCGGCGGCACCCGTGCGGTGGCGCCCGAACTCGCGCCGCCGCCCCGCCGCCGCTGGCTGCTGATCGCGGCGATCCTGCTCGTGCTCGGCATGCTGGCCGCGTCGCTCGCCGTCGGCGTCTACGACATCTCGGGCCAGGAGTTCGGATCCGAGATGTTCTGGATCACGCGCGTGCCCCGCACCGTCGCGCTCGTGCTCTCCGGAGCGGCGATGGCCACGAGCGGTCTCGTGATGCAGATGCTCACCCAGAACCGCTTCGTCGACGCGACCACCTCGGGTACCACCGAGTGGGCGGCGCTGGGCCTCTTGCTCAGCGCGCTGCTGGTGCCGGATCTCGGCCTCGTCGGCCGGATGGCGGTCGCGAGCGGCTTCGCGTTCGCCGGAGCCATGGTCTTCATGCTGATCCTGCGCCGCATCGTGATCCGCACCACCCTCGTGGTGCCGCTCATCGGCATCATGCTCGGCGCGATCATCAGCTCGCTGACCACCTTCCTCGCGGTGCAGTTCAACCTGCTGCAGATGCTCGGCACCTGGTTCATGGGCAGCTTCACGGCGGTGGTGCGCGGGCGCTACGAGGTGCTGTGGGTGGCCGCGATCGTGACCCTGCTCGTGTTCGTGATGGCGGATCGCATCACGGTGGCCGGGCTCGGCAAAGACGTGGCGACGAGTGTCGGCGTGCGCTACGAGGCGATCCTCATCGGCGGCACCGCCCTGGTGGCGGTCGCGGCGGGCGTCACCACGGTGGTCGTGGGCTTCCTGCCGCTCATCGGCCTCGTCGTGCCGAACGTCGTCTCCATGATTCGCGGCGACCACGTGCGCAGCAATCTCCCGTGGGTCTGTCTCGGAGGCGTCGCACTGGTCGTCGCGTGCGATCTCATCGGGAGGGTCATCATCATGCCCTTCGAGATCCCGGTCTCGATGGTGCTCGGCCTCGTCGGCTCGGTCGTGTTCATCGCGCTGCTGCTCAGACAGCGGAGGATCCTGTGACGAGCAGCATCGTGAAGCTCGCCGGCAGCGGTGAGCCGCCCGCCCTCGACGCGCCCCGGAGCGGGCGACTGCGGCGCGCCCTGCCGTTCGTCGCGGTCTACGTCATCGCGGCGGCGCTCGCCGTGGCGATCCTCGTCTACGACAACCCCGCGCCTGTCGGCAGCCCGGGATTCCGGATCATCGCCCAGACGCGCCTCACGTCGCTCGGCACGATCGCCTTCGTCGCGGTGAGTCAGTCCCTCGCCACGGTGATCTTTCACACGGCCACGTCGAACCGCATCCTCACCCCGTCGATCCTCGGCTTCGACGCGCTCTACGTGCTCGTGCAGACGGCGCTCGTGTTCGTCTTCGGCACCGCTGCGGCGAGCATGGAGGGCATTCCGAAGATCATCGCGCAGAGCGCGCTCATGGTGCTGTTCGCCTCGCTGCTCTACGGCTGGCTGTTCTCGGGCAAGCGGGCGAATCTGCACCTGCTGCTGCTCGTGGGGGTGGTGCTCGGCATCGGCTTCGGCTCGGTCTCGACATTCATGCAGCGCACCCTGACCCCGAGCGAGTTCGACGTGCTGAGCGCGCGGCTCTTCGGCAGCATCGGCAAGGGCAACCCCGACTACCTGCCGATCGCGGTGAGCATCGTGCTCCTCATCCTCGTGTTCGTCTGGACGCGTCGCCGCACCTACGACGTGGTCGCGCTCGGCCGCGACGTGGCGGTGGGGCTCGGGGTGGACTATCGGCGCGAGGTCGTCACGATCCTCGTGCTCGTGTCGGTTCTCATATCGGTCTCGGCCACGATGGTGGGGCCGATGACCTTCTACGGATTCCTGGTGGCGACGCTCGCCTACCAGTTCGCGCGCGGGGACTCGCACGCCGAGATCATCCCGCTCGCCATCGGCCTCGGGCTCGTCACGCTGCTCGGAGCCACCTTCGTGCTCAAGCACGTCTTCGCCGCGGCGGGCCTCGTCACGGTGATCATCGAGTTCGCGGGCGGGCTGCTGTTCCTGGTCGTCCTGCTGAGAAAGGGAATGCGTTGACCGAAGCGAGCGCTCGCACCGCGGCCGCCGGCATCGAGCTGTCCGGGGTCGAGAAGGGATATGCCGGCCGAAGGGTGCTCGGCCCCGTCGACCTCGCCATCGAGCGGGGAGGGGTGACTGCGCTGATCGGCCCCAACGGGGCGGGCAAGTCGACGATGCTCACCATCATCGGGCGCCTGCTCGACGCGGATAGCGGTCGCGTCGTGGTCGGCGGTCTCGACGTGCGCGCCGCGAGGTCGAGGGAACTCGCGAGGGTGGTGTCGATCCTCAAGCAGGAGAACCACTTCGTGGCGCGGCTGACGGTGCGGCAGCTCGTCACCTTCGGCCGTTTCCCGCACTCGGCCGGCCGGCTCACGGAGACCGATGAGCGCGCCGTCCACGCCGCGATCGCGTTCCTCGACCTGGCGGGGATGGAGGACCGCTTCGTCGACGAGCTCTCGGGCGGACAGCGGCAGCGCGCGTTCGTCGCGATGGTGCTCGCGCAGGACACCGACTACGTGCTGCTCGACGAGCCGCTCACGGGGCTCGACATGCGGCACGCGGTCAGCATGATGGCGCAGGTGCGGGCCGCCGCCGACGCCCTGGGCAAGACGATCGTGCTGGTGATCCACGACGTCAACTTCGCGGCGGCCTACGCCGACCGCATCGTGGCGCTCGCGAACGGGCGCGTCGTCGCCTCCGGAACGCCCGAGGAGATCGTCACCTCGGAGGTCCTGGAGCGTGTCTTCGAGACGCCCGTCGAGGTGCTCGAGCACGGGGGCCGCCGGGTGGCCGTGTACTACCGGCCCTGAGCGTCGCGCCCGCCGCCTCCCCGCGCTTCGGGGAGGCGATCGAGGGGCGGGGAGGCGGTTCTTCGGGTTTCTGTCCCCTGGGCGTCGATCGCCTACTCGGGCGTTACCGCCCGGCCCGGCCCATCGCCGAAGAGAGCCGAGACGGCCGAGACCCCCTCGGCCGCGCGCCCGGATCGGCCGAGCTCCCGCAGCCGCACGGTGGGCCGGTGCAGCAGGCGACCGGCCAGGTGCCGCAGGGCGGCCTCGGTCTCCGCCGCGCCGCTGCCGTCGGAGCCGCGGCCGCGAATTCTCGCGATCTCGTCCTCGAGGACCTCGTCGACGAACGAGCGGAGCTCCCGCAGCGCGGGCACCGCCTCGCGCTCGGCCCGCATCGCCGCGAACTCGGCGGCGGCGGTGCGCACGATGTCCCGGGCCTGAAGTTCTGCCCCGAGCTCGGGGATGGGGGCGTGCAGGGCGATCGTCTCGAGGTCGAGCAGCTCGACGCCGGGAACGCTCGCGACGTCGGGCGCGATGTTGCGCGGCAGCCCCATGTCGATGAGCAGCCGGGGCCTGATGCGGGTGCGCGCCGGCGCTTCGAGGCGCCCGAACCGGGCGCAGAACGGCGGACTGCCCTCGGTGACGGTCTCGTCGAAGCGGTCGCGGGTGAGCAGCGGTTCGTTCATGCTGCTGCAGGCCACCACCAGGTCGCTGCTGCGCAGCTCCGTATCGAGCGCCTCTGTCGTCACGGGACGGAGGGCGTGGGAGGCGGCGAACGCCTCCGCCCGGCCCGACGGCGAGTAGACGCCGATGTGCTGCGCCCCGCGCGAGCGCAGCGCCGCCAGACTCGCCCCCGCGTAGGCGCCGGTGCCGATGAGCAGGATGCGGGCGGTGCCCCAGTCGCCGACCCGGCTGTCGACCATCGCGAGGGCGAGCTGCACGAGCGAGCGGCCCTGGGACTGCAGGCCGGTGCGGTGCTTGATCTGCTTCGAGACCACCATGGCGTGCTGGAAGAGCCGCTCCAGCTCCGTGCTCGACCGGCCGGAGGTGCGCGCCGCGTCGATGGCGCGCCGCACCTGTCCGGCGATCTCCCCCTCGCCCACGGCGGCCGATTCGAGTCCGCCGGATACCGCGAACAGGTGCTCGGCCACCGCGTCGCCGCGATGCACGGAGCAGACTCCCGCGAGCTCGTCGGGGGCGAGTTCGGCGGCCCGCGCCAGCCCGTCGAGCGCCTGCTCGGGGGCGAGGCCGGGCGCATCGAGATAGGCCTCGAATCGGTTGCAGGTGGCGAGCACGACGGCGCCGCGCGCGAACTCCGCATCGCTGAGGGCGGCGGTCACGGTCTCGGTGCGCCGCTCGATGCGTTCGAGCAGCTCGAGGTCGGCATGCCGATGATCGACAGAGAGGCAGAGCAGCATGAAAATTCTCGACAGGTGTCTTGATCGGGGGTAATTCTTGGATCGGGATCGGGGCCGCGCCCCAAGCTGAGTAGATCAGATGTGTCACATCAGATCTATAAGCTAGCATCTCGACCGATGAACTTCCTCCCAGCCTCGCACCCACTCGCCGACGGCCGCACGAGCGACGCCCCGCTGATACGGGCTCTCCGCGGCGATCGTCCCGAGCGCGTCCCCGTCTGGTTCATGCGCCAGGCGGGCCGGTCGCTGCCCGAGTACCGGGCCATCCGCGCAGACCATCGTATGCTCGACGCCTGCGTGAATCCCGAGCTCGCGAGCGAGATCACGCTGCAGCCGGTTCGGCGGCACGGGGTCGACGCCGCGGTCTTCTTCAGCGACATCGTGGTTCCGATGCGCCTCGCCGGTGTCGAGGTCGACCTGGTCGCCGGCCGCGGCCCGGTGTTCGCCCATCCGGTGCGCACCGCGGCCGACGTGGCCCGCTGCCGCGCCGAGTTCACCGCCGACCGTCTGCGCGATGCGCTCGATCAGGTGCGCGAGGCGGTGCGTCTCACGGTCGCCCGGCTCGGCGGCACGCCCCTCGTCGGGTTCGCGGGCGCGCCCTTCACGCTCGCCGCCTACCTCGTCGAGGGCGGTCCCTCCCGCGATCACCTGCGCGCCCGCACCCTCATGCACTCCGATCCGGAGACCTGGCGCGAGCTGCTCGAGTGGGCGGCGGATCTCAGCGGGGTCTTCCTCGAGGCGCAGGTCGAGGCCGGTGCGAGCGCGGTGCAGCTGTTCGACTCCTGGGCGGGATCGCTCAGCGCGACCGACTACCGCGAGCACGTCGCACCCGCCTCGCGCCGCACGCTCGACGCGGTGCGCGGCCTCCGATTCGGGCACCCGCTCCGCGAGGGCTACGCGGCGCACGCCGCGACGGTGCCGATGATCCACTTCGCGGTCGGATCGGGGCACCTGCTCGAGGAGCTCGCCGGCGTCGGGGTGAGCGCCGTCGGCGTCGACTGGCGCACGCCGCTGGACGAGGCGAGCCGCAGGCTCGGCGACACCGTGACGCTGCAGGGCAACCTCGATCCTGCGTATCTCGGCGCGCCGCCGGAGCAGCTCGAGGAGCACCTCGAAGACGTGCTGCGCCGGGGTTCGCGGGCGCCCGCGCACGTGCTGAACCTGGGGCACGGCGTGCCGCCCGAGACCGACCCCGCCGTGCTCACGCGCATCGTGGAACTCGCGCATGCGCGCTGACCCCGCCGATCACCGCGACGGCACCGTCGCGGTGATCGGCGGCGGCGTCTCGGGGCTCGTCGCGGCCCGCGACCTCGCCCGCGCCGGCGCGCGCGTGGTGCTCGTCGAGGAGGGGGACCGCCTCGGCGGGCGCGTCCGCGGCGAGACGGTCGACGGCGTAGCGGTCGACATCGGCGCCGAGGCCTTCGCGACCCGGGGCGGCGCGGTCGCGGCGCTGCTGGCCGAGCTCGGTCTGGCCGACGAGATCGTGCGCCCCGCGCCCCTCGGCTCCTGGGTGGTCACGGGGACGGGCGCGGTTCCGCTTCCCGCCGCCGGTGCGATCGGCATCCCCGCCGCTCCGCTCTCCCGAGACGCCGTGCGGGCGCTCGGGCCCGTCGGGGCGCTGCGGGCGGCTGCCGAGCCGATGCTGCCGCGGCACCTGGGCCGCGGTGGATCCCTCGCGGAACTCGTGCGAGCCCGCCTCGGTCCGCGCGTGCTCGCGCGCCTCGTGCGCCCCGTGGTGCTCGGCGTCCACTCGGCCGACCCATCGGACATGACCGTCGCCGACGTGCCCGGCCTCGCCGCCGCGCTCGAGCGCAGCGGTTCGCTCCTGGCCGCCGGCCGCGAGCTGCGCGACAGCCGCGCCGCGGCCGGGGGAGCGGTCGCCGGCCTGCGCGGCGGCATGGGCGCCCTCGTCGCCGCGCTCGCCGCGGAGCTCGACCGCGCGGGCGTCGTCGTGCGCACGGGGGTCGCGGCGGGTCGCCTGGAAGCCGAGCGGGACGGCCGAGGGCGCCGGGTCTGGGCCGTGACCGGCGCGCGGGGCGAGCCGCTCGTCCGCGCGGACGCCGTGATCCTGGCCGTTTCCGAGGCCGCGGCCCGGCGGCTGCTCGGCGCGCCTCCGGCGGCTCCGAGCGGGCGCGTCGAGGTGGTCGCGCTCGTCGTCGACGACCCCCGACTCGACAGCGCCCCCCGCGGCACGGGGGCGCTCGTCGCGGAGTCCGCCTCCGGCATCGCGGCGAAGGCGCTGACGCACGCGACGGCGAAGTGGCCCGACCGCGCCCGCCTCTTCGGGCCTGGCCGCCACCTGATCCGCCTCTCCTACGGCCGCCTCGGGAGCGCTCCCGCGACCGGCGGCCTGGGCGACGAGGCTGCGCTTCGGCTCGCGGTGCGCGATGCCTCGCGCATTCTCGGGATCGAGCTCGGCGAGGCATCGGTCCGCCACATGATCCGCCGAGAGTGGGAGGCTGGAAACGCTCGGCAGGGCGACCCGGCGGCGGGCGACGCGCTCGAGGCGCCGCCGGGCGTCGTGTTCGCGGGGGACTGGGTGAGCGGCACGGGCCTCGCCTCGGTGATTCCCGGCGCACGCGCCGCGGCCGAAGAGGCCGCGCGCACGACCATCGACAGCGACGGAGCCACCGTCCCCCACCGCGAAGGAGCCCAGCAGAGATGAACGACCGCGAAACCGCCGCGCGCGTGCGCCGCTCCGATTCGCCGGTGGCCGCCGCGCCCGGCCTGATCCGCATCGGCACCCGGGGGAGTGCGCTCGCCGTCGCGCAGACCACCACGGTGGCCGAGACGGTCGCCGCGGCCACGGGCCTCGAGGTGGTCCTCGTCATCGTCACCACGCACGGCGACACCTCGCGCGCCCCGCTGTCGCAGCTCGGGGGCACCGGCGTCTTCGTGAGCGCGCTGCGCGACGCGCTGCTGGCGGGCGAGTGCGACCTCGCGGTGCACTCGCTGAAGGACCTGCCCACGGCCCCGTGCCACGGCATCGCCCTCGGCGCGGTCCCCGGGCGGGCCGACGCGCGCGACGCGCTGTGCGCCAGGGACGGGCTGGCGCTCGCCGAGCTGCCCGAGGGCGCCCGGGTGGGCACCGGATCGCCGCGCCGCGTCGCGCAGCTCCTCGCAGCGCGGCCCGACCTCGAGGTGCTCGACCTGCGCGGCAACGTCGACACCCGGCTCGGCCGCGTCGGCGCCGACCTCGACGCGGTCGTGCTGGCCGCCGCCGGGCTCGATCGCCTGGGGCGCTCGGCGGCGATCACGGAGCGCTTCCCGCTCGCCGCGGCGCCGTCGGCCCCCGGGCAGGGAGCGCTGGCCATCGAGGCGCGGAGCAGCGACGCCGTGATCGCCCCCTATGCCGCCGCGCTCGCCGCGCTCGACGATCCCGAGTCGCGCGCCCGCGCCCTCGCGGAGCGCGCGCTGCTCGCCGCCCTCGAGGCGGGGTGCTCCGCGCCCATCGGCGCCACCGCCCGAGTCGACGACGGCCGGCTGGTGCTCAGCGCGAGCGTCTACCGGCTCGACGGCCGCGAGCGGCTGACCGCGCAGGCCGAGCTGCCCTGGATCGAGGGGCACCTCGACCACCTCGGCGCCCCGGAGCAGCTGGGCAGGGCCGTCGCCGACGATCTGCTCGCCCGGGGCGCCGCCGCGCTCGCGCCGCTCGGAGGCGAGCGGTGAGTCCGGAATCCGCGGAGCGCGCCGCTGCCCGGAGCGCCGGCGCACCCGGCGGGCGGAGCCTCGCCGGACGCCGGATCCTGGTGCCCCGCGGCGGGGCGCTGGGCGACCGCCTCGCGGCCGGGATCCGCGAGCGCGGCGGCGAGGCCGTCGTCGCGCCGCTCACCGTCACCGCGCCGCCCGAGCGCCCGGATGCGCTCGCCGCGGCCGCGGACCGCTGGAACAGGGGCTCCTACGACTGGCTCGTCGTCACGAGCGCCGCCGGGGCTCACGCCTTCGCCGAGGCGGGCGCGAAGCCCCGCTCGTCGCCGGTCGCGGCGGTGGGGCCGGCCACCGCCGACGCCCTGGGCGAGCGCGGCTTCGAGGTCGCGGTGCAGCCGGGGCGCGACTTCTCGGCGCGCGGGCTGGCCGAGGCCCTCATCGAAGCGCTCGCGGGCCGTGAGCGGCGACGCCTGCTGCTCCCGCTCTCCGAGATCGCGGGCACCGACCTCCAGGCCGCACTCACGGCCGCCGGGCATTCCCCGGAGCGCGTCACGGCCTACCGCACCATTCCCGCGCCCCGCGACGCCGAGCTGGAGACCGCCGTCGCGGCGGGCGGGTTCGACGCGATCCTGGCGATGAGCGGATCCGGGGCGCGCGAGATCGCCCGCCGATTCGCCCCGATCCCCGCCGCAACCGCCGTGGTCGCGATCGGCGGCCCGACCGCGCGCGCGCTCGCAGACTTCGGGCTGCGGGCCGGGGCCATCGCCGAAGAGCACACCTCAGGGGGCCTGCTCGCCGTGCTCGCGGCGCTGCCCCTCCCACCCTCCGACCACTCGAATCGATCAGAAGGACACCCCGCATGATCCCCACCGTCCGACCGCGCCGCCTGCGCACCACCCCGGCCATGCGCAGACTGATCTCCGAGACCCGCCTGCACCCCGCCGAGCTGATCCTGCCCCTCTTCGTGCGCGAGGACATCGGCGAACCCCGCGAGATATCCTCCATGCCGGGCGTCTTCCAGCACACCCTCGACTCGCTGCGCCGCGCCGCGGCCGAGGCCGCGGAGGCCGGTGTCGGCGGCGTCATGCTGTTCGGCGTGCCGAGCGTGCGCGACGCCCGCGGCAGCGCGGCCGACGATCCGCGCGGCATTCTGAACCTCGCCACCCGCGCCGCCGTCTCGGAGGCGGGGGACGCGCTCGTCGTGCAGACCGACCTCTGCCTCGACGAGTTCACCGACCACGGCCACTGCGGCGTGCTCGACGACCGCGGAACGGTCGACAACGACGCGACCCTCGATCGCTACCGCTCCATGGCCGTCGCCCAGGCCGAGGCGGGCTCCGCGCTGCTCGGGCTCTCCGGCATGATGGACGGGCAGGTGGCCGCCGTGCGCGACGCCCTCGACGAGGCCGGTCACCGGGACACGGCGATCCTCGGCTACTCCGCGAAGTACGCGTCGGCGTTCTACGGCCCGTTCCGCGAGGCCGTCGACTCGCAGCTGACGGGGGACCGCCGCACCTACCAGCAGGATCCCGCCAACCGTCGCGAGGGCCTGCGCGAGGCCGAACTCGACGTTGCCGAGGGCGCCGACGTGATCATGGTGAAACCCGCCATGAGCTACCTCGACGTGCTCGCCGATGTCGCCGCGGTCAGCCCCGTGCCCGTCTGGGCGTACCAGGTCTCCGGCGAGGCCGCCATGATCGAGGCGGCGGCCGCGAACGGGTGGATCGACCGGCGCCGTGCGGTCGAGGAGTCGGTGATCGGCATCAAGCGCGCGGGGGCCGACGCGATCCTCAGCTACTTCGCCGTCGAGCTCGCGGGGTGGCTGCGATGAGCGCCGCATCGACCCCGCGATCCGTCACGAGCACCGAGCGCAGCGCGGCGCTCGCCGAGCGCGCCTCCCGCGTCATCCCCGGCGGCGTGAACTCCCCCGTGCGCGCCTTCGGCTCCGTCGGCGGCACGCCGCGCTTCCTCGTCTCCGGGCGAGGTCCCCTGGTCACCGACGCCGACGGCAACGAGTACGTCGACCTCGTGGCCTCGTGGGGTCCCGCGCTGCTGGGGCACGCCCACCCCGCCGTGGTCGAGGCGGTGCAGGCCGCGGCCGGGCGCGGGCTCGGCTTCGGCGCCTCCGCGCCCGAGGAGGCGGAGCTCGCCGAGGAGATCATCGCGCGGGTGCCCGAGGTCGAGCGGCTGCGGCTCGTCTCGACGGGCACCGAGGCCACCATGACCGCGATCAGGCTCGCGCGCGGGGCCACCGGCCGCCCGCTCATCGTCAAGTTCGCTGGGCACTACCACGGTCACTCCGACGGGCTGCTCGCCGAGGCCGGGTCGGGGCTCGCCACCCTCGCCCTGCCGGGATCGGCCGGGGTCACGCCCGAGACCGCGGGCCAGACGCTCGTGCTGCCCTACAACGACCCGACCGCGCTCGCCGCGGCGTTCGCCGAGCACGGCGACCGCATCGCAGCCGTCATCTCCGAGGCCGCGGCCGCGAACATGGGCGTGCTCCCGCCCGAGCCCGGCTTCACCGCCGCGATGATCGACCTCGCGCATCGGCACGGGGCGCTCGTGATCCTCGACGAGGTGCTCACGGGCTTCCGCGCCGGGCCGTCCGGATACTGGGGGATCGAGCAGGCGCGGGTGCCCGAGGGCGTCTCGCCCGATCTGTTCACCTTCGGCAAGGTCGTGGGCGGAGGCCTGCCGCTCGCCGCGCTCGGCGGCCGCGCCGAGATCATGGAGCTGCTCGCCCCGCTCGGTCCCGTCTACCAGGCGGGCACGCTCTCGGGCAATCCGCTCGCGGTCGCCGCGGGGCTCACGACGCTGCGGCACGCGGATCTCGCCGCGTACAAGCGTCTTGCGAGCGCGGCCGAGGCGATCGTCTCCGAGGTGTCGAGCGCGTTCACCGCGGCTGGCGCGCCCTTCCGCGTGCAGCGAGCGGGAACCCTGTTCAGCGTGCTCTTCGGGGAGTTCCCCGAGGCCCCCCTCGACTACGCGACCGTGCAGGGGCAGGAGGTCGGGCGCCACCGGGCGTTCTTCCACGCCATGCTCGAGCGGGGCGTCAACCTGCCCCCGAGCGCGTTCGAGGCCTGGTTCGTCACGGCCGCGCACGACGATGCCGCCCTGGAGCGGATCGCCGCAGCCCTGCCCGCCGCGGCCCGGGCTGCCGCGGCGTCGTAGGCGCGGGCCCGGGCGCGTCGGAGGGGCTGCGGTTCACGGATCCGCGGTCCTCGCCGGCCCCGGATCCACCGTTCTCGCATCTCGCAGCGAGACGCCATGAGCCACCCGAGACGCCACCTAATTCGCGTTGCTTTCGTGGTGTCTCGGGAAACCGATGGCGTCTCGGCGCAGCCGGGCGGCCACACCGGGCGGGCTACACCGGGCGGGCTACACCGGGCGGGCTACACCCGAGCCGCGAGCGCCGCGACAGCGCTCGTGAAGAACCTCAGGCCGTCGACGCCGGAGCGCATGGCCTCGGGCATGTCCGGGCCGAAGCCCGGCTCGACCGCGTGCTCGGGGTGCGGCATGAGGCCGACGACGTTGCCGCGCTCGTTCGTGAGCCCCGCGATGTCGTTCAGCGAGCCGTTGGGATTGACGCCCGCGTAGCGGAAGGCGACGAGCCCCTCGCCCTCGAGCCGCTCGAGCGTATCGTCGTTCGCGATGTAACCCCCGTCGCCGTTCTTGAGCGGGATCACGATCTCCTCACCGCGCTCGAACTCGCTGGTCCACGCGGTGTCGGCGTTCTCGACCACGATCCGCTGGTCGCGGCGGATGAACTGCTGGTGCGCATTGCGGATCAGGCCGCCCGGCAGCAGGTGCGACTCGACGAGCACCTGGAAGCCGTTGCAGATGCCGAGCACCGGCATGCCCCCGTGCGCCGCGCCGATCACCTCGGTCATGATCGGCGAGATCGCCGCGATCGCGCCGGGGCGCAGGTAGTCGCCGTAGCTGAAGCCGCCCGGCAGCACGATGGCGTCGACGCCCTGCAGATCGTGATCGGCGTGCCAGAGCGCGACGGGCTCGGCCCCGGCGATGCGGATGGCGCGCTGCGCGTCGCGATCGTCGAGCGAGCCGGGGAAGGTGACAACGCCGATCCTCGTCGACATCAGAGAGTCTCGCCGTCGACGGCGATCGAGACGACGTCCTCGATGACCGCGTTCGAGAGGATCTCGTCGGCCACCTGGCGCACCTCGGCGAGCACCTCGTCGGTCACCTCGCCCTCGACCGTGAACTCGAAGCGCTTGCCGATGCGCACGTTCTCGAACTTGCCGTGGCCCAGGCGGGCGAGGGCCCCTGTGGTCGCCTTGCCCTGCGGATCGAGCAGCTCGGCCTTGGGCATGACGTCAACAACAATCGTGGGCACTGGAGAGCCTCCAACTCGAGAACACAGAAGTCTGGCCCAGTCTACCGTGCGCTCGGCAGTCGGACGCCGTGGTCGAAGATCCGGGATCTGCGATGCGTATGCGATTCCGAGGCGGATCGGGCATATCTTCTGCAGATCCCGTATCTGCGGCAGGGCGGCCCCGGATCAGGCCCCGCCCGTCAGCCGCGCATGCAGCTCGCGGTACCGGGCGCGGGTCCGCGCCACGATCTCGTCGGGGAGCACGGGCGGCTCGCCACGCCTGTCCCAGTTGGCCGCGAGCCAGTCGCGCACGATCTGCTTGTCGAAGGAGGCGAGGCGCTTCGCGCGCGGCAGCGAGGCGTCGAAGTACGCCGAGGCTTCCCAGTACCGCGAGGAGTCGCTCGTCAGCACCTCGTCGGCCAGCACCAGCTCTCCGCTGCCCGGATCGCGCCCGAACTCGAACTTGGTGTCGGCGAGCACCACGCCCCGCGCCGCGGCCAGATCCCGGGCCTCGGCGAAGATGCGCAACGAGGCGTCGCGCAGCGCCGCCGCGGCCTCCTCGCCCACCAGCTCGACCGAGCGCTCGTAGCTGATGTTCTCGTCGTGCTCGCCGAGCGGGGCCTTGTACGCTGGGGTGTAGATGGGCGCCTCGAGCAGGTCGCCGTCCTCGAGGCCCGCCGGCAGCTCGATGCCGCACACCGCCCCGGTGCGCCGGTACTCGGCGAACCCCGACCCCGTGAGCGCGCCGCGCACCACGCACTCCACCGGGTGCATCTGAAGGCGGCGGGTGAGCATGGCACGGTCGGCCACCTCCTCGGGAACGGCGGGGGCCCCGGATCCCGCGCCCGCGAGGTGGTTGGGCACGTCGATGCGCGAGCACCACCAGTTCGACAGGGCCGTGAGCAGCGCGCCCTTGCCCGGGATGGGCGGCTCGAGCACGTGGTCGAACGCGCTCACGCGGTTGCTCGCGACGACGAGCAGCTGCGCGTCGGAGCCGTCGGCGGGCACGTAGAGGTCGCGCACCTTGCCGGAGTAGATGTGCTGCCAGCCGTCGAGCTGCGGGGGCGGGGAGAGTTGCGTCACGCGTCCATTCTTCCACCTGCTCGTTCTCCGAAGCGCCCGAGGTTCGATCCGTGTGCGCCTTTCGGGCGCTCGCATCGCGATGGGGCGCCCGAAAGGCGCACACGGTTTCGGGAGGACGGACGGGCGGGCGGGCGGGGGTGCGGACCGGGCGGGGGCGGGCACAGGGGATCGGCGGATCCCCGCCGCGTTTCTCGGCGCAATGTCGGCGGATACCGGTAGTCTCATTAGCGTACGCTGGTGTTTGCCCCGGCGGCGCCCACCGGCGGATGACGACACGCGAAGTGGCATCGACCTGATGAGGAGCACCATGATCCCGCTGGGACCGGTTGTAGCGCGGAGCCGGGTGAGGGCCGCGAGAGCTGCGGTGTGGTCGTATCTGGTCGACTCGGGGCGCCGGTCGGAGTGGTGGCCCGGCCTGCAGCTGGAGCCGGGGGTCGGCGGCGCCGTCGCCGTCCGGTCCGCGGCCGAGGAGGGGGGCGAGGCCTCGCCCGCGCGCGAGACCGAGGGCGCGGTCGACGTGTGGGTCGAGGGCCACGCGTTCGGCTTCACCTGGCGGGAGTCCGGCGAGGAGCGCACGACCGCGGTGCTGCTGACGCTGCGCTCTCAGGGCCACGAGACCGGCGTCACCGTCACGGAGACGGGGTTCGACGCGCTCGCGGCGCCCGCTGAACGCGCGGCGGTCTCCCAGCAGGAATGGGGCCGGCTGCTGGCGGAGCTCGCCGGAGCCGTCGAGGCGGCGGCCGAGGCGGCGTCTGACGGGGCGCTCGAGGTCGCGCCGCTGGAGATCGAGGGCGAGGTCGACGCCGAGCTGGTCGAGGTCGAGGCCGTGGAGATCGAGGTCGAGGCGGAGCCGCAGGTGGGAGATCGCCTCGAGCTCGACACGGGATCGGTGCCCGTCGTGGAGGCGCAGGACGCGCGCGACGCCGAGGTCGGCGACACCGCCGAGGCCGGCGACACCATCGAGGTCGAGCGGCTGGCCGTGCCGGGAGAACCCCGCGACTCCGACGACCCCGAGGAGCCGGACTTCGACAGCATCATCCGCGGTGCGTAGCATCGCGGGGGATCCGGTCCGGGCCGCGCCGTGAGCGCCGCTACGCGACCCGAGCCGCGATGTCGCCGCGGTGCTGGCCTCCCTCGAGGCCGATGAGCGCGACGGCCTCGTAGGCTCGGGATCGGGCCTCGCCGAAATCGCTGCCCCGTGCCACGACCCCGAGCACGCGTCCGCCGGTCGCGATCCAGCCGTCATCGTCGGAGCGAGCGGTCGCCGCGTGCACGAGGTGCACGCCGGGCACCGCCGCGGCTCCCTCGAGCCCGGTGATCCCGCGACCGGTGACGACCTCGCCCGGGTAGCCCTCGCTCGCCACGACCACGATCACCGCGGGATCCTCGGAGAACTCCGGTGCGGGCTGCGCCGCGAGCTCGCCGCTCGCCGCGGCCAGCAGGTACCGGCTGAGCGGCGAGTCGAGGCGCGCCAGCACCACCTGCGTCTCGGGGTCGCCGAAGCGCGCGTTGAACTCGATGACCCGCACCCCCTTCGGCGTGACGATGAGCCCGCAGTAGAGCAGCCCGACGAAGGGTGTGCCCTCGGCCTCGAGCCGGCGCACGGTCGGCAGCGCGACCGTGCGGGTGATCTCGTCGACGAACGACTCCACGCCGCCCGGCAGCCACGGCAGCGGCGAGTACGCGCCCATGCCGCCGGTGTTGGGCCCCTCGTCGCCGTCGAAGACGCGCTTGTAGTCCTGCGCCGGGCTCAGCGGCAGCACGTCGTGCCCGTCGGCGAAGAAAAAGAGCGATACCTCCTGGCCGTCGAGGTACTCCTCGATCAGCACGTCTCCGTGCGGGGCCCACGTGGCGACGTGTTCCAGAGCCGCGGCGCGGTCCTCCGTCACCAGCACGCCCTTGCCCGCGGCCAGGCCGTCGGCCTTCACCACGTAGGGCGCGCCGAACTCGTCGAGCACTGGTCCGGCGTCCGCCGGCGAGGTGACGCGCACGGCGCTGCCCGTCGGCACGCCGGCCTCGTCCATCACGCGCTTGGCGAACGCCTTCGAGCCCTCGAGCCGGGCGGCGGCCCGATCCGGCCCGAACACGGGCACCCCCGCGGCGCGCAGCGGATCAGCCACGCCCGCCACGAGCGGCGCCTCCGGACCGACCACCACGAGGTCGAATGCGCACTCGCGCACGAACGCGGCGACCGCCTCGGGGTCCGTGTACGCGAGCTCGGGGGTCTCGACCCCGCTCGCCGCGATGCCGGCGTTGCCCGGTGCGCAGACGATCTCGTGATTCGCCCCCTCGGCGAGAAGCGCGAGGACGATGGCGTGTTCGCGGGCACCCGGCCCCAGGACGAGGATCTTCACCGTCCCAGGATAGTGTCCGCGGCTCGGGGCGCCGCATTCCGGGCCTCGACGAGCGAACCGGAGTCGCAAACGGCGGCTTCGCGGAGAGGGAGGCGGCTGTTCGCGACTCGCGTTTCGGGACACGAGGGGCGGAGCGCCGGGCGGGCGGGCCGGCCGGGCCTGGCAGTGCGGGGCCGGACGGGACCGGACGCCGGAGCGGAACGGGGCGCACCCGCGGAACCGGGGCCGGGAGGGGCCGGCGGTAAGGTGTCACTGTGGCGAAGCGAAGGATCTCCGAGGCCGACGGGCTGGCGGCACTCGCGGCGGCGCTGGACGGGGGCGCCGGGCGGGCCGTCGTCGCGACCGCCGTGCGCTACCTGCTGGAGGAGCTCGCGGCGCTGGCTCCGGGCAACTCGGTCGAGGTGCGGGTGCCGCCCTTCGGCGCGACCCAGTGCGTGGCGGGTCCCCGGCACACGCGCGGCACCCCGCCGAACGTCATCGAGACCGACGCCGAGACCTGGCTGGCGCTCGCGACCGGAAGCCTCGACTGGGAGACCGCGCTGAGCGAGGCGCGCGTCACCGCCTCGGGATCCCGCGCCGACCTGCTGGGCCTGCTGCCGATCGTCCGCCGCCCGCGCTGATCCTCAGGCGGTCCTGAGAGAATAGGGTCATGAACAACGAAGAGGACGTTGAGGCCCACGAACCGGCGGAGGACCCGCTCTTCGCCCCCCGGGGGGAAGAGGTCGAGCGCGAGGTGACGCTGCAGCGGTCGGTGCGCTACGGGCGCGTGATCGTGGGGGCGGCGGTGCTCGGCGCGATCGCCGCCGCCCTGGCGTCCCTGTTCTTCCCGATCGAGGAGGACGCGGATTACACGATGGCGCAGGTGGCCGGCTTCGCCGCGCTGATCGGCGGCGCGATCGGCCTGGGTCTCGGCGGCCTCGTCGCGCTGCTGCTCGGCCTGGTCGCGCGCCGGCAGCGGGGAACGGGGGTTGCAATTCAGTCCGACGTGCGATAATTGCGGAATCACTACGGATCGGAGCCGCTCGCATGCTTGGAAACCTCACCGGAGTGCACCTGCTCGCCATTCTCTTCGTGGTCCTGCTGCTGTTCGGTGCGCCGAAGCTCCCGGGTCTGGCGAAGAGCCTCGGGCAGTCGATGCGCATCCTCAAGAAGGAGGTG